>JAIYAT010000039.1 GCA_027488905.1 Bacteroidota bacterium
AGTTTAATGAACAATTGCCAGGTAAGTTATATCCAAAGCGAAATTAAACCTTGGGCAACAATAGGCGTTGGGGAGCGCTTAAATTCTGCATCAGGTTTTAGCCTATATCCTAATCCAGCCACACAACAGGTTACCCTAAAAAGCTTACATAAACAATCCTTCACCCAAGTTCAATTAAGAAGCATAGAAGGAAAGTTAATAGAAACCTATCTGTTTATTCAAGCAAAAGAAGAAGTGGTTCTTCAATTGCCGCCATTAAGCAAAGGTTTGTACCATTTATATATTTCAAGTGAAGACATCCAAGGGTTTACCTTGCCGCTTATGATTGAGTAGGAAATTAATAGTAATTCTACTTATGAACTTTGTTTTCGAATTTAGATTTATATTTTTATAGGCATGAATGATTCTTCAACTTATTTAATCGTCTATTGCTTTGTATCATTACTAGGTTCCTTAATGTGGATTTATTATTTTAAACTCATTGATGTATTTGAACCAGAAAAATTCTTGCATTTACTGGTTTCGTTTTCCTTTGGATTAGCCTCACCTTTCATACTATTCCCACTTTATCCTTTGTTCGAAAACTTAGGGCTTCATTCAGATGACTACCTCCTTCAAACACTCATCGAGAATTTTATTTTAGCTGGTTTGTTAGAAGAATTTTTAAAAGCATTTACCTTTTTGTGTGCCTTTATTTTAATACGAAAAACAATACATGAACCCCTTGATTATTTAATCCATATATGCCTTTGCGCCTTAGGTTTCTCTGCCACTGAAAATGTGCTTTATTTTACCAGTCACGGTGCTGCCATCATAGATTTCCGATTTGTTTTTTCTTCCTTCGGCCATATTTTTAATAGTTCAGTTTTTGCCTATGGCGTAATATATGGCATTTATAAAACACAAAAACATATCCTATTATATGCCCTTTCTTTTTTGCTTCTTGCCGCCCTATTTCATGGCATGTTCAACTTTCTACTTAGTTATGAATTTACTGGTCACCTTTTAGTCTTTGGGTTGTATTTCTTTTTATTGGTCTCAATTTTTAGCACAACCTTAAACAATGCCCTTAATAATTCTAGTTTATTCTCCTATAAAAAATTAATTTACCCTGACCCAATATTTTTAAGGATGATGCTGGTGTATTGCGCACTGCTATTGATTAAAACAATCTTACTATACTTCCAATTCTCTCTCATACATGCACTCAATAGCTTATTTAGTAGTTTTATAATTTCATTACCTATTGTACTTATTGTTTTCCAAAGAATTTCGCGATTTACACTCATAAAAAACCATTGGATGGAATTTTCATTGGAGTTGCCCTTTACTAGTATCTCCTATTTTTCTGGAACTGGCATAGCCACAAAAATTGTAGTGAAAGGGCAGGGCCAAACAGAAACCTATTTAGGTTCATTTTTAGGCACAAACAATTTACTTTGCGCCGCATCTGAACGCACATCTTGGTTTGAGAACGCGCCAGAAATACAGGTAAGTCGTAAACTATTTCTAAATAACTATTCCATCTTCTACCGAATAAAAATAAACGAAGAAACAGAGGATGACACAAGTTACTTTATTAAAGCTAAAATTATTGGTAATACCACTATAAATAACACCTATCCAGTAGTTGCTTTATTGTCTTCAAAGGTTAAAGGTGTAAAACATCAAGATTTATATGATTTTGATGATTTTGATTTCTTAGGCTGGTGTTATCTTAAGCCTATCGGAGTTACCGCGTAATTTTTAGTTTAAGGCATCTATTAAATAAAAGTAAACCCTACTTCACCACACTTCCTGGTTCAATCTCTTGTTCTGGGCTTACGCTGTATAGCTTTCCAAAGTCATGTATTTTTAAACGCAACTTTTACAAGCAAATCAAACTAGCAAACTTGCCTTTGTGGGTGGAGTGAGTTGTGTAAAATTTGATTATCTTATTATTAATTTGGCCCTTATCCACTTATTTATCAACTAGGTTTACTAGTTTTGATATAAGCTAAAATTTTTATGAAACAATTTAAATTAACCCTTGCAACAGTTCTATTGCTTTTCTGTTTTACATTAAACACCGCCAAGGCAGCCCATAATGTTGGGGTAGAAGTTAGATTTAAAAGCATTGCAACACGTGTTTATGAAGTAACCGTAAAATTATACAGAGATTGCCAAGGTATACAATTGTGTAGCGGTTGTGGTACTGGAGGACCAGGGACAACAGGCTGCTCTTTTAATGTGCAAGTTGTGGGCAGTAGCCCCCCGAACGGTTTACCGCATAATTTACCTGCGCAAACTTGTACTAATGTTAATTATGGCAATTTCTCATTACCCATTGCTACTGGAACTAGTGTTTTTGATGCAGTGCAACTATGTAACCTTAGCAAAAGTATTTGCACAAATTGCAATTCCCGCACCCCTGGCACATTTACACCTGGCATAGAAGTATATACCTTTAGAGGTAATGTTAACCTTACAGGATTGCCGGCATCTTGTTGCTGGGTATCCATTGGCGCTGCAAACGCCTGCTGTAGAAATAACGCTATTACCACCCTTCAAAACCCAGGTTCAATAGCTCTTTTTGGCGAGGCACTATTAAACATTTGCTTAACATCACCGAACGAAAGTCCTGTTTTTATGAATGAGGCAGACCCTGTAGCATTTTCAGGTCAAGATTTTACCTATAGCATTGGTGCCTATGACCCAGACGGAGATTCAATAAGTTACAGATTAGGCACCACCCAAGTTTCACGGGGTATAGATGCACCCTATATTGCTCCTTACTCTGCAACCGTTCCATTTCCTTATTTAGGTATTCCTGGGCAATCTCCACCCGCACTACCGCCTTTTGGAATTTCTTTTAATGCCGTTACAGGTCTGCTTCGGGTTCGACCAACTGGGGCATTTGTGGCTAATTTGGTTATTGAAGTGCTTGAATGGAGAAAAATTAACAACATCAATACCTTAATTAGCATCACCAAAAGGGACATACATTTTTATTCTTCTGGCTCAGGTTCTTCAGGCCCTCCAAACATAAAAGTATTTTACAAAGGTGTTGAAACCACAGCTGCTACCCTAAATTTATGTAATGAAACCCAAGCTTGTTTTGATATCGTTTCTAATTCAAGCGGCTTGCCTACTAACGACACCACCGACCTCGAGGTTAGCTTTGGGTCATCCAATGCCACTGCAACCATAACCAGACCTTACAATGTTGCAACGCGACATATAAATGGTCCAAAACACGATACACTGAGAATTTGTATCAATGGAATGAACAACAATTCAAACTTTCTGGTCAAACCTTATATCCTTTACATCAAAGCAAAAAATAGACAATGTGTTAAAAATGCCTACCTAGTAAGAAGTTTGGTAATAAACAAGGGCTCTTCTGCACCACAAATTACAATTGCAAAAGAAACTAAGGTATATGGATTACCAGTAAAGGCTTTTCTTACTTTTTTGAGCAACCCAAACATTGTTAAGGATAGCACACAATGGTTTATTGAAACCTCCCCAACCTCAAATACCTTCAATTTAATTGGCTCAGGAACTGATACTGTGAATAACATCATCTTAAATCAAGGGGGTTATTTTGGAATAAAGGCGAGTGTGTATTCAGCTGATTGTGGCAGGTATGAGTTGATTGATTCTATTTTAGCAAAACATGTAGCAGTTAACTTACTAAATGTTTCTCCTGAAAAATGTGTGGGCGACTCAAATGGAAGAATTGTTTTTAGTCGGTTAGGCGGTAATGGCACTGTCTTAGCAAGTTTACAAGATACCGCCAAAAATTCTCCTCTTCTAAAACCTTGGGCTGTTAAGGACACCTTTACAAATATTCCACGCGGATATTATTACCTGAAGGTTGCAGACTCCTTAAATTACAGAGATAGTTTAATCGTTTTTGTAAATAGAAGTTCTACTGCATTTATTGCAAATGCAGCCACTTTAACCAATATCAATTGTAACGGTGATTCAACGGGTAGAGCCATTCTAAATTTTACTGGTGGCGACTCTTTAGGCATTCGCTATTATAGCTTTGATAGTACCAATTGGCAATTGAGCAGTACTTTCAATAACCTAAAAGCCGGTGCTTACAGGTTTTTGGTGAAAGACTCCTCCAATTGCAGGGGTGGTCAAAATGCAGTTTTAACCCAACCCACTTTGTTGGTAGCCAATGCTATAGTGGTGCAACAACTTAGGTGTAAAGGTGACTCAAGCGCGGCAATTTCTATTCAAATAAGCGGCGGAAGTTCTCCATACCAAACCAAAATTGGGGATGGTAGTTTCGCAACAAAAGTCTTATACGCCGACTTAAAATCTGGCACTTACAACTTTCAAGTGCGAGATAGTAAAGGTTGCATTAAACAAATAAATGCTAGTATTATTGAACCTGAATTTAAATTTTCTGGCACAGCCAGTATAACACAACCCCAATGTAATTTACTTCCAGGAAGTGTAAGAATAACTGCCACAGGTGGCAACCTGCCGTATCAATATTGGTTGTCTGGAAATACTCCTGGTTTAAACCCTGTTATTACAAATATACCTGCTGGAAATAGAATTATATTTGCCCGAGATAGCAATCAATGTTTGCTAACTTTTAATGTAACGCTTAATAATCCTCCAGCACTTAATTTGCTTCATAATAAGATAGAAACAAAGTGTTTTGGCGACAGCAATGGAAGCATTACCCTTATTCCTTCTGGTGGCAGAAAACCTTATTTATTTAATTTAAATGGAGGAAATTTTCAAGCAGATTCAGTGTTTAAAAAACTTAGCAGTGGCAATTATACCTTAACCATGCAGGATTCTTCTGGTTGTACCAAAAGTCTACTTACAAGTTTAACTGCTAGAACCCCTATTGTTACAACCATTTCAACAAGTCCAGAAACTTGTCTTGGTGCCAAAAATGGTTCGGCCATAGCTACCATTGTGGGTGGTGTAACGCCTTATACAACAAGTTGGGATGTTAATCCACCAGTGAATGGGCTTGCAGTAAGCGGCTTAGGTGGAGGTTATGTAAGGTTTAATGTGTTAGATAATGCGCAATGTTTGCATGTAGATTCTCCTTTCATTAAAACCAATCAACCATACACTGATGAAGTAATTTGCGGTGCTAGTTATATTCAAAACTCGGTTCAAACCGAAATTGCATGGAATAAAACCAGTGGCAAAAATATTACTGCTTATAAAGTGTTTTATCAAACAAGCTTAGCTGGAGCGCCTATAGAATTAGTTACCCTTCCATTTGCCTCAAACAGCGTAATAATAGATTCAATATCTCCTAGAAATCAAATCATTTATTACAGCATAAGCGCAGTAGATAGTTGCAACAACGCCTCTCCTAAAAGCAGTTTAGTTGCTGCTCCATTTTTAGAAGCCACTACAAATGGTAACCTGATAAACTTAAACTGGAGTTACCAATATGGTGCAAATGGAACCACTGGATTTCAAATTTATAAAAGCATTAACAACGGTGCATTTTTACCATTAGCCTTGGTAAGTCCAATTACCACAGCCTTTGTAGATTCTTTTGGAAGTGCTTCAAATTGTGCCTATTACTTAGAAGCTGTTTATGGACCTCTTTGCTTTAGTAATTTCAAAATATTGAGCAATAAGGTTCAGCTTTTGCCAAATAGTCTTTCAGAAAATAGCGCTTCTGTTTCAAATTTTAGGATTTTCCCAAATCCTGCATCCACTGCGTTTACAATTGTCTCCAAAAATAATGTGCCATTCTCAGAAGTTAAATTATACAACAGTACAGGTGCTTTAGTTAAGGTTTTCGGTTTGAACCAAGCTCAAGTACAGGCAGAATTTAAATTGCCAATACTGGCAAAAGGTGTGTACTATGTTAAAGTAAACAATGAAAATGGAGATTTTGCTACGCTTCCGTTGTTAATAGAACCTTAGAAGTACTACTTCACCACGCTTCCTGGTTCTATCTCTTTTTCTGGGCTCACGCTGTATAGCTTTCCAAAGTCATTGCCTGCCATCAAAAGCATGCCCTGACTTTCGATTCCTCTTATTTTGCGAGGCGCTAAATTGGCAACTACTGTCACCAGCTTTCCTATCAACTCCGCTGGTTGGTAATATTCTGCAATGCCGCTAAGAATGGTGCGTTTTTCAAAGCCTAAATCTACAGTTAAGTTTAATAGTTTATCTGCTTTAGGAACTTTTACAGCTTCAATAACTTTACCTACACGCAAATCTAATTTATCAAAGTCTTCCCAAGTAATATTAGTCTTAAGCTCGGCTAAATCGCTGCTGCTTGGTTGCTGGGTATTTGATGCTTTAATCTGTTGGAGTCTTTCAAGTTGTTTGTTAATTTCTTCATCCTCCACCTGCTTGTATAATATTTCTGGCTTGGCCAACTGTGAGCCAGTTTCTATAATAACTTGAGCGTTTAACTGTTGCCAACTCACTTGGTTCAAACCTAACAAACCTACTAACTTCTTGGAAGTGTGTGGCAAAAATGGGGTTGCAGCTATGGCTAGCTTGGCACATACTTGAAGTGCATCAAACAAAATTCCTTTTACTGCGTCTTCATCAGTTTTAACCAATTTCCATGGCTCTGTATCGGCAAGGTATTTGTTACCCGCGCGGGCAATATTCATATAACATGCTTGGGCATCCCTCAGTTTAACTTCTTTTAAATCCTGCTCCATCTCTGCAATATTTGCGGCTATTTGCTCAAAACAAATTCTCTGTGATGCTGCAATTTTTTCATACGTCGCTGAGCTGCTAAAGTCGAATTCCGAAGGAACAACACCCTCATAATACTTATCGCACAACACCAACACGCGGTTCACAAAGTTTCCAAAAATGCTTACCAACTCACTGTTAATTCTGGTTTGGTAATCCTTCCAAGTAAACTCGCTGTCTTTGGTTTCTGGCGCAATACTCGTTAATACATAGCGCAGTTCATCTTCTCTATTTGGAAAATCCTCTAAGTACTCATGTAACCAAACCGCCCAATTGCGTGAGGTTGAAATTTTATCTCCCTCCAAATTTAAAAACTCATTTGCTGGCACATTCGAAGGCAGAATATAATCTCCGTGGGTCATGAGCATCATCGGAAAAATAATGGCATGAAACACAATATTATCCTTTCCAATAAAATGAATGAGTTCGGTATCTTCATTTTGCCACCAGTCTTGCCATTTTAAGCTGCTGGCTTCTGGCTGCTGGCTACTAGCAAGCAGGGCTTCTTTTGTTGCACTGATGTATCCAATAGGTGCATCAAACCAAACATACAATACCTTTCCATCGGCGCCATCAATTGGTACTGGAACGCCCCAATCCAAATCTCTAGTCATGGCCCGGCTTTGAAGACCTTCGTTTAACCAACTAGCACATTGGCCTTTGATATTAGATTTCCAGCCATCAAAACGCTTAATGTAGGCTTGAAAAGCAGGTGTGCTCTGCAATTTTCCCATTGGAAGAAACCAGTTTTTTGTTTCCTTTAAAATGGGAACAGCACCGCTTAATGCTGATTTTGGGTTAATTAAATCGGTTGGACTTAAAGATGTTCCGCATTTCTCGCATTGATCTCCGTAAGCCCCAGGATTTCCGCAACGTGGGCAGGTTCCAGTAATATATCTATCCGCTAAAAATTGCTGCGCTTCTGTATCAAAATATTGTTGGGTAACCTCTTCTTCAAACACGCCTTTCTCATACAAATGCCTAAAAAATTCTTGCGCGGTTTGATGGTGAACGGGAGAACTGGTTCTGCCGTAATAACTAAAATCTATACCAAATGATTTAAAGGCATTCTTCATAATGCCATCATATTTATCTACAACCTGTTGAGGTGTAATGCCTTCTTTTTTTGCTTTAATGGTAATGGGTACACCATGCTCATCGCTTCCACAAATAAATAAAACCTCTTTGCCAATGGCTTTCAAATACCTAACATAAATATCCGCTGGCAAATAACATCCAGCCAAATGGCCAATATGCACTGGACCATTTGCATAGGGCAAGGCCGCAGTAACCAAAACTCTCTTCTTTTCCACTCCCATAATATTATTTAGTAAATAATCTGACTTCAAACTTACAAAATACAGCAAATTAACTTGAATAAGTTTGATGTATTATGTGTCTAACCTTAATTAAACAAATAAATTCTCCGTGCTTTTTTACACTTTTGTACCCAATTATGTTCTACGAGAAACAAAAATTTAACCAATGGTGGATTTGGACCATGCTCCTGATTACAGTTTTAGCAATTGCTTACGGCATTTTATCTGGTAAGGCTGATCCAACTGAGCGTTATGGACTATTAATAAGTATTACTTTAGTTTCAATCATTTCTGTTCTATTGTATTTCACAAATCTTGAAACAAGAATGGATGAACATGGAATTACCTTAAGATTCTTTCCTTTCCAACGCGTTTATTATTATGTGAAATGGGAAGAACTACAGTACATTCAGGTACGAAAGTATAAGGCCATTAAAGAATTTGGAGGATGGGGAATCCGGTTCAATTTCGCTGGTGAGAAAGCTTATACTATCAGGGGCAATGAAGGCTTGCAATTGATTTTAAAAAGTGGAAAGAAATTTCTGATAGGCACACAAGATTCAAAATCTATGATAGCCTTCCTAGAAAAACTTAACTTAGCTCAGCTGCAGCAGCCTGACCTGCAATAAAACCTGTTGTCCAAGCGGCTTGAAAATTAAAACCGCCTGTAATTCCATCAATATCTAAAACCTCACCTGCGAAATGTAAGCCACGCATACGTTTAAACTCCATGGTTTTAAAATCAATATCATCTAGGTTCACACCGCCACAGGTAACAAATTCTTCCTTAAAAGTAGTTTTTCCAGAAACTTCGTAGGTATCATAAAGTAGGTTTTGAATCAATTGATTTAAATTTTCTTTGCTTACCTCACCCCAATTTAGCTTTTCATTAATTCCGGAGCGCTCCAAAATATAGGTGTTTAAACGTTTTGGGAGCAAAAATGGGAAAAGACTACTAACCTGCTTAGAAGGGTTGGCTGCCTTTAAATTAAACAATTCTTGACGAACAGCATCCTCCTTTTTATTTTCTAGCCAACTAATTTGTGCCTGAAATTTATACTCTTTTTCTGCAAAATACCTTGCACCTAATGAGGACAATTTTAAAACTGCAGGTCCGCTTAAACCCCAATGGGTAATTAACATAGGTCCACAATTCTCAAGCTTGGTATCAACAACTCTAACCCTCACCGGATTAACTGCAATCCCTTGTAGCGCTAATAATTCTGAGTTTGGAATATTAAAAGTAAACAAAGACGGAACAGGTGTTTCAATTCTTACTCCCAAATCTTTTACCCAATCCAAGCCTTCTGCTTTAGGAGAACCACCACTGGCAATAATAACTCGGTTACAGACTAGCTTTTGGTCATTTGATAAATATAAATCAAATCCTCCATGAAAACTTGGCGCTATACGTTTTACAGCTGTTTCTAGTCTAACCTCAATTCCTAACCTAGAAACTTCTTTTTGCAAACAATCAATAATAGTTTGCGAGTCATCCGTAATTGGAAACATCCTACCATCAGCCTCTGCCTTTAGTTTTACCTTTCTTTGTTCAAACCAATTCACTGTATCTTGGGTAAAAAATCGAGAAAAAGCAGATTTTAAATGCTTTTCTCCTCGCGGATAATTTTTTGCTAATTGTTTTAAATCAAAACAAGCATGCGTTACATTGCATCTCCCACCTCCAGAAACTTTTACCTTTTGCAACACTTTTGCGCTCTTTTCCAACAAGATAACCTTGGCTAACTTGTTTGTTTCTGCGCATTGGATGGCAGCAAAATACCCTGCTGCCCCTCCACCAATTATTACTACTGTATGTGACACTAATCTTTTTCTCCTATCAAAACCTCCGCAAATTTAGGAGAAATCATTTATGTTTGCCTTTCTTCGTTAATAGCGCATAATTATTTTGAACGCATGAACAAATATAACCTGTTAAACAGTGTACTCGGATGGCTGCTTTTTGCAGTATCTTTAGTCACCTACACGCTCACCCTTGAGCCAACTGTAAGCTTCTGGGATTGTGGAGAATTTATCTCTGCTTCCTATCGTTTGCAAATCTGTCACCCTCCTGGAGCGCCGCTCTTCTTGATGATAGGAAGAGTTTTTAGTTTGATGGCCTCAGACCCTAGTAAAGTTGCCTTTTGGGTAAACATGGTCTCTGCAGTAACCAGCGCACTCACTGTAATGTTTATGTTTTGGACCATCACTCACCTTGCAAAGAAGATTTTAAATAAAGATGGCAAAGAACTTGAATTCTGGAATACAGTTTCCATCATGGGCGCAGGAGCGGTTGGTGCTTTAACGCTTAACTTTTCAGATACCTTTTGGTTTTCGGCTGTTGAAGCAGAGGTATATGCCTCTTCAAGTTTCTTTACAACCCTAACTTTTTGGTGCATTCTAAAGTGGGAAAACGTTGCACATGAAAAGGATGCAAGCAAGTGGTTAGTGCTTATTGCCTATCTTATTGGTTTAGCTATTGGCGTCCATTTGTTAAACTTACTTGTTATCCCTGCGATAGTTTACGTTTATTACTTTAAAAAATACAAATACACCCGAAACGGTTTTCTTGGAGCTTCTGCTGTAGCTATTTTAGCTATTGGAATTGTTCAATTTGGATTAATCCCAGGCTTACCAGGCATTGCTACTAAATTAGATTACTTTGCTGTAAACTCTTTGGGATTAAGCTTTAACTCGGGCGCTCTGCTCTTAATTTTATTATTAATTACACTTTTTGCTTCTTTCTTACATTATACACATACCAAAAGTGCCATTAGCCTTTATGTAGCAATTGCTGCATATGGTATTATGTTCATAAGCAATTTGGTCATTAACTTTCACTTTAGTTCATTAATACTTTGGGGAGCAATGACTGGCGCTATTTATTTCTTTGTGTTCAAAAAGAAAGCAGCCATGGATGTAATCAATCTTATTGTGCTTTCTATCAGCTTCGTAATTGTTGGCTACTCTTCTTACGCAATGATTATCATTCGTTCTTTGGCAAATCCACCAATTGACATGAACGACCCTGAACAACCTTTCTCTTTATTAAGTTACTTAAACCGCGAACAATACGGTGAAAATCCACTTCTTTATGGTCAGTATTTCTATGCTAGACCCATTAGATATGATGATGGTGACATGCAATATGCCAAAGGTTTTGATGGAAAATATGTTGAAGCAGGTACAAAAAAGAAGGCAGTTTACGACCCAAAAGATTGTACAATCCTACCGCGTATGTGGGCGGATAGAGCTGATTACGTAAGAGCATATAGAGATTGGGAAAAAATTCCTGAAGGTAAAAACAAAGTTAGCTTTGGAAAAAATATCGACTTTATGCTTAGCTACCAATTGGGTTTCATGTATTGGCGCTATTTCTTCTGGAATTTCATTGGAAGACAAAATGATGAGCAAGGTTATGGTGAACTTACTAGAGGAAATTGGATCAGTGGCGTTAACTTTATTGATGAATGGCGCTTAGGTCCTCAAAAGAATATGCCAGAAACAATGGCAAACAATAAAGCCAAAAACACCTATTTCTTCTTACCCTTAATTTTAGGAATTATTGGTTTAGTGTACCATTTCAAGAAATCAAAGGAAGATGCAATCATTGTTTCAACTTTATTCCTCTTCACGGGTTTTTTCATTATTCTTTACCTAAACTTCCCGGCACATCAGCCTAGAGAAAGGGATTATGCTTACGTAGGTTCATACCAAACCTTTATGATTTGGATTGGTCTAGGTGTTTTAGGATTGGTTGATTGGTTGAGTAAGAAAATCAATAAAAACACCGCTGCTGTTGGCGCAACTGTAATTAGTTTAGCAGCTGTTCCTGTATTAATGGGCCAGCAAAATTGGGATGACCATAACAGAAGTAACCGCTTTACTGCTTTGGCATTTGCAGAAGACTATCTAAACTCATGTGCTAAAGATGCCATTCTATTTACAAATGGTGATAATGATACCTATCCGCTTTGGTATGCCCAAAACGTAGAAAATATTAGAAGTGATGTGCGCGTAATTAATATGAGCTTACTAAACACAGACTGGTATGCAGATGGACTTAAACGCCAAGCTTACGACAGCAAACCAGTAGAATTTAGCATGACACCAGAAAAATATAAGCAAGGAACAAGGGATTATGTGGTTTTCTTCGAAAATCCAGAACTTGCTAGAAGATATGGTATCAATACGCAAGATTATTATCCATTAAAGAATATTCTGGCCTTTATTAATGATGATGCTGACCCAATGGGTACAGTGGCTACACAAGGTGGTGATGCACTTAGATATTACCCAACAAAAAAGTTTAGCTTAATTGTAAATCGTCAAGAATGTTTAAAAAATGGTGTGGTTCAACCAGAAGACGAACAATTCATGGTAGATACCATTCGTTGGGAAATTGGAAATAATAACCTCCTAAAAGCTGATTTGATATTATTAGACATTATAGCATCTAATATCAATACCAGACCTATTTATTGGGCTATAACCACAGGTAATGATGTTTATCTTAACCTAACCAAATACTTCCAACTAGAAGGTTTAACCTACAGATTGGTGCCTATTACAAGCGAGGTTCAAAGAGATGGTACTACTGGTAGAATCAACTCAAACATTCTTTACAAGAACATAATGGAGAAGTTTAAATGGGGAAATATGGCTGAAGACAATGTTTATCTTGATGAAACTATTCTAAGACAAACTAAGAACTTTAGAAATATTTTCTACCGTTTAAGTGAGCAACTCACCCTAGAAGGTAGAAAAGATTCTGCTGTAAAAGTATTGGACTATTGTTTACAAGTGATGCCGCATAAGCAAGTGGCCTACGATGTTTTTGTAGTGCGTATTTTGGAAGGTTATTACCAAGCTGGCGCTACTGAAAAGGCGAATACCTTAGCCAAGGAATTACTAAGAATTCATGAAGAAAATGCTAAATATTTCCTCTCATTTAAAGGAAAGAAAAATAGCGTGCGCCAAGATTTGGAAGACAATGTTCAAATACTAAATTATATCTGGCAAGTAGTTGATTTTCACAAACAAACCGAATTAGCAGCAGATTTTAGAAAACGCATCGATACGCTGCAAGTTGGATTGTAAGAATGAAAGAAAATATTATCTACGGAACCCATGCCGTTAAAGAAGCCTTGGATGCTGGTAAAGACCTTATCAAAATCCAAGTCATGAAAGGCATTTTTAACCCTGCGCTCGACGAATTGCTTAAAGCAGCTCGTGGAGCGCAGGTTCCGGTTCAAACCGTACCAAAAGAAAAGTTTTTTAACTTAAAAGATAAGAATCACCAAGGGGTTATGGCTTTTTCATCCCCCATTTCTTATCATAGTTTAGAACAAATTATTCCTTCGCTTTTCGAACAAGGTGAAACCCCTTTTATTCTAATCTTAGATGGTGTTAAAGATGTTAGAAACCTTGGTGCCATTGCGAGAACCGCCTTGTGTGCAGGCGTACATGCACTTGTAGTTCCTCTCACAGATACAGCACCTGTGAATGAGGATGCCATCAAAACATCGGCAGGTGCTTTACATAAACTGCCCGTTTGCAGAGAAAAACACCTTAAAACTACGCTTGAATATTTAAATCAATCTGGCTTTACAACTGTGGCTTGTACAGAAAAAGCCAAAGATTCAATTAGCCAAACCGATTTAACAGGACCTTTAGCCATTATCATGGGTGGAGAAGAAACAGGTATAAGTATAGAATTAATTAAAAAATGCTCGGCATTGGCGCAAATTCCAATGAATTTTGGTGTTAGCTCGCTAAATGTATCTGTGGCAGCAGGCATCATTATGTATGAAGCTTTAATGCAACGCAGTTAATACAAAACTCTAAATCGTAAGGTCTCGGCTATTCCTTTTAAATCTTCAATTGCTTTTGGTGGATAGGCTTTACTTACATCTGTAATTACATATCCAATAGTATCGGTTGTTTTTAAATATTGACCCAACACGTTAATGCTGTAGGAGGCCAAAATATGGTTTATTTGAGCTAAAACCCCTGGTTTATTTTCGTGAATATGAATAAACCTATGCAGTTGATGCATGCTTGGCAAATGAACTAAGGGTAAGTTTAAACTCCCGCTAGTGGCGCCAGTATTGATATATTCTAACAAATATTCGCTTAACGATGCTGCAATATTTGCCTGCGTTTGTTGTGTCTTTAACCTTTCTCTATATCCAACTTTTACTAATTCACTTTCTTTTAAAATGGCGAAATTCTTCTCTTCTAAAACATCTGCATAAAAACCAGAAAGCCTGCCAGCTTTAAGCATGTCTTTTACCGCCAAAAAATCAATGCAAGCATCGTATCCCAAATGAATTAAAATGCTTTCTTTAGGCAATAAATTCAATTCCTTAGGGCCAATGTTTAGTTGCCCAATAAAACGACGGCCCGCAACCACTACTACCAACTCACACTTGCGCAATAAATCACTTAATGTTCTAACTTGCTTAGCATTCCCAATGGCTGGTTTGTGGTCAATATCATAATAATAAACCTCCAAACCCAAATGAGCTGCCATTACGGATAACAAGGAGCCACTGTGTCCATACCCAATAATACCAAGCTTTTTACCAAATAATTCTTGTTGCTTTTGCCTCGAAAATTGTAATAAATATAATAAGGCCAATTCGGCAACACTTCGAGTATGCGCATAACTGCTGCTAAAAAATCCTATTCCTGCTTTTGCAAACTTAAGGTTGGTTTCGGTTTGAACCGACTCGCCCCAAATTCCGGCCGCTAATACCTTGTTTTTAGGTTCAAGAATAAACGAACTCACTGTGCCCCTTTTATCTAATTCTGGTTCAAACAAAACAATATTCACAGAGCCACCCTTTGGGCTACTTTTCAATTGCGATAACAAATCATACTTCTCTACCTGATAACCTTCTCTTTTAAAATATACTTCTGCTTGCCAAGTTAATTTGCCCACCAATAAAGCACTAATGCGCGATTTTGGATAAGAAATAGACATGGGTAAATGCTGTTTAAATAGAATTTCATCTAAACTTGGCGCCACTTTTCTAGACTTTGTAATCACACTTGGCCGGCTTACATTTTCGGTATAAGCATAAAATTCATTGGCCATACCCGATTCAAAAACCTCCAAATCTGTAAAGCCATCTCCAATCATAATTACGTTTCCGCTTAATTTGAGCTGCTTAAGTAATTTAACTTTTCCTTGGGCTTGGGCCAATAAATTGGTTTCATCTGCCCCAATGATATTGTTTTTCTTATCGTATATAAATGTATTGGCATATATGCAATCAGCATCAATGTGATAGGTTTTTACGATAGGATCAATAAATTCCTTAAAACCTCCAGAAATTATTAAGACGTTTCCTTTGTGTGTTTTGAAAAACTGTTTGTTTCTAACAAATGAAGCGCTTACGCGCTTCCTAAGTCTATTCACCAATAAGTTTAAATGATACTTCTTTGCTGAAAGCAGTGCAATCCTTGCCTTTAATGATTTCCCAAAAGGCATTTTGCCTTCCATGGCAAGTTCTGTAAGTTGCTTTATTTTTTCTATTAAAATGTCCCGCTCTGGGTCATTTTCTAAGCTAATGGCTGCCAACTCCTCCATCGCCTCAACTTGCGTAAAGGTGCTGTCAAAGTCGAATACATACCAAGTTTTTTTCAATCTAGTCTTTAAGAAACTTCTGTACAATCATGCCCTTATCTGTTTGAGCATATAATACATAAAGGCCATTTCCCAAATTACTCACATCAATACTGCTTTGTAAAATTCCACCTTCTTGGGCTAATCTTCCGCTTAGGTCGTAAATTTTGTAGGCAGTTGGATTTACCCCTCCAATGTATAACATGGTGCTAGCAGGAATTGGATATAATCTGTAGTCATGAACGCTTAGCTTTGGCAATCCAATTCCAGTTCCATCATAATCAATAATTACACGAAGTAAATCCTGTCCATTCAATAAATCAGCACTTGTAACACCTTGTAAGTTGCCTAATTTAATCGTGAAATCTTTCTTTCCCCAAAAAGTGGTATTGGGAACAAAATTATAAGCAATTTTTTTGCGATTTGAGGAATCAAATATATTGGTACCAATAGGGAAAGTCCACTTCGAGGTACTCATATTAAAATCTATACCAGCCTTAGCAGTTCCATCAATTACAAAAATATCTGCTCCAACCTCAAAATCTAGTGTGTCATTATTTTGTGGCCATACCAATAATAACAAATGTGCCTTAGGGTCATTTACATTCCAGTTATCATAGTCAATCTGACCAAAACCAAACCTAGTCTGGGCTTTTAAGCCAACTGCAAGGAATAAAACGGCAACTATTAGTATAACTTTTTTCATACAATTTATTTTTTGATTAATCTACTCAATCAGAATTACAAGTTTAATAAAATATTTGATGTAAAAAAATCCAATTTGGTTGCAATCCAAGCTTTTGTCTGATTTATTTTTTTGATTGCTTTACAATAACCAATCGCTGACCGATAAAAACCACCTCATTTTCCAAGTTATTTGTTGCTTTAATATCTTGAATACTTAAGCCATACGTCTTGGCAATTTTAAATAATGTCTCTCCTTGTCTAACGATATGAACGCCCGGTGTACTTTGTGGTTCCTTGGTATCGGCATTAGAAATTGCTGGGTTAATAATTAAACGCTGACCCGCCTCAATTGCATCCGATGTCAATAGATTTAAATACATGATTGCATCTACTCGAATCCCATATTTTTTACCAATGCTATATAAAGTTTCTCCCCTTTGAACGGTATGAAAAAAACTTAAATTTTCCTTGAAATCCTGAATACTGTCCAATGATGTAACGGTTTCAACTGTTTTACTTGTTTCTATGTTTTGCTGAATATTGTCGTAAACCTTGTTGTCATAAGTTGTGTCTATAGGCTTTGGTTCAGCAATATCAATAATTATAGTATCAACTTTTGATTTAACCTTTAGGGTGTCAATTGAAACCAATTTAGGCGCATTATCACGTTTGGTTTTCAAATAAATCAATTCTCCTACCGCAGGTTGTTGCCCGCTCAACAGCTGATTCCTTTCTAAAAGTTTGTCAAGCTTTACCGCATATCTTTGGCTTATCCAATGTAGTGTTTCAGCGCCTGTAACCAAATGATAAAGGCTATCCGACTTATTTCTTTTAGTTTTTAAATAAACTGTATCTCCTTCCTTACAAACAGCATCTTTTTCTAAATCATTAAATCTATATAATTGATAAACCTTCAAATCATAATTCATGGCAATTTGAGCATAACTCTCATTTGCATTGGCTATTACGCCAATTACACCATTATTGTGAATTTCCTTACCACGACTTTTTATTAACTCCTCCTTATCATTTTTTAGCTCTTTATCTTCTTCTTCACTTAACTTTATACCATCAAACTTATGAAGCTTATGCTTATCAATAAAAGTTATAAGCAACTCTGCATACTGCGGGTTAGTGGCATAGCCTGCCTTTTTAAGTCCATAAGCCCAACCCTTATAATCTGTTTTATCTAAATCAAACAAAAATGCATACCGAGGATTATTCATTAAAAAATCTGAATGGTCTCGGTAGCTATCTATGGCTGCATCGTACTTTCTAAAGCACTCTTGCAAGGCATCATCGTCTTCAAAGATGGTTTTACCCGTCCAGGTTTTTTTGCACTTAATACCAAAATGATTATTGCCTTCAACAGCTAACCGGCTGTTTCCATTGCCACTTTCTAATATTCCTTGAGCCAGCGTAATACTTGCAGGAATCTTGCTTCTGTACATTTCATCCACTGCAATAGCACTGTATTTCTCTATATATTGATCTACGGTTTGCTTTGGCATACTAGGCACTTTAACCGGAAAGGTGTCGGTTTGAGCCAACATTGCCAATGGAATAATGCAGCAAAATAGGTTCAGCAGTTTTTTCTTCATCTCAACTGACAAAAGTAGTGCTCTAAATAAGGCCAACCATAAGCATTTTCTAACAAAAAATATGAGCTGTATAGTTTTATAAGCAAACCTAAATTTCTTAAAATAAATATATTTGCTCAATATGGCATTAAAACACTTTAATCATTTTATTAAAGAACTAGCTTTAATGCTGGCCTTTGTTTTCATTATGTTGTGGGGATTTACTAGTCGCAAAGATTTTATTCATGCAGATGCTTATGGATACTACGATTACCTGCCTTCAATTTTTCTTCATAAAGATATCAATAGGGTAGATAAACCAAGAAATACACATCCTTTAATTTATTCCAGAATAGATCAAAATTACGCTTACAATAATCTTGGCAATCTTAGGGTAAATAAATACTCCTGTGGAACTGCTGTGTTTATACTTCCTTTTTATTTACCGCTTCAATTGGTAAGACAAGTTCTTGGTTATGTTGATTCAGGTTATGAGTTACCCTATCAAGTTATGGTCTTATTTGCCTCAATATTCTGGTTGATCATCGGTCTCGTTTTCCTTCGGAAAACGCTTATTCAGTTAAATGTAGAAAGTAATTTGATTTTTCTTGTTCAGCTTTCCATCCTATTTGCTACTCCATTTACCCACTACGCGTGGTTTGATGCAGGATTTAGCCATGTTTTTTCCTTTACAGCTGTTTCTCTTTTCTGTTATTCTACGATATCCTTCTTCTACCAAAACAAATCAAAATTTATACTTCTAATGGGTCTTTTAATGGGAGTAATAATCCTTTTAAGACCTATAAATTTCTTAGTGGTTTTTTCAATCCCTCTATTAGTAGGCAATGCCAACAATTTAACTGTTCTATTTAGAAACATATTTAAATCTTGGAAGTTGCTTTTAATTGCCCTTGTTATCTTTGGTTTTACCCTATTTCTGCAATGTTTTTTATGGTATTTACAAACTGGTAATCTCATTGTATACAGTTATCAAAATGAAAGCTTTTACTTTGATAACCCCCAACTTATAAACGCTTGGTTCAGCTATCAAAAAGGCCTTTATATTTATACTCCTTTGCTCCTCCTCTTTCAACTGCTCACAATTTGGGCTGGGGTTAAAAAAAACAAATATTTCATAACTTACTATATTCTCTACTTTTTGGCTATTTCTTATGTTTTCAGTTGTTGGTGGAGCTGGTTCTATGGAGGTTCTTACGGCCAACGCGTATATTTAGACTATCTCCCCATTTTAGTTTTACCTGTTTCCTTGATACACTTTAAAACTAGGTGGCTGTCTAAATTGGTTTTAGGTTTAATAATTGCCCTATCAATTGTACTAAACTTAATCCAAACTTGGCAACACCAAGAGTACATTTTGCATTGGGACCAAATGAACAAAGAAAAGTATTGGCAAGTTTTTTTAAGAACCTCAAGTCCTTATAAAGGTTGGGTTTGGAAACAAAAATGTGGTGAACCTAGTACAACTGTTACTCAGGTTTTAAGCATTCCAAATTTCAAATCTGCAGGGAATATTTCAGATACATTAATGGCTTCAAATGCCTTTAATTTTGTTGGGTTTGAAAATGGTGATGAACTTCGTCTGTCGCTTTATCATAACTTTCCACATGAACTTAGAACCGAAATAGCCATTTTTGCAAAGGATACTATTACAGGTAAAACCATCTTTTGGGAACAAAAATATCTATTGCAATTTTGTAACGAAACTCCTGGAACTTACCAAAAAGGGGACTATTGGTTCAAACCGAAAAGCCTTAACACAATTGCAAATGCAAAGTTATACTTAATAGCCTACAATTTGCAAAAGGGCGATTCTCTTCAAAATATTTTAATTCAAACAATTGCTGCTCCAAAATAATCCTCAATTCTTACTTTAGCTTAGATAAATGGAGATTAAATGAGCTCTATTGCTTTAATCCTCATTATGTATAAATTTGTTCCTTACAACTTTTAGGAAAATTTAAAGTCAGGAATGGTGTTTTTATTCTACACTTAACCGTTATGCATATTATGTTTCGTATAAAAAACTTACTAATTTCGTTTTTATTGCTTGGGCTTTATCCCTTGTTTCTAAAAGCACAACTCCAACAAAAACCAACTTGGGAGCTTAAAACCTCCAAGCAAGAAGTTTCCATTGGAGAAGAAATTGAACTCATTTTCACCAGTAAAATTCAAAAAGACTGGTATATGTATTCCTCAGATTTTAGCGAATCTGTTGGACCAGTAGTTGCGCTGTTCGATTTTGAAAAACACCCAAGCTACCAATTAGTTGGTAAACTTAAACCAATAGGAAATCACAAACATTACGACGAAGTATTTGAAGGTGAGGTTTCTACGTTCACGGGTAAAGCAGAATTTAGACAAAAGGTTAAAATCCTAAAGGCAAATCCAGTGATTAAAGTGGCGCTCGAATTCCAAGAATGCTCTCAAATTACTGGCATGTGTGTGTTGTTTGAAGATGACTTAATATTTAAAAACATAAAAGTAATTGATAATCCTAACAACGCAAAGACTGAAGTTGCCGTTCCAGCTAAAGCAGATACTGCTAATATTGCCGCAGAAGCAGTAAAAACAGATACCAACCTCAATGTTATTGATACCACTTTTGAGAAAAACATTACAAACAAAAATTCTGTAAGTGGTGGTAACGAAAGCTCTCTTTGGGGATTCTTACTTTTTGCCTTTTTAGGTGGTTTAGTTGCAGTTGTCACTCCATGTGTATTTCCTATGCTTCCAATGACTGTAACCTTTTTTACCAAACGTAGCGAAACCAGAAGTCTTGCACTTAAGCGCGCATTTGGTTTTGGACTTAGTATAGTTGGTATTTATGCATCTTTAGGCCTTGTTTTTGGCGTATTTGGATTAGGAGAAGATTTTGGAAATGCCCTTAGCACACATTGGCTACCTAACATGCTTTTCTTTGTTATTTTCATAGTTTTTGCAGCTAGCTTTTTAGGGATGTTTGAAATTACCTTGCCCCACCAATTTGTAAACCAAGTGGATAGTAAAAGCTCGATGGGCTCATTTCTTGGTGTTTTCTTTATGGCTTTCACCCTTGTGCTTGTTTCATTTAGTTGCACAGGACCAATTGTTGGTTCTCTATTAATTGAAGCGGTTGGCGGACAATTCTTAAAACCAGCCTTAGGTATGGCGGCTTTTGGGGCTGGCTTAGCTGCTCCTTTTACAATTTTTGCAATCTTTCCAAATTGGTTGCAAAACCTTCCAAAATCTGGTGGCTGGCTTAATTCTGTAAAAGTTGTTCTAGGCTTTCTAGAACTTGCACTTGCATTTAAGTTCCTTTCTATCCCAGACCAAACCTACCACTGGGGTTTGTTAGATAGAGAAGTTTATATTGCCATTTGGATTGTTGTTTTCTTCCTACTTGGTTTGTACTTACTCGGAAAATTAAGGTTTGCCCATGATGATGAAGCAACATCTATTAGTGTGCCAAGGCTTTTTATGGCTATTGCTACCTTTACTTTTGTATTATATTTGTTTCCAGGCTTGTTTGGTGCGCCACTTAAAGCCCTTAGTGGTTACCTTCCTCCGCAAGAAACTTTAGAATTTGACCTAAGTAAAGGCAATGCAAAATCTAATAGTAAATATAACTCAGATGATCTTGGTGAAGTGCGCTTTAAAGAATTATTTCATTTGCCGCATGACTTAAATGGATTCTTTGATTATAAACAAGCCCTTGCTTACGCCAAAAAGGTAAACAAACCAATCTTTATTGATTTCACAGGCCATGGTTGTGTAAACTGTCGCGAAATGGAAGCAAACGTTTGGAGCGACCCTGCTGTTCTTAAAAGATTACAAGAAGACTATGTGATATTAGCATTATACGTAGATGACAAAACAGAATTGCCGGCCTCAGAATGGTATACAAGCACGAGAGATAATAAGCAGAAAAAAACAATAGGTAAACAAAATGCAGACTTGCAAATTTCTAAATACAATGCAAACGCGCAGCCCTTCTATGTTTTAATAGATGCCAACGAAAAGGTTTTGGTTGAACCAACAGCCTATGACCTAAATATCCAAAACTTTGTAAAATTTCTAGACGCTGGAAAAGCTGCATTTAAAAGCTCCAATCCATGAGTATTAAACAACATTTTATCGAAGCACAAGGTGTTTTAAACAACTTCTTATCCGACGAAACTAATTTCGAAAAAATAGAAGCTGTAGGAAAAATCATGGTCGAATCACTAAAAAATGGTGGTAAAATCCTAAGTTGCGGCAATGGCGGAAGCATGTGCGATGCCATGCATTTTGCCGAGGAATTAACCGGTAAATACCGCAATGATAGACCTGCAATTGGTGCAATTTCAATGAGCGATGCCAGTCATATTGCGTGTGTTGGAAATGATTACGGCTATGATTTCATTTTTAGCCGTTACCTTCAAGCTGTTGGGCGTTCAGGGGATGTGCTGCTTGCCATCTCAACCAGCGGAAACAGCAAAAATGTACTCAAAGCAATGGAAGTTGCCAAAGAACTCAACATAAAAATAATTGGCCTAACCGGCAAAGACGGCGGTAAAATGGCTGGATTATGTGATGTAGAAATTCGTGCACCATTTAGCCAATATGCCGATAGAGCGCAAGAAATTCACATTAAGTGTATTCATGCTCTTATCGATTATATTGAGCAAAACCTCTTCTAGTATCAAACTTGCAATTGCAATATGTATCCTTTAGGTTTGATTTTCTAAAACATAAACGGTGAACTTCAAATCCCTCTTCAGAAAAAAAACTATTGCTGATATACAACGCGACCATGCAGCGCTCTCAGAAAGTGGTGGTGCACTTCACAGAACCTTAGGTTTTAAAGACCTAACTGCCATGGGAATTGCAGCAATCATTGGTGCTGGAATTTTTTCAACCATTGGCAATGCAAGTTTTCATGGTGGACCAGCAGTAATTACCCTTTTTGTTTTTACTGCCATTGCATGTGGGTTTTCTGCTTTATGTTATGCAGAATTTGCTTCTGTAATTCCCATAAGTGGCTCTGCTTATACCTACGCATATGCAGCTTTCGGAGAACTTATAGCTTGGATCATTGGATGGGCTCTAATTGTAGAATACGCCATTGGAAATATTGTGGTTGCAATAAGTTGGAGCGACTATTTTACAGGCCTGCTCTCCGGATTAGGAGTTCAGATTCCATCCTATTTTAGCATGGATTACTTAAGCGCATTCAATGGCAGCAAAGAAGCTGCCGCATTATTGGCAAATCACCAAGAAATTTCCACTAACCTTCTTGAAGCAAGCAATGCCTGGGCATTAGCCCCAGAAATTTTAGGGTTTAAACTAATTTTAGATTTGCCTGCACTTGCCATTGTTATTGCCATAACATGGTTAATTTTTAGAGGAGTTAAGGAAACTAAAAACGCCAGCAATATCATGGTGGGGCTTAAGCTAATTGTTGTGGCCCTTGTAATTGTTGTTGGCGCTTTTTACGTAAACCCAGAAAATTGGAGCCCGTTTGCCCCTAATGGTTTAACAGGAGTATTAAAAGGTGTATCTTCTGTATTCTTTGCCTATGTTGGCTTTGATGCCCTTGCGACAACTGCCGAAGAATGCAAAAATCCTAAAAAAGACTTGCCAAAAAGCATGATTGCCTCTCTGATCATTTGTACCGTTTTATATATTCTTATTGCCATTGTGCTCACAGGTATGGTCAACTACCAAGAACTTGGAGTTGGAGACCCTTTAGCTTTTGTATTTGAAAAGGTTAACCTTCCTTGGATGCAAGGAATTGTAGCCGTTAGTGCTGTAATTGCAATGGCTAGCGTACTTTTAGTATTCCAAAATGGCCAACCCCGTATTTGGATGACTATGAGCAGGGATGGACTTCTACCTAAAAAATTCTCAGCCATTCATCCTCGTTACAAAACACCTTGGTTTGCAACAATCATAACTGGAATTATGGTAGCTGTTCCTGCCTTGTTTATGAATTTAAAGGAAGTTACCGACCTTTCTAGTATAGGAACCTTATTTGCCTTTGTACTAGTAAATGCTGCTGTAATTGTAATGGAAAGTCATAAAAGTGAATTCCATACGGGTTTCCGTGTACCTTATATCAATGGTAAATACTGGGTTCCCGCAATTTTTATGGTTGGCGCTTTCTCAACTGTCCTCCTAAATCCCAATTTTATTCAAAACCTATTTACCCTTCAAGATTGGTGGCATAATATTCCTGTTTTTGGCTTTCTTATGCTCAGCATCGTTATTACCTTCCTCAGCTATAAAAGAAATTACTCGCTTATTCCGGTGCTTGGATTAACAAGTAATTTCTACCTGATGACCGAATTAGGGCTTAGCAATTGGATCGGCTTTAGTATTTGGCTGGTGGTTGGCTTGGTGGTTTATTTCAGTTATGGCGTCAAGCGTTCAAATCTTAAGGTTTCGGGTTGAACCAAACCCTTTCATCTACAAAAAATTACCACTCAACATCTCTGTAACAAGCTTTGTCGCTTTAAACTTTGTTTGAACTAATAGCTAGTTAGTTTTGTCGGGATTTATTACAATTATGTTACATAAAATACTTCTTACAACTTGCTTTGCCTGGTTGTTAATTTTACCAAATTCAATTTTGGCTCAAACCAAAAACTTTACGATTAGCGGAGAAGTAACCGATGCTAAAAATGGGGAAGAATTAATTGGTGCCTCTATTGCCATTGCAGAGCTAAAAACAGGAACTACCACCAATGCATATGGTTTTTATTCTATAAGTTTACCAGCAGGCTCTTATAAAGTCGAAATCAGTTATGTTGGGTATGAAAGTGTAATAAAAGAGCTTGTAATCAACCAAAACATTAAGCTAAATGTTGAACTAAAGGAGTCACAAAAGGCTTTAAAAGAAGTTGTTGTAAATTCTGACAAAATTAGCAATAACAATGTCACTCAAAATAAAATGAGTGTCGTAAAAATTGATGTTAAGCAGGTTAAAAAGATTCCAATTTTACTAGGTGAAGTTGACATCATCAAAGCAATTCAATTGTTACCTGGTGTTCAAGCCGCTGGAGATGGTTCAACTAATTTTATTGTAAGAGGAGGTAATATAGACCATAACCTTGTGCTATTGGACGAAGCTGTAGTGTATAATCCTTCTCACGTTTTGGGTTTCTTTTCTACATTTAATGGAGATGCAATAAAAGATTTTGAACTTTACAAAGGAGGAATTCCTGCCCAATATGGTGGCAGATTAGCCTCTGTTCTAGATGTTCACATGAAAGATGGAAACTCTAAGAAGTTTGGCGCTAGTGGCGGAATTGGAATACTTTCTAGTAGGTTAACCGTTGAAGCTCCAATTATTAAAGATAAATCCTCTTTTCTAATAAGTGGAAGAAGGAGTTATTTTGATGTGTTTTTTCCGCTTTCTCCTCAATTATCTGAGGTTACTGCCTATTTTGGAGATTTAAATGTAAAGCTCAATTATGCTATAAGTGACAAGGATAAAATTTATTTGAGTGGTTACTTTGGAAGAGATGATCTAGCTTTGGATGAAGCTTTTGGCTTTGGGTGGGGAAATTATACAGGCACATTGCGTTGGAATCATATTTTTAGCAGCAAATTGTTTGTAAATACAAGTTTGGTTTATTCAAGGTATAATTACAATTTCGATATCAATTTGGGTGAAAACCTAAGCTTTAGTCGTATAAACTATTTAAACGATGTAAATATCAAAGTTGATGGAACCTATTTTTTAAACAATAAAAATGTTATTAAATTTGGTGCTAAGGCTAACAAGTATGAGTTCCTACCTGGAAGAATTGAGCCAATCCAGTCAACTTCAATTGTTGAAGCTCAAACATTACCAGTCAAAAATGCTATGCAACAAGACATTTATGGCTCGCATTCTACAAAATTTGGTGCTCGTTCAACATTGGAATATGGTGCCAGAATTTCAATTTTTTCTAACATTGGAAGCGGCAGGTCTATAAATTATGTAGGAGGTAACCCTACTTATATAGAAAATGGTCAAATTAAAGAAAATGCTAAAGATCCACTAAACCCTTATACCAATTACGGTTCAAACGAGATTTATAATACTTTTATTGGGTTTGAACCAAGGATAAATTACACCTATGTAATCAATGACAATAGCTCTTTAAAAGGCTCATACAACAGAATGTACCAATATATGCATTTGATACAAAACATTACTGCTAGTGTAGGCCAAGAGTTTTGGACACCAAGTGATAACTATATTAAACCCCAAATTGCTGATCAAGTTGCTGTTGGGTATTTTAGAAACTTTTTAGATAACAAAATTGAGTTCTCTGCAGAAGGCTATTATAAAGTTTTAAGTAACACTATTGAGTTAAGAGAAGGTGCAGATATACAATTCAATGAAGCAATAGAAGGCCAAATCGTTGCGGGCGAAGGTCGCTCATATGGAATCGAGTTTTTTGCTAGAAAACAAAGTGGAAATACCACTGGTTGGTTGGGTTATACTCTTTCAAAATCCGAAAGAAGAGCGGATAATATCAATAAAGGCAATTGGTATAACTTTAGATTTGATAGAACACACTATTTAACCTTTGTTCTTAATCAAAAAATTAGCGAAAGGGTAAGTATTTCTGGAAATTTTGTTTTCGCTACTGGTGAGGCCTTTACTCAAGCAAGCCAACGATACTCTCTTTTTGGTGGCGAACAACCTTCCATTTATTATGGTTCTAGAAATAATGCAAGATTTCCTGCCTATCACAGAGCAGATGTTTCTTTAACACTAGGAAGAAAGAAAAAACCAGGAAGAATTTATAAAAACGAAAGCGATTGGGTATTTGCTATTTACAATGTTTATGGTCGAAAAAATGCTTATACTTTAAGCTATGCCAATGAAGAATTTACAGGTGTCCCTATTATTAATAAATGGTACTTGTTCACAATTGTTCCATCTGTAACTTATAATTTTAAATTCTAAATTTTATGAAATTCAAACTATATCTCGTAGCAATTTCAATGCTTTTTATTTTTTCATGTAGCGAAAAAATAAACTTAGATATTCCAAATGAAACCCCACTACTTGTAGTAGAAGGAGAAGTAACAAATGAATCAGATAGCTCATATGTTAAACTCTCGCTTAGCAGAAATTACTATAGCCCAGATGCTTCGCCAATTATAGAAAATGCCTCGGTTAAAGTAAACAATATTCCTTTTGTTTTTGATGATACATTAAAGGTTTACAAAGGGCCTATTGGGTTCAAAGGACAAATAAATACTACTTATTCTCTTTTGGTTGAATATGATAACAAAATCTATACTGCTCAAACATATATGGAACCAATGTTCAGGGTCGACTCGATTTTCCAAACTTGGAAAGAGGCTGAATTTGGTGGTCAACTACCTGCTGGTTGGGCTGTTAGCTACGCTGGATTTGATGATAGACCTCAAATAAAATATACATATTTTGTAAGTGGAATTTATAGTAAAATCATTAACCAAGATTCTTTTAACATTGATAAAATTACCTTTGATAATAGTTTAACTCCTGTAAATAAACCTTATGTATTTGAATTACCTTTTTCTAGGTACAATAGCGGAGATGTTTTTATAGCAATCTTTAGGTCTATTGATAAAAACATGTATAGCTTTATCAATGAATATAACAATACTAGCCCAGATATTCCTGGACCTTTTCAAACTCCTCCAGCTAATTTGCCAACAAATATCACAAATGGGGCCGTTGGATACTTTACAGCATACGATGTGGTTAGAAAACGATATACCTTAAAGTAAATTTCTTTAAGCTAATATTTAGAATTTTTTAAACAATTAACCGTTTGCATGATATAGTTTTGTGCAATCAATGAGAATTCTATTTGTAATACTTATTTCGCTTTTTCTCAATAATACCTTGTTGGGTCAAACCGATTCTACTGAAGAAGTGGAAGAACAACCAATTCCTTGGGTAAAAGCCTCTGATGAAGGAAGATATAGGTTAGGTATAAAAATGGGTTTTAACATTACTGCAATTTATGGAAGTTATCCCATAGACAAAGGCGCCAGACTAGGCGTTTTAGGTGGCGGTTTTGGAAGAGTTAATTTTAATAAAACAATTAGCTTACAGCATGAATTATTAATAACCTTCAGGGGAGGAAACTTTAAGGGAACAAGTCCAGATATTGGGGCTATTAAGTTTTTATACCTTGATTTTCCAGTCATGCTTATGGTTAAACCTGGTCCAAAAAGCCAGCACAGATTTGGTGCTGGAGCCCAATTTAGTCATGCTCTAAATAAACTTGTTTTTCAAGACAATAACACATTTCCTGCCGAAGGAAATATTCCCTTAAATAATAATGATTGGTCCTTAGTTACAGCTTATCAATATCAATTAGATTATATTGCTTTTCAGATTTGCCTAAAGGGTGGCCTTAGAAATATAAACCTTGGAAGAGATTGGCCCGGTAATAATAACTTACCTATCAATAATAAATTAGGTAGTATGCATAACTT
This sequence comes from Bacteroidota bacterium, assembly GCA_027488905.1. Classification (GTDB taxonomy): domain Bacteria; phylum Bacteroidota; class Bacteroidia; order UKL13-3; family UKL13-3; genus B1. The sequence goes on from JAIYAT010000039.1 coordinate 28,395, forward strand.
TGCCCTTGAATTTAATCTTCTATTTTAATTATGTATTCTTTTGAATATTTGGTTTCAGAAATAAAAAGGAAAAAATCCTTTTTGTGTGTTGGTTTAGATACTGATATCAGCAAAATTCCAACTCATCTACTTGCTGAACCTGATCCTATTTTCGCCTTTAACAAAGCAATTATTGATGCTACAGAACCTTACACTGTATCCTATAAAATTAACACAGCATTTTTTGAAGCGGCTGGAGCTTCTGGCTGGGAATCAATGAAACGCACCTTTGATTATATCCCAAAACAGTGCTTTAAAATTGCTGATGCGAAAAGAGGGGATATTGGAAATACTAGTAATCAATATGCCAAAGCATTTTTTGAAACATTAAACGCTGATGCTGTTACACTTGCTCCTTACATGGGAAATGATTCTTTAGCACCCTTTTTTGAATATGAAGGAAAGTGGGGTATCGTATTGGCATTAACCTCCAACCCTGGTAGTGCAGATTATGAACAACAAAAAATTGGAGAGAAGTTTTTATTCGAACATGTAGTTGAAAACACTTGTAAATTAGGTTCAAACCAAAACCTAATGTTTGTGGTTGGTGCCACAAAACCAGAAGAATTTCGATTAATTCGAAAATATGCACCTAATCATTTTTTATTGGTACCTGGTGTAGGTGCACAAGGAGGTAGCTTAAAAGATGTTGTTAAGTTTGGTTTGAACCAAAGTGTTGGCTTGTTAATTAATTCGTCTAGAAGCATTATTTACGCTTCTAATTCCCATGATTTTACATTGAAAGCAGCCGAAGAAGCCGCTAGACTGCAAATTGAAATGGCTGATTACATTTCTTAGTTTGTACATTTTTTAACAGTATTTATTGGGGCCCTTTCTTTTTTAAAAAGAGCTTGGCTAAATTTTCTAAAGGATCTGTTTCAACATTTAAAGGCGCATAACTTGATATATGACTTTTTCATTAGCCTATTTTATCATAATTACTTGTTTTTTGGGTATTAAGATTTATTGGCTATCAATTGTTTGTTTGAATTTCCTTCATTTATCTATTAATTGCGTAAATATCAAATTACTTAACTTATGGAATGGGTTAATATCCTAAAGTGCACCATCACTGGTAAAGATTTACGTGTACTTGCTTCAAATGAAATTTCAACACTTAATGAATTAAGCAACAAACAAACGCTTTGGCACCTTAACGGCACATTAGTAGACTACCCAATTGATACGGCGCTTGTTTCTGTTGATGGTTTATATGTTTATCCAATAATTAAAGGTATCGTGGTTTTACTTTCTGATTTGGCAATTGTTTCAGACCATAGCAAAATTGTTGGAGAGAGTTTAATTGCAGATAAAAAATTGGTTCAAAACTTTTATAATGACAGAGGCTGGTCTAAAGAAGATGAAGGTGATTATGAAGATGCCATCATTTTTGAAGATTTAAGACCAATGTCTGCAGATTACTTAAAAGATTGTCATAAGCGAGTGAAAAGATACCTAAATGATAGTGGCACCTACATGCTAGATGCCGGTTCTGGTGCTTTACAATTCACAGATTATTTGCAGTATTCAGATGATTATAAATACAGAATTTGTGCAGATTTATCTTTCCAAGGCTTGCAAGAATGTAAGAAAAAATTAGGAGATAAGGCCATCTGTTTGTTGTGTGACTTAACAAAATTGCCCATTAAAGACGGAATAGCAGACGGTTTCATTTCTTTAAATGTTGTTTATCATATTCCAAAAGATGAACAAATTAATGCAATTACTGAAATGTACCGAGTTCTTGCAAAAAACGGAAAAGGTGTAGTTGTTTATGATTGGTATAAACACTCTATTTTAATGAATGTAACCCTTTTACCTTTCAGGGCTTTTGAGTTCTTTAAACACAGAATAAAGGCGTTATTTGCAAAAGCTGCTGGTAAAGATAAACCTCAAAAAATGCTTTATTTTTATGCTCATCCTTATGAGTACTTTCAACAAAATATGCCAATGCCTTTTAAATTAGCGGTTTGGCGGGTTGTTAGTGTTCCCTTTATGAAGGTTTATTTGCATCCATTTTTATTTGGAAAACAGTTGTTAAAATTAATATGGAATTGGGAAGAGAAAAATCCTGAATATACTGGAAAACACGGAGAATATCCCCTTTTCTATTTTGAAAAGTAGGAAATGAAAAAGGCGCCTGTGGCGCCTTTTTTTTATTTTTTACCAACCCAATATCCAAGCAAATATGAGCGGCGCAACTATTGTGGCATCGCTCTCTACAATGAATTTTGGAGTATGAATGTCTAATTTTCCCCAAGTAATTTTCTCGTTTGGTACAGCTCCGCTATATGATCCATAGGAAGTTGTAGAGTCACTAATTTGACAGAAATAACTCCAAAACGGAATATTTTCCATTTCCATGTCTTGGTATAGCATTGGTACCACACAAATAGGAAAATCTCCAGCTATTCCGCCTCCAATTTGGAAAAATCCTATGCCTTTTCCTTCTGAGTTTTTAACATACCAATCAGCTAACCATGCCATGTATTCAATACCTGATTTCATTGTAACTGCTTTTATCTCATTTTTAATCACATATGAGGCAAAAATGTTTCCCATGGTAGAATCTTCCCAACCAGGAACTACAATTGGTAAATTCTTTTTTGCAGCAGCAAGCATCCAGCTGTCCTTTGGATCAATTTCATAATACTGCTCTAATTCACCACTTAATAGTATTTTATACATATACTCATGCGGAAAAAATCTTTCTCCGGCAGTATCAGCATCCTTCCATATTTTATGAATATGTTTTTGAAGCCTTCTAAAAGCCTCCTCTTCAGGAATACATGTGTCGGTAACCCTGTTAAAATGATTTTCTAATAGGTTCCATTCATCCTGCGGACTTAAATCTCTATAGTTTGGAACTCTTTTATAATGAGAATGGGCCACAAGGTTCATAATATCCTCTTCCAAATTTGCTCCCGTGCATGAAATAATGGCAATTTTATCTTGCCTAATCATTTCTGCTAATGACTTTCCTAACTCAGCTGTGCTCATTGCTCCTGCTAAAGTTACCATCATTTTTCCACCTTCTAAAAGATGTGTTTCATATCCTTTGGCAGCATCAACTAATGCAGCAGCATTAAAATGTTTATAATGCGATTCGATAAAATTACTAATTGGTCCTTTATTCATTTCTTTTTTAATTAAATACTCTCAAACTGTTTTAAAAATCGAGTGTCATTGTTAAAATAAGTGCGCAAATCCTTTACCTCAAATTTTAACATTGCTATTCGTTCAATACCCATTCCGAACGCAAAGCCTGAATATTTTTCTGGGTCTATATTGCTTGATTTTAGTACATTAGGGTCAATCATTCCACAACCTAAAATTTCTAACCAACCAGTGTATTTACACACATTACAACCCTTTCCCTTGCACAATAAACAGCTTATATCCATTTCAGCACTTGGTTCAGTAAAAGGAAAATAACTAGGTCTGAACCTAACATTTACGTCGTTTCCAAATAATTCCTGTACAAAATAATATAAGGTTTGCTTTAAATCAGCAAAACTCACATTTTCATCAATAAATATACCTTCAATTTGATGAAAGAAACAATTAGCTCTAGCCGAAATCGCTTCATTTCTATAAACTCTACCAGGCATAATTGCTCGAATTGGTGGTTTTTGCTTTTCCATTAACCTTACCTGTACTGAACTTGTATGTGTTCTCAGCGCAATATCCTCCGATATAAAAAATGTGTCCTGCATATCTCTAGCCGGATGATTTTTTGGAAAATTAAGTGCAGAGAAATTGTGCCAATCATCTTCAATTTCTGGACCTTCATGGTATACAAACCCTAATTTCTTAAAAATAGTAATGATTTCATTTTCAACTTGGTTCAAAGGATGCCTTGTTCCATTAAAAATTGTCTCAGCTGGTAAAGTAAAATCAACTAAATTATTGGTACTTTTATTTGTGCTTTCGGTAAATATTAATAAAGCTTCATCAAGCTTTTCCTGAGCAAGCTTTTTAATATTATTAAGTTTGAGACCAATGTCCTTCTTTTGGTCATTTGGGATGGTTTTAAATTGCTCAAATAAGTCATTTAATTCACCCTTTTTAGATAAAAATTGAAGTCTATATTGATCAACCTGTTCTTTAGCTTTGATTTCAAATCTTTCAATTTTATCCTTTATCGATTCCAGACGTTCATTCATCAGTTTTAATTTCTTCAAAGGTATTATTAGCTGGTTCAACCTGCAATACTTTTCAACGAACATTATAATATGTATTTAAATAATAATCTATTTAATCTAATAGTAATAGAGATGTTAATATGGTTGATATTTTCTATTTTGATTATTTGATTTTGTACTTATAAATATTAATTAACATTTTTTTAACTTTGTATTATTTTGTATTTCTTATAGTTATATTTTTTTGTGGGCTATATTCTTTGTCTTTTAGAGTATATTGAGGAAAAGTTTTTTCTAATGTTAATGTTGAGTTTTATGATCTTTTTCCCCATTCAAAATATTTTTAGTAACTGTATTTTCTACTCTTAATGTAAATGTTGATTAGTTATTAATTTATTAACACGTTACATACCCTTTTTAGTCATACATCTGTATAAAGTTATCTAATCAAATGTTAGTTCTTCATTGGTAAGTATTATTTCAGTTTCCCAGTTTGCCTTTATTTTGAGTTCGTTATTTAGGATTTTTATTAATTCTGGCTGCTGTCTAGTAACAATATTGCCGTCGTCCCATTTATTATTTGCATTGGTATCATTTACAAGTCTTAATATATATGTTCCTGGCTTTATGTATTTTAGTATATTATTTCCCTTATTAAGCTTCTCATTATAAATAACATCTTTATTATCTTTTATTTGAATTAGAATATTATTACTATTTGTGCTATTACTAATTATGTTTATTGTTCCAAAGTCTTCTTGATTAGGTATTGTGAATTTTATATTTTGACCTTTACTGTATTTTTTATAAATATTCTTTGTTGCAGAATCTTTTATTTCTAAACTATAATTTATAGTTTCTTCTAGTTTTTTACTTAGATAGTAATTGAATGGATCTAGTTTTTTCCACTCTAAGTTTTGAATTATTATACTGTCCTGTTTAAGAATAAGTTTTTCTGAAGCAAATTCTGTAACAGGCTGTTTAAACTGTATATGTATGGAGTCACCTTGTTTTTCAGGTACTGTTATATTTATTGTTTGTTCTTCAACATCTTTTGACTTTATTCTTTTACCTGTAATTGTAATAGTATCTTTAATTAAATTTCTTTTAAGTGTAAATCTTTGTGGTAAAGAATCATTTGATAAACCTAGGTAAAATTGAATGGTATCATATTTTTCATTACCTTTTATTTTCTTGTAATAATTTGGTGCTGAATTGTTTAAAGGAACTATTTCTGCATTTATATGGTCATATATGATAAATTTAATTATTCCTATTTTATTATAAACCGTATCAATTAGTTTATCAGATTGATAATCAGGTTGTTTAAATAATTTTATGTTTATTTCTTCGTTATTTTTATCTGTGTTAAGAGTTTCATTGTAGAATCCTATTTTTTCACTTTTATCAATTTGATTGTTGTTGTTTTCATCTTTAAATGCTAAGATTTCAAAAGTATTGGATGGAATATTTGTTAAATTGTATGTCCCATTTTCGTTTGTCTTTGTTAAGTATGTTATTTCTTTTTTATAAATAACACTATCTTTATTTTGAGGTAATTTACTCAATGCTACTGTTATATCCTTTATTGGTAGATTTGTTTCTGAGTCTAGAATTATTCCTTTTATTTGGCTTGAATCAATCCATCTTCCTGTTGAAAAGATGAAGTTATAGTTTTCTATTAGTTTACCTTCATGTATATCTGAAATGGCATTCCCAATGTTAATAGTATAGGTTGTATTTGTGTCTAAAGATTTCTTGATAAACTGTATTTCAAGTTTTTTTCCATTTGTAACAATAATTGGTTTTTGAGTAATCTTAGGAGAGATAATTATATTCTTTAATTCTTTGATTTGAATGTATTCATCAAATATTATTTCAGCTTTCTCTGAATTAAATTGTATAGTTTTATTTATTGGTTTTGAACCAATTACTTTTGGTGGAATTTCATCCTTCTGCCCTCCATCAGGTGGAACTTGTTGTGCACAGCCTATCAGGATTAAAAGCATGATAGAAACATATAAGACAGTAACAAATGGAATTTTAATCTTCATTATGTTTTACTATAAACATTATACTTGAATAGTTTTTTGTAAACAATGCAGATAGATTCGATATTCCTCCAATTAAGGCTCCTTTTAACATAGTCAATTTATTATTACTATGAATCTCACTTCTCATAGAAATATAAGGTGCATCAAAAATTAGTGCTTTTTCTGCTACTACTTTAAATCCATATTTCTGCATTAAGTGTTTAAATGATTTTCTATTAAAATGTAGCAGATGACGAGGTACGTCGTATCCATCCCAAAACTTCTTATAGTATTTTGCGTCAAATGAATCATTTATTGGAACTGCAATAAACATAGTTCCATTAGATTTTAGAACTCTTTTTAGGAATTGCATTCTTTCATCTATTCTGTGGACATGTTCAAGTACATGCCATTGAGTTATGATTTCATAAGTTTCATTAGGTATTGAATTAAGATTTGATTCATTTAGCACTTCTATGTTAAAGTTTTCTTTAACATATTTTATTGCATCGTCTGATACATCTGCCGCATCAAATTCGAAATTTTTGTCAGCTTTAACGCCGTTTATAAAATATCCCATTCCACAGCCTAGATCCAGCAACCTTCCATTAGGATTATATTTCTTGATAATATTTAGTTTTCTTTTGATGCTGAAATTTCTTACTATATCATAGAGTGTATATATGAAGCCTAGATTCTTTTTTTCTGAACCAGAATGCGATATATATTTATCTGATTGATAATATATGCCAATCTTATTTTCTGTTGGTCTCGGGTTTGTGAATTGAAGACTACAGTTTTTGCATAATGTAATTTTGAAGTTTTCGCTTGAAGAAACATAATCCTTACAAGTTAGTAGTTCTGTAATTTCTATTCCAGAACATATCTGACATTTAGTTAAATTTTCCACGGTTGCAAATTACAATTATCTTCCTAAATGTACCATAAGAATAGATATGTCTGAAGGTGCAATACCGCTAATTCTTGCTGCTTGACCCAACGATTTTGGTTTTTGTTTGATGAGTTTTTCTCTGGCCTCTAGTGATAATGATTTAACATCTCTAAAATCAAAATCATCTTTGATTCTTATATTCTCTAGTCTATTCATTTTTTCTACAAGTAATTGCTCTTTTTCCAAGTAACCTTCATACTTCATTAATATTTCGGCTTGCAGTAAGCTATCATTGTTATAATGTATTAGATTGCTTTTTAGTTCTTCAGAAGCTACCATGATATCTTGAATACCTATTTGTGGCCTACTGAGAATTTGAAATAGTTTATAGTTCTGTTTTATTGCACTTGTTTCTTTAGATTCTAATAAAGTATTTATCTCATTCGGATTTATTGAAGTGTTTTTAAAGTATTTGATTATTTCTTCTGTTTCTTTTATTTTATCATTTACCATATTTAAGCGTTCTTTATTAGCTAAGCCTATTAAGTGGGATTTTTCTGTTAATCTTATGTCAGCATTGTCCTGTCTTAGCATTAGCCTATATTCAGCTCTAGAGGTAAACATTCTATAAGGTTCATCAGTACCTTTGTTTACTAAATCGTCAATTAGTACTCCAATATACGCTTCTGATCTACCTAGTATGAATTCTTCTTTATTGTTTATTTTTTGATGAGCATTTATACCGGCAATTAATCCTTGACATGCAGCTTCTTCGTAACCAGTAGTTCCGTTTATTTGGCCTGCAAAATATAAATGTTTAATGTTTTTTGATTCTAATGTTAGTTCTAATTGAGTAGGTGGAAAATAGTCATATTCTATTGCATACCCAGGTCTGAAAATTTTAGCATTTTCAAATCCTGGAATTAGTCGAATTGCTTTAAGTTGTATATTGTCTGGTAGTGAAGTTGAAAATCCATTTACATATATCTCTATGGTGTTCCATCCCTCTGGTTCAACAAATATTTGATGTCTTTCACGTTCAGCAAATCTATTAATTTTGTCTTCTATCGATGGACAATAGCGAGGTCCAAGTCCTTGTATTCTTCCTGCATACATTGGTGAGTCGTCAAAACCTTCCTTAAGTACTTCGTGTACATTTTGGTTTGTATAAGTAATCCAGCATGGTAGCTGCCTTGTTATGTTTCTAGTATTTTTTAAGTAAGAGAATTTATCTGGATTTTCATCTCCTTCTTGAATTTCCATTTTGGAGTAATCAAGGCTTCTTCCATCTACACGTGGTGGTGTGCCTGTTTTCATTCTCCCTGATTCGTATCCTAAACTCTTCAGTTGTTCTGTGATTCCTGTAGCAGCTTTTTCACCTATTCTTCCGCCACCAAATTGTTTTTGACCAATATGAATTATTCCATTAAGGAATGTTCCGTTTGTGATAATAACAGATTTTGCCTTTATTCTTTGTCCCATTCCTGTTATTACACCTGTAGCCATTCCACCTTCAATGATTAATTCATTGACCATGTCTTGCCAAAAGTCAACATTTCTGGTTTGTTCTAATAATTCTCTCCAATAATTTGTGAATAGTGTCCTATCATTTTGAGATCTTGGACTCCACATAGCTGGACCTTTTGACCTGTTTAGCATACGAAATTGTATGGTTGATTTATCACTTACTATTCCAGAATAGCCACCTAAAGCATCTATTTCTCTAACTATTTGACCTTTTGCTATACCTCCCATTGCTGGATTACAACTCATCTGAGCAATCTTAGTCATATCCATAGTTATTAGTAAGACTCTAGAGCCTAGATTTGCCGCTACTGCTGCTGCTTCACATCCAGCATGACCCGCACCAACCACTATTACATCGTACCTTTCAAACATCTTCTTATATTTTATTTTTGTTATTCCACGTGAAACATGGCATTGAATTTTGCTATAGCATTTTCTTCCAGTACCCTCATGTTCCTTTTGTCTGTATCTTTTTTATCTTTAAAGCCGCATAGGTGCAAAAGACCATGTATAATTACTCTTAATTCTTCTTCTTTGTAGGACGCATTATGAATTTTTGCATTTTCTTTTATGCGTTCTATGCTTATGTAAATGTCACCCTCAATTTTTTTATTATTTGTTTCATCTCTTAAGTCAAATGTAATGATATCTGTTAACGTGTCATGATTAAGATATGATTGATTTATTTTTAATAGAAATGCGTCATTGCCAAAGGTATAAGACAAGCTTTCTATTGCATGACTATGTTCCTTGGATACTTCTAAAATCCAGCTTTTTATGTTTTTCTTTTTATTTTGAATTTTTACTTCAACTTCATTGAAGCTTATTTTAGTTGATGACATTTATTGTTCCTTTTAATTGTACTATTTCTTCATTCCTTTTTATTTTTGCAATAAAGAAGTAGACACCTTGTTGTACAACATTATTGTTATTGTCTATTCCTGTCCATGGCGAGCTTAAGTTGTTTGATGAATAGATTTGATTTCCCCATCTGTCATAGATTTCTATTGCACTATTATTAAGTTCTATTGATTTGCCCATAAAAGTAAACGATGAGTTTGTTCCGTTTATAACTATTGCATTTGGATAGAATATATCTCCAGTTTCAACACTACAAATTGTATTGCTTCTGCTTTTTGTTCCAAGTGCGCTCTCAATAGCTTCTATGAAATAGCAATTTACAGAACCTTGATTTACTATTGTTTCTTCAAAAAAGGTATCACTATTAATCTCTGAGATTGCCATGAAATTTATTGTTTCAGGTATATTATTTCCTGATGCTCTGTATATTATGTGTTTTTCTATAGCGTTGTTCCACGTGAAATAGCGTGTCCATGATAGCTTTATATTGTCATTGTTTCTACTTAGGCCCAAGACGATGTTTCCAGAAACTATTGTTGTATCGGAATAGTATCTGCATGCATTTTTGGATACTAGACGATAGATATTATTTTTATCATCTCGAGAGTTATTGTCTATAAACACCTTTGATGTTAAGTTTATTGAACCTATTGAGTCAAATGTAAAAAATTCATTTTTCTTTTCTACTGTGAGTTGACTATAATTGTTTATTGGGTTTGGCCTTGCTATTATTGAAATACTCTTGTTTGTATTTGCTGTTACAACCTCAATTTCTGTATTGCTTGGATTACTTGATATTCCTGATTTTACCATGAAGCTAGAGTTTGACGTAGAGCTGTATTGATTTCCATGTGCTCTTACAAAATATTCAATCTGACTATTTATTGGAGTGTTTTTGTCAAGATATACTCGATTTGTATCTGTAATTTCATCTATCATTAGAAATGAACCCCCATTTAGCCTTCTGAATATGAAGTATTTTTGTGGTTCCCAACCTATATATTTACTCCAAATTAATTTGACCTCGTTTAGACAAGTGTCTATACTAGTTCTTAACCAAATAGTTTGATGAAAATATTTGCCATAATCTCTTCGATTGTCACAGCTATCTGATGAGGTTATATCATAAGTTAATGGTTTTGTTTGCGGATTTATGGGTGATGCATCAATGTAAAATGTGTCAACATAATTCTCTGCAAGTCTCGGGTCAACTCTATCTGAATTATATAAATAGTAGAATGCAAAATCTGGTGTTTTGTTTTTACTCCAGCCAAGATAGACTTGATTGTTTATTGGATTTACACTTACAGAATCTAAAATGCTTGAATCAGGCTTTATATCATCTACCATTAATGAATCTGTAAATATTTCCAATGTATCTGTTCCACATATTGTCTTGTATTCTATCTTATATTCCCAGTTTTTAATTGATGGTATATTTGCATTTTTATGTATGTATGATTTTGAAGCTGTGTTAAGATTTGAATCTAGCTTATAATATTGAGCTGTTTCGTTTTCCTTTGCATACAAATTGATTGTTCCAAATAGTATGCAGGTATCTATTCCTTCTTGCCAATAAATAGTATTATTTATCCCACTATTACATATTCTCACAAAAATGATTTTTTGTGCAGTGGTAATTTTTATTGTAAATAGAATTAATATGGTTATTAAGTATTTCACTCTTTTCCAACGATAATTTTTACCATATTATTTTCTGTATAATACTTGTTCGCTATTTCTATCAAATCCTTGCTTGTTGTGTTATTTAGGATAGTTACAAATTCTGGGTAATAGCTATCTGGCAATTGATAATCTACCATAATTTTTAGTCTATCTGCCAAAGAAAATGGACCATCCAGGGATTTTAGAAATGAACCTAAATAGTAGTTTTTTGCACTTTGTATTTCTTCATTGCTAATTTCTTCATTTTTTATTCTGTTTAGCTCTATCCAAATTTCGTTTATTCCCCTTTCTCGGTTTTTGTAATTCAATTCACAATCTATATACCATATTCCAAAGTCTTTATATGGTTCTAGAACAGAGTAAATGCCATATGTTAGTCCCTTATCTTCCCTAATGTTTTTCATTAGTCTTGAACCAAAGTAACCCCCAAAAATTAGGTTTAGAAATTGAAGTTTTCTAAAGTCCTCACTTTCCCTACTGATACTTATATTTCCAATTCTAATACTTGATTGTACGCTTTCATTTTTTGTTATAAAGTGTTGACCTTTTGTAGAATTGATTTGTTGTTTTTCTTGCTCGATATTTGAATTGTGCAAACCACTTTTTTCTATCGCTAAGGAAATACTTTTTAAACTGTTATCTGAAAAGTTACCTGAAACAATTGCATACTTGAATCCTCCTATGATGTTTTTTTCATAAAAGGATACGAGCATTTCCTTATTGATGTTTTGAATGTCTTCTTTACTAGGAAATGCAGATAAGGGGTGGTTTGGCCCAAGTACATTTCTGTAAAAGTTCTTTCTACACAGATAGCTGTTTTTTTTATTTGATACTAGTAGTTTTTGAACAGCATTTTTCTTGATTATTTCTAGTTCTTTTTCTGGAAATATTGAACTTATGATTGCTTCCATAAAGTATCCCAAACAATTGTCTACATGTTTTTCCAAGCAATATAGTGTGGCTATTAGGTCTTCTGCATTGCTCTTTACTTGGAAGTATGATCCATAATAATCTAAAGCGTCTGCTAAAGCTAAGGCTGATTTTGACTTTGTGCCCTCGCTTAACATGCTTGCAGTATAAGATGATTCACCTGTAACTTTTTGTTTCATTACGCCCGCATCAAATACTAATTCAATTCTAACAACAGGTTCTATTCCAGCACATAAAGAATATATCTTTTGTTTGTTGCTGTTTATCAAACAATCGTATTGAGGAAAGGTCAACTTTTCTATCGTGTTGAAACCTGGCGATATTTTTCTATTTAGATTCATTTTTTGCTTGGTAATAAATTGTAGAACAGTTGCTTTCTATAAACATGGCTTTTGCAGTTTCTTGCATTTCTCTAGCTGTAACTTTTCGGTAAGATTCTATTTCTGTATTTACAAGCTCTGTGTCGCCTAAGAATTTAGCAAATGCAAGTTTCATTGCTCGGTTTAAGATGTTAACATCTCCAAAAAGGATGTTCGTTTCTGTTTTATTAATAACCTTTGTAAGTTCGTTTTCGGCTATACCATTGGTTATCAAATCTTTTATTTGTATGTCGAGGGCGTTTTCAGCTTCTTTAAAGCTTATTCCCTTTTGCAATTTTCCTTCTATTAAGAATAATCCAGAATCTGTATCACCAGAAATATATGTATCAATTTCACTAAAGATAGAATTCTCTTTTACAAGGGCGTTAAACAGCCTAGATGAACGACCTGAACCAAGCACATCAGATAGTAAGTCACAAGCAAAATAATCAGTGTCTAAACGTCCTCCCATTCTATATCCCTTTAGCAGTAAATCAACAGGAACATCTGCTTCAACATTTAAATGTCGTTTTTCTATTTGTGGTGGTTCTTGTGGATAGGGTGGAATGTTTGAAATTCGGGATGGGATTGGTTCAAACCACTTTGAGCAAAGCCTTTGAGTTTCGCTTAAACTTATATTTCCAGCAACAACAAGAATTGCATTGGATGCTGCATAAAAATTCTCAAAGAAACTTTTTACATCCTGCAGTTTTGTTTTTTCTATGTGCTCAATGCTTTTTCCTATGGTTGGCCAATTGTAAGGATGAACTTTGTAGACCAAAGGCAGAATTTTAAGCCAAAGATCTCCATAAGGTTGGTTTAAATAGCGCTCTTTAAACTCTTCAATTACAACTCCTTTTTGAACATCAAGGCTTTTTTGATTGAAGTTCAAGCTGAGCATTCTGTCGCTTTCTAGCCAAAATCCTGTTTCTATATTGTTAGCTGGAAGCGTTATATAATAATTTGTAATATCATTACTTGTAAATGCATTACTTTCTCCTCCGGCTTTTTGAAGTTCTGTATCAAACTCTTCAATATTTATTGAGCCCCCAAACATAAGGTGTTCAAAAAGGTGAGCAAATCCTGTATGGGAAGGATTTTCGTTTCTTGAACCAACTTTATATAGAACATTTAAAGCACAAAGCTGCGTTGAATTATCTTCATGATGTATAACATGTAAGCCATTGCTTAATGTAAATTCTGAGTATTGTATCAAAGTATTTTGGATTAGCTTCCAAATTTACTTCTTTAAAGAAAGCATGAATATTTAAACCACTAACAAGTATCCAATTAAAAATGTGAATAGTTTCTCTTATACCTCACCTTCCCATTTCGCAATTACCCAGGTGGCAAGACAATTTCCAATAACATTTACAGTAGTTCTTCCCATGTCCATTAAGGCATCAACAGCCAGAATTGCAAATGCTTTTGTGGGGTCTAGTGTGCTACCATCAGGCATATTTAATGTGCTAATTGTAGAAACAAGGATCAGAAAACTTGCTCCCCTAACGCCAGCAACCCCTTTGCTAGTTAGCATAAGAATTAGGCACATTTGTACTTGTTGACCAACAGTCAAGTCAAGCCCAGAAGCTTGTGCAATAAATACCGACGCCAAGGAAAGGTATAGCGTTGTGCCATCTAAGTTAAAGCTGTATCCAGTAGGAAGCACAAATGCCACAATTTTTCTTGGAATTCCCATTTGCTCTAATCTTTCCATGGCTTTAGGCAATGCAGCTTCTGAACTTGCTGTAGCAAATGCGATTGAAACAGGCTCAGAAATAGCGTCCAAAAATCTTTTGAATGGCAGTTTAGTTAATAGTGCGATAGGCACAAGAACTAATGCGACAAATGAAATTAAAGCACCATATAAGGTGGCAACCAGCTTTAATAAATTTCCTAAAACACCAAGTCCCATGCTTGCAACAGAGTATGCCATTGCACCCCCAACAGCTAATGGCGCAAACAACATTACGATATGGGTAAATTTAAACATTACTTCACTTAAACTTTCTGTAAACCTAAGCAATACATTTTTTTTCTCTTCGTTTTGAACCAAGGCCAACCCAATTCCAAATAGAATGCTGAATATCACAATTTGCAGAATTTGATTGTCTGCTATAGCTTTTGCAATGTTTTCTGGAAAAACATCTAAAATCACATCGTGTGTTTGCTTTTGAGCAAGGAGTTTATTGGCTTTTTCAATTTGTGTGCTGCCAGCTTCAAGCACTGTTCCAACACCGGCCTGTGTAATATTAATTGCTACAAGACCAATTACAAGTGCGACTGTTGTAACTAGTTCAAAATAAACAATAGATTTTAGCCCCATTCGGCCAACTTGTTTAATGTTTGAATGACCAGCAATACCAACAACAAGTGTGGCAAATAGCAGTGGTGCAATAATGGTCTTTATAAGTCTTAGAAAAATATCACTGAATACTTTCAAGGGTTTGCCAATTTCTGGAAAGTCGTTTCCAAGGGCTACACCAATAAACATTGCCACCATAATCCAGGCAGTAAGATTTTTTCTTTCCCAAGCAAACCAAGTAGCTACACTTAATCCAACCCATTTTAAAATTTGTAGCACAAATTCTGGAATTTTTGCAATGGCATATTGGTTCAATAAATACAAAATGGAGAGTGCGCCAAATAAAGAGAATGATGCTATTAAGAGTCTTTTTGCCTTCATGAGTCAAACTTAGGAAAAAACCGTTATTAATATTGTTGTTTAAATATTACAGGCTATAAATATTTTTATGACATTTTGGTTCAAACCTTATAATATAAAGACTTATTGTGCATAATGTGTTGAAAAACCACTAATTATAGATATCTTTGCAGGCTAATGATACGAAAAAATACAGCAGGTAAGTCTCCTGCGCGCAAAGGAAAAACAACTAGTTCTAGCACTACTAGTAATAGAAATTCCTCACAATCAAAAACATACAGGTCAAAATCAGAAGATTCTAATCAAAGAACAGATAACAAATCTCCCCGTACGCAAACTTCAAAACCTCGTTACGATTCAAAAGGGCCAGCACCTCGCAAATCAGCAGTTAGATATGGTTCAAAGTCAAAAGATTCTGGCACTGATTCAGAAATTAGAGGAAAACGTTTTAACTCTGATAAACCACGTTTCGATTCAAAAGGAGTTGCCCCACGAAAATCAGCTTCTAGATATGCCTCAAGATCTGAAGATTCTGCGGCCAAATCAGAACGCAGAAGTCCACGTGTTAATTCTGACAAACCAAGGTTTGATTCAAAAGGTGCAGCCCCAAGAAAGTCCTCTTTTAAAGTTGGCTCTAGAGCAACTGAAAGTAGGGGCTCAAAAAGGGATATTGATTCGACTAAAAAGCCCTATGGAGCCGCAAGTACTTATAACGATAGAAAAAAGTTAAAGAGCCTTTCTGAAGCAAAGCCAACCAAAGAAAAGTTTGAATCTGAGGATAAACCTGAAAGAGTATATAGAAGCAGACCTACAACAAATTTTGATGGACCAAAAGGAAAGGGAAAGTTTACTAAAAAGAATGAACTAAAAGGCTTTAAGCCAAAAATTGGCACTAATCAAGAAGAAGATTTTAGATTTAAAAAGCCAGGTTCTCGCGGAAAACAACTTATAGTTGAAGAGCAACAAGAATTAGGAAAAGGAAAGCTTAAGGGGAATACAAAAGAGTGGGTAACAGAGAATGCCCTTAAAAAGGGAGAGGAAATAAGAATTAATAGATATATCTCAAATGCAGGAGTTTGCAGTAGAAGAGAGGCTGATGAACTAATTGCAGCAGGCTTGGTTTCAGTAAACGGTCAAGTAGTTACAGAATTAGGGCAAAAGGTTAAATCTGGTGATGTAGTTAGGTTTAATGGAGAAAAACTAAATGTAGAGGCAAAGGTATATTTGATTTTAAATAAACCGAAAGATGCAATTACAACCTCAGATGATCCAGAAGGCAGAAACACAGTTATGGATCTATTCGAAGGAAAATTGCAAGAAAGAATTTATCCTGTTGGAAGATTGGATAGAAACACAACTGGAGTTCTGCTTTTGACCAATGATGGCGAGATGTCACAAAGATTAATGCATCCAAAATATGAGGTTAAGAAGGTTTATAAGGCTACACTTAATAAGATTATCAAACCAACAGATTTATGGACTTTAGCCAATGGCGTTGAACTTGAGGATGGATTTATTAAACCAGATGCATTGGGTCAACCAGACCCTAAAGATAAAGCCGTAGTGGGTGTAGAAATTCATAGTGGAAAGAACAGAATTATTCATAGAATTTTTGAGCATTTAGGATATACAGTGGATAGATTAGACAGGATTCTTTATGCAGGTTTAGCTAAAGGTAAGCTAAAAAGAGGTGAATGGAGAGAGTTAACGGAAAAGGAACTCAAGCAGCTGAAGCGAATGGTGCATATGAAATAAACCTAAATCTTTTGAGATAGAAAAATAAAATTTGTTAATTTTGAACTTTAAAAATAAATAATATGTTTGGACTAGGCGGATCGGAAATGATTGTAATTTTACTTGTAGTTTTATTACTATTCGGCGGTAAGAAAATTCCAGAATTAATGCGTGGACTTGGAAATGGAATAAGAGAATTTAATGATGCCAAAAAGAACGTTAAAGAACAGATAGAGGAAGGCATGAAAGCAAAAGAACAAGAAAAAAAATAGTTTCCACGCTTAATGTATACTAGCTTATCTCAAATTCAATCCGATTTAAAATTGGGTGCCATTTCCTTCACTCAATTGGTTAAGGACTATCTTTACGTAATTAATCAAAAGAGCTCTTTAAATGCATTTTTAGAAGTTTATGAGAAAGAGGCACTTGAACGCGCAATAATTGTAGAAGAAAAGTTTAACTCTGGTAAGGCTGGCAAGCTGGCAGGAATGGTTATCGGTTTAAAGGATAATATTGTTTACAAGAACCACAAAGTTTCAGCATCTTCAAAAATTTTAGAGGGGTTTGAATCCCTTTATTCAGCAACTGTGGTTGAGAGGCTGTTAGCAGAAGATGCCATTATCATAGGTCGTTTAAACTGCGATGAGTTTGCAATGGGGGCTTCAAACGAAAATTCTGCGTTTGGACCAGTTAAAAATGCAGCAGACGAAACACGTGTTTCTGGCGGCTCAAGTGGGGGAGCAGCCGTTGCAGTTCAAGCTGGAATGTGCTTGCTGAGTTTGGGGAGTGATACAGGTGGCAGCATACGTCAGCCAGCCTCTTTTTGCGGATTATATGGATTTAAGCCTACTTATGGTTATATATCTAGGTATGGACTAATTGCATATGCATCTTCCTTTGATATAATTGGCCCAATTGCACATTCAATTTCGGATATACAATTGGTAATGGAAATTATTGCTGGACCAGATGAAAACGATGCAACAGCAACAAAAAATAGCCTTCCAAGCTTTATTGAAAATGCCGAACTAGCTCAAGGGCCTAAAAAGTTTGCTTACATAAAAGAAACATTGGAAGCTGATGGCATAGAGACGGATGTGAAAACACAGACAGAGAGCTTTATTGCAGATTTATTGGCAATGGGTCATCAAGTTGAATCAATTAGTTTTGACCTATTACCCGTTTTAATACCTATTTATTACACGCTTACTACTGCAGAAGCTTCTTCAAACCTCTCTAGATTTGCTGGCATGCATTATGGGTTTAGAAGTAAAAATGCATTTGACTTAGAAAGCACAATTAAGAAGTCGAGGTCGGAAGGCTTTGGACCTGAAGTAAAGAGACGAATAATGTTGGGCACTTTTGTGCTTTCTTCGGGTTATTATGATGCTTATTACAGTAAAGCCCAAAAGGTTAGGAGATTAGTAAAAAACAAAACTGAAGAGATTTTTCAGAAATTTGATTTTATTATTTCGCCTACTTCGCCCACCACTGCTTTCAAAATTGGAGAAAAGTCAGAAAACCCTTTGGCAATGTATCTGGCAGATATCTTTACAGTTCATGCAAACATTGCTGGAAATCCAGCCTTAAGCATTCCATATGGAAAAGATAAACATGGTTTACCAATTGGAATACAACTAATGGCGCCAATAGGGAAGGATTCAGAATTGTTACATTTAGCAGAATTTCTTGATAAATAATGTCCTTTGGATATGGCAATGATTGATATCATTGTTTAAATCTTAATTAATTTCTAAATTTAATTATACATCATTCCATATTTTGCACAGATATGGCAAGATGGTTTTTGGTATTAGGATTGTTTTTTTTTATAAAGTTTGGAAGTGCTAAAAATGGTGTTAGTATCTCGGATGAGTTGCTGCAATCTAGAATTGCTTCAATGAATAGTACAATTGAATTGACATGGCACCCATCTGTTAAACCATTTATTGAAGAATACTTAAATAATCCAGAAAAGGTTCAAGAATTAGTAGGAAGAAGCAAGTATTACTTCCCACTCCTAGAAAAAAGTTTAAAAGCCAAAGGTTTGCCTACAGGTTTAAAGTATTTGGCTGCAACGGCTTCTGCATTAGACCCTTCAGCAGTTACATCGAATGGAGCAAGCGGTATTTGGATGATGACTTATGCAGTTAGTAAAATGTATAAGTTAAAAGTAAATACGTACATAGACGAGCGTAGAGACCCAAATAAATCTAGCTTGGTTGCGGCACAGCACTTTAAAGACTTGTATAGTATTTACAAAAGTTGGCCATTGGTGATTGCAAGTTATGGTTGTTCACCAGTTACCTTAAATAAATGCATAAGAATTAGTGGGAATAGTCTGTATTTTTGGGATATTTATCCTCATATGCCAGCCTTCTGTAAGGATTTATATCCAAAAGTTGTTGCCACTGCATATATTCTTAATTATTATAAAGAACATGGAATTTCAACAGCAGAGCCCAATTTTGAAGTAGCAACGGATAGCCTATTAATTAATAAATGGCTTTCGTTTGACCAAATTTCAGCTGTTACAGGAACTCCAGTTAATGAACTACGAGAGCTTAATCCTATTTTCAGAAAGGATATTATACCTTTTAATGCAGAGGGCTATGTTGTTAAAGTGCCGAGCTCAAAATCAAAGAATATAGCATTTTTAAAAGATTCGGTTTATAGACCAATAAATGTAGCAGATTTGCAAGCAGACCCGGTTCTTAATCTTAAAGAAGTTGGTGCAGATAGTGTTAAAGGAAAAGAAACCTCTGCAGCTTCAGAGAAAAAATTCACTAAAAAGAAGCTAATCTATAAGGTTAAAAAGGGCGATAATATTGGTGATTTAGCTGATTGTTTTGACGTAACTCCGAAAGAAATCAAGTCCTGGAATAAACTTAAAGGAAATAATTTAAAGTACGGGCAGAATTTAATTATTTGGGTTGAAGGTGCTAAAATTGGATATTACAAAAAAATAAACACCATGAATCAAGCACAAAAGAAAAAGATTAGGGCGAAAGATTAGGGCATAAAAAAACCGCTTCAATTGAAGCGGTTTTTTTATAGTCATAAGAGATTAAAATCTCTTATTGAATGATCTGCGTTCGCCACCACCACCATTGCTGCTACGAGCTGGTCTCTCTTCGCGAGGACGAGCTTCGTTTACTGTAATGTTGCGGTCTTTAAAGGCTTGACCATTAAGAGCGTTGATGGCATTATGGCCTGATGTTGTATCAGGCATTTCCACAAAACCAAATCCTTTACTGCGGCCGGTGAATTTGTCGCTAACTATGTTAGCAGAACTTACTTCGCCGAATTGGAGAAAGAGGCTACGTAAATCATCCTCAGTTGTGCTCCAGTTTAAATTTCCAATATAGATGTTCATTGATAAAATATAAGAAGCATCAAAGATAATCTTTGATCTTACTTTTCCAAATTTATTTGCTATTTTGAAATAAAAAAGTGCCTGATAATGTTTTATTTGAGTGTGGAGTAAACCTGTTTGCGCCTTGTTACCACATAAACTAGATCATGAATACGGGTTCTTATGTTTAAATTAGCTAGTTTATTATTGTCTGCATAAGGATGCACCCTGTTTGATAAAAACACTATTATTAGTTTGTTTTTTGGGTCAGCCCAAGCATAAGTGCCAGTAAAACCTGTATGTCCAAAAGCAAGTGGAGAACAATTTTTACTTGTTGGAGTTGCTTTTGTAGGATTGGTTTCTGGCTTATCAAATCCTAATCCTCTCCTTGAATTTTTATTTTGCCTTTTCGTGAATAAGTCAATGGTTGAAGTTTTTAACACTCGAATATTACCATATGATCCTCCATTCAAGAACATTTGCATGATAACTGCTACGTCATTTGCGTTAGAAAATAAACCAGCATGTCCGCTAACACCTCCCACCATAGCCGCGGCTGGGTCATGGACATACCCTAATATAGTCTGATTTCTAAAAACAGAATCATTTTCGGTTGGTGCTATTCGTACTTTTGTTATATTTTTTTGTCTAGGGTTAAAGCTAATATTACCCAGATTTAAAGGCATAAAAAAGTGCTTATTAACAAAGCTTTCAAAGTCTTGATTGCTTACGTTTTCAACTAATTTTCTTAAAAGGATGAAGCCTAAGTCAGAATACACATATTCCCCGGTTTTTTTCAGCTCTGAATAGGCTATTTGTTTGAAAATTTCTTGTTCATATTCTTTATGAATAAAGCAGCTGTCAGCAATTTGTACTGAATAAAAAGCAGAAGGTTTCTTACTAAAAACAGCAGAGTCCATAAAGGTTTGACCCAAAGCTTTTTTATAAAAAGGAATAAATGGAATAAAACCAGCCTGATGTGTTAAAACGTCTTTGATTGCGAGATGTTCCTTTGTAGTACCTTTTAGAAATGGTAAATACAAACCTAAATGGTCGTTAAGCCCAATAGCGTTTTCTTCATAAAGTTTCATTATGGCAAGTGTTGTGGCCAGCATTTTTGTTAAGGAAGCCAAATCATATAGGTGATGGTTTTCAACATTTAAAGCATTAGAATCATAACTTAGTTTCCCAAAGGATTTATTGTAAATTACATTTGATTCTGAGGCAATCAAAACTTGACAACCTGGAAATGCATTAGCTTTTAACCCTTCTACAACAATTGTATCAATATAGTTTAAAGCTGTATGGTCATATCCAATCTCTTCTGGCATCACAAAGGATAATTTATTAAGGGTTTCTGTTTCGGTGCCCGCTCCCAAAGGAAAATTTGGAAGAACTGAAACTGGCATTTTACCTGCAGCTGCAATAGATCCGGCTAAAATTTGGGCAGATTGCTGATTGTAAACAGGCAAATCTTCAAAAGCTAAAAGCACATTTCGCGCCGATTGAAAATGCTGAAGTATGTATGGATTGCCATGGTTTACCAAAATACACTTTCTATCTAAAATAAGTCTATTTACAAAATCAATTTGAGTTTGGGTCAAACCTAACTTTTTGCTTACAAACCTGCTGGTTCCATGCAAACTAATAATAACTAGGTTATAGCGCTGAAGTATCGAGAACATAGAATCAAAGGCTAGTTTAGGACTATTTTTATCAATCGAGAAATAATCTGCCTTGATATAATTGTTCATCATTTTCTGAAAATCAGTAAATTTATTTACGCCAACTGAAACACTTGCAATTTTATATTCTTGAGGGTTTTCTATTGGAATTATGTTATCTAAATTTCTTGCAACAACAATACCTTTTTGAATAATCTTTTTTATTAAAAGATCTGTTGAACAACAGTTTAGGTCTTCAGACAAGTTTTCTGTTGGTATCGGTTTGAACCTAGTTAAGCCACTCCAATATTTTACCAATAGGATTTTCTTGCAAGCATTGTCGATGTCTTTTTGTTCAATTTGACCGCTTTTAAGGTATTCCTTAATCCAAAAAATACTATTTGGTACATCTTCCACAAACAATAGCAAATCATTTCCTGCCGCCAAAGCCTTCGCTGTTACTTCACCGCTTGAAGCATAATTGGCAACCCCTTTCATATTTAAGCCATCTGAAACAACTAATCCATCAAAACCAAGTTCATCTTTTAACAAAGATTTGATGGCGATTTTTGAAATTGAAGTTGCTGTATTTGCATTTGAATCTATAGCTGGCACAAAAAGATGACCTACCATTACTGCCCCAACTTTGTTTTGAACCAAAATCCGAAAGGGATAAAGTTCTAAGGAGTCTAGTCGTTTTCTATTCGCATTGATTATTGGTAAGGCATGATGAGAATCTGATTCTGTATCGCCATGTCCAGGAAAGTGCTTTGCACAAGCAAGTATTCTGTTTTCTTGCAAGCCTTTTGCATAGGCCACGCCGTGTTTGGCTACAATTTCTTTACTTTCACCAAAGCTTCTATCATTTATTACTGGGTTTGAAGGGTTGTTATTTACATCAATATCTGGTGAAAAATTTAATTGAATACCCATTCTTTTGCAGTGTTTTGCAATTTCAGCCCCCATTAATTTAGTAAGTTCAATGTCATTAGCAGCGCCTAAAACCATTTGTCGCGGAAAATCAGGCGTGCTATCTAACCTCATGCTTAAACCCCATTCTCCGTCTATGCTAATTAATAAAGGAATTTTAGAGGCAGATTGATATCTATTTGTAAGTCTTACCTGCTTATTGGGGGTCCCTTTCATAAACATTAACCCACCTATTTTATAATCCTTTACAAGCATTTCAACATCCTTTAAATAACTACTATCCCTTTGACTCCAAACGGCTACAGTGATAAGCTGTGAAATTTTTTCATCATTAGATAAAGTATTAAAGACTGAATCAACCCATGAATTAGATTTAGACCAATTTATTATATGACTTTGACCAAAAATATTGGTTACGCTAACGGAGAGAATTAAAAAAAGCGCAGCTATTCCTTTAAACATACTGCAAAAGAAATTCATTAAGTTCAGAATATGAGTATTACTAGTTATAATTTATAAAATCCAATTGAATTGAAAGTTCTCCACAGGATTAATAGTGTGTAAAAAAATGGATTGCTTTGCAGTATGAGTGATTTAATTCGTTTGCTACCAGACCATGTTGCCAGTCAAATTGCTGCTGGAGAGGTAATACAACGACCTTCTTCAGTTGTTAAAGAATTGTTAGACAATGCAATAGATGCAGGAAGTACAAATGTTGAACTGTTTGTAAAAGACGCTGGAAAGGCATTAATTCATGTGATAGACAATGGTTCAGGAATGTCTTTTACAGATGCAAGAATTTGTTGGGAAAGACATGCTACATCAAAAATTACCCAAACTGAAGACTTATACAAAATCAACACGATGGGATTTAGAGGCGAAGCGCTGGCAAGTATCGCTTCTGTTGCTCAAGTTGAAATGAAAACTAAGAATCAAATTGACGAACTAGGTTCAAACCTAATTATAGAAGGCTCTCAAATAAAGAAACATGAACATATTCCTCTGAATAAAGGAACTCAAATCGTTGTTAAAAATCTATTTTACAATATACCTGCACGACGGAATTTTCTTAAATCTAATCCTGTGGAATGGAAACACATATTGGATGAATTTACAAGGGCAGCGCTTGCAAATCCAGAAATACAAATAAAGTTAGTTCATAATGATGATTTGCAATTTGAATTACCATCTCAAAATAAATTTGATAGAATTAAGTCTGTTTTCGAGGATAGAAAAGAATCAGATTTTATTTATTTTGAGGAGCAAACCAGCATAATCAAATTAGAAGGATTTATTGGAAAACCCAGTATAGCAAAGAGAATCCGTGGAGAACAATATTTTTTTGTAAACAAGCGGTTTTTTAAAGATAATTACCTTAACCATGCTGTTAACAATGCCTATGAGGGATTATTGACCAAAGAACAATTTCCTTTATACGTAATTTATATTTCAATTGATCCTGCACAAATTGATATAAATATACATCCAACTAAGACCGAAATTAAGTTTGAGGATGAGAAGAATATTTATCAAATAATAAGGGCTGTTGTAAGAAAGGCTTTGGCTTCGCATATACAAGTTCCAGAAGAGCCAGGATTTGATGACAATCAGTTTATGCATTTACAATTAAACCCACCTAACAACTTGGATTTGCAGCCGTTTCAAACAGTAGGTAATTCAAAACTGGATAAATCTTCTATTGGTTTAGAAGGATTTAAAGACCAATATCAGGCTCAAAGAAAGCGAAACAGTCAAAACTGGGAATTATTATTTAATACCCCACAAACACTTCCAGTTAAACCTACTCAAACACTACTTAATGTTGGAGAGGATGTTAATGATACTAGGGTTTTCTTTCAATTGAATAATCAGTTTATCGTTACACCAATTAAGAGTGGAATGATGATAATTAATCAGCAGGCTGCGCATGAAAGGATTCTTTTTGAGAAATATTTGGAGGCACTCGAAAGAAATCCTATTGTAAGTCAACAGTTACTATTTCCAAAAATAATTACCTTGAATGCCGGTGATGAGTCTGTTTT
Source organism: Bacteroidota bacterium (assembly GCA_027488905.1). GTDB lineage: Bacteria > Bacteroidota > Bacteroidia > UKL13-3 > UKL13-3 > B1. The sequence goes on from JAIYAT010000039.1 coordinate 53,257, forward strand.
GTTAGAAATATTACCCGAAATTTCTGCTTTGGGTTTTACGATAAATACTTTTGGAAAAAACACCTTTGTGATAAACGGATTACCAGCAGAATTGCACTTAGAAAATGAATCCTTACTGATTTCTGAAATTATAGAAACATATAGAAACACCTTAACACCTGATATTTCTAAAAACAATCAAGTGGCTAAAACACTTGCAAAAAGAGCAGCCATAAAATCGGGTTTAAAGTTAAAACCGGAAGAAATGAATCGCTTGGTGGATGAACTTTTTGCCTGCAATGAGCCCCAATTTGCTCCCGATGGTAAACCTTGTGTCAGTAAATTAACTTTAGAGCAGATATCTAGGATGTTCTAAGTGTTACAAAAATCAAAAAAAGTTAACTTGCGCAAATATGTTTCAACAAATTAGACCATCAATATTTCCACCAGTAGTTAAAAATTTACTAATCATAAATGGCTTATGCTATTTAGCAAATGTAGTTTTAGCGGATAGAGGAGTAATAGACTTGAATGCAAAATTGGGGCTGTTTTATCCAGAATCTGTATTTTTTCAACCATTTCAATTAATTACACATGTTTTTATGCATGGGAGTTTTATGCACCTGCTTTCAAATATGTTTAGTTTATGGATGTTTGGAAGTCAGTTAGAGAATTATTGGGGTCCCAAAAGGTTTTTCATATTTTATTTTGTTACAGCCTTAGGTGCTGCTGCATTGCATTTAGGGGTAAATGCCTACGAAATACATCAGGCAAAAAACTTGGTTGCTCAATTTTACGCCAATGCAGATTATGACGGATTTTTATCTTTAATTCAGAAAGATAGCTATTTATCCAATGACGATAGAATAATTGATTTTGTTTCAGCTTGGCGAAAAGACCCCTCAAATCCTGAATTTTTAGCTGGCGCAAAAGAAATTTCAGATTTTTTGGTGGTAAGAAAAATGAATATTCCCGTTGTTGGAGCCAGTGGTGCCGTTTTTGGTTTGTTACTTGGATATGGAATGTTATTTCCAAATACAATGTTGATGCTTTTGTTTTTTCCCTTTCCTATTAAAGCAAAGTATTTTGTGATGATTTTTGGAGCATTTGAATTATTTCAAGGTTTCAATAGTGACCCCTCTGATAATGTTGCCCATTATGCGCATTTAGGAGGCATGCTTTTTGGTTTTATTCTTTTGAAGATTTGGAATAAAACTGATAGAAAACATTTCTATTAGTAAAGTTTGATATTTATTGTTCAAAGCGTTTGAAAGCGCTTAAAATTATTGCTATGAATTCTATTTTGTTATTGAGTTTTGTAATCATTTATTTTTTTGTATTGCTTGTGGTTTCATATTTAACAAGCAGAAATTCAACAAACCACACATTTTTTATTGGAAATAAAAGCAGTCATTGGGCATTAGTGGCTTTTGGAATGATTGGCACTTCGCTCTCTGGAGTAACCTTTATTTCTGTACCTGGAACAGTTGGCAGCAGTAATTTTGCTTATTTTCAAGTTGTTATTGGTTATTTCATAGGCTATTTTGTGGTTGCGTATGTTTTGTTGCCTTTGTATTACCGCTTAAACCTAACTTCCATTTATGACTATCTTCTTCAGAGGTTTGGCGTCTTATCTTATAAAACAGGCGCTTTATTTTTCATCATTTCTAGAACCCTAGGTGCAACCTTAAGACTTTACTTAGTAATAAATGTGCTTCAAATTTTTATTTTGGATGCCCTTGGAATTAGCTTCCATTTTACAGCCATAGTTATTTTGGTAATGATCCTTTTGTATACTATGAAAGGCGGCGTAAAAACAATTGTATGGACTGATACCCTTCAAACATTTTTTATGTTATTGGCATTGGTTGTTTGCGTTTTTTACATCATGAATAATTTAGGATTTAACTTAGGTTCAACCCTTAAACATTTGAATGAGAGTGGACAAACAGCTATTTTCAACTATGATTTTTGGGATAAAAAATATTTTTTAAAACAAATTATTGGTGGGGCGTTTATTACCATAGCAATGACTGGATTAGACCAAGAAATGATGCAGAAAAATATTAGTGTAAAAACGTTGGGTGGTGCGCAAAAAAACATGGTTTTGTTTAGCAGTGTAATGGTATTGGTTAATTTTCTATTTCTCATGTTGGGTGGAGTTTTATATTTATTTGCACAATCAAACGGTTTGAACCTAAAGGGCGATGATTTATTCCCAAGTATTGCAATGTTTAACATGCCGCCATTTATTTCTATCATTTTTATCATTGGATTAATTTCAGCACTATTTCCCAGTGCTGATGGCGCAATCACAGCGTTAACATCCTCTTTTTGTATAGATATTTTAGGAATGCAGAGAAATCTAAAGATGAGCGATGGAGATAAATATAAGTTAAGAATGTTTATTCATGTAAGCTTTGCAATAGTTTTCTTATTGATGGTTTACTACTTTAAGTTCTTAAATAATAAATCTATAATTACTATTTTATTGGATATTGCCGGCTATACCTATGGTCCATTATTGGGTTTGTTTGCCTTTGGTATACTAACCAAGCACCAAATTAATGATAAACTTGGGCCTGTAATTTGTTTAATGGCTCCAATATTATGCTATTTCTATCAAAGTCAAATTCAAATATATTTTGGCTGGAAATACCAAGTAGGAATTGAAATGTTGGTTATAAATGGATTGCTAACTTTTGTAGGTTTATGGTTTATCAGGAGGAAACCCAAATTATAAATGGCCCCGCACCCTCTCTTGTTAAGGATTGCAAAAGGAGAAAATGAAGTTTTAGATTTTAAAAAAACAATTTCCTCTGCTTCAAAAATTGCAAAAACGCTTAGTGCTTTCGCAAACCATAAGGGTGGAACTCTTTTAGTGGGCGTAAATGATAATAAAACCATAAGTGGGGTTAGAACTGAAGAAGAAAAGTATATGCTTGAAATGGCTGCCGAATTTTACCTTAAACCAGCTGTAACGCTCGAAATTAAAGAATGGGATTTTGGTGGAAAAACGGTCTTAGAAGCAATTATTCCTGAAGGAAAAAATAAACCCTATTTTGCCAAAGACGAGGAAGGTAAATGGTGGGTTCACATTAGAGTTAATGATCAATCTTTACTTGCTAGCAAAATAGTAGTAGATGTTTTAAAATTAAACTCAGGCAACCAAATCAACATTATTAAATATTCTGAAAATGAGCAAGCTGTTCTAAAAACCATGGATAAAAATGGGCGCTTAACATTAAAGGAAATATGCAAAATGCTAAATGTCTCAAGGTGGCGTGCACAAAAAATGTTGGTTAGCCTTGTTAGTGCAGGAGTTGTGAGGTCTCATACAACTGAGAAAGAAGAGTTTTTTACCCTAAGTTAAGAATAAAGGATAATTTTAGAAACAAAGGTCCGAAATTTGCTAAATGAATTGTATGAAGAAACATATATCTAAATTAGTAATGATTTGCGCTTTTTTAGTCTCATTCAACCTAAATGCGCAGACACATAACCACAAAGATGGTGAAACCCATAATCCAAGTGGATATCAACCCAACGCTAAAAATGTAGAAATTGCAGCAAGGTTTATTTATTATTTAGATAATGGATTCGAACAAATAGATTTGATGAAAGTTGCCAGTATAAACAAGCAGTTTTTTAATTTGGGGAATCCAAAGCTTGTTGTTTATGACAAAAATGATAAAAGTAAGAAAAATTTATTGGTTTCCTTTACCCTAATGGTTGAACCAAAAATTCCTGATTTCCATGGAAAGGCTTACCAAAATTATAACCATTTTTTTACGAACGATTGCCGTCAGGCAGTAACAATTTGCCCAACTGGCAGTAAAATTACGTTTATTGAGGTTAGGCTATCAACAACACTCCCTCAGGCTGTGCAACAAGCACCTGGTTCAAAACATACCTTACCTCAAGGAATGCTTCCTGTTGCATTTTATTTGTATATAGATTAATAATATTAAATCTAGACCCTACTTTTGCAATCTTAAGTAAGTTAATTATGAAGGTTGGAGTAATTGTATTTCCAGGATCTAATTGTGATGAGGATGCAGTGAGTGCTTTTAGAGACCAGTTTGGTTGCGAAACAGTAAAGCTTTGGCATAAAGACCATGATTTGCAGAGTTGTGACTTAATATTTTTACCAGGAGGTTTTAGCTATGGTGATTACCTTAGAAGTGGTGCAATAGCTCGATTTTCTCCAATCATGCAAAATGTGATTGAATTTGCTTCAAAAGGAGGATTAGTTTGGGGTGTTTGTAATGGATTTCAGATTTTATGTGAAAGCCAATTGCTTCCAGGGGCGTTGTTGCATAATGACCATCAGAAGTTTAATTGCAAGAATGTTTTTATTAAGGCAAGAACCACAAATTCACTTATAACTAATGAGTTAAGCTTAGACCAAGTGTTGCAAATACCAATTGCTCATGGCGAAGGCAGATACCATTGCGATGCAGAAACCTTAGAAACCTTAAAAGTGAACGATCAGATTTTGTTTAGTTATTGCAATCAGCAAGGAAATGAAACCAATGAAGCTAATCCAAATGGTTCTCTTTTTAATATTGCTGGCATTTGTAATAAGAACAGAAATGTTTTTGGCATGATGCCACATCCTGAAAGAGCCATCGATTCAGAACTCTACAATACAGATGGTAGAGGATTGTTTCAATCTCTATTATCTTCAATTGAGTTGGTATAATTAGAATTACCTGATGGAAATAAAAAGGCAGAACACATCTAATTTTGCCTTGTTTTTGATTGCAAACACTATCCTTTTTTCCTTTTTGGGATTAAATGGTCCTCTTGTACAAGTAGATACAGCTAATTATTATTCTGCTGCCTACAATTTTTTAAACGGGAATGGCATTAAGTTATTTGATGGGGAATATTTACAAAATGCACCGCCATTATTTGCAATACTTGCTTTACCCTGTTATTTTTTCGGAATCCCAGAAAACATTTATGTGTGGTTGATTCAATTATTAGCATTTAATGCAACCTTATTATTCTGCCTAAAACTACTTTCTCTTTTTAACGTTTCGAACCTAAAATTAGCTAGTTTATTTGTTTTGACCTTTGGGTTTTCTTGGCTTCACATTTGGACGTTTGCACTAACAGAAGCAGTTTTTTTACCGCTTTATCTGGCTTGGATGTATTTTTTGTTAAAGTCTGGAAAACATACGCTGATCTATTCAGCTCTATTTTTTACTTTGCTCTGTTTAACAAGATATATAGCTTGGATGATGCTACCTGGGATTCTTTTGCCAATCTTAATCATCAAAAATTTTTGGCGAAAAGCAGTATTATCTATTATTCCAGCCGCTATAATTAGTGCAGTTTGGTTGTGGTTCAATTATCATTTTAACCAAAAGCTTTTAGGTGACCATAACCTAACAAATAAATTTTCTATAGGCGCAATTTGTGATAACCTAATAAATTGGTTCAATGCGCTTGTAACTGATGCATTTTATTTAAATGTCGCATTTTTAATTTATATAGTATTATTAATAGTTACAACTATATTATTTCTTCGGTTTGAACCAAAATTAGATAAAAATATTAAGGCAGCTGCTGGTTTAATTTTGGGAACTGGAGTTTCATTATTATTTCTTCTATTGGCACAGCAAGGCTTGTCCTTAATCCAATTTCCTCGATACATTAGTGTTTTATGGACGCCTATAGCTATTTGTGGTTATTTATTAATAGACAAAGTAAAATTGAGTATTGGATTTAAGAAAACCTTTCTTTTAACAGCTATTGGTTTGCATCTAATCGCTTTTATTTTTCTGGGTAGAAAAGGTAATGATAAGTTAGAATATAATGCAATGTCGCATTTAGCATTTAGTGATTACTTACAAGAGAATAGTTGTATGTTAGGGGATAACAACCTAAGTAATTATCCTGATTTAGTTTGGTGGGTATCTAAAAAGCAATGTAAATATACACCGTTTCTGAATGAAGATAGAAACGCTTTTTTAACTAGACTAGGTTCAAACCGAAACCTCAAAATTATTTGGTTTGATAACCAAACCAGAGCGAAGGTAATGAAGGCTGATTTAGGATGGGTTTTAAAAGCAAAGCCCTGCTTTAATGGGCAGGGCTTTCGTATTATAACTTTGGATTCTCTTTTTTATTGACCTTGAGCTAAAGAATAAGCTGGTTTTCCATCAAAACTTCTAAGCAATTCAACGGAAGAAACAAAAAAGTCACCTCCTGCAGATTCAGCCAGTTTCATCATTTCGCTTAGGTTTGAACTTCCTTCTTTTACCTCAAATCTTGCCCGGTATTGGTCTACACATTCTGTAAAAACAGAGCCTGTTGGCCAAACTTGGGTTCCACGGTTAGAAATCATGATTAACTTGGCACCATCTCTTTCATGCTTTTGAAGGATAGGTGCAATTTCTGCTGCGGTTTTTTGCGATTCAAAAAACAAATCTACACCAATAACAGCCTCTGGTTTACGACTTTCGGTAAACATCATTTTTTGAGTTGCTGGTAGGCTAGGGATTTTATAACTGCTAACCGCGGCTGCAGCTTTTCTTGCTTCTCCAGCAGCAGGAACTCTTCCAAGGTTACGGATTATTAGATCTGAGAATTCCGTTGTATTTAAAGATGGTTTAGATTTATCACCAAAATCACCTGTGTGATTACCTTCTTCCAGGGTTACCAAAAGTGCGTTTTCAATAGCATTTGCCTGATTCATTAAGCCTAAGTAACGAAGCATCATAAAGCCACTTAAAAGCAAGGCTGTTGGATTAGCAATGTTTTTTCCCATAATATCTGGTGCTGTGCCATGTACAGCTTCAAAGATGGAAATATTATCTCCAATATTAGCAGAAGGAGCGAATCCTAAACCACCTACCAAACCTGCACATAAGTCACTCATGATATCCCCTTGAAGGTTTGTAAGAACCACTACTTCAAATGTTTGAGGTTTGCTAACGAGTTTCATTGCCAAATCATCTACGATGATATCATTAGATTCAATTTCTGGATATTCTTTTGCTACTTCATAGAAAGTCTCAAGAAATAAACCATCAGTAAGCTTCATGATATTGGCTTTGTGGGCACAGGTTACTTTTTTAAAACCTTCTTTTTTTGCCATTTCAAAGGCAAATCTATGAACCTGCAAACTTCCTGGACGAGTGATAAACCTTCTGCACAATGCAACATCTTGGGTTAGCATGTGTTCAATTCCGCCATAAGTTCCTTCAATGTTTTCTCTAACGATGGTTAGATCAATTGGAATAGCTGCTTTAGAAAAAACGGTATCTACACCAGTTAATGATTTGAAGTGTCTTCTATTTGCATAGGTACTCCAGGTTTTTCTGGCGGTAACATTAATACTTTTTACACCTTTTCCTTTTGGGGTTTCCATGGGACCTTTAAAAAGAATACCTAGAGACTCAACAGTTTCTTTGGCTTCAGGTGTCATCCCAGTACTAAAGCCTTTGTCGTAAAAGCTTTTTCCCATGTCAACAAATGAATACTCAAGAGGTACTTGGGCGGCTTCGAAAATTCGGAGAACTGCATCCATAATTTCAGGACCAATCCCGTCTCCCTTCGCTACAGCAATTTTTATTTTATCCATGACTTGTATTTTTACGGCGGCAAAAGTAAGATTTTTACCTTTGTTTGCACTATTATGAAGCTTAACAATCGACAGCTGTTTTTGTTGCATCAAGCACAAACTTCTGAGTTTCCTTTACTATTGGAAATTGCCAGTGCCCAAGGCAATTATTTGATAGATGTTGCAGGAAAAAGGTACTTAGATTTGATTTCTGGAATTAGTGTTAGCCATTTAGGGCATGGAAATGTCGCTGTTAAACAGGCTGTTATTGAACAAATGGATGCACATATGCATGTGATGGTGTATGGAGAATTTATTCAAAGTGCACAAACTAAATTGGCAGAAAAACTCACCTCTCTTTTGCCACCAACATTGGATGCTGTTTATTTTTTAAATTCTGGTGCAGAGGCTACTGATGTTGCCTTGAAACTTGCGAAAAGAATAACCGGCAAATTTGAGATATTGGCTTGTAAACAATCATATCATGGCAGCACGCATGCGGCTTTAAGTTTAAATAGCGAAGAAGAATACCAACAAGCCTACAGGCCATTGTTGCCAGGTGTTGATTTTATTGAATTTAATAATTTAGAGAGTCTTTCATTAATTTCTTCAAAAACTGCATGTGTAATTGTAGAAGTAATAAGAGGCGAAGGTGGCTATGTGCCTGCAAATCCAGATTTTTTGATGGCCTTAAGGTCTCTTTGCAATGAACATTGTTGTTTGTTAATTTTTGATGAAATTCAAAGTGGCATGGGAAAAACAGGGAAAATGTTTGCTTTTGAGCACTATTCCATATTGCCTGATATACTTTTATTAGGAAAGGCATTAGGTGCAGGAATGCCAATAGGAGCAGTGGTTAGCTCAAAGGCCATGATGTCAAGCTTTTCTCACCATCCTATTTTGGGTCATATAACTACTTTTGGTGGGCACCCAGTTATTTGTGCGGCGGCATTTGCAGGTATTGAAGAACTTATGCGTCTAGACTTGATAAAAGAAGTTGCTAAAAAGGAAATGCTATTTAGGGATAACCTGCGTCATCAGGCCATTCAAAAAATTGATGGAATGGGATTAATGCTTGCCGTTCAATTAGATACTTTTGAAAATACAGTTAAGGTTATTCAGTATGCTATTGAGCATGGTTTAATTAGCGATTGGTTTTTATTTGCCACCAATAAAATTAGAATTTCGCCACCTTTAACCATTACAGAGGATGAAATTAAGTTGGCCTCTAAAATTTTGTTAATGGCTATCGAAAAGGTTTATGGGGTTTCGGTTTGAACCAAATCCAATAATCCATTTTCCTCAAAATAGGTAACCACCATTTTCCTCAATCTATTTTCTTGGGAGAGTAAATCTGTATAGGGAGGCTTTTTTAACATTCTATAGTGAGGCCATCCATCAGCATCTGTGTGCTCGTAAGCATAATATCCCTCGTAGCTTAATAGTTTACAGGTGGCTATATGCATTAAATCCATTTTTTCATGTTTGGCAAATTCACGCATTTGGCCAAGTTCCCTTACGCCAATTAAGAATAGTATTCCGTTCATATCAGGCTTTTTGCCAAATTGCTTTTTCAGGTCAAATACAACCCTATACCATTTAGCCTTGCTAGCATCGTCTAGCACAAAGGGGCTATTTTCTGTTTCTGTGTTCATTTAATAACACAAAGGTAACAAAGCTTTTTGCATCTGGATTGAATTCATCACTCAAAACTTTTCTTTACATTTGAACAGAATGAAAAAACTATTTTCCCTTTTGCTTGCCTGTATAAGTTTGGGCGCACTAGCTCAATCGGCAAAGGAGCCCAGCATTCTTGCAGGACCCATGAATGGATATTCGGAACATACCGAAGTGCTTGTTTGGGTTCAAACCAAGTGCGCAAAAACTATTTCCATTGAATATCAACTCAAGGGAACCAAGGGTCCGGGTTTGGTTCAAACCGAAACCAATATAGGTAAAGATTTATGTAGGCCTTTGATTACCAAATTTGTTTTAAGTGGTTTGGAAATGGGCAAGACATATGCATATAACATTTTTTTAGATGGAGAGCGAATAGCTCTGCCTTATTCTACAGAAATTTCAACTAAAGTTTTATGGGAATGGAGAACTCCTCCGCCTAATTTTACCTTTATGTTGGGCTCTTGCCTATATATTAACGATTCTGCTTATGACAGACCCGGAAGGCCTTATGGGCAGCAAACAAGCATTTTGAAAAGTATGACAGAAACCCCGTCAGATTTTATGCTTTGGCTTGGTGATAATGTTTATTTAAGAGAGGCTGATTATAGCAGTAGGAGTGGCATTGAATACCGCTACAGACACACCCGCAGCTTGCCAGAACTTCAGCCTTTATTGGCAAAAAGGAACAACTATGCTATTTGGGATGATCATGATTTTGGAGACAATGATGCAAATAAGAATTTTGAATTTAAGGACCTTACCTACTCATTATTCAAAGAGTATTGGGGAAATAAAACTTATGGAGAAGAAGGAAGAGGTATTTATAGTAATTTTAGGTTTAGTGATGCCGAGTTTTTTTTGTGTGATGACAGATTTTTCAGAGACGAATCTGATATGGATGAGCGCTTTTTTCCTAAAACACAACTTGGGAGCGTGCAACTTTCTTGGTTAAAAAACAAATTGAAGTACAGCAAAGCCAGTTTTAAATTTGTGGCGATAGGAGGGCAATTTATCAATGAAAACACGGATAAAGAATCCTATAATTTTTACAAAAAGGAGAGAGAGGAAATTATAAAATTCATTACCGAGCAAAAGATCTCTGGTGTTGTTTTTTTGAGTGGAGACAGACACCATACGGAGCTATTAAAAAACGAAAAGGTTACAGAAAGTCTTGGTTATCCTTTGTATGATTTAACCTCTAGTTCTATTACTGCGGGTGCTTCAAATGCTGCAACTACACCGGAGAAAGATAATCCCCAAAGAATTCCCGGCACTTTGGTGGCTGAAAACAATTATTGTACAATTGCTATTAGTGGTCCAAAAAGAGGAGAAAGAACACTATTAATAACCTGCTTTGATGTAAAAGGACTTGTAAAATGGGGTTATAGCATTAAAGAGGCAGAGCTTAAAGCATTAAAACCATAATTATGGAAAGAAAATCATTCTTAATTCAAGAACAATTTTTAGCTAGGGTAAAAAGTGCTGTTCCAACTAATGTTTCATTTGTAGATGAATTAGCAGATTTGCTCAAAATTAGCGCAGATAGTGCTTACCGCAGAATTAGAAGTGAAACCCTATTTAATATTGAGGAGATTTCACTCATATGTAAGCATTTTAAAGTGTCTTTTGATCCAGAAATTCAACATATGAGCAACAAGGTTACATTTGACTACCTAAAGCTTGATGATAAAAAAGATAATTTTAAGTTATGGCTTCATTTTCTTTCTAGTGATATAAAAAAAATTGGTGGGTCTATAAATAATCAAATTTTATTTGGAGCAGACGATGTTCCGGTATGGCATCATTTTTTTCATCGTGATTTAATTGCATTTAAATTGTTTTACTGGTTAAAGTCGATTTTAAACTCTCCTGATTATGCAGATCATAATTTTGATCCGGCCATGATAGACGATGAAATGATTAGTACTGCTTACGAAATGCTGCAGAACTACAATCAAATACACTCCATAGAAATTTGGACTGAAGATACGATTAACAGCAATCTTAAGCAGATTGAGTACTTTTTTGAAAGTGGATTTTTTAACACAAAGCAAGATGCCTTGCATTTATGTGATTTGTACCTAGAAGAGTTGAATTTAGTGCAGAAAAAGGCTTCAAGAAGCAGCAAGTTAATTGAGCTAGGAGAAAGTGGGAAGGAAAATTTCAAGCTTTATAAGAGTGAGGTGATGATTGGTAACAATAGCATTCTTGCCAACATTGGTTCAACCAAAATAGCTTACGTTAGCAATAATACTTTTAATATGATGAGCACAACTAGTGCCGATTTTGTGCATGAAAATGAGCTTTGGCTAAATAACCTTTTGAGAAAAAGCACTCTAATTAGTGGGGTTGCTGAAAAACAAAGAAATCAGTTTTTCAGAGTTTTACGAGATAAAGTTGAAATCTTAAGACAGAAAATTATTCTCAATTAATTTTTTCCTAGCTTCAATATATGTTTTCACTAACTCGCTTATTATTTCTTGTGCAGTTTCCTTTTTATTAATTAACGAACTTACAGCACCCATTTCTAATTCTCCTTGAGCTAAATCTCCTTCAAATACTCCTTTTTTGGAGCGTCCTCTACCCATAAAAGTTCTTAATTCTTCGCTTGAAACGCCTTTACTTATCATCGCATCCAACTGAAAATACAGCTCATTTTTAAACATTCTTACTGGTGTAAGTTGTTTTAAGGTAAGTTGTGTTTCCCCTTCTATTGCTTTTATTATGGCTTCTTTATAATTTGTGTGTGCTGATGACTCTACACATGCAGCAAACCTTGTCCCGATTTGAATACTACTTGCACCTAAGGCCTCGGCAGCTAACCAACTTCTTCCATCATACATGCCTCCAGCAGCAATAATAGGTAATTGACTAATTCTTGCTATTTGAGGAATCAAGCAAAAGCTTGAAGTTTCTTCTTTGCCATTGTGACCACCGGCCTCGAATCCTTCTGCTACCAAAGCATCTACTCCTGCTTCAGCAGCTTTTAATGCAAATTTAGAGTTTGCTATTACATGCACCACCTTACATCCATTTTCTTTTAATTTTTTTGTGTAAAGTGCTGGATTTCCAGCTGAAGTAAACACAATGGGTACATTATGTTTGAGCAGAATTTCAATATGAGCTTCAGCATGTGGGTAAAGCAATGGAATATTCACCCCAAATGGTTTGTTGGTTGCTTCTTTGCATTTTAAGATATGAGTTTCTAGTAGTTCTGGAGTCATACTGCCAGAGCCCAACAGCCCTAAACCGCCGGCATTACTAACTGCTGAGGCAAGTTTCCAACCACTGCACCAAACCATCCCACCTTGAATGATTGGGTATTTTATTTGGAATAAGCGTGTAACTAAGTTGTTCATAGTTCTTCAAATAAATAAAATTTGCTGAAAAATTCAATTTGTTCGCTCTAATTCAAATCCACCTTCCCTAACTATTTTTTGTTTATTTGGTAACTATTTGGGAATGTTAGTATTGGAAATTTGAATAATAATAAAAACAGTTATGGAAAATAAAATTGAATTTGAGGTTGGTGAAACAGTTCGTCTAAAATCTGGAGGCCCTTTGTTAACAGTTTCAAAATTGTTAGAAAATGAGCATGTTGCTTGTGTTTGGTTTAACAGCTTGGATGATGTTTGCGTTCACGAATTTGATGCTGCTTTACTTTTCCCTGATGATGATGAGGATTGGTTTGAAGTTGAAGATTACGAAGAAGGCGATGAAGATGAAGACTTTGAAGACGAAGATTTAGAAGAAGAAGAGGAAAAGGCTTAGAATTAACCAAAGTTTATTTCTGTACTGTCGCCAATATTTAGGCTTTGACTCATCCCTTTAAGCAAAGCATCATTCCCTATTAGAGAACGATGAAGGATGGCAAATTCTATTTGTGCAAATGGCCCTATTATTGATTCTTTAATTGTTGCGTAATTTAAGATTGCGTTTTCTCCAATACTTACATTTGGTCCAATAATGCTGTTACTTATTTTACATCCTTCCCCAATAAAAACTGGCGGAATAATAATTGTGTTTTCAAAGTTATGTATTGGGGCTGTTTGGCTTAGTTTTTTGAGCAATAGAGAATTAGTTTCTAAGAGCACTTCTTTTTTGCCGCAATCAAACCAATTGTCCACCATAAAATGATTAAAGTTTAATCCCTGATTAATCATCTCCATAATGGCATCGGTAAGGGTAAACTCGCCATAGGTTTTAAGTTTTTTGGCTAAATTTGAATCCAAGGCATCCAATAATTGTTGGCTATCTTTAATCTTAAATGCGCCCACCATAGCATAGTTGCTTTTAGGGATAGATGGCTTTTCTACTACCTTCAGAATATTTCCAACTTTATCTATTTCTGCAACTCCAAAAAATCTTGGGTCTTCTACTTTTTTGAGACCAATCCAATTGCCTTCCATTTTTACAATTGATTTGAGGTCTGCATCTATAATTGTATCTCCAAAAATTATGAGTAATTCTTCTTTAGGTAAAACTAAGTTTTTTGCCAGCCAAATTGCATGCCCAACGCCTTTGCCTGAGGTTTGAATTACAAATTGGGCATTGATATTGGGATAGTGTTGCTGAATATATTGTTCTATTTTGTCGCCTAAATAACCAATGATAAAAACAAAATCATTGATACCTGCCTCTATCAAATACTCGGTGATGTGCGCTAAAATTGGTTTTCCAGCAATTGGAATGAGGGCTTTAGGTTGCGTATGTGTGTGTGGTCTAAGGCGTGTTCCAATGCCAGCAACAGGAATTATGGCTTTCATTTTTTTAAGTCTCTTGAAATAGTTAAGTAGATAATCTGTAAACAAAAATAAACTTTTTCCATAGTATGACTCAAAATACTATTTTGCAGGTCAACAAAACGTTTCAATTTATGAATAGAGATAAGGTAATTTTCGACCTCATTCAAGAGGAGCAAAACCGCCAAGAACATGGCATTGAGCTTATTGCATCAGAGAACTTTGTTAGTCTTCAAGTAATGGAAGCAGCAGGCTCTGTATTAACAAATAAATATGCTGAAGGATTACCTGGAAAACGTTACTATGGTGGATGCGAAGTAGTTGATAAGGTTGAAAACATTGCCATTGATAGGTTAAAACAACTTTTTGGAGCAGTGTGGGCAAATGTTCAACCGCACAGTGGCGCTCAAGCAAATGCTGCTGTAATGTTAGCTTGCCTAAATCCTGGAGATAAGATTTTGGGTTTTGATTTATCGCATGGTGGACATTTAACTCACGGCTCTCCTGTAAATTTCTCTGGAAAACTATATAAACCTTCTTTTTATGGCGTAGAAAGAGAAACAGGTTTAATAAATTGGAATAAGGTGGCTGAAATTGCAAAAGTTGAGCAGCCAAAAATGATAATATGCGGCGCTTCTGCCTACAGCAGAGATTGGGATTATGCTCGCTTAAGGAAAATTGCGGATGAAGTTGGCGCATTATTATTAGCAGATATTTCGCACCCAGCAGGTTTAATTGCTGGCAAGTTATTAAATGACCCAATGCCACATTGCCATATCGTAACTTCTACTACCCATAAAACTTTGCGCGGGCCAAGAGGCGGAATTATAATGATGGGAAAAGATTTTGAAAATCCTTGGGGTCAAACCACACCAAAGGGTGAGGTTAAAATGATGAGCGCCATTTTGGATGCTGCTGTTTTTCCTGGTACACAAGGTGGCCCTCTTGAGCATGTTATAGCAGCTAAAGCTGTAGCATTTGGTGAAGCCCTTTCTCCTGAGTACCAAACTTATATTAAACAAGTGAGAAGCAATGCCCAGGCAATGGCTGCTGCGTTTATGAATTTGGGTTACCAAATTATCAGTGGTGGAACAGATAACCATTTGATGCTAATTGATTTAAGAAACAAAGGCATAAGCGGAAAGGCTGCCGAGAATGTTTTGATTAAAGCAGATATTACTATTAACAAGAATATGGTTCCTTTCGACGATAAATCACCATTTGTTACATCAGGTATTAGAATAGGAACTCCTGCTATTACTTCTCGTGGCTTAAAAGAAGAACACATGGCAACTATTGTTGGGTTTATAGACCAAGTACTAATGAATGCCGATAATGAAGCTTTAATAGGAAATGTTAGAAAGGAGGTAAATGCTATGATGCAAGCATTTCCGCTTTATAGATAGTCTAATAATACTTTTTTAAATGGTTTGAACCTAAACTTAGGTTCAAACCATTTTTAGTTTAATTTCTTATCCAAATTTGCATGCTCAATGGGGATATTTTAAAAGTTCTTTTGCCACCATTTATTTGCTCGTAATATTTCCCAAAACCTGCATCTAATGCTATAGCGTTTTCATTCCCAACTTGCTTCCAAATGCCTGCTGGCAAGTTGATTAAGAATTCTTGGTGTTCTGCTCCAGTATTTAACAAAACCAGTATTTTTTCTTCAATCATATAGCCAAGGGCAGACTCATCTTTTGGTTCAAAAAACTCAAAATTTTTGCTTGTTAAAGTTGCAGAATTTTCCTCCTTGAATTGATAAGTTGTCAAAGGAAGAAGGTGTCTTTTTCTTAATTCTATGAGCGCACTCCAATAGTTGAGCATGTTGTAGTAATTGGTAATTTTTTTTTCGTATTGATCCAATCCAATATTTTCCCAAACAAACTGATTAGCGCTTCGCATGTTATATGTATCGCGCTTACCATGAAAGTAAATTTTGCCGCTAGGGATTTCCTTTACAACCTCCATCAATGGCGCCATTCCTTTGCTGCGCATCATTTCTGAGCCCCCGTGCATTACCAAAGGTCCAGGTGTAGTAAAAAGTAAAATGGCAGCGATTTTATAATTAACCTCATCTACCCCAAAACGGCCATCAAAATTATAGGTGGCAAATTGGTCTGCTAAGGCAAAATTATCATGAATGTCTAAGTAGTTGATTGCACTATTGATGTTCTTTTGAGTAGGGAAGGAACAAGTAAGTGCTCTTTTTACATCGTTACGCAAGGAACTATTTCCACCTGCCCAACCTCTGTCTTTTTCTTTGCTGTTTAATTCAAAAACTGGTCCTTTATAAGTGTTTCTGGTATCATCATTAAAATAGCAAATGGGCGCATCTTCTTTGTACCAATGCCATTCTGGATTTTTATTGTAAGCTGGGTCGTTGCTGTCAATCCAAGGTTCACCATAAATAATAATATCTTTTGGTAGGGCTTCTTTTAACTTAATTAAGGTCTGCTTGTCAGTTTGGCCAGCCAAATCAATTCTAAAACCATCTACCCCAAATTCTTCAATAAAATGTTTGCATTGGTCAATCATCCAACGTTGCACCATATATCTATTTTCGCTTTTGGTTTCATTACCATATTCGCCAATGTGTTCAAGGTTTTTGGTTCGGTAATAATATTGTTTGTCGAATGCGTTAAAATGAAACAGATACTCTCTACCATCCATGTTTTCTGCGGTATGGTTAAATACAAAATCTACTATAACGGCAATTCCTTTTTTATGAAATGCTGCTACTAAGTCTCTAAATTGCTCTCTTTCCTGACCTGCTTCTGTTCCCTTTTTTCTGTACCGTGTTTCAATGGCAAAACTATGGGAGGTTCTATAGCCCCAATCGTAATTTTCTGTTGCAATTCCTTGCTCTATCATATATGGGTCGTTTTTAAAAGCGGCCTCCCATTCGTCTTTTGGCCAATGCAACATTTCTTGCACAGGCATTAGATGCACAGTGTTTATTCCAAGGTTTACTAAATAATCAAAACCAATGGATTTACCTTTTTTATTCTTGAGTTTTGAAATACCCATTGCAGCAATTGTGCCCTTTAAATCATTCGATACAGGCAGTAAATCTGTGAAGTCTTGCACATGCACCTCATACGCCATCACCGATTCCATTACTGGTCGGCCTTTTGGCAATGGAATTGGTGCAGAAGTTTTATAAGCAACTCTGCATTTTCCAAAACTATCATCACTTACACGAGCGTATGGGTCGCTTACATGAACTGGGTGCGTTTCAAAAAAGAAGTTTCCTGGGTCAGGGAAACCATGCACAGTATAATCATACCAAACCCCCGATAAGTCACTTTGAATACTTGTTTCCCAAACGCCTTGCTTATCTATATTTAGGTTTATGACAGTATCAGCTTTAGTTTGGCTAGAAGTTTTATAAAGGTATAACTTAACGGCTGTGGCTCTTGGCGCAAATACCCTAAAGCTGGTCTCGGTTTTAAGTAAATTAACGTTGGCGCCTAATTCTTTATCACTTTTTAGTTCTTTGAACCAACCGTCAAAACTCACCAATTCTTTTAGGTTCAAACCGTTATGAATTAAGTAATAAACGCGTCTCTTATCAAAGTTTTTGGTGATTTTTAGAATAAGCAGAGCTTTTCCAATGACTTCCCCATTTAAGTTTTTTTGCTTGGGTGAGGGAGTAAAACTATAGTAAACCTTATCTATTAAAACAGGTGAATTTTTTGCGTTAACCAGGCTTAGATTATTTAGAAAGGGGCCATCTGCCTCGGCCTCAGTAATTCCTGTAATATTCGCTTCAATGGTGCTATCATTTAAAATGGTTGCTTGAAGTGAAAGCGGTTCAAACCCCTTTAGAAACAAAAGGTTGCCGCCTTCAATATTTTCTGCATTTTTGGGTGGGTCGAGCCATTTTCCCTCATGGGTTCTAAATTTAAAAGCTTGTGAAGGTTTCACTCTATCAAAATTTTTATTGTTTAACCATAATATCCACCTCCCATTTCCTGTTGGTTTTAATTGCCAGTTTGCATCTTTTAGGTCTTGGCTCCAATTCCTGAAAGCCCCAGTAACCAAAAAGTAGTCAGCTGTTATGCCATATACTTTTTCATCAAATAAAAATGCGAGGCTATCACCCTTTTGGAAATAACCATTTTTAAAATCAGTATCGGTTTGACCCAATACTAATTGTAAAATGAAACTGTTGCAAAACAGAAGTAGAAGAAGTTTTCTCATGAAGCGAAAATCGGATATTTAACGAAAAGATGCTTGTTTACTTTTTTGGCATTTGGTTTGGTCAATTACAAGCATTGATTCTTGATTAATCAAAGTATAATATAGATAAAGATATGATTGTTAGCAATTCAACCAAGGATACTAGTAGTAGCCATAAACTTCAAAACGGTATTTTGAATCCATTTTGGGAAATAAAGATTGTATTGGTTGAAACCAATGGCTCAGTAATTAGAATGGTTGAAAAAATCTTGGAAAATACCAAAGTCCTACATTTTTTAAGGAGAGTAGATAATACCCATGATTTGCATTTTGAGTTGGTTTATAACAAGCCTGATCTGATTTTAACTGGCAGAACAATGGAAGAATTTTCTGCTTTAGACGTTTTGAATCTTACTAAAGAATATGCTTTAGGTTTGCCAGTAATTGTGTTAGCTCCAGATTATAACGAAGAAACAAACTTTGAATTGATTGACAATGGTGCTTATGATATTATTTTTCACCAAGAAATAAAAAGGCTACCCAATGAGGTAACCTTTTTAAGTGAAGCATATAAAAGACGAAAAAGAGCTTAAGGCTTATTGCCTTTGTTTTTCTCTCAACATTTTCAATAATTCTCTTTTAAAGCTTTGTTCGGCCACAAAAAATTTAACAACCTTCTGGGAGCTTAGTACTTTCTTAAATTCTGAAGTATACTTTTTAGTAATATCTACTTCATTGGTTTTGAAGGCAATCATGTCGTTTAAAGCTTTATCTGCTTCTGCGGTTGTGAGTTGATCTAAATTAATCAACTCCTCTGACATTTCACCTTTAAAATCTTTACGTAACTTTTCAATTTCTGCTTGGTATTTATTGTAAACAGGCCAAAACTTTTGCGCTTCTTCTGGGCTAAGGTTAAGTTTTTTTGTGATATAAGCCACTTTAAGCGCTTCAATTTTCTCTTTTCGATTCTCTGGCCCTTGGGCATAACTCGCAAATATTGGAGTTAAAAGGCAAGTTATGATAACAATATATTTTTTCATGATCTTAATTTTATAACTCGTTGATTAATAATTCTGTTTCGGTATTCAATAAAATCTCTTCTTCTATGTCACTGTTTTTAGGTTCGGTTTGATCCAATTCTAAGCACCAACCAGCATCACAAAGTAAATCCACAGTAATTTCTTCTTGCTGCAAATGACTGATAATTTCTTCAGCATTTGGTTCTTGGTTTTTATTCCTATTTGGTTCAAACAGAAATAAACCAGAAATTATGAAGAGAGAAGCTGCAATTGCGGTGATGTTGTTTGAATTTACCCAATGGAGCTTTAAACCAATGGTTTTTTTGCTGTTTACATTTTCTATTACCTTGATATTTAGCTTTTCAAAGTAGTCTTCAGGCACTTTAAAACCCCCAGTTTTTGGAATTGTATTTAGAAAATCTTCTATATTTTTAATTTCGTTATCCATTTTGTTATTTATTAGAGGCAACTTTTGCCTATTGGTTTAAAGACTGCCTAACAAATTGTTCAATCTTTTTAACTGCGTGGTGGTAGGAAGCCTTAAGGGCGCCCACGCTTGTCCCAAGTATTGATTCAATTTCTTCGTATTTTAGGTTATCATAATATTTCATGTTAAATACCAATCGTTGTTTTTCTGGTAAAGTCAAAATTGCTTGTTGCAAAATTCGCTCAGTTTTGTTTCCATCAAAGTAGCTGCCTTCTTCTAATTGATTAGATAATTCCTCTTGCATTTCTTCCATACTGATATTTCTGGCACTTCGCTTTTTTTGCAGAAAAGCCAGCGCTTCGTTGGTGGCAATTCTAAAGAGCCAAGTGTAAAACTGACTGTCTTCTCGGAAGCTTTCAAGTTTTTCCCAAACTTTTATAAAGGTGTTCTGAACTACATCGTTCGCGTCGTCATGGTCTATTACTATGCGCCTAACCTGCCAATAAACTTTGCGGTTATACTTTTCCAATAAAAGCTGAAAGGCCTCTTTTTTGGTGGCAGAGGTTTTGAACTTTTCCAGTAATTGCTTGTCTGTTTGTGTAACTTCCATGCAGTATTTCAAAAGTAAGATAGCAATTATCTGTTAAGGTTTAATCAGGTTTATGATTTTTGTCAAAACTAATATAAGTTAATATTGGTCTTAAGGAGCGCTGTTATCTTTGTAGCATGCAAAAACACACAAAATTTGTTAGTGCCGAAGAGGCGGTTAAACATGTATTATCTGGTCAAAGAGTTTTTATTCATGGAAGTGCTGCAACGCCAACAGTTTTGTTGGATGCGTTATTAAATAGAAAGCAAGAGTTGAGAAAGGTGGAATTAGTAAGTGTTAGTACTATTGGGTTCGACTTAAATGATGAATCATTGGCTGAACACTTTTTTATCAATTCATTGTTTGTTTCAGATTCTGTAAGAAAGGCAGTTAATTCTAATAGAGGAGATTATGTTCCAGTATTTTTGAGTGAGATTCCTGGTTTTTTTAGAAAGCAGATATTGCCTTTGGATGTTGCCTTACTGCACGTTTCTGTGCCAGATAAACATGGTTATGTAAGTTTGGGCACTTCTGTAGACGTTGCACGTGCAGCTTCTCAAACAGCTAAGGTTTTAATTGCTCAAATCAATCCAAACATGCCTCGTACACATGGCGATGCATTTATTCATATTTCCCAAATTGATTATGCTGTTTATGTTAACGAGCCACTACCAGTGGTAAGTTATTCTGAATCCAGAGACGAAGTTTGTGAGCAAATTGGAAAAAATGTAGCAGAATTAGTTGAAGATGAGGCCACTTTGCAGCTTGGTATTGGTAATATTCCAGATAATGTGCTCAGGAACCTTGGTTCACACAGAAACCTAGGATTGCATACAGAGATGTTTTCAGATGGAGCCATTGACTTAATAGAAAAGGGCGTTATTAATAATAGCAAAAAGAGAAAAGTAAATGGCTATTGTGTGAGTGGCTTTTTAGTTGGAACCAAACGTTTATATGATTTTGTAGATGATAATCCTATTGTAAAATGTATGGACATTAGCTATGTAAACGACCCACATGTGGTAAAGCAAAACCCTAAAGTTACAGCAATCAATAGTGCCATTGAAATTGATTTAACAGGGCAAGTTTGTGCCGATTCTATTGGTATGTTTCAATATTCTGGAATTGGCGGCCAAATGGATTTTATCAGAGGTGCTTCATTGTCGGAAGGGGGTAAACCTATAATTGCATTGCCATCCCGCACCGGAAAAGGCATTTCGCGCATAACGCCAACTTTAAAAACTGGTGCTGGCGTTGTTACAACCAGAGGCCATATTCATTGGGTGGTTACAGAGTATGGAGCCGTTAACCTTTATGGCAAAAACATGGAGCAGCGTTCAGAGTTGCTTACTAGTGTTGCTCATCCAGATGATAGAGAGTTTTTAACCAAGGCCGCTTGGGAGCGATTCAATAAATAGCTAAAAGGTTAGAATCCGTATTTTCCTTTGTATTTGCGGGCAAGTTTTACTTGCTCGTTTTCTAAATTAATTGGTTCACCACAAATAAAAGCTGCAGAAAGTATATTAGTCCTCATATCTAAAATGTCACCTTCACAAATTACCAAGGAGGCATCCTTGCCAACTTCTAAACTTCCAATTTTGTTGTCAACTCCCAATACTTGCGCAGCATTTAAGGAAATACACTGTAATGCTTGTTCCTTAGTTAAGCCATAAGCAACTGCTGTGCCAGCTAAAAATGGTAAATTTCTAGCCTCCCAACTTCCTTCCTTGGTAAGTACCACCTTTATCCCAGCTGCTACCAATTGTGCTGGTGTTTTATAAGGTTGATCAACATCATCTGCCTTTTTTTGAGGCAAAGCATGAATGCTGTTTAGAATAATTGGAATATTATATTCTTTCAAGAAATCGATTATCATATAGGATTCTGAAGCACCAACCAAGGCTAATTTTACGTTAGGAAATTTAGTTTTAAAAAAGTTAATGGCATGCAAAATTCCTTTGGCCTCGTCTGTATGAATGTATAATGTCTGCTTGCCATTCAGCACATTTTTCATGGCATGCATCCTTGCGTTAAAATCTGGATTTGGCGCCAATTGGTATTGTTGCGCATCTGAAAAGAAGGTTTCAATTTTGGCAATACTTTCCTCTGTTCGTTTCAATTGTTTTTCTGCATCCTCCCCAGAATAAGGAGAAAGGTGCATGCTAGGCCAATTAATATGAATACCTTCATCTATAGCAACTGCGGCATCTTCCCAATTCCAAGCCTGCATTTTCATGAGGCTGCTGCTCCCAGATATAATGCCCCCAACAGGCACCGCTTGTGTGTAAAGTATACCATTAAAACTAGCTGTTGGTAAAATTTTAGAATCAGTATTATAGGCAATAACAGAACGAACATTTGGGTTGAATAGTCCTGTCTCCGAATAATCTCTGGTTGCTCTAACGGCATCAATTTCGTTAAGTCCCATATAGTTATTCATGGCAATTAGTCCAGGATAAATGTGTTTTCCTTTGGCCTCAATTACTTTAGCGTTTTTGTAAAGTACTTTTAGTTCTGAACCAACAAAGGTTATTTTGCCGTTTTCCATCACCAAAACCCCATTTTCTATTACTTGCCCATTTCCCAAATGGTAGGTGCCGTTTTGTATAATGGTGGTATTGGTTTGACCCAAAGCACAAAATTTTAATGTAACAAGAAGTAGTATAAATTGTAATTTTTTCATGTCTTTTGATTTAGTATTCCTCAACAGTATCGCAATGGTAGTCCATGTCTGGAGCGCTAACATGCTTGGTTGTTTTTTCACCTTTTTGTTTGGCCAAAATCATTTTTTGAATGATTCTTTCTCTTTCCTTTTTTATAGAAATTCTTAGTTCCTTATCTTTCTCTAAGCTGAAATAACAAATTCCATCTACAAAAGTCATTTCTGTTTTTGCATAAATGCTTAATGGGTTATCAGACCAAACTACCAAATCAGCATCTTTTCCTACTTGGATACTTCCAGTATATTTTTCAATATGCAGCATTTTTGCAGGATTAAGCGTTACCATTTTCCAAGCAGCTTCTTCGCTTAAATTGCCATACTTAATCATTTTTGCAGCTTCTTGGTTTAACCTTCTTCCCATTTCTGCATCGTCACTATTAACTGCGGTAACAATTCCCATTTGGTTTAGAATTGCAGCATTTTGTGGAATAGCATCAATTACTTCATATTTATAAGCCCACCAATCAGCAAAAGTGCTAGCACTGGCGCCATGCGCTTTCATTTTATCTGCAACTTTGTAGCCTTCCAAAATATGAGTAAAGGTGTTTACTTTAAATCCTAGACTGTCACCTACTTTCATTAACATATTTATTTCACTTTGCACATAACTGTGACAACTGATAAATCTTTTCTTGTTAAGTATTTCAACGAGGGTCTCTAATTCTAAATCT
Source organism: Bacteroidota bacterium (assembly GCA_027488905.1). GTDB lineage: Bacteria > Bacteroidota > Bacteroidia > UKL13-3 > UKL13-3 > B1. Next base: position 76,847 of record JAIYAT010000039.1, read on the forward strand.
TTTCGCGTAAGACTAGGGTTTTCCTTTAACTTCTTTTCATATTCTTTCGCTCTGATGAAAGCATCAAAATAGACTTGCTCAACACCCATTCTTGTTTGGGGGTATCGCGAAGTTTCATTTCCCCAATTGCTTTGTTTTACGTTTTCGCCTAACGCAAATTTAATAAAGCCATCTGCCTCTTTAAATTTCATTTCTTCGGGAGCTTTCCCCCAACGAAGCTTAATTATACTGCTTTGGCCACCAATTGGATTACAGGAGCCGTGCAATTGTTGGCACGCAATTACACCTCCTGATAGCTGCCTATAAATATTAATATCATCTGCATTAATTACATCTCCAATTCTTACTTCTGCAGTGTTGTTTTGAGTACATTCATTTACACCTCTGTAAATGCCAATGTGCGAATGCTCATCAATGATACCGCTGCTTAGATGCTTGCCCTTGCAATCTACAATTTTGGCATTTGCAAGTGTTAAATTTTTTCCTATCGCTATAATTTTTCCTTTGCTAATGGCTACATCCGTTTCTTTTAAAATCCCATCTTTTTCATTTGTCCAAATTGTAGCATTTTTGAAGATAACAGATTCTTGCATAGGCGTTTGGTTCAAACCGAACTCTGAAAATGGGTAAATAATTTGGCCAAATTGCTGGGAGGAATCTATGTTCTTGTTTTCTTGCTTTGCAATTGTGTTTTCTATTAGTTTACCACTAAAACTATGGGTATTGCCAGTTTTATCCCAAGCCAATCCTTTAATTTCGGTCGCTTGTTGACTGGCATTGGTTTTACTAACCCAAAATTCGAGTCTTATAAGCAGTTCACTCTCTTTTGATGCAGGAATGCTAGAACTGTAGTAGCCCGATTTTTGGCTTAAATTAATTTTTAAAGAGTCTTTTGCCCACACAAAAGTTTCTAGTGTTTTATCGTTTTTGATTACAAGTTTTACCAATCCTAATTCTGGCAAGTTTAACTCATATACACCCGCAAGTGTTTGATTGTTCCAAGGTTTTAAGGCATTATGGTTACCATTGGTATAATGGTCCAGAATTTCGGAATTAGGTTCAAACAAATCATTGCTACTGATAAAAAAATTGGCCATCATTCCTTTTTGTAGACTGCCTATTTTTGAAGCAACATTTAGCATTTTGGCAGGTGAGAGGGTTAATGCGTTGAGTGCTGCCTCTTTACTAAGGCCATAGGATACAGCTTTTCTGAGGTTGTTTAAAAATTCCTCTGCATTTGCACAACCACTCGAAGTAATAGCAAAAGGGATGCCTTGTGCATTTACAATCGCTGGATTTTTTGGCGCCATTTCCCAATGTTTTAAGTCGGCAAGATTGATTCTTTCTGCATCAAAGGGGTCTTGCACCTCAAAGGGTTTTGGGAAGTTTATAGGAATAATTAGGGAATTTCCAGTGGCCTTTATTTCCTGAATTCTTTGGTAATCATCGCCAGTAGACTTGAGTAGATAATTTATGCCAAATTCCTTTCCAATTTTTGCTGCTCTAAGTGCCGCGTATTTGTTTTCCGTTTCAAAAATGGCTGGCAAACTTTTATGTTTTTGAAACTGCTCAAAGCTTAAATTTACTTCTTCCTTATTTTTGCCGTAATAATCAGCATCATAATAGGTTTGCCTGATAAGCGCAACTACGCCCATGGCAGAACCCGGATAATCTTGCTTGCTATTTCCTTTGTTAAAGCTTAGGCCTGTTGCAGTTTCTGTGCTAATAATTAGTTGATGTTCTGGGCCTTTGCCTGTTAACACCAAAGTTCCGCTACCTCTAAAAATTCCATCCTGTAAAATGCTTAGGGTTGAACCAAAACCAGAGGAAAGGTATTGTTCACTTTTTTTATCATCAAATTCAAAAATTTCAACAGATTTTCTATCCAGATGAATGGCATCATTCCAAGTATAAGCCCCAGGTTTGTTATTTTCATATTGTTGCTGTTTTTTATGTTTCGATTCTTTTTCTTGGTTCAAACCATAATTGCTAAACAAATCTATAAATGAAGGATAAATATAACGACCATTGAGGTTTATGATTTTTGCTTCTTTTGGAATTGGTAAACTACTGCTTTGAATCGCATCAATTTTACCCTCTTTGATGATAAGCGTGGCGTCTTTGAGCAATGTATTTGGGGTAGTTTGAATATTTGCATGAACAAAAGCGATAAGTTGAACCCGTTTATCATTTGGTCCATTTTGGGGAAACCCAATTTGAGCAAAACAATTACTTATAAACAATATTCCAAGGCTCAAAAGTGTTATCCTAAACAAGTACTTCATTTTGTGGTGATTTGTGGCAATTTATAAATTATTCTATTTTTTGTTTGTAAGAAATTATGTGAATGGTTTTTTAACTTTGACTAACTTGGTTAAGTTTGGAGGATAGATGAGTATTTTAGAAGAGATTAAATATCGGTTTAATTATGGGAATGCTATTATTAGAATTATTCTAGTAAATGTTTTAGTATTCTTAATATTTTCAATTTTTCAATTGATTTCATTTTTGTTTCAACTAGATTTTGGAATTAGCTTGATTAATTGGTTTTCGTTGCCTGCTTCGTTTTCTAGATTGCTATACCAGCCTTGGAGTATCATAACTTACATGTTCTTACATTCAGGTTTATTTCATTTGATTTTTAACATGTTATGGTTGTATTGGTTAGGTGAATTATTTCAACAATACTTAGGCAACTCAAAAACTTATCAGGCATATTTTTTAGGAGGTATTTTTGGGGGTTTAATTTATATGGTGGCTTACAATGTATTTCCAGCATTCTCTAATAGGGTAATGTTTGAAATGGCCTTAGGGGCTTCTGCTGGTGTATTGTCTATTGTAGTTGCTACGGCTACTTTGTTGCCAAATTATGGTATTAGCTTACTGTTTTTGGGCTCTATTAAGCTAAAATATATTGCCATAATTACTGTATTAATTGATTTGATTAGTATCCCACAGGGTAATCCTGGAGGACATATTGCACATTTAGGCGGTGCGGCATTTGGTTATTTCTTCATAAAACTCATTTACAGTAAATCTGAGGTCCCAAATATGTTGGATAAGATATTTGAGTTTTTTTCTAATGGTTTTAAGACTAAACCCAAATTAAAGGTTCATCATAAGTCTAACACAAGAGTTACAACTTCTGACTATGGAAAACCAACCCAAGGAGAAGTAGATGCAATTCTTGATAAAATAATTAAAGGTGGTTATGAAAGTTTAACAAAGAAAGAGAAGGAAATCTTATTTAAAGCGGGTAAGTAATTTGAAGTTGATTCTTAAAATATTGTTGCTTGTGAATGCCTTAGTTGGTATTGGCATGATAGGAGCATATTTAGCACCAATTTTTTCTCCACGCGATTTTTGGTTTCTTGCTTTTCTTGGGTTGAGTTTTCCTTTTTTGGTACTACTAGATTTTTTGTTTTGTGTGGGTTGGCTAGTTGGGAAAAAGTATAAATTAGCAATTTTCTCTGTATCACTTTTATTGCCTGCAATTCCTCATGTTCCGGCCTATTTGCAAATAAATCCAAAAGTAAGTGCAAATGAAGCTGGGATATTTTTGAATGTTGTTGATTTCAATACACATTACATGGGTGCTTATGATTTTATGGGAAAGGATAGCAATTATTTCTTTGCATTGTTAGACACTTTAAAACCTGATGTTATTTGCTTACAAGAGTTTACAAATTTGGGTGGCTATCAGCAAAAGCCCATGTTTAAGCGTTTTTCCAATGAATATAAAAGCTATGCAAATTACAATGCAGATATTTTAAGTCAAACCTACCCAACAGGTTATGGCGTTTGCATATTTAGCAAATATCCGATTATCAAGAAAGGCTTTTTAGAAAGAGTGACCCAATCTAGCAATCTTTCTCTCTTTGCAGACATTGTAGTAGGGAAAGATACGATTAGAGTAATAAATACTCATTTAAAGTCTATTGTTTTTGATAGAAAGGATTATTGGGCAGTTGAGCAAATGGCAAGTGGAGAGGATTTATTAGAAACAGCTGATTTCAGAAGAATTGTAGCAAAGTTGAAATATGCTTTTAAGGAAAGGGCTAAACAAGCTGAGCATTTAAGAGAGCAAATGGAAGGCAGTCCATATAAACTTATTGTTTGTGGAGATTTTAATGATTCTCCAATGAGTTATTCATACCGAACAATTCGCCGCAATTTGAAAGATGCTTTTATGGAATCTGGATATGGGATGAGTAGAACCTATATTGGTAAAATGCCTTCCTTCAGAATAGATTATATATTACACGACAAAACTTGGAATAGCTTCAATTATAGAACAAACAAACTTAATTTTAGCGACCATAAAATGATCAGTTGTACCATAAAACTAAGGTGATCTTATTTTGGCTGATTAACTGGAGAAGGAGTACCACTGCCGCCAGGCCCTGCTGGTGCAAGGTTGTTTTGGCTTGCGGCATTATAATTGAAACGTCTAATATTATAAGTTAAAGTCAACATAAAATACCTTTGTAGTACATTACTTCTATTGTCTTCTACATAGGTTTCTGTAATAGTTCTGTTGATGCTAGCGTTTTGGTTCAATAAGTCGAAAACACTTAGCCTTACCTCTGCCATTTTTTTGAAGAAACGGTAGCCTAAGCCAGCATTCCAAAGAAAATAATCTTGGTTAAAAGAACTTCCAATTCCTTTGAAATTCGTGTAGGCAATATCTGTTGAAAACACCCAACTGCTGTTGGGCATTAAGTTAGCCTTAACAGTTGAGGTATTTATAAAAAAGTTATTGTTTTGAGCTACGATTAAGGTGTTTTCAACTAAATTTATATTAGCACTATGGCCAATAGTAAAATCAATCTTTTCGCTTATGTTACTTCCAACTACAAAGCCAGAATTAATGTTGAAGGTGTTTGCAGAATTTTTTAACCCATTTACTAAGCCAGGCACCATTGAGTAGTTCAAACCTAGATTCAAATTCACATTGCTTTTTAGCTTTTTTACTGGAATACCGTAAGTGATAAAACTGCGAGTGTTTATGTAGCCACCTAGGTTGGTTGGTTTTGTAAACTGTGCACCACGTGGGACTAAAATACCATCTATCAGCAAACTACCTTCTGTTGCGGTATAATTTGCATTTGCTATATAATCATTGGTAAATTGTGCCATGGCAAATGCAAAAAAGGATTGTGCGCTTTGCCAATTGTTTGAACCATATCTTAAAATAAAGTTATGTGAATATTCTTGTCTCAAATTTGGATTTCCAGAACTAAGTAGCAAAGGATTGCTGTTGTCTACAACATTTTGTAATTGTGTTACAGAAGGTGTATTTGTGTTTGTTCTGTAAATAACCCGCATACTTTTAGCCTGACTTATTTTATATTGAAAAGTGGCATTAGGTAAGAGATTGCTAAAATCTTTTCTAAAGTTATCTGTCATTGGAAAGCTTTGCGTGCTTTGAAGTGCTAAAAATTGTTGGGTTAAACCTACCGTTAAAGAGTACTTTTCTTTGCTTAGGTTCAAGCTTACATTTCCTTTATGTGTGGTCACCGTATTGTCAAAGGTGTTGCTTAGCGCGCTGTCTAATAAGCGGTATTCATTAGTTGTACTATCAAATTTGTTGGTTAATCTGTCTGTGTAGTTTTGATTTAAGCTTGGATTATAACTTAATTGTAACTGTAGGTTTTTGGCAACCATTTCAGTATAGGTTAGGTTTGCATTATAAGTGTTTCCATTGGTTACAGATTCGGCAAATTGTCTGAACCCACTTGTTTGCAAAGCACTATTACTATCTAAAAATACATTTTGTGATATTTGGTAAAGCTCACTATTTCTTCTACTTATGTCTGAACCAAGGTTTAAACTAATTGTTCGCCCAGCTTTTTGAAATTTATGTCTATATAATAAGTTACCACCTAAAGTATACCCTATGTTTTCTGTATTGTTGGTGGTTTGTGTTTGGTTAAGAAAGGTATCTTGTACAAGATTACCAGCATATTGATCGCTAAAGATATTTGCCTTTTGAAAGTTAAGTTTTGGGGTAAAAACCAAAGAGTTCATGCTGTCGAAGCTATGCTCAAGTCTTAGGTTGAAGCGATGGTTGTAGTTGCGGTTTTCGCTCCCAGTAGAATCTTCATAAAGCTGCTTTACTTCTGGGTTAACCAAAAAATTTCTGTTAATTACTTTTTGCGTAAGAGTATTGCTAGCATTAAAAAAATAGCTTCCTTGAACAGTAGTTTTTGTTCCCCATTTGTCTGTGTAGTTTAAACCAATTGAGTTAGTAGATGCAATGCCTGGTTGTTGACCCACCAAAAAATCTCCGGCTCCGCCCATGGGTGGACCTCCTCGGCTATTTCCTCTATTGGCCATCATCATACTCATTCTTCCTGCGTTGCCTCCAAAAAGGTCTTGCATTGAAAAATTTTGTTGATTGATATTATTAGAAATTCCCAGAAGCGTAATACGCCTATTGCCATTAAATTGGTTCAAACTAACTCCTGCCTGATACCTATTATCGGTGCCGTATCCAGCATAGGCTTTTCCAAATGCACCCTGATTTTTACCATTTTTGGTAGTAATATTCATGGTTTTATCTGTATTGCCATCTCTAAAACCTGTAAACTGTGATTGGTCGTTCATTCTATCAAAAATTTGAACCCTATCAACAATTTCGGCTGGCAAATTTCGCAAAGCCATTTGTGCATCATCCCCAAAGAATTCTTTGCCATCCACTAATACCTTTTTTAAATCCTCTCCTTGGGCTTTAACTTGTCCATTTTCAACAGTAATTCCAGGCATCTTTTTAACTAAGTCTTCGGCGGTAGCATCTCTATTTACTTTATATGCATCTGCGTTTATGCTGGTAGTATCGCCCTTCTGCTCCACTCTAATTTGATTGGTTTGAACAGTAACCTCATTTAGTTTTTGAGCATCAGGTTCTAAAAAAACTCTACCAAGTACTTTCTCAACATCTGTTATGATAAGGTTTTGCTTTTTGGTAACATATCCAATGAAACTAAATTGAACAGTATAAGTGTCTGGTTTAATGTTTTGAATCATAAATCTACCCACTTCATTAGAAGCTGCTCCGCCAATTACTTTTGTTCCTTGCATTAAAGATATGCTTACCCCTTGAATAGGTTGAAGTGTGTTTTTATCAACTACAATACCTTTTATTTGGCTGCTAGTTGACTGAGAATTTGCCCAAAAACAGGTTATGTTTAGCAAAATAAAAAGGATGGAATGTTTAAATTTCAAAGCAAATAGTTTTTTAGCGCTCAAAGATGCATATAGATAAGACAAGAAAATTACAAAATAGTTTAATTGGTAAAATTTAGCGTTAAAATTTGGTTATGGTTGATCTTTAATATTGCTTTGCAACTGTCTTTAGGGGTGCCCATGCTTTGGTTTGGGCTGAGAACAAACCCTCCGAACCTGATCAGGATAATGCCTGCGAAAGGGAAAAGTATGAAAAAAATAATATATATATCTGCAGCAATGCTGCTTCCTATTTTTGTTGTTGGGCAACAAGATAGTTTAAGTAAACAAATTGGTTTACAAGAATTGGTTATCAAAGAAATCAATCCTTCTCTCAATCGTCCGTTAACTTTTAGCAGTCTTGAAAGTAAAAAACTAAAGCAACTCTATTTTGGTGCCGATATTCCTGCGGTGTTGCAACAACTTCCATCTATAAATTCATATAGTGATAATGGAACTGGAATTGGCTATAGCTTTTTTAGGATGCGTGGCATGGATCAAACCAGAATTAATACAACCATTAATGGAATTCCAGTAAATGACCCAGAAAACCAAGGAGTCTTTTTCACCAATTTTGCAGATTTATTAAGCGGGGTAGAGGAGGTTCAAGTGCAACGTGGACTTGGGACTTCCACTAATGGGACATCTGCCTTTGGAGGCTCTGTTCAAATTACTTTGGCTGCGTTAAAACAAAAACGCGCTACCGAAATTCATTTGGGTGTTGGATCATTTGGTTCAAACCGAATTACAGCCAACATACAAAGTGGTTTGATTAATAGAAAGTGGCTTTCTCAACTGAGAATCGGTAGAATTCAAACCAACGGGTTCAGAAATAATGCTGCTGCACAAGTTAACTCGTATCAAGTTTCGGTAACACGATTATTATCCAAAGGCTCGATTAGGTTCAACTCATTTGGTGGCGCTACCAGCAACCAGTTATCTTATCTAGGGATTGACAAGCAAACCTTTGAGGCTAATGCTAAAAGTAACCCTTTTGTAAATGGAGAATCCGATGCTTTCAGACAATTTTTCAATCAAATTCAATATTTTAGAAGAATCGGTTTGAACCAAACCCTAAATGCAAGCGTGTATTTTGTGCGAAGTGCTGCACCTAAATTTCAATTTCAATTTCCCGCAAGTTGGGGCTACTCTTTTGATTGGTTCAATATGCCTTCTGTAATTAATGGAAATGATACCAATGACTTGGCAGGTGATATGATGACTTCTTATCGTTTGGATCAGAAGTTTTATGGAGCATTTGTTACACACACATTTAAATTAAAGCGCTTTGAACTAAACAGCGGTTTGCATGCAAACTATTTTACGGCAGATCATTTTATGGAAGTAGATGCTGCTGCACTATTGCCATCTGGCATTTTCCCAAATCATGAAGTGTATAGAAATACCGGGGTAAAAAAAGATTTAAGTGCTTTTTTAAAAGGAAATTTGAGTGCCACAGATAGGCTGAGTTTGTTTGCAGATGTCCAAGTTAGAATGACAAGCTTTAGTTATCAAGATAAAGAAATGTCCATTCGCCCAAGTTTTGGAAAAGTAAAGGATATGCAATGGGTGTTTTTAAATCCAAGAATTGGCTTGAACCAAACTTTAAGACATGGTCAAACGCTTTATATATTTACTGGCTTAGGTTTTAGAGAACCAACACGCTTTGATTATTTGCAAGATGATTTTGCAATTGGCGAGGTGCAACAAACATCGATTAAGCCAGAACAATTATGGAATACAGAAATGGGCTATCGCTTTATAACAAATGGATTTAAGGTTTTGGCTAACGCATATTTCATGGAATTTCAAAATCAGATTGTTGGCACAGGGGCACTTAATAACTTTGGCTACCCAATAACTGGAAATATTGGAAGAAGTTGGCGCAGAGGCATAGAGTCCGAGGTTTTGATTCCTTTTGATAAAATGTTTTCATTGTTTGCTAATGCATCTTTTAGCATGAATGGTGCAAAGGAATTTACACAAACATTTTCTACCGAAGACCCAATTGGAATATCTATTCAAAAGACCTTTAAAGGCACCCCACTTGCATTAAGTCCAAGCCAAATTCATTTATTTGGTATTCAATTTATTAGCTTAGATGAAACAATAACTACTGCGTTAAACGGACGTTACGTAAGTAAACAATACTTAGATAATACAGGTAATGAATTGCTTAGTATTCCAGCTTTTTATACTTTGGATTTGAGGTTTACCTACCAATTCAATTTAAAAGTTATTGAAAAGGCTACATGGCAAATCAGGCTACATGCCAACAATTTGCTTAATGCTAAGTATGCACCATTTGGAAGTATGGGAGGCTCAAATACGATAGATGCAATTGGCAATCGTGGAAATTTTCCTTTGTTTATGCCAGCAGCGGGTACAAACTTTTTCTTAACGCTATCTTCATCATTTTAGAACCAGAAAATGGAATAAATTAGGAGGTTTAGTTATCCTCCTAATTTATTTAGTTACAAATACCAATAAGTGATTCATTGGATTACTTGCAACATCTATTTCTTTTATAATGTTCTGGGCTTGGTATTTTTGGGAAGCATTTACTTCCACTAATTTATTGAGTGTTGCAATTGCCTCATTTTGACGTCCACTTTTTAAATAGGCCATTGCTAAATACCATTTGCTTAATTGAATAATCTCAAATTTATTGCCTACTGTAACAGCCTCTTGAAACCTAGAAATTGCTAACAGATTAAAATTTGTTTGAAGTAAACATATTCCAGTATATAGATTGTACAAACTTTGTTCATTTTCATTGGGCTCAAAGCGTTGAAAAGCCTCTAAAGCTAGGGCATAATCCCCCTTATCATACAGCTTCATGGCCTGCATGTGCATACTAACAGTATCTGTATAGCTTGGGTCTGTTGTCCAATAATTCATGCAGGGTTTCATGTTATTATCATAAATACCTTGCAAACTATCATTTGGTGCTAGATTTTTTTCACTCACCACCCAGGCTATTATAAATGCAAATAATAATAAACTGATAGCAGAAAATGTTTGTATTATTCGGTTCATAAACGATTGCAAATTAGATACATTGTTTAGGCTATACACAGAAATTATTCAAATGTCCAATTCTTAGGACTTAAGCGTGTTTTTACTCTTTAAATAGCATTAAAATAAAGGAATCTTTCCACAATGCACATATTCCTTTCGTTAATTCGATTAGTGGCTTACTTTTGCATAATTTATACCTATAAATATCCATTTATATTATGCCAAAAGACTCAAGTATTCATTCAGTTCTTATCATTGGAAGTGGTCCAATAGTTATTGGTCAAGCTTGCGAGTTTGATTATAGTGGCTCACAAGCAGCGAGGTCTTTAAAAGAAGAAGGCATCAAAGTAATTTTGATTAATAGCAATCCAGCAACAATCATGACAGACCCTGTAACTGCTGATCATGTTTATTTGTTGCCATTGAATCCGGAGTCAATTGAGAAAATACTTAACGATCACCAAATAGATGCGGTATTACCAACAATGGGTGGCCAAACAGCACTTAACTTGGCAATTGAGTGTGATGAAATGGGACTTTGGAAGAAATATAATGTGAGAATGATTGGTGTTGACATTGCAGCAATTGATACTACAGAAAATAGAGAGAAGTTTCGTCAGAAAATGATTGATATAGGAGTACCGGTTGCTGATTCAAAAGTTGCCAATTCATTTTTAGAAGGAAAAGAAATTGCCCAAAAAATAGGATTTCCTTTAGTGATTAGGCCTTCTTATACACTAGGAGGAACGGGTGGAGGATTTGTTTGGGTGAAAGAAGAATTGGATGCTGCCCTTCAAAGAGGCTTGTCTGCTTCGCCTACACACGAAGTTCTAGTAGAAAAAGCAGTTTTTGGTTGGAAAGAATATGAGTTAGAATTATTAAGGGATAAAAATGATAGTGTAGCGATTATTTGTACCATAGAAAACTTTGACCCTATGGGCATTCATACTGGTGATTCTATTACAGTAGCCCCAGCAATGACCTTAAGTGATACTGTTTTTCAAGAAATGAGAACAATGGCCATTCATATGATGCGTTCCATTGGAAATTTTGCAGGTGGGTGTAACGTGCAATTTGCTGTAAATCCAGAAGATGAAAGTATTATTTCTGTGGAGATAAATCCTAGAGTTTCAAGGTCATCTGCCCTTGCATCTAAGGCTACCGGATATCCAATTGCAAAGATTGCTGCAAAACTTGCAATAGGATATCATTTAGATGAACTAAAGAACCCAGTTACAAAAACCACTTCTGCTTATTTTGAACCAGCAATTGATTATGTAATTGTAAAAATTCCAAGATGGAACTTTGATAAGTTCAAAGGTTCAAACAAAACACTTGGACTTCAAATGAAATCAGTTGGAGAAGTAATGGGAATCGGCAGAACTTTTATTGAAGCGCTTCAAAAGGCAACACAAAGTTTGGAAATCAAAAGAAATGGTTTAGGAGCAGATGGGTTTCAGGAAAGAAAATTAGAGGACATAGTAGAGAAATTAAAAAACCCAAGCTGGGATAGGATTTTTGCAGTTAAAGATGCCTTAAGTCTTGGAATGCCTATTTCTTCTTTAGAAAAAATTACTAGAATTGACCGCTGGTTTCTAACCCAAATTAATGACATGGTTCGTTTAGAAAATGATACTAAACGATTTAATTTAAATAATTTACCAAAGGAAATCCTAATAGAATTAAAGCAGAAGGGCTATAGCGACATTCAGATTGCTTATTTATTAGGCGGCGATACAAGTGAAGATGAAGTTTGGAATTTGCGTAAAAAATTTGGTATCAATAGAATTTATAAAATGGTAGATACATGTGCAGGAGAATTTCCTTCAGCTACCAATTATTTTTATTCAACCTTTGATGGAGAAAATGAAAGTGTCGTTTCTGATAGAAAAAAAATTATTGTACTTGGTTCAGGACCAAACAGAATTGGCCAAGGAATAGAATTTGATTACAGCTGCGTGCACGGTTTACTAGCTGCTAAAGAGGTTGGATTTGAAGCCATTATGATTAATTGTAATCCAGAAACTGTAAGTACAGATTTTGATATGGCTGACAAACTTTATTTTGAACCTGTTTTTTGGGAAACATTGCGAGAAATCATTGACCTAGAAAAGCCAGAAGGTGTAATTGTTCAATTGGGTGGTCAAACAGCGTTAAAGCTTGCGCGAAAATTACATGAACTAAATATCAAGATCATTGGTACCAGTTTTCCAGACATGGATTTATCAGAGGATAGAGGCAGTTTTTCTGATTTGTTAAAAGAACTTGATATACCATATCCTGATTATGGGGTTGCAGAAGATGCCGAAGAAGCAATAGTGGTAGCAAATAAAGTTGGGTATCCAGTTTTAGTTAGACCTAGTTATGTTTTAGGAGGTCAAGGAATGAAAATAGTAATTAATGATGAAGACCTAGAACAAGCAGTAATTGATTTATTGGGAGATTTACCTGGAAATCGCTGTTTAATAGACCACTTTTTAGACCGTGCAGAAGAAGCAGAGATAGATTTAATCTGTGATGGAGAAGATGTTCATATCGTAGGCATGATGGAACACATTGAGCCAGCAGGTATACATTCTGGAGATAGCTCGGCAGTCCTTCCTCCATTTAGTTTAAGTGAATCGGTTCAAAACAAAATGGAACAATATGCTATAGAATTAGCTAAGAACATGAATATCCGTGGATTATTAAATATCCAATTTGCTATAAAAAATGAAAAGGTCTACGTGATTGAAGCTAATCCACGCGCAAGTAGAACAGTTCCTTTTATAGCTAAGGCCTACCAAATTCCCTATATAAATATTGCTACGAAGGTTATGTTAGGCACACACAAGCTAAAAGACTTTACTTTTGAGCGCAAGTTAACAGGTTATGCAATTAAGGAGCCTGTTTTTAGTTTTGATAAATTTCCTAATGTTAACAAAGAATTAGGGCCTGAAATGAAGTCAACTGGAGAGGCAATTAGATTTATAAAAGACTTACAAGACCCTCATTTTAGGTTGTTATACAAAGAGAAAAGTATGTATTTAAGCAGGTAATGGTTTCGGTTTGAATCAAATTTCATTTTTTTTAATCAAACAAATGATCTGGTTCTGGAACTTTGAAAACCAATTTGTTTGTGCCAAAAAAATTTAGAAAGATGTTAATGAAAATGGCTAATACGTTTGAAACCAATGGGCCATTTTCTAGCATCCATGTGCTTACATTGTTTTCTAACATGCCAATTGTAAGATTTGCAATCCACTCATTAGGATGCAAGAAATGATCAAAAATAAAATTGATTGCTAAGTAGATTACGAATGTTACTGCATAAACTAGAATGTATTTTAAAAGATATTTCTCATCTTCATCAGTTTGGTCGATGTATGTCCAGAATTTATTTAGGGTGAACCCGACAAAAAACCCCATTATGTATCCAATAGCTTTAGACAAAAGATTGAGTGAAGGAAACTGGTTTACTAATAACCAAAATACACCTAAACTAACACTAGCACTTGTGGCTCCTACAATTCCAAATTTGATAAATTTCCTTGCTGTTGGATATTGTCTTATCCATGTCCTGAACCTATTAATATATGTTATTGGCATTTCTCCTCAAAAATAGTATTTTACATTAATCCTTCATCAGCAAAACTAAAATATGTTTTATTACCGGTTATGATATGGTCTTGCACCAAAATGTCCAATAACTTACCTCCCTCTTTAAGTTTTCTTGTAATTTCAATGTCTTGTTGACTAGGTGTTAAATTTCCTGAAGGATGATTATGACATAATATAATCGATGAGGCTAATTCTGAAAGGGCAATCCCAAAAATGATTTTCGGGTCAACAACAGTCCCTGATATTCCACCTTCACTTATTTTTTTCTTCGAAATTATTCCGTTTCCGCGGTTTAAAAGTAACATCCAAAACTCTTCCTTGTTTTTATCTTCTAAAAGATGTTCAAATTGTTCGAAGACCTCTCTGCTTGATTTTATTTTAGTGATTTTTTTCGCTTCTTCTTCTCTTTGACGCTTACCCAATTCAAAGGCAGCCGTTAAGGTTATTGCTTTTGCCGACCCAATGCCTTTTAACTTACTAAGTTCTTTCCAATTCATTCTTTGAAGCTGCTTCAGCTCATTTTGTGCTGCACCCAAAATCTGTCTTGCTAGCATAATGGCAGAAGAATGTTTGTTTCCGCTGTTAATCAGGATAGCCAATAACTCAGCATTTGAGAGATGATTAGGGCCAAATTGCATAAGCTTTTCCCTTGGCTTTTCGTCTTCTGCTAGGTACCTAATTGGTATATTTATTGGAGTATTTTCCATTCCCCAAAATTACATATACTTGTGACCCTGCCCAAGAGCCAACGGCTAATAAATCAGGATTATAGGATAAAAAAAAAGACCTCCAAAGAGGCCTTTTTCTAAATAAAATAATTTTAAATTAAGCTGTTTTCTTTTTGCGAGTAGTTTTTTTCTCAACTACAACTTCAGTTCCAATTTTATTAACAACTTTAGCCAACTTAGATTTTTGATTAGCAGCTTTGTTTTTGTGTATGATGTTACGCTTTGCTAATTTGTCTAGCATTGCACTAACTTCCTTTAATAAAGTTTCTGCTTCACTTTTAACAGTGCTAGTACGTAATCTTTTCGCAAGAGTACGAGTAGTTTTAGCTTGATAGCGATTACGTAAGCGCTTTGTAGCGCTATTTCTAATTCTTGTTTTTGCTGATTTATGATTAGCCATGCCTTAATACTTTTCTTTTTATTACGTCTTTTACCCTCTAAAAGGGAGGGCAAATATAGACATAGAATACTAATTTCAAAAATTCAATTAAAAATTATCCTCAAACTGCGAAACTTTCACCACAACTGCAAGTACGTGAGGCATTTGGGTTGTTGAAAGCAAATCCTTTTCCGTTTAAACCATCTGTAAAATCTAATTCAGTTCCAAAAAGGTAAAGCACACTGCGTTTGTCTGTTACTACTTTTACACCTTCAAATTCAAATGTTTCATCACCTGCTTTTACTGTGTTATCAAAATCTAGTTTATAAGATAATCCTGAACAGCCGCCACTTTCAACTCCTACTCTTAAGAAATAATTATGGTCAAATGATTGCTCCAACATAAGTTGGGAAATCCTATTCTTTGCTTTTTCGCTTACTGTAATCATATTAATGAGAATTAGTACAAAATTATATTTATTTTGTATAGCAATAGCAATGCCTTTTTTGTTTTAAGTAATTTTGACAGGTTAATTATGAAAAAAATCCAAATCATAGCCATAGCTGGTGCAGGTACTATGGGTTCAGGAATTGCACAAGTATGCGCAACTTCTGGCTATCAGGTGATATTGTATGACATTCAACTTGCAATATTGGATAAGGCAAAAGACGCTATTTTCTCTTCATTGCAATACCTTTTCGATAAAGGAAAGTTAAATTCAGATCAAATCTCAGCCATAAAAAGCAGGATTGTTTTTTCTTCAAATATTGAATATGTTAAGGCTGATTTAATTATTGAAGCAATTTTAGAAAGATTAGACTTGAAGCATCAGTTTTTTAAAACGGTGGCAGCCCTCAATCCTGCTGATACAATCCTTGCCACTAATACAAGTTCTATTCCTATCACTCAAATTGCTGCTGCAATTCCAAATCCTGAAAGAGTTTTGGGAATACATTTCTTTAATCCTTCAACCATCATGAAATTGGTTGAGATAATTAGTGGGGCACACACAGATCCTTTAATTGCAAATGGTTGTAAAGCACTAATTGAGTCGATGGGAAAAATTTGTGTAATGGCTAAAGACGCACCAGGGTTTATTGTCAATAGAGTGGCTAGGCATTATTATGTTGAAGGACTTAAAGTACTTGAGGAAAATGTTGCCTCATTCGAGGACATTGATATCTTAATGGAAAGTACAGGGTTTAAAATGGGGCCATTTCGGTTGATGGATTTAATTGGAGTAGATACTAATTTTTCTGTTACGTCAAGTATTTACAAACTTTTTCACGAAGAAGGAAAGTTTAGACCTAGCAGAATTCAACAACAAAAAGTAGATGCTGGATTTCATGGAAAAAAAACTGGAAAAGGGTTTTATGAATATTAGTCAAACTGAAATTCAAATAAGACTTGCAATCCTTAGTGATGTGCCAGCAATTACAGAAATCTATAATGAAGCAGTGTTAAATGGTGTCGCCACTTTCGATACTGAAATAAAATCATTGGAGGACCGCTCAAAGTGGTTTCAATTGCGTGCTGAAAACAATCCTATTATAGTAGCTATTGTTTCAGATGATGTTGTTGGCTGGGCTTCCTTAAATGCCTGGAGTGAACGCGCAGCATATAATGAAACAGCTGAAGTTTCTATTTACATTCATAAGAATTTTAGGGCAAAAGGCATTGGTAGCTTACTGTTTAAATCTCTTCTTAAAACAGCAGAAGAGGTTAACTTGCACTATTTGCTCTCAAGAATTACTGAAGGTAATCAGGTAAGTATTGACCTTCACCTTAAGAATGGATTCTCTATTATTGGGGTAATGCATGAGGTGGGATTCAAATTTGGTAAGTTTTTGGATGTAACCCTAATGGAAAAAGTATTAAAGAAAAACAATGAATAAAAAATTAATTTTAGTCCTTTTGATGATTGCACCTTTTATGAGTTGCGACAATACAACTAGCACTAATAAAAAAACAGACGAAGGTTCGGTTCAAACTGAAAACAAGCCTAATGCAGTTAAACCAAAGCTAATAGGACCAGTATTTAGTTCAGATACTGCGTATAAATATATTGAAGCTCAACTTGCTTTTGGTCCTAGGGTTTGCAACAGCTCAGCCCATACAAAGTGTGGAGACTATTTAGTTGCTGAGTTCAAAAAATTTACTGATAGGGTAATTGAACAAAAGGCAAGTGCTAAAAATTGGGATGGAAAAGCCATTCAAATGAGAAATATAATTGCCAGCATTAACCCTAATGCATCAGAAAGGGTTGTAATTGCAGCGCATTGGGACAGTAGGCCTTATGCAGATAATGATCCAAATCCAGCTAATCATAACCAAGCCATTCTTGCTGCAGATGATGGTGCAAGCGGTGTTGCTGTTATGTTAGAGCTCGCAAGAATAATGAAGCAGCAAAAACCTACAATTGGAATTGATTTTGTTTGTTTTGACGCTGAAGATTTGGGTAAGTCTGAGCATGGCAGTGAGTCTTATTGCTTGGGTTCGCAATATTGGAGTAGAGTGAAGCATGTTCCTGGATATACAGCAAAATATGGAATTTTATTGGACATGGTAGGTGCTCATAATGCAAAATTTGTTTTTGAAGGCTATAGTTTAGAGTATGCTGAACCAATTCTTAGAAAAGTATGGGACAAGGCAACTCAACTTGGGTTTACAAATTACTTCTACTATATGCAAGGTGGTTATATAACCGATGACCATTTTTTTGTAAATAAAATTGCAGGTATTCCAATGATTGATATTATTCATCACAGTGAAGGCACCTCTAGCAAATTTCCTGCACATTGGCATACAGTTAATGATAATATTAATGTGATAAATAAATCAACATTAGAGGTTGTAGGCCAAACTTTATCTGAGGTTATTTATGCTGAGAAATAAATTGATGTGCTTTCATGGATGGTAAAACAGAGGTTACAACACCCATGGTAATTAAGGTTGCCAAAACAATTACCAAATCCTCCCATTTAAGTAAAATTGGATACCCACTAAAACCACTGCTGCCTCCATTTTCTAGCGTTAACCATTGATATTTTTCTTGGCCCCATGAAACAATTGACCCTATTAGTATTCCTAAACTGCCACCGCTTATTGCAATAAGTACACTTTGAAAACCAAAAACAAATGCTGCCTGCATAGGCTTTAATCCCATGCTTCCATAAACAAACAAATCTTGTTTCTTTTCAATAACCATCATATATAGAGAACCGATAGTATTGAAGGCTGCTATAAGTAGTATAAAAACTAAAATTACATAACTAATGGATTTCTCACTCTGCATTACCTTAAAGAAACTTTCTCTTAGCTCGTACCTTGTTGTAATTTGATAGGTTTGACCCAAAAGTGCCTGAATTTTGTTTTTTTCTTTGGTGGCTTTAAATCCCTCGTGGAGCCTTATTTCTAGTGCACTAGCATGCAAGGTGTCGTCTAACAATGACTGTGTAAATTTTAAAGGAACAATTACAAATTTGCTGTCAACCTCTTCTTGAATTCCGAAAATGGCCAATGGAAAAATAATTCCATGGGCAAATGCGCCATCTGGATTTAGCATATCTACTTTTCCTTTTTTAGGAAGGTAAATGCCAAGATAATTAAATTGGTCGTCGGGGTCGATGCCTAGTTGGTAAGCTAATCCTTGCCCCACCCAAGCATAAGAAGTATCTCCTTCCTGTAAAATCATGATGCCCTTTAACAAATTACTATCTAATGGATTTATGGAATGATACTGCTCATCAACAGCACGAATGGTTCCAATAGTTTGCTTTCCATTGTACCTAAGAAGCGCATTTTCTTCATAAATCCAAGAGCTACCTTTTATAGAAGAAATATCAAGAAGTTTATTTCTTGGAAAGGAATCCATTTGAATTACTTTGCCATAAGTAGGCGTGATTCTCAGGTCTGCATCAAAATTGCTATACATTTTTATGAATAGCGCCTCAAACCCATTGAAAACAGAGAGTACAATGATTAAGGAAGCAGCACCAACCGTATAACCTAAAATTGAAATAAAAGAAATTATTGAAATAGCATTGAAGCCACCTTTCTTTCTCTTCGAAAAAAAGTACCTAACTGCAATATAAAGTGGTAAGCGCAAAGCTTGTTTTTATTAGTCTTTCCAAGCTTTCACAATCAACCCAGTGCCAGTTGTATGCTTATTATTAGTGTCTATCCAATTTAATAAATAGGAGAAGGGATAAGTAACAAGGTACCAAACTGGTAAAATAAGGAAGAATACTTTACTGGTATTAAGCATTAACATTGGTAGTTTCATACTTAGTTTCCAAGCAATTTTTCCAGGATTTCCATAGCTGTATAGGATTTCCATTTTGTTAAATCCAGCTTGCTTTAATTTATCTGCCATTTCTGCAACAGGATAGCCATCTCTCACATGTTCTCCTATGAAGCTTTCGCCTGTATCTTCATGAACATCACTTCCTCCTTGGTCACTTGGAGTAGAAATTAAAAGCATAGCACCAGATTTCATAGCGCTATTGAAATTTTTGAAAACTGTAACATCTTCCAAAATGTGCTCCATTACATCTACACACATAACAAGGTCGTATTTGTTATCTGCTATAGGTTTGGTAAGGTCTCCAAAAGCAAATTTTGCATTACTTAATCCAACTTTTCCAAAAAAGTTATTACAATCGGCAATCTGTTCTTCTTTTACATCAACAGCATCAATTGAAAACTGTTGGTTTTTTTTAGCCATATAAAAGCTATACTGCCCAAAACCAGAGCCTGCATCTAAAATTTTTGCTGAGGTTTTGTTTTTCATCCAGGCCTTTAACTCCCTATGAACATGCCAAGTTCTTAATAGGAGAAGGTCTAATAGCTGATAAAATATTTTTCTTAAAAATGGGCTACTGTTAAAAACAACTCCCAAATCTTTTTTTATTGGATCGTAGTTCATGTTTAGTTATCGTTTTGATTTTCTTTTCTTTTTCGCTCGTCTTCCTCATTTACCTTTTTAAGCACTTCTTCCATTTTAAATACATAGTCTAAACTATCATCTTCAATAAAAGTAAGTTCAGGCACTACTCTGGCTTGATTTCTAATTTTCGCTGCCAAGGCTTTTCTAATTTCTCTGCTAGACAGTTGCAACATATTCATCACTTCTGCACTTTTTCCTTTCACAAATAAGCTTACAAATATCTTAGCATACCCAAGGTCTGGTGACATTTCAACTTTACTAATGGTCACAAAATGCTTTCCTACCCACTCCGGATTTCGTTGGATTATTTCAGCCAAATGTTGCTGAATTAAACCTGCAAACTTTTCCTGTCTAACACTCATAATTTGCAAATATGCGCAAAACAAGCTTGTTTTTAAAGTTTTATTGGTTTGAGCCGATTTAAAATTTCATCCATTATTGTCAATAAAATAAAAACACAACTTTTAGTTGTTGTATAAAAGAAGAAACAGATTCTTTTATTAAATTTAAAAGGAATCATTGCCCCTTGGTTGAAGAGGCGTTTGAAAAAAATGGGGATCTGCTTATCTATCTGATACTTTTAATCTTAAATGTTTGCACTTATCTTCGAAATCTAAATGAGAAAAATCTATTTTTATAGCTTGTTGCTAGGGCTTATACCTTTTAAACTTTGGAGCCAATTGCCCAATGAGGCACTTTATAGAGAATATAAGTTAAATGCCCCTGATTCAAACACCATTACATTTGAATTGCACAACACTAATTATTTTAGAAATACTGAGTATTTTAATAAAACAGAAGAAGGTCGTACACTCTTTGGAAACCATCTTCACCCTCAGTTTGGTTTTCAACAAGGCCAGAATGTTAAAATAATGGGAGGTCTTTGGTTCAGACAAGATTTTGGAGGAAAGCAACCCTTTACACAAGTTTTGCCAACCTTCACCTTGAAGCTTCAAAAGCAATTAGGTGCTGGAACATTTAGTGCTTTGTTTGGAAGCTTAGAAGGTGGAATGAGCCACCAACTTTTAGAGCCAATTTATGACATTAACCGAGCTATCATTAGCCCTATTGAGTATGGATTGCAGGCAAAATTTAATAATCAATCTCATTGGTTTGATGGCTGGTTGAATTGGGAAAAATTTATTGAACCAGGTGATCCGTTTAAAGAAAAATTAAGTGGTGGTATTCATTATAGGTTTAGCAAAGGAACCACTACTAAGTTTACAGCCTATAACCAAACCCTCATTTACCATGAAGCTGGTCAAATTGATACCGATACCATTACCCCTTTCCAAGTATTAATAAATGAAGCAATTGGATTACGCTTAGAGCATGGCAACAAGAATGCTTGGCTTTATTATGCCGAATTAAGTGGTTTGCTATTTAACGATGCAACATTTAGTGGCTTGTTTCCTTACAAAAATGGAAGTGGCGTTTTGGCCCAATTAGGCGCAGCTTTTAAAGGAAATTATTTTGCCTTAAATTATTGGAATGGTAATAATTATGTTTCGCCAAGAGGTACTGGAATTTATCAAAGTATTTCCTCAGTAGACTCTTCTAATTATCAAATTAATAGACAGTTAGTTTTTCTTAGGCTTATTAATAATTTTCCTGTGTTTAATTCAAGTGTTCAAGCCTCCTTTAGGTTTGAACCTTTTATTGATTTAAACTCGAAGCGAATAGACTACAGCGGCTCGGTTTATTTAGTATTTGCCATTGATAAAGTCTTTAGGTTCAAACCTTAACCTATACTTGGTATCAACTCCGAAACAATTTTTGCAGATTGCAAACAAAGAGGTATACCGCCACCAGGATGAACACTCCCTCCACAAAAATATAGACCTTTTATTTTACTATGAAAATTAGCATGTCGCAGAAAGGCTGCGTATCTGTTATTACTGGCATTTCCATACAAAGAGCCGCCTAAACTTGAGGTCTTGGTTTCGATGGAAATTGGGTTGAGTGTATCTTCTGTAACAATATATTTCCCAATATCATCCCCTAAAATTCTGCTTAACTTTTCAAGTATTTGGTTTTTGGCAATTGCCTTCCATTTTTCCCAATCTTGCCCATTATTATTGGGTGTATTAATCATAACAAACCAGTTCTCACAACCTTCTGGAGCGTCGTCCCTTTTATATTTACAACTTATGTTAATATAAACAGTTGGGTCTTCATACAAGCGGCGCTCCTCAAAAATTGCCTTAAATTCTGCCTTATAGTCTGATGCAAAGAATATGTTATGCAAATCAAGTTGTTGAAACTCCTTGTTAATTCCCCAATAAAAAATAAGCGCAGAGGAGCTTTTTTCTTGTTTCAATAAATGCTCTGGAGCTTTATGGTTTTTAAGTAATTTTCGATAGGTTGGATGTATATCCATGTTGCTTATCACCAGATTTGATGAATAAAATTTCTCATTTGCCCAAACCCCGGTCACACAGTTTTTTTCGGTTTGAACCAAATCAACCTTATGATTAAAATGAAAAGTAACACCTAATTCTAAGGCCGTTTGATAAAGTGTTTCTGTTATTTGATGCATGCCATTTTTTGGAAAAAATGTGCCAATGCCATGTTCCAAATGTGGAATCATATTTAGCAAGGCTGGCGCTTGGTAAGGGTTTGATCCATTGTAAGTGGCAAATCTGTTAAAGTATTGAACCAAATGAGGATGTTCGAGAACCTTCTCGTTTTCATCGTTCATAGGTTCAAATAAGTTTAGTTTGGGGATGCTAAATATGCCTTTTATTGTTTCTTTTCTAAGGTAGTTACCCAACTTATGTAAGCTTTTTTCTAAAAAAAGAGGTGCCGTTATTTCATATCTATATTTTGCCTTTTCAAGGTAATCCAAAACTATTTTTGGTTCAACACCTAACTTACTTTCTATCTCATGTGCAAATTTTTGAGAGTCTTGATACGCAATTAGTTTTGTACCATCCTCATAAAAGTAATGACAACCTTTTTCTAATTTTATATAAGGAAAACAGGTACTCGGGTTTTTTCCAGCTAAGAGTAATAACTCTTCAACTAATTGAGGCATAGTAAACAAAGAAGGTCCAGCGTCAAACCTATATCCATTGTTTTCAAAAACACTCAGTTTGCCACCAGGATAAGCATTTGCCTCAAAAACTTTTACAGTAAATCCTTTTACCGCCAACCTTATTGCTACTGCTAGTCCGGCTATACCCCCACCAACAATAGCAACAGAATTATCATTTAATTTCTTCATTTAGCCAATCTTTTTGTGTACCCTTTAGGTATATTGGTTTGTGAAAATCATCTAATTTCTTCAAAATCTCAAACAAAGTGTCCTTTTCTTTTGCAGTAAGGTTGCCACCTACCAACTTACTTACTTTTTCCATTAATGGAAACAGTTTATGAATAACTATAATTCCTTTTTCAGAAATCTTTATCAACCTACTTCTACCATCATTAGGATTTACAATTGAGTTAACTAAACCATTTTGCTCCATTCTTTTGAGGATTTCCATTCCTGTAGTCTTTTCTGAAACAGCATGCGTGATGAGTTCTGTTTTGCTGAGTTCGCCATATTCCATCAAAATGATAAGGAATATTAATTCATCCAAATTTTGGGTTTCTTCTTTTTCTAAAATTACCTTAAAATAAAGCCTTGCATATCTATTAAGTGTTGTAACAAGTCTGGCAATTTCGCTGTCTTTGTGTTGAACACTATTAATTGTAGTGGCTCTATGCTGTGTTTTATTTAGTTTTTCGCATAAAAAACCACTAAAGCCCTCAATGGATAAATTATCTCCCATTCGTGCCTCACATTGCTCAACTTCCTCAATGAGTATTTTTATCAATTGAAACTTGTCCATTTTTATTTGATATTTTATAATAAGTACAAAATCGGACTAATTGTTTTTACTCTAATGGGTTAAAATTTCCTAAAGTTCAGAAAATCAATATAATAATTTCATATTTATTTTACAAAAAGGTGACACTGTTCTATATCTGAAAAAAATTTGACGCAACTAAAACAAATTTGTACCAAAATGCTTTATGTATATTAAAATGATTTTAAACGAAATGAAACAATTCATCAAAATTTTTTTAAATAGTAATCTACTATGCATTTTGCTGCTTGTGCTACCTTATTCAATAAACGCACAAGGATTGGGCACCATTACAGGTAAGGTAATAGATAAAAATACACAAGAGTCATTAATTGGTGCGACAGTTATTTTGCAAGGCACAACTTTAGGCGCTCAAACAGATGCTGAGGGTAAATTTGTAATTAAAGGGATTCCAACTAAATCCTACAATTTATTGATTCAATATGTTGGATATGCCTCTAAGACCATTTTCAATATTGTAATTAATTCTGGAAATATTTCTACGTTCAATATCGAATTGGAGCCCGCTTCTAATAATTTAGGGGAGGTTTTGGTTCAAACCAGAACTTTTGAGAAGAAAACAGAAACGCCTTTATCTATACAGAATTTAACTGCCGAAGAAATTAAAAGTAATCCTGGTGGTAATTTTGATATTTCTAGAGTAATACAAGCATTGCCTGGAGTTGGCGGTAACACAGGTGGAGCAGCTTTTAGAAATGATATTATTATTAGAGGCGGAGGCCCTAATGAAAATGTGTTTTACCTAGATGGAATTGAAATTCCAGTAATTAATCACTTTGCCACACAAGGAAGTTCTGGAGGCCCACAAGGAATTTTGAATGTTAGTTTTATTCAAGACGTTACTTTAAGTTCTAGTTCTTTTGGCGCTCGAATTGACAACCCACTTTCTTCTGTTTTCAACTTTAAACAAAAGGATGGTAATGAAGAAAGATTGCAAGGGAATTTAAGACTAAGTGCCTCAGAAGCGGCATTAACCTTGGATGGTCCTCTCACGAAAAACACAACTTTTTTGGCCTCAGCACGTAGAAGCTATCTGCAATTTTTGTTTATCTTTTTAGATTTACCTATTCGCCCAAGCTATTGGGATTTTCAATATAAGACCACAACCAAAATAAACGAGAAAACAACGCTTACTACATTAGGTGTTGGTGCCATTGATAATTTTAAGTTTGCCATACCAGAAGAATCTACTCCAGAAAAGGAATATCAGTTAAGAGAAAGTCCCAATATCAACCAGTGGAATTATACCATGGGGGCTGTTTTAAAAAGAAGGATTAGCAAAGGTTATATGAATTTATCTGTTAGTCGTAATATGTTTAACAATGCCTTAGATAGATGGGAAGATGGTAAAGAAAATGATGAAAATTTTAGAGCCTTTAAGGTTAGGTCTCAAGAAATAGAAAATAAGTTAAGATTAGATATCAATAAGTTTCAAGGCAAATGGAAATATGCCTATGGCGGGATGTTTCAGTATGTTAAATATAATAATACAACTTTCAGCAAAATTAACAATGGAACTTTTGATTCATCGGGTAATCAAATTGTGCCACCATTAACTATAAATTACAATTCTGCCATTGAATTTTTTAAAGGTGGTTTATTTGCAGAAGTATCTAGAAGGCTTTTAAATGACAGATTAAATTTGAATTTTGGGGTAAGAACAGATGTTAATTCATTTACTACTGATGGGTTAAATCCGCTTCAAACCTTGTCTCCACGCTTATCCGCTTCTTATGCGCTTAATGATAAATGGAATTTAAATGCATCAATAGGTCGATATTATAAAATACCAATTTACCCTATTTTAGGATTTAGAAACAGTGCTGGAACATTTGTTAATAAAGACAACAAGTACATTTCGAGTGATCATTATGTGGGTGGAGTTGAGTTTTTGCCTACAAATAATACTCGTATCACAGTGGAAGGTTTCTTCAAACAATATGGTAATTACCCAGTATCTGTTCAAAATGGAATTTCATTGGCTAACCAAGGGGTAGATTTTGGAATTTTAGGCAATGAACCAACACTTTCTATTGGGAAAGGTCGGGTTTATGGTTTTGAATTTTTCTTTCAGCAAAAATTAACTAAAAGTTTTTTTGCTACCTTTTCATACACTTGGTTTGTGAGCAAGTTTAGTGGCGCTGATGGCCGTTTAATTGCCTCAGCTTGGGATAACCGTCATTTGGTTTCAACCATTCTTGGTTATAAATTTAAGAAAGGTTGGGAAATAGGTGCCAAATATAGATTGGCAGGTGGTTCGCCGTATACGCCATTTAATTTAGATGCCTCTAGAGCGAGCTATTTAAGCACTGGAAGTGGAATTTTAGATTTTTCAAGGCTGAACCAACAAAGATTAGGTGCATTTCAGCAAGTGGATATTAGAATTGATAAAAAGTTTAACTACAAAAGAGTTACCTTAGACCTGTTTATAGATATTCAAAACCTTTTACAAACAGCTCAGCAAGCCTATCCTTCATATGTTTTCGAAAGAAATACTACTAATACAGGTTGGGCAACAACAGATGGAAACGCAATTCAACAAAACGGTAGCAATGCCATTCCAGTTATTTTGGATAATACAAACACAACTTTTCTTCCAACTTTTGGTTTTATTCTAGAATTCTAAAGATATGAGCAGTAAAAGGGCAATAGTAATAGGTGGAGGCGTGGCTGGTCTTTCTGCTGCTGCTTACCTTGCCAAAGGCGGTTTTGAAGTTACCTTGCTTGAAAAAAATGCAAGTTTAGGCGGTAGAGCAAGACAGTTTTCTGAGGAGGGATTTACGTTTGATATGGGTCCAAGTTGGTATTGGATGCCAGATGTCTTTGAAAAGTTCTATAATGATTTTGGTTTTACAACTTCAGACTTTTATGATTTAAGAAGGCTTGACCCAAGTTATAGCGTTGTCAATAAGCAAGGCGAAGCAATTGATATACCTGCAGATAAATTAGAACTTGAAGCGCTTTTTGAAAGAATAGAACCTGGAAGTGCTTTAAAACTTAGAGAGTTTTTAAAAGAAGCGGCCTATAA
The DNA here is from genome assembly GCA_027488905.1 of Bacteroidota bacterium. GTDB lineage: Bacteria > Bacteroidota > Bacteroidia > UKL13-3 > UKL13-3 > B1. The sequence goes on from JAIYAT010000039.1 coordinate 103,653, forward strand.
GTATGAAGTTGGAATTAATGATTTAGTATATAAACCAAGTTTAAGTTTATTGGAATTTGCAGACATAAGATTGCTTAAAGGATTGCTAAAAATGGATGTTCTCACAAATATGAGAAGTCATGTGAAGAAAACAGTTAAACATCCGTTTTTGCAGGAATTATTGGAGTTTCCCGTGTTGTTTCTTGGCGCCTTGCCGCAAAATACTCCCGCACTTTACAGCTTGATGAACTATGCAGATATGGATTTAGGCACTTGGTATCCAATGGGAGGAATGTATAAAATTATCGAAGCCTTTGAGAAAGTTGCTAAAAAGCAAGGCGTAAAATTCGGTTTGAACCAAGATGTAATTAGTTTTAATTATTCAGGTTCAAAAATTATAGGCGTAAATACCTCAACAGATTCTTATGAAGCAGACGTAGTTGTGGGCGCAGGCGACTATCATCATTTGGATCAAAACGTAATAGAAAAAAAATACCAATCTTATTCTGCCACCTATTGGGACAGCAGAAAATTAGCTCCCTCTTGTTTGTTATATTATGTTGGGGTCAACAAAAAAATAAAAGGTCTTTTACACCACAACCTCTATTTTGATACCGATTTTAATTTACACTCTAAAGAAATTTACACAACGCCAAAATGGCCTGAGAAACCACTTTTTTATGCATCTGCACCTTCTGTAACTGATAAAACAGTTGCACCCGAAGGAAAAGAAAATTTATTTTTACTAATCCCAATAGCACCAGGTTTAAAGGGAGATGATGAAGCAATACGTAAAAAGTATTTTGATGAAATGATAGCACGTATTGAAAAGCAAACAGGTGAAAGTTTTGCCAATGATATATGCTATGTTAAGACCTACTCGGTAAGCAATTTCGTAAGTGATTATTACGCTTTCAAAGGAAATGCATACGGATTAGCAAATACTTTGGATCAAACCGCAATCTTAAAACCAAGTTTAAAATCCAAAAAATTAGAAAATTTATTTTTTGCCGGACAACTAACTGTACCTGGACCTGGTGTGCCTCCAAGTATTATTAGTGGGAAAGTTGCAGCAAATCAGATTTTTAAAGAGTTTGGTCTTATTAAATAGTTAATTTTATTGTACTTTAAAAACAATTATGACCTGTTAAGAATTATTATTAAACTATTTTCCCTAAAAACCTCAACTAAATAGTACATGAAAGAACTATACGATAAAGTATCAATTGGAAGCAGCAGGCTAGTAACTAAGAGTTATAGTACCTCATTTTCTATGGGAATAAGTTTTTTGGCTGTTAGGTTTAGGAATCCAGTTTATGCCATTTATGGTTTTGTAAGATTGGCGGATGAAATTGTAGACACTTTCCATGGGTTTCCTAAGCGTCAAATGTTGCTCGAGCTAAAGGAGGAAACCAATAAAGCAATTGAAAGGGGAATAAGCACTAATCCTATTTTACATAGCTTTCAAGATATAGTAAGGTCATTTCAAATAGATCAATCTAGTATTGATACCTTTTTAAAAAGCATGGAAATGGACTTATACAACCATGATTATGATCAGCAAGGTTATGAGGAGTATATTTTTGGTTCAGCCGAAGTTGTGGGTTTGATGTGTTTAAGAGTTTTTACAGAAGGTAATAATGAGTTATATGAAGAGTTAAAACCTTATGCAATGAAACTGGGTTCAGCTTTCCAAAAAATTAATTTCTTACGCGATTTCAAAGCAGATAAGGATGGATTAGGGAGATTGTACTTTCCTCAGTTAAAAACGCAAGAGTTTAATGAAGAAACAAAGGCACAAATTGAAGAGGATATTTTAGCTGATTTTGAAATGGGTTATGAAGGAATCAAGAAGCTACCTAAAGACGCAAGATTTGGGGTTTATGTTGCTTATATTTATTATTCAAGATTATTAGCTAAAATAAGAGAAATCCCTGCTTCAAGAATTATGGAAGAAAGAATTAGAATTAGCGATAAACAAAAATATGCCTTGTTTTTTGGTTCATATCTTCGTCATAGTTTTAATTTGCTTTAAATGGCAAAATGAAAATACTTCTTATTCTTACTATTTTTAACTTGAGTACTGAAGCCTTAAGAACTATTAGAACACTATATAACAGTGCTATTGATAGTGAAACTTCTGCCATAAAATTAGACGACTATTTAAAATCCTTTAAGGCAGATGATGCTTTAATTATAGGATATTTAGGTGCCAATAAAATGTTACTTGCCAAGTATGCAATAATGCCTAACCAAAAGTATGCTTACTTCTCCGAAGGCAGACAGAAACTAGATAAGGCAATTAGATTAGAGCCAAGCAATTTGGAACTTAGATACCTTAGGTATAGTATTCAACTCAATTCACCTTCTTTTCTAGGATATAACAAAAATATTATTGAAGATAGAGCTGCATTAATTAAAGGCACTTCAGGATTGTCCGACCATGATTTAAAGGTTAAAATTATTAGCTTTTTAGTTGTTTCTGGAAAATTATCCGAGGCAGAAAGGAGTTTACTTAAATGACAAGTGAAATGGTGATTCTTGTAGACGAACAAGACAATGAAATTGGCCTAATGGAAAAGCAAGAGGCTCATGAAAAGGCCTTACTTCACAGAGCTTTTTCTGTACTTGTTTTTAATCAGAATGGCGAAACGCTGCTGCAACAGCGTTCCTTAACAAAATATCACTCTGCTGGGCTATGGACTAACGCTTGTTGCTCTCATCCTCGTGCTGGCGAATCTACCCTTGAGGCAGCTCACAGAAGATTAATGGAAGAACTTGGCTTCGATTGCCAATTAGCGCTTAAACACTCTTTTATTTATAAAGCCCCTTTTGATAACGGCCTCACAGAGCATGAATTTGATCATGTGTTTTTTGGGGAATATAATGACGCTATTCATTTCAATTTAGATGAAGTTGCTACAGTTAAATGGGTTAGTATTCCATGGCTTTTAGAAGATATCAATAAGAATCCAGAGGATTATACTGTCTGGTTTAGAATGATTGTTGAGAAGATTCATTTATAATCGCTAGTTTCATATCTTCGTTTGCATTAACGCAATTTTGCAGATGAAAAAACTTGTGCTTGCCATTTTATTGCCATTTAATTTATTGGCTCAAAGTCCTTATCAATCATACCATAAAGACCCCGTTCAATTTAGAGAGCATGTTTTAGATATTACAAAGATGAAGGTAGAGGTTTCGTTTATCCCAGAAGCCAAACAAGTAAATGGAAAGGTAACCCATCAATTTGTGGTTTTAAGAAAACAAGTTGATTCTGTTTTTTTTGATGCACCAGGAATAACCATTCAACAGGCGCTTCTAAATGGTAAAAAGCTCACTTTTAAAACAAATAAAGCAGGTGTATGGGTAATTCCTTCCACTCCTTTAACCTGGAATCAATCAGCTGAGATTACTTTTGAATATACTGCAAAACCCAAAAAAGGAATTTATTTTATTGGTTGGAATCAGCCAGAATTAAACGATTCTGTAAATGATCCATTTAGGGTAAGAAGGCAAATCTGGACCCAAGGACAAGGAATTGATAATCGCCATTGGATTCCAATGTATGATGACATGAATGATAAATTCATTACAGAAACCGTTATCAAATTTGACAGCAAATACAAAGTACTTTCTAATGGATTATTAAAATCTAAAACAAAGAACAAAGACGGAAGCCTCACTTGGCATTATGCTATGTCTAAGCCACATGCTGGTTATTTGCTTATGTTGGCCATTGGCAAGTACGAGGTTCAAACAGCTAAAAGCAAATCTGGTGTGCCACTGCAATATTGGTACTACCCAGAGTTTAAAGAAAGGGTTGAACCAACCTTTAGACACACACCTATGATGGTAGATTTTATGGAGGAACAAACTGGAATTCCTTACCCTTGGGAAAGTTATAGTCAAGTAATGGTGCAAGATTTTATGTATGGTGCAATGGAAAATACTACAGCTACTATATTTGGTGATTTTTTCTTTGTTGATAATAAAGCATTCCAAGATAAAAATTATATTGGCGTTAATTGTCATGAGCTTACGCACCAATGGTTTGGAGATTTTGTTACGGCAAGAGATGGAAGAGATGCTTGGTTGCAAGAAAGCTTTGCAACGTTTTATCCAAAGCAATTAAGTCGCGTTTTAGACGGTGAAGAAGAATGGGATTGGCAAAGAAGACAACACCAAGTGTCTGCTGTTGAAGCTGGAAAGAAGGATAATTTTGCAGTAAGACATTCGGCTGGAGGAACCGCCCGTGTGTATCCAAAAGGTGCAGCTGTATTGAGCATGTTGGTGCATTATTTGGGAGAAGAGCAATGGAAAAAAGTGCTTACTTATTATTTAAAAAAACATGCATACGCCAATGTAGAAACAAATGATTTGCAACAAGCCATTAAAGATGTTTTAGGTTTGAACCTAGACTGGTTTTTTGATCAATGGATTTACCGAGGTGGCGAGCCACATTTTAGGATTCATTATGAAGACTTAAGTTACCAAGATGGAAGTCGCGCTACAGAAATTGCTATCGAACAAATTCACCCGAACTCAGAAACGGTGCAAGCTTTTAGAATGCCCATTGCATTGGAGGTGAATTACACCGACGGTTCTAAATCTTTGATTATAGATGAGATTTCTAAAGATTTTGAGGTGGTAAAGATTCCAAATCCCAATAAAAAATTAATTGCCTTTGTTTTGTTTGACCCTAACTCAAACGTTTTAAAGCAAGTCACTTTTAAAAAGGGTTTGGAAGAATTAAAAGCACAACTTCAGGCTCCCATTGGTTATTTAGACAGATATGATGCTTTGGTTGGATTAAGGCCTTTTTCTTTGGATCAGAAAAGAACGCTTTTGGTTGAAACCGTAAAAAAAGAGAAACATTACGCCATTTTAAATGAGGCGATTTCTCAACTAACTTCAGATACTTCATCGCAACTTATTCCAGTTTGGTTCAACTTATATAAAAACGCTAGAGCACAAGTTAGAGCACATCTCATAAAAGAAATTGGTTATAGAGAAGCTACTCGTCCTTTGTTTATTGAAGCAATAAATGATTCAAGTTATGATGTGGTTAAAAGCGCCATGACAGTTTGGATAGCAGCCGATGAGAAATTTAGTGAGAGAGTATTAAATAAGGGCTATTCTGAGGGTTCTATGAACCATTCATTGGAAATAAAACGCATAGAGTTGGCTTTTACCTATGGATATGGAATTTTTGAAGATGACTTCATACAGCTCAAAGACTACGCCTCATCTAAATATGAATTTAGAACACGTGTAAATGCTTTTCAGGCTTTAAAGGCCATTCATAGTGCAATTATTGCAAAGCTAGGAAACGATTCTTATCCTATAGATTTATTTGAACCCATGTTGTCTTTTAATTCCAGATTATCTGGTCCCGCTGCAGAGCTTTGTAGGTTCTTATGCCAAGACGAAAAAATGAGACTATATTTTAAAGAAAGTTTGCAAGAATCTGCCCTTTCTTTTGAAGACAAGGAAATAGTTAAGAATCTTATACCTTTGTTAAAATAGATTATTAATTACAATGAGAAAACTATTATCGCTGTTAATTATCCTAATTGCTTTTGCACAGACAAGCTTTGCACAAAAGAAATCCTATACTACAACCGATTGGGAACTAATTTTTTCTTTTGCAGATTATCAAATAAATGATGAGAAAATTAACACACCACCGCGTTTCAGCTGTTTTTTACATTTTGGTAAATCTAAGCATATAGACCTTTCTAAAAATATTGGTTTGTTTTCTGGTGTAGCCATGAGAAATGTTGGTTTCTCTTCTAAGATTTCTGATACACTGGTAAAAAGAAGAGTTTATACCATCGGTGTTCCATTAGCTTTTAAAGTTGGAGATTTAGGAAACGATAAGTATTTATATGCTGGTGGAGAAGCCGAATTTGCATTTCATTTTAAAGAAAAAACCTTTGTAAATGATAAAAAAACCAAAGAATCAGAATGGTTTAGTAGTAGGAATAACTTGTTTATGCCAAGCGTTTTTGTGGGTGTAAATTTTAAAAGTGGTTTGAACCTAAAATTTAAGTATTACCTCGAAGACTTGTATAACTCGAACTACACTAAAAATGGTCAGAAAGTATATGTGAATGTTAATAGTTCCCAAATGTTTTACTTCTCAATTTCTATGAATGTTAGAAAAGGAACTTATTATGGTAAAAGTAAAACGTTTAATAAAACATCTTAAAAATCAATTTTCGCATATCAGATTGAAATGTGGACACTTAATTTTTTACAGTTTTTTTGGTGACCTAATCAATTTTGTTTAAAAACTTTGTTTTTTCCTTATAAGGTATACTTTTGCAATGCATTAAGAATTCCGCATTAGCGGAATGCCAACCGGGAAGAACACCACGGTGGTAAAGAGATGCGGACTTTCTTGTCAATTTATGTTCAATTAAACTACAAGACGGTTTGCTTCTTTTTTAGTGCTAAACTATAAACCAATTTTAAATTTTATAAAATAATATGGCTTATTTATTTACCTCGGAGTCTGTAAGTGAAGGACACCCAGACAAAGTTGCCGATCAAATTTCGGATGCTTTAATTGACAACTTTTTAGCCTTCGACCCAGATTCGAAAGTTGCTTGTGAAACTTTAGTAACAACTGGCCAAGTTGTATTGGCTGGAGAAGTAAAATCTCGCGCTTACCTTGATGTTCAAGAAATAGCTCGTGGTGTTATCCGTAAAATTGGATACACTAAAAGCGAATATATGTTTGAAGCAAACTCTTGTGGAATCTTATCTGCAATTCATGAGCAAAGTGCAGATATCAACCAAGGTGTTGATCGTAAAAAGAAGCAAGATCAAGGTGCCGGTGACCAAGGAATGATGTTTGGTTATGCAACAAACGAAACAGAAGATTTCATGCCATTACCTTTAGATTTAGCACACAAAATCTTAATCGAATTAGCTGCACTTAGAAGAGAAAACAAAGCTATTAAGTATTTGAGACCAGATGCTAAATCTCAGGTTACTTTAGAATACGATGACAACAACCAACCGGTTAGAATTGATTCAATTGTTGTTTCTACACAACATGATGATTTTGATACGGAAGCAAAGATGTTAGCAAAAATTAAGGCTGATATCATTAAAATTTTAATTCCTCGTGTTAAAGCTAAGTACAAGAAATTTGCGCATTTATTTAATGATAAAATAAATTACCATATTAACCCAACTGGTAAGTTTGTTATTGGCGGTCCTCATGGCGATACAGGCTTAACTGGACGTAAAATTATTGTAGATACTTACGGTGGTAAAGGCGCGCATGGTGGTGGCGCATTCTCAGGTAAAGACCCATCTAAAGTAGACCGTTCTGCTGCTTATGCAACTAGACATATTGCAAAAAATTTAGTTGCTGCAGGTTTGTGTGATGAAGTTTTGGTACAAGTTTCTTATGCAATTGGTGTAAAAGACCCAATGGGAATTTATGTTAATACCTACGGAACTGCAAAAGTTAAAATGACTGATGGAGAAATTGCTAAAGTTGTTGAAAAACTTTTTGATATGACTCCTTATGGTATCGAAACTCGTTTAAAACTACGTAATCCTATCTACAGCGAAACTGCAGCGTATGGTCACATGGGACGTAAAAACGAAATCAAAGAAGTTAGTTTCAAAGGTCCTGAGGGTAAAATGGTTAAGTTTAAAGTTGAATTATTCACATGGGAGAAGTTGGACATGGTTGAGAAAGTGAAAAAAGCTTTTAAAATTAAATAGTTAACTAATTGGTTCAAACCGATAATTACAAAAAGGCAACATGAAAGTGTTGCCTTTTTTATGAATATTTTTTAGCATATGAAATATTATTTTATTACCTTTTTCTATATTGCTTTTCAATTTGCTGCTTGTGATCAAGCACCAAAGAAGAAAACAAATACAGCAATTAATCAAGAGGCCAAAAGTAAAACTCCTAATGCTTCTTTAGAGGCGCATCAATTCTTTGATTGGTGGCTAAGTGAAAACAAGCAAGTTGTAAATTTGAATGACCAATTCAGGGCAAAACTATTCTATAAAAGGGATGTTAAAGAACTTTTTTCTTACTTAAAAAAGAATGGTTTAAAAGCCTCACTTTTCGAAGGTATTCAGGACACCATTGATGGTTTGAGTTACAAGAGATTTAATCCAAGCCTTATTCAAACGCCTTCTGTTAAGTGGATTGACCAAGATAGACTTAGATCATGCAGGAAAATTAGCAAGGATGCAATGTGGGATTGCTTAGCCCAAGATTATGGCATTAAGGATTATTATTATGTTTCAATCCCATTATTTTCTTCTGACAAAAAATGGGCAGTTGTGAGCATAAACTATATGGAAGTTTCAGGGAATAAGAGCAATGGTGCCAATAGGCTTTTTAAGAAAACTGGCGCTAAAAAATGGGAAGAAGTAGCAATATTAACTTTTTGGGGAAATTTTAAAGCCGATTAAAACGTTTCTCCTTTTAGGTATTTGGTTTTAAGTAAAGAACATATTTTGTACCTTTCATCATGGGTGTCTTGGTATAAAGCTTCTAAAGTTTCGTAAACATGTTTAATTCCTATTTTATTGGCCCATTCAAATGGTCCAAATGGATAGTTGGTGCCAAGTTTCATGCTTGTGTCAATGTCTGATATACTTGCAGTTCCTTCCTGCACAGTATAACAAGCCTCATTTATAATCATAAAAATTATACGAGGCGTAACCATTCCAACTCTGTCTTCTACCATTTTAAATTGCCAATCAAGTTTATCCATTGCGGTTTGAACCGAGATTTGATTCTCAGAATATGCGATAGAAAGTTCTGCAAAACTTCTGTTGATAAATGTGGGTAAGGCATTTAGGCCAATTAAGTTGCATTCTATTGGTCTGCCATAATCGTTGATGGCTTTAGAAAGTTGTTGTTTAACAGCACAAACAAATACTGTAATTCCTTTGAGATTAGCATAATACTTTAATTGATCAAGTTTTTCATCGAATTTTAGATCAAAAATTACATCGTAATCACGTAAATTGGCACTGAGTAAATCACTATCATCAATTGAAAAAAATTCACATGAAACATTTTCAAGCTTTTCTTTTAATTCTTTTATACGGTTCTTTGAACCTCTCGCCAAAATTTTCATATTCGCAGCAAATTCATTCAGACAAAGATAAAAACCCAACCCTCATGGAAAAGAAAATAATTACATCTTCCGACGCCCCCGCTCCAATTGGACCTTATAGCCATGGTGTTTTATGCAATGGCGTTTTATATACAAGTGGCCAAGTAGCAAAGGATGCTAAAACAGGCGAAATGATTCAAAGTGATATAAAATCTGAAACCCATAAGGTTATGGAGAATCTTGCTTTCATTTTAAAGTCTGCTGGTATGGATTTTAAGAATGTTGTTAAAACAACAATTTATTGCACAGACTTATCAAATTTTGCAGCAATTAATGAGGTTTATGGTTCATACTTTAGTTCAGATTTTCCAGCTAGAGAAACCGTACAAGTGGTTAAATTACCCCTCAACGCTAATGTTGAAATTAGTGTAATAGCTGTTAATTGATAAAATGAACTTACGATTCGCCAATTTTCTTTCTATTGTTGCTCACCCTATTTTCATTAACCTGTTATGTTTAATAACGTTGTTCTCTTTACAACCAAGTTTATATTATGGAATTCCTGGCAAGATTAAATTTTACTACATTGGATATATTTTTTTGTTAACCAGTATTATTCCATCCTTGAGTGTAGTTCTTATGAAGTTGCTTGGATCAGTTCAGAACATTACTTTAGAAAATAAAGAAGATAGAGTATTGCCTTATATTGTTACCGTAATATTTTACCTCTTTACCTATTATAATTTTAGGACTAGTTTGTTAACTAGCAGTATTTTGCTGATGTACTTAGTTGCATGTGGTTTAATAGTTTTTTCTGTTCTATTAATTAATTTTTATTCAAAAATTAGCATTCACATGGCAACATTGGGTGCACTTTGTGGATTGATTGCTTCATCAGCACCTGTTTCAATGATTGATATTAGATGGCTATTGATTTTTTTTATTGTAACAAGTGGATTGGTTGCAACCGCTAGGTATTCTCTCAAAGCGCATTCAGTTGTTCAATTGTATTTGGGCTTTATTTTAGGATTTTTTACGATGTTCGTTTTTCTTTTTAATTTAGTTAAACCTTTCACTATATAATTATGAATTTTCAAACAATTTTATTTTCAAATGAAAATGGGGTAGCAACTATCACGTTGAATAGGCCTGATGTATTTAATGCTTTTAATGAAGAATTAAGTAAAGATGTAAATGATGCTTTAAAGTTAGTTGGTAAGGATAAAAGTGTTAGAGTTTTGGTTATTACGGGTGCAGGAAAGGCATTTTGTAGTGGACAAGATTTAAAAGACATTGCTGGTAAAAAGGATAGGAGTTTAAGTGAGAGTTTGTATAAGAGATACAATCCGATGATAAAGGCAATTAGAAATTTGTCGATTCCTGTGATTTGCAAATTGAATGGAGTTGCAGCAGGTGCGGGTTGCTCGTTGGCCTTGGCATGTGATATAATTGTTGCCGCTGAAAATGCTTCCTTGATTGAGGTTTTTGTTAATGTTGGTTTAGTCTTGGATAGTGGATCATCCTATTTTTTGCCTAGAATTTTAGGTTCGGCCAGAGCTTTTGAACTTGCTACAATGGGCACAAAAGTTTCTGCTCAGCAGGCTTACGATTGGGGAATGGTAAATCGAGTTGTAAAACCTGAGGAACTAGAGAATGAGGTTGGGAAATTTGTTCAATATTATGCTTCAGCGCCTACTAAAGCCATCGGTTTAATGAAAAAGATGCTTCAAAAATCGTACACTGCTAATTTGGATGATATGTTAGAGTATGAGGCATTTTGCCAAGAGATTTCAGGTAAAAGTAATGATTATAAGGAAGGTGTTGCGGCCTTTAATGAAAAAAGAAGGCCTCTTTTTAATGGAAATTAATTTTCTTATAATTTTCTTAAAATTTAATTAGCTGAATATTAGTGAATTGTATTTTTGACTCACTTTTTAAATTTTATTTAACATCTAGTTTAACTGAGTTAAGTTATTTTTAAATAAATATATTTCCTTATGTCAGTTAAATTGTCCAACATTTGCCTTGCAATAAGAGATTCAAAATCTTGTCCCTTTGCAGTTGATTTGTTATCTAAACTTAGGAGTCAGTTTAATGCTAATTGTTTAGTTATTACTTCTAATTCTGCAGGTTTATCATTTGGCCAAGGTGTAGAAATTGTTAATGTTACTTCCGAGAGGGAGGCAATTAATACTATTATAAAGAGTAATTCAGATCTGGTTATAGTTTCCATAACCACTGATTCAGGTACTCAAGGATTAATTACAGCTAAGGAAGCTAATTCGTTAATTGATAAACTAGGAAGCATAGTACTTACTATACCCACCGTTACCTCTGGGATTGATTTCACGAATATCATTGTTCCCTTAGATACATCATCGGAAACCCGCCAAAAGGTTCCTTATGCTGTAGAGTTTGGAAAGATGTTTAATTCCACTATTCATGTTTTAGGTGTGAGTAGCGAAACAGGAAAGGATGCTGAAGTTTTAATTAAGAATTATATCAGACAAGTTAGCAATAACATAGAAGAAAAGGGAGTTAGAGTAACTACCGACATAAGATTAGGCGGCAATCCAACTGAGAAAATCTTAGCCTATGCGGAGGAAAAGTCGGCTGGACTAATTGCCATCATGACTGAGCAAGAAACAAGTTTAGCATCATTCTTTAAAGGAAAATACTCTGAACAAATGATAAAAAATTCAGAAGTTCCAGTATTATCTATTCACCCAAAGGATTTAATAGTAAGCGAGGCAAGATTATAATTCCATGCAATAATCTTATTTAATTCTTATCGTTGGATTTAAATATAAAATCCATTACTTATTTTTACATGCTTTTATAAAGTAAAAACCTTAATTGGTAATTGATGTTTATTAATTATTTGTAACTGTAAAAGCTGGAAAATTTCTTATTCGACCTAAAAATGAAGATCAACCCTGGAAAAAATTTGGAGCCAATAATGCTCCCTTCAGACCTAAAAAAGCTGAATGAAGAAGAATTAGTAAAAATAGCTGCAGAACTAAGGCAATATATTATAGATACAGTATCTGTTTATGGTGGCCATTTTGGAGCCAGTTTAGGAGTGGTCGAGTTAACTGTAGCTTTGCATTATGCATTCAATACTCCTTTTGATCAATTGGTTTGGGATGTGGGACACCAAGCGTATGGGCATAAAATTCTTACTGGTAGGCGAGATGTATTTCATACAAATAGAACTTATCAAGGTATTTCTGGTTTTCCTAAGCGAAGTGAAAGTGAATATGATGCTTTTGGGGTTGGACATTCTTCTACTTCTATTTCTGCCGCATTAGGTATGGCTGTTGCATCAAAGTTGAAAGGAGAACATGACAGGCAACATATTGCTGTTATAGGCGATGGAGCTTTAACAGGTGGAATGGCCTTTGAAGGGTTAAATCATGCTGGGGTTGCTAATGCTAACATTATTGTTATCTTAAATGACAATTGTATGAGTATTGATCCAAATGTTGGTGCACTAAAAGAATATCTAACAGATATTACCACTTCTCCAACTTACAATAGGTTTAAGGATGATATTTGGAAAACATTAGATAAGCTGAGCAAAATGGGAAAAATATCGCAAGATATTTTATCCAAGGTACACGATACATTAAAGGGCGGATTGCTAAAGCACAGTAATTTATTTGAAGCGCTCGGTTTTAGGTATTTTGGACCAGTTGATGGGCATGATGTGAACCATTTGGTAAAGATTTTTAATGACTTGAAAAAAATCCCTGGTCCTAAGCTTTTACATTGTGTGACAGTTAAGGGGAAAGGATTTGCTCCAGCTGAGAAAGATCAGACCAAGTGGCATGCTCCAGGATTATTTGATAAAGTTAGCGGAGAAATTTTCAAATCAGCCATAGTATCACCTCAGCCGCCAAAGTATCAAGATGTATTTGGTAATACATTAGTTGAATTGGCTGAAAAAAATCCATTAATTGTTGGTGTAACTCCTGCAATGCCTTCTGGTAGCAGTATGAATATTATGATGAAAGCAATGCCAGACAGGGCCTTTGATGTTGGAATTGCTGAGCAACATGCAGTAACATTTAGTGCAGGTTTAGCAACCCAAGGATTGGTTCCTTTTTGTAATATTTATTCAACATTTATGCAAAGGGCCTATGATCAAGTTGTACATGATGTGGCTTTGCAAAAACTACATGTAGTATTCTGCATGGATAGAGCCGGATTAGCTGGAGCTGATGGACAAACACATCATGGCATGTTGGATGTTCCATACATGAGATGTGTACCCAATATGGTTGTTTCTGCACCTATGGATGAAGAAGAACTTAGAAACCTAATGTTTACAGCTAGTTTACCTGAAAATGCTGGTCCGTTTAGCATTAGATATCCTAGAGGTAATGGGGTAATGATTGATTGGAAAAGACCCTTAAACAAACTACCAATTGGTAAAGGAAGAAAGTTAAGAGAGGGAAAAGATATTGCTATATTGTCTTTTGGAACCGCTGGAAATTTGGCTCAAACCGCATTAAACCTTTTAGAAAAAGAAGGAATACTCGGGGCTCACTATGATATGCGTTTTGTTAAACCTATCGATGAAGAAATGTTGCATGAAGTTTTTACCAACTTTAAGCAAATTATAACTGTTGAAGATGGCACAATTGTAGGTGGTTTTGGTTCTGCGGTATTAGAGTTTATGGCAGATCACCATTATAATTCTAATGTAAAAAGAATGGGTATGCCAGATAGAATTGTTGAGCATGGCGAACCAAATGAACTCTACTTAGAATGCGGCTTTGATGCAAAAAGTATTGTTTCGATGACGAAGTCAGTGTTAGGAGTTAGGCAAAGAGCCTAACCCCTAAATTGAGTTATTAACTAACGGTAGTTCCAACGTTTTCACCGTTACATACGCTAAGTAAATTACCTTTTTTGTTCATGTCAAAAACAACAATTGACATTTTGTTTTCTTGGCATAATGTAATGGCTGTTAAGTCCATAACATTCAAACCTCTTTCATAAACTTCCTCATAGCTTATGTTTTCAAATCGTGTTGCGTTAGGGTCTTTTTCTGGGTCTGCTGTATAAATTCCATCAACCCTAGTGCCTTTTAGCACAAGATTGGCTTCAATTTCCACCGCCCTTAAAGAGGCAGCAGTATCGGTAGTAAAATATGGATTACCAGTTCCTGCACCAAAAATAACCACTCTTCCTTTTTCAAGGTGTCTTATTGCTTTACGTCTGATAAAAGGTTCAGCAATTTGATCCATATGTATGGCACTTTGTAAGCGTGTTTTCATGCCATATTTCTCAAGTGCACCTTGAAGTGCCATAGCATTAATTACCGTTGCCAGCATTCCCATATAATCCCCTTGTGCTCTTTCTACAAGACCTCCGGAAACCCCTTGAACTCCTCTAAAAATATTTCCGCCTCCAATTACAATAGCAACTTCTACACCAGCATCTACAACTTGTTTTACTTCTTTGGCATATTGTTCAAGTATGCTAGGGTCTATTCCGTATTGAAGTGACCCCATTAGGGCTTCACCACTAAGTTTTAATAATATTCTTTTGTATTTCATAAGTCTAAAAATTGTTGTGAAACAAAAATAAGAAAAAAAAATCCTCTCGTTTCGGAGAGGATTTTTTATTATAGAGAAACTCTTTTAAATGCTGTTACTGTGAGTCCCTTTTCAATACTATCGAGCATTTGGGAAATTGTTTTGCTGCTATCTTTTACAAACTCTTGATTCAAGAGTGTTGAATCTTTATAAAATTTTCCAAGTTTACCTTGAGCAATTTTCTCTAACATATTTTCTGGCTTACCTTCTGCACGGGCTTGATCCATGCCAATCGCCATTTCTCTTTCGATTACGCTGGCATCTACATCTTCTTTGTCTAATGCAACTGGATTAAGCGCTGCAATTTGCATAGCAACGTCTTTACCTGCTGAGAAATTATTTTCGTTTGCAGCGATGTTTAAAGACACAAGCACACCGATTCTATTTCCTGCGTGAATATAAGGGACAAGATTAGTTCCTTCCATTACTTCGTAACGAACTACGTCTATTTTCTCGCCAATTTTTCCTACTTGTTCAATAATTTTATCCCCTACATTACCACCATCCATTGTTAAAGCTTTCAAAGCATCAACATTTTGAGCTTTATTTGCTAAAGCAGTGTCAGCTAATTTATGAGCGAATGCTACAAAGTCTTCGTTTTTTGCAACGAAATCTGTTTCACAACTTAATTGAAGTATAATTCCAAAAGTTTTGTTTTCGGAAACTTTTGCAATAATTGCACCTTCTTTAGCATCTCTGTCAGCTCTATTTGCTGAAATTTTAGCTCCCTTTTTGCGCAAAAAATCAACGGCAGCCTCGAAATCTCCATTAGTTTCTTGAAGTGCCTTTTTGCAATCCATCATACCCGCACCTGTCATAGTGCGAAGTTTGTTTACATCTGATGCGGTTATTGTTGTCATTTTATTAAATTTTATATTTTAAAAAAAGCCTTCACCAAAAGGGGAAGGCTTTAAATTTTATGCTTCTTCTTTTTCGATAACAGCCTCTTTATCTACTGTTTCTTCCTTCTCACGTTTACGCTCTGCTAATCCCTCAACAATTGAGTCTGTAATATAGCGTGCAATTAAAGAGATTGATTTTGCAGCATCATCGTTTGCTGGAATTGGATAGTCAACCAATGTCGGATCAGAATTTGTATCAACAATTCCAAAGGTTGGTATGTTAAGTTTAGTGGCTTCTGAAACTGCGATATGTTCTCTACGAATATCAACGATAAACAAAGCTGCAGGTAGTCTGTTTAAGTCTGCAATACCTCCTAAAACCTTTTTTAACTTGATTTTTTCGCGCTCAATCATTAAACGCTCTTTCTTGTTAATGTTAACATAAGTACCATCTGAAGAAAGCTTTTCAAGAGTTTGCATTTTCTTGATGCTTTTTCTAACTGTACCAAAATTAGTTAACATACCACCAAGCCAACGATCACAGATAAAAGGCATGTTAACCCTTTTTGCTTCGTTTTCAACGATCTCTTTCGCTTGTTTTTTAGTGGCAACGTAAAGTACTTTACGACCAGATTTAACGATGTTTTTTATGGCTTGAGCGGCCTCATCCAGCTTTACAGCTGTTTTGTGTAAATCGATGAGGTGGATTCCATTTTTTTCCATAAAAATATATGGTGCCATTTTTGGATTCCATTTGCGGGTTAAGTGACCAAAGTGCACCCCCGCTTCCAGCAACTCTTCGTGCGTGATATTAGACATATAAAAATTAAAATAATTCGGATTAACGTTTTACGAATTGGAAACGTTTACGAGCTTTCTTTTGTCCTGGCTTCTTACGTTCAACCATTCTTGGGTCACGAGTAAGTAGTCCATTAACTTTTAAAGCTGGTTTTGTTTCTGCATTGTTTTTTACCAATGCTCTTGCAATAGCTAATTTTAAAGCATCTGCCTGACCAGTTATACCTCCGCCATCAATATGAGCAGTAACATCAAATTGTCCACTAGTGCTAGTTACTTCAAATGGCTTATTTACAGCAATTTGTAAACTTAAAGTAGGAAAGTAGGTTTTAAGTTCCTTTTTATTGATAGTAATATTTCCTGTTCCCGGAGTTATATATACTCGGGCTACAGCCGTTTTTCTTCTTCCTAATGCGTTATTAACTTCCATGTATTAGAATTTTATTTCTTTTGGTTGTTGAGCTCCATGTGGATGTTCAGATCCAGCATATACATGCAAGTTTCTGAATAACTGAGAGCCTAATTTATTTTTCGGTAGCATACCTTTTATTGCATGCTCTACTACGTAAGTTGGTCTCCTTACTAAAATGTCTTTTGCAACTTCATATCGCAAACCTCCTGGGTAACCAGAGAAGAATTTGTACTCCTTGTCGTTTACTTTGTTGCCTGTGAATCTGATTTTCTCAGCGTTAATAATAATCACATAATCACCGCAATCTGCATGTGGTGTAAATGAAGGTTTGTTCTTGCCACGTAATATATTTGCAATTTTACTGGCAAAACGGCCTAATGTTTGTCCTTCAGCATCAACGATTAACCAATTCTTGGTAATTGTTGCCTTGTTGGCTGAAATTGTTTTGTAACTCAATGCGTCCACGCTTGTATCTGTTTAATAAGGGGTCGCAAAAATAGGTTAGGAATTTGTAATTCACAACTAATTGTTAAAAATTCTTTTTTGAATTCTAAGAAATTTCAATTTTGTGCCATTTGATAGTACTTTTAATTCACCTCATTTCAAAAATAAGTTACCTTGCAGAAAAATTAAAATTATGTTATCCAAGGATATGAATATGGCTTTGAATAAGCAAGTAATGATGGAAGCAGAATCTTCAATGGCTTATTTGTCGATGGCATCTTGGGCAGAACAACAGCCTGGCCTAGATGGTGTTACTAGTTTTTTTTACCAACAATCTGATGAGGAAAGATTGCATATGTTAAAATTAATAAAGTTTATCAATGAAAGAGGAGGTAAGGCAGAGATTCCTTCGATTGATAAGCCAATGGATGAATTCTCATCTGTTAAAGATGTCTTTGGTAACTTTCTCCAACATGAATTTAAAGTATCTGAAAGTATTAATGAATTAGTTGAAACAGCCTTGAAAGCAAGAGATTTTGCCACACACAGTTTCCTTCAGTGGTATGTAAATGAACAGATGGAAGAGGAGCGTGTTGCACGACAATTGAATGATAAATTAGAATTGATAGGTGATGATAAAAGTGGTTTATATCTTTTTGATAGAGATATTTTATTGCAGGCTGCCACAGCTTCTAGTCAATCTAAGCCTTAGGTAGCTAATTAATATTTAACAAACTTTTTCCAGAGGTAGTCTCCTCGTGAATTGGTAATTGAAATTACATAAACCCCTTGCCTGTAACTGCTAAGATTAAAAAAGATTTGATAGTAAGGAGGGTTAAAGTTATCAGCAGCTGGTAAAGCTTGTTGGTGTATTACTTTGCCAAAATTATCAAAAATATAGAGTGTTGCAGGAATCCCTTTATTTTGCGTAAAAGTAAATTCCATTTGCGGATTTTGTTCTGAAACAAATGTTGGAATTATATCAAATGAAATACCGTTGCATGGTCCATCTGTCCAATAATACACAGCATTTTGGTATTGAGCACTGCAAATATTTCTGTAAGTTATACCATTGCAACCACACACAGGTTGATATTCCCTATTACAATTAAAGCCTGGTGAAGCTAAAGATGGGTCGGAACATGGTTGTGCCACTAAAAATGTTGTGCTAAATAAAAAGAATACTATATTAAAAATTGCTCTCATGCTTCTTCTTGTGTTTCTTCCATTGGCCATGAGAAGAAAAATTTTGCTCCTTTTCCTTTTTCAGATTCTATCCAAACTTTTCCTCCCTTATCCTCAACCATCTTCTTTACAATTGCTAAACCAACTCCAGTGCTCTCAAAAGTGTCTCTAGCTTGTAGGGTTTGAAAGATAACAAACACTTTTTCATGAAACTCTTTTTCAATCCCAGGTCCATTATCAGCAACACAAAACTCATATAATTTTCCGTTTTGGGAACAAGATATTTTAATTGTTGGTTCAAGGCTATTATTGTATTTGATGGCATTGCTTATATAATTAGCAATTACTTGTTCAAATGCAATTTTTTCTGTGCTGAGGGTTGGTAAATCATTCTGAATCGAAATTTGAAATTTCTCAGGTGGGCTCATGTTTGCAATTAATTCAGTGATAACGTCTTTGGTTGCAAATGTCTGAGCTTGGTGTTTTACCCTACCTGCCCTTGAGTATTGAAGAATTCCATCAATTAGCCCCTCCATTCGTTTTACGCGTTTTCGCATTAAATCCAGATTGGTTTTGGTTTCGCCTTCTAGGTGTTCACTAATATCTTCTTCTATCCACATACTCAAGTTGTTAATACCCCTTAAAGGTGCTTTTAAGTCATGTGAAACTACATATGCAAATTGATCTAATTCTTTGTTCTTCTTTTCAAGTTCTTCAGTATATTGAAGTAATAATCTACTAGCTTCTTTTTCTTTTGTTATATCTTGGAAAATTCCTCTAATTGCTATGATTTTATCATTTTCTTTATAAGGTATCCCTTTAATTCTTACATCAATAATGTTCCCTTTTCGAGTTTTAAGCTGTGCTTCTAGCTCAAAAGATTCATAATTTTCTATGGAGTTAAAAAAAGCTTGTATTACGCTTTCTCTAGTCTGAGCGCTAAACATTCCATAAGTCTCGTTTAGGCTAGGTTGTAAATCTTGTTCAAACTCACAAATGTGAAACATCTCTTTTGACCATAAAATAGACCTTTCTTTTACATCTATTTCCCAACCCCCAACTCTTGCAATGTGTTGTGCCTCCTCTAGGTCTTGTTGTTGTTTTAATAGTTTTTGTTGAGTTAAAGTATTTTCTGTTACATCATAATTTACACCAATCATTCTTAATGGTTCATCTTGCTCATTTCTAAATGTTTTGGAGAAAGCAGTTACATATTTTATTTTTTTATTATCAGAAACAATTCTAAAAATACTATTAAAATCTTCATGATTATTTAATGAATCTTGTAGTTCTAAATTAACTCTTTCTGCATCTTCAGGATGTAAAGTTTCTGCGAATGCTTCATAATCATTTGAAAATTGTTTAGGGTCAACGCCAAAAATACGGTACATCGATTCATCCCAAATTAAAGTATTTGCCTTCAGGTTCCAATCCCAAATCCCTAAATTAGCGCTTTGAGTTGCAAGTTTTAAACGTTCTTCACTTTCTCGTGTTTGTCTTTCTGCTTCGATTCTTGAAGTTATATCTATCCCAAATCCTATGATATGGAGCACTTCTTTTCTATCATCTAAAATTGGATAGAATCTTCTTAATGTATAAGTGGCTTTTCCATCGGAGTTAACAAGTTTCTCCTCAAATTCTAATTGTAGTTTATTTGAGGTAACATTTTCGAAAAGTTTTCTTCTTTCTTTTGCAATTTCTATTGGCCTATTAAACTGATTGCAATATTCAAAATCATCGTGACCTACTAGCCATTCTCTTTTTACTTTATCTTTAACAGCAGTTTCATTTACAAACAGGTACCTATGTTTTTTATCAAAAACTACCACTTCAGATGGAATTTTATTTAATACCGTTTCATAAAATTCTTTCATTTGTTTTACAGCCTCTTCATTTCTTTTCCGTTCTGTAATGTCACGAATGGCTGCTACAATGTAGCCTTTATCTTCAATTCTGATGTATTTTACACTAGCCTCAACTGGAAAGCTGCTACCATCTTTGCGCTTATTTAACCCTTCAACAAGAATTTCCCCTTTTAATTTTACCTCATTGTAATGTTGCTGCCAAGCCCCTATATCTGGGAATAGTTTTTCCATTTCAATTATGGAACTGCCAATCATTTCAGCTTTAGTTTTGCCTAAATTTCTTGTATGACTTTCATTTACATAGATTAGTTTTCCATCATAATCAGCAACAGAAATGGCATCACTAATTTGGTCAGACATTTTGTTGTATAATATAATTTGTTTTTCTCTTTCTTTTAGGTCTGTAATGTCTGTTATAACGCCTATTAGATAGTCTTTTCCTTGGTTGGTAAAAACAGTCTTTTTTACTAAAAGTATCTTTTCATCTCCACCTTGTTTTTGGAAGGAGACTTCTCTCATTTTTTCAAGTTTAGTGTTAAATTGTTCTTCGTCTTGGGCTATAAATTCTTCTGCATCCTCTTTTGGTAAAAAATTCAAGTCATTTTTGCCAATAATTTGATTTTTTTCGATTCCAGTTAATCTCGCATAGGCATCATTAACCATTACCCATTTATGCTCGCGATCTTTTACAAATAGCGGGCTTGGAATAGAATCTAAAATTTGGTTCAAAAAATTATGAGAATTTTCTATTTCAAGTTGTGCGTCCTTAAGGCTTGTTATATCTCTTGCTATGGCTTGAATCCCTAGTCTATCATCACTTGTTTTAATGAGTTGAACATTTTGACCTACCCATGCAGTTTTACCTGCTTTGGTTAAAATTGGAAATTCAAAATAAGTAACCTGTTTTAATTCAACTGCTTGCCTTAAATAAAAACTTTGAACTTTTTGTCTAGATCTTGGTTCAACCAAATCTAAATAATTCATTTTGAGCAATTCTTCAGTACTAAAACCTGTTATTTTTGTTGCAATATCATTTACATAGGTAAAGTTCCCATCTCCATCGGTGTAATAAAAAATGTCTGTTGCTGATTCAATTAAAAGTCTAAACTTTTCTTCGTTCTCTTTAATTCTTTTTTCAACTGCTTTTCTTTCAGTAATATCAGATTCAATTGCAATGAACCCAATATGTTTATCGCCCTCTTTAACAGGTGTAATACTTAGGGAAATCCAATAGCATTCTCCAGACTTTGAGTAGTTTAAAATTTCACCATTGTAGGGTTTGATATCCTTCAAGGCAGCTGTAATTTCTGCCTTGGTATTTAAATCTGTTTCAGGCCCTTGAAGAAGCCATCCAGGTTTCTTACCTAGCACCTCTTTAACACTATACCCAGTAATTCTTTCGAACCCTTCGTTTGCCCAAATAGCTATACCATTTGGGTCAGAAATTATTACAGCATTCTGTGTTTTTTGTGCAACTAATGCAAGGGTTTTAATTTCCTCCTCGATCTTTTTTCTTTGAGAAATATCAAACCTAATTGACAAATATTGATAAGGTTTGCCAGCATCATTTAAAAATGGAATTATTGTCGAATCTACCCAATATAACTCTTTATTTTTTTTTCTATTACAAACCTCAGATTGCCAAATTTTACCATTTCCTGCAGTTTGCCACATTCCTTTCCAAAACTCCTTATCATGCACACCACTGTTTACAATACTGTGATTTTTTCCAATAAGTTCACCTAGAGAATAACCGGAAAGTTTACAGAAGTTTTCATTTGCCATTAGGATTTCTCCTTTTGCATCTGTTAACGACACTAATGCAGCAGTATCTATTGCATTTTTAAAATTACTTAATTCTTTAAATGATTCCTTGGAACTTAGTTCAAGTATCCTTTCTAATTTATTGTAATCTGATTGAAAGTGATTATAGCTTTCATCTACAAGGTCAATTAATTGTTTAAGATTATTTTCTACAGGAGCATCTTCTCCAAATAGTTTTTTTAATTGGCGTTTAAGCAAACGATGCATGTGTTTCCGTGTTTTGGAAGAGGATTTGTGTTAGAATTATTCTGCGAAAGTAGTTATTGTCATCGTTTGATTGTGCAATTCACACTTGGCCTCATTAGAAAAAGGAGAGATTTCACCATAAGAGTAAAATCCACATAGGGTGGTGGTATCTCCTAATACTTCTCTTACGCCCTCTACTTCTTCTTCAACCATTTGTTTCAGAACCAATTTTCTACCGACACAACTAATTAAAATGGCTAATTCTGGGTTTTCTTGTTTATCTTTAATGGTGCCCTTAGCCGCACCAGTAGCTCCCTCAATTAGTCTATCAAAATTTGCCTTCATTAACCTAACATAACTGCCTTCTGGTATATCTCCTGCGAAAGTTAAAGATTGATTTGTTTCATCAACTGCTAATATGGTTCGAACAACAGGTTCGCTATCTTTTTCAGTTCTTAAATTTAAAGGGAACAATAAGCCAGATGCAGGTAAATCTTTTGCATGCTCTCCAAGAAATGATTTATATAATTCAAGTGCTGGCTTTCCATCTAATTCAAACAACACGTTGTTTTTTGATTTGGTAACCAATCTTTCTACTCCAAAACTATCCCAGCCCCCTAAACTTCCATAGGATACCTTTAAAACAGAACTATAAAATCCAATCGCAGAAACCATTTTATTTTTTGGTTCACCAGAATGACTTAAAATATATGTTTCATTAAAATTGGCTCCATCACCAGCCAAACCGCCTGTTGCACTTACATTACTTGGTAAAATATCTCTTAGACCTCTTACAAGTTCCGAACCATTTATGTTTAAACCCTCACTCATTACAAAGACATGTTTGAGGTTTTCTTTAGGGAGCTGTTCAATTAGTTTTTTTCCTGCTTCATAGCTTTCATCACTTGTTGCAACAGCTTCTGATACATATTTTAAGGTAGTTTTGTCTAAACTAACCAGTGTAGCAATAATAGTATCATCGAAGACATTTGTATCTAAAATTTCGCCTGAGGATGTTCCTCCAATAAAAATTGCTTCAGGAAATTTTGAATAAAGCTCCTTTAAGCCTTTACCTTCTTTAATTAGTTGTGTTGAACCAAAAGCAAAAATTAAATTTGGTTTAATTTCTAAATTGCTGAGATTGGCATTCCAACCTTGGTTTTGGGTGAATTTAATTTGTTCCGAATTCATTGGTTTGGTTATTTGTGTATAGGCAATATAGTTTTTACTTTGATATTTGTCAATTAAATTATAGATATTACCAATCAAATGAAGAAAAAGTTAATTTACATTATTAGACATGGCGAAACTGATTTTAATAAATTAGGAATTGTTCAAGGTAGTGGCGTAGATATGGAACTTAATGCTAGAGGCGAAGAACAAGCGAGGGCCTTTTATAATCTATATAAAAATGTTCAATTCAAACATATTTACATCTCTAAACTAGTACGTACTAAACAAAGTGTAATGCCTTTTATTGAAGCTGGATTTTCCTATACATCTCTTAAAGAACTTAATGAGATTAGTTGGGGAGTTTATGAAGGCAAACAGCAATCTGAAGAAGAGCGAAGGCATTATTGGGAAGTAGTAAACAACTGGAATAATGGAAATTATCATGCAAAACTTCAAAATGGCGAAAGTGCCCTTGAAATGCAAACTAGGCAAAATCCTATTGTAACTTTGTTAAAAGAAACTGAACATGATTGTGTTTTGGTTTGTATGCATGGTCGAGCAATGAAAAGCCTGCTATGCACATTGCTTAGCAGGCCTTTATCTGATATGGAAGCTTTTCCTCACAGTAACTTATGTCTTTATCTATTATCTTTTGAGGAAGGTCAATTTAAACTACTCAAAGAAAACGATATTTCACATTTGTTATCTCAATAATTCTCTTGATATTACAATCCTATTTACCTCACTGGTACCTTCATAGATTTGGGTGATCTTAGCATCGCGCATTAAACGCTCAACATGATATTCTTTCACATATCCATACCCTCCATGCACTTGAACTGCTTCAGTGGTTACCCACATAGCTGTTTCCGATGCAAATACTTTTGCCATTGAACTCATAAGACCATAATCCAAGCCTGCATCTTTCATTGCTGCTGCTTTGGTTACTAAAAGTCTTGCGGCTTCAATTTGGGTTGCCATGTCTGCCAACTTGAATTGAATTGCTTGGTGATGCATAATTTCCTTACCAAATGCTTTTCTTTCTTTAGAATACTTAAGTGATAACTCATATGCGCCGCTTGCAATCCCTAAAGCTTGCGCAGCAATGCCTATTCGACCACCTGCTAAAACCTTCATTGCAAACTTAAATCCGAATCCATCCTCACCAATTCTATTTTCCTTTGGAACTTTCACATCTTGAAACATGATACTATGTGTATCACTTCCGCGAATCCCCATTTTGTCTTCTTTTTTACCAACTACAACACCTGGCCAGCTTTTTTCTACGATGAAAGCATTAATCCCCTTGTGTCCTTTTTCAATATCTGTTTGGGCAATTACTAAATAATAAGTACCAGAGTTGCCATTAGTGATCCAGTTCTTGGTTCCGTTTAATAAATAATGGTCTCCATTATCAAAGGCGGTAGTGCGTTGTGAAGTTGCATCTGAACCAGCTTCAGGTTCTGAAAGCAAAAATGCCCCATGCACTTTTCCGCTTGCCATTGGAACTAAATATTTTTGTTTTTGCTCCTCAGTACCATAAGTTTCAAGTCCCCAACAAACAAGTGAATTGTTTACAGAAACAACCACTGAGGCAGATGCGTCCACTTTTGATAGTTCTTCCATGGCTAAAACATATGAAATTGTATCCATACCAGAGCCACCATATTTCGGATCGACCATCATTCCTAAAAAGCCAAGTTCCCCTAACTTTTTAATTTGTTCATATGGGAATTCTTGGTCGTTATCTCGCTCAATAACACCAGGAAGTAGTTCAGTTTGAGCAAAATCTCTTGCTGCTTGCTGTACATTTAAATGCTCTTCAGTATAATCAAAATTCATATATCTGTAATTTGAAACGAATATAATATTTGCCTTGTAATTTTCTAATTAATGCCTAATTGCTCTTGATTTTCTTTTCTATTGCACTAGTAGAGAAACCATCTAAAAAGTCAATAGTTTGGATTTTTCCACCTTTTGACATTACTATATCATACCCTACAATATTTTCTATTTGGTAGTCACTTCCTTTAACTAATACATCGGGTTGAACCAATCTGATAAGCTCCAAAGGAGTTGGTTCAGAAAATAATATTACAGCATCAACAAATCCTAAAGAAGCCATTATCTGCATACGGGATTGTTCATCTTGGATTGGACGATGATGACCTTTTAATTTACTAACTGATATATCTGTATTTAACCCTACTATTAAAATGTCACCTAAATTTGCAGCTTTTGCTAAATAGTCTACATGACCGCGGTGAAGAATGTCGAAGCATCCATTAGTAAATACTATTTTTTTCCCTTCCTGTCTCCAGTTTGATAGAGCATTTACGAGACTTGACGCATCAAATATCTTAGCTAATGTTTGGTTTAATTTGTTCATTTTTTTTCTGACCCAAATATATTATTCCAGATGCTGCCAAACCTAAAAATATCAATACTATCATTTGAAGACCATGCACCAAAGTTGCATACGCAAGACCGTCTTCTTTAGCAACCCCAAAAAGCATCAAACTTTGCATCACAAAAAAGTGATATGTGCCAGCGCCAGCGCCAGGTGCAGGTAGAACCACTCCTATAGTTCCAATTGTAAAAACAGTTAAACAATCAGAAAACGTTAAATTCGAAGTTGATTCTAAAGAGAATAAGCAGAAATACATCATTAAAATATATCCTACCCAAATAAGCACCGATAATATTATGAAAAGTCCTGGATTTTTTAAATGACGTATGCTTAATAAACCATCAGAAAAACCTTGAAGAAGTTTAAATATTCTAATGAATAAAGGCAATTTTAAAAGCTTATCTTTTATAAAATATAGTATAAACGAAAGTATAACTAATGCAGTTAATATAACAATTTTCCATGGAAAAGAAGATTTGCTTGCAGTTGTATTAGTATTTGAGGATGCGGATTCTATAAATCCAACAATCATGTCAAATTGAAGCAAAAAGATACCTCCTAAGATGATTATAAGTAACACCATATCAACTATGCGCTCCGTAACAACTGAGCCCAAGCTTTTTTCCACCGGTAAGTTATCGGTTTTACTCAAAGAGGCACACCTACTTAGTTCGCCTGCGCGAGGAATAAAGTAATTCATCATATACCCAATAAGTACTGCATATAAACTGTTTTTTGTGCCAACTTTATAGTTCATTGCATCATATAACAGTGTTGCCCTATATGCCCTTAGCCAATGACTTGTGAGGGAAATTGCCATACCTAGAATTAGCCAGCCTATTTTTGCTTCACTTATTTTAGTAAACAAATCTGACCAATCAGTGCCTTTAAAAGAATAGTAAATGAAAAAACTACCAATTAAAATTACAAGTAATAATTGAACTATTTTTTTTGTTTGATTGCTCAATGTGACAGTTTATTATTGGGATCAGGATAAATGGCAATTGGCTTATACTCCTTTGCTTCATCAAAATTCATTAAACAATAAGAAATAACAATTACAAAATCACCAACAGCAGCTTTTCTAGCAGCTGGTCCATTGAGGCAAATCATTCCAGAACCTCTTTCTCCTTTAATAATGTAGGTTTCAAAACGCTCACCATTATTAATATTAACCACATGAACTTTTTCGTTTTCAATCATGTTGGCTGCCTCCATTAAATCTTCATCAATGGTGATACTTCCAACATAATGTAATTCAGTTTGGGTAATTTTTGCCCTATGAATTTTTGATTTTAGTAATTGAATCTGCATAAGTAATATTGCGCGCCAAAGTTAGTTAAATTACCTGAAACGCAAAAATATCCTTATCGGTGTTTGGATTGTTGGACTTCCCAACTGTGGTCTCCTAGCAACTTAACAGAAGCAATATGTTTGCCCATGGATTTGCTTCTTCCCCATTCTTCTGGTCCAATAAGGGAAAGTTTATAATGGTCGTCTTTCTCATAAAGATGATAGAGTTGCCCTACAATTGGCTGAAATCTAAAATCAGAATCATAAATGTTTTCAGAAACCTTCAAGCGATTTTCAATTTCGCGTACCTGTTCCATTATCAAATCTGCTTGTCTTTTTAGTAATGCAATTTCTTGATTAGCATAATGATGCATTGCTTCTACGGCATTTGCTTTTATTTTGTTTTTATCCTCAACTCTTATAACAGGTGAGCCAACACTTAAAGGGATAGGTGATAAGTTTGCTGGTCCGATATAGCTGCCATCTTCATTTACCTGATTTTCTATTTCATTCATAATCATAATAACTCAATATGGCTTTCTTAGTTTTATAGGTTTAAAATTTGGTTCAAACCGAATTCTTTACCTGCTATTTATAATGTTTGACAATTTTAAACATTTACCTTTGTGAGGTGTTTAAAATCAATACAATCGTTTTATGAAATTATCCGTAGAAATTGACGAGAATTCTGGCTTCTGTTTTGGAGTTGTATTTGCCATTCAGATGGCGGAAGATATTTTGGATGAAGAAGGGCACTTATTTTGTTTAGGTGATATTGTTCATAATGATGAAGAAGTGACTCGGCTTAGAAAAAAGGGATTAGAAATAATTGATCATGAGGTTTTTAAAAAACTTACAAATACAAAAGTGCTCATTAGAGCTCATGGAGAACCACCAGAAACCTATCAACTTGCTTTAGAAAATAATATCGAACTGGTAGATGCATCTTGTCCAGTTGTTTTAAAACTGCAACATCGTGTTAGAGAAGCACATAATAAAAATGAGAAAATTCTTATTTATGGAAAGCATGGACATGCAGAGGTAAAGGGTTTGTTAGGGCAGACCCAAAATGAGGCAATAGTTATAGAGCATTTTGATGAATTAAATAATATAGAACTTCCAGAAAGAATCCAGCTTTTTAGCCAAACCACCAAACGCACTAAAAATTTGTATGCATTAAAGGAGAATCTGGAGAGCAAAGGTATTCAGGTAGATTTTAACGATACACTATGCAGACAGGTAAGCAATAGGGATATTCAATTAAGAGATTTTGCAAAAAGGTTTGATAAGGTTGTTTTTGTTTCTGGATTAAAATCGTCGAATGGCAAAGTGCTTTATGATGTTTGTAAAGATAATAACCCAAATACTTATTTTGTAACTAGCAAAAATGAAGTTAAGAAAGAATGGTTTACTGAAGATGATAAAGTTGGCATTTGTGGTGCAACGAGCACACCACAATGGCAGATGGATGAAATAAAAGATGTAATATTAAATTTTTAAGTATATGAAGAAGTATTTTTTTTCTGTTTTGTTTTTAGCTTTTGCAGGGGTTTTAGTTTATAGCTTTACTGCTTCAAGAAGTAGGAAAGTTGCAAATGCGAGTGCTACAAAGAACTTTTATGATCTGAAAATTAGATCTTTAGATGGAAAATCTATGATTAAAATGTCTGATTTTAAAGGTAAATATGTCTTATGTGTAAATGTGGCTAGCGAATGTGGATATACACCACAATATGCAGGCTTGCAAAAGTTATCTCAGCAATTTGGCCAAAAGTTGGTGATTATCGGATTTCCTTGCAACCAATTTATGGGTCAGGAACCTGGCAGTGCAAGTGATATTCAGAGTTTTTGTAAAAAGAATTATGGTGTTACTTTTCCATTAACAGAAAAGATTGATGTTAAAGGAAGTAACCAGCATGAAATTTACCAATGGTTAACTAAAAAGGAGCTCAATAGTATAAGTGATGCTACAATTAAATGGAATTTTAATAAAATTTTGATTGACCCAAATGGTAATTGGTCAAAATACTATGGATCATCAGTTGACCCTAATAGCAATGAAATAACTAATTTAATTAAATAAAGGTATTATGCCCCTTTAAAGTTTGATAAATTAAATTTTAGACCAAAATATAAATCAACCCCTTTGATATTTCTAAGCCCAATTAATTCAAAAACGTGATTTGTTCCCATAAAAAATGGTCCTACTTTGAAGCCAAAACCTAACGATGGAATTTGATATTCTACAAGATTAAGTGGTATGAAAATACCACTTTTTTCTTTTTCACGACGCGCAGTAAGGCTGATTATGTTTGCTGCACGCATTCCAAAATCTCCAGGTATTGGCAGTCGATGTGTTCCATTAAAGTTGATAAACCAATTACGCTTAAGGGCATAATCAAATTGGACATTTACCCTACTTGCTGTATACTGTGTATATTTATTGTCTGTAACATAATTGGTATTTGGATTACCTGCAAAGTCGAAAAACAATCGCCTTTCTAGCGCAAATACCCCCAAATAAAATGATTGGTCTAAGTTTTTTGTAGCTCCATTTGCGTTTATATATGTATTTGAAGAGGTTTGCTCAGTAAATCTAATAAATCCAACATCCATCAATGAAACGCCAAATCTCCACTTGAATTCTTGAAATTCTCTAATTCTACCTAGATTTCTAATATTAGGACAAATAGTTTTGCGTGTAGGTCTTCCTTTTTTCTTTTTGGTAACAGAATATCCAATATCAAATGCAAACCCATTTCCTCTGCTTGCCATAAGTTCTCCAATACTGGTAGCTTTTGCAGCAGCATAATTAAAGTTGAAATCAGAATTTTCAAAATTAATAGACGAGTCACCAATGAAAGACCATTTAGAATTATTGTTATCTTGAAAGATTATTGAGTTTATACCGTTTAAATAGTGCAAATTAACTCCAACTCTATGGCTATATTTAAAGTTTTCACGAAAATTATAGGAGTAGTTTAAAGCCACATCCGTGTAGACCATAGTGTTAGATCTAACATTATTTAATCTTGTTTCTTTGCCAATTAAATCCACTGTTTCTGCACCCTTTAACAAGAAAATTGACATTTCTTTAGGCATGTTAACAGTGTTAGAATTAGTTTTTAAGGCAGTAACAATTCCAAAAGAATGTTTAGAAAAGTTTATTAAAAAGGAAGGCCCGTAAATTGTTACATCAGCAAAAATGTAGTTTTTATCTTTAAGACTTCTCCTTATATTATATGCTTTGTCAAATTTTTCGTTAATTGATTCTCCATCTGTTGATTTTTCTGTGATCGACGAAATAATGTCTCTATTTATATATCCAGTAATTGGTTTAGCATCCAAATAAAACCCATTATTTAGAATGGTAGTAGAGAATCCGAAAGCTAGGAAATCAGTTCCGCCGCTCAGGAAATTTGTATGTGAAGGGTTTACTGTCACACCCAAAACACCTGCTTGGTTGCTACTTTGCAATCCACCCAAGAACTGGCCATTTACTTTTAGGGAAAATAAAAGTCCCGTTACTAAAATTATTATAATTTTATTCATCAATTTACTATGGGTAGAACTTTGTTTCATGTTTACGCTGCATGAGCAATACTTGCAATACTAAGTTTACAATTTGATTTTTCAATGATTTCTCTTACACAACTTTCAATGGTTGCACCAGTTGTTATCACATCATCAACAACAAGTATATGTTTATTTTGTATTGTTTCTGCATTTTTAACTCCAAAAACCGACTTTACATTATTCCAACGTTCGATCCTAGATTTTTGTGTTTGAGTTGCTGTATTTTTTTTTCTAAATAGTAATGAGCTGTAATCGGGTATTTCCAAAACTTCTGCTAAACCATTTGCAAAGGCTTGACTTTGGTTATAACCTCTTTTTCGCAATTTAATAGGGTGCAATGGAATAGCCATAATTCCCTCTATATTTTCAACTGCCTTACTATTTTTAAGTCTCTGACCATAAATCTTACCTAAAAGTACCGCTAGGTCTTCATTTCCTTTGTATTTTAATTCGTGCAATATTTTTTGCGTAATGCCTTCTTGATTAAAATACAGAAACGAAAATGCCCTTTGAAATGGAATCTTTCCCCAAAGGGATTTTTCAATACTATTCTCATCCATAAGATGATATTGAGTTTCTGGCAACTCTAATTGACAATTTAAGCACAATAGCTTTTCATTTAAAACCAATGTTTGATGGCAATTGATACAGAGGTTAGGAAAAATTATTTGTAAAATATCTTTGAGCATAAGTTTGCAATTTAACAATTGAGATTTGATTAATCCCTTAATTTTTACTTAAACTAACCAAGATTCCTTTTTTTTATAGTTTATTTCATTTTAATGGTTTGAACCAAGATTATTTTCCTGTTTATCTATAGTGTAAAATGATTATATTTGGTTATATTCTAATCTAAAATTAAAGTTATGAAGCAAACCTTTTTTGAAACTGAAATTGTGAAAATAATTAATGAAACTTCTACTACCAGAAGATATTTTTTTAGTGTTGTTTCAAAGGATAAATTTGAATATAAAGCAGGTCAGTTTGTTATGCTTCAACTTGATATAAATGCAAAGATTCCCTATCGGTCATATAGTATAGCTTCTACGCCTGATGGTTCAAATCAGTTTGAATTAATTATTGTACTTAATCCACCTGGGGCTGGAACTCCATTTATTTGGGATAATTTTGAAGTAGGAAGTAAGGTTATGTGTGCTGGTCCTATTGGCAAATTTGTTTTACCAGAATATATTCATAATGATTTATGTTTCATCTGCACAGGCACTGGAATAGCACCATTACGAAGCATGTTGTGGTACATTATTAATAATAAAATTCAACACCATAGAATTTATTTTGTTTTTGGTGCCCGTACAAAAGACGACCTCTTATACTATGAAGAATTGTTAGAATTGACAGAAAAACATAAGTCTGTTCATTTTATTCCTGTGCTATCAAGAGAGACATCAGAAACTTGGAATGGCAGAATTGGTTATGTTCATCAGGTTTATGAGGAGATTTTTTCCAACAAAAGACCAGCAGAATTTTTCATATGTGGCTGGAGTGCAATGTTAAAGGAAGCTCGAGAGCGGCTTGCTTTAATGGGTTACCCAAAAGAACAAGTCCATTTTGAGCGCTATGATTAAGGTTTTTTCTTAATTTTGCATCAGCACATGTTAAAACAAGGCCTACAGCAAACTCAAACGCAAAAGTTATCTCCGCAACAAATTCAATTTATAAAATTGTTGCAGTTGAATTCTGTTGATATTCTGCAGAGAATTGACCAAGAACTCATAGAGAATCCTGCTCTTTTAAAGGCGGAAGATACAGATGCGGCGCCTGGTGAAACTGATCCAATCAAAGAGTCTGAATTGGCCACAACTGATGAAGCCTCCGATTTAAATGTCGATGATTTTTTAAAAGAAGAGACTTTTGATGTAAAGGAATATGTCAACGACGAATATGATCCTGATGGTTTTCATTTGAGTGATGAAGGTGATGAAGAGCGCAAAGAAAGACCAATTGTAGAAGCTAATTCTTTCCATGAAGAATTAATGGAGCAGTTCTCGGCAATAGCAGAGGATGAAAGAGAATTGATTATTGGTAACCAAATTATTGGTTCTATAGATGATGACGGATACTTGCGCAGACCTTTAGCCGCTATTGGCAATGATTTGGCTTTTTCTATGAATGTAGATGCTTCTGCCAATGACTTGAGCAAAATTCTGATTAAAATTCAAAATCTTGATCCTGCTGGAATTGGAGCAACTTCTTTGCAAGAATGTCTATTGTTGCAATTAAAAAGAAAAAACCAGAAAATTTTACCTGTAAGAATTGCTATATCTATCTTAAGTGAGCATTTTGATGATTTTATAAAAAAGCATTATGATAAACTTTCAAAACAATTAAAGATTTCTGAAGAAGAGTTAAAGCTGAGTATACAAGTTATCACAAAATTAAATCCTAAGCCAGGTGAATCAATTGATACTTCCGCTACCCAATATATTACACCTGATTTTATCCTAATCGAAGAAGGAGATAAATTTGTGGTTCATTTAAATTCTAGAAATGCACCAGATTTGCGAATAAGTAGAAGTTACTTAGAAACCTTAAAAGGATTTGATGAAGCAAAAACTCCTACCCGTGAACAAAAGGAAACTGCTCAGTTTATCAAACAAAAATTGGATGGCGCAAGGTGGTTTATAGATAGTATTAGACAAAGGCACCAAACGCTTTTAGGTACAATGAATGCTATTTTAAAATTTCAGTATAGGTTTTTTGAAGAAGGAGATGAAACTTTTCTTCGACCAATGATTTTAAAAGATATTGCCGAAATTACTGGTTTAGATATTTCAACCATTAGTAGGGTGGCAAATAGCAAGTATGTACAAACACAATATGGCACTTTTGCTTTGAAGTTTTTTTTCAGTGAAGGAATTCAAACGGATGATGGCGAGGAAGTAAGTAGTAGAGAAGTTAAGAAAATACTTAAAGACGCCATTGAATCAGAAGATAAGTCAAAACCTCTGCCAGATGAAAGGTTGATGGATATTCTAAAAGAAAAAGGTTACAATATTGCACGTAGAACCGTGGCTAAATACCGCGAACAAATGAATATTCCTGTTGCTCGCTTAAGAAAAGAAATCTAAAAATTTTTTTCAATTTTGACGTATAACGATTGCTTTTTTTAATGTAAATCCTAACCTAGGTTTTTGTGTAGTTTTTGGTCTGGATAGTTAATAAAAGATCCTTTATGATCATGTCTTTTTTGGTTCAACCCAAAACTATTATTGGAATTGTTTATATGATTTGCAATATTTATAAACGTTTGCCCCTTTAGTAAAACTAAGATACAGCTTAGAATGCCAAAGCCTGCAATTAGATTGAAAATGCTAGTTTTTTCATCTTGTAATACGTTTAGAAAGAAAAGTAGTAAAGAAGAGGCTAAGGCTATATAAACTGGAGGCCTCAAGTAATTCATGCCAAATACAATTTTATCTATATTCGGGTATTTTATTCCTTCTTTCAATAGTTTGAACCCAAGCTGAATATTATGAAAATACATTTTTAAATGTAATTGTTTTTTAATCTTATAGTGTTCTTTTTTGAGTGTTTTTCCTAAAATTCTTGCTGTTGCATCGTAATCAATCTTAATGGATCTACTTATTATTTCTGCCTGAAGCAACTTATCATTACCCGCAATTAGTTGAAAGTTTATTTCTTTAAAAATCTGGTATTGCAACATAAATCCTTGTTCCCATATGGCTGCAGAAATACCTAAAGCATTTGGAGCCTCCCTGTCAATTAGGTTCAAAACTTCTCTTGCAAATTTTTGATATACCCCTAAGCTTTCATTGTTACCATCGATGATTACTTGAGATTGAACCACTTTTTTACCTTGCATTAAATTTAAGTTCATGCAATTAAGGTAATCCTTTGGGATGCATGAATCACTTTTTATGGCAATTACAGCCTCGGGCGACTTTTCTAAATAAGGTTTAACTATTTCTAAGAAGTTCAAACCAGTTAGCCGGCTTTGAATCGGCCTTATAATTTTGATATTCTTTAAATTGTTTGTCTCAATAATTGGGGTTTTGATAAAAAAGTATGCCGTATAATTAAAATAGTTTTGATTTTGGAGCTCTTGAATACGTGCAACAATCTCTTCTTCATTTGAAAAATTGTAAAATACAATTGCTAATTGTTTTTCGTGTAGCTCTTTTTCCATGACAGGTATAATTGTTTCCCTATGGATTAGGTTCTTTATTAGGTAAACAACTATCAACACTAGAATTAGTATTGTATATAGTGCAAGAACTATTTGAATAATTAAGAATAAAATTGAGGCCATGATTTAAGAATGTTTAATGCCTTTGACAAATAACCACTCCAAAAATAGTTATTTGAATTGCCATAAAAACTATTTAAATGGCGTATTCCAGTGTTATTTTCTTAATTTTATGATAATCAATCATATAACTTTTATTAAAAATGCCTAAAAACTATACAAATAGTTAAAAAAGAATGATAAGTAGGTTATAGTTTATGTGAATGGCAATTGCTAACATATTTCTAGCAAAGTCCTAAATGCAATAAATTTTCCTTCAAATTTCTTTCGTGTTTCAGCTTGTAAAGCTGGCGCGAAATTTTGTTGGTAAGCCTCATAAGTCTCCATGTCTTTGCAATAATATTGAATGGCATAGGTTTGTCCTGTCTCATCCTCCTGACGACTTATTAGCCGCATCATTTTATAGTTTTCAAACATACCAGTTGCCATTACTTGAGGCAGATGTTCGCTTTTCATCCAGGAAAGCCATTGCTCATGAATTTCATCTTCCACATTTATCGTAACATTATAAACTATCATATATTAATTGATTTGATCTCCTCTTAAGATTCTGTATTGTTTAATGCAATCATTTAGGAAAAAACTACTTGAATAGGATGCGATAAACTTTTCGTAGCTTTTCAAAGCATCTTCTTTATTATTTAGCTTATGTTGCTGAATTAGGGCTAATTGATATAAGGCATTGTCACCTAAAATATCATTGCCAAATTCCGTGAAAACGGCTGAAAAATACTTTGCTGCTTCCTCATAATTTTTCATTTTCATAGAAATTTCTGCTCTTTTATAAGCAATATCATCCATTAATCCAGATTTTGGATATAGCTGTTGCAAACTATCCAACAAGGTTTTGGCTTGAACCAAATTGTTCTGGGTTAGGTTTAAATCGGCTTTTGCAAACAAGGCTAGCGGCTCTGTCTCATTGCTATCAATGGTATTATCTTGAATAAGCAAGCTCAATTCTATGGCATTATTAGAAATAAGCTGTGTGGTTGCAGTTTTTAAGACATCCAATTGTGCTTTTGCCCAATCAAATTCTCCAAGAAAATAACTAAGTTTTGCATTTCTAAATTTAGCCTCCTGGCCAATAGGTTCTTCTAAAAAGTCTTTATCAACCTGTCCATAAAGCAACATCGATTCCCAAATTTCATTTTTTAATAGGTACAAATCTCCAAGTTCTAATTTAACTTGAGCTTGCAAATACCTATCTGTTCTGGGCATATTAAGTATCACTTGATAATTAATTATAGCCTCTTCATATTTGCTCAGGTAGAAAGCTTGAAGATTTGCCAGAAGCTTAATAGTGGCCGCATTTATAGGATTAATGCCAATTTCATTTATGGTTAATTTATACTCATTTTCAAGTATCAATAAATCTTCATTGGTATAATTTCCTTGAACTAGTTTTTTAGTTCTTGCCTCTAATTCGCTACTTTTTGCATAATTGTAATAAGGTTTTTCCTTACCTAAGATTTGTACTTGCTTGTAAATGGAAATAGCTGCATCATATCGTTCATTGCTACTAGCTAAAAAGCCAAGTTCTAATAATCTTCTGCCATCTTCTTTGTATTTTTTGTCTAAAGATTTTGCGTAAATTGAAGCTAGTTCATATTCGCTTCTTTGCACATGAAACCAAATCATTAATTCTTGAAAGCAATTTTTATCTGGAAATTGTTTGAGTTTTTTGTTCAAATTGCTTTTGAGCAACTCATATTCTTCCTTTGTTTCGATGTTGTTTTGAAGCAACCCTTCAACTTCTTCCAAATGTTGTTCTGAAACAATCAAAGAATTTAGCAATTCTTCAATAAAGTTCTTTTTGTCACCCAAATCCAAGTAAAGGCCTGCCAACTCATCGGCAAATAGTTGCTCTGATTTTAGATTTTTCCTTCCTTTCAAAAACGATTCAATGGCCAAACTAAGTTGTTTTCTTTTTTCAAAAGCTCTTGCAAGCTCAAAAATCTTTTCTTCACTTAAGGGTAAATTTTGAATCAATTTTTGATAAGTTTGATTGGCTTTTTCACTTAAACCCTGAAGTTGATAAAGGTATCCTTCATCAACGGCAAAGTAGTAGTTTCCTTCAAAGCGCTTTATTTGCTTTCTTATCAATTTCTGTGCAGCGTTGTAATCCTGCAATCCTATATAGGATTTCAATAAGTTGTCATAAAAATAAATAGACTTTGTGTTCGACCCTAATAATTTTTCATACTTATCTGCCGCTTTAACATATTCTTTATTTGCCAAGAATTGGGCAGCCAATTCTTCATCTACTTTTTGGGCTGAAACAAAAAAGTAAGATAGCAGAATTAAAACAGTAATTGTGATTTTATGTTGCATTTGGTTCAAACAAAATTAACTAAAAAATAACAATGAGGATAAAACTGAGTTTTTTTAATGTTTTTATAGTTCTTTGCAATAATACTCTTATTAAGTGAGCGCAATAAAAAAATTAGTTGGGGATACTGCTATCTATGGCTTAAGTAGCATTGTTGGTAGGTTAATAAATTACTTATTAGTGCCTATTTTGACCAGAGTTTTTACTCAGGCTGAATTTGGTGCAAACGCAGAATTTTATGGCTATATTTCCTTTATAAATATTCTCCTCACGCATGGTATGGAAACCACTTTCTTCAGATTTTCTCAAGATTCTGCTGAGAAACAAGTGTATGCAAATGCCTTCTTTTCTGTGGCATTTGTTTCCTTTTTGTTTGGTTTGATTATCCTTTTTTTTGGTAATACAATTTCTAAGGCAATACGTTTTGGTGATAACCCCGAGTTTTTGTATTTCTCTGCTGGGATACTTATAACAGACGCGCTGGCTGCTATTCCTTTTGCCTTGCTGAGGCAACAAAATAGCGCTCTAAAATTTGCAATTATAAAGAACCTGAATATCTTATTGAATATTCTTATAACGCTCTATTTATTAGTGGCAGGACCGTATTGCAAATCACATTTTGGAATCAATTTAATCTTTTGGAAGGAAGGTTTAGGAATCAATGCTGTATTCATGGCAAATTTAGCAGCAAGTTCTATAACCTTGCTCTTTCTAGTGAAAGAGATAAGGCTTGTTGGACTTAGGTTTGACCCAAACTTATATACAAAGATGATTACTTATGCCACTCCAATGATTTGGGTTGGGTTGGCAGGTATGGTAAATGAAACGCTCGATAGAATAATTATTAAATATTTATGGCATGACCCCGTTGAGGCCTTGTCTATGAATGGCATTTATTCAGCTAATTACAAACTTTCGATAATTATCACACTTTTTATTCAGGCTTATAAATACGCAGCTGAACCCTTCTTTTTTGCACATGCTAAGCAAACTGATAAACGTGAATTATATGCCAAAGTGATGAATTATTTTGCTTGGTTATGCATGTTTATCTTCCTAGTTGTTACTTTTTACATGGATATTTTTAAGAGGTTTATTGATGTAAAATTTCATGAAGGCTTACATATTGTTCCTACCTTGTTATGGGCAAATATATTTTTGGGCATGTATTACAACGTTTCAATTTGGTATAAGTTAACAAATCAAACCAAAAAGGGAGCGCAAATATCAATGATTGGTGCTGCAATTACTATAATTCTTAATATAATTTTGGTTCCTATTTATGGTTATATGGGCTGTGCAATCACCACATTTATTTGTTATTTAACTATGCTTATCATTGGCTATGTTTGGGGTCAAAAATATTTCCCTGTCCCCTATAACCTTGGAAGAATTTTAACCTATGCAGTTTTGTCCATTTCCTTTTATTTTTTAGTAAAATGGTCGGATGCAAACCTTGAAATTAAACCCCTCATTGATGGATTGATTCGAATTGTTTTGCTCTTTGTTTTTATTCTTGTCGCCTATAATTTTGAAGGAAAATCCATCAGAGGAATCTTAAAGAAAAAGTAATGATTCAAGTAAAAGTTATAAATAAAAGTAAATTAGAACTTCCTAATTATCAAACCTTACATGCTGCTGGTTTAGATATTTCTGCATTTTTGCTTGAACCAATAGTTCTAAAGCCAATGGAAAGAGCATTAGTGCCAACTGGCTTGTATCTTGAGATTCCAGTTGGTTATGAAATTCAAATTAGACCCAGAAGTGGCCTTGCCTTGAAGCATGGAATTACAGTGTTAAACAGTCCTGGAACCATTGATGCTGATTATAGAGGAGAAATTAAGGTATTGTTAATTAATTTAGGGCATGCAGAATTTGAAATTACAAATGGAGAAAGAATTGCTCAAATGATTCTCGCTAGACATGAATTGATACAGTGGCAATTAACCGAAAAACTAAGCGAAACTGAAAGAGGAGAGGGTGGATATGGAAGTACTGGAAAATAAAATAGACTCAAGAGGTTTTGAAATTTTAGCAGTTTGTATTAGGTTGCGCAAAATCTGTTATTAAGATGAAAATTATAGTTCCTATGGCTGGTATGGGAAAGCGTATGCGCCCTCATACTTTAACTGTTCCTAAACCATTAATTCCAGTTGCTGGAAAACCAATTGTTCAGAAAATTATTGAAGATTTAGAAAAAGTCTGTGGAACTGGTATAGAAGAAGTTGCCTATATCATTGGGCCAACCTTTGGCGAGGCTGTTGAAAAACAGCTAATTGCTGTGGCTGAAAAACTAGGTGCCAAAGGTTCTATTTACTATCAACATGAGCCCTTAGGTACTGCACATGCAATTATGTGTGCCAAAGAAAGTTTGGATGGAAATGTATTAGTTGTTTTTGCAGATACACTATTTAAAGCTGATTTTACCTTAGACCGCAGCAAGGATGGTATCATTTGGGTTCAAAAAGTAGATGATCCAAAGCCTTTTGGGGTAGTAAAGGTTAATGAAAGCAACGTAATCACTGATTTTGTTGAAAAACCTGAGCATTTTGTTTCTGACTTAGCAATTATTGGTATTTACTATTTTAAAGATGGTTTGAATTTACGTGCAGAGTTGCAGTATTTATTAGATAATGATGTTCGTGAAAAAGGTGAATATCAGCTAACCAATGCCTTAGAAAATATGAAGGCAAAGGGTTTAAAGTTTGAACCAGGTAAAGTTACAGAATGGTTGGATTGTGGAAATAAGAATTCTACGGTTTACACCAACTCTCGTATTTTACATTTTATGAACGAAGCTGGCCAAGTTATGGTTGATGATTCTGTTGTAGCTGTAAATTCTCAAATTATTCAACCAAGTTTGATTGGAAAGAATGTTAAAATTACACGAAGCGTTATTGGTCCAAATGCTACCATTGCTGATAATTGCGTGATAGAAAATTCAATTGTTGGAAATTGCATTATTCAATCCAATACCAAAATTAGCCATGCTAACATAGATAATGCCATGATTGGAAGCTTTGTTGTTTATAATGGTGAAGCTAAAGATTTGAGTGTTGGCGATTTCACTACAATTCAGTAATTTATGCCCAGTTGTTGCGTTTGATATGCAATGATTTTAAGGCTATGATAAGATTTAACTTTTTACTCTTTCTTTTTTTACTATTTGCGCATTCCTTTGCGCAGCCTGCAATGTCTGAAAAAGACCGATTGTCTTTTGATAAGCTATTTTTTGATGGTAATAAAGAAAAGATAATTAAGAATTATGAAGAAGCAGAGAAGCACTTTAAAGCTGCATTGGCAATTAATCAAAGTTCGGCTGATGTTAACTTTCAACTTGCTTTTGTTTTGTATTCAAACAAAAAGAGAGATGAAGCAATAAATTATGCTGAAAAGGCGGTTAAGTTGGCGCCAGAGAATGAGTGGTATGCAAAATTTCTTATCAATTGTTTTAAAGAAACTAGCCAAGTAAATGAAGCAATTGCGCAGTGTGAAAGAACTTTTAAGCTTACGAAAAACATAGATTTTTTAAATCTAAAAGCCGACTTACAACTTCGAAAAGGCGATTATACGAATGCCGTAAAAACCTATGATCAGCTTGAAAAGTATTTTGGTTCAAACGAAAATTATACACTTCAAAAGGAAAAACTTTATCTTATTTTGAATAAGCCTGCAAATGCTATAAAAGAGTTGGAAAAATTTGTTGCTAGCAATCCAGATAATACAACAATAAAAGGAATGTTAGCAGATTTGTATTTAAACTACAAACAACAAGAAAAGGCTATTAAATTGTATTCAGAAATACTTCAGGTTGAACCAAAAAATGGATACGCGGCATTTTCTTTAGCAGATTATTATAAATCGAAGGATGATCTAGAAAAGTACTATGAAATGGTAAAGCTTGGCATGGCCTCTAAGGTTGACCCAAATGCCAAGTTAAAAATGCTTTCAATATTAATTCCTTCAAAAGTTTTCGGTTCAGACCACCTAAAAAAGTGTGATGCTTTGGTAGATGTTTTCCTAGAAACAAATGCTAATAATCCCGAACCCTATCTATTTAAAGGTGATTTGTTTTTGCAACAAAGTGATTTTGAAAATGCCAGAATATGGTACATCAAGGCCACAGAGGTAAATCCTTCAGAACTTGTGGCTTGGGATCAAATCATAGTTTGTGACCAACAGCTTTCCAAATTTGATTGGATGAAAGAGGATTGCAAAAAAATGATGGAGCTATTTCCTCAGTATCCTGCGCCCTATATTTATTTTGGAGTAGCCTGCAAAAGGCTTGGTAAAATTGAGGAGGCCTTAAATCCATCTAGGTTAGGAATAACATTTGCAGCGGATGAAGAATCTCTCATTAGTCTTTTGTTAAATTTAGGCGATGTCGCTTTTCATTCAAATCAGTTTGAGTTAAGTGATTCTGCCTTTGAAGCTGTATTGGCTATGAGTCCAGATAATTCACTTGCCCTTAATAATTATGCTTACTTCTTAAGTTTGCGCAACAAAGATCTTGATAAAGCTGAGAATCTTAGCAAACGTTCACTTGTTTTTGACCCAACAAATGCAGCAAGTTTAGATACTTATGGCTGGATTTTATTTATGAAAGGAGATTATGAACAAGCAAAGGTTCAAATCGAGAAATCCTTAAAATCTTTTGAAAATAGCGCAGAAGTTTTAGAGCATTATGGTGATGTTTTATTTAAGTTGGGTCAAAAGGAAACGGCATTGGTTCAATGGAAGAAAGCGGCATCTCTTGGAGGAAATTCTCCTGCTTTAACTAGAAAAATAGAAACTGGTATTATTCCTTAATATTTAATTATGAGATTAATTGCTTTTGTAAGTGTGTTCTTATTGCTCAGTTTAACCTTTTCTTGCAAAACTAAAAAAGCAACTACACAAGGTGAGTTGCCAACTGAACGTTTAAAAAGTAAAAGTAATGAAAGTTTATTGGTTGTTTTGAACCAAGTAACAGCCGCAAAATTTAATGCAAATGCCCTTAGATATTCGGCTGTAGCAGATTATAAAGACGACAAGAACAGTGTAACTTTAAATTTAGAATTAACCATAAAAAAAGACCAATACATTTGGCTAAATGCAAAGGCATTCGGACTTGTAAATGTTGCAAGAATATTGCTAAAACCCGATTCTATTAGAATAATTGATTATATAAACAAGAAGTATATTACTGCTTCCTACAGTTATTTAAATAGCTTCATAAAGGCACCACTTACTTTTACTGAAATGCAAAATCTGGTTTATGGAAACACTTTGTTTGATGCTAGATTTGAAGAAACTAAATTGGATACTAGCAATAATTATCTTCAAATTTTTACTCAAATTGGATTGTTAATGCAAAAAGCAACTTATAATTCATCCTTTAAAGTTAGTGATGTATGGTTAAGTGAACAAGGAAATGCGCGGGAGATGTCTATAAAATATGGAAGTTTTGAGCGGGTAGGAGAATATAGTCTGCCTAGCGACATTTTAATTAACATTAAGGGAGAAAAAAAAGTGGAATGCCATTTTACAATGAGCAATTTCGCACTAGATGTTAACCAAGACCCCTCTTTTGTTGTTCCTAAATCATATAAAGTTGAAAAATTTAACTAAGTACTTCTTAGTTATTATTTTTTTAAGCCTAATTATTTCAGTTTTTGCTGCTCAAACACCTGCCGATAGGAGAAAGGAGTTAGAAACCAAAAGGAAGCAATTACAAGAAAGCATAAGAAAAAATAAAAACGAATTAATTAAAGTTAAGGCGGAAGCTTTTAATAAAGAAAAAGAGCTTAAAATATTAGCTGAACAAATCGAAAACCGTGAGCAAGTTATTAATGTTGTTGGGCAGCAAGCATTTGAAT
The DNA here is from genome assembly GCA_027488905.1 of Bacteroidota bacterium. GTDB lineage: Bacteria > Bacteroidota > Bacteroidia > UKL13-3 > UKL13-3 > B1. The sequence goes on from JAIYAT010000039.1 coordinate 146,831, forward strand.
TAACGCTGCAAATTGGCAACCAAAAGGAAATGGTTACCAAACTACGACAGGATGTTGTTTTGCTAAAACAAGATTATGCTAATTTTTTAGTTGCGGCCTACAAAAGAAGGCTCAATAGTGCTGATTTATTATTTTTTGTATTTGAAGCCAAAGACTTGCAGCAGGCGATGCGCCGTTTGAGGTATTTGAATGCCTATGGTACTTATAGACAAAAACAAGCACAGCTTATCCTTAATACGCAAAGGCAGATGATTGCATTGATCTCTGAAATGATTACCGTTAAACAAGAGAAAGCATTTTTAATCAAAGAAAAGGAAACAGAGAAGAAAGCTTTGGTTCAAGACAAGCAGGAAGAACAAAAGTTATTGACCCAATTGCAAGGCAAGGAGAAAGATTTAAAGCAGAAGATTGAAAAACAAATGCTTGCTGCTAAGAAATTGAGTAAAGAAATTGAGCTTCAAATTGCCAGAGAAATTGAGGCAGCAAGAAAGGCCGAAGAAAAGAAAAGAGCTGCAGCACAGAAAGCGAATAAACCATCGGCACCAAAAACAAGTACAAGTTACCTAAGTGATGCTGATATTAAGTTAGGACTTGATTTTTCGAGTAGCAAAGGAAAACTTCCTTGGCCAGTTAGCGGAAAGGTAATTGAAACCTTTGGTGACCATGCCCATCCAACGCTTAAAGGTGTTGTTACGACTAATAATGGAATAGAAATTCTATCAAAGCCAAATGCCGAAGTTAAAGCCGTATACAAAGGAGTGGTTAAGGCAATTTTTCCAATCCCCGGTTTGGATAAAGTTGTTTTGGTGAGTCATGGGGAGTATTATACCGTTTATGCAAGGTTAGCAAAGGTTTCTATAAAGATTGGTGAGTCTATCGAGACTGGAAAGGTAATAGGTTCTTTGGCTGTTCACCAGGATTCTGGAGAAGGCAGATTGCATTTTGAAGTTTGGAAACAACGAGTATTTCAAAACCCATTGCCATGGTTAAGAGTTAAATAATTATAAAATAGCAATATGAATGCAACCAATTCCTTATTCACTTGTCTAGCTTATTAACAACAATATTATGAAAAGAAAAACTTTACTAATTCTATTTATTTCATCGTTTATGGGTATAACCATTCCAACTTTGAAATCTTACCCAGATGGCGCTCCTTCAGATGGCAGAACAGGCTCACCTGGAGATGGCGGAAAAACTTGTGCAACTTCTGGTTGCCATAGTGGTACTGCCCAAAGTGTTACTGGTATCTTAAGCAGCAACATTCCTGTAGAAGGTTACACTCCTGGCTCAACTTACACAATTACCGTTACAGTAGACCAAAGTGGTAATAAAGGATTTATAGTAAGTCCGCAAAAGACGGATGGAGCTTTAGTAGGTTCTTTAACAGCTGGAACAGGAAACCAAAGAGTTGGTGGAAAGTACATCACACATACCCAACCAATTTCAAATGCAAGTGCAACTTGGAGTTTTACTTGGACGGCTCCAGCCGCTGGCACAGGTAGTGTAGATTTTTATGGTGCTTTTGCAAATAATAGAACCTTGGTTAGAAAATCTAAGTATACAGTTAGTGAAAAAATTGCGAACGGTATTAATAGCAATGAATCTATTACATCTTTGAAAATGTTTCCTAACCCAAGTGTTAACCAAGATTTGAGTTTGAGTTTCGAAATGAAAAAGGTAGGTAAGGTTCAAATTGAACTAATAGATATTACTGGTAAATCAGTTGTTGAGTTATATAATGGTGTAAATGCAGCAGGCACATTTACTGAAAAATTTAAGATTCCTACCTTAAATAATGGCTTATTCTTTTTAAGAATTCAAGTTGCTGAAGATGTCTTAACCAGAAAACTTTTGGTTCAACAATAATTATATTTTTGGCATTTGAACTAGAATTTATTGGTGAGTATGCATTTAAGCAAAGAATTAATGACTTGCTATTTGCATGGGAAAATGATTCTGATTTTGAGTTTAGCACCTCTGGAAGTACTGGTGAACCAAAGCGGATTGTTTTCACAAAGCATCAGGTAATTAAAAGTATTGAATCAACCGTCAATAAATTAGATTTAAAAATGGGTCAAGAGCATATTTTGTTATGCCTTGACCCAAGTTTTATTGCGGGCGCTATGATGTTTTTAAGAGCATGTTATTTGGCCTGCCCAATAACTATTATTATGCCTTCAGCTAAGCTATGGATAAGTATTTCTCCTATTCATCCATATTCATTTGCTTCTTTTGTTCCGCTTCAAATTTCAAGTGATAGTTTTGATGAGCATAAGTTTGCGTTGATAAAAAATGTACTGATAGGTGGTGCTGCCATGAATGCTGAATTAAGAACTAAGGTGATTGGTAAAGGGAACAATGTCTTTCATACTTATGGAATGACTGAAACGCTAACGCATATTGCCTTAATGGATTTGAATCGCTCGGAATGGTATGAAGTTTTGGAGGGTTACCGAGTAAGACAATCTGATGAAAACACACTAATTATTAGCACACCTTTTTTGAGTAGTGACCTTATAACAAATGACCTTGCAGAAATGAATGCAGAAGGATGCTTCAGGATTAATGGAAGAGTTGATTTCGTGATTAATTCAGGTGCATTTAAAGTAAGTCCGGAAAAGGTTGAACTAAAAATTTTTGAATGGGTAGAAATTAACAAAGAAGACTTTGGAAATCTTTTGGTTTTTGGTAAACCTGATTTATATTTAGGCGAAGCAGTTTGCCTAGTAACTGAAAGAAAAATGAGTGATATAACATTTTCAAACCTTCAGGATTATTTGCAACAACGCTTGCATAAATATGAGATACCCACTCAAAGAATGGTTTTAGATTCATTTTTGTTTACAAATTCAGGTAAATTGGCAAGAAAAGAAATAATCAAATGCCTCATATTCAATTAATTTGAAGCAATTCTTCAAGTTTCATAAAAACTTGATGCACAACTGAACTCTTTTTATAAATTCGCGTAAATATAAATTAGACAAGTATGTATTGGACATTAGAATTAGCGTCTTACTTAGATGATGCTCCGTGGCCGGCAACAAAGGATGAATTAATAGATTATGCCATTAGATCTGGTGCACCTTTAGAGGTTATAGAAAACCTACAGGAATTGGAAGACGATGGCGAACCTTTTGAGACAATTGAAGAAATTTGGCCAGATTATCCTACAAATGAAGATTATTTTTATAACGAAGACGAGTTATAAGTAATATTCGCTTGTTGAAGTAATTTCATCATTACTATTTCTTAAGAAATCCGCTTGGAAGTTTTCCAAATGCGGATTTCTTTTTTCTTGAAGGTTTATGCAGTATCTAAGTCCAGCACCCGCTCCAATAGATTTTACCAAACCCATATCCATTAATGTTTGAAAATCGCGTTGAATGGTTTTTCTATTGCAATCAAATTCGTTTACTAATTCTTTTGTAGAAATAAACCCCCGATGTTGGATAATATACATGATGAGTTTCTGTCTTTTATTAAGAATTGAATCATCTATCTCTTTAAGTTTATAGCCTCTTTCGAAGACATAGTTCATGATGTTTTTTTGCCTAGCATTTAATTTATCAAAGGCAATTTGTTTCCTGAAATAGGATTTTAGTAGGTCTTTAATTCTATTAATTTGTGAAAGATGGAGTTGTAATCCAAAAGCTAGTTGTTTGTTTAAGACATTAATTTCTCCTACGATAGAGCGGTTGATTATTTCTTCATATTCCAACTTGTTTAAATAGAGTTCATGTTCTAAACTTAAGAGCCCTTCTAGGTCCATTTGCTTTTTTTGGAGCCAAAACTGTTGAAATAAGGAGGCCAATTTATTTGCACCTTCATTAATTAAAGGTATTGAGCGAAGTCTAAAATGAAGAATCCAACTTTGAACAATGGGATGAAATTCACTATCTAAGTTTAGAAAATCGAATAAGCTTTCTAACTCAATTTCACTTTCTGAGTTTAGCTGATTAGGTGCTTCTGAATTTGTATTATTGAAGTAGTTTTTTTCTTCAAACTCAAAGTTGGAGTTGCTAGAAATGATTTGAATTACATCTTTGATTAAGCTGATACTTAAAGGCTGATGAACTTGTTGAGATAAATAGTGCTCTGCTTGATAATATTGTTCAATCGCTTTTTCGGCAAGGGTAGTTCCTTTAAGATTTTTGTTTATTAAATATTTAACAATTTTTATTTCAATTAAGTTATTGTCTAAAGCGTTTGCATAATAGGTTCTAAGGATAGCTGAATTTGTCTTTTCAATATTTTTGATATTCGTTGGTAAGTCTATAAAGTTGAAAATTTTGCATAGTTCAGCATATTCTTGCTCACAGTTTTCGAATGATTTATCTATTGAAATTATGGGTTCGTATTTATTTATGAGTATCATCAAATACGAAACTAAAGTCTTTTCACATTGGCTTAACAATAGGGTTTCCAACGTAATTGGTGGATTTCGTGATTTTGAAATCGAAAGGCTATTAAAAAAGCTCTTAACCCTTTATTTAATAAGGGTTAAGAGCTTTTAGTAAAAATAGACAAGTCTAATAATTATTGTGAATAAGAGGTTATGAACCGCCAAGAGCCCTGTATCTTTTTATACATTCTTCTGCTGCCGCATTGTTTCCTTGTTTTTGAAATACTTGCGCTAGTTCTCCCCAAGCTTGCAAGAAATTTGGGTTCATACCTAAAGCATATTGATAGTTTTCTGCGGCTAGGTTAAGGTTACTTGTAGCTGCATAGGCTTTACCTAAATAATAAAATACTTCTGGAATTGAAGTATTATGTTTTTTAGCCATTTCCAAACATCTAATGCCATTAGTATAGTCATTCAAGTTTAAATAGGCTAAAGCTGCATAATACCAGCTTTCAACTACATTTTCTTTTAAGTCTGTGCTCTTTTTGAAGGTTTCTGTAGCTTTTTGAAATTCTTTTCGATTAAAATATACTAAACCTAAATTGCTATAGGCTGTAAAGTTTTCTGGATATATTTCAATGGCTTTTAGTAAGGTTTTTTCTGCACTATCCATTTGAGAAGTATTGATTAATGAGAAACCCAACATCCGCCAAGCCTCTTCATCTTTTGGTGCATATCTTACAGCATCATTAAAGTACCAAATTGCAGAATCAAAATTAGAGTTATCAACCGCCTTGTAACCTCTTGGCATACTCCAATTAGCTCTTTTAACTACAGCGGCTAATGGAATTCCATCTGCTTCAACTGTGTAAACTGTGCCCGCTGGAGGAAATGACCCATTTAGTAATTCGTTTTTTGAAAAGGTACGTGTTGTTAAAATTAAGTAATCCCAAGCAAGTTTTTGTTCTTCCATTTCTCTGGTCCATACAAAATTTAAGTTAGGATTAATCTGGTGGGCCCAATAAGCAGCAGTTGTAGTTTCGTTGTTAATTCCAACAATCAAAGAGTCTGTTGGATGTTGTTTGGCAATCCATTCTGCAGCTTCTCTGCAAGAGTTTGAATAATAATCTGTTTCATAAGTGCCATAAGCACCTTTTAATCCGCCTACAAACTCATTAAAATAAACATATTGGTTTGGGTGGTTTTGTATGATCCAAATAGAAGGTTTTGCAAACAATGCAAGAAGAATAAATGAGGTACTTAGTGCTATGGCCTTTTTTTGACTTAATAAATAATCCCAAAAAATTGCTGCTAAACTTACTCCAAATGGAAGAACGAAAAGGTAATGTCTCCATCCATTGTAGTAATTTAAATTGCTATATTCTGCATAAAGAATTGGGAAAAGCAGCATAAAAAGCAAGATTAGGTATGAACCAATCCCTATTTTATTCTTCAAAGGAAGGTAAAGCAAAACACTTGCAACAACACCTAAAATTAGATATATTGGATTTCCCATGCCTAAGAATTTGAAAACATAATACCATGGCGCGCTAGTGATCATGTACATTCTTTTTCCTTCAAATAGTTCCACATTGTTGGTGTAAAATGCATTTTCTGAGGCTTTTTTGAAGGCAAGTATTGGGTGTTCCAGAGGATTATCTAAGGCATAAGGCCAAATTAAAATTCCAAGGATATAGCCAATCACTCCAACAATTAGAAATATCTTGGCGTATGGGAAAATTAGTTTCATGGGATTTGAACCCTTTTGTTTAAATAGGGTTATCCAATGAATAGCTAGGAATAATCCAAAATAGGCCAAAATAAGCAAGGCTCCTACGCGTGAGGCTAATCCAATTCCAATTCCAACCGCGAGCCATAATAAATTTCTATAAAGGGGTTGCGGCAGGCTTCTCACAACTTTTATCATAAAATAGCCTGCAAATGCAAATCCAGTGGCAAATGGAATGTCAGTTGGGTTATTCATGCTATTGCCCATCCATCCTGGGTTAAAAAACATAAAAAGCAAGGCAAGTAATCCAGCTCGCCAACCTGCTAATTCAAATGCAATCAAAGAGGTAAATACAAGTCCAATTAATCCATATAAACTATTGATGAAATGCCTTGTTTCGTAAACCCCAGTGCCAAAAGTATTGTAGGTAAATGCTGCAATTGTATTTAGTTGTTCTCCATAAAATCTATAAGCTTGGCGAATATATTCTCCTCCATTTGCGGGTTCGGCTAAAGCTGCTGTGTCCTCTCCAAATGTTGTTAAATATTTATAGGCAAGCTGGGAATAATCGTTGTGTGCTTTTTCATCCCAAGTACTTCCAAAATCCTGAGAAAGAATTGGCATGGCAAAACTTATTAGGATAAAGAAAACAAAATAAAGCATCCTGTATAGCGGATGGTTACCTGAACCTAATTTTTGGTCTGTAAGTTTAAATTGTAATTTGGCATCGGTGATAAAGTAATTCCATCTTAAAGAAAAAAAGCTTGGAATTAGGTTGAACCAATTGTTACTTGGTTTATTTTCGAGGTTGTTGATTGCAAATTCTTGAGATTTAACTTTATAGGATGACGCTAAATTTAGTAATTGAAGGAAATTATTTGCTGCTACTAAGTCGCTTGAAAGTTTTTGACTTAGCCATTGTGTATTGGCTGCAATAATTCCTGAATTGCAATCAGAACCTTTAATAGAGGTAAAGATTCTTGTAAGACTATTGTATATCTTATCTGCAATGGGAATTTTAACTTTGCTTCCTTTTGTGGTAAGTTGGAATGAACCAATAGAAAGAGATTGCAGGTTTAGTAATTTCTTTTGGGTTTGAATTTGCTGAGAAATATTTCCTAAAGTTCCTACTGTATTCCAAAAACATACAGATAAGCTGCCTGAGGCATTCTGAAGTGCAGATGAAAAGTTTCCTGAGGCTGTTATTGCATTATCCCAGGTTTGGATGATTATTTTGGGATTATTGGAAGACTTATTGGAGGAAGTAAGGCAAATCACTTCTAGGTCTTGCTTTGTTTTTGAAACAAAGCCTTCAAGACTTTCCCACCAACTTTCATTGGCATTTCTGGCATCAATACAGTAAGAGATTCTATTATCAGAAAGTTGTTTGTTTTCCATATTTATCCAATTTTTTCAAAAACAAAAAGGTTATTAAGTCCTAGTTGGAAGTGTGATTTATGAATTAGTTTGAACCTAGGTTCACTAAAAATTTGAGGTGTATGTTTAGGTTCAAAGCCAAAGTGCTCTTCTAAACTCATTCCATCAATTAGTCTTAGTTTAGTTAGAATAGCCAAGATTATATCTACTTGTGGGGATGGCACTGTAATGATAAGTTTGCCTTTAGCCTTTAAGAAATGGTGACAATTTTTGGCTAAAGCTTCTTGTTGGGAAGTTGGTATATGCTCGAGCACTGCAAGCAAGGTAATTGCATCAAAATTCTCTTCTTTTGGGCAGGCTTCTGGAAAGTATCCAGGATAAAGGATATAATTATCTTTTTTAATAATTTCTTTCAAGGTTGGGTCAACCCCAATTCCTTTGCTTATAAAACCTTGCCAAGCCTCAAACATTACACCATCAACAGAGCCTATGTCTAAAACAGAATCATTTTTTTGAATGAATTTTTTGGCTTTAGTTATTCTTACTCGTTGAAGGTATTTATCAATCGCTTTCATTATTTCTTATTCACGGTTAAAACACTTAGGAAAAAACTTGAAAAGACAGTCTGTAGTCCCACGATTATAGCAACCACACTTGGGATTACAATTCTTAAAATTTTTGAATATTCGAGTTGACCAAAATTTGATTCTTCCCAAATGTAAAGAGAGAAAAAGGTTCCGGCTAATCCTACAAAGAAAATAAGCAAACCTAGGATCAAACCGCTTTCTAATGAAATTAAATCAAATGCTTTTGACAAGGAATCTTTTTTAGGTAAAAAGCCAGATTCTACGGCGTAAGCCCTAGTAAATATGCCAAAACTTACAGCTTGATAGCCAACAATTATAAATGCACCTGCATAAAGAAGTGTATTTGTATCGAAATAGATTTGCTTAAACAAACCCATAGGCCCAGGAATAATAAGTAGCATCAGCAGTAGGCCAATTAACATCAATGTGATTCCAGGGTAAAGGAACAACCATCTTGGGCTGTAAATTAAAAGAAAGCGCAAATGTCTCCAGCCGTCGCGCCAAGTTCTAAGGTGTGGCGGTCTGCTGCGACCATCTTTACTAAGAATTGTTGGAACTTCGGTAATTTTTAATTTGTTTAAGGTTGATTTAACAACCATTTCAGAGGCAAATTCCATCCCAGTAGTTTTTAAATCAAGCACACTTACTAGGTCTTGTCTAAACCCTCTTAAACCGCAATGAAAGTCTTTAACAGGACAATTAAAGAAGAGCCTGCCTACAAAAGATAATACTGGATTTCCTAAATATCGATGAAGAAAGGGCATTGCTCCAGGCATAATTCCACCTTTAAAACGATTGCCCATAACCAAATCATAACCATTTCTTAACTCTTGTATAAATAGGTCTAGTTTCCCAAAATCATAAGAATCATCACTATCTCCCATGATAACATACGTTCCATTAGCAGCTTCAATGGCGCCCATTAAGGCAGCCCCATAACCTTTTCTAGGAACATCAATTACCCTTGCACCAAGAGAAACTGCAATTTGTTGAGAACCATCAGTGCTCCCGTTGTCGCCTATGATTACTTCGCCTGATACCTTGTTTTCTTTAAGCCAAGATTTTGCCTTATTAATACAAGTAGCCAAGGTTTCGGCTTCATTAAGACAAGGCATAATAATGCTTAACTCAATATTTTTTTGTGTATCCTGATTCATGTGATATTGCGAAAATAAGGATTCAATTGAATTCTCTAAATTGCTTAGCCTCTGTTTTTTTCAAAATTATCAATTACATCTGCTAAAGTTATTCTTAACGTATCTAGATTTATTTTTTTGGAGGCACTTACAAACAGCGTAGGATTGCTATCTTTTGCCATCCAAGACTTTTTTAGTAGTTCTAGGTACTCCTCAGAACTTTCTATGGTTTCGTCTTCAAAAAAGAGGGGTTTCTTTAGGTTGTCAATTTTGTTAAAAACCAAAATTACTTTCTTATTTGAGGCTCCAATTTCTTTAAGAGTTTCATTTACAACATTTATTTGGTCTTCAAAATTTGGGTGACTGATATCCACAACATGTAATAGAATATCTGCTTCTCTAATTTCGTCCAAAGTTGATTTGAAGCATTCTACCAATTGGTGTGGTAATTTCCTAATAAACCCAACTGTGTCGCTCAGTAAAAAGGTTTTTCCTGGCCAATCTACTTTTCTAACCGTTGAATCGAGGGTTGCGAAAAGCTTATCCTCGGCAAAAACATTGGTTTTAGCAATCGTATTCATTAAGGTTGATTTTCCTACATTGGTATATCCAACCAATGAAACCCTAACTTTGGAATCTCTGGTTTTCCTCTGAGTCTCTGCTTGTTTGTCTATTATCGCCAGCTTTGCCTTAAGTTTTGTAATTGTTGTTCTGAGTATCCTTCGATCGGTCTCAATTTCTGTTTCACCTGGACCTTTCATTCCAATCCCACCTTTTTGTTTGCTAAGGTGGGTCCACATGCGGGTTAGTCTTGGCAGTAAGTATTGAGCTTGAGCCAGTTCTACTTGAAACCTAGCCTGAGCAGTTCTGGCTCTTGAGGCAAAAATATCTAGAATTAAATTGCTGCGGTCTAGAATTTTACATTTAAGCTCTTGTTCCAAATTTCGAATTTGAGATGGACTAAGTTCATCATCGAAAAAGACAATATCAATTTCATTTGCTGTAATATACTCACCAATTTCTTGCAATTTCCCGGCTCCAATAAAAGTTCTTGGATTTGGATAATTAAGTCTTTGTAGAAAGCGCTTTTTAACAATCGCTCCAGCAGTTAAGGCTAAAAATTCAAGCTCATCAAGGTATTCCTCTGCTTGTTCCACTCTTAAATTTTGGGTTATTATACCCACCATTATCGCAGTTTCTTCTTTTTTGCTCGTATCAAAAATTTGTTTTTTTGTCATAAGAAATTCAAGCGAAAATAGTTCATATCAGGTATCTTCGCCTACTAATTATGATAAAACCGAATATTATTAATTTGAGGTCAGTTTTTTACCTAATTATGGCTTTGTTTATCCTAAAGCCATTAGAAGGAAATACTCAAGCAATTGAGTGGGGAAGCCCTCAAAAGATTAAGAATAAAAATTTGTTTACACAGATTATAGGTGAAACCTCCAATGGTTTATATCTGCTAAGGTGTAAAAACAGCGATTTTAGTGCTGAAGTAATTATTGAGAAGTATAAGAGTAATTTGAGTCAAGAATTAAGTATATCCCTTCCTTTAGCAGTTAATGGTTTAGTTGAACGTGTTTTATTGGTAAATAATGAACTATTTGTTTTCATAAGCGCTAAGAATGTTTCCACTAATACAATTGATATTTTGGCTCAAAAAATGGATGAAAACTTGAAGAACGTTGGAGGACCTTCGGTGATTTGTAGTTTTCCAGTGGCAGGTTATTTGGAGCGCAGAAAAATTCAGGTAAAAACAAATGCTGCAAAAACTATGGTTGGTATTATGTTTTTAACAAAAGGGACAGAAGCAAATGAAAGTAAATTAAACTTATATGCTTACCAAGGTGCTACGCAACAGATTTTTGGAAGACAGTTTTCTTTGGAAAGTACACATAAGGAAGTTTTTTTAACTGCATTTGATATCGATAATGAAGGAAATGCTTATGTCCTTTTAGATTATCCGAAAACCGTTGAGAAAGGAAGTGTTGATTCAAGGGCCTTTTTTTTATATGCCTATTATCCTGATTTGGATAAAATGTTTGCTTATGAATTAGGCGGCCAAGACCAATTCATAGAAGAATTAGGGTTTACAGTAAATAATTTTAACAAAACAATTGCAGTTTTTGGCTTTTACTCAGTGGCAGAAGGAAAGGATGTGAACGGTTATTTTTATAATAGGTACAGCATCATAACTAAAGAAACTTTATTGAGATTTCAATCCTTGGTTCAACCCGAAATATTGGAAAAATTATTGCCACCCAAATCTGAAAAGTTTCCCCAAGGCTTAGACAACTTTTACATTCGAAAGATAATTCCACGCTCAGATGGGGGAATTATGGTTGCAGCAGAAAAATACACTAGAGTTGAACAACGCTACAATTATTACCTTAATAATATGCCAATGGAAGGGGTTCGGGTAATTTTTAATTATGATGATGTTGTGCTTTGGTCTGTTAATTCAGATGGTTCGATTCATTTTACGGATGTGGTTAGAAAAAAGCAAAGTGCAGTAGGAGAAATTGGAAACGCTGGGGTTGCTATAATTCCAACTCAAGATTTTGTCCATATTTTGTATAATAGTGATTTGGATAGTGATGGGAATGTGATGCTACATTCAATAAACTATCAAGGTAGGGCCGAAGAAAAAGTTTTAATTAAAAATACAAGTTTTAACATTTCCTTGGTGCCTTCTGAGTTTAGACAAGTTTCTGCAAATTCTTTGGTTGCATCAACGATTCGTGATAAATTATTTACTTTGGTTCGAATTAAATTTTAGACGTGCTCAATCTTTTTAGAACCAATACTCTTAGTGCTTTAATTGCATTTTTAATCTTTTCAATATTGATTAGATTAACTGGATTTATTATTGACATTCCACTTTATATTCAGTCTCCAACGCCTGCTGCTCAGTTTGTACTAAACTGGATGCACCAATATGCTCCTTTGGGCTGGCAAAGTGCACTTGTAGCTGCCTTGTTGGTTATTCTGCAAGCATTTTTTATTAATTTTATTTCTAATTCACAACAAGTTATTTTCAAGGACAGCGTTTTGCCAGGTTTGTTTTTTGTTTTGTTGAATAGCATTTATGCGCCACAACAGCTTTTAACACCACAACTGATAGCTAATACTTTTCTTATTTTACTCGTTTTTAGACTTTGCTTCTTGTATGAATCTCCTAATCCTATTTTTCCTGTAATTGATGCAGGTATTTTATTAGGTTTAGGATTATTGTTCGACCCAGATTTGATATTGTATTTACCTTTCATTTTGTTGAGTATTATTTACATGACCAAGTTTAATGTTAGGTATTTGCTAGTAGCTATTTTATCTATTGGAGTACCGCTATATTTTCTTGCTGCTTTTTTATATGTGAATGGAAATATCTCCAATCTTTTAGAGGCGCTGTATTACACCATAGATAAATCCTATTTTAAGTCTTTAGGAATAACATTGGAAAAGGGGTATATATGGTTTGTTATTTTGCCTATTCTTACCTTTTCGGCACTTCAAATTCAAACTAATTTTTTCAGAAATAAAGTTAAAACAAGAAGGCTTCAACTAATGATAATCATTATGGTTCCGTTTGGTTTCTTATCTTTGTTAGCTGGAGATTATGGGTTTGAGCTTGCTTTGCCATACCTATCCATTCCTTTAAGTTTTTTGATGGCCAACTATTTTGTTAGAACTTCTTGGAAATGGATAAAGGAAATCTCTTTGTTTTTGATTTTAGCCGCGATAGTTTATTACCAATATTTAATGAAGAATTAATATGTTCTATTTTTTATCAAAGGTGGCATATGCTTTAATCGCACCTTTATCAATCGTTATTATTTTTTTTCTACTTTATTTTATTACCAAGGTTAAGAGAAATTTATATTATGGTTTTGGATTATTAATCTTTTTTACCAATCCATGGTTGGCTCAAACCGTTATTAAATTTTACGAGGTTCCACCTATTTCAATTGCTAAAGCAGAGCAATTTGAGGCCATTATTGTTCCAAGCGGGTTTGTCTCAAATTTTATGTTGAATGGAGTTGTTAGAGCAAATTTTAATGATGGAAATGATAGAATGTGCCAAGCAATAGATTTGTATAAAAGTGGTATTGCAAAAAAAATAATCTATACAGGCGGCGCTGATACAGTCTTTGGAGGGTTTGTTCCAGAATCTAAACTTGGAAAGGAGTTCATGGTAAAATGTGGCATACCTGATTCATGTGTAATTATTGAAACCCTCTCTATGAATACCCACCAAAACGCAAAGTATACTGCCAGCATGTTAGAAAATTTGGATAAAAACTGGAAACAAAAAAGGTATGTTTTGGTAACTGCCGGATTCCACATGTTTAGAGCAAAGTTATGTTTTGAGAAGCAAGGATTTAATGTTGTTCCTTACAGTGCAGATATAAAAAGTTTACGTAGTAGGAATACGATATTAAATACCATTATTCCTAGCTATGGAGGGTTTCAATTGTGGACTTTCATGATGAAGGAATGGATTGGTTTGGTAGTTTATAAGGTAAAGGGATATATTTAAAATTGGTTGGTTCAACACACATTTTAGTATTCTTTGTTAATTAGATATAATGACTGAAGTAGTAGAAAAAAATAGCTTTTCTCAAGGTTTTGTAGGGGATAGTGGTGTAATAGAAATATTAGGAGCAAGGGAACACAACCTTAAGAATATTGATGTTATCATACCAAGAAATAAACTCGTAACTATAACTGGTTTAAGCGGAAGTGGAAAGTCTTCTTTGGCTTTTGATACGCTTTTTGCCGAGGGTCAAAGGCGATACATGGAAAGCTTTTCTGCTTATGCCCGCCAGTTTATTGGTAACATGGAAAGGCCAAACGTTGACAAAATTAATGGGCTCTCGCCAGTGATTGCTATTGAGCAGAAAACTGTAAATAAAAATCCTCGTTCAACCGTTGGTACCATCACAGAAATATATGATTTCCTTCGTCTTCTATATGCTAGAGCCTCTGAAGCATTTAGTTACGAAACAGGGGAAAAGATGGTAAGATTTTCTGAAGAACAAATTATTAGTTCTATTGTACAAAAATTTGAGAATAAGAAAATTTCAATATTGGCACCTTTGATTAAAGGAAGGAAAGGGCATTACCGTGAATTATTTGAACAAGTTAGAAAGCAGGGTTACACCAAAATAAGACTAGATGGAGCATTGGTAGATATTAGCCCTAAAATGCAGGCTGATAGGTATAAAATTCATGATATTGAATTATTAATCGACAGAATTGAAACCACCAAAGGAGCCAAATTTAGAGTTTCGGAAAGCGTCAAAAGTGCGCTAAAAATGGGCAAGGGAACTTTACTTGTTTTAGATAATTCTACAAACGAGGTTTTTCATTACAGCAAGTTTCTTATGGACCCCAAAAGTGGTATTTCTTATGATGAACCACAACCCAATAGCTTTTCTTTTAATTCTCCGTATGGCGCTTGTCCTATCTGCGATGGCTTAGGGGTTAAAAGTATTATTGATGAGAAAGCGATTATTCCTGATGCAAAATTAAGTATCAATAAGGGCGCTTTAACACCACTTGGGGAGGCTAGGGATAATTGGACTTTTTTGCAATTAAGGGAGTTAGGCAAAAGGCATAAGTTTTCTTTTGCTGACCCAATTGAGAAAATAAGTGAAGAAGCCTTAAAAATAATTCTTTATGGCTCTGATGAACCCATTGTCATTCCTTATCAATATAGCAGTGGATATACTCAAAATTATAATGCAACTTGGGAAGGATTAGTTCCGCTAATTACGCGTCATTATCATGAAAAAAGTTATGATGCAATCTACAGATGGGCAGAAGAATTTATGGAGCTTCAACCCTGTCATTCCTGCCATGGTGTAAGATTAAAAAAGGAATCACTTTTTTATAAAATTGGCGATAAGAATATAGCAGAATTAGCCCAAATGGAAATCCATGCTTTAGGCGACTGGTTCGACGATGTTGAATCTAAAATGGATGAGAAGCAACTCATTATTTCTGCTGAAATCTTAAAGGAAATAAGAAGTAGAATTCAGTTTTTGAGAAATGTGGGAATTGATTATTTAACTTTAAACTCCCCGTCTAAAACCCTTAGTGGGGGAGAGGCTCAACGCATTCGATTGGCTACTCAAATTGGTTCGCAGCTCACAGGTGTACTTTATATTTTGGATGAGCCAAGTATAGGATTGCACCAAAGAGATAATGTTAGGCTAATTAACTCGCTCAAATCTTTGCGAGACATTGGAAATAGTGTTATTGTGGTTGAACACGATAAAGATATGATGGAGGAAAGTGATTTTATTTTAGATATTGGTTACGGAGCTGGTGTTCACGGCGGACATATTGCTGCGCAAGGAACTCTTCAAGACATCCTCTTGTCTAATTCCATTACTGCGCAATACTTAAATGGTTTGAAAAGCATTGAAATTCCAAAGCAACGCAGAAAAGGCAATGGCAAAGACCTAGTACTTAAAGGTGCAAATGGTAACAACCTCAAAAATGTAAATGTTACTTTCCCACTTGGTAAGCTGATTTGTGTAACAGGTGTAAGTGGTAGCGGTAAATCTTCACTAATAAATGAAACTTTGTACCCAATTTTAAGACAACATTTCTACAACTCTCATCAGAAACCTTTAGTTTATAAAAGCATAAAAGGCCTTGAACACATTGATAAAGTTATAGAGATAGACCAAAGTCCGATTGGAAGAACGCCTAGGAGTAACCCTGCAACTTATGTTGAAGTTTTTAGTGACATCCGTAACTTGTTTGCCTCTTTACCTGAAGCTAAAATTAGAGGATATAAACCGGGTAGATTTTCATTTAATGTGAAAGGTGGCAGATGCGAAACCTGCCAAGGTGCTGGCATGAGAGCCATTGAAATGAATTTTCTTCCAGACGTTTATGTTAAATGTGAAACTTGCAATGGCAAAAGATATAACCGTGAAACCTTAGAAGTAAGATACAAAGGAAAAAGTATTAATGACGTGCTTGATATGCCTGTTGAAGAAGCTATCAACTATTTTGAACACACCCCACATATTCTAAGAAAAATAAGTGCACTCAGTGATGTAGGTTTAGGATACATTACTTTGGGTCAGCAAAGCACCACCTTAAGTGGAGGAGAAGCACAACGTGTTAAACTAGCAACCGAATTAAGTAAAAAGGACACTGGAAACACCTTTTATATTTTGGATGAACCAACTACTGGGCTTCATTTTGAAGACGTTAAAGTATTGTTAGGCGTGCTTCAAAAACTAACCGATAAGGGTAATACCATTTTAGTAATTGAACACAATTTAGATATCATAAAAGTTGCTGATCACATCATTGATATTGGCCCAGAAGGCGGAAGACATGGTGGTGAGGTTATTGCCGTAGGAACCCCTGAAGAGCTAGTAAAATCAAAGGTTAGTCACACTGCGACATTTCTTGCCAAGGAGCTTAATTTAGGTCGCAATTAAATTGCCAATTGATGCCAAATTTATCTGTAAGTAAACCAAATCTTGCTCCCCAAAAGGTGTCTTGAAGTGGCATTGTAATTTTGCCGCCTTCAGAAAGGTTTTTAAAAATATCATCCATGATAAAAACCTCCACAAAACTTAAATTCATTGTGCTATTATTTGCAACGTTTTTGTCGGGTTGATCCGAGCCTTGAATGCTATTGTTTTCAAAAATTAATTCAGCATGCATGAGCTTTTGCTCAAAACCTTCAGGAATCTCAATTGGAGCGCCTTCATAGCGATGGCGGGAAATAATTTCTCCACCAAAAACCTTTGCATAAAAATCGAACGCAGCCTCACATTGGCCATTAAAACTTAGATAAGGAGCTAGTTTCATAATAATAGATTAAGCCCCAAAACTGCGAAAATGAGAGAATTCTAAAAATGAGTTAAATCATACTAACTCATGATAAAAGCGCCTGAACATTCTCCTTTTCTTCTACATGTGCAAATCGATACCCAATCCCTCTGGCACTTTGAATAAATTCTGGTTGCTTAGGGTCTTTTTCAAAGTATTTTCTTAAGGCAAGAATAAAGTTGTCTATTGTTCTAGTATTAGGAATTACCGTATAATCCCAAACCACCTTTAAAATGTGTTCACGACTTACCACTTGATTTTTATTTTCGATAAGTAAACGCATTAACAACAGCTCTTTTTTGGTGAGTTCAAAGTTTCCAGAAGCCCCATTTGCTTCATGACTTTCAAAGTTTATCCAGTTAGATCCGAAATGAAATACTTTTGGAATGCGATTCTCTAAATTCTCTTTTATCTGTTTGCTACGCTCTAATAATTTAGTTACGCGTAGCATAAGTTCTTCTAATTCAAAAGGTTTGGTAAGGTAATCATCGGCTCCTTTTTTTAATCCAGCAATTCTATCTGCAGGGGTATTTTTGGCCGACAAGAAAAGTACAGGAATGTTTTGGTCATACATTCGTATGTTTTCACAAACCATTAAGCCGTCCATCTCTGGAAGCATAATGTCTAAAACAACCAGGTCAAACTTCTGTTCTCTAAAATGTCTAACAGCCTCTGTACCTGTTCCTGCTATTTGTACAGCATATCCTTCGAGTTCAAGATTTAACTTGATTGCATGCTGCAAATTTACCTCATCCTCCACTAGCAATATTCTATTTTGCATCCGACTTAAATTTAATTTCAAACCTAGTACCTTTTGGGTCACCCGAACTTAACATTATTTTGGCTTTGTGCAGTTCTATTAGATGTCTTACTATGAATAACCCTAAACCAGTTCCTTTTGTTTTCCTAGTATTTTCATCGCCACTTCTATAGAACTTATTAAATAAAAGTTTTTTGTCATTTTCCGAAATTCCTGGACCATTGTCTGTTACAGATAATACGATTTCCCCGTTGTTTGATTGGAGTTTTACCCAAATTTCTACTTGTGGGCCGCCATATTTTAAGGCATTTGTAAGCAAATTCCCCAATATCATTTCTATCGCACTTGGGTCTGTTTTTAAAATAATTTGCTCTTCAATTGCTACGTGGAGTCGGCCTTCTAGGTTTCTAGGTCGAGAAAAATTTATAAGGTATTCTGAACATAATTCGCTCAAATTCACATTTTGATATTGCAATTGATACGCATTGCTATCAAGTTGTGCCGACAATAAAAGATTTTCAACCTGAGATTGCAGCCTATCCACCTCATCTAGCGAATTATTAATTATTTCTGCAGTTTGGGTTTCGTCTAATTTTCTTTTACGCATAGTTTCTAAATACAATCGAACCGCTGTTAAGGGCGTTTTTAATTCGTGCGTAATTGATAATAAAAAATTTGATTGTCGTTTCTTAAAACCTATCTCTTTTCTAAGGCTTCTATAGATTGTTAGAATGCCCCAAAATAACAAGAGCATCATCACTACACCTTCTAAGATGTACATCCATACTTTCCTTTGGTAACTTTTTTCAATTTTTAAAAAGCTATCCCAACTGGGTTTTATCATAAAATTGCGCAGTGGGTCATATTTGTCTAAGATGATTAACTCAAGTTGCGGATAATGCAAATTGAAATACTTTTTCATCGCTAAAGTATCATAATAGAGTTCCTCATCTGCTGCCCCTTGCAAGTCAAAAGTTGCCTTGTAGCTAAGGTTATTTAATTGTTCAAACTGCTGCTCATAAATTATTTTCGAACTCCTGTAATGAGCGTAAGTCCACCAACCAAAGGCAGCTAAAATATAAATGCTTAAAAGGATGAAAATTATCCCTGCCCTATTCAATTTAGTTTCTGATTATAATTCCCAAATTGTTTTTCTACCAGGTCTTAGGTAATGTTTTAGGTTGAGCCAAAAAGCCATTACTAAATAGATTATAATTGGGGAACCCATGGTAATAAAAGAGGTATAAATAAAGTACAGGCGAATGGTCGAAGAAGATATTCCAAATCGCTCTCCAAGATAATTACAAACACCAAATGCATGCTTTTCTACAAAATACTTTAACTTATCCATTTTCTTTTCTCTGCACCAATAATAACATTTTTATTTAATACTTTCTACACGCCAACCGTCTTTAATATGATTTTTTGGTTTATCAGAAAATAACAGGTTCATGCCAAAGTTTATGCCAATTCCCACACCTAAAGAGATAGCCAAATTCTTCCCGTTGCTATATTTCTTTTCTTCATTGAGGTTTTTTAACAATAAAACAGCGCTTAATCCTGCGCCTATTCCAATCATGCTTTTTAAGAAATTTGCCCCTGCCGACCTACGTTTAAAGGATTCGATGTCTTTTAGTTTTATTTCTTTCCATGGGTTATTCATCCCCGCAAATGCAGAAGAAAAAACTGCATAGGGATGAATAATACCAACCAGAATAGAACTGTCGCCTACCTCTTGAAGGGTATGTTTAAAGTATTCGGTTTGACCCAAATATCCTTTATATTTTAGAATTAAATAATCACCTGTTTTAACCTGAATTACTTTACCAGTAAGGCTATCTACAAATTTTAATGAATTTTGAGCATAGGTGATTTGGTTCAAACCGAACCCCAAAAAAATTAGTAACCCAAATTGAATTTTTTGGGATAATTGAAAATATGAGAAACAAATAAACAGCTTAGACATTTTTTTTGGTTGCAATAATATTTCTTCAAATGTAGGAAAGCTTGTGATTCTTTGGCATTTTCTATTTCAATTCCTAAATTTTTATACAAACTAATGACACTATTTTGTTCTTCCTTAATTGACTCCAATAGTTTTATTACCATTTCCTCTTGTCCTGCTTTTCCTTCAAATCTTCCATATACAAACTTAACCGGGATGATAACATTGATAATGATTCCATTTAAGAAGGAGTTGCTTTTCGAAGGAATTAATTTTTGTAAAGTGAAAACATCATTTGCCTGCAATATTTGTTTTAGAAATTGTGGTTGTGTATGCAATAAATTTACGATTTGCATAATTCTCCTTTCTGGAAACGAAGCGGGTCTGTTGCCCTTTTTTTTCCATAAACTTTTTTCAATTTGACCCAAATCATGTAGTTTTTTTAATTCCATAAATCTTTGGGTAATGCTTGGCTCAAATTTATCAAGGTCTAGTCCAGAAACTCCAGCAAAAATTGCTAATAAAGAAAGATAGTCGCTTCTATATTTTTGGATAAGCGTAAATGGAATTGACCTTACCAATTGCTCCATTGGAAAATTGTTTAATCCCATTCCTGCATACTGAAACAACAATTGAATGAGAAGCTCTTCCCAATGAAGATTATTTTTTTGTAACAGAACATTGATAAGTTCATGTTTTAAATTTAAACGCTCAATGATTAGTCTTTCAATTAAGATGTTTACCAACTCCTTTTCTGGCATTTTAAACTGCTTTTGACATGGAATGGTAGTTTTACTTTTCATGAGCTGCTCATATTGAATTAGTAAACTTTCTGGAATAAGGTTAATTAACGCTAAGGTAGGAAGGGCATTTCCAGCATTATCATAAACTGTCTCATCATGCAAAAAAACCACATGAAGAATAATGTTTTGGTAAGCAGCATCCATACTATGTTTGTGTTTTCTCCAATCACTGCTTTTTACATGTATTTCTAAGTTTCCTGCCCAAAGGGTTTCACCAATTTTAATCCTTGCTTCAAAAAAATCTGGACCTTGACCTGTATTTAAATATCCCGGCCTTAATACAGAAATGGCTTCTCCATCTGTGGTTTCAAGCGCATACTTTAGCAAATATTTACTTTGCCAAATATGTTGTAATAAATTTTCTGAGGGTAGGTTTTGCATAGTACATTATTTTATAGAACAGAGGTAATAATTACATTTTTAATTCCTTAAATTGCTCCCCTTAATAAATCCGATAAGTATGAAAAAAATTGTTTTGGGATTGGGTGTGATCTTAGGATTTATGCAAACATGTTTAGCTCAGGCTGTG
>JAIYAT010000017.1 GCA_027488905.1 Bacteroidota bacterium
AGCAATGTGTTTGTAAATTGGGCAAGTGGCTACACGCTCAATCGTTCTTGGCAAAACATGGCAGACACTTCTCTTGGTAAAGTTACCACCGGCGAAGAATGGAGCATTACTGGAAAAGCAGGAAATGGCGTAATTAGTCTTGGAGATGGCGGTTCTATTACCTTAACTTTTCCTTATCCTATCCGAAACGGTCAAGGCCCAGATTTTGCCGTGTTTGAGAATGGTTTTAAAGTCAATGATTCGCTAGCATTTTTAGAACTGGCATTTGTAGAAGTAAGTACCAACGGGCAAAGGTTTGTTAGATTTCCTGCAAGTTATATTGGAAGTAATATTCAACTCGACGCCTTTACTGGTGCTGATGCAAGAAATTACCATAACCTAGCAGGAAAGTATATTTTCAATTATGGGACACCATTTAATTTGGAGGAGTTGAAGGATAGTACTGGCATAGATATTAATAATATCAATTTTGTGCGAATTATAGATGTAAAAGGAGCTGTTTCTGAGTTAGGTTCAAAAGATATCAATGGCAATTATATAAATGATCCATGGCCAACACCTTTCCCGAGTGCTGGATTTGATTTTGATGCCGTTGGAGTTATCAATCAAAATAATAATGGAATGGCTTTACAAGAAACAAATCAAACTGAGTTTGCTGTTTTTCCAAATCCTGTAAGGCTTGGCGTGCCAGTTAGTTTTAGTGGTTTCGGTTTGAACCAAATAAAAATTCACAAATCCAGTGGGGAGACTTTTTATGACTTTCAACATCAAAGTGAACAATTGATATTTAATCAGACAGGATTATTTATTATTGAAGTAAGTTCAAATAATGAAAAGTCGAAATCCTTTTTTAAATTAATTGTTACCCAATGATAAAGCATATTGTAAGACAAGAGGCCAAAGAGCCAAAATATATACAAATCGTCTCTGAGATTTCAACACTTGGTTCAAACCGAACCTTGCTGCAATTGCCAGCTTGGAGACCAGGCCGTTATGAGCTTGGTAACTTTGCTAAAAACATCAAGGGTTTTAAAGTATATGACCATAGAGAAGAGGAATTAAATTTTAAGAAAATAAGCAAAGATTGTTGGGAAATAGAAACCAATGAAGTAGGGTATTTTTACATTAGTTATTATTACTACGCACAACAGCCAGATGCAGGCGCTTGCTATGTTTCGAGCGAAATGATTTACTTAAATCCAGTGCATTGTTTTATGTATGTACCTGGCAGAATAGAGGAGGCTCACCAAGTAAATTTTGATGTGCCTTCTGATTGGAAGATCGCATGTCAATTACCCCTTAACGGCATGCAAATAACCGCAGAAAATTTTGATGCTTTGGCCGACAGTCCGGTTTTTGTTGCAGCACAAATGCAACACCATAGTTTTAGCTTGAACCAAACTAATTTTCATTTTTGGTTTGTGGGGGGTGACTATCCAGTATTGGAAAGATTGGCAACTGATACAAAAAAGTATGCTGCATGGCAAACAAACTTATTTGGAGATTTGCCATGTAAAGATTACCATTTTATGTATTTGCTTTTGCCTACGGTTTTCAGACATGGTGTAGAGCATATGGATTCTACTGTTATTGCCATGGGGCCATTGGCAGAGCTTGGTAAGGACGAAGTTTACCATGATTTTTTAGCCATTAGTTCACATGAATTGTTTCATCTTTGGAATGTAAAGCGCATACGACCAACTGAGTTGTTGCCTTATGATTTTACCAAAGAAAATTATTCGAGATTAGGATATGTTTATGAAGGCGTAACCACTTATTATGGAGATTTGGCTCTTTGGCTTTCTGGTGTTTGGAATTGGGAGCAATACAGCTCAAGCTTAAGTGGTGATTTGAGTAAACATTTAAATAGTGAAGGTCGTAATTTTTACAGTGTGGCAGAAAGTAGTTTCGATACTTGGCTAGATGGGTATGTGCCAGGGGTGCCGGGTAGAAAAGTTTCAATTTACACAGAAGGGCTAGTTGCCGCTTTGATAGCAGATGTTATGATTATTGAGGCCACAAATGGAGAAAGACGTTTACATGATGTTATGCAAGCATTATATGAAAGAACTTGGAAACAAGGTGTTGGATATACCCAAGAAATGTACCAAGCAATACTGGAAGAAATCGCTGGGATTTCATTTTCTGATTATTTTTCTGAGTTAATTGAAGGCAAAGGTCACTTAGAAAATTGTTTGTTGGAAAGTTTATTTAAATTGGGTTTAAGTGCTGAAAAACAAGTAGATGTAACTGGAATTGTAACTTATAGAATTGTGAAATTCATGAATCCTACCGTTTCGCAAGCTCAATTATTTGACTTTTGGAGTCAAAGTCATTAATTTTCCTCAATAATTTCCACTCAAAACTCATTCCTATGCAAAAAATGTATCTTGAATGCAATAATTGTGATGCCAAAAGTGTAAGTTTTTTATCAGCATGCACAACTGATGAAGCAGATATTGTAAGTGCTGCAAAATCATGCAGTCATTACAAAAAAGGGCAGGCAATTTTTTATGAAGACAATATGCCACTTGGCATTTACTGTATTAGCAAAGGTGCTATTAAATTAACCCGTTCAAATAAAGATGGCAAAGAGCAAATCATCAGGTTTGCCAGAGAAGGTGAGTTTTTGGGTTACCGTGCTTTAATTGCAGACGAGCCACTCGTAGCCACAGCAACATGCATTGAAGATGTTATCTGTTGTTTTATTCCAAAAAATGTTTTTATGGATTTGCTAGAAAAAAATAGCCAAATCAATAAGCAAATGTTAAAATCGCTTTGCCATGATTTGGGCTTAGCAGATGAACGCATACAAAGTTTAGCGCAGAAAAGTGTTAGAGAGCGTTTGGCTGAAACCTTACTTTTCTTGCATAAAACCTTTCACGTAGATAATGCAGCAGACAATTCTTTAATAGCAGTTACTTTGCCTAGGGAAGATATCGCAAACATAGTTGGCACTGCAACTGAAACCGTAATTAGATTGCTTTCCGAATTTAGAGCAGATAAATTGATTGACATGGAAGGCAAGAAAATTAGAATTATAAACTTCTCTTCTTTGGAGAAAATTTCGCACGCATCCGTATAGGATTTTACTGATAAAAATCATAGGTACCCTTGAGTTCGGTCATGTTTTAAAAACATGATTTGCAATATTTTTGATTAAATAAATAATTGGAAATATTGTGGTACGTAACATGCTAATTTTAATGGACGGATCTGCGGATGCAGAAAAGTTACTCGACTGCTCAACAAAGATTTTTCCTAGCAAGGAAGACCACTTTAAAGGGGTATTTGTGGATGGAATAATCGGTAAAAATCTTGATCAGGTTTTTGATTTTCCAGCCAATCTAAATACACAATTTACACGCTCGGAAATTATTGAGAAGATTCTTCATACCAACCTAAATAACAGCATTGAATACATTTCTAGGTTTGTCAGTAAGTGTGAGGAATTGGCTTTAAAAACAAAAGTTTATATCACAGAAGAGGACGTAAACGAAGAGCTCGTAAATGAAAGTTTATTTAATGATTTGTTCTTAATTGGTAAGGATTTATTTAATCGGCCAGACATTGACAAGCAATCATTTGATGCTTTGTATTTTCTTATGCATAATACCAAATGTCCAATTTTATTGTTGAGTTGTGAGCAGATTTCTTTTCAGAATATTGTTTTAATTTATGATGGTAGTAATCGCTCATTTGAGGCGATTAAATTGTTTACCTATTTAATGGGCGAACAGCTTCAAACCAATAAAGTAACAATAAATATTGTGGTAACAGAGGCTAGCTCAGAAAACGAAAAGGCGGTTATAGAATATCTTAAAATGTATAAACAACATTTTTATGTACACAGGGTTTATCCTGATAATTATTTTGACGAATTAAGAGGCCTAGTAAGAAATATGAATTCTTGCCTATTAGTTACAGGTGTAAATAAAAATGAAATTTTAGAAGATATCATTTTTAATAAAGAGAAATCCTTTTTCATGCACGGACAACGTTCAATTTTTCTTGGATAAACATCATGAGCAAAACTGCAATTGCGGCTAAAGTTTCTTGTTTTCATTGCGGGGATAAAATAGCCTCATCGCCAATTCTATTTGACGAAAAATCATTTTGTTGTCAGGGTTGTCAAGGGGTTTATGAGCTGTTATCTCATAGTAATCTTTGCGATTATTATGCAATTTCAGATAACCCAGGCCTTGCGCAAAAAAATCCTGTTTCTAAGGTTAAATTCGCTTACCTGGAGGATGAGGAAATACAGAAACAGTTAATTGATTTTAAGGATCAAAAGATTTCAAGAATAGCTTTTCATGTACCTACTATGCATTGCAGCAGCTGCATATGGTTACTCGAAAGTTTATATAAAATTGATAAAGGAATTGGTCATTGCAGGGTTGATTTTCTTAAGAAGCAACTTAGTATAAGCTTTAATCATCATGAGACCAGCTTAAGGAAAATTGTTGAATTATTAAGCTCTTTAGGCTACGAACCAACATTAAGCCTTAGTCATTTAGAAGAAACAAAAAAGGTTAGCAATAATAATCAATTGTTATATCAAGTTGGGGTTGCAGGTTTTTGTTTTGGAAACATCATGCTTATTAGCTTTCCAGAATATTTTGGCCTAGATAGTTTATCCCATAAAACATTTTCTCGCTTGTTTGGCTATTTAAACATGGGTTTAGCTTTGCCCGTGTTTTTATATAGTGCTCAAAGTTATTTTAAATCGGCTTACCAGAGCCTCAGAAAAGGAATCATCAATATCGATTTTCCTTTGGCATTGGGTATTCTAGTTATGTTTTTTAGAAGCAGTTATGAGGTAATTTCACATTCTGGAATCGGATTTTTTGATACCCTTGCTGGTTTGGTTTTCTTTCTCTTAATAGGTAAATGGGTTCAACAAAGAACCTTTGATACTTTATCTTTTGAGCGCGATTATAAATCCTATTTTCCAGTAGCTGTTGCTGTTTTGAAAGAAGGTAAAGAGCAAACTGTGCCAGTAACCAAGCTTAAAGTTGGCGATAGAATGTTAATCAGAAATCAAGAGATTATTCCTGCCGATGCCATTCTTTTAAATGGTGAAGCCAAAATTGATTTTAGTTTTGTAACAGGTGAAAGTCTACCCGTTGATAAGGTTTTAGGTGAAATGATTTATGCTGGCGGAAGGCAAACAAGTGCAGCCATTGAATTAGAAGTTTGCAAACCAGTTTCCCAAAGTTATTTAACCCAACTTTGGAACAGTGAACATTTTACAAAAGATAGGGAAAGCCAAATTATTACTTTCCAAAGTGTGGTGAGTAGGTATTTTACATTTGCCTTGTTAGGCATTGCAATTACATCTGCTATTTTTTGGTTACTGTTTGACCCAAGCCGCAGTTTGGCAGCCTTTACAGCGGTTTTAATTATCGCTTGCCCTTGCGCATTAGCCCTTTCTAGTCCATTTGCCTTAGGAAATGCCTTAAGAATGTTTGGACGTGCTAAGTTCTATTTAAAATCCCCAGAAGTAATTGAGCAAATGGCAAAAACAAATCACATGGTTTTTGATAAAACAGGTACAATTACCAATGCGGCTCAAGCAACCATTAGTTTTATTGGAGCAGATTTAACCAAGGAAGAAAATGAAGCAATATTTACCATTGCAAATAATTCGGTTCACCCCTTGAGTAAAAAAATTGCAAGCTATTTGGACTTACATAATATAGGCAATGCTGGATTAAGTAACTTCAAAGAGTTAACTGGCAAAGGCGTTTCTGCGCAATTTGGAAAAAGTGAAGTTAGATTAGGTTCAGCAAACTTTTTAAGCATTAGTAGTTTTGAACCAAATGCTGATGTTTTGGCTTCCTATGTTGGTGTTTCAATTAATGGGGATTACAAAGGTTTTTTTAAAATTTCACATGCCTATAGAGAAGGCTTAAAAGAAGTTATTGATAGTTTGGCACTCAACAGAGAATTGAGTTTATTATCTGGAGACAACAATGCCGAGGAAGCAAGGTTGAAAGCATTTTTTCCAAAAGATAGCACATTACTGTTTCAGCAAAGTCCGTCAGAGAAATTGCTTTATATCAATCAACTCAAAGAAAATGGTCAACAAGTTGTGATGATAGGAGATGGATTAAATGATGCTGGAGCATTGAAGGCTGCAAATATTGGAATTTCGGTAACAGAAGATACAGCCAATTTCTCGCCTTCGAGTGATGTAATTATGGATGCCATGGTCTTTAATCAATTGCCTAAATTCTTTCAATATGCAAAAGATACTGTCAAGGTTATCAGAATGAGCTTTGTGGTGTCTTTGCTTTATAATTTGGTTGGGTTAAGTTTTGCAGTAACGGGTACAATGTCACCAATAGTTGCTGCTATATTAATGCCATTAAGCAGTATAAGTGTCATAAGCTTTACTACTGCTGCCACTTGGCTTTATGCAAGGAAGCGCTCTTTGGTGCTTTAGTTTTTAAATAAATACTTTACAAATGAACATTATATTTTTATTGATAGGATGTAGCTTGGTTTTGGCTGTTGGTTTTTTGATTGCATTTATTTGGACAGTAAAAAGCGGCCAAATGGAAGATGATTATACTCCTTCCATCAGAATGTTATTTGATGATAAACCACCTGCTACGGATAAAGATGAGTTAGTTTCTAAGTAGTTCATCTCTTTAGATGATATAAATCAGGATACGCCATAAGTTATGTCATTTTTCTGTCTATTAGTTGAGGGTAATTTTGGTACAGAAATTTAAAACTCAAACTATGCAAATAGAAAACTTTAACTACGACAACCGGATCGTCCGGAATTTCATAATTGCCTCAGTAATATTTGGGGTAGTTGGAATGTTGGTTGGGGTAATTGCTGCTATCCAGCTCTTTTATCCTGCCTTTAATTTTAATCTGCCATATACCTCATTTGGTAGAATTAGGCCTTTACATACTAATGCAGTAATTTTTGCCTTTGTGGGTAATGCCATCTTTGCGGGTATTTATTATTCCTTACAAAGATTAACCAAGGCTAGGTTGTTCAGCGATTTCTTAAGTAATTTCCATTTTTGGGGATGGCAATTAATCATCTTGGCAGCTGCTGTAACGCTACCTTTAGGTTACACATCTTCTAAGGAGTATGCTGAGTTAGAATGGCCTATTGACATTGCCATTGCATTAGTTTGGGTTGCATTTGGTGTAAACATGATTGGTACAATCATCAAACGTAGAGAACGTCACATGTATGTTGCCCTATGGTTTTATATTGCCACGTTCGTTACGGTTGCAGTTTTACATATCGTTAACTCTATTGAATTACCAATTAGCATGACCAAAAGTTACATGGTGTATGCAGGCGTTCAAGATGCCTTAGTTCAATGGTGGTATGGACACAATGCGGTTGCATTTTTCTTAACAACTCCGTATTTAGGTTTAATGTATTACTATTTGCCAAAGGCGGTAAATCGTCCTGTTTATTCTTATAAGCTTTCAATTTTACATTTCTGGACATTAATCTTCCTATACATTTGGGCTGGTCCTCATCACTTGTTATACTCATCTTTACCAGATTGGGCACAATCTTTAGGGGTTGTATTTTCAATCATGTTGATTGCGCCATCTTGGGGTGGTATGATCAATGGTTTGTTAACCTTAAGAGGTGCATGGGACAAGGTTAGAGATGAACCTGTATTGAAGTTTTTTGCGGTAGGTGTTACTGCTTATGGAATGGCAACTTTTGAAGGTCCAATGTTAAGTTTGAAAAATATCAACGCTATCGCGCATTTTACAGACTGGATCGTTGCCCACGTGCATACTGGCGCTTTAGGTTGGAACGGCTTAATGACATTTGGTATGTTTTATTGGATAGTGCCAAAAATTTACGGAACTAAATTATACTCTAAATCATTAGCAAATACACATTTCTGGATTTCAACTTTAGGTATATTGTTTTACGCTATTCCAATGTATTGGAGTGGTTTCACCCAAGGTATGATGTGGAAAGAGTTTTTACCAGAAGGCATCTTAAAGTATCCAAACTTCTTAGAAACAACCCTACAAGTTATTCCTATGCATGTAATGCGTTCAATAGGTGGAACTATGTTTTTATCAGGGGTGTTTGTAATGATTTACAATTTAGTTAAAACTGCTGCAAGTGGCAAATTGATTGCTAATGAGCCAGCTTCTGCACCAGCTTTAGAAAAAGAATATAAACCACTTGGTAGTCATAGTTACTGGCATAAAGCTTTCGAAAGAAAACCATTAACCTTTACTGTACTTACTGTGGTTGTAGTACTAATTGGAGGATTGATTGAGATTATTCCAATGATTACTATTAAAACCAATATCAAAACCATTTCTAGTGTTAAACCTTATACCCCACTTGAATTGCAAGGAAGAGATATTTACATCCGTGAAGGTTGCGTGGGATGTCACTCTCAAATGATACGTCCTTTCCGCAGCGAAACCGAACGTTATGGTGAATATTCAAAAGCAGGAGAGTATGTATATGATCATCCATTCTTATGGGGTTCAAAACGTACAGGACCAGATTTGATGAGAATTGGTGGAAAGTATCCAGATAGTTGGCATTATAATCACATGATTGACCCAACTTCAATGTCTCCAGGTTCAATTATGCCTGCCTATCCTTGGCTGGCTGAGGATGATTTGAATACCTCAAATACAGCTGATAAAATTAAAGCCATGCGCACTTTGGGCGTGCCTTATGAAGCAGGTTTTGAAGATATTGCTGAAGCAGATTTGCTCAAGCAGGCTGAAAAAATTGCTGCTAACCTAACCAAAGAAGGATATCCTGTTGAACCTAATAAAGAGATTATTGCAATGATTGCATATCTACAAAGAATGGGAACGGATATAAAATTAAGTAATACCGCAAGTAAATAACAATTAAGAACCATGTTTAAACAACACATTCAAAATATGAGCGGTATCCAAGACGGTTACCTTGTATTTTCCCTTATTGTATTCTTTGTATTCTTTGTGGGAATTGTTTGGTGGACTTTCACCGCTGATAAAAAGTATTTGAAAGACATGGAAGAAAAACCATTTGAAAATTAAAAAATATTCACATGAGAAATAAAATTTCAATCACCTTGGCAATGCTAATGCTTGCCGGTACCCTAGGGGCTCAAACAACAGAGGTTGCAAGTAATGGCCCGGGTTTAACTACTATTCTCATTGGCGTAAATGCAGTTTTATTGCTTTTAGCTATCTTTTTATTGTTAACGCTTTCAAACGCGGTGCAAAGATTACGTGCTGGAGAAAGTGGTAAAGTTCATTTATCTTGGTGGGATAAGTTTGCAGCTTTAAAAACTGAAAAAACTGAAGAAGAATTAAGACTAGATGAAGACTTCGACGGCATCTATGAATTGGATAATCCAACGCCACCTTGGTTCAACTTTATATTTTACACAACTATAATTGTAGGTATATTATACTTGTTAAATTACCATGTTCTTAAAACTGGTTTACTACAAGATGCTGAGTACACAGAAGAGGTTGAAGAAGGGAAAGCCAAAACTGCTGCGTACTTAGCTAAAGCTGGTAATCTAATTGATGAAAACAATGTTACCTTATTAGCCGAAAAAGTAGATGTAGAAGCTGGAAGTAAAATGTACCAAGAGAAATGCGCCGTTTGTCATGTAAATGATGGTGGTGGATCTGTTGGTCCAAACTTAACTGATGCTTATTGGATACATGGCGGGGATGTTAAATCTATTTTCAAAACCATTAAGTATGGTGTACCTGCAAAAGGTATGATTTCATGGCAAAATACTTTTAATGGAAAGCAAATGCAGCAACTTGCAAGTTTTGTGAAAACCTTACAAGGAACTACCCCAGCTAAGCCAAAGGATCCACAAGGTGATCTTTACAATGAAGGTGGCGCTGTGGCACCAGCAGCAGATAGTGTAGCTGTAAAAGTTACAGCTTTGAATTAATATAGAACAATAAATGAAAAGTGCTCAGGCTTTAGATCAAGATCATTTTAGAGATGAATTATCAAATGTAGATAAGAAAGGTAAACGCCTTTGGATACATCCAAAAAAACCTAAAGGCAGTTTCTACAACTATCGCACTTGGTTCTCTTGGTTCTTGATGGCATTGATGTTTATAGGTCCTTTCCTTAAACTCAATGGCAGGCCTTTGCTACTTTTAAATGTCTTAGAAAGAAAGTTTATCATATTTGGTATGGTGTTTTGGCCGCAAGACCTTAACCTATTTGCCTTACTCATGCTTTCTTTTATATTATTTATTGTTCTATTTACTGTTTTATTTGGCAGGGTTTGGTGCGGTTGGGCTTGCCCTCAAACCATCTTTATGGAAATGCTTTTTAGAAAAGTTGAATACCTTATTGATGGTGATAGCGCTCAACAAAAGAAACTTGCTAACCAAGAATGGAATACCGAGAAAATTACAAAAAGGGTGCTTAAACACACCCTTTTTTGGATTCTCTCTTTTGTAATTGCTAACACATTTTTAGGATATATAATAGGGATAGATGAACTTAAATTAATGATAACCGATGGCCCTTTTGAGCATATCGGGAAGTTCATTTCCCTGTCCATTTTTACTACTGTTTTCTATTTTGTATTTTCCTCTCTTAGAGAATTAGTTTGTATTTTCATTTGCCCTTATGGCAGACTTCAAGGTCTTATGCTCGACAAAAATTCGATGGTGGTAGCCTACGATTTTGTAAGGGGTGAACCAAGAGGTAAAATGAAAAAGGGTGAAGAAACACCTAAAGGAGATTGTATTGATTGTAAACTATGTGTCAATGTTTGCCCTACAGGCATTGATATTAGAAATGGTACGCAGTTAGAGTGTATCAACTGTACTGCTTGTATTGACGCTTGTGATGAGGTAATGGTGAAAATAGAAAAGCCTAAAGGTTTGGTTCGTTTTGCATCTCTTAATAATATCACTGAAGGTAAAAAATTAAAATTGAATTTGAGAAACGGTGCTTATGGCGTAGTTTTGATTGCTCTTTTAAGTGTTTTTGCTTATTTGCTCACCACAAGAAAATTAGTAGAAACCACTTTACTTAGAACGCCTGGCATGCTTTACCAAAAAACTGCAGACGGTAAAATAAGTAATTTGTATACCATAGAGTTTGTTAATAAGACTTTTGATGAATTACCAATAACCTTGCAAATTATTGAACCAGCAGGTTCTGAAATTAAAATGGTTGAAGGGGATAATGTTGTGGTGCATAAAGAAAGTGTTGGAAAGGTAAGTTTCTTTCTTCAAATGAAACCTGAAAACATCAAGAAACTAAATACACCAGTGAGAATTCAAGTGTTGAGCAATGGTAAACTTATCGAAGAAATGAAGTCGAAATTTAATGGGCCAATTTTTAAATAATACGATATATGAAAATTAATTGGGGAACAAAATTGGTGTTTTTCGCACTGCTATTCATGACCTTCATTGTTGTTTTGGTAGTGCGTATTATGCGCACAGATGTGCCAATGGTGGAGGAAAACTATTATGAAAAAGGACTCAATTACCAAGACGAAATTAACAACAGTGCGCATACCGATACCATGGTTCAATTTAATGTTTTTAAGGATGATAGCGGTAACCAGAATCTGGTAGTATTAAATGTTTCAAGTGCCGATATCCCTAATGGAAAACTTACTTTTTATAGGCCTTCAAATGATAAGGAAGACACAGAAGCTGAGATTTCCATTCCTTCTAAAAAAGAATTTCAGTTTCCTCTTCATACGCTAAATCCAGGTAAATGGACGCTTAAATTCACTTGGACAAGAGACGGTAAACGTTATAAAATCGAAAAACCCATTAGCAAGTAATGTTGTTCTTTACAGCATTTATTACAGGAATTTTAGGTAGTTTTCATTGTGCTGGAATGTGCGGCCCTATTGCATTCGCTTTGCCTTTTAAGCAAACTGGAAATTTAAATTTTTATTTAGGTAGGTTCATTTATAACCTCGGTAGAATAGTTACCTACTCCTTTTTAGGCTTATTAATGGGCCTGTTTGGTTCAGGACTAAAACTCGCAGGCATCCAACAAGGTCTTAGTATTGCAGCAGGCATTTTAATACTTTTATGGGCTTTGTATCAATATTTGGGTTTGCGGGTAATTAAGTTTCAACCGCTTTCTTGGTTAGGAAAAGGATACTTTTCAAAATTAATGGGAAATGCTTCTTATACCTCTTTATTGAGTATAGGTTTACTAAATGGTTTGTTGCCTTGTGGCTTTGTTTACCTTGCTTTAGTTGGTTCAAGCGTTACCCAAAATCTCCTAGATGGAGCAATTTTTATGGCATTGTTTGGATTAGGTACGCTTCCCATGATGTTTGGTGTGTCTATTGTTGGTCAGTTTTTGTCTCAAAAAGTACGCTCTAATTTCTCTCGCTTAACGCCCATTTTCGCCATTTTAATTGGGGTGATTTTTATTGTTCGTGGACTAAACTTGGGAATTCCATATTTAAGTCCACAACTTCAAAGCAACACCATAGAATCAAGTGAATGCCACTAATCTTGATTGCTTAAGCTAGCCAATCCCAAAAAGTTTTGAATTAAGGTTAAACCGCCTTCACTTAAACAAGATTCTGGATGAAATTGAATGCCATAAATAGGCAATTCAACGTGGGAAATAGCCATTATTTCGTTATCCTCTACACTTATAGCTAATTGGTTCAAACATTCTGGTAATTCTTTTATAACCAATGAATGATATCTTGTAGCATTGAATTGGGTGGGTAAATCCAAAAACAAGGCATCGTCGTTGTGTTCAATTATACTAACTTTTCCATGCATGGGCTTTAACCCTTTAATTAGCTTTGCCCCAAAGAATAATCCAATTGCTTGATGGCCTAAACATACACCTAAGATGGGTGTTTTACCTGCCGTAAGCGCAAGAATATCCATGGTATTACCAGCTTCAAGTGGCGTTCCTGGTCCAGGCGAAATCACGAGTGCATCATAAGCCAAAGGATTAATCAAATCCAAGGAAATGTCATTCCTAAACACCTCACAAGTACCGCCAGATTGCTCTATATAATCTTTCAGCATGTAGGTGAAAGAGTCAAAATTATCAATTAGTAAAACGTTCATTAAAGCAGGGATTGATAAACTTCAAATGTTTTTCGTAAATGATTCTCCCAGCTAAAATCAGCGCTTCTCTTTACAGCTTTACTTCTTAGTTCGGTTTGAACCAAAGCATTTGTTAATATCAATTTTATTTTGCTTGCAAGATCTTCTTCGTCATTAGGGTTAAAGTATAAGGCAGCATCAGCTGCTACTTCTCTAAATACTGGAATATCGCTCAAAATAGTGGGTGTTAAACATTTCATAGCTTCAAGGGTTGGAATACCAAAGCCTTCGTTAAAACTTGGATATACAAAAACCTGCGCATTTTGATACGCGTACTTTAATTCAGCATCTGTCAATTTGTAATGAAATACTTTCTGAGTTAGGTTCAACCTTGAAATGATTTGTTTTTCTTGATTTGATAACGCTTGTCCACCACAACATACCAAATTTAATTCTGGAAAGTCTTCAGATAAACTGCCAAATGCATTGAGTAAAGTATTAAAATTTTTATAGTGACTGCGCTCTCCCACAAACAATAGGTAATTATTTGGCAGATTTTTTATAGGAGTACTTTGTTCAGGAAGGTTTTGTGCCAAATGAATAATGCTAACCTGTTTGTTTTTTGTAAATGGGTAATATTCTTCCATTTCTTTTTTGGTTTGACCCGACACCACAATGATATGATCAGCACGTTCCAAATTTTGCTTTTTTATAAGGGCCAAGGAGTCATTGCTCTTTTCATGGGTCAGATCGTGCAGCGTAAAAACCAGTTTTGTAGCCTTGGGTAGAGCAGAAAAAAAGTAATTTGAATAAAAGCTTGGGTGAAAAATGCTGATGCTTCCAGATTTTAGTTTTCGATTGGTCATAAAATGACTCAAATTACCAATTAAGAATCGGATTGTTTTACCTTTTAAGGGGAATTGGTGATTTTTTAAATAAGGTTTAAATTTACTTAATCCAGCTTCTTGCAAATATTCATTTTCAGAATAAAGGTTTTGGAAATTTATATCTGCTTTAGTAAATTTATTTCTAGCATTTAGAATTTCGATAAAAATTCTGCTTACACCCCCAAATCTTTGGCGAATAAAAATTTCATCATCAATTAAGACTTGTGGTTTTTTCATCCAACAAAAACTAAATTTTGGAGTCTTTATAAAAACAAGTGTTCACAGATTTTGCAACTAAAGTATACCCTTGTTGTGTTAAATAATGATGTACTTTATCATTCATTATTTCATCCATATGCTTAAGTAATACCTCAGCTAAAACTATTTTTGGTCTGAACCGACTCCAATCATTAGATTTTAAAACCTGTAAATCATGTCCTTCTACATCTACACTCATAAAGCTAATGGCTTGGTTTAAGGGCAAATGCTTGGTTAAAATTTCATCCAACCTTTGAGTGAATATTTCTTTTTTAAAAGCGAGTTTACTTCCATTTGCTGCATGAAATTTATATCCTTCCTCGTCGATTGTATTTAGGGCAGGTTCTTCAAATGCATAATAGGTTAATGCAATTGGGGTATCCGAAACGGCGGCTTCAATATTTATATCTTTGGGTCTTTTACGATTGAAAATAGCCATGCTATTGGGCATTGCATCTATATTTATGCCCGTCCAACCTTTTTTGTAAAAAAAATAAGTGTTTGAAAACCTAAACGGATGGTGGGCACCAATATCAATGTAAAAACCTTGTGTATCACGCTCAAAAAGTCTGGCCAAAATAAGGTCTTCCCCTTCTTGGGCATAAGATTTTCTGTGATACCCTAAAATTTGCTGCTTCATTTTATAGAGCAGTTGAGAAAGTGAACTTGCCATTTATTTTTACAAATCAATTTATTGGTTACAAACTTATTTAAAATTTGGTTCAAGCCAACACAGGATAATTTCCTAAAATTAAATTTGCTCAAATAATAAATTGTCTATATTTGGCCTACAAAAGAGCGTTAATGGATTATCATATTCGCAAAGAAGGCAAGTTTAACTACATTGATGAAGGGGAGGGAGAAGTTTTACTTCTACTTCACGGATTATTTGGCGCGCTCAGCAATTGGAAGGATGTTTTGAACCATTTTAGCAAGGAACATCGTGTGGTTATTCCGCTTATGCCAATCTTTGAGATGAATATTCTTAAATTAAGCGTAGATGGCTTAGCCAATTTTATTCATGATTTTATTGAGTTCAAAGGCTTTGAAAAGGTCCATATTCTAGGAAATTCATTGGGCGGGCATGTGGCTTTGGTTTATGTTAAAAAGCATCCACAAAAGGTTAAGACGCTTTTGTTAACGGGTAGTTCTGGTTTGTATGAAAACGCATTTGGCGCATCCTATCCTCGTAAAGGAGATAAAGCGTTTTTAAAAGAAAAAATCAGTCAAACCTTTTACGATCCAGCTTCTACCACCGATGAATTGGTGGATGAAGTATATGAAACCATACAGGATAAAGGGAAATTATTGCGAATCCTTACCATGGCAAAATCAGCCATTAGGCACAATATGAGAAATGATATTCCAAATTTCAAAATGCCAGTTTGCCTAATTTGGGGTCAACAAGATACCATAACTCCACCAGAAGTATGTGATGAATTTCATGAGCTTTTCCCAGATTCGGAGAAACATTTTATAGACAAATGCGGCCATGCACCTATGATGGAGCAGCCTGCTTCTTTTAATATAATTGCATCGGCCTTTTATGCCAAACAAATCAATAGATAAGTCATGTTTGCAATTCAATTTGTATCGCAAGAGTTATTTCCATTAAAACGCTCTGACGCTTCTGAAAATGCCATGCTATTTATGGAAGATTGGCAAGTGAAAGAATTGCCTGTGGTAGAAGCTGGCAAAATAATAGGCATGATTACCTACAATCAAGCTTTTGAAAACCCTGGCAAACGTGTAGATGAATTTATGCAATTACCTGATGCTTATTTAGTGAATACCAATTTGCATATTTGGGAGGTTTGGAGTAAATTTCAATCATTAGGCTTAACAACAGTCTGCTTGCAACAAGAAGACGGCATGTTTGCAGGGCAAATTCATCTTAAAGATTTATCCATACAATCTTTTGCGCATTCGGCCCTTATGCAAGAAGGAGCCATTCTTGTTTTGGAGGTTGAAGCAATTCAATATTCATTAGCAGAAATTGCTAGGATTTGCGAGGCTAATCAGGCAAAAATTATACATTTAATGATTGAGCCAATAAAGAGTGAGGCAAATATGCTCCAAATCTCTATTAAGCTAAATACGAGTTATCCAGCATACGTAATAGCTAGCTTAGAGAGGTTTTCTTATAAGGTTACTTTTAGTAGTGGTTTTGCCGATCCTAACCATTCATTTGATGATAGGTATAAATGGCTGGTTAAGTACCTAAACACCTAAAAACATGAGAATCGCCATTTTTGGTAAATATTTTAAAGAAGAGAAGTTTTCTGAAATTCAAGAGTTCTTCGAAAAACTCCAACACAAGAAGATCTTTTTCTCTGTTTATAGAAAATATTACGACGATTGTATCAGGAATGGTTTAAACCTACCTTCCAATTTACCTCAATTTAATAACCATGAGGAATTTGTAGAGGGTAATTTCGATTATTTATTTAGTATTGGAGGAGATGGTACTATATTAAACTGTGTTGAAATAATGCTAGATAGGCCAATCCCTATTGTGGGAATTAACACAGGTAGGTTAGGTTTCTTAGCCGGTGTTGCCGCAATAAATGCCTCTGCAATAATTACAGAATTAGAGAAAGGTAGGTTCACACAAGATAAAAGAACCCTGTTAGAATTGGCATCAAATAAACCCCTTTTTGGTGGAGTTAAATTTGCGCTTAACGATTTTGTTTTGCACAAAAAGGACAGCTCAAGTATGATAACCATTCATTCCTATATCAATGGTGAATTCTTAAATTCTTATTGGAGCGATGGCTTAATTATTTCAACACCAACAGGTTCAACGGGTTATAACCTTAGTTGTGGTGGGCCAATTCTTTATCCAAGTTCTCAAAGTTTTGTGATTACCCCTATTGCCCCGCATAACTTAAATGTTCGACCAATTATCATTTCCGACCAAAACGTAATTTCTTTTGAAATTGAAGGAAGAAGCAGCAGTTTCTTAGCCACACTAGATTCTCGGTCGGAAAGTATAGACAATAGCACTCAACTTGCCATTAAAAAGGCAGATTTTGAAATTTGCTTATTGCGTTTTCATGGAGATAATTATCTAAATACCTTAAGAGAAAAGTTACTTTGGGGTCATGACAATAGAAATTTCAAGGCTTAGGCAAATTTCTTCATATCATTTTGCACTTTACTGACGTTTAACTTTGTGATTTGATGTTTTTCAGTATTTTTGCCTTTATGCGCATTTCAAAAAGCTATATATTAATTGCCTTGAACCTATTTTTGGTTTCAGGATTAAAATCTCAAAATGTTGAGGTAGGATTAATGTTGGGAGGTTCCAATTACCTTGGAGACCTTAGCAATGAAACCTTTTTGATGGATCAAACAAAATTTTCTGCCTCAATTTTTGGAAGGTATAATTTTTTGCCTCGTTTCTCAATGAAAGGATTTATTGGATACGGTCGAGTTGCTGGGGATGATAATAATTTTAAGGATGAAACACGTTCCTATGCTGGAATAGAAGATTTTAAGTTTAATTATTACAGAAACTTGAACTTTTATTCTGACATATATGAAGCATCGGTTCATGCAGAATATAATTTGAGGAAAATGGACTTAAATACTTACCAATCCCGTCCATTTATTCCTTATGTATTTGGTGGAATTGGTTTGTTTCACTTCAATCCTAAGAGCACATTTGATGGCAAAGAGGTTGAACTTCAACCGTTAGCAACAGAAGGGCAAGGTTCAACTACCTATAACGACTTGAAAAAATATTCACTAACTTCCATTTGTTTGCCAGTAGGACTAGGTTTCAGACAAAAAATTGGGGATGATTTTTTTATTGGGGTAGAAGCTGGACTTAGGTTCACTCGTACCAATTATTTGGATGATGTTGGTGGGTTATATGCTTCTAATTCGGTGGTAAATGGCGCTACTGGAAGGGTTGGATTACTAATGTCTGATAGAAGCTGGGAAAGACCTGATGTTAACGTATCCCCAGATTTAGATTTCCCTTTAAACAATGACTACTTATTTGAAGAAGGTTTCAAGCGCAGCGACAGAAAAACCTTTAGTAACGACATGTATTTTATGGCTGGTATTACCATTTCTTATGTAATAAGGTTTAGAGGCCAAGGGTGCCCAACCTTTTAAGCTTTGATGAAAAGGAATTTAATTTTATTTTATTTCACTTTTTTGGCTCAAATGTTATCAGCGCAAAGAGTAGAGTTTGGACTATCTGCCGGCGCATGCAACTATTGGGGTGATTTAGCTCCAAAAGTTAAATTATCAGAATCTCATTTTACAGCTGGTGCTTTTATGAGAGTTAATATTAATAATACTTGGGCTATAAAGGCAGAGTTCAACAGATTGGAAGTTTCTGGTACAGACCAAAATTTCGAATTCAATAAAAACAGAAACTTGAGCTTTTTTAGTCCAATTAGCGAAGGAGCCATTTTATTTGAATACAACTACTCAAAATATGGACCTTTTGTTTTAGACAAAAAATTTACTTCTTATTTCTTTGCTGGTTTAGGCGGCTTTGTCTTCAATCCGCAAACAGTAATGGATGGTAAGGTTTATGAGTTAAGAGATTTTCAAACAGAAGGAAAAGTTTATAGCCGATTTTCAATGGCAGTGCCTTTTGGAATGGGGGTTAAATGGATGTTAAATAACCGCTTTGCGCTTGAAAGTCAGATTGGTTTTAGGAAAACATTTACCGACTATATGGATGATGTAAGTACCGTTTACCCTGATGTTCAATCCAGGTTAGAAAACAGTGGTGTTTTAAATGCAACATTAACAGATCGTTCAATAGAGTTATATGGTGTTCCTCAGTATGCAAAAGGGTACAAAAGAGGAAATTCCAACCATAATGATTGGTATATGAGCGCAACTATTTCGATAGCCATGCGTCTCAATACGAAAATAAAGTGTGCTAGATTTTATTAACTTCGCACGCTTACCCTATTTAGAAAATGAGTTTGAAGGAAAAGATAGACGAAAAAAAATTGCCTGAGCATATTGCCATCATTATGGATGGGAATGGTCGCTGGGCAAAAGGCAAGGGGAAACTCCGAATTTTTGGCCATCATAATGGTGTAACTACTGTAAAAACAATTACTGAAGCCTGTGCTAAGGTTGGGGTTAAATATTTAACTTTATATGCCTTTTCTACTGAAAACTGGAATAGACCTGCTTTTGAGGTTAAAGCTTTGATGGAGTTATTAGTTGATACCATGAAAAAGGAACTTCCTACCCTTCAAAAGAATAATATTCGCTTGTCTTTTATTGGTAATTTTAATGATTTGCCTGAAAAATGCCAGCAGCAATTGGCTTCCACTATGGAGGCAACTTCTCAAAATACCAGAATGAATCTCGTATTGGCTTTGAGTTACAGTGCAAAATGGGATTTGGTTCAAGCCATAAAAAATATTGCAGTTGATGTAAAAAATGGCAAGGTGAATGAAGAAGATATTAATGATAAATTGGTTAATTCTTACCTTTCTACCCATAAAATGCCTCATCCAGAACTTTTAATAAGAACAAGTGGTGAAAAAAGAATCAGTAACTTTTTGCTATGGGAAATCGCTTATAGTGAATTGTATTTCACAGAAAAGTTATGGCCAGACTTTACAGAGGAAGATTTATACCAAGCAATTTTAGATTACCAACAGCGCGAAAGAAGATTTGGAAAAACTAGCGAACAATTAAGCAGTAAAGCATGAAAAGAAAGTTAGTCATATTCGGTTTTCTATTGACAATTGCAAATTTTGCCAATGCACAAATTTTTGCAGGTGACACGCTCCGCTACATGGATATAAATTATAATAATCCAAAGCAATATATAATAGAAGGAATAAATATTATTGGTACCGAGTATTATGACAAAAGTGCACTAGCTGTTATTTCTGGTCTCAGTATTGGGCAAAAAATTCGTATTCCATCAGAAGATATTTCAAAGGCAATCAACAATCTTTGGAAACAAAAGTTATTTGAAGATGTGAAAATTGTAATTGCTAAAATAGAGGATGACAAAGTTTGGTTCGAGATTTATTTAAAAGAAAAGCCAAGACTATCAAGTTTTACCATTAAAGGGCTCAAAAAAGGCAAAGCAGAAGAACTTAGAGAACAACTCACATTAAGATCTGGGCAAATTGTTACAGAAAATGTGCTTAATAGCACCTACAGGGAGATTAGAAAGTATTACGAAGAGAAAGGGTTTTTAGATGCCTATGCAACCTTTGAACAAATCCCTGAGGAAAATAAGAAAAATATGGTTCGACTTAGAATCAATGTTTTTAAGGGTAAGAAAATTATTATTTCAAGTATTGAATTTGTTGGAAATAAGGAAGTTGAATCTAGGAAGTTGAGAAAAGTTTTGAAAGAAACTAAGGTTAAGAAGTACTTCTTCACTAAATCTAAATTCATAGACGACCTTTATCAAGAGGATAAACAGAATATCCTTAATAAATATTTAAGTCTTGGTTTTAGAGATGCCACAGTTATAAAAGATAGCGTTTGGAGAGATAAAAAAGGCATCAAAATTAAATTGTATGTTTTTGAAGGTCAGAAATATTATTTTAGAAATATCACCTATGTCGGCAATTCGAAATATTCAAGTGATACCTTGAACCGAATTTTGAGAATCAAGAAGGGAGATGTATTTGACCAGTCAATTTTGGATTCTAGGTTAAATGGTAGTCCTGATGGAAATGACATTTCCACTTTGTATATGGACGATGGTTATTTGTTTTTTAGGGTTGACCCAGTAGAAGTTGCCATTGAAAAGGATTCCATAGATTTGGAGATTAGAATCATGGAAGGTAATCAGGCCTATATTAATAAAGTAACCGTAAGAGGGAATTCCAAAACGAGCGACCATGTTGTTTTGCGGGAGTTAAGAACAAAACCCGGACAGCTTTTTAGCAAAACGGATATAACGCGTTCTATTCGCGAATTAGCTCAAATAGGGTACTTTAATCCTGAGGCTTTAAATGTTAACCCAGTGCCTAATCCTAATACTGGAACGGTTGACATTGAGTATATTGTTGAAGAAAGAGCAAATGACCAAATAGAATTAAGTGGAGGATGGGGAGCTGGATTTGTTGTGGGTACTTTAGGTTTGACCTTAAACAACTTTTCGGTGAGAAAAGCAGGTCAAAGTAAATATTGGAATCCTATTCCTTCAGGTGATGGTCAAAGAGTTTCGCTACGTGCACAAACAAATGGAAGCTTTTTTCAATCTTATTCAGCCTCTTTTACAGAGCCTTGGTTGGGTGGAAAAAGACCTAATTCTTTAACTACTTCAGTATATCATTCAATACAATCGAATGGCAGACAAGGGGAGTTGCGTTCTGGTTTATATACTACTGGAGCCTCGGTTGGATTAGGAAAGAGATTGCGTTTCCCAGATGACTTTTTTACAATTCAGTATCAGTTAAGTTATCAGTTATACAATAATGACCCAGATGAAAATGGAGGGCTATTTTTTGCTACCATTCCAAGTGGGAAATCACATAACTTAAGTTTTAGGGTTATTTTAGGCAGAAATTCAACTGATCAGCCTATCTATCCAAGAACAGGTTCAAACATTTCATTGAGTTTGCAGTTTACACCTCCATATTCTTTAATAAATGGAAAGGATTATTCTGATCAAGATAATATTCCAAATACCAAATGGTTAGAATTTTATAAATGGAAATTTGATGCCACTTGGTTCAATAAAATTGCTGGAAATAAAAGACCACTTGTATTAATGACGAGGGTTAATTTTGGGTTTTTGGG
This sequence comes from Bacteroidota bacterium, assembly GCA_027488905.1. Lineage (GTDB taxonomy): Bacteria > Bacteroidota > Bacteroidia > UKL13-3 > UKL13-3 > B1. The sequence goes on from JAIYAT010000017.1 coordinate 21,957, forward strand.
TGCCTACAATTCAAATATGAACATTACTCCATTTGAACGCTTTTGGGTAGGAGGCTCTGGGTTAACAGGATTTAGTTTGGATGGAAGGGAATTGGTTGCACTTAGAGGCTATCAGGATAATTCGCTAACACCATATGTTATCAATCCAAATACCGCTTCCTATCAGCAAACTGGAGCAACCATTTATAATAGATATACAATGGAACTGCGTTATCCAGTTTCACTAAATCCCCAAGCTACGGTTTTTCCTTTGCTGTTTTTAGAGGCAGGTGGAACTTGGTTGGATGAAAGGAAATTTAACCCTTTTGAAGTGAATCGTTCTTACGGTTTAGGTGTTCGTATTTTCTTGCCAATGTTTGGTATGATAGGTTTAGATTATGGTTGGGGGCTTGATTTACCGCCAAATCACCCTAATCCATCTAGGATTAATGGGGGAAATTTTCACTTTTTATTGGGTCAACAATTTTAATGAATATGAAAATGAAGAAATTATTTAGCACATTGGCTTTCCTATTTCTTTTAGGAAATTCAAATTTGTTTGCACAACGTTTTGCCTATGTAGATACGGATTATATCATGGATATGCTTCCTGATTATAAGTCGGCGCAAAAGCAGCTCGACTTAATCGCTGAAAATTGGCAAAAGGAAGCAGAAGCGATGAAGCAAGAAATCGATAAGATGGAAAAGGAGTACCAAGCAGAGCAAGTGCTACTTACAGAAGAGCTTAAAAAAAAGAAAGAGACCGAAATCAAGGCTAAAGAAACAGAGCTTAAGGACTTTATGAACAAGAAATTTGGCTATGAAGGGGAACTTTTTAAAAAACGTCAAGAATTGGTAAAACCTATCCAAGATAAAGTTTTTGATGCTTGCCAAAAAATTGCAAAACAAAGTGCACTAGACTTTATATTTGCCAAAGGTGGAGAGGTAATTATGATGTACAGTAATGCTAAATATGATAAGAGTGACGAGGTTTTAGCAGAATTGGGCGTTAATGTTACCAAAAATAAAACCCAAGGAAACGACAAAACAAAGCCAGCAACTGGAGACAAGTAAATGGCATGATTTTAGAAAGAAATAATTTAACAAATACTAATAAAAATGAAAAACAATTTTAGAATCCTTATTGCTTTTTTTGCCATGCTGATTTTGGCAGGTAGCAACGTAAATGCTCAAAAAATCGGATACGTAGATTTACAAGAACTTATGCAACTAATGCCTGAATACAAAAAGGCAAATACTGATATGGAAGCTTTTGGAAAGTCTTTGGAAGATGAATTGAAAAAGATGAGTGATGAGTTTCAAAAGAAAGTTGCTGATTACCAAAAAGGCGAAAAAACAATGCCTGAAGCAATTCGTAATGTAAAGCAACAAGAATTGCAAGATATGCAAACTCGTATCCAAGATTTCCAACAAAGTGCGCAAGAAAATATTCGTAAAAAAGAAGCTGAATTATTAAAGCCAATTATCGAAAAGGCTAAAGGCGCAATTGGACAAGTTGCCAAGGAATCTGGATATACTTACATCATGGATAGCAGTGTTGCAGGTTTCTTATACAAGCCAGATGATACCAATGTTTTAGCTGCTGTTAAAAAGAAACTAGGAATATTGTAGTTTTAACCTTTATTAATTTAAAAGGCTGCCTGGTTTCAGGCAGCCTTTTTTGTTTTATTTTATTACCTTGCAAATACATGATTACATTTCCTAAACCTATTCAACCCATTGGCATTTTCGATTCAGGTATCGGCGGTTTAACCGTTGCCCGCGCAATCACACGCTTACTTCCAAATGAAAAGATAATTTATTTTGGAGACACTGCACATATGCCTTATGGAGAGAAAAGTGCAGAGGCAATTAAACATTATTCTCTTAAAATTGCTGAATTCCTTATGTTTAAAAACTGCAAGATGATTGTGATTGCTTGCAATACTGCCTCTGCTGCGGGCTATAAGGCTGTCCTTAAACACACGGGTATGAAAGATTTAGTAGTTAATGTGATTGACCCTGCTGCCGAATTTGTAGTTAAAAACTATTACAGAAAGAAAATTGGCGTTATTGCTACCAAAAGAACCGTTAGCTCAAATGTTTATAGCAAACGAATTTCTCATTTAGACCCTGTAGCTGATGTTTCTCAACTAGCTACCCCCTTGCTAGCTCCAATGATTGAAGAAGGTTTTTATAACAATAAGATAAGTCAAACGATTATCAATTCTTATCTCTCCAAATCTAAATTGGGAGATATAGATGCCTTAATTTTGGGTTGTACCCATTATCCATTAATTAAGAATGAGATTCAAAAATTTTATGGTAAAAAGGTAGCAGTAATAGATAGCAGTGAAGTAGTTGCCAACCACGTTAAATCTGTTTTAGAAAAGCATAATTTGCTTAATCCTGGTAGTAAATTTGGTTTAAGCAAAGCAGATAAACAATTCTTTGTGAGCGATTATACACAAAGCTTTGAAGAAACCAGTAAAATTTTCTTTGAAGAAAAGGTTAAACTAAAACAATTTAATATTTGGGAAGACTAATTTATTATTCATATGAAAAATAAGAGTATTGTTTGTTTTGTATTGATAGCAATGGCCTCTTTATGGAGCGCTTGTTGTGATAATGTTCAAAATAAATTAATGAAGCTAAATCCTAGACAAGTTGCTTTTTTTGAATCATTGCAGGAGGGATACCAACAAGTGTCTTTTAAATCATCAAATGGTCAAATTATTGATTTTGATGTCTATATTAATTTTAATACTTATCAAGGGGAACAGTTAAAACAAGTTACTTGTCCAGTTTATCGTGAGTATATGGAAAAGAATTACGATTATTCAAGTTATGGTCTATCCGGATTTGATTATTTTGATATTGATTTTTCAGTATCTTCAAAAAACCAACCTGGAATTTTACGCACAGAGGCAGGCCAAAACTATTACTTTTGGCTCGATGCTGATTTACATGATTTAGACCGTGTAATAAACTCAAGTATGTCTGGTAGTAACGTTCCACAAAATGGATATATTTTTATAGGTGACACTACCATAAATGGTAAGACTTATTCAGATATTTTTCATTTACCTATTACTAAATTTCCAACATCTCTTTCAAGTGAAATCAAAGATATTTATATTTCTTTCTCTAAAGGTTTAGTTGGGCTTAGAAAAGTTAATGGTATTTCTTTTGTGTTAGAATAACATTGGTTTTTTCTTTTTGCGCGTACAAATTATTTCTTTTTAATAAGCGTGCTTATAGCTCCTAAAAATACAATTTCACCAAGCAAGAACACTGGCCAATTAAAGCTTTTTGGAATCAAGGTTCTGATTCCAGAGAGTAAATCAAAATTGATATCTTTTTTGTAAATCTCAATTAAAATTGCAGTTGAATCTGCCATAAAAGTATATAACATTACCGCAAATCCTAATGCGCTCAATGCCCAAAATGTTCTGTGTAGCACAATGGCTTGTCCTTGTTTCTTTTTATGCAACACCAATAAGTGTAATCCAATAAAAGTTGCAGAAACTAAACAAGGAGCCAGTACAGGTCCAATCCACGGTACAGGCAACAAAAAGAGTAAGTCCCAATCTAGAATGCTCGCCGGCCAGTTTAGAAACACTTTTAAAAATACATAATAGAATATATCCCAAATGCCAAAGCTAAATAAGAATGCCGTAAATCGTTCTGTTTTGGTTTCGCCATTCATGTACCCAATGCAGCCTAACATTATTATGGTGGCAAGTTCTCTAAACAACTCTGTTATCAGTAGGGTTGAACCAATTGTTTCTACTGGGAATTTAAATCCTTCTGGATAGAACAAAGCACGTAAATAGATTACTACTGCGGTTTCAAGCATGGCCATGGCAATGCTAAAGATGCTAAGGTTTATTAATTTTGATTTCATGTTTTTATTTTGAATTAGCGATTTCATGTAATTCATCTAAGGTTTTTTGATTTGCTAGATTGTACGATTTCCATGTTTTGTTGTTTACTTCGTGCAACATGCTATCATACAACATGTGCGATTCGAAAGGATACGCAGCTAATTGATTTGGAGGCATAACTTCCTTATACACCTTTTTTAGGTTGTAGTCGGAGTATCTTGCAATGGCTGGGTAGGCCGCATAAGAAAGCTTGTATAGATAAGAAATATCTGCATACTTGTTGTTTAGTATTGCACGCTCCACATGATGATTGGCAATAATGCGGTCCCAATTAATACTTGTAGAAAGTACCAAGAATACAAACCAAACAAGCGTGTTGGTTTGAACTAAAAAATAGTTGCTGAGTTTGTATCGTATTTTGATATAGGTTAGTCCTAGCCCAATGGTAGCACAGCTAAGAAAGAAGTAAACACCAATTCTTTTATAAGTAAAAAGTTGTTCCTCGCTAATGTATAAATGGTTTCTATACGCAGCTGTAATTACCAGCCAAACATTTAAGCCAATCCATATATAACTTAAAATTTTATTGGTTTTGTTTCCATTAAAACTTTGACTTCCTCTAAACACCCATAAAATTATACTTATGGCAAAAAGTATTGACCAAATGAGGGCGTCTACACCTTGATGCACATATTCAGAAAAGCTTATGCCTTCTGGCATAATGTGTTGTGTTAGGTGAAAAGTATCAATCACATTTACCAGCAGCAAGAGTAGGTTCAAGCCGACAAATACTACCTTGGCCAGCAACCACTCTGTTGATTCATTTACCCAGATTCCAAAAATGTTGTAAGGTTGATATTCACTATAGTTTAGTAAACTGCTTAAGTTGCTTTCTTTATTAGCAAAGTTCTTTAGTAACATAGGCTTAAAGAAAGTGCTTAATAATGCCAGTCCAAATAGGTAATTAAACAGTAAAGGAAAAGAGATAAAGTCGAAATTGAATTGTTTTACAAATTGATCAAAGCCTGCACTCATGTTTCTGTAGATGCCGAAGAATATAATAAAGATGATTGCACTCAAGGCAGTAATGAGCTTATAATTCACCTTAGAATTACTTTGCTCTTCGGTGGTTTCTTCATGGTTTTCTTCTTCTGTTTTTTTGTTGAATAAGTTTGCGAATTTTGCAATAGGACTAGATGGGTAAGTATAAAGTGCTTGAACCAAATAGCCAGCAATAGAAAGCTTAGGTAGAGCCAAACTTACAGATAACAAGCCAAGGGAAATAACATTGGCAAAGGCTGAAAGAAAATGCCCATGAAGCAAGGCAAAGGTTGCAGAAAACAGTGCAGCTGCACTTAAGCCTAGTTGAGTTTTTTCTTTCATTTGTTTCGGGTTGAACCAAAAGAGAAGGCTGATGAGTAGAATGTTTAGCAGCAGAATGTTAAGGCCAATGCCTTCTTGGTAAAGGAGAAAGGTATAGGCCAATGCCGCAACCAGACTGATTTTATTTGTATGCATCATATTGAATTAAGTTTATTTTGATAAGCGAGGGCTTGGCGCATCCTGTATAACAATAGCAGGGTTATAAAAATGGGAGCGCAAATAAATATGCCTAAGAATGGAACTACTGTTAAAAATATATAACCCTTTATAGCAAGCATCACGAAAGGTATCATTGCTATGATTATTAAGATTAAGCAAGTGGTTTCAAAAACAAATAGAATTGAGGGATGTGTCCATTTAAACCATAAAGATTTGCTTAGGAAGTATGCTATCAAAACAAGGTAATAGCTGTAGAGTATACCTATTAGTGTTTCTTTAGGTAATAATAATATGTGAAACCCTGGATTAAGGTCGCCGCTTGGTTCTACATAGTTGTTTATTTGAGAGGCAATACTTGGTAAAACAAGCAGCACCAATACATCGATAAACCAACTTTCAAAGTCATTAAAGTTGTTGGTAGTAGGTTTATGAATGCCTTTACTGATTTTAATGAATAGGTAAACAAGACCTACAATTTGAGCTAATGCTAATGGGATAATGAAGAATAATATTGGTTCCATAATTTAAAAGTGCTTTGAATTTCAAAGTGAATTTGTAAAAAAAATATCAAGATTGTTTTAAGAGTTTTTCAAGTGCATCGAGGTGTTTTTTGAAAGCTACTTTACCAAGTTTGGTGGCTTCGAAATAGGTATTAGGTTTTTTACCGATAAATTGTTTATTGACTATTACATATTCAAACTTTTCGAGTGCAGTCATGTGGCTTGCAAGATTTCCATCGGTTAGTTTAAGCAAGTCTTTAATGGTGTTAAAATCAACAGTGTCGTTTACCATAAGCACAGACATAATGCCAAGTCGAATTCTGCTTTCAAAGGCTTTGTTTAATTGTGCTATGTCGAAGTGATTGGTCAAGACTTTGGCTTAATTTTTTTCGAAGGTGAAATAGGCAATGATACCATAGGCAATATGTACAATTCCAAATCCCAAGGCCCAAAACAATAAGCCATGGTTTATAAAAATGCCAGCCAATAAGCCTAAACTAATTTGAATTAATCCTAAAAACTTAACATGCTCGAATGTGAATTTACTAGCGTTTACAAGTGCAAGTCCATAAAATACTAAAGTAGCTGGTGCAACCATTCCTGTAAAACCTTGAGCCACCATGATAATACAAAATATTCCGCCAGCCACTAAAGGGATAGCCATATTAAACATAAGTTGTTTGCTAGTGCTTGTCCACATGCGTTCGCCATCTTTTCTGGCCTTTTTAATCGTTAACCAAGTTGCTACACAAAGAGAAGCTACCAACACACATAGGGCATCGATTAAAAAGAAGGAAACAAACGAAATATTCATTTCACCTTGTTCATTTTTTGCGTATTCAAAGTAGGGGAGATTTCCTTGCTTGGTTTGAAGGTAAATGTATGCTGCAGCGGCACCCGCAAGGGCAATAAGCCCAACAAAAATTCCAGAAAGTCCGTTCAGCGATAAAAAGCGCGACGAACGCTCCATCATGTTTCGGATGTCTTTTAGGGCTTCTAATTGTTCTTCTGGGTTTGGCATTTTAAAAGTACTTTGTGATGCAAAGTTAATTTTCGTTTTTACATTTCCAAATTTTGGTTCAAAAAATTATTGAAAATATTTTGTAAGTTTTGGATTTGCAGAATAGAAAGTTGAAGACAGCTCCCTTAAATTAGAAAAATACTTTGCGTTCTCAAATTTGCGTTTTAGTCATATGATTAAATTACTTGGATTAATAATGCTGCTGTTTGCTTCAAACATTTCTTGTAGGGATAATCATTTAATAAACAATGCACATTCAGCGCAATTGGTTCAGCCCAAAACCGACAGCATACTTCCAATTGAAACGCGATACCAAATGTTGAAGGATAGTGTAAGCGCTTTGAGAAAAAATTACAAAGCCCAATACCAGCAATCCATAAATAAAACTGAAGTAATCAAGTTGGCGCGAGCATCCTTTATAAAATTGCTTGAAAAGGATTTTTTTACGATTTGGAATGGCACGCAATGGGACTTTTATGGCACCACACAAGTTCCGCAAAAAGGTAAAATTGCTTGCGGCTACTTTGTTACAACTGTCTTAAGAGATATGGGAGTAAAAATAGATAGGGTAGCTATGGCAGAAACCTATTCGGAAAAGCTTATTAAAACCTTGGTTCAACCCAAATACATAAAAAAGTATGTTCCATTTAACTTGCCCAATTTTGTAACCGAAAAGCAAAAGGAAGAAGATAATGTTTACATCGTAGGCTTAGATAACCATGTGGGATTTATTATTGTAGAAAATCACCAAGTTTGGTTCTTACACAGTTCTGTTTTGCAACCTGGAGCTGTTGTTAAAGAACGTGCAGATACTTCAATGGCACTACAAATCAACTATTATACAGTAGCTGGTAACCTAACAGCCGATGAGCTTTTTCTAGAAAACTGGATTTTAATGAAACCTTAACTCAAATTCACAATCTCCCCATCTACTACATCAATTACATTGGCAGCAGGCTCTTTGGGCAAACCTGGCATGCGCATGATTTCTCCAGCTACAGCCACTATAAATCCAGCGCCAGCATTGATAACCAAATTGTCTATGTGGATGTTAAAGCCTTCTTCTGCACCTACTAGAGCGGCATTTTCTGTAAAGCTAAATTGTGTTTTGGCAATGCAAACAGGAAGCGACTCTAATTGCAATGTTTTAATTTTCTTTAGGGCTGCCTTGGCATTCTTTCCGTAGCTAACAGATTTGCCTTTATAAACTTTGGTCACAATTTTAAAAATCTTGTCTTCTATGCTATCACTAAGTTCATAGGTATGAACAATTGGTTTTGAAGCTTGATTTTCAACAATCTCAACCACCTTTTTTGCAAGACTTGCCGCACCTTCACCTCCTTTAGCAAAGCCTTCGTTAATTGCAAAATGGGCGCCCATTTCCTTACACCAATTTTCTATAAATGAAATTTCTTCTTCAATATCAAAACCAAATTTGTTAAGGGCAAGAATTACTGTTTGTCCAAATTGTTGTAAGTTTTCTATATGACGTTGCACATTAACAATTCCTGCTTTTAAGCCATCCATATTGGGTTGCTTAATTAACTTTTCATCTACCTTTCCATGAAGTTTAATGCTTTGCGTGGTAGTAACCAAAACACAGGCCTTTGGTGCAATACCTGCTGTTCTGCATTTGATGTTTAAAAATTTCTCACCACCTAAATCAGAACCAAAACCACTTTCTGTTACAGTGTATTCCGAATGTTGCATGGCTGCTTTGGTTGCCATAATACTATTGCAACCATGGGCTATATTGGCAAATGGTCCGCCATGAATAAACGCAGCTCCTCCTTCTATGGTTTGAACCAAGTTTGGCATAAAAGCATCTTTGAGTAAGGCTACCAATGCTCCAGCTACGCCTAAATCTTTTACATAAAATGGTGCATCATCGTATTTGTAGCCAAGCAAAATATTTTCTATCCTATTGCGTAAATCATCCAAAGAATTGGCTAGGCAAAAAATGGCCATGATTTCGCTTGCTGGTGTAATATCAAATCCTGTTTCGGTTGGTATGCCATTGCTGCTGCCGTTTAGGCCACTTAAAATATATCTCAAAGATCTATCATTAACATCAAGCACTCTTCTCCATACAATTTGCTTGAGTCCGTTTGGATTATTTTTGTTGTAGTATTGGTAATTATCCAACAAGGCAGCCAAGGTATTATTGGCAGAGGTTATCGCATGAAAATCTCCAGTAAAATGTAAGTTAATATCTTCCATGGGTAGTACCTGAGAATAACCACCGCCAGCAGCTCCGCCCTTCATGCCAAAAACCGGACCTAAGCTTGGTTCTCTTAAAGCAACAATTGCCTTTTTGCCAATCTTGTTTAGACCTTGCGCCAAAGCAACAGAAGTAGTTGTTTTCCCAGAACCACTTTTATTGGGTGTGGTGGCAGTTACCAAAATCAAATTGCTTTGATTAATTTTAACAGTGTTTGGTTCAAACCTAACCTTAGCTTTATAATGGCCATAAGGTTCTAATGCATCTTCTGAAATGCCAATACTTGCGGCTATATTTTTGATGGGTTGTAAAGCAACTTCGTGTGCAATTTCTATATCTGATTTCATGGTCTTACATTTTCTATTTTAACAAAGTAACTTAAGCCCAAGCACAATTCAATACACTTTTGATATATTTGACTAAAATCATTGAAATGGAAGCATTCTTAATTTTTTTGGCATTAATACTTGTGTTTTACCACCATTATACTATTAAAAGTCTATTTGAAGCGCAGCGACGCGATATGTATAATATGGAAGGTCGACTGATACAACGTATCAAAGAACAAGGTGTTCCAAAAGAAGTAATTGCGGAAAATGTTGTAAGTAACAATGCAGAAGTTGAAATCGAAAAGGAAGTTGAAAAGCAAATTACTCCTGAAACAGAACCCAAACTGGCCCCTACAACTTTGGAGATTATTTCAGAAAATCTTGAGGTTCTAGAAGTAGAGAAAGAATCTGTATTTGGTGAACCAATTAAGTTTTTCGAATTGCCAATTGATTCAACTTCAGGTGATGAGGAAGAGTATGAGGAGCCTACATTTGAAAGTGAAGAAATCCCTAAATCCTATGAAACGGAGCCGCTAAGTTGGTTTGAATCATTTAGTAGAAGAAATCCAGATTTGGAGAGATTTATAGGTGAAAATCTTATCAGTAAAATTGGTATTGCCATCCTAGTTCTGGGCATTGGTTTTTTTGTGAAATACGCCATTGATCAAAACTGGATAAACGAAATAGCCAGGGTAGGCATTGGATTTTTGGCAGGTGGTGCACTATTAGCCTTATCAAATAAGTTGCGTAAAACCTTTACTGCTTTTAGTAGTGTTTTGGTAGCGGGTGGAGTAGCGGTATTTTATTTTACTTTGAGCATTGCCTTCCAAGATTATCATATTTTTTCGCAAATAACCACCTTCGTTTTAATGTGTGTTGTAACTGGTTTTAGTGTCTTTATTTCATTAAGGTATGATAGGCAAGAATTGGCAATTTTATCTTTAATTGGGGGATTTATTGCACCCTTACTTGTGAGCACTGGCGAAGGAAATTATATAGTTTTATTCACTTACCTCTTAATTTTAGATGCGAGTTTATTGGTCTTGGCATTTTATAGAAATTGGTCCATTTTAAATGGAGTAACTTATTTTTTAACGGTCTTAATGTATGGGACTTGGTTCAAACAGTATGTTTTGGTTGATGATTCCACAAAAGAAATTCCATTCCTTGGCGCACTGCTTTTTGCTACTGCTTTTTATGTGGTCTTTACTTTAAGCAATCTCATTAATCAATTAAAAGAAAAGCAAGCATTTAGACCATATGAATTAAGTTTAATTTTAAGCAATACCTTTTTATATTTTACCTGCGGCTTGTCCATACTTTCGCTTTATAATCCAGCGTTTAAAGGTATTTTTGCAATTAGTTTAGCGGCTTTTAATTTTATCATAACTTACTATATAAGTCGACAGAATAGGGTAGATAAAAACCTGTTTTATTTGCTTATTGGTGTAACCCTAACCTTTGTAACTCTAGCTGCTCCTTTGCAATTGAATGGTAATTATATTACCCTTTTTTGGGCAGCAGAGGCAAGTATGTTATTGTGGTTGGCTCAGAAATCCAATTTAACAATTTATCGTTTTGTATCAATTCCAATTATGCTGCTTGGTATCATCAGTATGTTTATGGATTGGAACCAAGTTTATGGTCAAATGGAAAACCTAAGGCCAATTTTTAATCCGGCATTCATCAGCTCAATGAGTATTATTTTAAGTATGTTGTTGTACTTGTATTTTTTAAAGCAAGAATCAGAAACTTCGCATAAGTTTTTGGAACTTAATTTAAATAGAGATACACACATCACTGCTACAAGTTTATTGCTATTGCCAATTATGTATTTTGCTGGTTATACAGAATTAGATTATCACCTCAATCAATTCCTTGCAATGAGCATTCAGGTGGGTGCAATTGAGTTTTTATATCATTTGGTTTTTACCAGTATTGTTTTGTTTTTATGTAAGAAAAACTATTCACAATATTTTAAAAATTTAATAATGCCTGTTGGTGTATTAAACCTTTTGGGTTATTCTTATTATTTTGGTTTAAGCTATATCAGAGAGATAAATTATTTGATTGATGCACCTAATGTTTTACCTTATGTATATATCGTTCATTATTTCTGCCTCATTCCTTTTGTTTATCAAATGGTACTTTTATATAAACCCTTAAAGCTGGAGTGGTATAAAGGAACAGCTTGGTTGCTCACACTTATGTTATGTTTCTTACTAAGTTCAGAGTTGCAATGGCAAGTGCTCTCATTCAATTTGACTAATATTCAAGCGCAAGTGGCGAGTGCCCTAGAAAATAACCCTCTACTTGGATATGAAATGATTGCTAAACTAAGTCAAAGTATCAACAAAACTGCTTATCCAATTTTATGGGGATTGTTGGCATTTGTGTTGTTAAGCTTTGGCATTAGAAGAGCCTATCAGCCTTTACGAATAGCTGCGCTAGCGCTCATTGGCTTAACCATTTTAAAGTTGTTTGTTTACGATATAAGAAATGTATCTGAAGGAGGTAAGATAGCCGCATTTATATTGCTTGGCATTGTGTTGCTCATCATTTCATTTACATATCAAAAGATTAAATCTATTATATTAGATGAGACACCAAATAAGGAATAATTTACTTGTATTAATGTTTTTATTTTTTATCGGTTTGAACCAAACGTTAGTTTAATTCTGCAGTGCAAACAGAAACTATTTTAGCCTTGCTTTAAACCCAAAATGGTTTTCTCAATAATATCGCAAGCTGCATGCATTTGCGTTTCTGTAATGGTTAAAGGGGGAGCAAACCTTATAATATTACCATGCGTTTGCTTAGCTAAAAGGCCGTTTTCTTTTAACATTAAGCAAATTTCCCAACCTGAATTATCATTTATTGGTTCAATAACAATTGCATTTAATAAACCCTTGCCGCGTACAGCAATTATTAGGTTTGTTTTGGCCATTAAGTCATTCATGCGTGTTCTAAAAACAACTCCCATGGCCTCTGCATTTGCTGCAAGATTTTCTTCTTTTAACACCTGTAGTGCTGTAGTGGCTACTGCGCATGCTAATGGGTTGCCTCCATAGGTAGAACCATGTTCACCAGGTTTAATGGTTAGCATAATTTCATCATTTGCTAAAACTGCAGAAATGGGTAATAAGCCTCCCGAGAGAGCCTTGCCTAAAATTAGAATATCTGGTTTAACACCTTCATGGTCGCAAGCCAACATTTTTCCAGTTCTGCAAAGTCCAGTTTGAACTTCGTCAGCAATCATTAAAACTTTATATTTTGTGCAAAGTTCTCGCACCTTTTGTAAATAACCTTCCTCTGGAACCACTACGCCTGCCTCACCTTGAATGGGTTCAAACATAAATCCAGCAATATGAGGGTCTGAGGCTAATATGCTTTCTAATGCGTCAATATCATTATATGGAATTAAACTAAAACCAGGCATAAACGGTCCAAATCCCGCATAACTACTCGGGTCGCTGCTAGAGCTAATGGCTGCCATAGTTCTTCCCCAGAAATTTCCTTCTACAAAGATAATTTTAGCTTGATTTTCTGGAATTTGTTTAACAGTATAACCCCAACGTCTAGCAAGTTTAATGGCTGTTTCACCACCTTCAACGCCGGTATTCATAGGAAGCACTTTGTCAAATCCAAAATACTCAGTGATGAACTTTTCATATTCTCCTAACCTATTATTATGGAAGGCTCGGCTAGTTAAGGCTATTTTAGAGGCTTGTGAAGTCAATGCCTCAATTATTTTCGGGTGCCCGTGACCCTGGTTAACCGCACTGTATGCAGAAAGAAAGTCGAAATACTGCTTGCCTTCAACATCCCAAACAAAAATTCCTTCGCCTTTTTCTATCACCACCGGAATAGGATGATAATTATGCGCGCCATATTTGTCTTCAAGCGCTATAAAATAATTGCTGCTTTTTGATTCACTTGCCATCATGATGCAAAAGTAAGTATTTTAGGCTAAGAAGAGGCCTAATTTGAACCAAACAAAGCTATAATTAAAGAAAAAATGCCGAGGCTTGGTTAACCCTAGCATTGGCATTTTTAATATTCAAGTTTTAATCAATTTAATTTTTAATGATGCGCTTAATTTGTTTTTCTTCGCCATTATCGATGGCTAGAAAATAGATACCAGCTTCTAAGGATGATGCATCAATAACCATAGAACCAGATCCAGTAGCACTCAATTTTTCTTTGCCTTGTAAATCGTATACAACAATAGAAATTGAAGTGTTTCTCCCTTGTGCAATTACATTGATAAGGCCCTCAAACGGATTTGGAGATATTGAAATGTTATCAAATTCACGGCTAATTTTAATGATACTGCTTGTTTCGCTAGTTCCATCGAAGTCTTTTTGAACCAAACGGTAAAAGGCAATTTCAAAAACATTTGCGTCTATAAAATCATACCGACTTAATTTTTGGGTATTGCCTTGTCCGACAACAAAGCCAATGCTTTCAAAGTTGATTCCGTCTTTCGATTTCTCGATAAAAAAACCTTTATTATTTATTTCGCTCGAAGTTTCCCAAGTTAAGCGTGCAGCGCCATTTTCATATAGGCCATTAAAACTGCGTAAAGTAACAGGTAATGGGTTTGTAGTAGCATTTCCACCCATGTACATTCTAAAGGTGACTGGTATAACTTGAAAAGCAGTTCTGGTAGCTGTTGAGCCACTTCCAGAAGCATGGGTTCCGCCTGGTGCACCAAAGGTTAGCCCATTATCAGTTGAACCTACAATTCTGTTTTCGGTGGCATTGCTAATGCCTGAAATTCCATTTGCATCAATTGTTAGGGTTAAATTCAAGGCAGTTAAACCATTATTTACAGAGCCTGTCCAATACATGTTTGACCTTCTGCTTACAGTGTACCCGCCGTCGATAAAGCTAGTGATACTAGAACCTCCAATGCCACTGTCTACATGTAAAATAGAGATATTACCACCTGCTATTGGTGATGCAACAAAGTTAACGTTAACTGGTCTGTAGAAACTGTTTGAACCAACTGGAAATAAAATATTGCCACTTGTTGCACTGCTGATGAATCTGTTTAGCTTTCCAACAAAATTACCACTAGTTCTCAGTAGAGTAGCATTGGTTACAGTTCCTAAAATTAAGCTGTCTGTTACAGGCATAGTAATATTTCCTGCAAGCATTTGAAGGGTGTCGGAAATACTGCGGGTGCCAGTAAAAGTTAAACCGTTTGAATTGTTAACGATTAATTTTTTGATTACTAAATTTGATGGGAATTCACCACCTGTTGTTTGTGCTGTTGTGCCAGCGTATTCTAAAGCACTACCTGTTTTATAATCATAGTTTGTAACCACACTTGTGTAAGCAACTGAGTTTGTCATGCTAACTTTTCCGCCATTGCCCACAACCAAGTTTACTGCATCTAATCCTCTTAAACTGGTGGCAGCTAATTCTAATATCCCATTTACAACAAGCGAGTCGAATTGTGCCCCAGCAGTTCCTGTTCTTCTTAAAGATCCTGAGACCAATAATTTTGCACCAGAATTGATGATGATGTCACCATTGAGTGCAACAGAATTATCTGGGCGGATATCATTTCCTCCATTGGTTTGTAAAGTTCCTGAAACTACTGTGATACGTGATGCTTTAAAACCTGTATTAAACGATGCCACTTGATTAGGGTTCAAAGCTACTACTAAGTCCCAACCAGGAGGGTTGTTCCCCCATTGGCTATTAATTGTTGCTGCCCTTGTATTTCCAACTAATCTAATGGCACTCCCAGCAGTTGTGGTATTAATCCAAGTGGTTAAGCTTGGAAGTGATGCCGTATAAGTTACAGGAAAAACATTTACTGCAGAACTATAACAGGCAAGGTTTCCATTTACATTAAGAAAGAATCCAGCTAGGTTTAGCCTAGATGAACTCGTATTATGCAAATTAAGCGTATAACATGACTCATTTTGAGTCAATGAAATTAAGTGACCTGTTTGAATATAAACAGTATCATTTAAACTCGGTATTTGTCCTGTAGTTGCAGCTGCCCATGCGCTGCCATTAAAGCGTTCCCAGCTTGTGATGGCATTCCAATTGCCTGTTGTTACTGCAGACCTATAAGCAAATTGAGCCATGGCTAAATTGCTAAGTAGGGCAATAAAAAATAGGATTAAACTTATTTTTTTCATGGTATTGAGGTTTGGTTTTAAAACTTAAATGTTAAGCCTAACATAATATGCCTTTGTTCCAAAAATCTAGCTGGATTTGTAGGTGGCGGACCACTCACGCCCAATCTTGGATCAACATACCTTGGGTCAACCCAAGAATCCGGAACATTATCTCCTAATTGGTAGGCTCTGCCTGTAACTGGATTTATGATAGAAGCGTTCTTATTGTTTAAAATGTTAGTGATTTGGATGTTGAAACCTAGTGTTGTTTTGTTCACTTTCCAATATTTACTGTAGGTGAAATCTGCCCAAAACCATGGCGTTCCAATTTTACTCCAACGCGCATCTGGGTCTGGATTTTCTACAAAAATAGGTCTTCCTGTGCTAGGGTCATTTCTATCAAAAACAAATGGAGTGTACCTAACTCCAGTTCTAAATACCGTTTCAAAATAAAAACTCATATTGTTGAGCCAAGGCAAATTAAACAATCCACCTTTCTTTTCAATTTTGAATACATGATTGGTTTTAAAATCGAAAGGAACATCCCATGGTAGGTAATATTCTTTTGTGTCTTCAACCGTTCCAGTGGCTAAAATATCCTTCAATGCTTCATTAGCAGAAGCACTTTGGCCTGTGCTCACCATATAAGTAAACGCCGCCTGGCCTTGGTACCAGTTTTTATAACGTTTGATGTAATTTACTTCCAAACCCCTTGTGCGCGCATAATCACTGTTAATCCTAATAGTTCTGGATACTTCTCTGCCAGTTATGTCTTTAATGATTACTGATGTTGTAGTTACAAAGTCATATTTGTCTTTAAAAAAAGCAGAAATAATTAAAGCATCGTTTGAACCAAGTGAACTTTTTAAACCTATTTCATAACTAATATCAACTTCTGGATTTAGGTTAGGATTTCCAACCCTCGAAAGTGTTGATCTGTCCTGATAGTTTGGGTTCAAACCGGGATAAATAAAACTTGGATGTGGCAAAATGGTGGTATGGCCATAATTGAAATACAACATTTTGTTTTCAGCTATCGGGAAGGTTGCATTTATTTTAGGTAGGAACCTAAATTTATACCTGAGGTTACCAATTTTTACGGAACTATTTTTATAATCTTCTCTCACCGCATCTAAAATGGGAGCTCTTGGGTCTTCTACGGCATCGTCTACATATTTGCCCGGAGCCCAATACTCAAATCGTCCGCCAATGCTGGCAATTAAGCCTTTGTACTTTATTTGGTCTGTAACAAAAAAACCTCCACGTCGTGGACTTACTTGCCAAACATCGCTTTGCTGTCCTAAACGAAAGGTTTGAGAATAGGTGCCGTCAGCTAATTGAATTGGAGCGCCAATCCAAGGGCGAACGATATCAATCCATAACATTTCTTGGAACTTCATTTCGAAGCCAAAAGTGAGTTTGTTAAGTGAGTTTTTGCTAAAATAATTACCAGTTGCTTTGGCTACATATTCTTCCAAATAATGATGATGCCATAAAGTTGCAATTCCATTATTGTTAAAAAAGCCAGAGGGAGGATTGACATACACCACACTGTCCCCAGCAGTAGGAGGGAAAACCTCTATAGGAAACTGGTTAATTGAACCTGGGTCAAATACTTGGTCTACATTAACCGGACGCCACACTCTGCCATTGGCATCTGCACGAAGTTGCACTAAAAACCTAGAAACAGTTGCATTATAACTTAAGCGCTTATTTACAGAATGCTTAAAGTTTAACATTTGCATAAATGCCTCATGGGTAAAGGTATTGGCATTGTCCATTTGCTGACTAAAATTATATTGGTAGCCAGGTTGGAATGGAACATCATTGCCAAAAATGCGCAACATGTTTACATCTTGATTAACAGACAAACTTCTTAATACCGTTCCAGTTAAGATTTTTCCTTTTTTAAAATCATAGCTAAACTTTACAAAGCCACTCCATCGATTATCTTGAAAAGGTGTCCAACGGGTTGGGTTCATTCCTTTTTCTTGAAGCACAGAAGATTGCAATTGATTGGCTGGGTTTCTGTAAAACTCGTCAGTAAAAGAGGCCCTTAACGCGGTGTTAAATTTCAACCTGCCGTCAAATGCTTTTTTAAAAATAGGTGTGCCAATGTTTACCTCTAATACTTGGCTGTTCCAAGTGCTAATCCAGTCATTGTTGAACCCAAAATTGTCTCTTTTATAAGAGCCACTTACATCTAATTTGTTTCCAGCAGTTTTAGTTCTAGCGCTTACTACACCAGCGGTGGCATCTCCAATTTCTGCACCAACGCCTCCTGTTGTAATTTCAATTTCTCCGATTGCATTTGCGCCAATGTCTAAACCAAAACCTGTTCCAGCCATAGGGTCGGTCACAGAAACGCCATCAATATACGTTCCCGTTTCATAGGTTCTACTTCCTCTAATGCTAACTCCAGCAGGTGATTGAATGACACCAGGCTGTGTGTTGATGATTTTTTGCAATTGACGCGCAGGTCCAAGTTCAATATTCTCTTGGGTGATGGTGTTTAAGCTTTGACCTTTTTCGATATCAATGAGCGGTTTCTTACCTAAAATTACAACTTCATCAATATTTGCAGTGGATTCAATTAGTTGATAAGTGCCTAAGTCTTTGGTTTCGCCAGCCTTAACACGAATGTCAGTTTGGATAACTTTTTTATATCCAATAAATGATATTTCGATTGCGTATTGACCCGGTTTAATGTTTTTGATTAGAAAATTTCCATTGATATCTGTAGCGGTGCCAAACGAAGTTCCTTTGATTAAAACCGTTACACCAATTAATTCAGATTGATCTTTCTTATCAATTACTTTACCTTTAAGACTTGCAGTGTTTTGCGCAAATGCAAAGATTGGTAGGAGGCTTAAAGCCAAAAATTGTAAAATCCTGTTCATCAATTAGTTTTTGGTGTATAGCTGAAACAGCATTGCAAATTAAAACAATTGAACAGAAGTAAAAACAGTAAATGATAACTTAATAATGGTTTGAACCAAAAACCTTGAAAAGAAAAAGATAGAAAGTTAACTTTACAATAAATCAATTGAATTTATAAGGAGAATAATCTTGCATCATTCCTAGGATTTTATCATAAATATCCTCAGCATTTGGTTTACTAAAGTAATCGCCATCTGTTCCATAGGCTGGCCTATGAGGCTGTGCGGTTATCGTTAGCGGTTTTGCATCTAACCATTGGTAGGCATTTTGTTCTTCTAAGATTTGTTGAAGGATAAAAGCACTCGCACCTCCAGGTACATCTTCATCAATAACCACCAATTTATTTGTTTTCTTTACCGAGGCTACAATAGCATGATTTATGTCAAAAGGTAACAAGGTTTGGGGGTCTATTAAATCTGCTGTAATGCCAATTTCTTTAAGCATTTGCAAAGCATCTTGCACAATTCTTAAGGTTGAACCATAAGAAACAATGGTTAAATCGTCTCCAGTTTCAAGTATTTCTGGGATACCCAACGGAACGGTGTATGAACCTATATTATCAGGTAATCTTTCTTTGAGTCTGTAGCCATTTAAACATTCAATCATCAAAGCAGGTTCATCACTCTTCATTAATGTTTCATAAAGACCAGCAGCTTGAACCATATTCCTTGGAGTCAAAATATGCATGCCTCTTAGGGAGTTAAGAATCATACCAATAGGAGAGCCTGAATGCCAAATACCTTCTAATCTATGACCTCTAGTTCTAACAATCAACGGCGCTTTTTGACCGCCTTTTGTGCGGTATTGAAGCGTGGCTAAGTCATCACTTAGAGGTTGCAAACCATATAATAAATAATCCAAATATTGAATTTCGGCAATTGGCCTTAAACCTCTCATAGCAGCGCCAATTCCTTGGCCAATGATGGTAAGTTCCCTGATACCTGTATCAAATACCCTAGCCTCTCCAAATTTTTCTTGAAGTCCCGCAAAACCTTGGTTCACATCACCAATTTTTCCTAAGTCTTCACCAAAAGCAAATACCCTTGGGTCGCGGCTTAATAAATTGTCAAAATAAGCAACCAAAACCTCTCTGCCATCTACTACCTTGCTATTTTCAGAAAAAACAGGAAGCGTTGCATCAACTTTAAGCGCTTGTTCATTGGATTCACTAAATAGATAAGAATTATATCTTTCTTGGTTTAAAGCTTTAAATTCAGATTGCCAATTTATCAATTGTTGGCGTTCAACTGAACTTTCATTGGCGCTTAACCTCAATGATTTATGCACTGCAGCGGCTATTTCCTTTCTGATAGGTTCGTTAATGTTTTGCAGTTGGTTCACCAATGCTGCAATTTCACTCCCTTTGCTCGAAACCATAGCTAGTTGCGCCAACAGTTGGCATGCTGCTGACAAATCTGCTTTAATAGGATTTAGATAATTTTCCCAAGCATTTTTCTTAGATACATTTACCTGAATTTTAGCTTCATTTTCTAAAGCATCTAATTCCTCTAATGTAGCAACCTCATTGGCTAAAATCCATTCTCTGAATTTTTTGATGCAATCATTATCAGTTTCCCAGGCTAACCTTTCTTTACTTTTATATCTCTCATGCGAGCCCGAAGTGGAGTGGCCTTGGGGTTGAGTAAGTTCTGTCACATGAACTAAACAAGGAATGTGTTTTTCTCTGGCAATTTTACTTGCTTCTTCATAAACACGGCACAAATCGGCATAATCCCAGCCTTTCACCACAAAAATTTCAAAACCTTCTCCTTTATCATCTCTTTGAAATCCTTTTAATATTTCGGAAATACTTTCCTTGGTGGTTTGATATTTTGCATGAACCGAAATACCATAAGAGTCATCCCAAACAGAAACCACCATAGGAACTTGAAGCACTCCTGCGGCATTGATGGATTCAAAGAAATGTCCTTCACTGCTACTTGCATTTCCTATGGTTCCCCATGCCACTTCATTTCCATTATTGGAGAAGTTGTTTTCTCCAAGTGCTGAAGCTTGGGAACGATAATATTTAGAAGCATGCGCTAATCCTACCAAACGCAACATTTGTCCAGCAGTTGGCGATATATCTGAAGAAGAGTTTTTTAGTTCTTTTAAATTTTTCCAATTACCTTTTTCATCTAAAGTACGTGTGCCATAATGTCCATTCATCATGCGGCCTGCACTTGCTGGCTCTGCATTTACATCTGTATGCGCATATAATTGGGCAAAAAATTCTTGGGCAGTTAACAAACCAGAGGCCATCATAAAAGTTTGATCACGGTAATAACCACTTCTAAAATCTCCTTTTTTGAAGGCCTTTGCCATGGCAATTTGTGGGAGCTCCTTGCCATCACCAAAGATGCCAAATTTTGCTTTGCCAGTTAACACTTCCTTGCGTCCGATTAGGCTAGCTTGTCTGCTTTGGAAAGCAATTCTGTAGTCTTCTAATACTACTGATTTGTATTTTGTATTGGCCGAGGCCATTGTTTCAACAGTCATATTATCCAAGATTTCTGGCCCAAACCTAACTAATTTCTCTAAGGATGCCAAATACTCAGCTTTGATGAATTAACTATTTTTTAAGCAGCTAAGGTTTGATTAATTTCATAGTATTACTAACTTTGGAACGGAAATTGTTATTTTGAGAAAGCAAATACAGAAAAAATGAAAAAATTAATTTTAACTGCTCTTATCGCCATTGGCGGTATTATTACTACTTCGGCTCAAACAGCAGAACCTGCTAATGAAAAAGCTCCAGAAATCAAGTTTACTGCAGAAACACACGATTTTGGAACAATTCCTCAAGGCACTCCTGCTACTTATGAGTTCACATTTAAAAATACAGGTAAAACCAACCTAATTATCACTAGCGCTTCTGCTAGCTGCGGTTGTACAACTCCTGAATGGACCAAAGAGCCTATTAAACCAGGTAAAACAGGTTATGTAAAAGCTACATTTAATGCTGCTGCTTCTGGCCCTTTTACTAAAAGTGTTACGGTAAATAGTAATGCTAAAAATTCTCAGGTGCTTCTTTACCTTAAAGGAGATGTTAAACCTACAGAAACCAAGTAAATTATTTTAAAGAATTAAAACCTGCATACCAAAAAATATGCAGGTTTTTTTATGTTTGAACCATGAAAAAATCAACGATTTCATTTTTAACCTTGTTATTGATTACCTTTAGCTCCTTTGCTCAAACTAAAAAGGAAGCTGCGAAGCCTATAATTTCTTTTGAAAATGTAGTACATGACTTTGGGTTAGTTTATGACGGAAAGGCTGTTTCTTATGAATTTTCATTTACAAACACGGGTGAGGTTCCATTAATCTTAACCAATGTACAGCCGTCTTGTGGCTGCACAACACCAGAATGGCCTAGAGAACCAATTATGCCTGGACAAAAAGGAAAGATAAAAGCAATTTATAATCCAGGTACTTTTAGAGGGGCTTTTAATAAGAGTATTTCAGTTGTTTCAAATGCAAACCAAGGGGGTGTGCAATTAATTATTAAAGGCATTTCGGAAGACAGACCTAAAGAACCAAGTTCACCAGTGCGAATTGACCAAGGTGGAGGTTTCTAGTTATCGCAAATCAATTACTTCAACACCCTGATATTTTTTAGGGTCAAACATAAATTGATTATCGTCGAATTTTAAATTTGGAACTTGGTTGGTTACAGTATAGGTATGAATGGTTCCTGTTTTGTCAAATACCTGAGAACTTAAAATAGTTTGATTAGTCTTATCTACAACTACCTTAATCTTAAAGAACTTTTTCTTCTTATCTTTTGGCGTCAATTCTAAGGTTACAATCTCTTTTCCTCCCTCTTTTTTTGTCTCTAAAGTTTTGTATAAAAAACCTTTGCCATACATGGTAAAAATGTCATCAATGCGAATGGCTCCTTCTTTAGGATTATAGTTATCTATTTGAACTTCATTTACTTCTTTGCTATAAGTCCAAATAGTTTTATTGTCACAAATGATAACTTGATTGGCAATGTCTAATTTGAATTTATTGCCCTTTACTAGTAAATTACCTTTTTGTTTTTCCTGGCTTTTTTGTTGTTTATTTTCTACAGTATAAATAAAATCCGCCTTGATTGATTTGAAGGCTTTGTAACGTTTACTGATTTTATCCATCAGTTTTTCTGCATCATTTTGCTTAGTGGTTTGAGCCCAAACCGAGGCTGTAGAAATTAATACTACAATTAATATTATACTTTTTTTCACGCTACAAATATTCATTAATTCAATCAAATAGAAAAACCATGCCAAGATGAGTTATTTCATGTTTCGTAATATTTCCTCTAATTCGGCTTCTGTATGCACCATAACCTCACGCGCTTTGCTGCCTTTGAATGCCCCAACTATTCCCGCTTTTTCTAATTGGTCAATTAATCTTCCTGCACGATTATACCCTAAATTTAACCTCCTTTGCAATAACGAGGTTGATCCCTGCTGATGAACAACTATAATTTTTGCAGCTTCTTCAAATAAATCATCTCTGTTGCTGTGGTCAAATCCTTCTCCTCCAATTCCTCCATCATCGCCTTCGGTTTGAATGAGAGGCAATAAATAAGGTTCTCTTCCTGGTTGATTGCCAATAAAATCAGTGATTTTTTCAACTTCTGGTGTATCCACAAATGCACATTGCAATCTAATTAAGTCATTGCCATTGCTAAACAACATGTCTCCTTTTCCAATCAACTGGTCCGCTCCATTGGCATCTAAAATGGTTCTTGAGTCAATTTTTTGCGAAACCCTAAAGGCAACCCTTGCTGGGAAATTGGCTTTAATGGTACCAGTGATAATATTTACACTTGGCCTTTGTGTGGCTAAAATTAAATGGATTCCAATGGCTCGTGCCAATTGCGCCAGACGCGCTATCGGATGCTCCACTTCCTTGCCTGCAGTCATCATCAAATCGGCCAACTCATCAATTACTACAACAATATAAGGTAAAAAGCGATGTTGAATCTTATCCGTTGGTGCCAAACGCCTGCTGATAAATTTAGCATTGTATTCCTTTAGATTTCTTACTTGCGCATCTTTCAACAAATCATATCTATCATCCATCTCCTTACACAAGGAGTTTAAGGTATGAATTACTAACTTGGTATCCGTAATGATAGCATCTTGGTCTCCAGGTATTTTTGCTAAAAAATGACGCTCAATTGTTTTGTAAATGTTTAGCTCCACCTTTTTTGGGTCAACCAGAACAAACTTAATTTGCGAGGGATGCTTTTTATAAAGCAAGGAAACTAAAATAGCATTTAACCCCACAGATTTTCCTTGTCCAGTAGCCCCAGCCATCAATAAATGCGGCATTTTTGCAAGGTCGGCCACAAATACTTCATTCGAAATAGTCTTTCCAAAACCTATTGGCAAATCCATTTCTGCATTTACAAACTTCTGACTTGCCAGCACAGATTTCATACTCACCATGGCCGGAACAGAATTTGGCACCTCAATACCAATGGTTCCGCGACCTGGAATTGGGGCAATAATTCTAATTCCCAAAGCCGCTAAACTTAAGGCAATATCATCTTCTAAGTTTTTTATTTTGGCAATGCGCACGCCATCTTGCGGAATTATTTCATACAAGGTTACTGTTGGCCCAATGGTGGCGGAAATTTTCTTGATACCGATTCCATAATTTTTAAGGGTGTCCTCAATCATCCTTGTTTTTTCTGATAACTCAGCACTTTCTACCTTTCCCTTATTGTCTCCATATTCGTTCAATAAATCGATGGTTGGAAACAAGTAACGACTAAAATCTAATGTGGGATCATAAGGCGTATTTAAGTCTGGGATGTGGGCGGTTGCATCCTCTTCAATCAATTCTTCCTCAGGCAAATCTTGAACCTCCAAAACCAAACCACTATCAGTAGTTAAGGCATTTATTTCAGGTAGTTGTGGTTCTTCTGCTGTGATTAACTCCTCAGGATTGTTAATGTCTAAAATTAAGGTTGAACTTTCTTCTTCTGTGACAAATTCTTCAAGCTCAATTTGAGGTTCAGGTTCAAGCTCAATAATTGTCTTTTCTGGTTCTTCCAAGTTCGCTTCTTGGGCAATTATTGGGGTTTGTTTTAATACAAAATCATCTGCATTTACAGCTATTTCTTCTTCTTCAGTTTCGGTTTGAACCAAATCCAGATTTTCAGAAAGTGGAATTATTTTGTTTGAAGCTGCAGTATCTGAACTCGCCTTAAATTGTGGTGAATAAAATTCAATATTAAATACCACAACTAGGAATATTAGTAAATAGCTGGCTAAAAGCAATCCAGTCCCTAAACTTCCTAAAAGCGTTTTAAGGTATAAGTTACCAAAATAGCCAAATGAACCTGCCGCAACTGGAAATAAATCGCCTAAAAGAAAACCTAGCAGTAATGAAATCCAAATTCCTCCAAAGAAGCTGTATCTAAGCACCTTGAAAATTGGAATTGGTTCAAGCTTAGCTAAAAGAAGTATGCCAAACAAGAAAAAGTGTAATACAAAAGCAAATGAAGCAACTCCAAAACCTTTGTAAATGAAAATATAACTTAGCCAAGCTCCAAAAGTTCCTAAAAGGTTTGAGGTTAGGTTGGGTTGATTAAGTTGGACCATCCCAAATGAGGTAGATTGAACCAAACTTTGGTCGTCTTCCCAACTGTTAAAAAAAGAAATACAAGAAATGAAAAGAAGTAAGGAGAAAAAAATAAAAATAATTCCTGCCGACTTTTGAAAACGTTCATCCAGCAAAAATTTAAAGAATTTGGTTTTTTCATTTGCCTTTTTTTCCTTCTTGGGACGTTTTTCGTCTACCTTTTCTTTCTCTGGAAACTCCTCAATTTCACCGAAAATGAGTTTATTTTCTTTTACCTTTTTAGCCATCTTATTATAGTAACGAAACTAACATCTTATTTTGATTAGCGATTGCTTTTTTTTGAACCAATTCACAAGTCAAATGAGTTTGTTCTATTTTAAAAAACAAATCCAATGAAATGGATTATATTCGGGCAAATTTTCTAACAAAGATGAACGAAGTTGCTGTAGTGTTTTTAGAGATTACAAAGTATCTCATTCCCGCATTAATTGTATTTATTATTACCTATTACCAATTTAAAACTTTTTTTGAATCTGAATACCAAAAGAGGGCATTAGATTTAAAATCAGAACAACTTAAAACCATGCAACCTTTGCGTTTGCAAGCGTATGAAAGATGTATTCTATTAATGGAAAGAATGAACCCAGAAAGTCTTGTGATGAGAACTCATAAACCAGGAATAAGCGCTTCACAACTTAAATTAGAATTGATTGCTGCTATCAATTCAGAGTTTAATCATAATTTATCTCAACAACTGTATGTTTCGGCGCAAGCTTGGCAAGTAATAAGGGTAGTAAAGGAAGAAACCATTAATTTAATCAATACTGCCTATTCAGATTTGGGTCCAAGTGCAGTAGGCCTCGATTTAAGCAAAGCAATTTTTGAGCAACTAATTAAAATTGAAGTCATACCAAGTACCAAAGCACTTAATTTTATAAAGAAGGAATTTGATTTGGTTTTTGGGTAAACCTTAAGTAAGATGAGCGAAAAAAAATTCACCACAGATGCTGGTATAGCAATCAAAGAATTATATACTGGAAAAGCTGACGCCGAATTGCCTGGAGAATTTCCTTATACAAGAGGAGTTCAAAAAGACATGTATCGCGGAAGACTTTGGACTATGAGGCAATATGCCGGATTTAGCACGGCAGAAGAAAGTAATAAAAGATATAAGTACTTATTAGCCAATGGCACCATGGGTTTAAGTGTTGCCTTTGATTTGCCTACGCAAATTGGGTATGATTCAGACCATGCGATGAGTGAAGGTGAAGTTGGTAAAGTAGGCGTTGCCATTGATTCAATCAAAGACATGGAAGTGCTTTTTGATGGGATAGATTTGGAAAAGATAACTACCTCTATGACCATCAATGCAACTGCTTCAACCTTGCTTGCATTTTACATCGCATTGGCCAAAAAGCAGGGTGCTGACATTAAGAAAATTTCAGGAACCATTCAGAATGATATCTTAAAAGAATATGCAGCTAGAGGAACTTATATTTATCCGCCAAAGCCAAGCATGCGCATCATCACAGATATTTTTGAGTATTGCAGTACCGAAGTGCCTAAGTGGAATACCATTTCTATCAGCGGATATCATATCAGAGAAGCAGGTTCTACCGCAGTGCAAGAAATTGCATTTACGCTTGCCAATGCAAAAGCTTATTTGCAAGCCGCAATAGAAAAGGGGATGGATATAAATGTGTTTGGACAGCGACTTTCATTTTTCTTTAATGCACATAATAACTTCTTTGAAGAGATTGCCAAGTTTAGAGCAGCACGCAGAATGTGGGCACAGATTACAAAGGAAATGGGCGCAACTAATCCTAAGGCAATGATGCTAAGGTTTCATACCCAAACTGGTGGCGCCACTTTACAAGCGCAACAACCAGAGAATAATATTATGCGGGTTACCTTGCAAGCCTTAGCAGCTGTGATGGGTGGCACGCAAAGCCTTCATACCAATGGATTTGATGAGGCATTAAGTTTACCAACAGAAGCCGCTGCAAGAACCGCCCTTAGAACTCAACAAATTATTGCTTATGAAAGTGGAGTTGTGGATACAGTTGACCCAATGGGAGGTTCTTATTTTGTTGAGGAACTTACCGATACCATAGAAAAATTAGCATGGGAATACATGCATAAAATTGAAGCCATGGGCGGCGCAGTAAGTTCAATTGAGCAAGGATATATGCAAAAAGAAATTGCAGATGCGGCTTACCGTTACCAAAAGGACATTGAACACGGTGATAAAATTATTGTAGGCGTAAACAAGTTTTCGCTTGAAAAAGAAGTAATGCCTCCGTTGTTTAAGGTTAACGATAGCATACGCTTGGATCAAACCGAAAAATTAAAACAACTGCGAAGCGAAAGGGATGCAGGTTTAGTAGCTGATTCTTTTGTAGCCTTAGAAAGTGCAGCAAAAGAGGGTAGGAATTTAATGCCACATATCATTGAGGCGGTAGAAAGAAATCTTACGCTAGGAGAAATTGCCGATACATTTAGAAATGTTTTTGGCGAATACAGAGCATAATATGAAAAAGTTATTTCTAATACTTGTTGTTGCGTTTGCAGCTTGCCACTCTCAACAGCAGGTGGCAAGTGTTCAATCTGAATTTTATCGGATTCACAGGGACTCCATTAAGCCAGATGAACGTATTTTAAAAACCATTGCTCCTTATAAAAACAAATTGGATAGTTTAATGAATGTTGAACTCATTCTTGCAGAAGGAGATTTTTCTAAGTCCCAACCAGAAGGAAGTCTTGGAAACATGGTTTGTGATGTTTTGATGCAATATGCCAAAAGTAAAAACTTGCAAGCAGATTTATGTTTGATGAATAATGGTGGCCTTAGAATTCCTGTTATCTATAAAGGACAAGTTTCTGTAAGGACAGTTTATGAGTTAATGCCTTTTGAAAATCAATTAGTATTGGTGAAAATTAAAGGGAGCAAGTTCAAAGAATTAATGCAAATGCTTGCATCCTCTGGAGGTGCGCCTGTTGCGGGAATTAATTTAGTAATTCAAGATAATGCAATTCAATCACTTTTGGTTCAAGGCCAACCTTTTGACGAGCAAAAAGAGTATTGGGTTTTAACAAGTGATTATCTTGCCAATGGCGGAGATAAGTATGATGCGTTAAAAAATCCAATTGAACGTATTGACTTAAATTTATTGCTTAGAGATGTTCTCATTGAAACACTCTATAAAATGGATACGGATGGTGCACATTTAATACCTGTAATTGATGGCAGAATTAGAAAAAACTAGAAGACGAGAGTTTATCCAAAAAACCATTTACCTTGTGGGTTTTGGAGCCTTAGCCAATACTCCCTTAAAATTATTGGCTAAAGAAAGTCCAAGAGAATCATTGTTAGTGCTGCACACCAATGATTGGCATAGCAGAATTGAGCCATTTCCAGAAATAGATAAACAAAATGGAGGAATGGGTGGCGCAGCCTACCGCGCAGCGCTAATAAAATCTATACGCGACAAGGAAGGGGAGGTTTTGCTTTTAGATTCAGGTGATATCTTTCAAGGTACTCCTTATTTTAATTTTTATGGAGGTGAGCTAGAATATAAACTAATGTCGGCCATGGGTTATGATTGCGTTACTTTAGGTAACCACGACCTAGATAATGGAATTGATGGAATTGTGAAACAATTGCCCCATGCCCAATTTAAATTTGTAAATGCCAATTACTCCTTTAAAAATACAGCTTTGGAAGGATTTGTTAAGCCCTATTCAATTTTTAAAAAGAAAGGTCTCAAAATTGGCGTTTTTGGACTGGGAATTGAGTTGCAAGGGTTAGTGCCTGAGAAACTTTTTGGAAACATTGTATATAATGACCCAATTGAAGCTGCAAATAAAACGGCTGAGCATTTAAAGTTAGTTGAGCATTGCGATGTGATTATTTGTTTGTCACATTTGGGGTACAAATACAATAATAATAAAGTGAGTGATTTAGTGCTAGCAGAGAAAACAAAACACATTGATATAATACTTGGAGGACATACACATACTTTTTTAAATGAGCCCGCTCTTGCTAAGAATCTTATCAACAAAAATGTAATGGTTAATCAAGTAGGCTGGGCTGGGTTACGTTTAGGTGCCATTCGCATAACTTTTGAGCCATTTATTAACACAAATATAGCTGTTCGTCTTAAGGGTGAACAGTCAATAAGCATTGAAGAAATTTGATTTGTTAATAAATTGTTTCGTCTGTTGAGTGCTGATTTTATTGGTTGTTTCGGCTATTATGAAGAAATTCTTATGAAAATCGTTACATGGTTTTTAGCAATCAAAAAAATTTTTTTTCAAACAAAAAA
This sequence comes from Bacteroidota bacterium, assembly GCA_027488905.1. Lineage (GTDB taxonomy): Bacteria > Bacteroidota > Bacteroidia > UKL13-3 > UKL13-3 > B1. The sequence goes on from JAIYAT010000017.1 coordinate 51,423, forward strand.
AATTTCTGTTAGAAATCAGTGGGTAAAATGTTTTACCCCCAGTTTTTCAATTTACGATTGTTGAAAATGTTTTGTAGTGTGAACTTTTTTAGTCATTTTCACGAACGCAATTGGAGGCAAAGAAATGACTGAAAAAACATGTGAATCTGTTTGGAATAGTATCCTAAAATTAATTCAAGACAACGTACCCGCACAAAGCTTTAAAACTTGGTTCGAACCTATTAGGCCAATTAAATTAGATAATAAAGTGCTTACCATTCAGGTACCTAGCCAGTTTTTTTATGAGTGGTTGGAAGAGCATTATGTTAGTTTGCTAAAGAAAACGCTTAAACAAGAATTAGGGGTAGGCGCCAGGCTTGAATACAATATCATAGTTGAGAATGGTACAAGTACTTCAAATCCGTATATTGTTAATATTCCTGGTAGCACTAGTTCTAGGTCAGAATTACAGCAAACTGCAACCCATGGCATCAATCTAAATCCAAGTATTAGAAATCCATTTATTATCCCTGGGATTAAAAAGGTTAATATTGATAGTAACCTTAACCCAAATTGCACTTTCGAAAATTTTATTGAAGGCGATTGCAATAGATTGGCAAGAAGCGCAGGTTTAGCTGTTGCTAATAAACCTGGTGGCACTTCTTTTAATCCACTAATGATTTTTAGCGAAACAGGGTTAGGTAAAACCCATTTGGTGCACGCAATCGGTAATATGATAAAGCAAAGCAGCAAGAATAAGGTTGTTTTGTACGTACCTGTTGAGAAATTCATTAACCAATTTGTAGACGCCATTAGAAATAACTCTAACCAGGATTTCATCAACTACTACCAGCAAATTGATGTGTTAATTGTTGATGATGTTCAGTTTTTAGAAAATAAACAAAAAACGCAGGAAATTTTCTTTACCATTTTTAATCATTTACATCAATTAGGCAAGCAAATCATCCTTACAAGTGACAGAGCGCCTAAGGACCTAAAAGGCATGGATGAGCGTCTTTTAAGTAGGTTTAAATGGGGACTTTCTGCAGATTTGCAAACTCCTGATTTCGAAACACGCATGGCCATTCTTGAGCATATGATGTACAATGATGGAATTACCTTAAATAAAGAAGTTGTTGAATATGTTTCTCACAACATCAATAGTAATGTAAGAGAATTGCAAGGAGCTTTGGTTAGTTTGTTGGCGCAGGCAAGCCTAAACAGAAAAGAAGTTAATCTAGAACTGGCTAAACAAATTCTCAAAAACTTTGTGAAAAATAATACCAGAGAGATTTCAATTGAGTATATACAAAAATTGGTTTGCGATTATTTTACAATTCCAGTAGAGCAGGTAAAGTCTAAAACACGTAAGCGCGAAATTGTTCAAGCCCGTCAAATTTCTATGTACTATGCCAAGGACCTTACCAAGTCGAGTTTAAAAACCATTGGAATGCATTTTGGTGGGAGAGACCATTCAACTGTAATTCATGCCTGTCAAACGGTAAACGACCTTATGGAAACAGACAAAAAGTTTAAGGCGGATATTGATGAAATTGCAAAGCGCATTAAAATGAATTTAGTGTAAGAATTTGCTATTATTGGGTAAATCAATAAATTTATACCCATGAAGCCAAACCAACTTTTGTTAATGCTAAGCCTTGTATTTTTAGCATTAACTAACTTAAATGCTCAAAGGAATTACTTTGTATTTGATACTACCAATTATTGGGTAAGTTCAAACCTTAGTTTACATGCCTCCAAATACAGGCTGTATGCAACTAAAAGCAATACCACCCAGTTGCTCAAAGATTTTAAAGGTAAGGATACAAATTACTATATTAGGGATGTTGACTTTTTTGATGAAAACCATTTTTTGGTTTTAATTGGAAGAAAAACCATTGGTTTTCCAACAGAACTTTTCGTCACCAAAGATGCAGGCCAAACTTGGGCGCTTGATACCTCTTTTTTTACAGTTTCAGAGCATAAAAGTCTTAATCAGGTGCAAGTGTTAGGTGGAGATACACTATTGCTTTTTGATGGCTATTACCAAAGTGATGTCTTGCGTTCGTTTGATAAAGGCAAAACATGGCAAAAATGGATTAGTTCTATCATTGCCCATTACTTTCAGGTTCATTATTGCCAAAAAACATCGCGCTATTATATGATTGGTTTGCCTGGAGATGCTTTTACTAGTGTTAGCTTTGAGATTCCAGATTCTATTTGGAAAACGATTAATTTAAATTGGTATAGTGGCTGTCATAATGCGAAACCTTGGTGTCACCGTGTTTTATATGGTGCTAATATTTGGCAAACAGACTTTATCAATGCTCACAAAATGTATATCGATAGTATTTGTGAGCAGATTAGTACCTCTGTGCCAGAGAAAGAACTAGGTTCAAACCGAAAAATTTTAGTTTACCCAAACCCTTCAAAAGGCAATGTTACAATACCATCTTGGAAAAATGAAACCATTGAATGCTATTCCATTGATGGTGTGTTTTTAGGTTCAAACCAAACTGATGAAAATGGAAATTTGACAATGAAAAATTTGGCATCAGGGATTTACATTCTCAATTGTCATGGCAAAAGTCTTAAAATTGTAATAGAGGCAAATTAAATATCATTTCAAGATTCTCTTCTAAACATTTATATTATTTATGAAAGTAACACTTTATTTAATGACCCAAAAAGGTTACGAAGTATTAAAGGCATTAATTCAAAATAACTTTATTGAGTTAGTATCTGAGGTTGTTATTGGAAGAGATAAACAAATTCAAAAAGATTATGCAGATGATTTAATTTTTATTTGTAAATCAAATAGTATCAAATTTTATGAACGTAATGAAGATTTTTTTTCAGAGTCTGACTATGAAATTGCAATTTCTTGGCGTTGGCTAATTTCGCCAAAGTCTCATTCGAAATTGATAGTATTGCATGATTCTATTCTGCCTAAATATAGAGGCTTTGCACCGTTAGTAAATATGTTGATTAATAAAGAAACGGAAATTGGTGTTTCGGCAATCTTTGCCTCAGAAGAGTATGATACTGGAGATATAATTTCTCAATCTTCAACCCCAATAGAATATCCTATAACTATTGCAAAGGCAATTGATTTGATTACTAAAAACTATGTAGAGGTTATAATAAGTATTTTCACTTGTTTTGTTAATGGGTTTGAAATTTCCTCTATTAAACAAAATGAGGAATTAGCTACTTATAGTTTATGGCGTGATGAAAATGATTATTTAATTGATTGGAAAAAAGATGCAAATGAAATCCTTAGACTTATAAATGCGTTATCGTTTCCTTATAAAGGAGCATCGACATTTATTAATGGAAAGCAAAAGGTTAGAGTAATTGAGGCAGAGATAGAACCTGATGTTAAAATAGAAAATCGTTCAGAAGGAAAAGTGATTTTTATAAAAAATCAATTCCCAATAGTAGTTTGTGGGTCGGGTTTAATTCGACTCAAAAAGGCATTTGATGAGGAAACTGGGACTGATATTTTACCTCTAAAAAACTTTAGAATTAAATTTTCTTCCCAACTTTGTTAATTCATTAAAGTTAAAGTTGCTTCTGGAGCTTTATTTTTAAAGCTAATCTTTACCTAATCTGGGTACTAAAAATTGTTTGAAGTAAGTGAAAAACGCTTGTATATTTAATTAAAAGCCATATTTTTTGGTATACTCTTGGCTAGAGTTGATTATAGAAATATCCTTTTTCATAAAAAAAATTTGCTTATTTTCGAATAAATTTATTTAGGCCCTTGTAAGTTCAAACTAATTGAGCAGACGATTAGTTTGTGATATTTGGTTTTCAATTTTAGGCCAATATGTTAAGATACTACCAATTGAAAGAACTGAAAATCGAAATAGAATGTTAATTTAATGAGAATTGTATATTTAACTATAGCAAAATTTAATAAGCGTGATTATTTCAGATTTGGAGTTGATTATTTTACTTCGAAAGGCGTGCAAGTTGAAGTTTGGAATATTTCAAAATTGATTTTTCAAGAGTACCATGAAGACTATATACCTCCAGATTATTTAAAATCTGATAATTATATAGAGTTTGAAAGTTACATGGAACTCAATGCAAAAATGTTAATATTAACAAAATCTGACTTTTTAATTGATTTCAACGGACAATATCATAATTCAGAACTAATTAATTTGAATGGAATTACCAATGTCATAAAAGTTGTAATTAATAATAAGCCAAGTAAGCACGATAATTTATATGTAGCTTACTTTGTAAAGATTTTAATAGCCTTTCTTAATTTTAAAGTATTTAGGTGGGTAAGTTTCTTTAGAAATTCAACGGCTAAAAAATATGATGGCGTAATTTTAGGTGGTTTTCTTTCATATAGTTTATTGAAGATAGCTGAGTTGAAATTGCCAATTCATACTATTAAAACGCATGCGCTCGATTATGATGTGTATTTAACGCAAAAAAATAGTAATACCAGAGTTTTAGACGATGAATATTGTGTTTTTCTTGATGAAGCAGTCGTGAACCATCCAGATTTAAAGAGTTTTGGAGTATTGGGTTCTATGAAACTTTGCGATACTCAAACTTATTACGAGGAGCTAAATGCTTTTATGGACTTTGTAGAAGATATATTTAAGATAAAGGTGGTAATAAGTGCTCATCCAAGAGTTAGCTATTTAAATGAGAATGTTTTTAAGCAAAGAGAGGTATTTTATGGTCATTCGAATGAGTTAATACGGAATGCTAAATTTGTATTTGGGCATACTTCTAATTCTATGCATTATGCTGTTTTGTATCAAAAATGCATTTTGTTTCTAGACTCAAATAGCTATGATTCGAAATTTAGAAATATAATTAAGAAAAAGTCAATGATTCTAAATGCTCAGTGTTTCGATATTTCTGAGTCTATTCATCAAATTGAGATTAGACATGATGAAAAAAGCTATCATAGATTCATAGAAAATTATATCAAAGAAAAATCATCTAATAATATTAATTCATGGGAAATTTTATATAATGACTTTAAAAAAATTAAAAAATCATAAACTTAAATAGTTCCTATCATGGTTTGATTTTAAAAATTTCTAATATTTTGCTATTCCTTAATGAAATTGAATAAATACTTTTATTCTTGAATTCTATGTAATCATCTGGGTGGTATCTATAATTGGTAACAAAATAATCTGCACTGTCAAAGGTACTTACACATTGAAATTTCTGCTTTTTTTCATTTGGCAATAATGATAAATTGAAAAGGCCATTTTTAGGTTTAAAATGGACCTTTATTGTGTCTTCTTTTGCATAATCATATAGATAATCTAAAGCTTGATTAAATGATGTTCCCCAATAATCTTGTTCAAAATTTTTTCTTATATATTCTGGTTTGGTACTTACCAATTGATTGAAGTAAATATGATGGTTTGGGAAAGTTTTTACAGCTAAAAAAACTTCATATGAAATAATTAAAGAAAAGGTAATTATCATGTAATTTAATCTTACTTTTTTTTCTATTAATTCTAACATATAACCGGCTAGCAGCACAAATCCTGGATATATAAAAAATAAATGCCGCCAGCTATCATACAATACTGATTTAAAGACAATTACTGCAAGTATTGGAGAGATAAAGTAAATTATCAAAACTATTTTAATTCGACCACTTGCAGAAAAATAATACAACTTTGGATTTTTTATAAAACCATAAACGGAAAGGAAAATATATCCTAATCCTAAGATTAAATAGGCTAATGGAGTTGTTAAAAAGAAATAAATAAAAAAATAATCCCAACCAATATTAATGCTTTTTCTTTGAATTCCTAAAACTAAAACTTCCCCTTTATATCGAACGAATTTTGACATATTTATTATAGCTGTAGAAAAGTTACTCATTGTGTTTTCCCATAAATATGGCCAAGAAATAAGAACTGTTGCTGTAATGCTAAATATCAAAAGACCTAAACCTGTTAAAGTGGGTTTAAGCTCCTTAAAAAGACTAGGTTTTAAGAATAAAAAGACCAAAAAAGTTGGAAAGAAAATTAATCCAATTACTCTAATACTAATTACTAATCCAAATGCAACTCCAAATTTTAACAAGTCAATATTACGTTTGCTAACCTCAGCTTTCAAAAGGTAAAAGAGGCTAATTACAAGCATAGACATAAAGACAATATCCTTTGAATTATAAAAGGAATGCCCATAAATAACAGGGTTAAATAGATAAATTATTAAGGACATTATGGCAATTCTATAATTTGAAAAGATTTGTAAACCAATTCTATAAAAATAAATTGCACTAAATAGAAATAGAAAATGTGTTACTAGGTGGCGCATCAAGTATAATTCTCTTAGGTCATTAATTCTTAAGAGTTTTTCGAGGCCAATAAGTAGAATTTCAAAAATTGCACCATAATCTCGGTCATGAAATTCTAATAATTGCTTATCTACCTTGAAGATATAATTAAAATTTACTAACCCAACTCTCCTTGAATAATATTCATCCCATGAAATACCGTAATGTTGAAAAGTGAGAATACCAATGACAGCCAAGATTAGAACAATTATGTAGCCAAGGTTTTTTTGTAGAAGTATATTCAAAGTCAATAGTATAAAATTGTTGTTTTTAAAAGTTAAATCTCAATTAACGTATTATATTACAATTGTCTGTATAGCTTTTTTGAGTTAGAATTTTCTTGAAAGAAACAAGTAATAATCCTAAAATTATTGTACAAATTAATATAAGTGTAATGATTATAAGCCCAAGCATCGAGGAACTGGCCCAACCCAAAATGGCGGTTTGGGCTTTATATTTTGAATAAATGATATAACTACCAAAAGTTAAATCTAATATTAAAAAAAGCACAGTCATCCTCATTAAAAAGTATAATACTTCTTCCGAAAATTCTATAAGTGAATACAAGCCATGCAAAATCAAACTCTTTTGGTTCATTTTTGAATTGCCATGAACTCTCTTTCTTCGGTCAAATTTAATTTTTATTATTGAACATTTTTGCTTGTATAGAAAACTGGGATAATGAATAAAATTTTGGTTAGCTATTGATTTTAATAATTTAACACTAATCATTGAGTAATTTCCAAATGATATTTTTTTACCAGTTATTATATTGAAAAGTTGTCTATATATAAAATAACCTAACTTGAATCTCATGTTTTCATATCTCTTACCCCTTTCTACAAAAACAATATCATATTTTTCAATTTCAATTAACTTTAGTATTGCATTAGGATCATCTTCACCATCTCCATCCATTATTATGATACCATTTTCCAAGTTGAAATTACTCTCAGCATATGCAAGACCTTGCCTTATAGCTTCTTGATGCCCAACATTGCTTTTTAATGAAATAGCTTTTAGAATTAAATTAAATGAATTAAATTCAAATGACTTTATTAACTCTGCAGAATTGTCTAGTGAGCAATCGTCAACTATTAAAATAGTGAAATAAAATTCTGTTTTACATAGTATTAACTCAATTTCTGAAAGAAATGATTTAAGTCCTGATGCTTCATTATAACAAGGTATAATAATTAAATAAGATTTCATTTTGAGCGAAATTGAAAATTGAAATTTATAAATTTCATTATTTTATTTTCTTTTATTTAGACAATTGGTTATAAATAGATCACTTCACTTCTTGATTCTCCAATACATTATTTGTTGCAGATCAAATAATTAGATAAGCCTGGCAGTTTGATGCCAATTTTGTTTAAAATGAATGTAAATTTAAAATCAGTTATTAAGCAAGTTTTTACAAATTTAGTTACGTTTTTGCCCCTATCCCAATCAACCAAACCTGAAGAATTTTTTGCACTTGGTTTAATTTTCTCATAAATCACCTGAAGCAATCTTGGTAATATTAAGCTAAAAAAGAAATAACCAACTTGTTCTGTTTTTAACCCTGCACCCTTAACTAAGTTAGATAGGCTTTTGTTTGTATATCTTCTAAAATGCCCAAGGAAAACATCGTGGCTGCAAAATAGATTTTGATAGGCAGGCACAGTAATCACGAATTTAGTTCCAGTACCAATAAACTTTTTATAAACTAAGGAACTTAAAAAAGTTTTGTCATCATTAATATGCTCAAGTACATCCATTAATAAAACGCAATCAACATCCAAATCAGTTGGAATTAAATCTAGGTTTTTAAATAATTCAATATTGTTGTTTTTAGATTTATAAAAACTTATTAACTCATCTGTAAAGGCTGTATCAACTGCTAAGTACCTTGCTTTAGGGAATAATTTATTTAAAGAGTCTATTACAAATGTATCTCCACAACCTACATCCAAAATAGTTGGATTAGGTTTCCCCTTGAATACATCTTTTAAAAAAAAGGTGAGAATCTCAAAACGGGCAAACTCCCATGGATGCCTATTTTCATTTTTCTTATTTTTTACTTCTATTAAATCCATTTATTATCTATTTAGCTGTTAATTTAAGGCAGGTGTTTATTGAACCTATACTTGAGTGTTAAAAAAATTTAAATCTAGTTTTATTTTCGAGAATATAAATAATTATATATTTAAAAAATTTGATAATAACTTTATTAATTTTTAAAATTAGTTTTATAAATAAGGTCTGATTTTAATATGATTTTAGTGAAAAGTGCCCTTATTATAGTTAAAAAGATAAATAAAGATACGACAATATCCGAAACTATTAAGAAAGCTAAGTAAATCAAAATTGCCATCATAGAATCTATTCTCTATCAGCTAAAATTGATCTTTTATTCCCTGTTCACTCATGTTAAAGAGTGTCCAAACATCCCCCAATACACCCTTATTTATTAAATAAAATAGATTCATTACCAAGGTAAATGAAACCATAAAAATGGGTTTATTCTGGTTAATATTCATTTTAAATCAAAAAAATCAATTCAAAAATAGAATATATTAAATAATTCACTAATTTATTCTAATAATTAGATTCAATTTATTCTAATAACTATTTCTAATTATTACTATTCTTTGATTCAGGTTTTACTCTAAAAATCAACCTCAAAGAACTATCGCTTGAGAAATAGGCCCAACTCCAATGGATTAAAATAATTAGCTTATTTCTAACACTTAAAATAAGCATAAGATGTAAAAACATCCAAACCAGCCAAGCGATAAATCCTTTGAAACGCATAAAAGGTAAATCTACCACTGCTTTGTTTTTTCCTATGGTGGCCATTGCTCCTAAATCTAAATACTCATATTCTTTTGACGCTTTAGTTTGTAAGGCTCTCTTAAAGTTTTTTGCCAAATTCTTAGCTTGATTAATAGCAACGTTTGCCACCTGAGGATGACCTTTAGGATATAACGGAGTTTCCATATAAGCAATATCACCAATGGCATAGATATCGTTGTGATTATAAATAGCATTAAACCTGTCTACTTTATATCTTGAATTAGGTAAATAGGCTTCTGCAACTAAACCTGGCAAGATATTGCCACTTACGCCAGCAGCCCAAATTAAAGTAGACGTTTCCAGAGTTTTGCCATTGCTAAGCAGGGCAACTTTTCCATCATAATCTTTTACAAAAGTTTCTGTAATAATTTCAACGCCCATTTGATTTAGGTATTTTTCAGAAGAAACTTTGGCCAAATCACTCATATTGTTTAAAGTATGAGCACTTCCTTCAACCAAAATCACCTTCATTTTTTTTGCATCAATTAGAGGGTATTCTTCTGGTAAAACACTTTTAATAATTTCACTAAAGGCTCCTGCTAGTTCAACTCCTGTTGGCCCTCCGCCCACAATTACGATGTTATTTCGCGGATTACTTTTTTCTTGAGAACTTGATGAAAGTGCTTCGAACAATTCTAAAAGATGATTTCTAACCTGAATGGCTTCTGTGGTCGATTTTAAAGTAAAGGCATTTTGTTGAATGTTAGCGTTGTTGAAAAAATTGGTTTTGCAGCCAGTGGCAATCACCAATTTATCGTAGGCTATTTCTTCTATGTTGGTTTGAACCAACTTAGCAGTGGGATTTATGCTGAGGACTTCGCACATTTTCACTGAAATATGCTTTTTGTTTCTAAAAATATTCCTGATTGGAAATGAAATAGATGAAGGCTCTAATTGCGCAGCGGCAACCTGATAAAACAAAGGTTGAAATTGGTGGTGATTTAAACGATCAATTAACACAATATCAAAAAGTTTAGCATCTAAACTTTTTGCAAGAGAAAGGCCTGCAAATCCTGCCCCAAGAATTACAATGGTTTGTTTTGTTTGCATAATTTTAGGAGTTATTCTCGCTTTCGTAATCCTTAAGCACTTCAGTTGCTTTTTCAATGTCTTCTTCTAGCACTTGAAGTTTAATGCCTCCAATTGCATTAGAATACAATGGATTCATTAGGATTGTAAACTCATCCTTCACAAAAACAGGGATTCCAGAATCCTCAAGCATGCTTTTTAATAAAGTAATTTCTAAAGGATATTGAAAAGTGCGAAGGGTGACAAGGTGCATATTCTAGTTTAGTTTTTTTAAACCTTATACAATGAAAAGCAATTAATTGATGAACTTGTTTTTATTAGGGGATAATTTGAGGATTAATAGGCACAATTTGCACAATTTTGTTCAAATCGAATTCTTAAAAACTACCAAGCTCCGCTTCCCCATTCTTTATTCAAAAAAAATTTCAATAATAATTCTGTTTAGATTTTTTTGACTTAGTTTTTTAGGTTAAACATAATAGAAATAGCATAAACAATAGATTAAAAATTCCAAATTAAAAAAATTGAACTTGAATACAGCGAGTAAAAATTCACTTATGGGATTTAACAAAAATGATTACCTTTTATGGATGATTTTCCCCGGAACTCCATAGACTAAAGAGTTATCAGGGATATTCATTCTAACTACAGAGCCAGCACCAATTTGACAGTTTGACCCTACTTTTACATCTGGAAAAATAACAGCGTGACTTCCTACTGATGTAAAATCACCAATTTGAGATCCCCCTAATAGACAAGCATGTGGTGAAACCTCAGAAAATTCACCCACAATCGCATCATGATGAATACTACTATGGCAATTAATTAAGCTTGAGTTGCCAATTATAGATGAATTTCCAATATAGGCAAATGCCATAATATTAACGCCTTCTCCAATTACTGCATCTCTTCGGCCTATGTCTGCTTTTGAAGAAATCACAGAAGTTAAAACCCCTCCAGATTCAATCATTTTTTTTTGAATCATGCATCTATTATTAGGATTACCTAATCCTAATACAAATTGATTATTAGTATTTACAAAGTGTTCAACTAGCTTGTCAACAGTTCTGATAACATTATAAGCCTTAAAAAAATTCGGTATCTCTAGGCACCAATCATCAAAAAAGCTTATTTGAACAATCCCGTTTTTTTCTAAGACATCCAATACCTCCTTGGCATGTCTATTTGCACCTGCAATAATCATTATCCGTTCTAATTATTTTGTACTCTTAACATAATACTAGCAATTAAATCAATTTCTTCCTTAGATAATGAATGAAAAAGGGGCAGGCATAACACCCTTTTGCTAATTGATTCTGTGATTGGTAATACAAAATTATCCTCGATATAAGGCATTTTAGATAAATTTGGATAAAAGTATCTTCTTGGATAAATCCAATTGTCATTTAACACCTGTATCATTTTTAAAGTAATTTCCTCGGATTCAAGTACAACTGGGTAATAAGAATAATTATATTGAGAGTCATGTATTAACGTTGGTTTTAAACACTTTAAGTTAACTAAAGCATCATTATAATACATTGAGAGCTTCCTTCTATTAATTAGAATTTCATCAATATATTTTAAATTAACTAAACCCATAGCTGCATGAAATTCAGAGTTTTTACCATTTATGCCAATGTCACTAAATTTTTCATAGCCATCATGTCCAAAATTTCTTAAAAAGGACATTTTTTTTAGTAGGTCGGCATTTTTTGTAAAAACTGCTCCACCTTCAACTGTATGAAACAATTTAGTTGCATGGAAGCTAGTCGTAGAAATATCTCCAAACTCGAAAATAGACTTCCCTTTATATGTTGTTCCAAAACAGTGAGCAGCATCATATATTACTTTTAAATGATGTTTTTTTTTTTTTTTTTCTATTGCTTCAACATCACAAGGATTGCCATAAACATGCGTAGCAAGAATTGCTGAAGTCTTTTCAGTAATAGCAAATTCAATTTTTAAAGGATCTATATTTAAAGAGTTCGCATCAATATCAACGTAAACTGGTTTGCATCCCTCCCATATGATACTGTTTGTTGTAGCAACGTAGGAAAATGGGGTTGTAATAATTTCATCAGTTAAATTCAAAGCCTTTAAAGCAATTTGAAGTGCAATAGTGCCATTTGATAAAAACAGAATATGTGGAATTCTTAAGTATTCCTTTAATCTTAGCTCAAGTTCGTTAACCAATGGCCCATTATTGGTAAGCCATTGCCTTTCCCAAATACTTGTAATATATGTTAAGTATTCTGATTCAGGGGGTAGGAAAGGCTTGGTTACTGGTATCATCTTTGTTTTTTGATATAATTTTCTTAAAATCTCGAGTGAATTCTTTTAATTTTAGAAGTTTTTTATGCTTTATACTTTTTAATTAATTCAAATGTTAGCGCTCATTTATTTTTCAATTAGGTATCCAGCTCTACCTCTTACCTGGTCTAATACCCTCCAAAGATATTCTCCTATGATGCCCAACATTAACAATACAATGCCAAATAAAAGTAAAATTAAAATCATAATTGGAGTCCATCCTTTAAATGGAACATTCCCCCAATAATATTGAAACACAATTATAATAGAATATACCACACCCATTAGAAACAATAGACCTCCTAAAACCGAAATTGCCCTTAATGGAAAGTAAGAATAAGCTAAAACCCCATCAATTAAGTATTTTATCTTTTTGCCAAATGTCCATCTCGATTTTCCTTCTGCCCTTTCCCTCCTTATGTAGGGTATAAATTTTATTGGAAAACCACTCCATAAGATTTGACCTTGCCAAAATGGATTTGCCTCCTTGTTTGCCAATATTACTTTAACTACTTCTTTACTTAATAATGCATAGTCAAAACCCCCTATTGGCATGTTAGAGAAACTAAGTTTCTGCATCAATTTATAAAATATTTGACTGGTGAATTTCCTATAAAAACTCTCATCTCTGTCAATTCTAATTCCAATTACGATAGGAATATTTTGAATAAAAAAGTTTGAAATCATTTCGTTCATTAATTCAGGTGGATCTTGCAAATCGGCAGATATATTTACAACACATGCTCCACTGGAAGCCTCATAGCCTGCAAAAATTGCTTGAACTTGACCAAAATTTCGTGTGAACTTAATGACCTTAACTAAATCTTTATCCTTTTTTTGGATTTCAAGCAAAATTTGATAAGAATTATCCCCAGATCCATCATCAATGCAAATAATTTCAAAAGTATAATCTTTATTCTTTTCTATAACCTCTTGTTTTATTTTTAAAATCGTTTTTTCAATAGATTGCGCATTAAAATAAACAGGAATTATTATGCTTATATTCTTCATATTTTTCTAAATTTATTTCAGTCCTTTTTCGACTAACACATTTAACCAATACTTATTTGTGCTCTTTGTTTAAATAGCTTCATATAAAAAAATATGTCTAAAATAATTTTCTTTATCAAATAGTTTTATTAGGCGTAATTGTGGGTTGTTCACCAAGTTAATTTTTACTGCTGATAAAATATATTTACCTTTCATTTCTTTAAATGCCAGCCAATTGTATTCCAATCTGTCGATCGAAATGCTGTCATTTTTATTGACCATAAAGTTACCATGAAGTTCAGATGAAAACGCATAGCACCTGCTTCCCCATCCATCAAAATAATTTTTCAACTTCAAATCTCTATTTAGTTCGCCTTCTATTATTTTTCTAAATTGTTTTTTATAGGCCAAAGGGTAGTTATTTTGATAACTGTCTAAAGTTTTTATTCCATATAAATGTGCTAAGTTTGGAAACATACCAATACAAATAAAATTATATTTCTTAAATTCTTCTTTTGGTAGAGCATTTACGATATCTGAAAATAGTGTTTTGTCTATAAATTGGGAATAGGTAACTTCATGTATTGTCTCATTTTTTAGAATCTTTAAGTTTTCTGAGAATTCTTTATTGTTTCTGATTGTAAATAGTGTTAAAAAAAATAAACAGATGTATATGAGAAGTTTGTGAAAAAGGGTTGAACTATTGAAGGAATTGATGATATAAAAAAGTGAGATGAACCAAAACAATGGCGAGAGAAAATAAAAGCGATCCATGCTTAATGTTTTGAATGGCATCAGATATAGTATGTAGCAATAAAATGACGTTATTAACAGGAATGAAATATTAAGTGTAATGAATAATGCAGCAGTTTTTTGTGGTTTCCCATTTATTATCCAACTTAAGATAAATAAAATTACAATTGGCCAAGTTTGAAATCCACCAGTATGAATGGCTGTTTTTCCATTAACTAAAGAAGTTAAAAAAAAACCAAACGCTGATTTCAAATTAATTGAGGATTTTAATATCAAATTTATTTCAACCCTATGTGACGTAACTTTACTAAAAAAAACATTATAGAATAATGGGAAATCTACAATTAAGCTTACCAAAATAAAAATAGAAATCCCAAACCAAAAATTATGTAATTTAAAATTATGTTTATATTTTAAATAATATGCTAGTATAAATAACCCTGGTAAATAAAAAGGTAAAGTATGATGTGCATTTGCAAAGAATGGGAATATAGAAATAATGGCCCAGTCATACCATTTACTTTTGAATTTAATAATATTCAAAAATGCAAATAATAAAATTGGTTGTCCAGATACTGAAATTCCGATATTAACATAATATGGAATCATTCCGAAAATAAAAGCTATAATGGCTGAAAAGAAATTATTTTTTATAAAGTAATGATAAGTCAATAAAAACATTCCAAAATAGCCAATTAAATGATTTGTTAGATGGCTCAATTTATATGCACTAGCATAGTCAAACAATTTGTAAAATATTAGTGTAAAGTTTAATCCTGACCGATAAAAGCTTCTTTCAATGCCATTCATTGATCCGATTACAAGTTCATTTGGCCTCAATCCTAACAGATTATTTGAATCTATTAGTAATTTAATATAACCAAAGTCTCCATCCAAATTATCGAAGATGGTGATATAGACTTTTTCTCCCATTAGAAGCCAAATAATATGAATTATAACTATTACTAGAAGAAAGGCAAGGAAGCTGAGATTTTGATTTATTTTTTTTAGCATTTTTATGGTTTTTATAAAAATAAAATTAATTATTAAATGCTATTTTATTATTAATAAACGTGTCATCTATTATAAGTATAAGTTATTCGCTTAATATCTGTATAACTTTACTAAGGCTTCTTTTAACCGTGCCTTGGGCAAGAAATTCTCTTCCAAATCTAAGTTAAAAGGAACAGGCGTGTCTAAACTTCCTATGCGCATCACAGGGGCGTCTAAATTTTCGAAGCAATGCTCTGAAAGGTAAGCTGCAATTTCTGCCCCTATACCTCCTGTTAAAGTATCTTCATGCAATACTAATACCTTTCCTGTTTTTTTAACACTAGCAACTACTGCCTCTTTATCCCAAGGCAATAGCGTTCGTAAATCTATAATGTCTGCATCAATTTGCATTTCTTTACATGCCGTAACTGCCCAATGAACCGCAGCGCCATAGGTAATAATGCTCAACTCATCTCCTTGTTTTACTGTTTTTGCTTTTCCTATTTCTAGCATGTAGTAATCGTCATAAACTTCTTCTTCCAATTCAGTCATGCGATACAATACCTTGTGTTCAAAAAATAAAACTGGATTAGGATCATTTATAGCCGCTGTTAACAAACCTTTTGCATCTGAAGGACTTGAAGGATAGATTACTTTTAATCCTGGAACATGAAAAAACCAAGCTTCATTGCTTTGAGAATGAAATGGTCCGGCACCTACGCCAGCGCCTGTTGGCATCCTAACCACTACATCTGCATTTTGGCCCCAGCGGTAATAACTTTTAGCCAAATTATTTACAATCTGGTTGAACCCAACGCTTACAAAATCGGCAAACTGCATTTCAACCATCGCTTTCATTCCTTTGATAGAAAGTCCGTAGCCAGCTCCAATAATTGCACTTTCGCACAAGGGAGTGTTACGCACGCGTTCTTTTCCAAACTGCTCTAAAAAGCCTTGTGTAATTTTAAAAACTCCTCCATACTCTGCTATATCTTGGCCCATTAGCACCAATTCTGGATGCTTCTCCATAGATTGCCTTAAGCCATCGCTAATAGCATCAATATACCTTTTCTTGCTAACATTCTCGCTCGCTGGTGCTATTACAACATCATGCAAGTTCCCTATCTTTTTTCCATTGGCTTCAAAACTGGCTGGTGCATAAACATCATTGAGTTCAAAGTCAGTATTCGGAATAATTTCTGGTTCATTTAATACCGATTCAACTCCTTCATCAATTTCTTTTTTGAAGGAAGTTCTAATCTCATCAATAATTTCATGGTTCAAAACACCTTCCTCTTGCAAATAACGTTCAAAGTTGCTTACTGGGTCTTTCTTTGCCCATGTTTCAAATAGTTCTTGAGGAACGTATTTAGTTCCAGAAGCCTCTTCATGGCCGCGCATCCTAAAGGTTAAACACTCTAAAATGACAGGGCGTGGTTTGCTTCTTATAGAATTACCGAGGTTTCTAACAATGTCATAAACTTCAAGGATATTGTTCCCATCAATTTGATAGGCTTCCATACCATATCCAATACCCTTATCAGTAAAACTCTTAAACTTAAATTGCTCATTACTTGGAGTTGAAAGGCCATAGCCGTTGTTTTCAATCAAGAAAATAACGGGTAAACTCCAAACCGCTGCAGTATTTAAGGCTTCATGAAAATCACCTTCACTTGCACCGCCATCACCACTAAAAACTACACTTAGTTTTCTTTCATTTTTTAATAGGTTAGCCAAAGCTATTCCGTCTGCCACACCCAGCATAGCACCTAGATGCGAAATCATCCCTACAATATGATGTTCATTGGTTCCAAAGTGAAAAGAACGTTCTCGACCTTTTGAGAATCCATTAAATTTTCCCTGCCATTGCGAGAACAACTTTGCAAATGGGATATCTCTTCCAGTAAATACTCCCAAGTTTCTATGAAGTGGCAGAATATATTCATCCGATTCTAATGCGGCTGTTAAACCAACTGAAATGGCTTCCTGCCCAATTCCACTGAACCATTTGCTTACTTTTCCTTGCCTTAGTAATATGAGCATTTTCTCCTCAATCATCCTGGGCATCACGATGGCTTTGTATAGGTTTAATAGCAGTTCATTGCTATATTGTTTGCGGTTAAAATTTAGCATATCAAAAAAATGTTGTGCGAAAATAGTGTTTAATTGCTAACTTGAACCTCAATCAGTATGGAAAAAATCTTGTTTTTGCACGGAGCACTTGGAACTAAATTGCAATTCCAACCCATTATGGGCATGCTCAATGATTGTTATGAGTGTCACGCCATTAATTTTGCTGGGCATGGAGGAGAATTAATACCAGTGCAAGGACTAACATTTCCAAGTTTTGCAGATAATATTTTGCAATACCTAGATAAGCATCAAATAGAAAAAATAAACATATTTGGGTTCAGCATGGGTGGTTATGCCGCTTTATATTTTGCGCATTTGCACCCCAATAGAGTTGCTAAGGTTTTTACCTTAAATGTAAAGTTTAATTGGGATCCTATCTCTACTGCAAAGGAAGCCGGAATGTTAGATGCTGACAAAATGCTTGAGAAAGTACCCTCTTTTGCCAATAATTTGATGGTTATACATGGAATGCATCTTTGGAAATCATTACTTAAAAGCACTAGTGAAATGATGAAGCAGCTTTCTGAAACGGTTACCTTAACAGAGCAACAGTTGCAAGGCATTTCACATCCAGTTCTACTCGGAATAGGCGATAGAGATCAAACTAGCTCTGTTTTCGAAACCTTAGAAACCTTTAAGAAATTGCCAAATGCAGCGCTCATAGTTTTACCTCATACTGCACATCCTTTCGAAAAAGTTTCCTTAGAATTGTTAGCACCTGCTATTAAACAATTTTTTAAGTAATTTTGGTCTAATTATTGTTTCGGTTTGAACCTAAATAAATGCTATGAGAATCGTAAAAAATTTGACCTTGGTGATGATTTTATTTTTATTGTTTGGCTATAAAAATCCATCGGAGGAAACCTTAAAATGGTATGCTTGGAATGAAGGGTATCCAATAGCAGTAAAAGAAAAGAAAATCATATTAGTAGATGCCTATACAGATTGGTGTGGTTGGTGCAAAAAGATGGACAAGGACACTTATGCCAACCAAGATGTAATCAAAAAGTTAAACAAGCATTTTATTGTAATCAAGTTCAACCCAGAACTAAGAGATTTAACTTATGACATTGACGGACAAACGTATTCAGCCCGCGATTTTTATATGCAACTGAGTAGGGGAGAGAGCACAGGTTTCCCAACCACTTATTTTATAGACCCTAAAAAGAAATCTGTTTTTATAGACCCAGGCTACCGCGATGCTCAAACTTTTTTAACCATTTTGGATAAGGTAATTGAGGATGCGAAATGATTATACAATTATCTGAATCTGGAAGTTAAATGAACTTATTAAAAGGGTCTCTAACAATATAATATTTTACGGTTGTTCAAGGTAATTTAATTACAAAATAAAATTATTTTTAAAATTAAGTTTTTACAAGCTAAGAGTTTTAGGAACTTATCTTCTAGTTTATGATTATAAATTCATAGTTTTAGCTGTGTCATAAAATAAATAAAGAACATATTAGCTTCTACATAACTGGATTTTTTTCTTTTTTTCAGTTTAGTAGTTAATTGAATTAGACTAATTAATAGAGCTTCCCTGAAATAATAAAAATGTACCTACTACTAGCTTCTACCTTTTTATGTATTTAGCATACATTCTTAAATTCTTACCATGTCCTGAAGCGTTTACATAAAATTGAAGTGCCTCGATGTTCTTTTCTAGAAATTCTGTTCCCATATTTGTCTTTTCATTCAAATACCATTGCACATCATATAAGTCCAAACCTTGGGTCTCCCAAAAAAATACTTCAAACCCTGCTTTTTCTAAAAACATTTTCAAACTTTCTGGTGTAAAATAAGTTAAATGGTGTGTTGGCCAAATAAAATGAGAGTTTTCAATTCCTAATATATCTTTAGTGGCAGAGTTAAAGTTTGGCACATAAATAAATATATTGCCTCCATCCACAAGTAAATTTTTAATCTTTTCTAAAATTCCCATAGGATCGGCCAAGTGTTCTAAAACATCAAAAAGACTAATAGCAGCAAATTTATCAGTTGGATTGAAATCCTCTATGGAATTGCAATGAATTTTTAAACCTCGCTCTACACCAAATTTTACCGCAGAAGGATTAAGTTCAATTCCTTCTGAGTCCCATCCTGTATTCTGATCTCTGAAATAGTCCAACATAAATCCAGTTGAACAGCCTATATCTAATACTCTTTTAGGTAAAGTTGTATCATGGTAACTTGTGATTATTTCGTATCTCTCTTTCCCAAATCGATTCTTTCTGTATATATGGGATTCTTCCCCAAGTTTTTTTACAATTTCTTGATATTCGTTACTCTTGTAGGCTTCTTTATATTTTTCCTCGTCAAATATTGGATTTACATAAATTATGCTGCAATCATTACATTCAACCACATTGAGGTTATCCTTTTCAAATTTGAAAGAATAAGAAGCACTTTTGCAGCAAGGGCAGGATCTTTCGTGTAAGAATTTTTTTAACTCTTCTTTATTTTGAATGATAGCATTTAAATGACCATTTCTATTTTGAATCAAATGGTCATAAGATTTATTTGGCCTTAACTCCTCGATTTTTACATTTTGAGATTGAATTTTACTTGAATAGGGTAATTTCATTTTTTTTCATTTTTTATTGTTCAAATGTAACAGATAACTTTTACATTCTGATATTGAATTATACTCTAAAAGGGTAATTTCATTTTTTTTGGTTTTTATTCTCAAATTTTATTTAGATACCTTACTTTAGCGTAAAATAGACAAAAAAAAACTGCCCAGTTTTCACGCTAAGGCAGTTTTTTCAATTGTCTGTTGGCTATCGACTAGTAACGGTACATTTCAGCTTTAAATGGCCCTTCTACTTTCACACCGATATAATCTGCTTGTTCAGTATCTAGAACCGTTAATTTAGCACCAATATGTTCTAAGTGTAAGGCAGCTACTTTTTCATCTAAATGCTTAGGTAATACATACACTTTGTTTTCGTAGTTAGCACTGTGGTTCCACAATTCTATTTGAGCCAAAGTTTGGTTCGAGAATGAATTACTCATTACAAAACTTGGGTGACCCATTGCACAACCAAGGTTAACCAATCTACCTTCAGCCAAAATAATGATTTCGTTTCCGTTAATATTGTAAATATCAACTTGCGGCTTTAAGTTATACTTGGTTGAACCATAGTTTTTGTTTAACCAAGACATATCGATTTCATTATCAAAGTGACCAATATTACAAACGATAGCCTTATCGCGCATGTTCATAAAATGACGGTCAGTAATGATTTTTAAATTACCTGTAGCTGTAACAAATATATTTGCACGTGTGCAAGCTTCTTCCATGGTAACAACCTCAAAACCATCCATAGCAGCTTGAAGTGCACAAATTGGGTCAATTTCAGTAACTAATACACGAGCACCAGCACCACGCAATGATTCTGCAGAACCTTTACCCACATCCCCATAACCTGCTACTACCGCAACTTTTCCAGCCATCATAATATCTGTAGCTCTGCGAATAGCATCTACCAATGATTCTTTACAACCGTATTTGTTGTCAAATTTAGATTTTGTTACTGAGTCGTTAACATTGATTGCAGGCATCACTAAAGTGCCTTTTTTCATGCGCTCATACAAACGGTGAACACCTGTTGTTGTTTCTTCAGATAAACCTTTGATTTCTGCAGTTAATTCCGGGTAACGGTCAAAAACCATATTGGTTAAATCACCACCATCATCCAAAATCATATTCAATGGCTTTCCACCTTCAAAGGCAAATAGCGTTTGTTCAATACACCAATCAAATTCTTCTTCATTTTGACCTTTCCAAGCGTAAACAGGAATACCAGCGGCAGCAATAGCAGCAGCAGCATGATCTTGTGTAGAGAAAATGTTGCATGAACTCCAAGTAACTTCTGCACCTAATTCTTTTAATGTTTCAATTAATACAGCAGTTTGTATGGTCATGTGAAGACAACCAGCTATGCGGGCGCCTTTAAGAGGTTGCTGCGGGCCATATTCTTTACGAATAGTCATTAATCCCGGCATTTCTGCTTCAGCCAATTTGATTTCTTTTCTTCCCCACTCTGAGAGGGAGATGTCCTTAACTTTGTAAGGTAGAGCGGTTTTTGCGTCTGACATATAATATGTTTTATTTCGATATGAACTGCAAAATTAAGGTTATTTTATTTAATTTGTTTTCCTCTTTGTCATTTTAAGCTAAATTTATTGATAACTTAATTTTAGCTATTAAGTTAGCGTTAGGTTCAAACCGGACCATAATTATTTGGTCATTTAGATTCGATATTGTTGGTTCTGAAACAATTTTATGCCAATATTGTAAACTTATTTAGAATTAATATAATTATGGCATATCCAGAAATGTTAGTTGCGCCAATGCGCCAACAATTAGAATCAGCAGGCTTTCAATCGCTAATGAATACTACTCAAGTAGAAGAAAAATTAAGCAAGGGACAAGGTACCCAATTATTGGTTTTTAATAGTGTTTGCGGTTGTGCCGCAGGAACTGCCCGTCCAGGTGTTTTAGAATCTCTTAATGGCGAAGGAAAGAGACCATCAGAATTGTTAACAGTTTTTGCAGGTCAGGAAGCAGAAGCAGTTGCTAAAGCGAGAGAATTCACACTCCCTTTTCCACCTTCTTCACCCTCAATTGCCTTGTTTAAAAATGGGGAATTAGTTCATTTTATTGAAAGACATAATATAGAAGGCAGAAGTGCTGCAATGATTGCAGAAAATTTGAAGGCTGCTTACGAGGAATTTTGTTAGTAATTGCAATTTTCTTATTGTAACGGTTGATTCCTATTCCTTAAATTTTTCCTGAAATCTTGAATGCTTAAACCTCTTCTGGAGGATGTAGCATTTATTTCTTATGTGCTTTTTGCTTTTGTTTTTTTGTTTTCCAGTGGAGGATTGTTGTTTTGGGTTTAAATTTCAAAAAAGCGGCTGCTTTACTTTATGTTTATTCTTATTCCATCCTAGCTGTTCATATATCTAATTATTTTGCATTTAAGTCCCTATATGAATTAAGTTTTAAATAAAAATAGTTACGTCTTTTCATTTGACATAATTGCTCCAGTTATTACTATTCTTTTAACAAAGACAATCATGATTTTATTAGCTACATTAATTATTTGTTTTCTTTAAAAATCAATTGGATAAAATGATATTTGTATAAAATTAAAAGTTTTTTTATCATTACAATAATTTTTTTTCATATAAACTTTCTTCAATTTACAAATACGGAATGTATCCTATTATTAAAAGAAATTATAGTACAATTATATTAAATTTTTTATTCGTCATTTATTGTATAGCTATTGTATTCAAATTCTTGCCTCAAATTATTTTATATTATGATTATAAGAGTTGGCAGATTTCAGAATACCTTGTTAATTACCAAGGTGGGTTTGTTAGAAGGGGTTTAATTGGTGAATTGTTGTATTTTTTCAAGTGTCACTTTGATTTTAATATTCAATTAGTGATAAAAATTATATGCCTAGTTTCTCTCTTATTAGTAAATTATTTTTTTGTTAGTAGTTTCCTCAAAAGAAAATATCCAATGTTCATATTACCCTTGAGCTTTTTTTTAGGTGTTTATATGTTTGATTGCTGGATGAAAAGAGATAATTTATTGATCTGCCTGTTTATATTAATTTTGTGGATTTTAAAGTCGAATTGGAAATTATCAGTTAAAGTGTTATTTGCTAACCTTGTAATAATTATTGCATTATTTGTGCATGAGGCGTTTGCACTTTTTTCCATACCAATTGTCTGTCTGTTATTTATTCCATTTACCAAATCAAGGTATAGTTTAATTAGTTTTTTAAAATCTGTTGGGTACTTTTCCCCAAGTTTGATAGTATTTATAATTCTATCAAAATTTCATGGCAATTTTATTACTGCGCAATTTATTTGGAACTCATGGGCTAGTCTTTTGGGATTGCCAAATGAAATTGTTACAACTAATTCTCATGGATTTATTAGTTCTATTGGTTGGGAAACCAAGTCAACATTTATTTACCATTTTGAAATGAATTTTTTGAGCTATAATTTCGGTATTTATTCAATGTTTTTTTGGCCGCTCGCAATAATAGCAGTATACTATATTTTGACGAATTATTTTAGTACATTTAATGATGGAAAGTTTAAGTTTTCAGACCGTCAAAATTTAATTTTTTCAGTAGTTTTGATTTTTCAATTGACTTGCCTTCTGCCATTTTTTTTGATTTTGTCATGTGATTTGGGTCGAATTTTTTTTTATTGGGTTTCAACTTCAATGGCAGTCTTCATTGTGTTTCCTGAAGATATTTTAGAGAAATCATTTCCAGTAAGTTTTCTAAAAATCACTTTTTTTGTTAATAGTTGGATGCGTTCTTTAGTAAAACCTAGTAAATCTTTTTTATCTTTAATTATGATTTTAATTGGTATCCCAAATATATTTTTTTCATTTGAAGATGTTATTAGACATAGTGTTTTAGGAAATATTTTTGAGATGTTTAGCAAACTTTTTAATTACATTTTGTTGTTTTTGTAATTAGTTACAGAATTGGCAATAAATTAGTAATCTAGGTTAAAGATGCATCCACCCCTATATGACTATTTGTAAAAACCTATCTTTGAGTTATGTTTTCGCTGAACTGTTGATGTTTTCATCAAACAAAGTTGTTTGCAAATAACCAATGATTCTAAAAATTACAAATGTTGAGGCAAGCATCATATAGTTTATCGATTCCTATCCTCAGTTGAACTTCTTGTGAAATGAAATATCTGAAATAGTAAACAATTTTAATACTTGACGTTAAGGTTAAAACTGAGGCTATAAACGCTTTATTTAAATCCATAAATTAAATCTTGATTTGCTTCCTTCTTTTGAATAATTAATAAAACATCTATTCTTTTTGTAAATGCCAAGAATTAGAGATAACAAAAATGGTATTAATATTATTCAAAATAGGAGTGTTTCACCTTTAACCACAGTTGACTTAGTTTTGATTAAAATGAAGTGGTGAAAAAAAGGCCAGCAGCAGTATTCCTATTTGAACTTAATAGGGGAGATTTTTTAGTGTTAATTTTAGAAAATAATGCCAACGAAATTTCTCACACAAATACAATAGATTTAAAAGTTGTAACCTTGGGTTGGTACAAAATACAAATTGTATTAGTTTTTTATTTCTCATAAAAATATATTAAAAAGGCAAATGTTGTAATCCAGCCTAGAATAACTAATTGTAAAAACCTATCTTTTAGTAACATTTTGGTTGGACTTCCACTGTTTTCATCTACTAAAGTAGATTGGAGGTAACGTATAATACCAACAATTACGAATATTGAGGTGATGTACAATTTATCGGTTCCCATTCTTAATTGAACCTCTGGTGAGATACAATACATAATATAGCAAACAATTGTAATAGTTGCTGTTAAGGTTAATACTGAGTCTATAAATTTTTCATTGTATCTGCCAATATTAGCTCTTGATTTAGTGCCTTCCTTTGAATGGATTAAGACATCATCTCTTCTTTTTGCAAACCCAAGAAATAGAGATAATAAAAAGGTCATTAATATGATCCAAAACGAAAGTGATACACCAGTTACAACTGCTCCTGCAAATAATCTGAGGACAAATCCTACTGAAATAACAATCACATCTATAATGGCGATATTTTTTAAGTAATAGGTATAGGCGATATTTTGAATAAAATATATTGCTATTACCAAAAGTAAGACATTGTGATTATGGCTAGCTAAACCAAAAATTACAGAAAGTGTGAGTGTTAAAATAAAGAAATACTTAGCCGTTTTCGGACTAATTTTTCCAGAGGCAATGGGCCTGTTTTTTTTTGTAGGGTGAGCCTTGTCTTTCTCTACATCTTTCAAGTCGTTAAGAATATAAATTGAGCTGGCAACAAATGAAAAACTAAAGAATGCTAACACTAGGTTTATTACATCCTGAATGTTTCCAAATCCTTGTGCAAAAAACAAGGGTAAGAAAATAAACAAATTTTTAATCCAATGATGTGTTCTAAGGAGTTTGTTTATTGATGTGAAATAATTTTGTCCAATAATCATGTTTGTATTATTATTTTTTAAAAGCGGATATTTTTTGATGATCTTCAAAAATTAAGTTATTTTTTCTGCATGATCTGCTAGTTTTAAAAGCTCATTGTCTCCTGCGCTGTCGCCATAAGCATAAAGGGTATATTCCATTCTATTTGGAAAATATTCCAATAATCTATTGACCTTTTCTCTGCCATAGCAGTTTTTTGTAATAAACTTACCAGTTAATATCCCATCAACCACTTCTATTTTTGTTCCAGCTAAGTATTCTATACCTATACTTTTTGCCCATGGTTCAATCCAATTTTCAATGGAGGCACTTATGATAATGATTTTACAGTCTTCATTTTGATGTTTTTTTAGTTTCATAAGCACATCAGCCTTTATCATTTTTTCAATTTCTATCTTAAAGTTTTGTGTATAAATGTTAAATTTCTCAATTTCAAATCCTTTAAAGAAATAAGAATATACCATTTGCTTGGCTATTCCATTATCTAGTAATTTTAATTTCATTAAAATTAAGATAGGGGCATTTAGGAATAATCCTAAGTAGAAGTTGAAGTTGCCGTGTACAAATTTAACGAACTCTAAAAAGGTGTCTTTTTGAGTCAAAGTTCCATCAAAATCAAAGGCTGCAATTTCAATTTTTTTTATCATTATCCAATGGAATTAATCTCTTAATAATACTGTAAAGTCCTATTGATGTGATTGGGATGGAAAGTAAAAATATGTGATGTCTGTATAAACTTAATCCTACTGTAGAAACTACAATCATCAAGTTTAATGCTAAGAAAATCATGAAAAAAAATACATATGGGCTTCTTTGTTTCAATAGAATGTAAGCGCCAAAAATAAAAAATATTATACAGAGGTAGTGTCTAATTAAAGCCAAGTAAATTAATACCTTCTTAATAAATAGTAGGCTTGTGGTGCTATAACTGAAAAATAATATTTTAAGACAGTCAAAGGAGTATGTATCAAATCCAAGGTAATTTATAATTTTAACTGGAATTAACTTTATAAATTTTAGTTTGTTTGTTCGTATCCAATTAATTGCATTTCTTTTTCTTATTTCATCTCTCTTTTCAAAATTTGCTAAGTTTGAAATGCTGTCAATGGAGTATGCTCCTTCTCTAAATCCACCATCGGCATTTGGCATGGCTCCCATTCTCATATTTAAACCTGAGGTAGTTGTTTGATAGATAAACTTCCCTATATAATTTGATGAGGTAAAGCCAATTAATAAAATAAAAAACACAAATCCAAAAGATATTTTAATAATTGAATTTGATTCTATTTTTTTGTTTTGTATGTAAAATGGAAATGCAGCAATTAAGGCAAATAGTCCAAATGGTCTAATCCAATTTGCTACCCCAAGCGTAATTCCTGTAAAGAAATTATCTATAGATTTTTTTGACTTCCTTGAAATTAAAAAAATGTAAGTTAACAACAAGTATCCAAAGATAATTTGAGTCATGTAAAATGGAGTTAATAAAGCATAATTTATTGCTGATAAATACAATATGCCTCCTAAATATCCAACACCTTCGCCTTTAATATTTATCCCAAGTTTTACAATTAAAATTGAACTTAGTAAATAACAAATAATATTTAAAAGATATAATGTTTTATGACTACCGCTTATCCATTTTAAAAACATTGCAATGTTAATAAATCCTGGGTTCCAAATAAAATCAGAAAACTCGTCAAATTTATCAGGATAATAATTTGAAGTTTCTAATTTTTGATCAACCAGTTTGATGTAATACTTTGGATCCCCTTGCAATAGTTTTAGATCTGATTCGCTAATTTTCCAAAATGCTATTCCTTGAACAATGGTTGATAGAATAAAAATAAAATAAAATAATCTTTTTAGGTTATTTAAATTGATTGATCGTTTCAAAATTGTTGTGACTTTAGACACAGCAATTATAGCTTTTTTATCATAATACAGAATCTTTTACCTTTAATATAATATACCTATTCCTCTATCCAAATTTCCTAATCTCCTATTTGATAAATTGAATATTTTAAAATTAGCTGAAAAATTTCATCGGTTTTTTCATACTTCCATTTATTTTAGCAATCAACTGAGGCGTGGAAAAAGGGTTGTTTGGATTATTCGAGTTGTTATCAAACATCCCATCAACATTACTATCCCTAAGAATGGGCTTGATTTATAATGCAATATTGCAAATTGAATAAACCGAAGGACAATTTACCCTATTTAGTAAATAGTTTGGTTTGCTAAAACATTAATAAATATTGTCTGTGACAAAGAATCTTATTAAATAAAGCAGTCCAGATAAAACATGCATTCCAAATAATAAAAGTAAGAATAAATCTTTCCTTGACATTCGTTGATTTTGAATAAATTTTGGTAACAAAAATGAGATAACTGACAAAAACAATAAATAAGTACAAATCACATTTTGCCAAGCAAAGTTTCCATGAAATTTTCGAGGTCCAGATTCTATGATAAATGCAGATATTAGCACTGAACAAAGTAAAAGCCAAATTGAATAAACAAAAGGCCTATATTTTAATAATTCTTTGTTTAAAATTAAGGCAAAAATTGGCAACAAAAATGAGAATAGAAATGAAAATGGGATATACTCAATTGGTAGGAAAAATCTAGCAAACTCAAAGGGTTCAGAAAAAGTAACACCACTTGGTTCTTTATTATACGACCCAATTTCAAAAATGTATATTATAATGTATTGTAATATTATCCCCAATGCGCCGGTAAGTAAAGGAGAAAATCTAATTGCTAATTCTTTAAATGTTGACTTATGAAATTGCCTTAGAATAAAAATTGCGGTAACAGGTAAATATACAAAAATAAATGAAGGCTTTATGGCAATGTTAATTAAAACCAAAGCATTAAGTACAAGGATATCGTTGATTTTAATTTCATTATTAAATGATTTTATTTGTTTCCAAAACAACAATAACGAGAAAGGAAAAACCATTACTACAGTGGAATTATGCCAAACATTTCCAACATACTTTCCGACATACATATTATTGAGTTTTATATAGGAGTATGGGTCTTGAATTGCAAAGCTAAAAACCAAACCCCATACCAATAGTGATAGCTTATTCTTTATTTTAACATCTGTAGCTGCCAAATAGCTGGTGTTTAGTTCTTTAATGATAAATTTTGAAATAACAAATTTTGCCACTTGCGAAGCAGCTAGCACAATAGTGGTTGTAAATAGAAGATTCTCATTCCTAAAACCTGAGAAGAAATTTACAACAAAGTAAAACAGGAAATTACCAGGGTAATCCATAACATTCAAATTGATTTTTTTAATGTGTTGAATGTGTTCGATTACATCAGCCCTTGAAGAATTGTAAGTAACAAACCCCCATATAATAATTGAAATAAGCGAGAATAAAATAACATCTATATTTTTTAGGAGAATCTTGTTCTTAATCATAATTTTATAATTTCATCTTACAGCTTACAATAAAAAGTAAAAAAACTGAATTCTAGAATTGGTAAACTCTATATTTTAATAATATACTCCTCCAATCCAATCTCCTCATCTCCATTTTGATAAATAACATAGTTTAAAATTAACTGAAACATTTCATCAGTGGTTTTCATGCTTCCATTTTTTTCTGAAATGAGTTGTGGAGGCGAAAATGAGTTATTAGGATTGTTTTCAGTGCTATCAACCTCTTTGGTTCAAACAAAACCCCTATTAAAATTATGTTTTAATGTTTTGGGCTTTTAATGCTCAATATTGTCACAATAATATTGTATTCTAGTTTAGAATCAATAAAATTTTGGCATATCCAGAAATGTAAGTTGCGCCAATGCGCTAACAATTAGTATCAGCATACTTTCAGTCGCTAATGAATACTACTCAAATAGAAGAAAAATTAAGAAATGGATAAGGTACCCAATTATTGGTTTTTAATATTGTTTGCGGTTGTGCTGCAGGAACTGCCCATCCGGGTGTTTTAGAATCTCTTAATGGCGAAGGAAAGAGACTATTAGAATTGTTAACAGTTTTTGCAGGTCATGAAGCGGAAGGAGTTGCTAATGTGAGAAAATTCACACTCCCTTTTCTGCTTTCTACACCCTCAATTGCTTTGTTTAAAAATGGGGAATTAGTTCATTTTATTGAAAGACATAACATTGAAGGCAGAAGCGCTGCAATGATTGCCGAAAATCTTAAATGATTTTAAGAGGAGTTTTGTTAATAAAGTTTTTTAAAATTTGCTTAGAGATCAGACATTACCAAGTCCTTTAAACAAATTTTTATTTGAAGATTGAATTAATATATTGCATCAAAAAAAAATATGTCTTCAATTGCCTATCGAAATGATATTGACGGAGTTAGAGCATTTTCTGTTATTTCTGTTATTTTATTTCACTTAGGGTTTTTAAGAAATGGCTATCTTGGTGTAGACGTTTTTTTTGTTATAAGTGGGTTTTTAATTACTGGAATAGTATATAATGAAGTTTTTACAAATAAGTATTCAATTCTTAAGTTTTATGAGAGAAGGTTAAGAAGGATTTTTCCGCTGGTTTTGTTTGCCTCTTTAGTAAGTTTGATAGTTGGATATTTTGTTATGCTTCCTGATGATTTTGAAAATCTCTGCCAATCAGTTATTGCTTCAAATTTCTCAGCAAATAACATCTTGATGTATATAACTTCAAATGATTATTGGGCGATTAAAAATGATTTTAAACCGCTCATGCATACTTGGAGTTTAGGTGTTGAGGAGCAGTTCTACATTATATTCCCACTATTGATTTTTACTATGTCAGGAAGATTAAAAAACTTAATCTTACCCATTTTAATAGTACTTACTTTACTTTCTTTAACATTATTTATAGGAAACAACAATGATGACGGTTCTAAATTTTATTTTATTCAATATCGATTTTTTGAAATGTCTTTTGGTGGAGTTTTAGCAATTTTAAACTATCAAAATTCTAAGTTTTTAAAAATCTTAAAACCACAATTCACTTTTGTTTTGTTTTTAATGCTATTAAGTCTATTACTATTTGGATATGGTTTGGAAAATATGGTATTAATTTTATCAGTAACTATTATAAGCGGCTTTTTGCTATTAAGTGGGGGATTATTTGAAAAAAATCAAGGCCTATACAATTATTTTCTTACTAATAAACTAGTAACTTTTATTGGGAAAATTAGTTTCAGTCTTTATATGTGGCATCAAATAATTTTTGCATTTTCAAGGTATTTTGTATTTGAAGAAATATCAATTCCTGTTTCATTTTTGTTGCTTTTATTGACTTTGGGATTATCAATACTTTCTTATTATATTATTGAAAATCCATTTAGAGATAGAAATGTTATGCCTATAGGTAAGTTATTGTTAACAGTATCAATCTTATTTATATTTATAAACTTTATATCCCTTTATTATTATCTAAAAGGTGGGGTGGTAAGAGATGTTCCAGAGTTAGATGTAAGTGTTTCAAATACCTTAAATGATTTTAGTACCAACATTAATACTAATATTCAATATAATGAAAGTGCTAGACAATTTAAAAAAGAATTTTCAAAAGACACAAATACTGCAAAAGTTATAGTTTTAGGTGATAGTTTTGGCAGGGACTTAATTAATTTATTGAATGAATCGAGTTTTAAAGACAAAATTGAACTTAACTATTTAGATATTTGGGTTGATAAGGTTGACAGTGCCGTTATTAAAAAAATTAAAGAATCTCAAATTGTATTTTTGGCTAGTAAGGCCGAAATTACTAAAAGGGACTTTGGGATTCTTATTAATCTTTATAAGTTAGATTCTAGTAAGGTTTACTATTTTGGAGTTAAGGATTTTGGTGTAAGCAATGGAATTTTTTATCATAAAATTCGATCTGGTGCATATTGCCAAGACTTAAAAACCAATGTTAAATCAGGGGTAGTCGAATTAAACAATAAACTTAAATCTGATTGGCCAAATCAATACATTGATATTATTTCTTTACTCATAAATGAACAAGGCCAAGTACCTGTTTTTACTGATGATGGCAAATTTATTAGTCAGGACACCGAACACTTAACAAAGCCAGGTGCTATTTTTATGGCCAAGAAGTTCGAGAGTAAATTAAGTGAGGTAATATTTTAATTACCCAGTCTTGAATAAAATTTTTTAGGATTTTTGTTGTAATCCCTTATTGTTGTTAAGTCCATAAATTAGAAATCCACAAAAGTTATGAAACTAATAGTGCAATGGCGTATTTGATAAATTTCAAATAAATTTCTCACTCCTCCAACCCAATCTCCTCATCTCCTTTTTGATAAATAACATAGTTTAAAATTAACTGAAACATTTCATCTGTGGTTTTCATGCTTCCGTTTTTTTCTGAAATGAGTCGTGGTGGCGAAAATGGATTATTTGGGTTGTTGATAGTGTTATCAAACACACCTTTCACATAAATTGTGCTACCTCTAGGAATGGGTAGCATTTTTTTTGGCATGTAAAAAAACTGCCATCTAAAATCCCAATTGGGTATGTGAATTAACCTTATCGTATCTCCGCTTGGTTTAATGGCATAGGCTAAAAATTTCTTTCCTATCAAATGCATATGTGGAACTATACTCACAATAGAAATATCTAAGGGAACCGTAAATTGAATATGAAAAGTTTTTACAGTATTTGGCTCGATTACTAATTTTGGTTCAACCGGACTTAAACCCAAAGTGCCCAATTGAAACTCAGAAACAGGTCTAGTAGGTGCTTTGGTATCAAAGTACAATCTAAAATAAGATGAATCTAATTCATCTTTTGCACTTGGACCAAAATGGATGTCATTCAAATATAAAGCAGCCTTTTTGTGAATTCTATATCCACCAATGCCATGAGGGTAAAAGCTGAATTGAGAACCAGGAAGATAATTGCATACACTTGGTGTCATAGCAGGATAAGACCCATCATCATTGGTAAGGTTTAAATCATGGTGAATTCGAACGCTTTCGTTTTGGTCTTGCCTTATAAAATAGTTTCCTTCATGCAAATCAGATTTGGTATTTTCTTCATAATTTATCAAATGAGCATTCATGTGATGCACCAATTTCTTTTGGTGCGGCACAAATTCAACAGCTTTTAAAAAGGTGTCTGAACCTAATTCTATTGGAAACTTAACCACATAAAACCGGTCTTGATTGTCTCCCTTTATTTCAAATGCTTTAGGAATTTTTATTAGCTTTGAGAATGTTCCATTTAGCTTTTTGGAAGTTGGAATATATTCTGTTAAGTTAGCTGTATCTCCTGGTGGATTTCCATCTTTTACCCATCTCCCTATTAAGGCAATTTCTTCTGCAGTTAAATAGGTTTCATTGGCAAAATGGGTATAGGTAGGGTCTGCCGGCCATGGTGGCATAATGCGATTTTCTATAACATATTGAATTAGTTTTCCTTTGCTTGCAACCTGCTCAAAATTATATAAATTAAAAGGAGCTCCTCCTTCTTTATTGTGGCATTTGCTGCAGTTTTTTCTAATAATAGGTGCAATGTGTTCGGCAAACAAAACTGCTTCTCCCTCCGAAGGATATTTCTTGGTTTCATTGCTGCCGCAAGCAACAATTATTAGGATTAAGACAACTAATGCAAATCCTATTTTACTCAATTGATAAAACATCCTACTGCTTTGGTTTGATAAGGTTTAACTTCTTTTCCTAAAGATAAATTCTGCAAAACATTTTCTAAATCATGTGAGGTTATCACCGTTCTTTTTTTTCCAAGCTCATAAGCCCAATTATCAATTCTGCCGCTATATACAAGTTGATTATTAGCATTTAATACAAAAACTTCAGGGGTAATCGTAGCTTTGGTTTGTTTAGAAAAGGCATAGTTTGGGTCAAGAAAAAACGGAATTTTTTTCAATCCATAACCATTTCTATATTCCACAATTTTCAATATACTATATTCTGTTCCAGGTACTATTGCCACAAAGTCTATTCCCTTTGGTTGGAATTTTTCATTTAACTGTTTAATTGTAAGAGAATAACTTTGACATAGTGGACATTCTGGGGAAAGGAAAAACATTACATAGGCCTTTTTTTTATTAGAGTTTCCGATAAACTCATATTTACCTTCCAAATTTTTTAAAGTCATTCCTTTAAAATATTCGGTATCATTAGATTTAGTGAAATTAGAAAACAAGATTATAGCAAAAAATATAAATGTTTTCGAATTAATTTTCATTGCATAAAGTAATTAAGATAATTTGAATAATTCAAATTGGATATCAAAATTAGTTATTATTGAATTTTATTCTAAGCATTTCTTTCTATGAATACAACACTAAAGCTAATATTCTATCAAAAGGTTTAAAAATGCTATTAATTAAGATTTATATTTATGAAGATTTCAATTGATCCGCGAACTAATGTTGTTTATGCAAGTATTTATATACTAGGTTTATATGAAACTTATGGCAGGAAAAATGTTTCATATAATTGTACTCCATTTAAGGATTTACAATATGCAAGCTTAATTGATGACTATCATCATTACTTTGCGTTTTATAATCATGATACCAAGAAACGTTATATTGTAGATTTTAGAGATAAAAATGATCTTGCGATTAATGCTCTTAAATGGACAGACATATATGGCAAGGTGAATTTTAATAGTAAAACATCTGAAAACCAAACATTACCATTAACATTAGCCTCCAAAATTGTGCCACTTGGTCCTAATTTCGGAATTAAAATTTATAATGATTTTACATTGTACTTTTTGTTGTTTCGGAATTTTTTATCCTCGAAACTTTTTTTAAATTTTAATTTGAGTTTAAGACAATTTTCGACTTCTTATAATTGGATGCGACGTAGGGAGCCATTAGAAAGTTATACAAAAGTAAACAATTATGAAAATGATTATGTATTTCATCTTTCTACCTTTTATACCAAACAAAACCATGGTGATATTGCAAACCTTCAAAGAGCCAATTTTATTAGAGCCTGTAGAAAAGTTAGCTCTATTCGTTTTGAAGGTGGTTTAGTTCATAAATTGAATGACTTGAGCAACTATATACAATTTGAAGATGTGCTTATTGGTCAATATTTGGATGGTAAAACTTATAATCAAAATATCAGAAAATCTTGTGTAGTTTATAATACTCCATCTGCATGGGGCTGTCATGGTTGGAAACTAGGGGAATATTTTGCTATGGGTAAAGTAATTATTAGTTCTCCTTTCTTTAATGATGTACCAGTTGGAATTATCAATAATACGAATATTATTTTAGCAAAAAATGAAAATGAAGTTTTTGAAATGCTTGATTATTTAGTTAGTAACCAAGATTTACATACTAAAATTTCTTTTCAATCTAAACAATATTTTAATAACTATATTTCTCCAAAGGCTTCTATTTCTAGGTTGGTAAATGCTTCTAATAATTAGGTAAAGAAATAGTTGTTTATAAATTTTATTTATTTTAAAACTTTAAATATGCGTTTTATCCTAGTCATTTTTTTAGGTTTCGGTTTGAACCTAAGCGCCTTTTCGCAGGTAAGTATTTCTCTTACGGTAAGTGAAAATACTCCCCCAAATGATTCCATTTATATTGCTGGTTCTTTTAATAATTGGAATCCAAAAGCGTCTGCTTTTAGGTTGATTAAGGAGGGCGATATTTACCGCATTGTTTTGCCTTCTGGTTCTGGTACCGCTAAATTTAAATTTACCAGAGGTTCATGGGAAACTGTGGAAGGTTCTGCCACTGGTGGTTTTGTACCAGATAGAACTTTTAATTATTCCACTGATCTACAACTTAACCTAAACGTTTTAGGCTGGGAAGATAAAAAAGGTGGGGGCGGAGGCACTGGATCAACGGCTTTGCCAAATGTTAAAGTAATTAATGATACCTTTTTAATGCCAGCGCTTAATCGTAAAAGGCGTATTTGGATTTATCTGCCCAATGATTATGCAAGTTCTGCTAAAATGTACCCAGTTTTATACATGCATGATGGACAAAATTTATTTGATAACCAAACTTCATTTTCAGGTGAGTGGGGTATAGATGAGGCCATGAGTAACATGGAGAAAAGCGGCTACAGCGGTTGTATAGTGGTTGGAATTGATAATGGTGGAGCTCAACGCCTCAATGAATATTCTCCTTTTGTAAATGTTGCTTATGGTGGTGGGCAAGGCGAAGAGTATGCTTCATTTTTGGTTCAAACCTTAAAACCCTATATTGATGGTAATTATAGGACCCTAAAGGATAGAGCTAACACCATGATTGCAGGTTCCTCTATGGGTGGTTTAATTAGCATGTATGCTGCTATAAAATATCCGGAAATTTTCAGCAGAGTTGGAGTTTTTTCGCCTGCCTATTGGTTCTCTGATTCCTTATTGCAATTCATTAAACAACAAACCATTTCTGAACCAATTCGATTTTTTCATATTAGTGGTGCCAATGAGAGTTCCAGTATGGTTGGTTTGATGCAAAGATATGATTCTTTGCTTGCCACAGAAGGGTACTCCAATGTAGATAGAAAGTTAGTAGTGAAAGCAGATGGTGCACATAGCGAATGGTTTTGGAAGAGAGAGTTTCCAGAGGCATTTACTTGGTTAATCAGCGGTCCAGTTGGCATGCAGGCCGGTTTGATGGCCAAATTAAACAGTGCAACAACTATTTATCCTAATCCAGTCCAAACTACCTTATCTATTAAAGCAGAACATATAATAGATAGCGTTCAGCTCCTAGACAATTTAGGTAGATTAGTATACACTCAGCAACTCAATACAAATAGCTGCAAAATTGAAACTGTTGATTTTGCCAAGGGAAATTATGTATTATTATTGCATGCCGATGGAGTTTATTATTCTCGTAAAATCACACTAGAGTAGGCATTGGAATAAGTCCATAAAAAAACCGGCACTAGGCCGGTTTTTTTAAAATCAGTTTTTTAACTAAATACCTACATCATGTAAGGCACTTTCCATTACATAAGGATGTTTAGTTGGATATAGATTTGCTTTAGTTAAAGCTCTTAAAGTCATCCACAAGAAAAGTCCCGCAAACAAACATAAGAACCCAATTTCCATTAAGCCAATTCCTTGAGAAGGAATTTTAATTACTCCAGCTGGATGTGCATCTGTTGGGTCAGTTGCAAGATTCATTGCACCTGGCATAACCATTGCCCAAACATCTAACCAATGTCCAATTAGTAGCATTGAACCAACAATATAACCAGAGATTCTACTTCTTTTCCAATCACGCATCATAAAGAAGAAGAAAGGTGTAATAAAGTTTAAGAATAGAATTAAGAAAATCCAACCTTTGTAAGAACCAAAGATTCTATCTTTATAGTAAACAACTTCTTCTGGCATGTTGGCGTACCAAATTAACAAAAATTGAGAAACCCACATGTATGTCCAGAATACTGAGAAGGCAAACATAAATTTACCTAAATCGTGCTGATGTTCATCACTTGCAATATTTAAATAACCTCTGCTGCGCAAATAATGTGTAAATAAATAGATAATAGTTAATGCACTTACCCAACCAGTAGCAAAGTTATAGATAGAAAAAATGGTTGAATACCAATGGGCATCAATACTCATCATTTGATCCCATGAAAACATAGAAAATGTGAATCCAAAAATCACCGTAAAACCAGCTGATAAAGCATATGTTTTTTTGTAATTTTCTAATCCACCAACGATATCTTCATTTCTGCTATATTTTCTAAACATATGTGCGCACCATATCCAAAATCCCATGAATACTGCCATTCTGATTAAGAAAAAGGGTTTATTTAAATACCAACCTTTGCTTGCCAATAATGCATCGTAGTTGCTTGTTCCTTCTGTCATGATACCATCATGTGCCCAATGATATAAGGTAGGTAATGAGAAAAAGCTAATAATTAATAAAATTGGTCCACCAATTAAGGTGTATTCGCTCATTGCTTCAGGAATTCTGCGAATAGCAATATACCAGCCTGCATTTGCAATTTGGCTAATCGAAATAAAAGCAGCGGCACAAATTGAAACAATGAAAAAGAAATATCCATTAACCAATAAATTGGCCCAGAATCTCTTTTGAATCAAATGGTGTAAGTCGTGTTCTGATAACCCTTCTATGTGGGGGTGGTAGGTAAAATAGCCTATAGCAGCCAAAATAAGTCCTACGATCATTAATCCAAAGGCCCACTTTTTGTTGCCTGAGGTAATGGTGTATTTTTCTTCTCTGATATGAACTTCTGCGTGTTCCATTTTGTTCTTTTTCTTGAGTTAAAGGTTATTTAGATGAACTTAAGGCAACGGGAGCGGTGCCATTTACAGAGTGAATAAAATGCACTACTTGCCAGATTTCTTCTGGTGTGAGTGTGGTGCCATAGGCTCCCATTAAATTCTTTCCGTATTTTATTGAATAAAACATTTTTCCATCAGGAGTGGTCTT
The DNA here is from genome assembly GCA_027488905.1 of Bacteroidota bacterium. GTDB lineage: Bacteria > Bacteroidota > Bacteroidia > UKL13-3 > UKL13-3 > B1. The sequence goes on from JAIYAT010000017.1 coordinate 89,237, forward strand.
GATTCTGTCTGAGTTGTAATCTGGTGGTGGAGGGAATTTGCCTGCTGCAACTATACTTCCATCTCCAGCCCCTTTTTCTCCATGGCAAGGTGTACAATTAATATTATAAAGTCTATTTCCTTGTACTATGTTTTTAGCAGAAGCTGGCAACGGGTTTTTCAAAGAAGCACTAGCTTCGTATGACTCATTGCTAACTTTCATATCATATTTGCCATAATCAAATTGGCCTCTTGCAACTGTATTTTTAACAGGTTCTCTCATGTTCATGCCATGAGGATTGATGGTATTAGGCTCTTCCTCTAATTGAGTCATTGGCTCATAGGCGAATGAATTATACATATTTGGTGCATACTCATAACCTGTATTCTCGCCTCCAGCACTGCAAGAACTGATTACAGCAATCGCTCCTATGATTATGCTGGTGTATAAAATAGATATTCTCATAGCTCTTTAATCCTTTCTCTAACTTCGATTGCGCCGCCATCAATTAATTTTTGGTTCAAAGCACCCATATCGGCTTTACTTGCTTTTACATCTACTGCAATAACAAATAAATCATCGGTAACTCTAGGGTCCATAATATCTGCATTTTTCCCCCAAAACATTTTATTGACAATAAAAAAGCAAGTAACCATTCCAAATGCTGTGAATAATATACTAAGCTCAAATGTTATCGGAATATATGTTGGAATATGTAAACTTGGCTTACCACCAATGTTCATTTGCCAATCAAAATATGAAACGTATACTTGGAAGGTAACAGCCAGGGATAAACCAGTCATTGCAAATAAGAATGCTGCAACTGTTAGTCTTGAGCGTTTTATACCCAATACTCTATCTAATCCGTGAATGGCAAATGGAGAATATACATCCTCAATTTTGTAACCACTTTTGATTAATTTTTTAGTGGTTGAATATACCTTATCTGGGTTGTCATAAACTCCCAAGATAAGTTGTTTTGTTGTTTCTTTAGTTGCCATGTAAAACTCCTTTCTCTGTTGCTAATTCATGAGTATTCCCATGATCATGATGTTCTTCTCCGTGCGCATGGGTTGGAATAATACTCTTAACCTCTGCCATATTGATGGATGGTAAAAATTTAATGAATAAAAAGAATAAGAAAAAGAACAATCCAAATGAACCAATTAAAATTGCAACTTCTGTAATTGTTGGTGTATACATCGCCCAATTTGCAGGAATAAAGTCTCTATGTAACGATGTTACAATAATTACAAAGCGTTCAAACCACATTCCTATGTTTACAATAATACTCATAATAAAAAGTACTACAGGGTTTGTTCTTGCCTTTGAACTCCAAAACACTTGTGGTGCTAAAAGATTACAACTCATCATGGTCCAATAAGCCCACCAATAAGGCCCAAACATTCTATTCAAGAATGCGTATTGCTCGTATTCTACGCCTGAATATGCTGCAACAAAGAATTCTGTGATATAGGCCATACCCACCATAGTTCCTGTTACCATTACCACTTTTGCCATTGCATCTAAATGTGATTCAGTAATATAGTCTTTATAGTTCATAACCTCTCTTGCAACTACAAGAAGTGTTAATACCATTCCAAATCCTGAGAAAATAGCTCCAGCCACAAAGTATGGAGGGAAAATAGTTGTATGCCAACCTGGAACCAATGAGGTTGCAAAGTCCATTGATACAATTGAATGCACTGATAATACAAGTGGTGTAGAAATACCAGCTAAAATTAAGCTGATGATTTCATATCTATGCCAAGTGCGCGTTGAACCTGTCCAACCCATTGCAAATAAACCATACCAGAATTTTCTGGCCTTTGTGGTTGCTCTGTCTCTTACTGTGGCAATGTCTGGGATCAAACCTACATACCAAAAAACCAATGAAACACTGAAATAGGTTGAGATGGCAAATACGTCCCAAACTAATGGTGAATTGAAGTTAACCCAAAGTGTACCAAAAGCATTTGGCAATGGAATTGGCCAATAAGCTACCCATGGTCTTCCCATGTGCGAAAGAATAAAGGAAGCAGCACAAATTACAGCAAATATGGTCATGGCCTCAGCTGATCGGTTGATAGACATGCGCCATTTTTGACGGAATAATAACAATACTGCTGAAATTAGGGTTCCTGCGTGACCAATACCAACCCAAAATACGAAGTTGGTAATGTCAAAGGCCCAGCCAACTGTTTTGTTTAGACCCCAAGCGCCTAAACCAACTAAAACAGTGTAAGTAGTGGCTCCTATCCAAATTGCTAATACAATTGTAGAAAGGCTAAAGCCAATCCACCAGCCTTTTGATGGCGCATTTTCTAGTGGTCTTGTGATGTCTCTTGTTACATCACTGTAAGTTTTTCCACCAGTAACTAATTGATCTCTAATGGGTGATTCGTATGACATGTGATACTTTTAGTTTAATGATTATGAATGGTGTTCAGCGTGTTTTTCTTCAGGCTTATGTTCTTCAGGCTTTGCCTCATGTTTCGCAGCGCCATGGCCTTTTTCATGAACCAAAGTTTCATTTACATTTCTAATTTTAGTCATGTAAGCCACTGCTGGTTGAATATTATATTCCTCTAAAACAAAGTAAGCTCTGTCCTTTTTGAAATGCTCTCTAACTTTACTTTTCTCGTCATTGATATCTCCAAAAATAATTGCATCTGCTGGACATGATTGTTGACAAGCAGTTTTGATATCACCATCAACAATAGTTCTGTTTTCGAGTTTAGCCTTTAATTTTCCAGCTTGTATTCTTTGAACACAGAATGAGCATTTCTCCATTACCCCTCTTGAACGAACGGTAACATCTGGGTTGATAACCATACGACCTAAGTCATGATTAAAGTTAAAGTCAAATTGGTCATTATCCCTATACTTGAACCAATTGAATCTACGAACCTTGTAAGGGCAGTTATTTGCACAATAACGTGTTCCTACACAACGATTGTAAGCCATATGGTTTAAACCTTCACTGCTATGAACAGTTGCCAATACTGGGCAAACCGTTTCACAAGGTGCATGTCCGCATTGTTGACACATTACTGGTTGAAAGGTTACGCTTACATTTTCAAAGTCAACACCTGTTGCTTCATTATTGTAATCATCCTCTTTCGTAATAAAATTATTGTCTTTGTTATGGAAACGATAGTATCTATCGATACGAATCCAATGCATTTCCCTGCGGTTCAATACTTCTTTTCTTCCAACAACAGGAACATTATTTTCGGCATTACAACTTACAACACAAGAGCCACATCCTGTACATTTGTTCAGGTCAATTGCCATTGTCCACTTGTGCCCTTTGCTATCTTTTTCGCTCCAAAGCGTAATTAAATTACCATTTTCTTTTAAAGATTTATGGTGATCATGATTACCCGCTTTAGAATCTTTAATGTATTCACCCAAAGAAGCTTCCTTAATGATAGCCCTGCCTTCTATGGTATGATGCGTTTGTGTATGCGCTAATTCGTATTTTCCATCTGCCTTTTCTACTTTCACATCGTTTTGCATGTGAGATTGAGTAGTAGAAAAAATTGTAGCGGTATAGGCATTAACACCAACATTTAATCCTGTTTTTCCACCAGCGGTTCTTCCATATCCAACTGCTAAAGCAATTACATTATTAGGTTGTCCGGGTTGAACCAAAACAGGAACTGATTCGATTTTGCCGTTTTTAAAGTTGATATTTATTTTATCACCGTCTTTTATTGAAAGCTCCTTTGCAGTGGCATGACTGATAGCTGCATAGTTATCCCAAGAAACCTTAGAAATAGGATCAGGCATTTCTTGAAGCCAAGGATTGTGTGCTCCTTCTCCTGCGCCTACACCAATTTTAGTATATAATTTTAGTTCTAATTTTTTAGTGCTATTGGTATATAACTCATATGCTCCAGCCTCAATTCCTTTTGTTGCCTCTGAATTAAAACTTACTGCCACATGGCTTACAGGGCCTTGATAAAAACCATCATGAAGTGCTTTTGTCCAACTATCTCCGCTAAGTGTAGTTGACCAATTGTTCAACATAAAGTCATAATAGTTTGAAGAAACTCCTGCCCACTTTAGCATACTGTCTTGCATTTGACGTGTTTCAAATACTGTGCTAATAGTTGGTTGTGTAAATGTGAAATAGCCTGCCTTAGGTTCGTTATCATTCCAACTCTCCAAATAATGAGAATCAGGTGTATTAAACATACAAACCGATGCTGTCTCATCTAAATTGCTTCCAGATGAAATGCTTAACTTGGCTTTCTTTATTGCTTCAGCAAGTTTCGCACCTTCACTGTAGCTATAAACAGGATTAACATTGTAGAATATTACGCCATCTGTTGCACCAGACGATAAATCATTTACAAATGAGGCAAATTGTGCATCATCGCTGTAATGTTGATTGCTATAGTTAGCTAAATCAACCGTGGTACCAATATTGCCAAGTAGACTATTGATTGCATTAACAATTACTTGTGCACCAATAGAATTTGACCCTGAAACAACTATAGACTGACCTTTATTTGCCCAAAGTTCTTTTGCTGTATTCTCAATACCATTAACAGGTAATTCAACAGCTGGTAAACTTCCAAGTGCAGGCGCGCCAGCTAAGGCTGCAACTTTATTATATAAACTAATTAAGTATGCTGTTTCAGCAGATGGCTTAATAGGGTAACGAACATCTGCATTTGAACCTGTTACTGAAAGATAAGATTCAATTTGGATGTGACGACTCATGGCTTTGTCCTCGGCACTGCGATTTTTTGCCCATTGCTTTGTAAATTCAACTGGGCTAATCCATGTCCCTAAGAAATCTGCTCCAAAACTTACAATAACTTTAGCCAAATCAAACCTATATCCAGGAATTACTTCCTTGCCAAAAGATTCTTTGCTAGCCTTAGCAATTGCACCATATGAAAATGGCTCGTAAGAAATATGCTTTACTTGAGGATATTTTGCTACCAAAGCTGCAATAGCTTTTTTAGTGCTTGGACTATTTACTGTTCCAGTAATTAAAGCAACATTTTTGCTTGAACCTAATGCTGCTATAACTTCTTTGTCAATCGCATCCCAATTGGCATCTGCACCTTTTATACGTGGTTTGCGCAAACGTTCATTGTCATATAGTCCAAGAATACTACCATGTCCTGTGCCACAAACGCCACCTTTGAAAACTGGTGACTCAGCGTTTCCTTCTATCTTGATAGGTCTTCCTTCTCTCGTTTTTACTATGATACTGCAATTAGCAGCACAAGCATTACAAGTACTTGCATACCAGTTTGGAATTCCAGGAGTGATATTCTCTGGTTTAACTATATAAGGAATTGCATTTTTTACCGGTGTTTTATTGCAAGCTGCTAATGCTACAGCTGATATTCCAAATCCAAAGTATTTTAAGAAATCTCTTCTGTTTGAAGTTAAATCTCCATCCTCTTCGGTAAATACATCCTCAAGTGGAATACCTTCTGCAAATTCATGTTTTTTGCCTGCAAGGAACTTCGGGTCATTATTTAACTCCTCTAGTCCTCTCCAATATTGATTCTTATTTTCCATTGATAAGTTAGTTCTGATTAGTTATTAATAATGACATTTTCCACATTCTAAACCACCATTTTGAGCAACTGTAATTGAAGTTTGTCCTTCAATTTTAAGGTTTGCATGTAGTTTTTCATAATAGTCGTTGTTGGCCACATCAACATTCGCTTCTCTATGACAGTTGATACACCATCCCATTTGTAAGCTTTTTTGCTGAGATACAACTTTCATGGTTTCGATTGGTCCATGACAAGCTTGGCATTCAACTTTTCCTATTTTAACATGTTGTGCATGGTTAAAATAAGCGTGGTCAGGTAAGTTGTGTATCCTTACCCATTTGATAGGGGTTTTTGGTTTGCTAGGGTCATACATGCGCTTTTCTGAATCCCAACCTACAGCATTGTAGATTTTTTGTATTTCAGGTGATACTTTGCCGTCTTCTTTTTTAGCTTGAACGTGCATATGGCAATTCATACAAGTGCTGGCAGATGGAATTGTTGCTTGCTTGCTTTTATCAGCACCACTATGACAATACAAACAGTTTATTTTATAGGTACCTGCGTGTAACTCATGCGAATAATTAATTGGTTGCGTAGGCGCATAACCTTTTTGAACGCCGATTTCTTTGTTTCCGTAGTCAAATCCTAACAAACCAAATATTACCATAAATAAAAGTGAAACTACTATGGTTCCAACAACTGGATGCTTTTTAAACAATTTATATCTGAAAGATAGTTTGTTGTCTTTCCAACTAACTTCTTGAGCCTTCTCAGCAGCAACTGCTTCAGGGTACTTTTGTTCGTATAAACTGTCAACAACTTTTCTGATTCTAAACAGCACAAAAACAATAATTGCTAACACTAAGGACATTACAATTAGTGCATAATAAGTACCATTTGAATAGAAACCTGTTCCATTTGTATTACCATCAGTTGGAGAAGGTGTTGTACCTGCTGTTGACGCTACAACTGGTGCAGCTGGGGTTTCACTTTCTTTTTTGATGTAATCAACAATAGAAGTTATTTGAGCGTCTGTAAGATTTTCAAATGCCAACATAGGAGATTCGTTGTTCTCTTTGTAAACCTGAACTGCAACAGGATCTCCTGATGCAATTAGTTTTTGAGAATTTTTAATCCACTTAAGTAACCAAGCAGATTCTCTTCTTTTGTGGACGTCTTTTAAAGCAGGTCCTACTACTTTTTCATTGATTGCGTGGCAAGCTGTACAATTTGCTTTGTAAAGTTGCTCACCCTCGGCCGCATCGGCAAACGTTAACTGATAGCTCAGTAAGATTGTAACAGCTAACGTTAATAATTTTGAAAGCTTCATTGAATTGAAATGGTTTTCGGTTGTTAAAGCCTAATTTTAGAGATTATCACCTTGGTTTGTTAAGTGTGACATGTTATAGTTATATAAAATGGCACTCTTTTTACAAACCGACCGCGAATATATAAACTAATCTTTAACGCCGCGTACTTGGTGGAAAATTTTACTATTTAGAATTTGTCTAAAAGAATTATGATTAATTATTTATTGTAACAACATTTTTTGTAAATCATTTGAGTTTGGCAAGGTTACGTCATTATCTAAACTTTCGAAGATTGAATTTTTACTTTTAAATTCAGGAACGATTTTTTTCATTTTGCCTACTATTAACATATTATCTTGAGAGGAATAACTATTAATTAAATCCTCTATTCTTGATTTAGTTTCAATAAAATCATACTCTCTAACCTTGCCAATCATGATTTTCTCATGATGCGTTTGTAAAGAGTTTTCTTGGTCATTCAATAGTTCTTCAAATATTTTTTCTCCTGGCCTTAATCCTGTATAAATAATCTGAATGTCTTTACCTAGGGTCAAACCGCTTAACTTAACCATTTTTTTAGCCAAATCTACAATCTTGGTACTCTTACCCATGTCAAAGATGAATATTTCACCTCCTTTACCCATATTTCCTGCTTCCAGAACCAATTGACATGCTTCAGGTATAGTCATAAAATACCTAGTAATGTCTGGATGAGTTACGGTAATTGGTCCACCTTCTTCAATTTGCTTTCTAAACCTAGGAATCACAGAGCCACTTGAGCCAAGAACATTTCCAAATCGAGTGGTGATAAATCTCGTTTTGGTTCCATCCGTTTTGATTAGATGATTATTTAAACTTTGAACATAAATTTCTGCAATTCTTTTACTTGCACCCATTACGTTGGTAGGATTTACAGCTTTGTCTGTGCTCACCATTACAAATTTACTTGCACTAAATTCAACTGCTAAATCAGAAACTGTTTTGGTCCCATTTATATTTGTCCAAACTGCTTCACCAGGGTTTTCTTCCATTAATGGAACATGCTTATATGCAGCGGCATGGTAAATGATTTCTGGGTGAAATGCCTCGAAAACCCTTGTCATTCTTGGCTTATTAGTAATATCAGCAACCACAATATCCACAAAAGTGTTTAAAGCCCCAGGATGATTTTCTGAAATTTCCGAATCTAATTCGTATAGTTTAAATTCATCCTTATCAACGCAAACAAGTTTCTTTGGTTTGAATTTTAGCAATTGTCTCACCATTTCGGAGCCTATGGAGCCACCTGCTCCTGTAACCATTACTACCTTATTATTTACCTGATTGCCTATGGCATCTTTATTTAGTTTAATTACATCACGCTCGATTAGATCTTCAATCTTCGCTTGTTTAATTTGCTTAAAACTTAATTCCCCATTTATCCACTTCTCTACTGGTGGCACCGTTCTAACAATAACATTCAAATTGAGGCATCTTTCAATTACATCTTGTTTTTTGCTAATTGGTAAGTCTTGATCAGCAATTACCAACTGTTTTATTTCAAGCTTTCTGATAACTGATTCTAAATCGTGGTTACCATTAAAAATAGTAACACCATCTAATATTTTTTCAAAGGTTGTATTACCATTATGAAAAAATGCCACTACCTTAATTGCATGTTCACTTTCCAATTCAAGCTTTCTTTTTGCAATAATTCCAGAAGAACCTGCACCATAAACAGCATACGATTCCTTGTCTGACTTTGAATTGGAATTTATCCTAATAAACATTAACCTAACAAAAAGCCTAAAACTGCCTAAAAAGAAAGTTGATAAAATAAAATCTACGATTAAAAGGGTGACTGGAAAGATATGCTCCTTTTTTAAGGGGAAATACAGATAAACAGAATCGATTATAAATAAAAACAAAAATGAAGTACTCATGGCATAAAAAATCCTTACTCCATCTTGAATACTTGTGTGCCTTATTACAAATGCATGTAACCTAAAATAACTTATAGAAACAGCTTTTACCATTAGTAATATAGGAATTGCTGATAAGGCATCATATAAATTATTTACATTAAAGTCTAGCGTATACCTTGATACAATTGCTAAAACATAGGCTAATGCGCATAAACCAATATCAAATAGCAAAATAAACCAGCGTGGCACTTGACTAGATTTCGAAAAGATTACTCTTAACAGTTTCATCGGTTTAAGTTTAAGTTTATATTAAAAAGAAATTAACTCACCTTCATGACGCAAATTTATAGGCAATTTTATATTTTTTCTTATAAATATTACTTCATTTTTTCACAGGACTTAATCGATAGCCTTCCTTTGGAGAATTTCCAAGTGCTTGAATTTCATATCCAAATTGATATAAAAATGTACCATGACTTGGGCTTTGGCAGGGCAGAGGCTGATTCCAGCAATAACTTGTAAAGCGCGATGTATCTGAATATTGGTGGTAAGGTAAAAAAATGTTTTTAGGTTCAAATCCGTTAAAAGTAGTAATCTGTTTATTTCTAGATTGGGACTTGAATAAATGAAATGGAACAAAGCTAAGTATCACAAAAAGGACTAAAGTGAAATATGGAACAAGAAATTTTTGATTTAATAATTTTTTGTTCCAATAATTTCCTATGCATAGTGAAGCAAGGCCTATAGCAGAGGGTAGCATTAGTCGATATTGGCGCAAAATAAGCCATTCAAGAGCCAGCAGAAGTAGGGTCAAACCAATAAAAAACAATTGAGTTCTACCAAGTGCTACTCCAGCTATTGGTTTACGAATGGCTTCCAAAAGCAGTAATATGAAGCCAATTATCCAAATTAAACTCATTAATTTGTTTATAATTCCCTTGTAGCCTGAGCGTTGTATCCAATTTAGGTATTGTTTCAAAATAGAGTGGTTTTCAATATTTTTCCTTACCACATTGGCGCTAAAATCATCTTTAACCCCCCAATTTACAATCCCATTTCTGTAGGCTTGGTTCCAATCTAATGGAACTTGCCAAGTTGGTTTAGGCAATACACTTCCCAATATTGGAATAGATTGATTTGCCATGGGATACAATATATGTCCAGATAAACTATAGTTTTTTATTAAGCCTGGAACCAATAATGCTAAAGGCAAAAGTATAATGGAGGCCAATCGGGTGGCTTTTTTAGAGAGGCTGTTTAATATTTCATCTTTTAAGAAGGCACTCCAAATGTTTTTGTAAGCAATTATACCAACTATCACAGGCAACAAAGCAGGTGGTTTTAACATGAACCCAAAACAAGCTAAAATAAATACTACCCAATTTTGTTCTGTTTTGCTAATGGCAATGTAAATAATTAATCCTGTATAGAAAATTATGGGTAAATCTGGAGAAGGGGCGCTTAAAAACAAAAAACCAATTGGGATAAATAAAATTGAAAAGATGATATTAAAAGGATTGGCATTATGGTAACTTTCCCAAGTTAAAAAACAAAGCGCAATTATAAGCATAAAGCCGTTTATGCCAAGGTATTGGATTCCTTCGGTGGGGTAAAAAGCATCGAAAATAGTTTGACCTGAAAACAAAGATAATAAGCTGTGCCAACTGCTGTATAAGCCGTAAGCTGGGTGCAGGTTGGCAAGTCCGTTTACCAATCCATAACTTTGCATCCATTTTAAGGTTTGCAAATAATACATGCCCATATCATTAATTTTAGTAATTTGGGCACTATGGTAAGCCATCAAAAGGCTTGAACCGAATAAAGCAAAAAGTAAAAATTTGGGCAGACCCATAAATTTTTGTGTGCTGTTTTTTATTTCGGTTTGAACCAAGGTTCCAAAACGCCATTTAATAACTGGTGCTCCAATTGCCACCACTAAAAAAGAAAAGAAATCAATTTTACCGCCAAGCAACATACATTGACTCAAATGTGCCAAGAGGGCAATTCCAATTAGAATAACAAAAAATGGGTTTTCTGGGAGCTTCTTTTTGGTTAATACAAAAGGCAGCAACCCGTAGGCATGAGCAATCCATCCTAATAATAAGCCGAAAAGCAGGTTTAGAATCATGTGAGTTTAGATTTTGACATAGAGATTTTGAATGCAAAACTACTGATTACCAAAAGTGGTGAAAACAAGATTGGGTTTAGGAATTTGCTTACCTCAGAAGGGATAATTCGAAAGTAGGAGTAAAAATACAAAGAAGACAAAGCCAACAGAAGGCCAAAAAGTAGTATTAGGTTTTTCCTTTGCCAGTAAGGTCTTGGGATTAAAATGGCCAATCCAATTAGATTAAGGCTTAATCGAATTAACTTATTGGAAATCAAACCAAAAAAGGAAGTGTTTGGATTGGTCCATTCAAAATAGTTTTCAAAGGTAAAGTCAATTGGGTTGAGTGATTGTATTGCAAAATTTAGCAGTATTAAGCCAAATAGATAGGCGATTTGTTTACTTTTCATCCACTATGTTATTTGCTTCTTTACTATTATTTTTCTGAAACTTCACCCAAAAAACCATTATCAGAAAGGCAAAACCATAAAGTAATGCAGGAAAAGCATATTCATGGAAAAGTGGAAAATATGGGGTGTAGTTGTATTTGATTTGAACCAAAAGCCAAAGTCGCAGGACATTTCCAAATTGAAGCAAAGCAAAACTGCTAGGAATAAACCATAAAAATGCAATTGCTCTTCCTCCAAAGGCAAGGCAAAATGCAAAGAGTGTTATAAAGATGGCCATGCCATTGCAACCTTCGGCAATATTTACCATGGCCTTTTGGTTAAAATACACAATAAACCCTGAGGCATCAGATTTTAGCATGGTGTTAATTGAATAAAACGCGTTATCTATTAAATATGCCGCCAATTTCGTAAAGGGGTCGGGCCTAAAAAATTCTGTTGTAAGCCAATAGGCGATGTTTCCAAACAGGTAGGCAACGATAAATTTGATCAAAAATATTAAAGAGGGATGCATATGTCAAATTTAATTAAAATGTAATTGCTACCAAAAATCATTTAAATACCACCTAAATAAAAATTTACCCAAACATAATTTGCGGATAAGTGAGTAATTCAACTTAATTTGCAAAACTTTTATGATGAAAATACTCCCATCCTCAGAAAAAAAATGGTATCTTGTTTATACTAATCCTCGTGCTGAAAAGAAAGTGGCAAAAGTATACGAACAAATCGGATTGGAATATTTTTTGCCCTTACAAAAAACTATTAAACAGTGGAGCGATAGGAAAAAATGGGTTGAGGAGCCCTTGTTTAAAAGTTATGTATTCATCAAAATAGATTTAGAAAAATCGGTTTATCAAGCTTTATCAGTTTCTGGTGCCTCTAGATTGGTTCAATTTAATGGTAAGGCAGCGGAGGTCGATGAACGGGAAATCAATATTGTCAAAAAACTTTTAGGAGATCTTTCTGAATTAACCATTTTAAATTCTTCTAAAGACTATTTGGAGCACCAAGAAGGAGATGCCATTGAAGTAATTGCAGGACCTCTAATGGGATGCGAAGGTAAATTTTTAAATAAAAAAGGTAGCCAAAGCGTTTTGATTGAATTGAAGACGATGCAACAAGTGGTTTGTGTATCCATGCCATTAGCTTATATTCGCTTATTAAAGAACCCAAGTAATAAAATAGCATAAAATGAAGTATAATTTTTTAAAGATGTTTAGGCTTGTAATCATACCTGTTTTTATTGGATTGATGTTCTTAACATCTTGCGTTTCCAATAGGCGATTTATTTATATTCAAGATAAAGGAGATGTTAAGATGGATACCTCGCAACATATCTTAATAGAGCCCTATAATTATAAAATTCAGAATGGAGATATTTTGTATATTAGTTTAATGTCCACGGATGATGGAATAAATAAATTATTTGTTCCAAGCGCGCAACCAGGACAAGGTACTGGAGTTGGCGGAGGAATGGGGTCTCCCTTTTATTTTACTGGTTTTACTGTAGATCCAGAAGGAAAGGTAGAGTTGCCTTATGCAGGCAAAATAGCTGTTGCTGGTTTAGATTTAAATGGTGCCCGAGCGATGTTATCCTCAGAACTCGCTAAATATTTTAAAGTATTTTTCTTACAAGTTAAAATGGCAGAATTTAGATTTAGTATTATGGGTGCAGTTAATTCACCTGGACAATTCTTTTTCCAACAAAATAAAGTAAGTATTTTAGACGCGATATTAAAAGCTGGTGATTTAAAAGACAACGCTATCCGCCACGAAATACAATTGTTTAGACAATATCCAGAAGGGGTAAAAATGATTACAATTGATTTAACAGATCGTCGAATAATGAACTCTCCTTACTGGTATATTCAACCAAATGATTTAGTGTATGTTATACCACTTAAAACAAGGGCAATTGGAGACTTTTCTAGTTTTCAGACCTCAATGGGGGCAATTGGACCAATACTTAACAGTTTCTTTTTATTTGTTAATGCATACGTTTTTTTTAGAGCCATCAACCAATGAAAAATTATAACATCAGTAACAATGAAGAGGATTTTGTATCAAAGAATAAGGTTACAGAAATTCCTTTAGATTTTAAAGTAGTAATTGGAAAGGTGCTCTCCTTTTTGCCAATTTTCATTTTGTCAATAGGATTTTCTATACTAATTGCCTGGACGGTGACGAGGTATTCAGAGAGCAGGTATTTAGTATCTGGCAGCATTTTGCTTAAAGAAAAAGGCAGGGGGGGAACAGCAGGTTTTGAAAATTTCATAGAAGGAATGGAGTTGCTTTCTGTAAATAGAAACATAGAAAATGAAATGGCAATCATACGTTCAAAAAAAATGGTTTTAGAAACAATCAATAAGCTTGATTTTGGTGTTTCAGTTAAACAAAAGGGAGCAATTTTAGACCAAGACTTGTTTCGAATCACTCCATTTATAATAGAAATTGACAGCAACCATGTTCAGCTAATTGGCACAGATATTAAATGCCGGTTTATAAATGATAAATCTGTTGAAGTTTGGGTGGAAGAACCAGGATATCCATACATTATTAAAACAGGCGAGTATTTAAATGGCAAACAAATTTTAGAGAAAACAGTATTTGATTTGGAAAAAGGTGTTTTTACAGAAAATTTGGGGTTTAAAATTAATGTTTGGAATAAAACAGCCATAAAGCCTTCATCTGAGTTTCATATACAGTTTTTAAATAGTGAAATGCAATTAGGTCTTTTTTATGGACAATATGCAGTTGCACCCATAAATAAGCAAGCTTCCATCTTGAATATAAGCATGGAAACACCAAACCCAACCAAGGCCCAAGCGTTCATCAATGAGCTGTTTAATACTTATCTAGAAACTGATCTTAAAGAAAAATCGGCAGTCACAAAAAGAACGATTTCGTTCATCGATGAACAGTTAAGTATTGTTTCAGATACCTTAGGAATTGTAGAGAATGAGTTAAGCACTTTTAGAAACTTAAATAAAATAGTGTCAATTGAGTCTAAAGCAGGTGAATTAGTATCCGTTATGGTGGAAATGGAAAGCGAAAAAGTAAAAATACAACTACAGAATCGTTACCTTGATTACCTAGAGGCCTATATAAAAGATTCAAAACCACTCGACGAATTGGTATTACCAGGAGTGGCGGGAATCGAAGATAATTCAATCAAAAATATTACAGATAAAATGATAGAGCTTTATGTTAAGAAAAAAACATTAGACGCCAGCTATCACCCTAAAAATCCGATTTTTATAGAAACAAATCAAGCTTTACTCGGGCTTACAGAAGCAGTTTTAGCATCGATTAAAGGACTTCGTAGCAGTCTTAAAATTAACAATAAGTTTATAGATGATCAGATTTTGAAAATTAATGGTCAAATAAGTTTGTTACCAGAAACTGAACAAAAAATGATAAGAATGAATAGGAAATTCTTGCTTAGTGATAAACTATATACTTACCTATTAGAAAAAAGAGCAGAAGCTGGTATTGCTGGGGCAGGGGTAGAACCTGACAGCAAAGTTGTGGAGGAAGCAGCCATACGAGAACAAACTTTTCCAAAGCCTTCGAATAATTATATTCTTGCATTTAGTATTGGTTTAGTAATACCTCTCATTTTTATTTTAACTTTTGAATTTTTCAATCAGGATATAAAGAATCACACCCATCTGCAGGAGTTTACTCGAATTCCTTTAGTAGGAACAATCAATCACAATGATAAAAATACGGCGCTAGTAATTGCGAATCATCCTAAGTCCCAAATTTCTGAATCATTTAGAACCCTCCGCAGCAATATTGCTTATATTGGAGAGAAAAAAGGAAAGCGAACTATAATGGTTACCTCTACAGTTTCTGGAGAAGGGAAAACCTTTATAAGTATGAATTTAGCTTCAGTATTGGCAATTGGTGGATATAAAACTATTTTAGTTGGAGTTGATTTAAGAAAGCCCAAGATTTTTCAAGATTTTAAACTTGATAACAGTATTGGTTTAAGCAATTTCTTAATTGGGAAAGCCTCCATCGAACAAATAATTCAGTCAACTGGCTTAGAAAATTTAAGCGTAATTACTGCAGGGCCAACGCCTCCCAACCCATCTGAGTTAATTATGTCAGATAGCTTTTATGATGCTATAAATGACTTGAAAGAAAAGTTTGATTTTGTAATTTTAGATACCCCACCAATTGGTTTGGTGGCTGATGGATTAGATATCATGAAACACGTAGATGTTGTGCTTTACGTGGCACGACAAAATGTTTCGAAGAAAACTTTCTTTGGTATGATCAATGAAATCTATTCAAATGAATCAAATAAAAATATTGGTTTAGTTTTCAATGATGTAAACTTTGCCACCGTTTATGGATACGGCTATGGTGCTTATGGATATGGCTATGGTTATTCCAGTGGCTATGGCTATGGCAGTGGCTATGGTTATGGCTATGGTTATGGCTATGGATATGGATACGGGTACGGATCAGGTTATGGCGAAATTGAAGATTCAATAGAGAAACCTTTTTGGAAGCGCATACTTGGATTTTAATTCAAGATTCCATTGAAGTTTTTTTATTGATAGATATATTTTTTGTATTAATGTAGGTCACAAATTGTGACTCACGATGCGAAGCTATGTTGGTTAATTATCTTTCTTTAACACTAAAGGAGAAAAGTTGAGTTTCTTCGACATTTAACCTGAATAGTTTGATACTTTGTTTTGAGATTATTGTTCGAATTAAAAATCAACAATTAAAAGAATTCTAATATGTTGAATTAAAATGATAACTAGAAAGTCAAAAGTTTAATTTTTAGAACTTTTTTATAATGAAAACGTATAAAAGCTATTTTAAAAACGTATATTAAAATAAATAGATAACAAGTGCTGGAAAATAGTAAAATGAAGTTTTTTTGATTAAATTAAATGTAATAAATTGTAAATGAAAAATACTAAAATTGCAGTCATTGGATTGGGATATGTTGGCCTTCCATTAGCAGTGGCTTTTGCGGAAAAATATTTTGTTGTAGGTTTAGACATAAATCAAAACAGAATCGACCAACTCAATTCAGGTAAAGATTATACCTTAGAGATTGAAGATGATTTGCTTAATAAGGTATTAGTTAAAGATCTAAATTCGCTTAATAATGGATTATTCTGCACCTCAAATTTGAATGAAATTGCAGAATGTAATGTCTTCATTGTTACTGTACCAACCCCTACAGACAAGCATAATAGACCCGTTTTAACACCCTTAATTAAAGCGAGTGAAACTGTAGGAAAAATTTTGAAAAAAGGTGATATTGTTGTTTATGAAAGTACAGTTTATCCAGGAGTGACCGAAGATGAATGTGTACCAGTTTTGGAAAAAACCTCAGGGCTTGTTTTTAATAAAGATTTTTTTGCAGGATATTCTCCTGAAAGGATTAATCCTGGTGACAAAGAACATACAGTAACTAAAATATTAAAGGTTACAAGTGGATCAACTCCTGAAATAGCAGAGGTTATAGATCAATTGTATAAAAGTATTATTGTAGCCGGAACCCATAAGGCAAGTTGTATAAAAGTAGCTGAAGCAGCCAAAGTTATTGAAAATTCTCAACGCGATATAAATATTGCATTCGTAAATGAGCTTTCCAAAATTTTTTATAAACTCAATATTGACACAAATGAAGTTTTAGAAGCTGCTGGAACCAAATGGAATTTTTTAAAGTTCAAACCAGGTCTTGTTGGAGGACATTGTATAGGTGTTGATCCATATTATCTCGCTCAAAAAGCGCAAGAAGTTGGATATCATCCTGAAATTATTCTCTCAGGAAGGAGATTAAATGATGGCATGGGCGCTTATGTAGCAGAAGAGGTTGTGAAATTGATGGTCAAAAAGAACGTTCAAGTAAAAAATGCAAAATGTTTGGTTTTAGGTTTTACTTTTAAAGAAAACTGTCCAGATGTTCGCAATACAAAAGTGATAGACATTATTAAAGAACTCAAAAGTTTTAATATAATGCCGGTTGTATTTGACCCATGGGCTAATCCTAATGAGGTTGAACATGAATATGGGCTCAAAGTAGTAAATTCATTACCAGAAGGTAAATATGAATCTATTATTTTAGCCGTAGCGCATAATGAATTCAAAGAAATAGCTGTTGAAAAACTTTTAGTAGACAACGGGGTAATCTTTGATGTGAAAGGTTTTCTTCCTCGAACAATTGTCGATGCTAGGTTATAGTTTATGAAAATACTAATTACAGGAGGTGCTGGTTTTATAGGTTCAAACCTAGTACGTCATTTTTTACAAATTGAAGGAATAACCAAAGTTAGAATTTTGGATAACCTTGCCACCGGTAAAATGTTAAATATTGAACCCTTCATTTCCAATCCTAAATTTGAATTTTTTGAAGGTGATATTAGAGATCCAGAAACTTGTGAAAAGGCTTGTGATGGGATTAATTTAATTTCCCATCAAGCAGCACTTGGTTCAGTGCCTCGTAGCATAAAAGAGCCTATAAATTCTCACCAAGTAAATGTAAATGGCTTTCTGAATATTTTGGAAGCAGCCAAGCACAATGGCATAAAAAGAATTGTATATGCATCATCCTCTTCCGTATATGGCGATTTAAATGAATCCCCAAAAGTGGAAAGTAGACTTGGAAAAATTTTGTCTCCCTATGCTGCAACAAAAATGACCAATGAATTATATGCTGAGGCATATTCAAAAAATTATGGTATAACCCTTATTGGTCTTCGGTATTTTAATGTTTTTGGTCCGAACCAAGATCCATTTGGACCTTATGCTGCAGTAATTCCATTGTTTATAAAGGCAGCATTGAAAGGTCAATCTCCAATAATTAATGGTGATGGAACCATTACTAGAGACTTTACTCCAGTAACAAATGTTGTGCAAATAAATGAAAAGGCTTTGTTTACAAACCTAGAAGTTGGCAAGCATTATGTTTTTAATGTTGCTTGTGGACAAACCACCGACTTAAACACAATTTGGAACACCATTCAATCTATTCTCGGAGTTAAGATACCTGCCCAATATGGACCCAACAGGCCAGGTGATATATTAAGTAGTTTAGCTGATATTAATGCTGCAATAACTATCCTAAACTACCAGCCTGCTTCAAACTTAAAAGAGTATTTATTAGATACAATTTCATACTACGAAAATTTAGTTTAAGTGTAATGAAATTAAACTCAATTAAATTTCAAGACTACAAACCTGAGGCTTCCCGCACTGATAAATACGCCTCTATTATTGTTTTTTTTATGTGGCCCCTTTTAGGAACAATTCTTTCGTTTCGTCACTATAAATTTAAAAACTCAAAAAATATAATATGGTTTTTTTGCATTTTTTTAGGCTTAAGTTTCGCATTTTCAGAAGGAAGTGATTCTAGCCGATACCGAAATAATTTGAAATATCTCTATCAAAAGCAAGATTACTCGTTTACCGAATTTTTAGAGTATGTGTTTGGAGAAGAATCTAATACAATTGATTTTGTTCAGCCTATTATCAATTTTATTATATCAAGATTTACAGACAATGGATTTATACTTTATGGAGTGTATGGTTTGGTATTTGGCTATTTTTATTCTAGGAATGTTTGGTACCTGATAAACAAAGTCAGAAATAAAGTTAAAATTGAGGCTCTTGCTTTTCTAGTCTTGTTCGCAATTTTAGTACCACCATGGAGTATAAATGGTTTTAGGTATTGGACAGCAACTCATGTTTTTTTTTATGGTCTAATTCAGTATTTTGAAGGCAACAAGAAGGGATTAATTGTAATTGTATGTTCAGTTTTTGTGCATTATACTTACATTTTAGGAGTATTTCTATTCGCCATTTTTTTTGTGCTTGGTAATAGACTGAATTTATATTTTTTAGTTTATATTTTAAGTTTATTTCTTTCATTTGTTGATATATCGGCAGTTAAGTCATTTACTGAAAAATACTCATCTGAAAAAGTACAAAATAGGGCAGGATCTTACCTTACTGAGGAATACTCTGAAGTCTATTTTGGGCAGGAAGAAACTGTTAATTGGTACATGAAATACCGATACGACTTTATTAAAATATTGGTAGCTGGAAGTTATTTTTGGATTTTTTTTGCGAGGCAAAAACTCATAAGGCAAAATTTAATGATGCTTAAACTTTTTTGTATTGGATTAATATTCATGTCATTTGCAAACATAAATCAGAGTATACCAGGCATGGTGAGGTTTTTTTATATTGGCTTTATGTCGGTAACTGTAATGTTATTTCTTTTCTTTCAATTGTTAAAATTTAAACGAAGGCCAGATTGGTATAAATTTGTTTCAATTCTCTTCGTATTTTTGTTTTGTATGGTTGAAATTAGAATTGGTTTTGATAGTTTATCTGTTGCAACAATGTTTGGCAATCCATTTACAGTTGGATGGTTTGATAAGTCAGTTTCTTTATTTCAATTTTTGTTTCGTTAAAGATAATGACAGAAGTTAAAAGGTTAGAATTTTCTAAAATATTAGACCCACGCGGTAACCTCACCTTTATCGAATTTCCTCTTCATTTACCATTTGAAATTAAACGAGTTTTCTGGACTTATGATGTGCCTGGTGGTGTGCAAAGAGGAGGACATGCTTACAAAACCCAATCAGAGGTAATAATTGCATTAAGCGGTAGTTTTGATGTTGTAATTACGCTCGATTCAGGGAAAGAAGAACGTATATCCTTAAATCGTTCATACTTTGGATTGTTTTTGCCACCTTTAACTTGGCGTCACCTAGAAAACTTTTCAACCAACGCCCTAGGTTTACATTTGTCTAGCGTTGCCTATGATGGTAATGATTATATTTATGATTTTGAATCTTTAGCACGATTGAAAAATGCATAAGTCAAGCGTATTTGATTGTACCCTATTACAGTTTTCCATTAACCATAGAGCGGTAGGGAATATTACTGCCATTAATGAGAATTGTGAGATTCCATTTGCAATTAAAAGAGTCTACTATTTATATGATGTGCCTGGGGGAGAGTCAAGGGGTGGGCATGGACATAAAGCCCTACAACAGCTAATTGTTGCTGCCAGTGGTAGTTTTGATGTAATTGTAAATGATGGAAAAGTTAAACGCACCTTTAGCCTATCAAGGCCTAATGTTGGACTATTAATGCCTCCCGGTTTATGGCGTGAACTAGATAACTTCTCCAGTGGTTCCATATGCTTAGTATTAGCCTCCTTACCCTATGATGAGGAAGATTATTTAAGAGACTATCAAACCTATTTAGATTGGAAATTCAAAGCTTAACTTACGAAAAATATAAGGATACCTTTCCTACTTTTTACCACGCTTTTAATTCTGCTGAATTTGCCAAGCACAATGAAGCTAAATGTGAGGAGGTGCTGTTTCTTGGCTTTTTTAAAGACAATAAACCCCGTTTGGGTTTAACTGCAGGCATTAGAAATGGGTGCTTAAGCAGTCCTTTTTCAGCCCCATTTGGTGGCTTTACTTTTTTAAAGGAAGACGTGAAGATTGGCTATTTAGACGATGCACTGATTGCTTTAGAGCAGTTTGCAAAGGAAAAAGGCTTAACTAATATTAAAATAGTTTTGCCTCCAGATTGTTACCATCATAGTTTTATTTCAAAGCAAGTAAATGCCTTCCAACGCTCATTCTATTTAATTCCTTACATTGATTTGAACTACCAATTTTTTACAAAGGATTTCAATGAAAATTACTTGAATGAAATTTGGTATAATGCAAAAAAAAATTATAACCGCGCAATAAAAAGTGCGCTAAGTTTTCAAAAGCAGGGAACCATTAAGGGTAAAAGGCAGGTTTACGATGTTGTGGCAAGAAACAGAGCAAGTAGAGGCTTTCCTTTGCGGATGACTTGGGAGCAAGTTTGGTCTACAGCTGAAATTATTCCAGCTGATTTTTTTCTTGTTACAAATATTAATGAAGAAGAAATAGCGTCGGCCATTGTGTTTCATATAGCTTCCAAAATTGTACAAGTCATTTATTGGGGTGATTTACCCGAGTTTGCAGAACTAAAAACCATGAATTTTTTGTCCTATTCAGTTTTTGAATATTATAAAAATGAGGGAGTGGAGCTTATAGACATTGGTCCTTCTACAGAAAGTGGAATTCCCAATTTCGGTCTTTGCGAATTTAAAGAAAGTATTGGTTGTAAAATTTCTACAAAATTGAGTTTCTTTAAGGCTATTTAGCATAATTTATAAACTACCCCTTTTTTTAAACTATTTTGCTTAACTTAACTGGTAGTTAACATGTTGAAAAGCAAATTTCACTATAAGACATTTTAGACTTAAGTCAAAATTGTAAATAATAAGTTAATATGGAGAATGTTGGTAATGTATTTGGAGATAATGTAAAGATAAACGAAAGCGCTAGCGTTAGTCATACCATTATTGGTTCAAATACTAAAATTGCAAAGCGTTGTTCTATTTTTGGTCATCCCGATTTTCCTTTAAGAATTGGAGAAGGAAGTTACTTTGGAATGAATAGCATTTGTGAAGGCTTTAATGCCTCTATTACAATTGGCAGTTTTGTGAGTTGTGCCCAAAATGTAAATATTATGTCTGGCTCAGGGCCAAATGCTTCAGAAAGAATGCAACGGTTATTTCCAATCAAAACCGGAGAAGTTTCAATAGGAAATCACACATGGATTGGAGCAAGTGCAATAATTTTACCTGGAGTTACTTTAGGGAATTTTTGCTTTATTCATGCAAATTCTGTTGTTAATGCTTCATTCCCAGATTTTTCAGTTATTGGCGGGGTGCCAGCAAAATTAATTAGAGTATTTAGTGATTTAGAAAAAGAAATATTATTAAAATGATTAAGTTTTTAGATTTAGAAAAGATAAATGCCTTACATCAAAACGCACTGAAGGTAGCTGCTGAAAGAGTAATAAATTCTGGATGGTATTTAATGGGTAAGGAGTTAAACGCGTTTGAGGAAAAGTTATGCACCCTTACTAAGGCAAAACATAGCATTGGTGTTGCGAATGGTTTAGATGCTTTGCGTCTTGTTTTAAGGGCCTATATCGAAATGGGTTTTATGCAAGCAGGAGATGAAGTCATTGTTCCTGCAAACACTTATATCGCAAGTGTTTTGGCTATTACAGATAATTATCTGGTGCCAGTTTTGGTTGAACCCAGCCCCGATACTTTTAATTTAGATTTAGACCTTATAGAAAGGCATATTACTGAAAAAACCAAAGCTATCTTATTGGTTCATTTGTATGGTCGTGTGTGTTGGTCGGAACAATTGGTTGCCTTAAAGGATAAGTATAAACTTAAAATTATTGAAGACAATGCCCAGGCCATTGGTGCACAATGGCAAGGAGTTGCCACAGGTAACTTAGGTGATGCAGCTGGTTTTAGCTTTTATCCAGGCAAAAACCTAGGTGCACTAGGTGATGGCGGCGCAGTAACCACTAATGATGATAACCTTGCAAGTCTGGTAAGAAGTATTGGTAATTATGGAAGTAAAGTTAAATATCAAAACGAATTTAAAGGACTAAATTCAAGGTTAGATGAAATTCAGGCTGCGTTTTTAGGAGTTAAAATTGATTACATTAATCAAGAAAACAATAGGAGGAAAGAGATTGCTAATTTGTATCAAAGAAATATTTTAAATCCACTGGTTCAGCTTCCAATTATTCCAAATGATCAAAGAGAACATGTTTGGCATTTATATGTTATTAAAACCAAACATAGAGAAAGACTACAAGCCTATTTAACTGAAAATGGAATTCAAACTTTGATACATTACCCTATTCCTCCACATAAACAATTGGCTTATAAAGAGTATAATCATCTTAGCTTTCCGTTAACCGAGGCTATTCATGAGGAGGTTTTAAGCCTTCCAATTAGTCCTGTTTTAACTGATGCCGAAGTTGAGTTAGTTATAGAAGTTATGAATAATTTTGGAGTTTAAATCATGAGCATCTCGAAGATCTCGGAAAAAAAGGATTGGGATATTGTGGTAGATGCAAATGCCTCTTTTTTCACAATTAAATTTAAGGAATTAACACATTATAAAGATTTACTTTATTTGTTAGTTAGAAGAGACTTTGTTTTTATCTATAAACAAACAGTCCTAGGTCCAATTTGGTTGTTTTTGCAACCGATGTTAACTACTTTAGTTTTTTTATTTATTTTCGGTCGTGTGGCTGGGATGGGCACAGGTGGTGTTCCTAAGCCTCTGTTCTATCTTACGGGAATTATCTCGTGGTCATTTTTTTCAGAAAGTTTAACCAAAACAGCAAATGTTTTTTCCATCAATGCACCAATTTTTGGAAAAGTATATTTTCCAAGGATAATTGTTCCTATCAGCAATATCATTGGGAGTTTTATACGATTGGTAATTCAACTAGTCTTATTATTCTTGGTTATGATATATTTTAACCAAACAGCTGGTTTTAAAATTGAATTTGGTTTTGGACAGCTTTTTCTTCCGTTTTTATTTTTATTATTAGGTGTATTTGGATTAGGAATTGGATTATTGTTTTCAGCATTAACTACAAAATACAGAGACTTATCTCATTTGTTGTTGTTTGGGGTTCAATTGTTGATGTTTGCCTCTCCAGTAATTTTCCCATTAAGTTCAACACCTAAGTCTTTAATAAAAATCATGAGCTATAATCCTCTGTCAGCTATTTTTGAATCTATTCGATTTTATTTATTAGGCACAGGCACAGTTGATAGCTTAAACCTGCTTTATGCGGTCGTATTTTGTATAACCAGCTTAGTATTAGGCATACTTGTTTTCAATAAGGCTGAAAAAAGTTTTATTGACACGATTTAATCAGTATTTTTATAAGAATTTAACAGAAATCAATTGGATTCAATATTAGAAGTAAATAATATTTCCAAACTCTACAGATTGGGTGAAATTGGAACAGGAACCTTAGGTAATGATTTTAAAAGATGGTTTCAAAAATCAATTTTAAAACAACAAGATCCCTATCTACAGATAGGTAAAGAGAATAATAGGAATAAAATGGAAGAGGGTGATGTATTTTATAGCCTGAATGACATCTCATTTTCCATTAGTCAGGGAGAATCTCTTGGAATAATTGGACGAAATGGCGCAGGTAAAAGTACCCTTTTAAAAATCCTATCTAGAATTACTAGCCCAACAACTGGAAGTTTGAAAATTAAAGGTAGGGTTACAAGTTTGCTGGAAGTTGGAACAGGATTTCATCCAGATTTAACAGGAAGAGAAAACATTTTTTTAAATGGTGCTATCCTTGGAATGAGGAAAAAAGAGATTGCCCGAAAATTAGATAGTATTATTGATTTCAGTGGAATTGGCAGTTTTATAGATACTCCTGTAAGGCGGTATAGCAGCGGAATGTATGTTCGTTTAGCATTTTCAGTTGCAGCGCACCTCGAAAGTGAAATCTTGATTTTAGATGAAGTTCTATCAGTAGGAGATTTTGAATTTCAAAAAAAATGCACTGAAAAAATGAATGAGCTAAAAAATGCAGAAGGTAAAACCATAATTTTAGTCAGTCATAATATAGATGCAATACGTAGTTTCTGCAAGAAATCTTTGTTCCTTGAGAATGGTCGTTTGAAAATGTTTGACGAGACAAATTTAGTCGCCGATGCATACATGCGCGGGAATCATGAGGGGTTTGAATATAAAACCAATTTGGTTGAAATTAAATTTGAATCAAAAGGTTTTGATATTATCAACTTTGGAATAAGAAATGGAGAATGTCCTCCTTTTGATAAGCCAATTTCAAGAGATAAAAGCATTCGTTTTGAATTTGTTTACAACAAAAAAACTGTTGCTGAAAACAATTTTGTGGTATTCAAATATAAGGATATAGAAGGTAATTACATTTGCACGATGGACTCATATAACCAATTGCAAATAGATAAGCAAGGAGAAGGGCGCATAGTAATGAAAACGCATCCATTTTTCTTTAATACTGGTAAATATAGGGTGGATTTGTTTATTCATGGGATTTTTGAGGATGGTGTAAGGCCAATCTTTGAACAAAGAGATATTTTAAACTTTGAAGTGGTTGCCTCTACCATGTTGTTTTCCGAGAATTTAGGTGTAGATGAAGGTTATTTACACCCCGTGGCAAATTGGAGAATCGAAGAAATTAACCAAATTTAAAAGAAGTATATTTATTTTTTAGCTTATGTTTTTTTTGAACAAGAAGAATTATGAATACCATTTTCAAAGTTGAGAATTTAGTAATAGGTGCTGGTCCAACCGGTTTAGGTTCTGCACATAGGTTTCATGAGTTAAATGTGTCTGATTGGCTTTTAATTGAAGGTGAACAATTTGCTGGAGGTTTAGCAAGCTCCTTTAAAGACGAAAAGGGTTTCTTTTGGGATATTGGAGGCCATGTTCAATTTTCCCATTATGACTATTTTGATACAGCAATGGTTAAATTCCTTGGAAAGGATGGATGGCTAAAACATCAGAGAGAGTCATGGGTTTGGATGAGAAATAGGTTTATTCCATATCCGCTACAAAATAACATTCACCGTTTGCCTAAAGATGATTTATTGGAGTGTCTGAATGGAATGGTTGAAATCGCAAGTAAACATCTTAATTACAATAATTTTGAAGAATGGATTCGGGCCTATTTTGGTGATGGCCTAGCCAAAGTTTTTATGGTACCCTATAACTTTAAGGTATGGGCTTATTCTCCTTCAAAAATGAATGCCAAATGGGTAGGTGAGCGTGTTTCAGTGATAAATTTAAAAAATGTACTTAAGAATCTGGTAAACGATACAGATGAAATATCTTGGGGCCCTAACAGCACCTTTCAATTCCCAAAAGAGGGTGGTACTGGCGCCATTTGGAAAGCTTGTGCCTCATTTCTTCCCCAAGAAAAAATTCATTATGGTTCAAAAATCATTAAAATAGATATAGAAAATAAAATAGTTTATACAGATAATAATAACGCATTTCATTATAGCAATCTAATCTCTACTATTCCTCTCACAGAATTGGTAGGGCTTTCAGGCCAGAAACAGTTCGATGAAATTGTTGAAAGTAGTTTACTATATTCTAGTTCAAATATTATTGGATTGGGCATCAAAGGAAAGCCAAATGATTTGCTTAAATCTAAATGTTGGATGTATTTCCCAGAAGATAATTGTCCGTTTTATAGAGTGACTGTTTTTAGCAATTATTCTCCAAATAATGTTCCAAATGCAGATGAATTTTGGTCTTTAATGTGCGAAGTTTCTGAGTCAGCAGATAAGCCAGTTAACCATAACACGCTTGTAGAAGAAGTGATTCAAGGTTGCCTAAATACTAAATTAATCGAAAACAAGGATGATATTGTTTCTGTTTGGGATTATCATGCAAAGTATGGATACCCAACACCAGGATTAAATAGAGATAAAACTTTAGAAGAAATTATTCCATTTTTCGAAGCCGCTTCTATATTTTCTAGAGGCAGATTTGGAATGTGGAAATATGAAGTAAGTAATCAAGACCATTCATTTATGCAAGGTGTTGAAATTGCTGAAAGATTGGTAAATGGATGTGAAGAAATAACAGCCTTTGATCCAAATTATGCAAATTCAAAAAAGCATACATGGCCATTTGAAAAATGGAATAGATAGTTTTCAAAGTATGTTTTTCAAAAAAGATAAAATTAGTACGGCTCCTTTAATTGAAAAAGTACCTGAAGGAGTAAAAAGGCCTAAATGGTCTGTAATGATTCCTACATATAATTGCGCAGGATTTTTGAGGAAAACACTTGAGTCTGTTTTGAGCCAAGATTTGGGAGAGGAATTAATGCAAATTGAGGTTGTAGATGATTGCTCAACTTTAGATAATCCCGAAGCAGTTGTAAATGAAATTGGAAAAGGAAGAGTCAGATTTTATAGAAAACCTAAAAACGCAGGCGCCATTGCAAATTTCAATACTTGTATTGAAAGAAGTAGAGGTGAATTAGTGCATATTCTCCATGGCGATGATTGGGTTTTACCTGGATATTATAAAACTATCGAACAATGTGCAGCCAATTTTCCGTATGCTTCTTTATTTTCATCTCGCGTTTTTTATACTGATGAATCAGGAGTAATTTTCAAAGAACTTCCCCGTGTTTTAGAGTTTGAAAAAGAACCCTCGAAAAATATTAGCCAATTTTTGGAGTTAAATCCCTTGTTATTTCCAGGCGTCACAGTTAGAAGGGTTGCATACGAAAACTTAGGGGGGTTTAGATTAGAGTTAGTGCATACAGCCGATTGGGAAATGTGGATTAGGATCATAAATGAAAATGGTGGACTCATATTACCAGAGATTTTGGCCTGTTATAGGATGTTTGAAGGTAATGATACTTCCAAACTTGCAAAATCAGCAGAGAATTTGAATGATTATTTGAGATTAAGTAAATATTTTTCGCTTTATAATTCTTTCGAGCCTAAAAAATTCTTAGAAATGGTTAATGAATTAGCGAAAAAACAATTGTCTTTATTCAATAGAACTGGTGATAAGGATGCTGTTAAAAAAAATTGGGAATTCATATTCAAAAACAGCAGTTTAAAAGAGAAGATTTCAATGATGCTGGGTGCTAAACCATTTTAGATGTTTATTACACTAGTTTATTTTGTTTCGGTTTGATCCAAATTTTATAGAATTGTTTCATTTTAAGTATGCAAAAGGGTAGAATAGCATTTATTGCAGCAATGGAAGGTGAGCCTTGGGGTGGAAGTGAAATTTTATGGTCTAGCACAGCCTTAAAATTTGCCGAGTCAGGTCATTCTGTTTTTGTATCAGTAAAAAAGTGGTATTACATACCTAATCCAATAAAAGACTTAATCTCTAGTTCTGCTCAGGTTTCCTTTCGAGACAATGAACCTAATCCATTTGAAATTATTTGTCATGGAGCTTTAGGTATAGATCCTTTTAAAACAAAGTTTCGTAAGCAATGGAAAAATATTGCATCATTTCGACCAGATTTAATTATAATTTCTAGTGGTTCTGTTACCTGCGGTGTTGCTTGGATGAAAAAATGTATTGAGTCGAATATACCATTTGTAACCATAGCCCAATCGAACTTTGAACAGTGGTGGTTTAAAGACGAGCTCCAAAAAGAACTCCAAATACTTTTTAGTGGTGCTATTACAAATTACTTTGTTTCTAAAGCAAACTTGAACTTATTTGAAGAACAATTGGGAATAAGGCTAAAAAATGCAGCAGTTATTTGGAATCCTGTTAAAGTTAAGAATACTGATAACTTAAAATGGCCTTCGGACCATTCAGTATATAAACTAGCTTGCGTAGCAAGACTTAATCCTGGCGCTAAAGGTCAAGACTTATTAATTAAGTTAATGAGTTTGCCAAAATGGAAAGAAAGAAATATTCAGGTTTGTTTTTATGGAGAGGGAGTTTTTGAAAATTCCTTACGCAATTTGGTTAAGATGTATGGTGTTGAAGAGAAAATAGTTTTTTCAGGATTCACCAATGATATTGAAGGTATATGGAATGAATGTCATGCCTTCATTTTACCTTCTAGGTATGAAGGGCTTCCATTGGCCTTAATTGAAGCGATGCTTTGCAAAAGGATGCCAATTGTAACAAATGTAGCTGGCAATCCCGAAGTAGTAAACGATAGTATAAATGGATATTTGGCCCAAAGTCCAACTGTTGAAGCATTGGATGAAGCCTTAGAAAGGGCTTGGATCAACAAAAAGAATTGGGAAACAATTGGTCTAGAAGCTCAACAAACAGTTAGAAAATTAATAAAAAAGGATCCTATTCTAGAATTTTTTGACTTAATAAAACTTCACCTTAATTGAAATAGGCCGTAAATCATTTTATAATGAAGTATATCAAACAACTTGACACCTTAAGAATATTCGCTGTCGTAGGAGTTATTTTATCCCATTGGGTAGTAGGTCCTAAATTGGTTGATCCCAGCAGCACATTAGCAAGATTTCCATTGGGTGCAATGGTGGATTTTTTCTTTGTATTAAGTGGCTTTCTTATTACCTCTATTTTATTAAGCAATAGAGAAGCTATTGGAAGTGATGGAAAAACAAGTAAAGACATTTTAATGGCATTCTATTTTAAAAGAGCCATTAGGATTTTACCTATCTATTATTTATATATAATTATTTCAGTTTATTTTTTCCCTTTTACAATACCAAATTTCGATAATTCAAAATGGTATTACATTACACACACAATAAATTTTTATTATTATGCAATCAACGCTTGGGAAGGAATTAATGGGCACTTTTGGTCATTATCTGTTGAGGAGCAATTTTATTTAGTTTGGCCGTTTATTATTTTATTTACGCCACGAAAGTATTTACTACATATAATAATTTCATTCGTTTTAATTGGTGCAATTTCCCAATTTCTTTATAATGATTCAAGTCGTTTTTTTAACAAATTACCAATAACTTGTTTGGATTGCTTTGGTTTGGGTGGCTTGCTTGCTTATTTTAAAAAGTATAATGATAAAGATAGCGCTCTAATTCAGAAAATTCTTAGATTGGCAGCTATTCTTTCATTCATAGTTTTATTTGTAAGCATTAAATATTCATTTCCTTTTATTATTCCTAGAAGAACCCTTGCTGGAATTGTTTCGATGTTTTTGGTTTTTTATGTAGTTCAAAATCAAGATAGCAATAGTTTTGTTTACAAAAAGTTTTTGGGTAACCCAGTACTAACTTACTTAGGCAAAATTTCATATGGAATTTATATATACCACATTATCATTCCGTATACTAATGCAGCAAAGTATTTAAACAAAATTTGGATGGTGATAACTCCAACAACAATAAATCAATTTACAAACGCTAATCCTGCAAAATGGACGCTATTTTTAAATGGATTAGTTTTACTATCTGTCTCAATAATTTCATATCATCTAATAGAAAAACAAATTCTTAAACTCAAAAGCAAAGTTTAAGCATTTTTCATGAATTCAAATAACTTAATTTTTACAGTCGTAATGTGCTCCCATAATCCAAATAGGGATTATATAAATAGGGCAATATATGCTTTGCAACACCAAACTTTGAGTGCGAACTTTTGGGAATTTTTGCTAATTGACAACAACTCTGCACAACCAATTAATAATTGGGCTAATCTAAGCTGGCATCCTAATTCAAGGATTATCGTTGAGAAAGAGATTGGGCTTACCAAAGCAAGGGTAAATGGCATTAACCATGCAAAAGGGCAGTGGTTAGTTTTTGTGGATGATGATAATGTCTTAAATTATGATTTTTTAGAGGCGGCGCATAATATTATTATTGAAAACCCGCGATTAGGTGCTTTTGGTGGAACTGCCAATGGGGAGTTTGAAGTACCACCTGATGCTTCAGTTTTACATTATCTTGAAATTATTGCTGTAAGGAAAATTAAAACAATAGCGATTGGGAATTTTTATGAATGGCGAAACACCCCTGCTGGCGCTGGTTTGGTTATAAGAAAGCAAATAGCAGATCATTATGTGTCTCAACTCCACCAAAGTGAATCTAGGTTAAATCTTGATAGAAAGGGGGAAAGCTTAATGTCTGCAGGTGATATCGATATGGCCTATACTTCTATAGATTTAGGGTATTTGAATGGGCTCTTTCCTCAATTGGTTTTGACCCATATTATTCCTAAAAATAGAGTGTCCAAAGAATATCTGATAAAGTTGCAAAAGTTTAATGTCTTGTCAAATTTTTTACTTGAATATTTTAGGTTCAAAAAATGGCCACATACACTTCCTCGAAGAGAATATGCTAGAAGGCAACTCTTGAATTTATATCATAATTACAAGTTTGAATATGATATGGAAAAGGCAAGACGCTACGGTTTTTATGAAGCCATTAAAGTGCTTCAATCACTAGAAAAATAATAGAATTAGCTATTAGCAAAATGAAATTATTAATTGTTAGAGAAAAGTGGAATCATATGAGCAATGTAAGTGGGTTTGACCCTCTTTTTAATGCCCTTGCTTCCATTGGAGGTGTTTCAGTTAGCTCCATTTATATTAACGAGACTGATGTTTCAGAATCAAAGGCGAATAAAATTTTAAAATTACCAAAACGAATTATAAATTCAATTTCAATTAGATTGATAAAGTTATTGCGTTTAAGAAAATTATCTAATGAAAATTTTAATCGAAGCAATATTAGAATTAGTACCGCAACCCATTTGGTGCATGAGTTAACTTTTAAACGAGTGTTAAAAGCATATCAACAAGACTCATTTGATTTTATTATTTTTTCGGTTGCAGATAGTCAGTTTGGTGAAGGTCTTTATAACTCTGCTAAAGAATTTAAAAAGAAATCAATTTTGTTTTTTCATCAACCTCCATCTTGGCTTAAACTCAATTGGAGTGATTTTGATGTCTTAAATAATTTTGCTGCAATTGTTACCTTGAGCGAATCAAACAAAAAGTTTTTTCAAATTCAAACTGTAATTCCAGTACTATTAATTAAGCACGGAGTTGATTTGTCTTTCTTTAATTTAAAAAATTATCAAAATAAAGGTAAGACTAAGCAAATTTTATTTGTAGGAAGTTGGCTTAGAGATTTTGAAATGTTACTTAAGGTGACTCAGTTGTTAAACCAAGAAAACTTCAATTTTGTATTGAATTGTGTCATCCCAAGAAAAGATAGACATAACATGGATCTGATTAGATTAGGTACTTTTTCTAATGTTAATTTTTATGCAGATTTATCTGCTGAAGAATTACGAACAGCCTACCAAACAAATGATTTGTTTTTTCTACCCCTCATAGATTCTACCGCAAACAATGGAATGAATGAAGCTTTAGCCTGCGGACTTCCTGTGGTTGCCACCAATATAGGAGGTGTCCCAGATTACCTTTTAGAGCCCATCAAATTTTTGGCCGAACCCAATAATGCTAAAGACCATGTTGTAAAAATAAAATTAGCCTTTGATTGGATGCAAAATTGTCCGGATTATCAAGCTAAAACAAGACACTTGGCTGAGCAATCTTTGAACTGGACTCATATTTCTTTAGAATTAAAAGAAAAAATAGATGCTCTTGCTTAATCTACTTAAAGCAAAAGATTTTTAGTAGAATGTCTAAGCCTAAAGTTGTTATTTCGGTCGATAGCTTGCATGATGGAGGGGCAGAAATGTTTGCCATACGGTTAGCAAACCAACTAGTCAATATTTGCGAAGTTTATTTTATGGAATTTGAAGCAGGTGCTTCTCAGGAAAAAAAGTTGCTTCAAAAATTAAAGCCATCAATTCCTTTTTTTTCTCCTGATAAACATTGGTTATTGGTCAGCATTCTTTTTTTACAAAAGCAAATAGGTTTAAGTAAAATACTTTCTAAGTTATTTTTTCGCTTAAAGTTAATTTTGATATTTCGATATTTAAGAAAGCATAAAATACATGTTATAAATAGCCATGCAATAAAACAGAATTATACATTTGGGCTTTTAAAATCTAAATTAACGTCTCTCAAATTTGTGTTAACACTTCATGGTCACTATGAGCTGTTAAAAGCAGAAAATCTAGCACTGTATAAGGCAAGTGTTTTGCAAGATGTTAATTATGTGGATGAACTTATTTATTTGAGTGATGAGCAACTGAATAATTTTAAATTAGCTGGATTCGATACTCAAAAGGCTACTAGAATTTTGAATGGATTTGAAATTGAAAAGTGCTTTTCTACTCCAAGTAATCTTAATAAAAACTTCAACGCTCCATTGTCTTTAATGATTCATTCAAGGGCAATTCCTGAAAAGGGTTGGAAGGAGGCAATAGAAGCATTTTTCATCCTTAAAAAAAAAGGGTATAATGTTAAGTTAACTTTGGTTGGAACTGGCGAGCAATATGGGATTTTGAAAGAGCTCTATTCTCATCCAGACCTACTTTTTGTTGGATTTTCAAACGATGTGTTTGAATATATACAATCTGCAGATATTGGACTACTGCCTACTTATTTTTATGGTGAAAGTCTGCCCAATTCCATTGTAGAATACTTGTCTTTTGGCATACCGGTGATTGCTTCAAATATTGGTGCAATTGCTCAAATGTTAAAAGTAAATGATGAACTTGCAGGAGATTTAATTGAAACATCCAAAGGAACTCCAGTTAAAAGTGAGTTGCTTAGTTCAATAATCGAAAAATACATTATTAATCAAGAATACCTTTTCTCTAAACGTAAATTGGCCTTTTTGGCTTTTGAAAAATTTAAAATGTCGAGTTGTGTAGACGCTTATAACTCGGCACTTTTTAAATCAAATGTTTGAACCTATGAACCACAAACAACTTAGAGCCATTGCCTTTCATTTGCCGCAGTTCCATCCAATTCCAGAGAACAATGAATTTTGGGGAAAAGGATTTACCGAATGGACAAATGTAACTTTAGCATCGCCAAGGTTCCCAAACCACTATCAACCGCATTTACCTTCAGACCTTGGTTTCTATGATTTAAGGCTAGAAGAGGCTCGTTTGGCTCAAGAAGAGTATGCCAAAACTTATGGATTATCAGGATTTTGTTACTACCATTATTGGTTTCAAGGAAAGAAAATTTTAAATGAACCTCTCGACAGGAAACTTGCCAATGAAAAGGAAGATTTGCCTTTTATGATTTGCTGGGCCAATGAAAATTGGACGCGCAATTGGGATGGACAAAATAATCAAGTCCTCCTTGAACAAAAATATAGTGAAGCCGATGATATTCTTCATTTTGAGGAATTCCTGCGCTTTTTTAATGATAAAAGGTACATAAGGGTAAAAGATAAACCAGTATTAATGGTTTATAGAACCTCTTTATTTCCTGATATCAAGAAAACAGCCATGCTGTGGCAAGAGCTTGCTGAAAAAAATGGTTTGCCTGGGTTATATTTAATCGCTGTAAAAGGAATCAATCAATTCAATACAACCCCTGAGGCAATTGGTTTTGATGCAATGGTAGATTTTCAACCAAATTTTACGGAAACCTACTCTCAGAGATTGCCGAATTTGTTAGAGAAAATTACATCTAAGTTAGGTTTGAACCAAAATAAGCTCGCAGAAAATAGGGTTTATGATTACAATGAATTAGTAGATAAATGTTGTAATGCAGATTGGCCTAACTTTAAATTTTTCCCATGTGTTACACCTTCTTGGGACAATTCTGCTAGGCGGAAATCAGGGGCAATAATTTTTGAAAATGCAAGTCCAGAGAAATATGGAAAATGGTTAACTACAATTGTTAATAAGTTCAAACCGTATTCAAATGATGAAAACTTTATTTTTATAAATGCTTGGAATGAATGGGCTGAAGGTAACCATTTGGAGCCTTGCAGAAGATGGGGTTTGAAATATTTAGAACATACTGCTTTAGCCTTAAATCAATGAACTTAGTAAGTGTCATTATTCCCAATTATAATCACGGGCAATTCTTGCACCAAAGAATTGATTCTGTTTTGGGTCAAACCTACCAAAACATAGAAATAATTATACTAGATGATGCCACTGAAAATAACTGGGCAGAAATTATAAATTCTTATGCAAGACATTCTAAAGTTAAACACCTTTTATTTAATTGTATAAATGGCAATTCGGACTTTTTTCAAACCTTAACGGTATTTCCATTTATAATGATAGCATGGCCAATTTTGACAGGCATGTTTTTTTAGTATATAGATTATGTTAGTTTTTTTTAGAATGGCTTTTTTGATTAAAAGTAAGTAGGCCTAAATTGTCAAGCACTTAAGTCAATATTTAAACTAATAAATTAATAAAGCAAATACAAAATGGAAAAGTTTAATAACTCAATGAACTTTCAAACATTCGTTAGAAATTTTGAAAAAAAACCTGTAGAACTATACAAGGTTGACAAGTCCTTCGAAATTTTGAATGATATTGTTGTCTCAGTTATGATAAGAACTTACAACCATGTTGATTTTATTAGGCAAGCGATTGAAAGCGTTTTAATTCAAAAGACAAGTTTTAATTTTGAAATCATAATTGGAGATGACCAATCTAATGATGGCACAAGAGAAATTTGCATGGCATATGCCGAAAAATATCCTGAGAAAATAAGGTTGTTTTTACATCATAGAGAAAACAACATACAAGTTTATGGAAGTAATACTCCTACCTTTATGTTTGGTTACAATATTTATCAAACAAAGGGTCAATTTATTGCTTTTTTATGCGGCGACGATTATTGGACAGATCCTGAAAAATTAGAGAAACAATATCGTTTTTTGGAGCAAAATTCAAAATATTCATTTGCTATCCATCCTTTTATAACCTTGTATGAGAATTCTGAAGAAGGTCCAAAACTAGATGAAACATTGGTTAAACACTTTTATTCAAATTGCTCGATGATTAAAAACAACTTTCAACTTTTGCCTTTTGCATTATTTCAGGTATTAAACGAAGATATTTTTATGCAGTTTATGACGGAAACAATGGGGGAAGGCATTTTATTAGAAAATATAAAACCAACAGTAAGACGAATACAAAACAAGGGCATCTGGTTTTCAAAAAAGGATGAATTGTTTAAAGTAAAATGTAGAATTTTAACTGCTAATAAAATGTTTGAAGCTTATTCTAATACCAAGTTTAAAACTGTTTTAAAAAGTAAAATACTATACCAATGCATTCAAGGTTGGAATTCCTTGAAATATTGCGGTAGCGATAATTTGGATAAGTCTACTAAAATAAAATTCTATTATTTTTTATGGCGCAATGGAGTTTTATTAGAGTTTTTATTTAAAAAAAAGTAGTCAACTAGTTTTATTATATCAATGATATGATTCTTCAGCGGTTTAAAAACTTTCTTAGAATTTCTAATTTAAA
This sequence comes from Bacteroidota bacterium, assembly GCA_027488905.1. Taxonomy (GTDB): domain Bacteria; phylum Bacteroidota; class Bacteroidia; order UKL13-3; family UKL13-3; genus B1. Next base: position 125,236 of record JAIYAT010000017.1, read on the forward strand.
AAATGCACATAAAAAAGGTACTGCCTTTATTATAGGGAACGGTCCAAGTTTGCAGGCAAAAGACCTCGACCTCATCCGACAATATAATATTCCTACTTTTGCAAGTAATAAGATTTATAAAATATTTAATAAAACAGACTGGCGGCCAAGTTACTATGTAATTGAGGATTATGGAATTTGTTCCTCTAATTACAATGAAATTCAAGAGAAAATTACTTGTCCAATTTTTGCAGGAAATTATTTAAAAGAGTTTTTCCCAAATAATACCAAAGCATTATTTTTTGAACAAATTGGGAGGGTAGATCCTCCTGAAATCCCAGACTTTTCAAAATCTATCGCGCATGGTATCAATGCAGGTGGAACGGTAACTTATACTTGTATGCAAATAGCCTATTATCTTGGCTTTACAGATTTAATTCTACTTGGTGTAGACTTTAGTTATTCAACGCCTGGTTTAAGGCCTCATGACACAATGCATGGGTATAAAACTTATACTCCAGACAATTCAGCTAATTATTTTGATAGCAATTATCTTGATGAGAAGGAAAATATTTTTGCACCTGATTTGGAAACTTCCTACTGTGCCTACAAATCTGTTTCTGAAAAGATAAAAAATGGAAGTTTAAAGTGTCAAGTAAGAAACGCTACCAGAGGTGGGAAGTTAGAGGTTTTTGAAAGAGTTAATTTTGATGACTTAAATTTAAAGGACTGCCATTAAGCACTTTTGAAAAGTTATTATTGGATGAAAAAACTAATTAGTTCTAGGGATGCATTTCAATTAATTGAAATGAATCCTACTTATAGGATGTTAATTCTAAAAATACAACTTGGCTTTTTGGCCAAAGAAAATAATTCAATTATTGAGTGACTCAAAAACGCAACATATCCTTGCACAAACAATTTGAATACAATTAGAAACCAGCCTAAAATTGGTTAGATTATTAAACTAAATATAAATTGAATTAAATAGGAAAAAATTAAAGATAATGGAAATTTTAGATTGTACTTTTAGAGATGGAGGTTATTATACCAATTGGGATTTTGAATCAGATGTGGTAAATATGTATCTCACTTCCATTAGTCAGTTACCCATCGATTACCTTGAGGTTGGGTATAGGTCTATGCCAAAAGATGGATATTTTGGTGAGTTTTTTTATTGCCCAATTCCAACACTGAAAAAAATTAGAGCGCTAACAAATAAATCTCTTGCAATTTTATTGGATGAAAAAGACCTTGAACTTGCGCATTTAGATGAACTTTTAAAACCTTGCATTGGTATCATTCAAATGGTGAGGGTTGCGGTAAGCCCAGATAGGCTTAGTTTCTCTTTGCCAATTGCAAAGAAAATAAAGTCCTTAGGATTTAGGCTTGGCTTTAATGTAATGTACATGTCTAAATGGAATTTTGACGATTCATTTATTACGATTTTAAAGCAAATTGATGGACTGGCAGATTACTTTTATATGGTGGATTCCTATGGTGGAGTTTTTCCTGATGATGTAAAAAGAATTTGTCAGTTGCTAAAGGCTGAGACCAATTTGAAAATTGGTTTTCATGGACATAACAATTTAGAATTAGGTTTAATAAATACCTTAACAGCTATTGAATACGGTGCAGAAATTGTAGATGTTACGGTAGCAGGCATGGGCCGAGGTGCTGGTAATTTATCTACAGAACTTTTGCTAACCGTATTGGCATCAAAAGAGCAGGTTTCCGAATTTGATTTTAATGAATTAAGCAGATTGGTTGAACCCTTTTATAAATTAAAGGAGGAGTATAAATGGGGTACAAATCTTCCCTATATGTTTTCTGGTGCAAATTCACTCCCTCAGAAAGATGTAATGGAGTGGGTGGGTAAGCGTTACTATTCATTTAACAGCATTGTACGTGCTTTGGCTAATCAAACCAAAGGTTTAATGGACAATGAACAATTGCCTAAGTTTAAATCGCCTACAAATATAGCGGCAAAGGTATTAATCATAGGAGGTGGGGAATCAGTGACCAATCACGCCTCAGCCCTTCAAACATACTTATTTAAACATCCTGAAATTATTATTATTCATGCCAGTTCAAAAAATGCTTTGGTTTGTAATGATTTATCTAATCAACAATATTTTTGTTTAATAGGAAATGAAGGTTATCGCATGGAAAGTGTATTTGCGGGTAATTTGCCACAAAATGCCATTTGCATATTGCCGCCATTTCCTCGTAAAATGGGCACCTATATTCCTCGTGATTTATTGGGTCAGGCCTTTGAGTTATCCAATTTTAAATTAAAAAGAAATTATATTGATTCCCTTACCGCAATTGCCATCCAACTTGCAGATGAATTAAAAGCAAGTTCCATAGAACTAATTGGTTATGATGGGTATTCAGGATTGACGATTGGTTCAAAAGAACAAGACTTACTTAAAGAAAATGATGAGATTTTTCAAGAAGCCTATGCGCTTAATCTTCCTTTGGTAAGTTTAATCCATTCAAATTATAAGACTTTGAAAACTAAGTCTATTTATGCTTTGATATGAACTATAAAATAATTATTCCTGCCAGATATAAGTCTTCCCGTTTGCCTGGTAAACCATTGGTGTTAATTGCGGGCAAACCAATGTTGCAACGAACCTATGAAAGGTGCTTACTTGCTGCCGAAGCTAATAATATTTTGGTTGCTACTGATGATGTTAGCATACAAGAATTTTGCTTGTCTCGAGAAATGAAAGTTGTAATGACTTCCTCTAAATGCTTAACCGGTACTGATAGAGTGGCCGAAGCAGCCTCCTCAATGGACTTGGATTATGTAATTAACGTACAGGGGGATGAACCTATCATGAATCCTAAAGACATTACTTCCATCATTGAAGCATCTATGGACAAAACTTATGAAGTGTATGCTGGCTATGCAGAAATAACGCATGAAGAAGATTTCTTAAGTGTCTCTACTCCAAAGGTGATTGTAAATGAAAAGGAAGAATTATTATACATGTCGAGAGCACCAATTCCTTTTAATAAAGAAGCCAAGTTTGTAAAAGCTTGGCGACAAATTTGTGTGTATGCATTTTCAAAAGAAGCATTAGCCTTGTTTAAATCACGCACCTCGAAAAGTGAAATTGAAGAAATTGAGGATTTAGAACTTTTGCGATTTTTAGAAATGGGCGTAAAAGTGAAAATGGTCAGGTTATCGAAAGATTCAATTGCAGTAGACCATCCTACCGACATAGAAAAAGTTGAACGTGCATTAAATTTAGCCCAATGAGCCAGCAATTAAAAAATTTATTATGGGATTTTGATGGGGTAATTCTCGACTCTAACCATGTTAGAAATGAAGGCTTTGAAACTGTATTAAAAGACTTCCCTTCAGGCCAAGTTGAAGCATTGCTAAATTTTCACAAGGCCAATGGTGGAATATCCAGGTATTATAAATTCAGGTACTTCTTTGAAGAAATTAGAAACGAAAAAAAGTCTGAGCAAGAACTACAAGTATATTTTGACTCTTTCACACAAATTATGCGAAAACGATTGTTAGATAAAAGTTTACTAATTAAAGAAACAACACATTTTATAATGAAAAAATATACTCAGTATCAAATGCACATAGTTTCTGGCTCGGATCAAAACGAATTAAGATTTTTATGTAACTATTTAGAACTCGAAAAGTATTTTCATTCAATTAATGGTTCGCCTACACCTAAAGGTGAACTAATAAAGAATGTTATGGAACACGGGAATATGCATTCCTATGAGACACTAATGATAGGTGATGCTATTAATGATTATGATGCAGCGAGGTTAAATGGCATACACTTTTTTGCTTATAATAATCCATCTTTAAATCAGTTTAACACAATGCCATTTGAATTTTTAGTGTATTAATCTTTAGTCTGGATGATTTATATTAAAAGAAATAATTTGCCCATAATTGCAAATGGGATTTTCTAAGTTTAGAATTCTGCAGATATTATTTTGTTATTCATTAATTATTGTAAAGTTCACCATTAATTACTTCCAAATTTGCCTGACTTAGTAAGTATTATTATTCCTAATTATAATCATGGACAATTTTTGAACCAAAGGATTGAATCCGTTTTGAGTCAAACCTATAAAAATTTTGAAGTTATTATTTTGGATGATGCATCTGAAGATAATAGCATCGACATTATAAATTCATATGCAGGACATCCTAAGGTTAGCCAAGTTATGCTTAATACCAATAATAGTGGCTCTGTCTTTTCACAATGGTTTAAAGGAATTGAATTGGCCAAAGGAAATTATATTTGGATTGCAGAAAGTGACGATTATTGTGAACCAGATTTTCTGCAAAACATCATGCAAGTTTTCGTTAGCGATATAGAATTTGGACTTGTATATACGGGCTCTAATGCTGTTGATTATTCAGGTAAATTGTTATGGAATTCCCCTCTCTCAAAATCAGCAGAAAGAATGGATGGATTGACATTTGTTCAGAATAAAATGGTTCAAGAGAATTCAATATATAACGCTAGCATGGCTGTTTTTAACAAAAAATACATAACAACAGACATTGAAGATATAAAATCTTTTAAATTCTGTGGTGATTGGCTCTTTTGGATTTTAATCGCTCAAAATTGCAAAGTGGCATACATTGGAAGATTGCTTAATTATTTCAGAAATCATGAAAAGGATGTGTCTGGTAAATCTTACCATTCTGGAATTTATTTTAGAGAGTATAAGCTATTGTTAGATCAATTGTTGAAAAGGAAAATCATTACGCTAAGTAAAAGGCGTCATTCCTTATTTCTTATGTTGCCTTTGGTTAAAGAACAAATATCAAACTTAGCGCTAAAAAATGAGATTATAAGTGAATATAAACTAGAATTAAATTCTTGGGAATGTTTGCTTTGGAAACTCGAAATTGTGGTATGGAATAGAATTAGGCATAGAATTAACAAATACTTAGATTCTTAAGGTTGACCCAAGGTTTTTCAATTATAATTTGTTGTTTTAATAGTAGGTTTCGGCTCGAACCAACCTTGATTCATTTAGCCCGTCTAAAAAGGGAAGGAATTCAAGTTGAAATCATTTTGGTGGATAATCAATCTACTGATGATACGGCTCAATTTGCCAAGAAAATTTGGACAGAATTAATGCAGCCATTTCCAATGGTAATTGTTTCGGAGCAAAAACAAGGCTTAAGTTATGCAAGATTTTCAGGTGTTCAAAATGCGAACTTTGATTTAATTGTTTTTTGTGATGATGACAATTGGTTGGATGAAGATTATTTGTTGGAGGCCAAATCTATAATGAATAGTCAATCAACGGTAGCAGCTTTAGGGGGATATGGAGCTGCAGCTGCAGAGGTTGAGATGCCAGAATGGTTTGAAGCATATAAAGGAGGTTATGCTATAAGTGACGATAGTTTTGAAAGTGGTATTTTGTCAGAGGGTATCTATTTAACAGGAGCAGGATTGGTGTTTAGAAAGGCTTTATTTATAAAGGCCTTTGAAAATTTACCTAGCTTGCTTACGGATAGGGCTGGCAGCCAACTTACTTCTGGCGGTGATACAGAAATTTGTTTAAGGTTTAAATTAATGGGGTACCAGCTTTGCTATGATACAAGATTAAAGTTTAAGCATTTTATACCAAAAGAAAGACTTACTATAGCATATCGCGACCGCTTGTTTGCAGGATTTGAAGACCACAAAGAGGTGATTGAATATTATCAAAAGTTGATAGGCTTAATTAAATTAGGCTCAGTTGCAAAGTTTATAATTATCCTTTCAGTTATTGTTAAGTTGCCTTTTACTTCATTTAAACTTATCAAGCGTTGGGAATTAAAACGTGATTTAATTTCAATTTATATATTAACTGGAATAGACTTTTTACAATTACCTAATAATTGGAAGGTAATCAAGAAACTTTATGAATACAAGTGAATTTAAATTTTTTATAAAGAGCCCAATAAAATATATTTAATTGGTAAATTATCTCAGATTTTTTGATATTTTCTAATAAGTCAACTTTATTAAAAGTAGACCAACGGAAAATAAATTTAATCATCCTTGAACCTTTAAGTTTAAACAGCGGTAGATTTGAAAAAAAATTAATGAAATAAAAAAGTACAAATCTCCATCAAGTAATAATTCTCATTTTTTTAAACTTAAAGTAAAAAAAAGTAGCAGTTTGTATAAATATATATTAAATTAAATGAACTAAAATTATTTGCACCTTTATTGATTAAAGTTTAATATTACATTAATATTGCAGCTTATTTAGTAATAATTATAGTAGTAAATGTGAAGAAATTAAAAATATGTTTTGTTGATTTTTGGGCTAATTTTGATGCTGAAAACAATTTCTTTTATAACTTATTAAAGGGAAAATATGAAATTGAATTGAGCGAGGAACCTGATTATTGTTTTTTTTCAGTGTATGGGTATGAAAATTTAAAGTTTTCCAATTGCATAAAAATTCAATTTATTGGTGAAAATCAAGTCCCTGATTTTAATTTATGTGATTATGCTATTGGATTTCAATATATGGCTTTTGAAGACAGGTATTTTAGATTTCCCTTGTTTTTTATTTATGGAGGTTATGACAATTTGAGAAACAAGCTAGTTTTTGACCCTGAAAAATACTTGAATAGAAACTTTTGTAACTTTATTTATTCAAATCATTTATATGCAAACCCGATAAGAGAGGTTTTTTTTAAAGAACTTTCAAAATATAAGAAGGTTGATTCTGGTGGTAAATTTATGAATAACCTTGGTTATACAGTATCAGATAAGGTAGAGTTTATTAGAGATTATAAATTTACAATTGCATTTGAAAGCTCTAAACTAAATGGTTATACAACGGAGAAGATTTTCGAGCCAATGATAGTGAATAGTATTCCTATTTATTTTGGAAATCCTATGGTAAATCAAGATTTCAATGAAGAATCTTTTATATGGCTAAAAAATGAGAAGGATATTGATGAAGTTGTTTCTAAAGTTATTGAATTAGATAATAATGATGACAAGTATATTGAAATGTTAATGCGTCCTTGTTTAACTCCCGAACAAATGAAAATTGATTGGAAGGGGAATTTGTTAGCCTTTTTGGGGAGTATTTTTGAAAGGGATATAATAGAAGCAAAAAGGTTACCGTTTTTTGGGTATAATTCATTTTTTCAAGGTGAATTAGCAAAAATTTCAGAAATAAAGATAAAGCAACAAAAGGTTAATAAGTTTAAGTTAAAATTGGGAACTATTTATGAATCAATTTTTAGCTCATTTATAAAGAATTAATGCTAGTAAGTATAGCAGTTACAACCTATAATTCAGAAGAATATGTGCTCGAAACGCTAGAAAGTGTTTTCGATCAAACCTACTTTGATATAGAATTGATTGTTTCAGATGATTGTTCACAAGACAGAACTTTGGACATTGTGATGAATTGGATAAAATTGGAAAGGGTAAAGTCTCGATTCAAAAATATTCAAATAATTCATGTTGATGTTAATACTGGTGTTTCAGCCAATTGCAACAGAATTTTGAAGGCAAGTACCTCCAATTATATAAAAATGATAGCAGGAGATGATATTTTATATAGGAATTGTATTGCAGATAACATAAATTTTATCAATGAGTGCCCTGAAGCAAATTTTGTATTTAGTAAAGTGGAAGTATATCGAGATACTTTTTTGAAAGAAAACTATTTGAAAACTTCTCCATTAAATTTTCCTTTAGAATTTATGGGTTCCACTGTAAGTGCAAAAGAACAGTTTCAAATGCTATTAAAGTCTGATAGAATTAGTTTTACTCCTTCCTATTTTTTTAAGAGGGATGCATTGCTGAATATAGGAGGTTACGATGAAGAAAATCGACTGATCGAAGATTATCCAATGTGGTTGAAGCTTACACATGCAGGTGAGAAATTATATTTTTTTGACAAAATTACGGTAGGATATAGGGCCCATTCAAAATCTTTAAGCAATTCAAATATTTCAACTTTGTTTCAAGTATCTTATAAAAGAAATTTTAAAGTTAAGGAACATTATGTTTTTAAACATATTTCTAGTTTTGATATTTGTGCTGAATATTACAGTTACTATGTTCAAAGTATATTTGATTTTTTAGGATTAAATAAAAAAAATAGCTTGAATTTGCTACTATATAAATCTTTTAATTTTTACTTAAATCCTTTTTATGTCTTTCGAAAACTCTGTTTTTAATATTAAAAAAGTTGAAAAATTTTAAATTTTATTGGAAATCATACAAATTTTTTAAAGAATTTGTTGGTATTCGAATGCAGTTACTTCTGATAAGCAGTTTAATGGTTGGCTTTTTAGATGGATTAGGATTAGCACTTTTCTTACCTTTGTTAAAAATGGCTGACGAAAGCAATTCAGAGAGTCAGAACAATGGTAATTTTTTCAATGAAGCTTTTAGCTTTTTTCATATTTCCCCATCTATTAATTCAATTTTAATAGTAATGCTTTTGTTTTTCATTTTGAAAGGCGTGGCTTTGCTTTTTAATGAATATATCAAAGTTGCAATTGAGCAAAAATTTATAAGGAAGTTGAGAAACAGCCTTTTAAACCTTTTGAATAGTATTTCTTTCGCGTATTTTGTAAAATCTGATATCGGTCGCATTCAAAATACAATGACAGGAGAAGTTGGTAGGGTAGTTACTGCTTTTACTTCTTTTACTTCTGTATTACAACAAATGTTATTGGTTGTTGTATATTGTATCTTTGCTTTTCAGACCAATGCAGTTTTTGCATTATTCGTAACAATTGGGGGCATTCTAAGTTCTTTTGCATTTAGTTCTTTGTATACGATTACAATGAACAACTCCGCATTTTTAACTAAGCGAAGTAATAATTTTCAAGGCTTGGTTATTCAACATGTGTCAAATTTTAAGTATTTAAAGGCAACAGGTACAATTGATAAGTATAGTGATAAATTGCGCAAAACTATATTGGCAATAGAAGAAAGTAATACAAAAATTGGTGTCTTAAAAGCGATACTTACTGCAACAAGAGAGCCTATTCTTGTCGCAATAATTGTGTCAACAATAATTATCCAAGTTAAGTATTTTGAAGCATCAATTGGATCAATATTGGTTAGCTTATTGTTTTTTTATAGGTCTTTATCTTTTATGTTTACTGCTCAGACTAGTTTAAACCAGTTTATGTCAGTATCTGGTTCGTTAGAAAATATGTCAAACTTTCAGAAAGAGTTAAATGCAAATTTAGAAAGTGAAAATGGCGAGCTAGCAATGCCTTTTAGTAAAAGTATAGAATTTAATAAGGTGTGTTTATCTTATGGGCAGAAGCAAGTTTTAAAGCAAATTGATCTGGTGATTAAAGACAAGTCAACAGTTGCAATTGTAGGCCCTAGTGGAAGTGGAAAGACTTCTCTTATTAATATTTTGGTAGGTTTAGTTAAACCCAATAGTGGCACTCTAATTGTAGATGGAAATGATATTACAACCATTGATAAAATGGTTTATCAAAAAGGAATAGGATATATTACCCAAGAATCTGTTATTTTCGAAGATACAATTTTTAATAATATAACTTTTTGGGATGACTATTCGGCTGAAAACATTCTTAGGTTCAGGGAGGCGATAAGTTTGGCAAACATTGCTGAGCTTATTGAAAGTTTACCAGACAATGAACATTCGTTATTAGGTATTAATGGAGTTAACTTGAGTGGGGGACAAAGGCAAAGAATATCCATAGCTAGAGAGCTATACAAAAATTCAAGTATTTTGGTTCTAGATGAGGCCACATCGGCGCTAGATTCAGAATCTGAGGATATGATTAGAACAAATATTAATAACTTAAAAGGTAAATATACAATGGTAATGGTTGCCCATAGGTTATCAACAGTTAGAAGTGCCGATTTAATAGTTTTGCTAAATGATGGAGAAATTATTGCACAAGGAACATTTAATGAAATGATAAAGGATATTCCAGAATTTAAAAAAATGGTAGAATTACAGTCATTATAGTTTTATGGGTGAGTTGAAGTCAAATATTATCATAATCGGATTAGGAAATAGTGGTTCAAGTGCCATTCAAGATTTATTGTTAGAATATGATAATATTGGGAAATTTAGATATGAGGAAGTTAATTGGTCAACAGGTGAGTTAAATCATTTTAGGTTGCCTGGAATGATTGGAGATAGACTTAAAGAATCCACAGATTTGGAAAATTCAAATAACCTAGAATTATGGTTAAAAGAAAATAAAAGGCCTATTGTACCTTCTTCATTGTATTTCAGGACTATTATTCCTGATTCGATTTACAATCTGTATAAAGAAAATAAGTTTACAAGAAATTTTGCAAAGAGTAAGATTTCTCAATGGAAACAACAGCAAAAATATTACGACTCTTTGGTTTCAATTAACTCTGATTTATCGAAAACCAAGGATTATGATGAAAGAATGAAAATTGCAAGAAGGTGGTTGGAGGAGTTGCGTAACATTTTTGGGAAGGATAAACCATTTATGCAACATAAACCAATTTTCCATGAAAGACACTTGGATATTTGGCCTACTTTATTTGACCCATTTAAAGTAATAATGATATTTAGAGAGCCTCGGGATCAGCTAGCTACAGTTCTAAAATCAAGCGTGATGTTTCGACACACCGATTGGAAATATCATGCACTTTTTGGAATGGATAAAGGAAATAGACGCTTGTTTCATGCCCTAATTGAAACAACTTATATGAGGGCTTTATGTATTGATGTAATGGAAAAAAGATTTGGACCTTCTAAGTTTTTGAAATTGGATTTTGAAGGTTTAATTTCCAACTATGACCAATATAAGGCTATCATTGAGAATTTTTTAGAAATAGGACCCTTGCATCATGTAAAACCTAAGGCTTTTTTTGATCCGAAAGTCTCTATAAATTCGATTAAAGAAAATTCATCGCTTTTGGATCCATCTGATGAAGAATATATTATACCACTTGAAAAATGGTATCAACAAAAAATAAAAGAAGTAAAAGAATCTCTTAATAACTATTAAATTGTATGAAAAGAACTAAAATTATTGCCGAAATTGGAAATACACATGAAGGTTCTGTAGGGTTAGCTAAACAGTTTATTAAGGAGGCTGCAAATTGCGGTGTTGATGCTGTTAAATTTCAAACCCACATTTTTGATGAAGAAAGCCTACCATCTGCACCAAATCCTCCTTATTTCAAAGACGAATCGAGAAAAGCATATTTTGAAAGAACTGCTTTTACCTTTGAGCAATACCAGCAGCTAAAAACTTTTGCAGAGGTAGATTGTGGAGTTGAGTTCTTATCTTCACCTTTTTCTATAAAGGCAGCCCAAATGCTGATTGATTTAGGGTTAAACACATTGAAAATACCATCAGGAGAAATTAGTAATATTCCTTTATTAGAATTTATAGCTGAAAATACCAATGCAAGTATTATTTTGTCTAGTGGAATGAGCAGTTGGCTAGAACTTGATAGAGCAGTTGAAGTATTTAGAGGAAAAAATGAAACCATTGTTTTACAATGTACCTCACAGTATCCATGTCCGCCTGAAAATGCTGGATTAAATTTAATGCAAGAAATGGGAAAACGCTATAATTGTAAATATGGATTTTCTGACCATACATTAGGTATAGGAGTTCCTTTAGCAGCTGTAATGTTGGGTGCAAGTATTGTGGAAAAGCATTTTACTTTGTCAAAAAAAATGTATGGAAGTGATGCAAAGAACTCTGTTGAACCGCATGAATTTTCAGAATTGGTTAAAGCTATTCGTGATGCAGAAATATCAAGCCAGGTTAGAATTGAGAAAGATGACATATTAAAAGGACTAGGAGATATGAAGCTCGTTTTTGAAAAATCAATTGTTTCCACAAGAAATCTTATTAAAGGTGAAAAAATTGAGTTAGGTGATTTAGCTTTTAAAAAACCAGGGAATGGAATTCCTGCTGCCAATTATAAAGATTTGATTGGTAGGGTTTTGAAGAAAGATGTAAATGAAAATGAACAAATATTATTTGATTATTTTTAATTTATTTTAATTTGCAATGCGTGTTCTAAAATAGTGAAAGAATTAAAGATGAAAAAAATTTGTGTTTTTGTTGGTAGTAGAGCTAATTATAGTAGCATAAAGTCAGTAATGACTTCTATCAAAAACCACCCAGCTTTGCAATTGCAAGTTATAGCTGGTGCTTCTGCTGTGTTAGATAGATTTGGTAAAGTTGAAGATATTATTAAGGCGGATGGATTCTCAATTGATTTTAGTTTTTACAATAACGTAGAAGGCGAAATTCCAGTAACAATGGCTAAATCAACAGGTTTGGGATTGATTGAAGCAGCCCTGATTTTTGGAAATCTAAATCCAGACTATTTGATAGTTGTAGGAGATCGATTTGAAATGATGGCTGTTACAATTGCAGCTGCCTATATGAATATAAGGGTTGCGCATACAATGGGAGGCGAAGTTACTGGCACCATAGATGAAAGTATTAGGCACGCCATTACAAAATTTGCACATGTTCACTTTGCAGCAAGTGAAGATGCTAAAAATCGAATTATTAAATTGGGAGAGGATCCTAAATATGTTTTTAACGTTGGTTGCCCAAGAATGGATTTGGTTTTAAATGAAATTAAAGTTGATTCAAACATAGTTTTAAATTATATATTTGATAATTTTGGCGGAGTTGGTTCAAACAAGTTTGATTTAAATGAGCCTTTTTTACTTGTTTCCCAACATCCTGTTACAACTGAATTTGGTGAAAATAAGGATCAAATTAATGAAACCTTAGCAGCCTTAAATGAGCTAAAAATCAATACCATCATGCTTTGGCCAAATATTGATGCTGGAAGTGATGATATTTCAAAAGGAATTAGGTCTTTTAGAGAGACAACTAAACCTACATGGTTACATTTGTTTAAAAACCTACCTACTCCTGTTTACATTCATTTGATGAAAAATTGTCTTTGTTTGATAGGAAATAGCAGCTCTGGTGTTAGAGAAGGGGCCACTATTGGAACTCCTGTTGTAAATATAGGATCAAGGCAAAATAAAAGAGAAATGGGCGAAAATGTCATCAATGTAGATTACCATAGAGCGGAAATTATTGATGCAATAAAGAAGCAAATTAGTCATGGTAAATACAAAAGTAATGGAATTTATGGAGATGGAACAGCAGGAAAAAGTATTGCCACAATATTAGCTGAAATTGAAGATCCACCTATACAAAAGACGATCTGTTATTAATATTACCTAAGTTTTTATATAATGAATTTTGTTGCAATTATTCCTGCGAGAGGCGGAAGCAAAGGTATAATAGGTAAAAATAAAAAGTTATTACTTGGTAAACCCCTTATTCAATACACGCTTGATGCTGCATTGGCTTCCTCCCAATTAAAATTGATAATTGTTTCAACGGATGACCAAGAAATTGCAGACTTATGTTTAGCCCGAAATGTGGAAGTTCAATTTAGGCCAGAACATCTTTGTGGTGATTTAGTTCCAACATTGCCTGTGCTGCAACATGTGCTTTTAAATTCTAAAATTGATTATGATGCTGTATTGACCTTGCAGCCAACCTCCCCACTTAGAACCTCGCAACACATCATAGAGGCTGTAACGCTATTTAAACAAAATCAAGAAGCTGATTCTTTAGTTAGCGTAGTGAAAGTACCGCATAATTTTAGCCCAGAGTCTCTGATGAAAATGGAGGGTAATTACCTATTTAATTATTTAGACGTTGATCCTATACTACGACGTCAAGATAAGAAAACTTATTTTGCTAGAAACGGTGCAGCAATTTATATTACCAAACGACAACAATTAGAAAAGTCAATTTTGGGAGGTAAAATTATTGGATATGAAATGTCTGCAATTGATAGCTTAGACATTGACACTATGGAAGATTGGGAAATGGCAGAATTGATCTTGAGTAAAGACTATAAAATCCCTGAAGAATAGTTTAGCATCACAATTTTATTGCTCCTTAGAAATAGGTTAGAATTAGATTTCAGTTTTCTATTTAGTATAATATTTATATGACTCTTACCCCAACATTCTCAATTGTATCGCCTGTTTACAAAGCAGAAAAAATAATTCCTGTTTTAATTGATAGAATTGAAAAAAGCATGAATTCTATAACTAATAATTATGAAATCATATTGGTTGAGGATTGCGGGCCAGATTATTCTTGGGAGGTTATTGAAACAATTGCAAAAGAAAACTCAAGGGTTGTTGGTGTAAAGTTAAGTAGAAATTTTGGCCAACACCATGCCATTACTTGCGGTTTAGAATTAGCTAAAGGAGATTGGATTGTTGTAATGGATTGTGATTTGCAAGATCAACCGGAGGAAATACCAAAATTGTACCAAAAGGCTCTGGAAGGTTATGACATGGTTTTGGCTCAAAGACACAATAGAAATGATAGTTTTTTAAAGAAATTAAGCTCAACCGCATTTTATTCTTTTTTTTCTTATTTAGCAGGGGTTCCTCAGGATGGTTCGATTGCAAATTTTGGAGTTTACAACAAAAAAGTTATTGATGAGGTCGTGAAAATGAAAGAACCATTACGCGCATTTTTTTTTATGGTAAAATGGGTAGGCTTTAAAAGTATTGCTATTCCTATTGAACATGCCGCAAGATTCGAGGGTAAAACCTCTTATAGTTGGAAGAAGTTAATTAATTTGGCATTAGATGCCATTGTTTCATATTCAGATAGACCATTAAAAATGGCAGTAAAAACAGGAATCTGCATTTCTTTTATTTCAATTGTCTTTGCTTTTTTTCAATTAATAAATTACTTTTTGGGAAATATTACTGTGAGCGGATATACAAGTCTTATTTTCTCTATTTGGTTTTTATCTGGGATGATAATCTTCTTTTTAGGAATTATAGGTTTATATTTGGGCAAAACTTTTGAAGGAGTAAAGAACAGACCAATTTTTATTATAGATAAGATGACTAATAATGGAGGTTATTGATATTTAGCGTTTTAGAATGTCAAGTAAGTTCAAGTTTAAATTTAGTTTGAAATTTTCTAAATTGAGAAATTTTTTATTATCAAAACAAATTCTTTAAACATTTATTTATGTTAACGAATAGATTCTAAAATTAAAAAGCATGATAAATATTCAAGTTGAAAATTTCAAAAATGGGATCACTACTTTTTTGTGATCTAAATATAGGTGCTAAATTAGAAAAATCTAAATGAATGTTTATTCCAATCTAAAGTTAATCTAAAAAATATAAAAATTGAAAATCTGATAACGAAATTGATTTTGAAGGTTAAAATGTTTTTTACTTCAATGTTTCAAATCGGCTTTTTACAAGTAGAAAATCAGTTGAAGAAATAAAATTTATGAAGTTTTTATTATCCAAAAAAGCAAGATTTACACATTATTATTAATGATGATTCCCTTTAACAAACCCTATCTTACAGGCAAAGAAGGCCACTATATTTACCAAGCAGTATTGTCTGGAAAAATAAGTGGGGATGGTGTATTTACTAAAAAATGCCATCAATGGTTTGAACAAAACTATGGCTTTAAAAAAGTTTTGCTTACAACCTCTTGCACAGATGCCCTAGAAATGGCTGCTCTCTTATTAGATATTCAACCAGGTGATGAGGTAATTATGCCTTCATACACTTTTGTGTCTACCTCTAATGCCTTTGTTTTACGAGGAGCTAAAATTGTTTTTGCCGATAGCAGAACAGATCATCCAGGTTTAGATGAAAGTTCCATTGAGGCACTTATTACTTCAAGAACAAAAGCCATTGTACCAGTACATTATGCTGGTGTGGCTTGCGATATGGACATGATAATGAACCTAGCCTCTAAGCATAACCTATTTGTAGTTGAAGATGCCGCTCAAGCAATTGACGCTTATTTTACTGGAAAGGGTGGTGTTAAAAGACCTCTTGGTTCTATTGGCCATTTGGCTGCATTTTCTTTTCATGAAACTAAAAATATCATGAGTGGAGAAGGGGGATTGTTGGCTATTAATGATGATCGTTTTATCAATAGGGCTGAAATCATTAGAGAAAAAGGAACCAATCGTTCTGCTTTTTTTAGAGGAGAAGTAGATAAGTATAATTGGGTTGACTTGGGTTCTTCTTTTTTACCTTCTGATATTATTGCTGCATTTTTGTTTGCCCAACTTGAGAACTTAAGCGAAATTCAATCTAGACGTAAAGAAGTATGGAATAGGTACAATAAAAATCTTAACCCACTGGAAGAAGAAGGTAAACTCAAGCTACCCGCCTTGCCAAACTTTGCTTCGAATAATGCTCATATGTTCTACATTTTATTATCAGACTTAAATACGAGAACAAGATTGATTTCGCATTTAAAAGATAAAGGTGTTTTATCTGTGTTTCATTATTTGAGTTTGCATAAAAGCGCCTTTTATGAGGAAAAACATGATGGACGTGAGCTTCTTCAAAGTGATTATTATACCGATACACTGCTTCGTTTGCCTCTATTTTTTGAATTGACAAATGAGCAAGTTGATATGATTTCAAATGAAATAAAATTTTTTTTTAATCAGAGTTGAAAATTCATATACTAACAAATCAGCGTCAATGGGCAAGGGGATTCAATGATTTTTTTCCGCTTTATAAATGGGAAAAAGCATTAAAACAGGCTGGTTTTTGTTTTGACTATTTTAATAATCAGGATAATCCAAAACTTTATAAATGCGATCAATTGTGGGTGGAGTACCGTTATTTTTCTTCATTTTTTGATACCACCGATCAAAATAAAGACATTAAACCTGTTATAGATTTTTTGGTTCAAGCCAAAGCGAAAATTGGAAGTTTAGTATTATTTGATTCATCCGATGGAACCGGCAGTCAATGTTTGATTTTAACGCAATATGTTGACTTGCATCTTAAAAAACAATTGTACAAAGATTTGAACCAATACACCATTGATTGCGGCGACAAAGGTTTTATGTGTTGGATTCCAAATGATGCAACACCTAGTAATATTAAGTATTATACAACAACAAAGGAGCATTTGCAAAAGTTCAAGCTTTCTTGGAATATAGGAATGGTTGATTATAGATATTTTCCTCTTTCTAAATATTATCCTTTTGGAACCTCTAAATTGTTTCCCTCAAAATTGGATTACATAAAAACTACTAACCCTGATTCTCGAAGAGATTTAATTACTTCTTACCGAGGAAGTATATCAAACGATACGCGCTATTCCTTTCAACGCTTTGTCATACTTGAGTTTTTAAAAAAATTTGAGTTAAACCCAATGATTAAAGTTGGTAAATACATTAAAAAAGAGGACTATTTAAAAGAAATGAGCTTGTCTCAAATTTCTATTAGTCCCTTTGGTTGGGGGGAAGTTTGTTACCGTGACTTTGAAATATTTTTGTCTGGAAGTGTACTTGTTAAACCAAATATGGAACACCTTGATACCTACCCCAGTTATTATTTTCCCAACGAAACATATGTTCCAATTAAATGGGATATGAGTGATTTAAATGAGGTATTTAATAATTTAATGACTTCTCCAAAATCCGATTTGCAAGCTATTGCTTCAAAGGGGCAAGAACTATTTATTGAGGCTCAAAGTAGTGCAGATAATTTTGTAAATCATTTTAAATCGATGTTGAATTTATGAGCAATCCATATATTATTCATATAATGGTGGGAGACAAGTTTACTATACCTCTCGTAATTGAATTAAATAAATTGTTCAAGACTCACCAGCATCATTTTTTAGTTTTGGGTCAAGCCCATATTTCTAATGCACAATATGAAAATGTCTCTTATTTAAAATCGCCATTTAGACGCAATCTCCTTCAGAATCTAAAAATAATTTCGAAAAACTTTTATAGGGCAGAATTGATTGTGATGCATGGATTGCCTGTCTTGCATTGTTTTTTACTTTTTCCATTTGCATTAAAGAAATTGGCTTGGATTATTTATGGTGGAACTGACTTGTACTTATACAGTGGGGATACTTTAAATAATAGAACAGTTTGGTTGAACA
Source organism: Bacteroidota bacterium (assembly GCA_027488905.1). Classification (GTDB taxonomy): domain Bacteria; phylum Bacteroidota; class Bacteroidia; order UKL13-3; family UKL13-3; genus B1. The sequence continues at coordinate 143,208 of JAIYAT010000017.1, forward strand.
GATTAAGGAAATTCATATTGAAAAGAGTGAAAATTCACCTTACGCACATAGAAGGTGATTCTAAATTGGCCAATGATTTCTATCATTCAAAAGCTAAGTTTATCTATCATCCTGTTTATTTAAGCAATGTTGTTGAATTAAATATTGAACCATATGAAAATAAAAAAAATGACTCAAAAAAATTAAATGTATTACTAGGTCATTCAACAGACCCTAGCAATAATCATCTTGAAATATTTGAATGGTTAAGGGGCATGGATAATATTCAAATATATTGTCCACTTTCCTATGGTTCTTACATTGAGCACAAAGAAAAGGTGAAACAAAAAGGGTTTGAGATATTTGGGAATCGATTTATACCCATTGAGCATTTTATGCAGTTTAAAGAATATAAAGCATTTCTTGCAACCATTGACATAGCGGTTTTTAATCATAAACGTCAGGAGGCAATGGGAGTTACCTTAACCTTGCTATCTTTGGGTAAAGAGGTATATGTAAACAGCAGCACTACTTCATTCCAAAGTTTTAAAAAACGGGGATTTCAAATATTTGAAAATTCACTTTTGCAAACTGAAAAACAATTCTTAGCCACTCGAAATGTTTCTGCTAATCACAGTTTATTAGAAAAATATTATAGCAAACAAGTTTGGGAAACACAATGGAAACAGGTTTATAATTTTAACTCGTTTGACGAATTCGCATAAAGAAAAAACCATAACAGGGCTAAAATGGTCTGGTATTGGGCAATTAATTAAACAAGTAGCTAATATTGGCATTGGCATTTGGTTAGCACGTTTACTTTCTCCAATAGAGTTTGGTTTGCTTGGAATGATAACTGTTTTTACTGGCTTTATGCAGTTGTTTAATGACTTTGGATTTGGAGCGGCAGTCATTCAAAGAGAAAAGGTAGATAATACTGATCTAAACAGTGTGTTTTGGTTCAATTTGTTTACTGGGATTACTTTTTTTTTTTTTTTTTTTTTTCTAGGAAAATGGATTGCTATTTTTTATGATAATTTGCAATTGGAAGCTATCGTACAATGGGTAGCACTCATCTTTATTTTGCAAGCCCTTACCTATGTTCAACAAACCTTGTTTAGGAAACAATTGGATTTTAAAACCATTTTTTTAGTTGAATTCATGAGTTTACTTGCTGGAGGTTCAACTGCAATAATAATGGCCTATAATGGATTTGGGGTATATAGTTTAATAGCCCAACTGCTTGTAAATAGTTTGATAAGTGTAATTACATTATGGTTTTTTTCAGCATGGCGACCTGCATTTGAGTTTTCTTTTGAACGCATTAAAGCAATGTTGGGATATAGTTTACCTTTAATGGGCTCAAGCGCTTTGGGGTATGTTTTGGGTAATTTGGATAAATTATTAATTGGAAAGTTTTTAGGGAACCAAAGTTTGGGATTGTATTCGCGTGCATATTCTTTAATGGTTTTCCCTGTAAGTCAAATTAGTGGAGTTATTTCGCAGGTAATGTTTCCATCCTTGGCTCAAATTCAATATGATAAGCCGCGTATAAAAGAGATTTATTTAAAGATGAATCTAGTAATAAGTTTTGTAACTTTTCCAATGATGGGTTTGGCTTTTCTTTTGGCTGAACCTTTTGTATTGCTAGTTTTAGGTGAGCAATGGCGCGAGATGATTCCTTTGTTTAAGATTTTTACAGTTGTGGGCGCTATGCAATCGGTTGGTACTTTGATAGGAAATATTTATATGGCTTTAGGTGAAATGAAATTATATTTTAAAGTCAATTTATATTCTGGTATTTTTTTTATTTTAGCTTCAATGATAGGTGTTCAATTTGGAATTTATGGTGTTGCTATTGCTTATAGTTTAGCTTCATTTGTTGTTGGTATTCCGCAATGGATAGTAACAGGCAAGTTGATAAACGTTTCATTATTGGATTATTTTAAGGCCTGGTTTATGAGTTTTGTTCTTGCAATTGTTCCTTCAACTTTAATAGGATTGTTGTATTTCTTTTTCGGTGTGGAAATGCATTTTATTGAAGCACTGTTTGCTATTGCATTGTTTTTGTTTCTATTTGTAGCGATTAACTGGTTTTTTAACCGCAAGTCTTTTTTAATGATTTTAAACATACGATAAATGGCAGATTTAAAGCGAGAAAGGTTCATTAACTTAATGATTTTTGAAATTTTCGAAAATTACTTTTTCCCACAATGTAAAAGGTATTTAAAAGGCAAGCTTATTGATATTGGTTGTGGTGTTAAACCTTATAAAACAGAATTGTCGTCTATCGTTGACGAGCATATAGGTGTGGATCATTATGGAACTTCACATGATAAATCTGAAATAGATTTATTTGGTACCGCTTATACAATACCAGCAGAAAATAGTTCCTTCGACTCTGCCATTTGCACCGCCGTTTTAGAACATTTAGAGGAGCCTGAGCAAGCCATAAGAGAATGTTATCGTGTGCTTAAGCCAGGAGGTGTTGCCATTTATTCTGTCCCATTTATTTGGCATCAACACGAAGCTCCCCGAGATTTTTTTAGGTATTCTTCCTATGGGTTAAAATATTTATTTGAAAAGGTTGGTTTTGAAATTATTGAAATTAAGCCATTATCGGGATTTGCAGTTACCTTTCTTCAATTGCACATTTATATCATTAATGGTAAATTTAATAAGGGTATCATTAGGAAGTTAAGAGTCTTAGACTCATATATTTGGTTATGCCATAAAATAGGTTTATGGCTTAATAAAAGAGACAATACGACAGATTGGTCATGGATGTTTGTAGCGACTGTGAGAAAAAAGTAAGAGGTAATTTTAGAGTAATACTCACATTTTATGTGATTTATAATAATTGCCGGTCGTAAATTCTTGACTGCACCATCAAAATAAACTTTTAGTATCACTAGAAATTGGATGTCATTTATTCTAAAAATCTGGAAAATAAAATTAAGAAACATCTAGATTCAGTAATGATTTTAATGTGTTCTTAATTTTAAAGGCCTTTCTTTGCTCCTTAAATGGTATAAGCCTAAATATTAACTTTAAAAACAATGAAAATCAATGCAATTCAAAATGGTATTGTTAGAATTGAAAATAAAAAATTATTTTCTATTATGGCAACATTTTATATTAACAGGTAAATTATTTTAAAAGCCTAGTAACATGCTAAATAAATTTTTGAAAATAGGTAATCATAATTTGAACCCAAAAATTAAATTACCTTAATAAAAAACTAATTACAAGAGTTGATTAATTAAAAACGTGTTTAATATTTTTCACTATTTGGAATTATTGTTTTGAATATCCACCATAATATTGATTAAACTAAAATTTTTTTGGAAACACCAATAAATAGAAAATGTGCGGAATCTGTGGAATTATAAGTAAAGGAAAAAGTAATCTTGGAAAAAGGCTTTCAGATATGAACAATCTTGCAAAGCACCGCGGTCCAGATGATGAAGGGTATGTGCTAATTGATTCAAATATCAAGAATTTTATTTGCGCAGCAGGCAATGATACTCCCCACGATTCTTGGCATACCTTAACTGGTTATCAACCTTCTGTAAATATACATAGTACCGATCCAATAGTAAATTTAGGTTTAGGACATCGTCGCCTTTCAATTTTAGATTTATCGCCATTTGGACATTTGCCTATGTGCGATAATTCATCCCAATATTGGATAACTTATAATGGCGAAGTTTATAATTATGTTGAAATTAGAAAGGAACTAATAGAATTAGGGTGTCATTTTAAAACAGAGTCTGATACAGAAGTAATTCTTCAATCGTATATTATTTGGGGTTCTGAATGTGTTGAAAAGTTTGAAGGCATGTTTGCCATTGCCATTGTAGATTTAAATAAGAATGAAGTATTTTTAGCTAGAGATGTATTTGGAATTAAGCCTTTATACTATTGGGTAAGTCCAAATGGTGATTTTTGTTTTGCAAGCGAAATAAAACAATTTACTGAATGTCCAGGTTGGAAGGCTCAAATGAATAAGCCAAGAGCATTTGAATATTTGTATTATAGCCTTACCGACCATACTGAGGAAACCCTTTTCGAAAATGTTTTTCAATTAAAACCAGCTAACAGGGTGGTTTTTAATTTAAATGAATCTCCTTTATGGGTTCAAGGTAAACCAATTCAAACAGAAACTTATTTTCAATTTAAGCCTGATTCTCCAGCAGAAAATTTTGAAACTGCAAAACAAAAATTTAAAGAAAGATTTAAGGAGAGTGTTGGTTTGCACTTACGTTCTGATGTGCCAGTTGGTTCAGCCCTAAGTGGAGGACTAGATTCAAGCGCAATAGTTTGTGAAATTAATAAAATATTAAAGGCAGAGGGTAAGTCGGAATTGCAAAAAACTTTCTCAGCAATAAACGATAATCCTAATTTTAGTGAGGAAAAATGGATAGACAAGGTAACTGAGTATACAAATGTCGATGCATATTTTGTAACTCCAACTTCGGAGGATGTCTTTAAACTTACCCATAAAATCCTTTGGCACATGGATGAACCTTATCAATCGCAGAGCGCATTTTTGGGGTACCATGTTTTTGAGCTTGCTGCAAAAAATAATGTAAAAGTTTTATTAAATGGACAAGGTGCAGATGAATATTTAAGTGGTTATGGTGAAATTAGGATATTACGATGGTATTTGTTGTTTAAAAACTTTGCTTGGATAAAGTTATACAAGGAATTTAAATTTAATTTAGGCATTAAACCCATACACTTTATAACTTTTATTTTAAGATTTTTTACTTATTCATTTCCCAAAGACTGGATTAATTTTTTCAATACGAAAACAGAAATGTTTAGGCAGTATTCAAAAATTATGCCTCCAAATAAATTTGTAGATAAGTTCAAACATCCTCATTTAGGTTATTTATCGAAACGAAAAAATCATTTAGATTTAATCAAATTTCAATTGATTTGTTCTCCTCTTCCAAGATACCTGAGGTGGGAAGATCGCAATTCAATGGCGAATTCCGTGGAAGCACGTGTTCCATTTTTAAATAAGAAGTTGGTTAATTTTGCAGCAGGACAACCATTAGATTTTTTGGATGGAATAAACACCTCCAAGAAGCTTTTGGTTGAATCTTTAAAAGACTTGCTTCCAGAGGCAATCTACAATAGGAAGGACAAAGTAGGATTTATTTCTGCTGAAGAGCTTTGGGTCAAGGAAGACAAAGACGGAAAATTTGAGGAATTATTTAATTCAAGTATTTCTGTTTTAGGTGATTTGGTAAATCCAATTGAGGCTAAAAAGTATTATTTGAAATTAAAAAGAGATGAAATTCCATTTGATTATCTATATTGGCGCCTGATTTTACTAGGGATATGGATAGAACTATTCAAAATAGAAAGGTCTTAATGAAACTGACATTAGTAGCTGGTGCAAGGCCTAATTTTATGAAAATTGCACCACTAATACATGCTTTGGAAGCTCATAACCTAACTAAGTCTAGAAAGTTAGAATATGATTTGGTACATACAGGTCAGCATTTTGATGAAAAAATGAGCGAGACATTTTTTAGGGAATTAAACATTCCGCATCCTAATGCCAATTTGGCTGGAGGGGGGGGCTCCCAAGCCGAACAAACAGCAGCCATTATGGTTGCTTTTGAAAAATATTTACTTGTAAATCCATGCGATTTGGTTTTGGTTGTTGGAGATGTTACTTCCACCTTAGCTTGTTCCATTGTTGCTAAGAAATTACAAATAAAAGTTGCTCATGTAGAGGCTGGAATAAGATCTTTTGACTTAAGTATGCCAGAAGAAATTAACAGAATGGTAACAGACAGCATTACTGATTATTTTTTTACTACCACTATTTGGGCAGGGCAAAACCTGCTAAATATAGGGGTGGCGCCAGAAAATATCTATTTTACTGGGAATGTAATGATTGATACCTTAAATAAAAATTTGCCAAACTTACGTGAACCTTCTATTTGGAAGGAAGCGGCTTTACAGAAAGGTAATTTTTTAATGATAACCTTGCACAGACCCTCAAATGTAGATGACAGGGAACAATTAAAAGGATTGATGGAAGCAATTATTGCGCATTCAGGTAATTTAAAACTTGTTTTTCCGGTGCATCCTCGCACTCGGAAAATGCTCGCACAAATTGAATTAAATACAGATCGCATGTATTTAATTGAACCATTGGGTTATTTAGAATTTAACTTTTTAGTAAGTCACGCCAAAGGAGTTGTCACGGACTCTGGAGGAATAACAGAAGAAACTACAGTTTTGGGGATCCCATGTATTACGCTACGCACAACAACAGAAAGGCCAGAGACAGTCGAGGTTGGTACTAATGAGTTAATCGGCAATGAGCCAAAAGCCATTCAACCTTACCTAGAACGATTATTGGCAGGTGAATGGAAGAAAGGAGAGATTCCAGAAAAATGGGATGGTAAAGCATCAGAGAGAATAGTTGAAATTTTGGCTTCAATTTAATAGAAATGAAAGTACTAATAGTTTCGAATGCATTTATTCCAGAGGTTTCTCCAAGGTCTTTCAGAACAACAGAGTTGGCAAAAGAATTTGCCCGTCAGGGGCATATTGTAAAAGTCATAACACATTTGGCAGAGGATCAAAAGGATATTTCTACTGAATTTGGAATTGAATTTAAAGATTTAGGTCCCCGTAAATGGAAGCCAATTGGAATAAATGGTTCTGGTTTTATAAGGTTATGGTTGCGTTTTTGGTCTCGAATGCTTTTGTGGTTTTTTGAATACCCAAATGTAGAATTAGTTAGTTTGGTAAAACAGGCCTTGAAAGATGAAATGGGTTATGATTTGTTAATATCCATCGCTGTTCCTCACCCTGTGCATTGGGGTGTGGCAAGTATTAGAAGAAAAAAAGGGGAAATCGCAAAAATTTGGGTGGCAGATTGTGGGGACCCTTACATGGGGCAAGAAAATGACACATTTAAGCCTATGTTTTATTTCAAGTTTATTGAAAAGTGGTTTTGCAAAAGAGCTGATTATTTAGCTGTCCCAACAGAAGGTGCAATTCAAGCATATTACCCAGAATTCCACCAAAAAATAAAAGTAATTCCCCAAGGGTTTCGATTTGAGGATTTTAAGCGTTTACCCCACCACGGTGAGGCTGAAAAGATAGTTTTCGGTTATGGAGGTATGTTCATACCTGGCCGACGTGACCCTTCTGAATTTTTAGATTTTTTGTTGAAACAAACTGATTTAAATTATGAGTTTCATATTTATACGGCCACACCTCAGTTTGTGCAGCATTTTGCAAATAAATCAAATGGTAAAATAAAGGTTAAGGCGCCCATTAAGCGAGAGCAGTTATTAACAACCCTATCTGCAATGGATTTTGTGGTGAACTTCGAAAATGTAGGAAGTAAGCAAACCCCTAGTAAATTAATTGATTATGCCATCATTGAAAAACCAATTTTATCTATAAAAACTGGCGAGTTAGATGAGAATTTGGTTAATCAGTTTTTAAAAAAGAGATATGAAGGTGCGATGCAAATTGATACCATCGAAAAATATAAAATAGAAAATGTGGTTAACTCTTTTTTATCCCTCAAATAGCGCTGATAATTAGGATTTTTTAAAAGCCATTTAAATTAATTTATTTTCAAATGTTATTAAGTATAATTATTCCTGCATTCAATGTTGAATTATACATCGAGAGGTGTTTACTTACTTTAGATATACAAGACATCCCAAAAGAAGATTATGAAATAATAGTTGTCAATGATGGGAGCCCAGACAACTTATCCGAGGTAGTAAAAAAAAATCAAACGAAAATTCCAAACTTAATTTTAATTAATCAGGATAATCAAGGAGTGTCTGGGGCTAGAAACAATGCTATTGGTATAGCTAAAGGTAAATATATTTTACCTATAGACCCTGATGATTATCTTAAAGAGAATTGTTTTAAAGGAATAATAGAAAAGGTAGAGAAATTTGATGCAGACATTGTTTTTCTTAAATATGAAAAAATTACGGACTCAGGGAAAGTAATATGGGCACCTGATTTTTCAAAATTTGAAGAAATAACTCATTCAACATTAAACAGTTTTTTTGTTACCAAGGGCGAAAATAATGTTTTAAGTGATCCTGATAGAAGTTGGGCAATTTTATATAAGAAAGAAATTATTTCTAAAATGACTGAGCCTTATCCACTAAAGGTTCCTTTTCTTGAAGATGCAATTTTTTTGGTAAAATATTTATGTTTTGCAAATTCAATTGCATTTGTTAGCAATGAGTTTTATAAAAGAACAATTAGACAAGGCTCTGCAACTAATTCTGATCTCATACATACTAAAGAAGCAAATCTAGGTTTTGAATTGGGCATTAAACATTTAATTGATTTTAGAAGTGAAATTCAAAAGTCTAATGTTGATGTTCAGCGCAAAGCATATCTAAATCAAATTATAATTAAGTTCCAACTATTACACCTTAAATCTGAAATGCGTTTTAATGATAAGCAATTATTTAAGAAAATAATTAGTAATTATTCGATGCAATTAAAAGGAATTGATTTAGAGGGTGTTAGAAGTCCATATTGGTTTTTAGGTTTTACAATTAAGTATTTCCCCTCATTTTTTTATTTTGCAATTTTTCTTCAAGAAATAAATGCTTACAGATTAAATTTAATTCCAAAGCTAAAATCTATTTTTAGGCTATTTTAACTTTTTTGTTTCATAAGTATTTGAAAAATAAATTTTTATAAAATAGCCAACACCAATGTTATCCAATTTAAAATCCTATATAACTGCGACCAAAACGAATTATAATGGTAAAAGGTTAAAAGGCAAATACCTTATTATTGAATCGGATGATTGGGGTGCAATTCGCATGCCATCAATAGATTCACTTAAGGAGTTTGAAAAGTCGGGACTTGACCTTAACAAGAGTGTTTATAAATATGATGCACTTGAATCTGAATCAGATTTAGAATATTTGTTTGAAGTGCTCTTGAAATTCAATGATTATAGAGGCAATCATCCTTGCATTACCGCAAATACGATTGTAGCAAATCCTGATTTTGAAAAAATTGAAAGTAGCGGGTTTAAAGATTATTTTTTTGAACCCTACACTAAAACAATCGAAAGGTACCCTGAACATAAGCAAGTATACAATTTACATTTAAAAGGAAATGAATTAGGTGTTTTTATACCTCAATTTCATGGTAGAGAGCACCTTAATTATAAAAGATGGCTAAAAGTGTTGCAGGGAGGGAATGAAAAAGCGTTGCTTTGTTTTAAACATGGTGCAACCTACTCTGGGGAGGGCGACTATAGTTTTATGGAAGCTTATGATTGGGACACTTTGGCAGATATTGAAGAACAAAAGCTGGTTATTGCTAATGGCTTGAATATCTTTGAACAATTATTTGGGTTCAAATCTAAGTCTTTTATAGCCCCTTGTTATAATTGGGACACACTTATAGAACCAAGCTTGGTGGCCAATGGTGTTGAGATTATTCAAGGATTAGGCAATCAATATGCTCCAACAGGGAAGTTTGATCGTTACCAAAAAATTCCACATAAATTTGGTGAAGTTAATAATAATGGACTTTTTTTTAATAGAAGAAATGTTTTCTTCGAACCTACTCATCTACCTAGCAAAGATTGGGTTGGCGCAAGCTTAGCAAAAATAGATAATTCCTTCCTATTCAATAAACCGGCTGTTTTGTCCTCACATAGAATAAATTATATCGGATTTATTGATAAAAATAATAGATCTAATAATTTAAAAATGCTAGAAGAACTTTTGAAAAAAGTTTTGAAAAAGTGGCCAGATGTTCAATTTATTTCAACAGATAAGATTAAAGACGTTCAATGAAGGTGAAAATAGGATTTACAGGCGATTTTTGTCCGTGGCTTAGAATGGAGCAGTTAATTAAGGAGGGTAATTGGTCACCCTTATTGGAAACAGTGCAGCCATTTTTTCTTGAAAATGATTATAATATAATTGATTTGGAAGCGCCACTTACGCCTCCCATAAATCCAATCAAAAAAACAGGCCCTCATATCAATGCATTGCCTGAATCTGCAAAAATTTTAAACTACTTAAATACGAAACTGGTTGTTACTTCAAATAACCATATGATGGATTATGGGGTAGATGGTTTAAATAGTACCTATGATGCGCTTAAAAAACACAATATTAATTGGGTAGGATCAGGACTGAACCTACAAAATGCAATTAAACCTTTTGTATTTGAACAGAATGGTTTGAGTTTTGGAATTATCAATGCTACAGAAAATGAGTGGACAACCACACAAGGTGCAAAACCTGGGTGTGCTCCAATTGATCCTGTTTTGATATTTAACGCTATTCAAAGCATACGTTCAAAGGTTGATTTTGTTATAATTGTGGCTCATGGAGGTCATGAACACTACGAATTGCCAAGTCCGAGAATCAAAAAGTTATATAGGTTTTTTGTTGATGCAGGTGCCAATGCTGTAATTGCACATCACACGCATATTATTTCTGGTTTTGAACACTATAAAAATGCGCCTATTTACTATAGTTTAGGCAATTTTTGTTTTGATTGGGAAGGCTTAAGAAATGGTACTTGGAATAAAGGAATGATGGTAAGGTTAAGCTTTGAAAAGGGATTACCTGTCCAAGATGAAAGATTTTATATCCATCACATGGACGATTTTATTGGAACCCGCATGCTGCCTTTTAATGAGCAAAAGGAATTAGAAGAGAAGGTAGAAGCATTGAATTTGATAATTTCTGATGATGAAAAACTTGAGGCTTCCTACGAAATATTCTTAAAGCAAAAAACAAGGGTATTCAATACTTGGATAGAGCCTTATCAAGGTAAAATACTTGCTGGTTTGCATGTTAAAGGTTTAATTCCATCCTTAATGAGCAAAAGCAAACGTAGATTATTGCTTAATTTAACCCGTTGCGAATCTCATAGAGACATATTAATTAAAGCATTAGAAGAATAATTATGTGCGGTTTTACAGGATATTATTTATTTGAAGGAAAAAAGGAAAGAAGCAATCGGCAAATTGCTGAAATGCTAGCTATACAAAAGCACCGTGGACCCGACGATTCTGGTATTACCGCCATTGATACAATCGGACAAAGGGTGCAAGAGCTTCATGGGAATTTGCCAGTTGAATTTGATTTCGATGCAAATTTGATTTTTGGTTTCAATCGATTGAGTATTTTAGATTTGAGCCAAAATGGCCACCAACCTATGTTTGGCGCTGAAGGGAAAGTGGTATTGATGATGAATGGTGAAATCTACAATGCCTTTGATTTTAAACCCGCTTTGCAAGAGAAAGGATATCAATTTAAAAGCACTACCGATACGGAAGTTGTTCTTAATTTATATTTGGAGTTTGGTATTGATGTAATGCTTGAGAAGCTAAACGGGATGTTTGCCATTGCCATATATGATGCTAGAATTGGAAAACTATTTATAGCTAGAGATAGATTTGGGATCAAACCTATTTATATAGCGAAACAAAACGGGATGTTGGCTTTTGGTTCAGAAATGAAAAGCTTTAAAGCCATTCCAGGTTTTAAATTCGAATTGAACCAACAAGGTTTAGATGAATTTTTATTGTTTAGAAATTTAATCAATGACACGCTATTCGATGGCATACATAATCTTCAACAGGGTACTTATCTTATTGTAAATCCGGATGGTTCGGTTCAAGCCAAAATATACTATGATTTAAATGAGGAAGGCATTCAGAAGCTTGAAGGGTCAGATGCCAAGGAGAGAATTGAAAAAGCACTTGAGGCAAGTGTGAAAAGCCAATTGATTAGCGATGTAAAGTTGGGTTGTCAACTGTCGGGAGGTGTGGATTCTTCGCTTGTTACTTGGTATGCCAATCAATTAAAAGGCGGGGCTGAGTTAGAAACTATTTCAATTATATTTGAGGAAAAGGCTTATTCTGAAGAAAAATACATTGATAGGGTTGCATCTGATTTGAACCTAAAGGCTCATAAGTTTATTTTAAACGAGCAAACCTATTTTGAGCTGTTAGATAAAGCTTCTTGGCATTTTGAGCAGCCAGTGAACCATCCAAATACCATCGGGATTTACTTGCTTAGCAAATTTGCAAGAGAACATTTAACAGTGCTTTTAAGTGGTGAGGGTGCTGATGAATTGTTGGCAGGATATGAACGTTTTGCCAACCTAACTCAAAATCCATTAGCAACAAGAAACTTTTGGGCTAAATTAAAGCAGAACCTTCATCACCCAATGGCCTATTTAAATACCAGTTTGGGCGAAGAAGAAAGAATCATTATGGGCAATTCCTTTGGTTCCATTAGTAATGCCTTTGAAATCAAAAAGGGATTCTCAGTTGATAAAGCTTTACAGAATCGACGGAAAATTTTGCATGGACTTAAAGGCAATCTTTTTGATAAGCAAAGGAAGTATGAATTGCTTACTTATTTGCCAGATTTACTCATGCGCCAAGATAAAATGAGTATGGCTAGTAGCATCGAAAATAGGGTGCCATTTTTGGATAATGATTTAGTTTCTTTGGGACTTTCTTTACCACAAGAAAGTTTGATACGTTCTCACAATAATAGATTGGAAGGCAAGTTTGCTCTTAAAACAATTTGTGCAGATAAATTTGATACTTCTTTTGCCTTTAGAGATAAAATGGGCTTTGGAATTCCAATAAGAAGATTTTTGGGATCTAATTCATTTGAGAAGAGGTGGAATGATGAGATTTTTCCTGGGCTTAAGCGTCGTGGTGCTTTCGAACCGAACACGGTGGCTAACAAGTTTCAACAAATGAAAACAGGCGACCCTGCAGCTGCAGAACTTATTTGGTTGATGACCTCTTTTGAAATTTGGGCAACACAATATTTAAACTAAAAGATGATAGCAATACATCCTACAAAAGGTTCATTTAGTGATAGGTGGATTGCCTATTGCCAAAAAAATAATATTTCATTCAAGCTCGTAAATTGTTATAGTAACGATATCATCAATGAATTGAAAGGCTGCAATGCATTAATGTGGCACTTTAGCCAGAACATTCCTACAGATATTTTATTAGCAAAAACGATAGTATATACTTGTTTTCAAATGGGCTTGAAGTTTTTTCCAGATTTTAATACTTCATGGCATTTTGATGATAAAGTTTCCCAGAAATATTTATTAGAAATGTCTGGAAGTCCTTTCGTGCCAACCTGGGTTTTTTATAATAAAAAGGATGCTATTAAATGGGCAAATGAAACTACTTTTCCAAAAGTGTTCAAACTAAAAGGGGGTGCAGGGGCACAAAACGTTGTACTTGTGCGAAACCTAACACAATGCATTAGTCTAATTAAAAAAGCATTTGGAAGAGGTTTTTCAAATTATGATGCACTTGGAAGTTTAAAAGAACGTTGGCGAAAATATCGTTTAGGTTTGGTAACGTTTTATGAAGTTTTTAAAGGATTTATAAGGCTATTTGAAAAGCCCGATTACATAAAGGTTAAAGGGAGGGATTTTGGATACGTTTATTTCCAAGAATTCATTCCTAACAATGATTCAGATATCAGAATCGTTGTGATTGGTGACAATGCCTTTGGTATCAAACGCATGGTAAGGGAAAATGATTTTAGAGCATCAGGGAGTGGTTCAATTATATTTGATAAAGCCCAAATAGACGAGCGTTGTGTTGCATTGGCTTTTGGTTTGACCCAACAATTGAAAGCGCAATGCTTAGCCTTTGATTATGTAATGGATAAATCTAATAATCCTTTGTTAATTGAAATAAGTTATGGGTATGCGGTGGCTGCTTATGATAAATGTGAAGGCTATTGGGATAGTCAATTGAATTGGTACCCTGAATCTTTTGACCATTGTGGTTGGATGGTTGATTTAGTGATAAAAAATAAGTAAAAAAACTACTCAGAATAAATAATTGACAAGGGAAAAGCATATAGTTTTGGTTATTCCTTCTCTTCAGGCAGGGGGAATGGAGAGGGTAATGACAGAGGTTGCAAATTATCTAGTGAGTAACCCTGCCTATAAAATAACATTGGTTTTGTATGGAATTTCTAGAGAAATATTTTACCATCTTGATCCAAGCGTTGACGTAATTAAGCCTAGTTTTCTTTTTGATAATAACAAGCGATTTTTAAGCACTCTAAAAACCTTGGCATTTTTGAGAAGAACTTTTAATAAAATTAAACCAGATCGCATTTTAAGTTTTGGTGAGTTATGGAATAATTTTGTAATGATTGCCATATTAGGAACCAAGTACCAAGTAATTTTATCAGATCGTTCTCAACCTGATAAAGGCTTAGGTGCTTTTCATGAAAGGTTAAGAAAAATATTATATCCAAAAGCTTTTGGTATAATAGCGCAGACTCATAAAGCACTTGAAATTTATAAAAAAAAGTACAAACACACCAACATAAAGGTGATTGGAAATCCAATACGCTCTATTGAATCTACAGGATTGAAAAGAGAAAACATCATACTTTCAGTTGGGCGACTCATTAAATCCAAAAACCATGAAGCCTTAATTAGAATCTTTTCTAACTTGAAAGGCGCTTATACTTGGAAACTAGTAATTGTGGGCTATGACCATCTAAAACAACAAAACCAAAAACACTTAGAGGCTTTAGCCGATGAACTTGGTGTGAAGGATAGAGTTGAGTTTGCAGGAAAGCAAAAGGATGTAGATTCTTATTACTTAATGAGTAAAATTTTTGCTTTTACCTCTCAATCGGAAGGATTTCCTAATGTTGTAGGGGAGGCAATGGCTTCCGGATTACCAATAATTTCCTATGATTGTGTGGCAGGCCCTTCTGATTTGATAGAGGACGGTTTTAATGGGTTTTTAATCCCACTCAATGATGAATTGTTATTTTTAGAAAAATTGCAGCAAATGATTGAAAATCCTGAATTGCTTAATCAATTTGGTTCAAATTCATTAATTAAAGTTAGTGAGTTTGAACCTTCTGGAATAATGCAAAAATTTGAGTGTTTTCTAACCTATAAATTAAAAATATCAGATAATGAGTAAGAGAATTAAAAAAATCATAAGAAATCTATCCAACATACCTGGATGGAAGACAAAGAGAAAGTTGTTAATAATAGAATCGGATGACTGGGGCAGTGTTAGGATGCCAAATTTGGGGGTTTTAAAAGATTTGAAAGCAAAGGGACTTGACTTAGAATCAGGAGATTCATTTAGGTACAATAATAACGATACGCTTGCTGGAACTAAAGATTTTGAAATGCTGTTTGAAGTGCTAAACAAGCACAAGGATATCAATGGGAATTCGGCTATAATTACCGCAGTATCGGTTGTTGCAAATCCAGATTTTGAAAAAATTAAAGCAAACGATTTTAGAGAATATTATTTCGAAACATTTGATAAAACATTGGATCGTTATGGTTATCCAGAAGCATTTAACTGCTGGAAAGAAGGCATTGACAAAAAGCTATTTATCCCTCAGTTTCATGCAAGAGAACATTTAAATGTTCCCTTTTGGATGAGGGCACTGCAAAATAATGATTCTCACGCGCGAACAGCCTTTGAATATGGGATGTGGGGTTTTAACAATATTCATAAATATGGTTGTTATTATCAATCAGCATTTGATTTGGAATTTTTCGAGGATCTTAAGGCACAAGCAGAAACGATTACAAGCGGACTTCATTTATTTGAAAAGTTGTTTGGTTATAAAGCAACTTTTTTTGTTCCACCCAATGGGCCATTTAATAATAGTTTAGAGGAGCTTGCCTTTAAAGGCGGTATTAAATTTATTTCGGCTTCTAAGATTCAGGAGGAGCCTTTTGGAGAAGGCAAAACAAAGAAGAGGTTTCATTATATTGGACAAAAGAATAGGTTCAAACAAATCTATTTAACACGTAATTGCATTTTTGAGCCTGGTTCTAAACAAAGAACTGATTGGGTGGATGCTTGCTTATCTGATATCGAAATTGCCTTTAATTGGAATAAACCTGCGGTAATAAGTTCGCATCGTGTAAACTATATTGGGCAGCTTAATCCCCTCAATAGAGAAACAAGTTTAAAAAGTTTGGATGAGTTGTTGCGTAAAGTCAAATCTAAATGGCCTGAGGTAGAATTTATTAGCTCTCATGAGTTGGGAGAATTGGTAAATATAAGGTAAAAGAATAAATTAAATTTTAATTAAAGTAGATTTTTGAATCATTTAAAATAATTTCGAACTGCTCCAAATAAAAGACTATCAAATAGGGTTCTAAACTTATATTTGCTCTGAAATAAATTGAAAATTTACTCAAAATAATGCAAAAAGTAATCGTTACAGGCGGTGCTGGCTTTATTGGCTCAGCAATAGTTCCAAAATTACAGAATTCAGGATACGACGTTTATGTGGTTGATAATCTTAGTTTTGGGAATAGGAGTTTCATAAATATTGATAGTGGAAATTTTTTTCATGTCGATATTAGAGAAGTGAATCAACTATTCGAAATATTCAAAGTAGTTTCACCTGACATAATTATTCACTTGGCAGCAATTCATTTTATACCATATTGCAATCAGAATCCATTTGAGTCTTCAGATATAAATATTCGAGGAACCATTAATGTATTAGAAGCAGCTAAGAAAATCACAAATCTTAAAAAGGTATTCTTTGCCTCCACCGCTGCTGTATACCCTATTTCAGATTCAAGTGTTTCTGAAATCCATCCTTTGCTACCTTTAGATATTTATGGTTTGAGTAAATTAGCTGGGGAACGTTTATTGCACGAGTTTTATCTTGAAACAAAAATTGACTCAATTGTTTGTAGATTTTTTAATGCCTTTGGTCCACAAGAAACAAACCCTCATTTAATTCCAGAAATTGAACGTCAGTTAAAAAGTGGAGTGCGACAAATTGAATTAGGTAACCTAACTCCCAAAAGAGATTTCATACATACCTATGATATGGCAAATGCGGTGCTAAAGCTTATAGGTTTAAGCAATGCTGGATATGATACTTTCAATTTGGGTAGAGGTATAGAATATTCAGTTACTGAGATAGTTGAATCTTTTGAGAAGATTTTAAACGAGAAAATCGAAATAATTGTTGCCCCTGAGCGCGTGAGAAAAGTAGAACGGATGCATTTGCTAGCTGATGTCTCCAAATTAAAAGAAAAAACTGGCTGGGAGCCTCAATGGACAATTGATCAGGGAATTGAGGATTTGATTAGTAATTGGTAACAACAATTATCATGGCAACAAGACATAAATTAGGTGTTCTATTTTATTTTGATACCTCCTGGATGGGTGGTATTATTTACATTCAAAATTTGATTAGAACTTTGGATTACCTTGAGGATGAAAAGAAACCAGAGATTCTATTATTTTATCGTCCTGGCCTTAAAAAGTTTGCCGAAGAAATTGATTATCCATACATTACTAAAATTGAATATAATTTCTTACCTATTTGGAAGAGATATGTCTATTCGTGGGTTAAAGGAGAAAATGTATTTATAGAAGAAATAATTGATAAGTACCAACTGAATTCAGTTTTTCCTATCCATGATTTTCCCGTTAAATCTAAAAAGGCAGAAAAGAAAAATGTTAATCTGGTATCTTGGTTTGCAGATTTACAACATAAACATTATCCAATGTTTTTTAGCAGGAGTAAGCGAATATTTACCGAATTACGATTGTATTTCTTGAAAAAGAATTGCAATAATTTAGTCCTTTCAAGCGAATCTGTAGAGAATGATTTTAAATTATTTTATCAGATAAATCCATCTAAAACAAACATTTTTCATTTTGTTTCTATTATTGGAACATTTAAGAATGATAATCTGGAAGAACTCTTAACAAAATATAAATTACCTCTCAGATTTTTTATTGTATCAAATCAGTTTCATAAGCATAAAAATCATAAAATAGTAATTGAGGCAATACATGAATTAAACCAAATTGGGATAAAAATTCATGTTGCATTTACTGGAAAATTACCATTTGATACAAAAGCTCAGCATATTTTAGAGTTACATGATCTTATAGAGAGGTATAATCTCAAGGATCAAATAACTATTTTAGGTTTGATGCCGAGGGATGAGCAATTGTTGTTAATGAAAAATGCACAAGCTGTTATTCAGCCTTCTTTTTTTGAAGGCTGGAGTACTGTAGTGGAAGATGCAATGGCTTTAAATGTACCAGTAATTGCTTCTAACATTGACGTTAATGTAGAACAACTTCAAGAAAAGGGAATTTATTTTGATCCAAATAAGTCTAGCCAATTGGTGGATGCCATAAAAAAATTTGGTAACAGAGACTTTTCTCAAGACTTTTTTGGAGACTATAGTTTAAGAATAAAGAACGCAGCTTCTATTTTCATGTCTATTTTGAAAAATGAAAAAAAAAAGCGAGTACTTCAAATAAATTCTAGTGTAAACTTTGGAAGCAGCGGCAGAATTGTTGAAGAGATTGCAACTATTGGTTCAGCAAATGAAATAGAAAATTATATTGCATACAGTAAAGGGAATCCTGGGAATACTAATTTATCTTATATTAAAATTGGTTCAATTCAAGATAAGCTTTGGCACGGTTTATTAACATTATTATTTGATATTCATGGCAAAGGGTCCACGCTAGCAACTAAAAGACTTATAAAAAAAATAGATGTAATTAACCCATCAATTATTCATTTGCATAACCTTCATGGGTATTATATAAACTACCCCATTTTGTTCAATTACTTAAATGAAAAGGATGTTCAAGTGGTTTGGACATTGCATGATTGTTGGAGTTTTACAGGGCATTGTTCGCATTACGAAAACGTGGGATGCAATAAATGGGAAACAAAATGTTTTCAATGTCCAAAAAAATCTAAGTATCCTAAAAGTATTATGTTTGATAATTCTGAATCTAATTTTATTAGTAAAAAGGAAATTTTCAATAGCATTAATAAATTGCAAATTATAACACCGTCTGATTGGTTAAACGTGCAAGTAAAGAAATCTTTTCTTTCAAAATTTAATGTCAGAACTATTAATAATGGAGTTGATTTAGATATATTCAAGGAACGAATAGATAAAGTTGAATTGCTCAGAGCTAAGTATAACTTAAATGATAAAAAAGTAGCACTTTTTGTAGCTTACAATTGGTCAAATGCTAAAGGAATTTTGGATATAATAAATGCTGCAAAAATGCTAAAATCAGAGTTTCGTTTTATAGTTGTAGGAATTTCAAAAGAAAAAGGAGATGAATTACCTAAAGAAATTTTAGCTATTGGAAAAATTTATGATTTATATGAGCTTGCAGATTGGTTTTCCTTAGCAGATGTTTTTGTAAACCCCACTTATATGGATACCTTTCCAACGACAAATTTAGAGTCACTAGCTTGTGGCACACCAATAATAACATATAAATCTGGCGGAAGTCCTGAAGCTATAGACGATAATACAGGAGTTGTTTTAGAAAAAGGTGATTTAAACGGAATGGTAGATGCTATTCAGGAAATTTGCAAAAGGGATAAGTTTTTTTATAAAGAAGCATGCAGAAAAAGAGCTGAAGCCAAATATGATAAAAATAAACAATTTCAACAATATATAAACCTTTATAAAGAACTAACTTTAAATAATCAATAGCATGAAAATTTTTGTTGCAGGACACAATGGAATGGTTGGTTCAGCCATAGTTAGACAACTCCAAAGTAATGGATATAATGAAATTATCTTAAAGTCAAGTAAAGAACTTGATTTGCGTGATCAGGCTGCAGTGCAAAATTTCTTTTTAGAAGAAAAACCACAAATTGTTATTGATGCAGCCGCGCGAGTAGGGGGTATATTAGCCAATAGCACCTACCCTTATCAATTTTTAATGGAAAACATGCAAATTCAAAACAACCTTATTGATTGTGCTGTAAAATTTGATGTTACGAAATTCATCTTTTTAGGTAGTTCATGCATATATCCAAAATTTGCACAGCAACCAATTAAGGAATCTAATCTATTAACTGGGGCATTAGAAGAAACTAATGAATGGTATGCTATCGCAAAAATTAGTGGCGTAAAAGCCTGTGAGGCCATAAGGAAACAATATCAAAAAGATTTTGTAAGTTTAATGCCAACAAATCTTTATGGGCCTTTTGATAACTTTGATTTGCATACTTCTCATGTAATGCCAGCTATGATAAGAAAATTTCACGAGGCAAAACAAACGCATGCTCCAGTTGTGTTATGGGGGTCTGGAAGTCCAATGCGTGAATTCTTATTTGTAGAAGACCTTGCAAAAGCTGTTGTATTTATGATGGAAGGTAAAACAACTGATAATCTTTATAATGTTGGCTACGGAACAGATATAAGTATTAAAGAGTTGGCTTTATTAATTCAACAAATTGTCGGACATCAAGGGGAAATAGTTTGGGATGCTTCTAAGCCAGATGGTACTCCAAAAAAATTAATGGACAATTCGAAAATTATGGATTTGGGTTGGAAGCCCGAGGTTGGCTTGAGCGATGGTGTCTCCATTACTTATGAGTGGTTTTTATCAAACATAGAAAAATATAAAAAGGTAACCATTAACGGATAATAAATAAGTTAATTTAAATTTAGATTTCATGAATTCAGAAAGAAAAAAAGTTGCACTCATTACCGGAATAACTGGACAAGATGGTGCTTATTTAGCAGAATTGTTATTGGATAAGGGTTACATGGTTCATGGGATTAAGCGCCGTGCCTCGTTATTTAATACTGATAGAATTGACCATTTATATCAAGACCCACACGATACAGATTTGCGCCTGAAGCTACATTATGGTGATATGACAGATTCAATGAATATTACCCGTATCATCCAAGAAACACAACCTGATGAAATTTATAATTTAGCAGCAATGAGTCACGTGAAGGTTTCTTTTGATACCCCAGAATATACTGCAAATGCTGACGGAATAGGAACTTTAAGAATTCTTGAGGCTGTACGATTATTGGGAATGGAAAAGAGAACTAAGATTTATCAAGCTTCCACTTCTGAATTATACGGATTGGTTCAAGCCGTACCTCAGTCTGAAACAACCCCGTTTTATCCTCGTTCTCCTTATGCTGTAGCCAAAATGTATGCCTATTGGATTACAGTAAATTACCGTGAGGCTTATGATATGTATGCGTGCAATGGGATATTGTTTAACCATGAATCACCACTTAGAGGTGAAACGTTTGTAACCAGAAAAATTACAAGATCGGTTGCCAAAATAGCTTTGGGCTTAGAGAAAACCATGTTTATGGGAAATTTGGATGCACAAAGGGATTGGGGGCATGCAAAAGATTACGTTGAAGCAATGTGGCGTATTTTGCAACAAGACAAACCTGAAGATTATGTAATTGCAACTGGTATTACAACCCGTGTTAGAGAATTTATTAGAATGGCATTTTTAGAAGTCGGTATTGAAGTTACTTTTACAGGCGAAGGCATTAATGAAATTGGCACAATAACTGGAATAAAGCTAGAATTGTTAAATGCTCACTTGGGTGATTTTAGTGCGGCCAATAAATTACCAGAAATGGGTGAGGTTGTGGTGAAGGTGGATGCTAGCTATTTTAGGCCAACCGAAGTTGAATTGTTATTAGGTGATCCAACAAAGGCCCATACAAAACTTGGGTGGAAACCAAAGTATGATTTACCAGCCTTGGTAAAGGAAATGGTTGATTCTGATGTGAAATTGTTTATTAGAGATTTGCATTTGATGAAAACAGGACATAAGGTTTTAAAGCAAGCTGAATAGTTTGAAATCAAAAAAATCTATAGTATTAATCAATCAAGATTCGGGCTATTTAATGATTGATATTGTAAATCATATCTCTGAAAATTATGATGAAACAACATTGATAGCTGGAAAACTAATTGAAAGAGGAACTAAACTAAAAGATAGGGTTGGATTGGATTGGATTGCAGAATATAGGCGAAACTCCTTATTGAGTAAGTTTTTTTCTTGGTTTCTTGGTTTTTTCCAAGCGTTATATTTAGTAGGATTTAAATATAAAAGTTCTGAACTTTTTATCGTTTCTAACCCGCCTTTCGCTGTTTTTATCCCACTTTTTTTTAGAAGAAAGTTCAAATTATTAATTTTTGATATTTATCCTGATGTCTTAGTTAATAGCATTTCATGGTTTAAATTTACCCCTATTGCTGTGAGTTGGCGTCAATTGAATAAAATAGTTTTTAAAAGGGCTGAGAAAATCTATACAATAGGTGAAGGATTAAAAGCAACGCTTGAACAGTATGTTAGTTCTGATAAGATTGAGGTTGTACCACTTTGGACAAATAACGATTTTATTTATTCTATTCCTCGTGAAAACAATGTTTTTTTGAAAGAAAAATCATTTGAAAATAACTTCATTGTCCTTTACTCAGGAAATTTAGGTAAAACGCAGCATCCAGAGATAATATTAGAGTTGGCGAAGTGGCTTAAAAGTAAAAGTGATTTACATTTTGTTATTATTGGTTCTGGAAGCGAAAAACTTCTACTTGAGGATAGAATTAAAATAGAAAATATTCAAAATGTTAGTATGTTTAATTGGCAGGATCCTTCGCTTCTTCCACACACATTTTCAAGTGGTCACATAGCAATTGTAACCAGCGGTTCGCAGGTAAACAATTTGAGCATTCCTAGCAAAACATTTAATTTTATGTCTGTAGGAGTTCCAATTTTAGGGATTTCATCACCTAATAGCGAGTTAGGTAAATTGATCCATAAATATAAAATTGGTGCTTGTTTTGACCCTAGTGAAGTAAATGAAATTGCAGCGTTTATTCTTAAATTAAAGGAAGATTTAGATTTGTATAACTTCTATTCTGAAAATTCACTTAGCACTTCTAAATTATTTACAATAGAAAACGTAAATCGATTTTTATGATTTATAAACTGGTTTTTAAAAGACTTTTTGATTTTTTGTTTGCCTTATTGGTGTTGGTCTTAACCTCCCCAATTTTATTAATAACTATAGTTTTACTTTATTTTTTAAACGATAAAGCTGTGTTTTTCTTGCAAGAAAGACCTGGTTTAAATGCTAATCCTTTTAAAATTATAAAGTTTAAAACGATGAATGATAGAAAAGATAAGGAGGGTAAACTACTTCCAGATAAAGATAGACTAACATCAGTAGGAAAGAAAGTTAGGTCTTTCTCGATTGATGAATTGCCCCAAATGATAAATGTGCTAAAGGGTGACATGAGTATCATTGGTCCAAGACCTTTACTAATGCGTTATTTGCCTTTATATACTCAGGACCAGGCCAAACGTCATTTAGTAAAACCTGGAATTACAGGGCTAGCGCAGGTAAATGGAAGGAATACTATTTCTTGGGAAAAAAAGTTTGAATGGGATGTGTTTTATGTTGAAAATTTATCTTTTTTTCTTGACGTTAAAATTCTAATTTCAACCATTGTAAAAGTTGTAAAACGAGAAGGCATAAGTGCAGAAAATCAAACCACAACACTTCCTTTTACAGGGAATTAATTAAAAGAATATGAATAAAGTAATTGAAGTATTAATCGAAGCGCTAGAAATTGAAAATAAAGAGGTAAAGCTGACTGATAATTTCAAGGAGTATCCAGAATGGGATTCCTTATCTCGTCTATCTTTAATTGCACTAATGGATGAGGCATTTGAAATTCAAATTGATGATGATACGTTTAAGAAAATTGATTCGGTAGAAAAGCTTATAGCCGAGGTAGAATTGAGAATGACAAAATAATGGCAACCCTTTCCTTTAATAATATTGGTGCACTCGGTCTATGCGCTGCAGTTCCTCGAAATAAAATTGATAACCTAAAACATACACAAAATTTTTCGAGTAAAGATGTTGCAGAGGTAGTGAGCAAAATTGGTGTTGAGGAAAGACGCTTTGCACCAGAAGGAATGTGCGCTTCAGATCTTTGTTATGCTGCAGCAGAAAAATTAATTGCTGATTTGAATATTGATAAGTCAGAAATTGATCTTATTGTTTTTGTTTCTCAGACTACTGATTTTAGAATGCCTGCCACGTCAATTTTACTTCAAGATAAGCTTAAATTGGGTAAACAAACTGCCGCTTTTGATATTGGATTAGGTTGCTCAGGGTTTGTTTATGGAATGTCTATTGTCTATTCGTTGGTAAACTCTGGAGGCTTTAAAAATGCATTGCTTCTTAATGGAGAAACTCGTTCACGTGTGTATTCTCAAAAAGATAGGAAAACAGCCTTTTTGTTTGGTGATGCAGGCACTGCTGTAATGATCTCTAAACATGAGAAATTTGGTAAATCTACTTTTGATTTAAATTCAGATGGAAGTTTAGGTGATTTAATAAAAATGGATCATGGTGGCTATAGAAATCCCACAACTCCTGATTCTTTGACAGAAAAAGTTGTTGATGAGTATGGCAATATTCGGTCTGGTGAACATGGTTACATGAATGGTCCAGAAGTTTTTAATTTTGTAATTAGAGAAATACCTCGGAGTATAAAGAGCCTAATGAAGCAAACTGAAAACGATGAAAGTAAAATTGACTTTTTTATTTTTCACCAAGCAAATACGTTTATGAATAATTATTTGGCTGAGAAAATGAAACTTCCTAAAGAAAAGTGTCCTTCTAACATAAGGGATTTTGGAAATACCTCCTCCGTTTCTATACCCTTGGCAATTGCAACTGAATTAGGTGATAAATTAAATGGTTCTAAAACCCTATTCCTTTCTGGATTTGGTGTTGGAATGTCTTGGGCAAATGCAATTGTTAGTTTTCAAGATTGTAAGATTTCTCCACTTGTTGAAATTTAATAATCTTGAATCCATTTAGCCTCATAAATAAAAACATTATCATTACTGGAGCTTCTTCTGGTTTAGGCAGAAATTGCGCAATTGAGTGCAGTAAGCAAGGAGCAACTCTCTTTTTAATAGGAAGAAATATGGACGCTTTGGTTCAAACCTTAAATGATTGTTTGAACCAAGAAAACCATTTGCTAATTTGTTGTGATTTATTAAATACCGAAAAACTAAAAGAAATATTTTTACCTCTTAACGAGAAATTCCAGTTCCATGGATTAGTTAATTTCGCAGGAATATCACTCACGCTACCCTTTAGAAATACAACAGAAACAAAGCTAAATGAATTGTTTCAAGCAAATATTTATTCTGCTGTTAATGTGAGTAAGCTAGCGATTAAAGGTAGAAAGGAAAATGACTCAAACACTTTTTCTTTGATCTTTATTGGGTCAATTATGGGAGAAGTTGGTGAGAGCGGGAAATTCGTTTATGCGATGACCAAAGGAGCCCTACTTTCAGGAGTGAAGTCGCTAGCAATTGAACTTGCCCCTAAACATATTAGAGTGAATATGATATCTCCAGGATGGGTTCAAACCCCAATGACAGAAAACCAATATTACGCAAATAATAAAGAAGCACTTGAAATGTTAAATAAAAAACATCCGCTTGGTGTTGGAAAACCTGAGGATGTTTCTTGGGCTTGTATATATTTGCTTTCAGATGCTGCAAGGTGGGTTACAGGAACTAATTTAATGTTAGATGGTGGTTACACCGCAAGATAGTCAAGATGAAAAAAGAAATAATTTTTATAGGAAGTGGCGGACATGCCGCAGAATTAACAGATTACCTGACTTTTTACAATAAGCTCAATCCCAATTCTCCTATGATTGTAAAGGGTTACCTTGATGATAATATTGAAGGATATAACCATTACAAATTTGATGCACCCTTTTTAGGTGGCATCAAAGAACATATTGTTGATTCTAGTGCTGATTATTTAATGGCAATAGCTAATTTGAAATTTAGACGTGAAATTGTTTTAGATTTCATTTCAAAGGGAGCAAGTATTGTAGGATTTGTGCATCCACTAGCCCAAATTTCTCCCTCAGCCGAAATTGCAAATGGTGTCGTAATTTCTCATAATTCTTCTTTAGGTCCAAAAGTTAAAATAGGAGCACATACGCTTATTAATTCTCGCTGCACTATCGGCCATGATTCACAAATTGGGGAATTTAATTTTTTAAGTCCTGCCATTAGTATTTCAGGAAATACTATTATTGGTAATAATAACTTAATTGGAACTGGGGTAATTACCATTCCGAGTACCAAAATTGGGGACAATAATAAAATTGGTGCAGGTGTAACCCTTTTCTTTAATGTGGAAAATAACACGACTATTGTTGGTCAAAAACCTAGAATATTTCAGCATGAGCAATAAAAAAATTTGGCTTTCCTCACCTCATATGGGGAGTAATGAATTTAAATTTGTCAAGGAAGCCTTTGACACTAACTGGATAGCACCGCTTGGTCCAAATGTTGATGGATTTGAGAAAGACATAGTAGAATTTACCAAAACTGGCTACGCCGCTGCATTAAGCTCCGGAACATCTGCCTTGCATCTGGCTTTAATTCTATTAGGAGTTGGGCAAGGTGATGAGGTGATTTGTCAAAGCTTTACCTTCAGTGCATCGGCTAACCCAATTGTTTACCAAGGTGCAACCCCAATTTTTGTAGATTCTGAAAATGAAACTTGGAACATGTGTCCAGTTCAATTAAGAATAGCCATTGAGGATAGAATTAAGAAAGGTAAAAAGCCTAAAGCCATTATTCCTGTGCATTTATATGGAATGCCTGCTAAAATGGATGAGATTATAAAGGTTGCTAACGAATTTCAAATTCCCATCATTGAAGATGCAGCTGAAGCGCTTGGGTCAAGCATAAACCAAAAACAATGTGGAACCTTTGGAGAGATTGGTGTATTATCTTTTAATGGAAACAAAATCATAACAACCTCTGGCGGCGGTGCAATGATTTCATCTACTGAGGCTCATGTTTCTAAATCAAGATTTTTGGCTACACAGGCCAGAGATAACGCACCACATTATCAGCATAGCCATATTGGATACAATTACCGCATGAGCAATATTTGTGCTGGAATTGGTAGAGGTCAAATGGAAGTTTTACCTGCCCGTATTCAAAAGCGTAGAGAAAATCATGCTTTTTACCAAAATGAATTAGCTGAAATAAAAGGTATAAGTTTTTTGCTTGAACCAAATGGATTTTTCTCAAATAGATGGTTGAGTTGTATTTTGGTTGACCCAAGCAAGTCAAATGGTATCACAAGAGAAGATATTAGAATTTCCTTAGAAAAACTTAATATTGAATGCAGACCGCTTTGGAAGCCAATGCATATGCAACCTATATTTGAAAGCTCACCCTTTTATGGAAATAAGGTAGCTGAAAAATTATTTGAAAATGGATTGTGTTTGCCTTCTGGATCAAACTTAGAAACAGAGGAGTTAAATGCCGTGGTGAATGCAATTAAGGCTTGCTTTGCTTAATTAGATTTTTAACTTAGACTATCCCGAGACATACTTGTTTCGGGATTTTTTGTTTATAATTGGAAACACGTGAAAGAAGAAAAGATAAAATTTATAGTCATAGGTTATGGTCATATTGGTAGTAGACATGCACAACTAATTCTTGAAAATGAAAGTTGTGAGTTGCTTGGTGTGGTTGAGTTGGAAGAAAAAGTGCCAACTGGAATTAAGCATTGGACCAGCCTTAAGGATTGTTTGGCTTCACTTGGGGCAACAACAAGTAATATGATTGCTAGTATTTGTCTACCAAACGGATTACATGCTTCAACTGCTAAGTTTTGCCTAGAAAATGGAATGCATGTTTTGATAGAAAAGCCCATGTGCATTTCTGTTGAAGAAGGGGAACGATTAATTACAACTGCTAATTTTAATCAGAAGCAAGTTTTCATTGTTAAGCAAAACAGATATTCTCCATCTGTAAAGTGGATGAAAGAAATGGTAGATACTCAGAAGGTTGGTAGAATTCTATTTGTGGGCATGAATTGTTTTTGGAATAGAGATGAACGCTATTATCAGGCTGGTGGTTGGCGTGGCACTAAAGACTTAGATGGCGGTACCTTATTTACACAATTCTCTCATTTTATTGATATTCTTTACTGGGTTTTTGGTGATATAAAAAATATTCAAGCAAAGTTTTCCAATTTAACACATGTAAATCAAATAGACTTTGAAGATACTGGTTTGGTAAATTTTGAATTTGAAAGGGGAGGGTTGGGTTCTATTAATTATACAACCGCTGTTTGGGACAAAAACCTTGAGAGTAGTATGATTGTTATTGGAGAGAAAGGTAGTTTTAAAATAGGTGGCCAATACATGAATACCGTAGATTATTGCCATGTGGCTAACTACACCATGCCAAATTTTGAAACCAATGTTGCAGCCAACCATTATGGTGCTTTTAGTGGCAGTGCCGCTAACCATCATTTTGTGATTGAAAATATTGTTAATGTTCTACATGGCAATGAACAAATAGCTGCAAATGCTGCCGAAGGCCTAAAGGTTGTTGATATAATTGAAAGAATTTACAAGTCAGGTAATAGATATAAATATTAAGCATGAACGAGTTTTTTTGTCATGAATCCGCTATTATAGATTTGCCTTGCGATATAGGAAAAGGGGTTAAAATCTGGCACTTTTCACATGTTATGGCAAATTCAGAGATTGGTGAGGGTTGTAATATTGGGCAAAATGTTGTGATCAGTCCTAATGTGATTTTAGGAAGCAACGTTAAAGTGCAAAACAATGTTAGCATTTATACGGGTGTGATTTGCGAAGACGATGTTTTTTTAGGCCCTTCTATGGTTTTTACAAATGTGATTAATCCGCGCAGTTTTGTAAATCGAAAAGATGAATTTAAGAAAACTTTGGTTAAAAAGGGAGCCAGTATAGGTGCAAACGCAACCATAATTTGTGGTATTGAAATAGGACGGTTTGCCATGATTGGCGCAGGCGCTGTGGTTACAAAAAGTGTAAAGGATTATGCATTGGTTGCAGGTAACCCAGGAAGGCAAATTGCTTGGGTTTCTGAGTATGGGCATAAACTCGAATTTGGAAGTAATAACTTGTCCCATTGCAAGGAAACTGCCCAAGTTTACCAATTAGAAGACAATTTTGTTCGTAGGGTTTCTTAGTTTTTTAGGTTCAGGTTTGAACCAAGTATGTATTCAAAATATTTTCAAATAAAGTTACAAGATGAAAATTCAAATGGTAGACCTGCGATCTCAGTATGAGAAAATTAAGGATGAAATTGATGCTGCTATTCAAAGTGTAATAGATTCTTCTACATTTATTAAAGGACCAAAAGTTGCAGAATTTGAATTGGCCTTGGCAAATTATTTAAAGGTGAATCATGTTGTTGCTTGCGGCAATGGAACAGATGCCTTGCAGATTGCTCTAATGGCCTTAGGATTAGAAAGAGGCGATGAAGTTATAATCCCAACATTTACCTATGTTGCTACTGCAGAAGTGATAGCATTATTAGGTTTAAAACCTGTCTTAATTGATGTAAATCCAATTACATTTTGTATTGACGTAAACCAAATTGAGGCAAAAATTACCTCCAATACAAAAGCCATTATTCCCGTACACTTGTTTGGGCAATCTGCTGATATGGAGTCTATATTGAGTATCGCCCACCGAAATAACTTGTATGTAATTGAAGACAATGCCCAAGCAATTGGTGCTTGTTACACTTTTTCTGATGGCAGGGTTATGTTTACTGGAACCATGGGAGATATTGGCACTACCAGTTTTTTTCCAAGTAAAAATTTAGGTTGTTTTGGCGATGGTGGAGCTTTAATAACAAATAACCAAATCTTGGCAGAGAAGATTAGGATGATTTGTAATCATGGACAAAAAGTGCAGTATTACCATGAATGTGTTGGGGTAAATTCAAGGTTAGATACTATTCAAGCTGCTATATTACTAGCCAAGCTTCCACATTTAAATGAATATAATATTGCAAGGCAGCAGGCTGCGACTTATTATAATGAGCTTTTAAAAGATAGGATTGAAATTGTATGCCCTATTTCGGATCCGAAGTCAACACATGTTTTTCACCAATATACGATTAAACTCAATGGTAAACTTGGTTCAAACCGAAACCAACTGAAGGAATATTTAAAGGAAAATGGAATACCAACAATGGTTTATTATCCATTGCCAATTCATTTGCAGGAGGCCTATCAAGGCTGGTATTCGCAAGCTGATTCGTTTTCTGTTGCAAATGAACTTTCGAGTCAAGTGCTCTCCTTACCCATGCATACTCAATTATCTGAGGAACAGCAAAAATTTATTATTAATTGTATAACTGAATATAATAGAAAATTATAGGATTATGAATACTATATTATTTTGCTCTTAACTGCTTCACTTTATTAATTAAAACCCCAATATCATAGCTCACCCCAACATGTTGAGAAACAAACATATCTGGAAGTAAATTGGTTGTTCTTCTGTATGAATTGTTAATATTAGGAAACGAATTTTCCAAGGTAATTTCACGATTTGCAACTTTATCATACCCCAATTCCTTATCTGGTGCACTTTCCAACCATTTTTGATAATTTCCACCATAGGTAAAGCCTTGCCCATAATCATCTAAATAATCTGACATAGATAAACTAGCTTTAACTTCATACCTAAACCTGAAATTCTTATACAAATAGGCCAATTGAAATGAAGCATTAATATTCATCGTATAGCTATTATATTTCTTTTTATTGGGTAGGAAATTTTGTCCTTCTGTACCTAATGGCCTTAATTCAATGAAGGCCGCCTCACTTTTGTCTCTGCTATAAACAACATTTCTATAAGGGTCATATTTCATAAAGCTTGCTCCAAAACCAAATCCTGGAATAAATTTCCCTTTTATGTTTTTATCTAAAGAATGGCTATAGTTGTGTTTAGGGGCAAAGTAATAAATGGCTTCAAAATCTAAAATTTGCATTTTGGTTAAAAAATTCAATGCCCAAGATTGTTGCATTTCAATATTGCCATTTTGATTTATAAAGGTCGGAGAACTTTGCCAAACCTGAAGCGGAGCAGTTGGGTCATGCATACCAATGTTTGTTCTATAATAAGCCATTCTATAAGACCAACTTGGATTTCTGTTGTATTGTAAGAATAGGCCTCCCGACCATTCATAGGTTCCAGGAATGCCAAATTTATGTTTAATGTCACCAATATAAAATGCTAAACCACCCCAAGCTCCAATTTCATAGGATGGAAATGTTTTTTTATCTTCTTTTATAATCAGCGAATCTGGTTTTTCTCTGTCTTCTAGGTATCGCTTTTTATACAAACTATCTAGGTTGGTTTCTGAAACAGAGGGAATATCTACTAAAAGACCATTATTCATTACCATGGTTTTGGCAATTCCGTCTGAATAATTAATGAATAAAGAGTCCATTTTGAAGGCCTGGATAAAGGTTAACGAATTACCCATTGAGTCTAAAATCTTTGAAATAGCGCAGCTCTTTGAGCCTAATGCTAAAATGGTTTGTGAGGTATGCTTGATGTAATCTATATAGCAAAAGTCTTCAGGCCAATCTTTTAAATTTAAGTTTTCTGAGGTAAGTGATGGTAGTCTTGGGTCTGATTGATAATCGAAAACGGGCCTTTCACTAGCTGTGCTATAGAGTCCTTTAGCATTAATTTCTGCTCTATCACCACTTAAAGATAATCCAATAGGAGTATTTCCAGCTTTATTTTCGTGGAAGGCTAAGTTACCCAATTTAAGGTTGTCTTGAGTATAAGGTTGACCAATGTTTAGATGAAGAATTCCTAAACTAGGATCGTTTCCATCTATTTTGTTTTGTTGAAACAAAAGGCTACTAAATTCATACTGAATCCCTTTAATACCAGCATTTTCAATGAGTATTCCAGATTGGTTATTGTAAAACTCACTATTTGTTAACTTAAATTGAATGGGTTCTAATTTTAAATCAATTAAAGGATTCGCAACAAAAATAACAGCTTCTTTAAAAGAAGAACCATGTATTTTTAACCTATCTAGAGTAACTTTTTTTCTAGACCAAAAAGGTTCAAAACTGATAGGTCTGGCAATGTTAGCAAACTCAGTATGTTTAATAACAATGTTAGAGGCAGGTGCATTACCATTAATTATTATTCCAATTCCAGGATTCTCTGGAAATAACGATTTAAATATAATTGGCTTGTTTTTCTCTCCTTCAAAAGACAAACTTCCTTCAACCCAAAGCATAGCACCAGGTTTAAAAACTACTGTTGTACCAGCCGGAATGGTAAGCGTTTGGTTTTTATTTACTTTCTTAACTTTTTCAATTACCAAAGTATCCTGAGCAGAAACACTAAGATTTGTAAGGGTAATTAAAACTAATAATATGGTAAAAATTCTTTTCATAACTAATTGATTTGAATCACTAAAGTTTGATCCAGTTTTTTGGTTTCTTTTCCAATTCTAATTTGAATATCGTAAACTAAAATATAATTTAGACCTTCTATTTCTTTTTCAGTTACTATTATTTTATCACCTGTTGAAGGGTAACTAGTATTTTCTGAACCAATTTTCTTAACATTAAAAGCTAATATTTGAAATGCATCATTCTCTTTAAAGGAAGGATGTTTTGCAGTTAAAATTAGTTCTTTAAGTTGAGATAATCTTTTTCTGCCAATTGTATTTGAGGGTAAACCTTGAACCAATACTTTTGGATCAGGTAATGGTTTTACGAATACAGAGTCGAAGAAAATAGCATTTCCATTGCTAGATTTAATTTCAATGGCACACCATCCTTCTTTGTTAGGACTAAACGATAACAAACCTATTTCTGAGTTTATTTTTGCGTTTTTATCAGTATTAGCAAAAACAACCATTCCTGGTTCTTTAAAAGGCAAAGTTTGAGTATAGTTTACTCCTTTATAGCAAATTCTAAGTGGTAAAGATTGTTTTTTTGGAAAGCCAGCTGGTAGTACAGAAATTTCTAAATTTTCGGACTTTCTTTTCCCTTTCACATTAATTTTGTAATTCCCTGCATATTTTGGTTTGAAAACTAAACCATCTTTTAATTGAATAAACTCATCAACTGAATTTTCATCTCTTGTTACAATAACACTTTCTAGTTTATCCCCTTTAACATTTAATGTTGCCGAGTCACCAACGCGCATGCTAGTGTATTTTGTCATTAAACTAAGAGAAGGTTCTGTTTTAATATCCTCTGGCACTTTTCCTTGTTGCGCCATTAATAAAATCCTCACCCTTAGCTCTTCCATAAGGGTTAAGGCTAATTCGGCAGGTACGTGTTTAAACTTGTTTTTTACCCATCCCTCTGCATTTTCTTCTTGAAGACCAATTTTTAAATCATAACTAAATAGGGTATTAAATAGCTTATTGGTTCTGTTATTTTCAGGGAAAGAAAGTGCCCACTTCTTTAATTTAATTAGTTCAGCAAATATGATTCTACCATTCTCTTGATTAATAAAAAAATCATCTGTAATAACATATGCTTTCAACTCCTGCTTTTTTTTACTAGCTTGGTTCATACCAAGAGCCTCCTTAAAGGAGTTAGTAACTACGATTATATTGGTATTTATAGTATTTAGAGTTGGTTCCTCCAAGTTGGCCTTCGCTCGATTTAAATAAGTATGCATGGGTTGCGTAACCACTAACCAAGAGGTTGGGATTTGCATTACAGCAAGTACAAAAAATATGATGTACATCATGCTGATAAGCTTGAATCGCAAATTTTTACTATGTGTTATCCTTTCAAATTGAGCCATTATTTATTTATAAAAATAGGAGTTCCCATAATTGTGCTTACGCCATTCTTATTGATTAACCTAATATGATGAAAAAGCAATGTACTGCCGGCAGGGGCTGTTCTTTCTAATGTTCTTAATTCATTTCTCAAGAAACGGGTATTGCTAGCCAATTCTACTTTTCGCCCATTAGGATAGCATAATGTCATATTAAAATTGAGTACTTGCCAATTTGGGTTTGTACTTTCTAAACAGTGGGCTGTTTTTAATTGGGTTTCACGTCCTGCGATATCTTTAGGTGCAACTCTTGGTGGATTTCCTTTAAGTGCATACACCGATTTTTTGTCTAATAAAATTTCCCCAGAAAGCATGTCAATTTCAAACCTTCCTTCGAACTCAGGTGTAATTGTTAACACATTTCCATTACGTTGAACTTTAGCCCCTTTAGAAATAAACTTAAGGTCTTTTATTTTTTCAAGTCCATTTAAATCCAATGTTAAAAATAATGGCTCGCTTAAATAGGCTGCAATCTCTTGTTCTGTTTCAAGAAACCTTAACGCAGGTTTTACGACGCTTAACAAATGAGTTATTCCTTCCTCGTCCACTGCGGCTTTTAATTCATAATCACCAGGTAAACTTGGATTCCAATAAACCAGAAAATGACGACCATTTACAATAGGTTTAATTCGTTCATTATTTATTGTAATAATCGGTTCAATTGAATCTCTCGAAAAAAAGTCGAATACAACTTCTTCTCCAACATAATAATTGCTTTTATATCCTTGAAGCAGGGCCGAATCGGAAGCAGTAGACACATTTACCAATTTTGCATTCAACATTTCTTTTTTGAAATATTGTAAGGTTTGTGTTAGTACTACTAGTTTAAGGTGCGCGATTATTGCTCCTACTGTTCCATTTGGAGCCTCTTTTAAAAATCTATTTGGAAATTTTACCGCTCCTATTCTTTCCTCATTGGTAATACCTAAATCTATATTCAGTTTGGGTTTATAACTTTCAGGGAATGCTGAAATAAATAATATTAACTTTTCATTTATGGCGTTTCCAATTTTATCTCTAGTAATATAATGCTTAGTATATTTTTGCTCTTTTAGCCATGAGTTTCTTTCTGTCTTTCCTTCACTAAATTTTAAATAATGAATTTCTAAACTGTCTAAAAAGTTTAGTGTTTCAATTGATTTTGTTTTTAAATTAAAATCTTGTTGCTGAATAGGTTCTACCGCATCTAGCCTTTCTCTTAATTGAGTATTTAGTGTCCTTTGAGTTTTTGATAAGGGTTGAAAATGCACCACGAATTCCCCTGGAGAGGATTGAAAAAAGAAAATAAAAAAAATCAAATACAAAAAGGCAAGCCTTTTGAAATTTAATGCTTTTGATTTTGAAATTGTAATTGTTCTGGCCATAGCCCTTATTTAGCTCCGGATAAGAAATCTCTGTATTTGGAATTTATCTTTTCCATATGCTCATTATGCTCTCCAATTTGCTTGTTAAATCCTTGCATTTTTTCATGCATTTCCTTACTTGCACTTGCATTTTGAGCCATTTCTTCTTTAATACTACCTATAGCTTTATTTAAGCCAGAAATTTGCTCTGATAGTTCATTTAATGTTGAACCAAACTGATTCATAGCAGTATTGTAATGCGCAATATCTGCTTTATCTTCCCCTTCTTTAGCTAGCTGAGGAAAAACTCTTTCCCACTCGTATTCGGTATCCTCATGAGTTCTTTCAAACGCTGATACTAAAAAAACAAGAACTTCTATAGATAAACCTGCAATGAATAATTCATTGGCAAAGTCCCAATCCACAAACTTGAACATGGATCCAACTAAAACTACAGCCGCACCAAAGCCGTAAAAGAAGGTAATTAAATTTAGTTTTCCTTTAGATTTATTAGCCATTTGATTAATTATTACGCTTAATTATATATTCATTAAATTTGTCCCAAGTTGATTGGTACTTTTCTATTGTTTGATTATTACTTATTCGAATTCCAAAAAACACACCAGCCGCCGCTAGCAGCAACAATACTAAATAAATAATCAATTGTTGGTTCCATTGTTTTTCCAAAGTAGCCTTAACACCTTCCATGGTTCTATTCTGCTCCTCAAATTTCTTTTGAAAACCATCTAAAGCTAAATTAACTGCACGCTCGTTTTGCGCTTGAACTTCAAAATTTCTGTTTACATCTGCTTTTGTTTCAATATTAACTTTATTTAAACTGTCAATAGAAAGTATAAGAAGTTGAGAAATTTCGGTTAGCTTATTTTCAAGGTCATTTATTTTTTTATTTGCCTCAAATAAATTGGATTTTGAACGCTTTAATTCGCGCTTTAATGTTTGAATTTCCTGATTCATTGGGTTTTCAGTCATCGACTGACCATTTCCGATGATAGGAATTACTATGCAAAATAGTATAAATAGTTTTTTCATATTATATTCAATCTGTCAAATGTATTCGACTTTGCCTCATTTCGACATAGTTTGATATACATAAATTACGCTTAAGAAGTCTAGATTTTGATTTATTTAATTACCAATTATACACAAATTATTAAATATCCCAAAAAAGCTTGAACAAATTTTGCTAAAAAAATCTTCTGTTGCCTTTCTTGCGCATACTAATTGCATTCATTTTTAAAGAAAATCCTACTATAATTATTTAGCTTTGAAGAGTGATTCAATACTTTAAATCAAATTATCAGAGTTTGCTAGAAATTGACGGTCCCGAAAAGGATTGCTGGGTTAATGTTGTAAGTCCAACTTTGCCTGAACTAGATTTTCTTTCAAAAAAACTCTTGTTACCACCTGAAATATTTTCAGATCCGCTAGACCCAGATGAAAGTCCACGTGTTGAAAATCTTAAAAATGCCCTATTAATAATTCTAAGAATTCCATGTGAAAATGATTTAGATTCTGATTTGCCATATTCTACTATCCCGCTTGGGATAGTACTTAAAAGAGACTTGATACTTACAATTTGCAGTCGACCGAATGAATTGATAAGGTTTTTTGCCGATAATAAAGTAAAAGGATTTTTTACCTTTTTGAGAGAAAGGTTTGTGATTCAACTTTTCTTAAAGTCGTCTTTAATGTTTACAAAATACTTAAAGAGGATTAATAATAAGATTGACGATATTGAAAAAATGCTTCATAGAAGTACTAGAAATATCGAATTGTTAGAGTTATTGAAGTTGGAAAAAACCTTGGTATTCTTTAACACATCTCTTAATAGTAATGAACTTATGATGGGGCGATTGAAAAGAATTAATCTTAATCAACAAACCATTGATGAAGAAAATGAATTGATAGAGGATTTAACAGTTGAAACTAGACAAGCCAAAGAAATGGCCAAGATTTACACTAATATCTTAGGCAATATGATGGGTGCTCACTCTAGTATAATTTCAAACAATCTTAATATTACAATTCGATATTTAACTTCCGTAACAATCATTTTATCGCTGCCAATTTTGGTGGCGAGTATTTATGGAATGAATGTGCCGCTTCCT
Organism: Bacteroidota bacterium; assembly: GCA_027488905.1. Classification (GTDB taxonomy): domain Bacteria; phylum Bacteroidota; class Bacteroidia; order UKL13-3; family UKL13-3; genus B1. The sequence continues at coordinate 180,266 of JAIYAT010000017.1, forward strand.
TTTCAGGAAAATCCACATGCATTTTGGTTTGTTTCTTTGATAGCAGTAGTATTGAGTGTCATTGGCGTGTTTTTCTTCCGAAAGAAAAACTTATTCTAATGACTTATTAAAGCAATTTCTTTTGCACCTAATGCTTCTTCAATCATTACCCAAAATATAGTTTGTGCATAGCCAGAATAAAGCAACATTACTTGTTGTTCAACTTTCTTGTTTTTATCTATTTTGTCTTCTACCTCAAATGTATGAAACGCGGCAATCTGGTATTTCTTTCCAGCATGTATACAAGGCAACCTGTGTGCGTCAATACTTTTATCGTTAAAAAATGCATCTAATAAACCTTCTCCAGTTGATTTCTCAATGCCTGAAGTGTCTAAAGGCAGTGTTCTTGCATACTCGTCTATAAAGTCAAAGTTTTGAGCTCCCTTCTTACAATCGCCAATCATTACCCAATCTCCAACATTTAAGTTGAAGGTTTGCGCATTTGTTTGGTTCAATCCGAAAAAAAATAAAAGAAAGACTACCAGAATATTAATTTTCATGCCTTTTATGATTACATTAAACCACTTTTACCCCACTCGTTGATTTCTTCGTCTGACCAAAGTTCCGGAAAAAAAATACGTTTTTGAAATCTTGGAGGTAAATACTTCTGCCAATTTGTTCCCCCAGTTGCTGCTACATCATTTGGTTGTTTTTGAAGGTACCTTACAGCTGATTTATAATGCACTAATGGCCAGTTTACGTTTACGTTTTGATCCAAATTCTTTAATTCAGAAATCAATTTTGAATTAGTCTTTTCTTCCTCAGGCAAGGTGTCAAAAAGTACTTTTAAGTTTTTGTCTTTGTATTCAATCGCTAATCTTTCTAGTTCTTCATTATATTTTTGTTCAAATTGCGTGAGGGTAAGCGTTTTTTTTCCAGATTCTATTTCTGTTGCACCAGCTCTCCAATAAATATGAGGAAACATGCTAGCTATGTCAGATTGTTCTGTGTAATTTGGCCTTTGTTCTTTATCTAACAAATTGTAGAAATGAGTTGAGCAAATTTCAATTTTTCTGTATTGCGCGCTTTGAAATCCACTTGCTGGTAAGAGGCTCATTCTGAATTTTAAAAATTGCTCTTTTTCCATGCCATTCACCATAATTTCAAATGAATGAGTGAGATTTTTAAAATAGGCGTTAATTCTAGCAACTCTTGTTGCAAAAAAATCTGATGTTAATGTTCCCTTTTTATTTGCTAATTGCTTTATTTCATGGATACTTAATTTGAAATAAAGCTCGGTGATTTGGTGATACATGATGAAGATTTCTTCATCTGGAATGCTAGTTTTAGGTTTTTGTAAACTAAGCAAAGTATCTACCATGATATAATCCCAATAGCTAGTATAATCTTGATATACCAAGCCTTCTAAATAGGCCTTAAAATCTTGTGCATTTACCTCATATTTTTCCTTTAACTGGTTTATGAGGGCAATAACTTCAGGGTCAATATGTGAATTTTCCATTTTTTTTAATTTAAAATGGACTAACAAAGTCTTTTAATAAGGGTAATAGTTGGTCTTTTTCAGAAACTATAGGATTTTCTGACTGCCAATTTATTTCCAAAGCTGGGTCATTCCAAAATAGGCCGCCTTCGCTTTCTTTGTGATAAACATTAGTACATTTGTATAAGAAAATTGTCTTATCTTGAAGGGTCTCAAATCCATGGGCAAATCCTGGTGGAATCCAAAACATAAGGTGGTTTGTGTCTGAAAGTTCTATTGAATAACTTTTTCCGTAGGTGGGAGATGATTTTCTTATGTCTACAATTACATCTATTACAGCACCTTGCACAACTCTTACTAATTTGCCTTGTTCAAAAGGAGGTGCCTGAAAATGTAACCCTCTTGTGGCTCCTTTATGTGATAAACTTTGGTTGTCTTGCACGAAAACAGCGTCTACTTCTGCGGCTTTAAAAATGTCCGTATTATAGCTTTCATAAAAATAGCCCCTAGGGTCATTAAAAATTCTGGGCTCAATTACCAATGGCCCTTCCATGAATATTTTAGTTGTTTTCAAAATAGATTATTTGCAACAATTATAACAAATACATTACGAAATATAAATGTGTAATGATAAAAATGCTAGTTTGCCGTTACAAATCAAAATGTATTTTTGCAAAATGGAACAAGAGAAAAAAATCAAAAGATATAGAATCATTGTTATTGCCCAATCAGTATTAAATGTAATTTTAATATTGCTGCTTGGGTTTTTTACCTATACTTATTTTAAAACAGATAAAAACCTTTCAGAAAAAAAGGTAGAGTTGTTTCAATCAGATTCTACTAGAATGGCTTTGGAAGTTGAGTTGCTTGAAACAGATTCTATGTTAACCATTTACAAAGGAAAAAATTCTGAACTTGACCAGTTTTTAAGAGAGAAAAATGATTCGTTACAGCAATTTGCAGAGCGTATTGAGTCAATTTTAAGAAAGGGGAATTTAACCAAGGCAGAGTTAGAAAAGGCAAATGATGAATTAGATTTATTAAGATATTATAAAAAGAAGTACATCGGCCAAATTGATTCATTGAACTCCGTTATTATTAGTCTTGGCGAGGAAAACAACAACCTTAAAACCGATATTAAAAAGCAGAAGAGTAAAAATGAAATTCTAAACATGGATGTAGCTCGATTAAGCAATAAAGTGGTTGCAGGGTCAAGGTTAACCACTCAAAATGTTTATGTTACAGGAATAAAGCAAAGAACTAATGGTAAAGAGAAGGAAACCATCCGTGTGAGCCAGTTAAGTCAGTTGAAAATTACTTTTCTACTCAATGAAAACTATGTTACCGATAAAGGTCAAAAAGAAATTTATCTAAAAATCATTGGGCCTGATGGTTCAACGGTTTACAACCAAATTGCAGGCTCTGGTACGTTTAATTTCCAAAATGAAGAATCCTTGTATAGTACCAAAAAAACCATTGATTTTACCAACGAGCCTCAAAACGTAAGTATATATTGGGAGAAGGGTTCGGAGTACTCTAAAGGGCTTTACAAGGCTGAACTTTATTGCGAAGGGTTTAAAATTGGTAATACAGAATTTGAATTAAAATAAGCAAGTCATATATTCGTTGCCGCAAATCGTTTAGGTTTCGGTTTGAACACAATGCATAAAAAAATGAAAAAAATTGCCGTATTAATTACTTTTGGATTTACATTAACCTTTGGTGCTTGTCATTATGGAGCTGAAGAAGCTAAGAATACACTGGAGACCAATCAAGAGTATAAAGGAGATAAAAGCGATTATTCAGTAAACAGGGCAAACGTTACAGAGCCAAAAGAAAGCGATCCAAGCGCAGATACTGCATTTGTAGCAACAGTAGATACTGCAGTAACTGTTAAATAATTCTTTTATGGATAGTTTTCTTCCTTCTGAGGCTCATTCCAAGGAAGAGAAATATTTAAGTTTGCTTCCTCAACTTAAAGCCTTATTTGAGGGGGAGAAAGACGCTTCGGCTAACCAAGCAAATTTTGTTGCTGCTCTTAAAACTACCTTTAATTGGTGGTGGGTGGGTTTTTATTTTGTTAAAGAAAACGAACTTGTTCTCGGACCTTTTCAGGGACCTGTTGCCTGCACTCGAATAGGGTTTGGCAAAGGGGTTTGCGGAACAGCTTGGAAAAATAACGAGGTTATTATTGTACCAGATGTTCACCAATTCCCAGGGCATATTGCTTGCTCTGCAGAATCACTTTCCGAAATTGTTATACCTTTCTACAATTCAAGTAATTACTGCGTAGGTGTTTTGGATGTAGACAGTGAGTTCCTTTGTCATTTTGATGAAGTGGATGAAAAGTACTTGAGTCAAATGCTCAAATTTTTATTTTAACCTAGCCTCAATTCAGGATTCTCCTTTGATTGCTGTTTTAGTTTACTTTTCTTATTTTTCCTGAAATTTCTAACATGAAGCAGGACAAACGAGTTGTTTTATTAGTGGTTGTTGCGGCCCTTGGTTATTTCGTAGACATTTATGATCTAATTGTGTTTAACGTCGTAAAAAAAGAAAGCCTTCAACATTTGGGTTTTTTTGGTGAGGACTTAAAAAAGTATGAGATATATCTTTTTAACCTTCAAATGACTGGAATGCTTATTGGTGGCCTGCTTTGGGGTATATTAGGCGATAAACGAGGTCGTGTTTCTGTATTGTTTGGATCTATTTTCCTATATTCTATTGCCAATATTGCAAATGCTTTTGTAACTAACATCGACCAATATGCTTTGGTAAGGTTTATAGCTGGTATTGGTTTAGCTGGTGAGCTTGGTGCAGGCATTACCCTAGTTGCAGAAAATATGCCCAAAGAGAAACGTGGATATGGCACCATGATAATTGTAACCTTTGGCGCATTAGGAGCTGTTGTGGCAGGGTTGGTTGGTAAAAGCTTTGGTTGGCAAACAACTTATATTGTAGGTGGCTGCTTAGGTCTTACCCTCCTTTTGTTAAGAGCAGGGGCATATGAAAGTGGCATGTATCAAAGTTTGTTGCATCAATCGCACATTAAACGGGGTAATTTCCTTTCACTTTTTAAAAAGAGTTCATTGTTTTTTAAATACCTTTCTTGTATTCTAATTGGCTTGCCTATTTGGTTTGCAATTGGCGTATTGGTTAATCTTTCTCCAAGGTTTGCCGAGGCCCATGGGTTATTAGAAGGTATTGACGTGGCAGATAGTGTAATGTTTGCCTATCTTGGTCTTTCTGTTGGTGATTTAATAAGTGGATTACTCAGCCAATTCATGCGTAGTAGGAAGAAAGTTGTTTTCTTATACCTAGGTTTTTCTTTAATACTCATGTTGGTTTATCTCTTCAATACTCATGTAAGCGTAGTTTATTATAAATATATGTGCTTTGGAATTGGCTTTGCAACAGGATATTGGGCGCTTTTTGTTACAATTGCAAGCGAACAGTTTGGAACAAATATTCGGTCTACTGTTACCAATACTGTTCCCAACTTTGTGCGTGGTGCTGTTGTTCCAATTACACTCAGTTTTGCTAGCCTCAGCAAAACAAATGGTGTTGTATTTGCTGCTTTTTGGGTTGGAATGGCATGTTTGTTACTTGCTTTTGTTGCTACAGTTTACATCAAAGATTCGTTTAGTAAAGATTTAAACTACTTTGAAATTGATTAAAAACCTTTAGGTAAGAGCAATTATATTTTTGTTTATTTGTACATGAGAATTTTATTTCTAAGCATTTTACTTACCACCGCATTTACAAGCTTTTCTCAAAAGAGTGAGCAACCAATGCCTTCGAATCCAGAGTTTAAAAGGTTTGTTTTTGAACCAAACCAGCAAATTGTGTTAAAGCCCTATGATAGTTTATACTTTGATATAGCTTATGAAAGTGGCGATTATTGGGTTTTTAAATTTGATTTTAGAGCTAAGGATGTAATTGCGATTGCTGATGATGAGTTTGCAGAATCCATTCAATTTCAAGTAAAACCAATTTCTGGGAATCAATTTGTGCTCAACGAATCAGATTTTGCGAAGGCAAAAGTCATTTATTCAAGAAGTTGCTTTTGCAGAGACAGCGGTCCTCGTTTGGTTCAAACCGGAACCATTACTGGAAAAAAAGTAGGAAGAAACAAATGGTTATTGGTAATTGAATTGGATATAGAACCTAGGCCAGGAGGCAAATCTGATGTCTTTACCAAAAAAATCAAAGGGTATTTCAATCCAGGAAAATTAATTTACTAAAATGCCTTTGCTCATTAGACAAGCTGCTGCTGAAGATGCAAGTCAAATCCTTTATTTTATTAAAGCCATTGCAGCCTTTGAAGAACTTAGTGAGGAAGTAAAAGCAACAGAAGAAAATATTTTAAAGTATTTGTTTGGTGAGCATTCTGTAGCATCCTGTCTTCTTGCGTTTGAAGATGAGATTTGTATTGGATTTGCCTTGTACTTCAAGAATTTTTCAACCTTTGTTGGTAAGCCAGGAATTTATTTAGAAGATTTATTTGTTGAACCGAACTTTCGGGGTAAGGGATACGGAAAGGCTTTGTTAATTGAGTTGGTTCAATTAGCAAAAAGCCTAGATTATGGCAGGGTAGAGTGGAGTGTGCTCAATTGGAACAAATCTGCAATTGACTTTTATGAAAGCATTGGCGCAAAACCAATGAGTGGTTGGACAACTTACAGACTTACACTTTAATGAACAAAAAGGAAAGATATACCGAAGTCATACAATATTTTTTATCGCATAGTCCGCATGCCGAAACGGAATTACTTTACAATAATCCATTTGAATTATTGGTTGCTGTTATTTTGAGTGCTCAATGCACAGATAAACGAGTAAATATAGTTACGCAAGAATTGTTTAATGATTTTCCTACACCACAGAAGCTTGCTAACACAGACTTTGATACCCTTTTTCCATACATAAGAAGTATTTCATACCCAAATAATAAGACCAAACATTTAATTGGAATGGCCAATATGCTGGTAAATGATTTTGAGGGAAAGGTGCCAGAATCTATCGAGGATTTGGTGAAACTCCCAGGTGTTGGAAGAAAAACTGCAAATGTAATTGCTAGTGTCGTTTATCATCAACCGGCAATGGCTGTGGATACGCATGTTTTTAGGGTAAGCGCTCGGTTAGGACTTACTACTAATGCAAAAACACCGCATCAGGCAGAAACACAATTGGTGAAGAATATTCCAGATGAATACATTGCTACAGCCCACCATTGGCTAATTCTTCATGGCAGATATACTTGCTTAGCTAGAACACCAAAATGTGAAGCATGCGGACTTAAACCGTTTTGTAAATATTATCAAAAGAAACTTGCGGGTACTTTAGTTTAAAAGATTCAATTTCTTTTTCTAGTTTGTTTAAAAATACTTGGTGCACTGCAGAACTTGGATGAAGTGTTTTGTGATTTATTTTTAACATCAGTTGGTCAAAATCTTCAAGGTAATTCAAGGTTGGTTCATCATACATCCAATGCTTAAACTTATCCCAAATATAATTTATAGCAATTTCATTTGGGTGGGCAAAATCTAAATTGTAAAAGCGGTAATCTCTAAGTTCGTCTTGCATGATTTCAAATGAAGGGAAATATGAAACATCCTTAATGGTTTTTTGAAGTAAATCTAAAGCTAAAAACAGACTGCTTTTTCCCAGGTTGTTTTCAAACGCTCCCCATCTCAAATACTTTACTGGGCTTATACTGATAATAACATGAAGGTTTGGATTAATTTCTCGCATTAGGCCAATGGTTTTCATTGCTTCTTTTGCAATTTCTTCGGGTTGAACCAAACGTTTGCTAAAAAGATTTTGAGCTTGTTTGTGACAGTTTGCAACATCCAATTGATTTGATTTTAATTGATATAACCAAGCGTTTCCCCAAGTCATTACCACATATTTTGAATGTTTGATTGCCAGGTGAAGAGATGTGTTTATTTCTTCAATTTTCTCTATTAAGGTTTCTTTGTGTGTCTCATAAACACTACCATGATATAAATAGGAAAACCATAAGTTATCTTGTTTAAAAATATATTCATTGTGGTTTTGGTTTGAACCAAGAGCGAAGTTTATTTGCTTAAAAATTAAGATTGGGTTAAATACAATTCCACCAGGATTGAGTAATGCAGGAATTTGATAATTAACGATTTTATTTCCCATGTTCTCAGCGAAACACGAGCCAAGCCACAAGCCATCATTAGAAAAATGAAACCGGTTTTTTGATGAAATAATTGGGAATTGATATGAGAAATGCATTCACAAACCTAATTAAAATCCCTTTAAATCATTCAGTTAGGATAAGTCAAAATAATTAAATCTTAAAACTAAGAAAAAATTTGGATTATCTTAAAATCTACTTAATATTGTGATAGGTTTCTGCAATTAATATTGCAGTAGGTTTTCATGGCTATGCCCCGTTAGCGAAAGTTAGCGGGGTTTTTTGTGCCCCATAAATGGAACCAAGAGCTCTATTTGTTTCAAAACGGGAATTGCTTGTTTTTGCAAATATTTGAAAATAAGCTGTTTGTGGTTTGGTAGTTATTTTGTTTGGTAAGGGAAATTATAAACCACCAAATGAAAAAATTAATTTTAATCCTTACTACATTATCCATTTTTGCTGTTTCATGCAAAAAGGATTTAGTGAAAGTAAATGAAGAAGCAACGCCAAGTTTTGATGGCAAATTAGTAAGTGTCGAAAAAATGACTGATATCAAAGTTCCTGAAGGTTTTAAATGGGAAATTAGTAAAGATATTAAGTTAAGATTAACTACTACAGATATTCGCTTTGAAAAAGTATTACACAAAGTTGAAGTTTATACTGCTAATCCAGCTGAAGGAGGTGTATTAATTGCAGAGGGTTCATTAGGAATTACAACTGCATTTGAGGCAACTGTTAACATTCCAACTTTTGTTAAATCTTTGTACCTTGTTAAAATTGCCCCAGATAAAAGCAAGTATG
>JAIYAT010000021.1 GCA_027488905.1 Bacteroidota bacterium
GCTTTTCCAGTAATGCTCCATTCTTCGCCGGTGGTAACTTTACCAAGAGAAGTGTCTGCCATGTTTTGCCAAGAACGATTGAGCGTGTAGCCACTTGCCCAATTTACAAACACATTGCTGTCGGCAACAATAGCTGTGGTACCTAAAACACCAGCTTGTGGAGCAAATTGTGCCCATAAAAACAAAGGTGCTGTGGCTAGAAAAAGTAAAACCCTAAACTTAAAACTCATTGCTGCAAAACTAAGCTGCAAAGTAGATACTGCCAAAATTTAAACTTTATCGTTTTAATTCCCCAATTTATAGAGACATTGAAATGCTTAACTTCGCTCCTCATTTATGTTAGATATTACGACACTTAAAGATATAAAGGATTTCCTAGACGAAAAGGCATTTGCTTACAACCAACCCTTTTTTATTGCGCACGACCCAATTTCTATCCCCCATCGTTTTACCCTAAAAGAAGACATAGAAATTTCAGGATTTATCGCCGCAACAATAGCTTGGGGCAATAGAAAAAGTATCCTCAAGAATGCCAATCAATTGATGGACAAAATGGGTGACAGTCCGTTTGACTTTGTGATGACTGCAAGCTCAAAACAATTAAAATCTTTAGAATTTGTGCACCGCACTTTTAACAGCGAAGATTTACATTGTTTTATACTTTGCCTCAGAAACATTTACCAAAAACATGGCGGCTTGCAGCAAGTTTTTGAAAAGAATGCACAACCTGACTCAATGCAAATGGCTATTTCAAAATTCAAAGCGCTTTTTTTTGAAATACCACATCTGCAACGCTCAGAAAAACATGTGAGCGACCCCCTAAAAGGCAGTTCTGCAAAAAGAATCAATATGTTGCTTCGATGGTTTGTAAGAGAAGATAAGCAAGGGGTTGATTTTGGCATTTGGAATGGCAAATTACAGGCCAACCAATTAAGTCTTCCTTTGGATGTGCATACTGGAAATATTGCCAGAAAATTAGGTTTGCTAATCCGAAAACAAGACGATGCAAAAGCGGTACAGGAAATAGATGCAGTTTTAAGAAGTTTTGACCCAAATGATCCGGTGAAATATGACTTTGCCTTGTTTGGGTTGGGGGCTTTTGAGAAGTTTTAGGAATTTTTATGTCTTTGTGCAAGGCTCTATTATATTTGCCTAATTAACATTAACCCAATGAATTTTAAAAAAGTGATGATGTATGGAGCCATTAGTGCTGCTGCCTGCTTTGCTGCTTGCAATAGCGACAAGAAAGGTACCGCTGGAAGTGAATCTGCTTTTGAAGTAACCTGTGATGAGTTTGCAGACCTACAAGTGTTGCGTTACCAAATTCCAGGATTTGAAGAACTCAGTGCCCAACAGAAAGAATTGGCCTATTACTTATACGAAGCAGCCAATTGTGGCAGAGATATTTATTACGACCAAAAATACAAACACAATTTAAGGATTCGTAAAACCTTAGAGGCTATTCTTATCAACTATGCTGGCGACAAAGAAAGTGCAGATTGGAAAAAGTTTGAAACCTATGCCAAGCGCGTTTTCTTCTCTACCGGTATTCATCATCATTATTCAAATATCAAGTTTGTGCCTGAGTTTAACTTTGCTTATTTCAGTGAACTTGTAAACACCTTAGATGCAAGCTTGTTGCCATTAGACAACTTGAGCAAAGAAGATTTTCTGAAAATGATGCAGCCAATTATGTTTGACCCAAATGTGGATGCAAAAACAGTAAACCTAGCTTCTGGAATAGACAACGTAAAAGGCTCTGCCAACAATTTTTACGAAGGCGTAACCCAAGCAGAAGTAGAAGCTTATTACGCAGCTAGGATCAACCCAAATGATACAACACCTATTAGTTGGGGATTGAATTCTAAAATGGTAAAAGAAAATGGGGGTATCAAGGAAAAGGTTTGGAAATCAGGTGGCATGTATGGTGCAGCCATCGACCGCATTGTGTATTGGTTAGAAAAAGCTGTTGCTGTTGCTGAAAATGACAAACAGAAAAAAGCCTTAAGTTTATTGGTTGAATACTACAAAACTGGCGACCTTAAAAAGTTTGATGAATATAGCATTGCTTGGGTAGAAGACACAGAAAGCAGATTAGATGTGGTTAATGGATTCATAGAAGTTTATGAAGATGCCATTGGCAAAAGAGCTTCATTTGAATCGGTGGTGAGTTTAAAAGACATGGAAGCAACCAAACGCATTGCAGCCATTGCTAAAGAAGCACAGTGGTTTGAAGATAATTCCCCTCTTACGCCAGAACACAAAAAGAAAAATGTTAAAGGAATTACAGCTAAAGTTATTACTGTAATTCAAGAAGCCGGTGCTTCTAATCCATCAACGCCTATCGGAATTAATCTTCCAAATGCCAATTGGATTAGACAACAACATGGCTCTAAATCTGTTTCGTTAGGAAACATAGTTCACTCTTACAATGTAGTTGGCGCCAAAAGTCCAATGATGAAGGAGTTTGCCTTAAGCGAAGAAGAGATAAAGCGCAATTCGGAACACGGTGCACTTGCTAGTGATTTGCATACAGACATGCATGAGGTTATTGGGCATGCTTCAGGTCAAATAAATCCTGGCATTGGCGACCCGGATCAAACCTTAAAAAATTATGCGAGTACTTTAGAAGAAGCCAGAGCGGATTTAGTAGCCTTATATTATGTAATGGATCCGAAGTTGGTTGAAATGGGCGTTATGCCAAGTTTAGAGGTTGGTAAATGTGAATACGACAATTACATCAGAAATGGTTTAATTACACAACTAACGCGCTTACAAATTGGAGAAAACTTAGAAGAAGCACACATGCGCAACAGACAATTAAATGCAAGCTGGGCTTATGAAAAAGGAAAAGCAGAAAATGTAATTGAGTATGTTAAAAAAGATGGCAAAACCTATGTTAAAGTTAATGACTACGATAAATTAAGAGTCATTTTTGGTCAGTTACTTAAAGAAATTCAAAGAATTAAATCTGAAGGAGATTTTGCAGCTGGGCAGGCCTTGGTAGAAAACTATGGTGTTAAAGTTGACCAAGCCTTATTAAAAGAAGTAAAAACTAGGTTCGAGAAATTAAATGTTGCAGCCTATAAAGGTTTTATTCAACCTAAATTGGTTCCTGTTATGGACGGTGAAAAAATAACAGACGTTAAAGTAGAATATCCAAATAATTGGTTGGAAGACCAATTATGGAGGAGTAAAAACTACAGCTTTTTGCCTGTAAACAACTAAAACAAAAAAACCGGCTTAGGCCGGTTTTTTTGTTTTTAATCTAAACCTCTTAAATTCGAAAAAAATACTATCATGAAAAAACTTTTCATTTTTGTAGTTATATGCTCATTAAATATCCATGCTTCTAATGCCCAACTAGAATTTGGATTAAAAGGAGGTTTAAGTGGTAGTAAATTAAACTTATCAGAAAAACCAAGTTTTGAATACAGCAATGAGTCAAACAATACCATTAATTTTGGAATATATTCCAGATTAATGATACCTGTGGTAGGGTTATATATTCAGCCTGAGGTAATTTTGAACAATAGGGCAAGTAATTTCAAAGTTTTAAATGAAAAAGCCTTTTTTCATAAAGCCAATTATGTAGATATTCCGGTTTTGGTGGGCTTTAGATTTTTAAAAATCGCAAGAGTTTACGGTGGACCCAATTTTCAAATTTTGACTAAACAGCTTACAGAGATTCCTGCCGACAATCCCGATTATGTAAAAAATGAACTCAGCAAACGTTCAACAGGCTACCAATTAGGAGTTGGGGCAGATTTGGCAAGGTTAAGGGTTGATTTAAAATGGGATTTTAACAATGCCTCAATGGGTTCACCATTTACCTACAAAGGCCATACTCCAGAATTAACTTCGAGGTTAATTACATTGCAAATAGGGTTTAAATTATTCTCATTTTTTGATTAATTTTAATTAGTCGAAGCAATTTTTATAAAAAGTTTCTTTTTTTAGTGGCAGTTTTACTTAATTGCCGCCAATAATGGTCATTTACCAAAACATATCGCTTAAGCCCTATAATACATTCGGACTGGAAGCTAGCGCTTCTGAGTTTGTAGAATGCAATACCATTGAGGAAGTTCAGGTGCTTTGTGCCACTTTTAACTTGAGTGAAAGGCCTTTGCTCATTCTAGGTGGGGGAAGTAACATCTTATTAACCCAAGATTTCAAAGGAATGGTGGTTAAGATAAACCTCAAAGGAATTGCAAAAGTAAACGAAGATGAAGAACATGTTTGGCTTAAAGCCAACAGTGGCGAACTTTGGCACAACTTTGTTATGCATTGTGTAGAAGCTGGATTAGGAGGAGTAGAAAATTTGTCTTTGATTCCAGGCTATATTGGTGCAGCGCCCATGCAAAACATTGGAGCCTATGGCGTTGAAGTGAAAGATACCGTTGAGGAAGTTATTGCGGTAGAAATCAATTCTGGGAAACTGGTAACATTCTCAAATGAAGCATGTGAATTTGCCTATAGAGAAAGTGTATTTAAGCATAAACATAAAGGAAAATACATCATTGTATCTGTTACCTTTAAACTTAAAAAAAATCCAACTATCAATGCCCAATACGGAGCAATAAAAGAGGTTTTGCAACAAAAAGGTATTCTTGAACCCAATATTAAGGATATTAGTGATGCAGTTATTGAAATAAGACAATCTAAGTTACCCGACCCAAAAGTACTTGGCAATTCTGGCAGCTTTTTCAAAAACCCAGAAGTGCCAGCAGAACTTTACCATCAGCTAAAAATTGATTATCCAGAAATACCTGGGTATGTTTCTAGTTCAGAATTAATAAAAGTACCTGCAGGTTGGTTAATAGAACAATGCGGATACAAAGGGAAAGTGGTTGGAAACACTGGTGCGCACAAGCAACAAGCATTGGTTTTAGTTAATTATGGCGAAGCAACTGGCTATGAAATTTATAGACTAGCCATGGAAATTCAGAATTCGGTAAGGGATAAATTTGGCATACTCATTGTCACTGAAGTGAACATCATATAACATGTCAAAAAAAAGAAAAGTATTTAATGAATACAACGCACTTACCATTGAAAATGCAGGAAGCGAAGGAAAATGTATAGCACGCCATGAAGGCAAAGTAGTAATGGTTGACTTTGCTGTACCAGGAGATATAGTTAAAGCTAAAGTATATCAAATCAAAAAACGTTTTGAGTTTGCTAGGATTGAAGAAATTGAAAAACCTTCAGAAGATAGAGTTGAAACTTTTTGCCAACACTTTGGCACTTGTGGGGGTTGCAAATGGCAACAAATGAGCTACCCAGCCCAACTTAGATACAAGCAACAACAAGTACTAGATGCCTTTGAAAGATTAGGAAAGTTCCCTTTTCCTCCGCTTGAACCTATCATTGGTTCGGTTCAAACCAAATATTATAGAAACAAGGTAGAATTTAGCTTTACCGACCGAAAATGGCTGAGCAACAAAGAAGAAATTGGGACCTTAACCAAAGAAACAAATGCTGGCTTGGGATTTCATATTCCAGGAAGATTTGATAAAGTTTTTGAGGTAGAAACTTGCTATTTGATGGACCCTTTACAAGATGAAATTAGAAATAGTATCGGCAAATTTTGCCGAGAAAACGACTATGACTTTTTTAACTTGTATGGAAATACAGGGCTCATGCGAAACCTAATGTTGCGTAACAACAGCAAAGGTGAATGGATGCTGGTGTTAAGCTTTGGTAGTGAAGATGAACCTAAAAGAACCAAGCTTCTTGAACACATTCATAACAATTTCCCTCAAATAACTTCCTTGCTTTATGTTATCAATGAAAAATTAAATGATACCATTCACGATTTAGAGGTACAACTGTTTTCTGGGAATCCTTATTTATTAGAAAACTTAGAAGACTTACAATTTAAAATTGGACCGAAATCATTCTTTCAAACGAATACTTTACAAACACTGAACTTGTATAATGAGGCCAGAAAAATGGCAGGATTAACAGGTAAAGAATTAGTGTATGATTTATATACCGGCGTAGGCACTATTGCCTTATTTGTGGCTAAAATGGCTGCAAAAGTAGTTGGCATAGAATATGTGCCACAAGCTATTGAAGATGCTAAGGTTAACGCTGCCTTGAACCAAATTACGCATACGCACTTCTATGCTGGAGATATGAAAGATTTGCTCACCAATGATTTTATTGAGGCAAACGGCAAGCCAGATGTAGTAATTACAGACCCTCCAAGGGCTGGCATGCACGAAGATGTTATTCAGCAATTATTGCTGGTTGAACCAAAAAAGATTGTGTATGTAAGCTGCAATCCTGCTACCCAAGCCAGAGACATAGCGATGATGATAGATAAATACGATGTGAAAAAAGTGCAGGCTGTAGACATGTTTCCACATACCCACCATGTTGAAAATATTGCATTACTAGAATTACGTTAATGGAAAATCAAGAAGTATTAAAGAAGTTATTGGAAGTACTAAAGGAAGACCTCAACTTCTACAGCCCAATGATTAAAGAAGTATCTCAAGATATGATTAAAGAAGGGTTTACCTCCTACCCCATTTTTATTGCCCATCAGCATGAGGTGAAATTAGGTGAAGCCATTTTATTAAAGGAAGATTATGCCAGAGACTTTAGCATACATGCTACCACTTTGGAGGAAATGGTAGAAAAAAAACTTGTATTACCCGAAAGAGTTGATGAATTTAAAAGGAATTACAAAAACCCGAAGGAGCAAATGTGTATCTTTTTAATCACTGCTGCCGGAGCTAGTTTCGTTTTTGCACCCTATAGTAAACAAAAGATTTAAAATGAGTTTACCAAAGGTAGCTGTAGTCATCATCCATTGGAACAATGTTTATCTTTTAGAGAAATTTCTTCCATCTGTTTTACAAAGTACTTATAAAAATTTAGAAATAATTGTAGCAGATAATGCCTCAACCGACAACTCTGTGCTGTGGTTAAAAGAACATTATCCAAGTGTAAGAATCATACAATTAGACAAAAATTACGGTTATGCAGGTGGGTATAACAGAGCGCTTAAAGAAGTAAAGGCTGATTACTTTGTTTTACTAAACAATGATGTAGCAGTCACTCCAAATTGGATTGAACCCATTGTTAACTTAATGGAGTCGGATACTAGCATAGGTTCGGTTCAACCCAAACTCTTGCAATTTAACCAACAAGACCACTTTGAATATGCAGGCGCGGCAGGCGGCTTCATTGACAAACTCGGGTATGTGTGTTGCAGAGGGAGATTATTTGAAGCCATAGAAAAAGACGAAAATCAATATGATGATAGTCGCGAAATTTTTTGGTCAAGTGGTGCTTGCATGTTTGTTCGCGCAAATGCTTTTTTTGAAGCTGGAGGCTTAGATGAACAGTTTTTTGCCCACATGGAAGAAATAGATTTGTGTTGGAGAATGCAACAAGCCAATTATAAAATATGGTATTGTGCAGAAAGCAAAGTTTACCATTTAGGCGGTAGCACCTTACAAAAGGGAAATCCACAAAAAACCTACCTTAACTTTCGTAACTCCTTATTGATGTTATTGAAAAACATGCCCGCTTCAAAACTTTGGTGGTTTATTCCGCTGCGATCATTTTTAGATTTATTAAGTTCATTCTTCTTTTTAATGCGGTCTGAACCAAAACACAGTTGGGCCGTTCATAGAGCACATGCAGATTTCTATTTTAAATTTAGGTTTTGGATCAAACTAAGAAACAATGGCCTTCCAAAAAAAGATTGGAAATCATTAAGCGGTGTTTACCCTAAAAGCCTAATTCATCAGCATTTCATAAATAAAATAGAGAAGTTTTCAGATTTATAGCGGTTTGAACCAAAGAACTTTTAAAGTGAAAATTGGTTATACTTAAATTATAAGTAACGCTATGAAATTAAACTTTAAAGTAATCCAACCGCTTCTTTTAATAGGTCTTTTTTCATTGCAAAGTTGCAGTCCTATTTTTAACGGAATTTATGGTTTTAAAAAGCTAAAAACTTTAACTGAAGATGAAATCATAACAACAGCAGTTAAGTTCAATATTCCATTGGAGAATTGCTTTGTTTTAGATACAAATTATAAATCATTACTAAAGTCTTTTGACACCTTAACGCAAGCTGAAACAGTAAAAAATCATTATCAACCCTTGCAAATGCTTTATTTTAATAAAGATAAAAAGTTAATTTCATTTCATGCAAATTGTTTCGCAGGTGGATTTCCAAATTTAAAGTGGAATAGAACAAGTAGTTTTAGCACATTTCCGCCGCAAACAGTTGCGCCTTTGGATAACCTATTTAGCTATTCAATGATACTTAAGTATACTCAAAACCTAAAGCCATCGGCTCAAAACTTTAGTGAGCCAATGGTCAATGAATATATCGTGCTAGTTTTTTGGAATAGATTTTTAGGAAGACAAAGCAAGAAAATGATTTCAATTTTGCAACAAAATGCAGCATTAGCTAAAGAAAAAAACCTAAAAATTATTTACATTAATAACGATAACTTTTTTGTTCAAAATTTGGACTAGTTTAAAAAACTCTGCAAGGCGAGTTTGTAACTATTCAATCCAAATCCAGAAATTACCCCTTTGGCGTGGCTAGCAATATAGGAAACATGTCGAAAGGCTTCACGCGCAAAAACATTAGAGATATGCAATTCTACTACTGGGGTTTTAATAGCAGCCACAGCGTCTCCAATTGCAACGGAGGTATGTGTAAAAGCACCAGCATTTAGCAAAATGCCATCCCAAGAAAAACCAACTTCTTGTAATTTATTGACAATTTCACCTTCAACATTGCTTTGATAATAGGAAAGCTGAACCATTGGAAAATCATTTTGCAAACCAATGAAATATTCCTCAAAGCTGCTTTGGCCATAGATTTCTGGCTCTCTAACCCCAAGCAAATTAAGATTTGGACCGTTTATTATGATGATTTTCATAAACTTTTGCAATTATTATAAAATAAAAAATATATTTTTGTCGCAAGTAAATAGAAATTAGTCAAACTATATTTACCCGAAACCTACATTACGATGAAAAAAATTATACTTTCTGTTCTTGGACTTATTGCTTTCAATTTTGGATTTGCCCAAGATATTTCGATGAATCCAAAAGTGTCTAAAGCACAAGGACCAAGTGGTAACTTCATGCTAGAAGCTAAATCAATTTTCACCAACAATAGCAATGATTCTGTTTTTGAATGGAATATCATAGAAATTATTATGACCACTGGTTGGGAATATGGCATGTGCGACCCATTTAATTGCTTAACTAATCTTGCTGTTGGCAATAAAGGCACATTTACTTTAGGAAAAGGTAAAAGTGGCGAATTCAAAGGAGATTTCGTTCCAAATGGCAACGGTGGAACAGGAAAAGCAAAAGTTCATGTTTATTCGAAAAGCAATCCTACTGTTATCGATGATACTGTTGAATTTCAAATTACAGGTTGGGCAACTGGCTTGAAAGAAAATTTATTAGCAAAAGAATTTAGTTTTTACCCTAATCCCGCAAAAGACCGTTTGAATATAAAATTCAACACACGTGATGCGGTAGCAATTGATATTTACAATGTTTTAGGAACTAAAGTTAAATCATTTAGCCATATCGGTTCAGAAAGTGAATTTAACATCAGTGATTTGCAAAATGGTGTTTATTTTTTAAGGTATAAAAATGGCTCACAAACCATTTCTAAGCCTTTTACTAAATCTGAATAATATAGATTTGTTTTATATAAAAAAGGGGCTGATGTTTCACATCAGCCCCTTTTTTTATAGTTTTTAATTTGATTAAAACCTTACCCCTGTTCCAAACATAAAGTTGAGGGTTAAGCTTTCATTCGTTGCTGAACTTGGCATCCCTTCATAGGAAGTGATGAAATTCTTGCCAATTAATCCTTGTACTGCAAAGTCAAAAAAGTAGGAATCGTCTAACACCCAACCAAAACCTCCGCTAATTAAATGTCTTTGGCCATCCTTTTTTGAAACAACTTTTTCTTGATATGGACTACCTAAGGATGCATAACCAAATCTAATCCTGCTAAATCCTGCGGCAACTTCCAAACCAGTTCTGATGTTGGTAGCTGTTCCATAAGTTGTTTTCATGGCATCATTTGAAAAGCTAAAATCTGCTAACCCTTCTTTGTCATTTAATTTACCGAGCGAAAAATCAACTCTTTCTATATCTGTTGATATTACCATAAACTTTCCTAAAACAATAGCAGCACTTGCAGTTAATCTTCCTGGAGTAATAATTTGATAATTGTATTCATCCATTCTTCCTGCATCTTGTGTATAGGTAAAACCATCATAGGTAGCTTTAGTTACTATTTGATATTGTTTGTTTAGGTTCATCCTTACAGGTGTATGATAAGAAACCCCCAGTCTAAATGCGTCTATTGGTCTAATAATCGCGCCAAACTTCCCACCAACTCCAGAGCCTCGGGTTTCAGAGAATTGGTTAATGCTTGAACCGTTGTATTGGTTATCTGGAAGGCTACTTTCTTTTAAAACTTCTCTGTAAGTTTTATCCTGTGTGAACCTAACCCCTTGCACAACTAAAGAGGCTCCAAGGTAAAGTGTGTTTCCAATATTTAATCCGGTTGACGCATACCATTCATTAATTCTACCTCTATTGCTTATTTGTTCAGACTGCCGCATGGTATAATTTGTATCTCCAGAAATGCTTTGCCAAGAACCATATGTTTTTGGTGAGTTATCATTATAAATCATGCTTAATCTCCATGCCTGAGCCACAAGATCATTATCCCTTTCACTTGCCAAGAAAGCATTACTATCTAATCCATTCGCTAGCCTAGCTAAATGGTCACCAACTGTGGTGTTTTTGCCAATCCCATTATATTGCTCATTGTTTTGAAAATTAGCCAATCGGTTCATCCCAAAAGCAAATGTAATGGCAGAGGCACTGCTACCTGTGTAGCCTAAATCTGCATGAAAAGCTGCTCCGAAATTGGGGATGTTAAAGTTAGTTCGCGTATCTGAGGCCTCATTTCCATTATAACTCGCTTTATTAAAGGTGCTAGTGATAGACATCGAGCCCATGATTTCATTTCTTTTATAAAATCCCAATCCAGCAGGATTAATTGCAGCGCCGCCTAAGTCGGCACCCACTGCACCCCAAGCACCACCAGCACCTAAAGAGCGCACAGAACCTTGTGTTTGGGTTAGGGTATACCTAAATACTTCTTCTTGATTTTGGGCAAATGCATTCCCTGCAATTGCCGATAATACTACAAATGCTATTTTCTTCATGATTAGATAAAATTAAATTTATGGACGTGGTCTGCTAGGTGCGGCGCCTCCGCCACTAGAAGGTCTTGGAGCAGAGGGTCTGCTAGGAGCAGGCGCCGAAGGCGCCGGTCTGCTGTATGTTGGAGTTGACTGTCTGCTAGGCATTGGCTGACTAGGAGCAGCGGGTCTTGACGGTGCTGGATTTGAATTTGAAGGACGAGAACTTGGCGTGCTATTTCTCGGTCTATCTGGGGCAGGACTTCCATAAGAAGGTCTTCTTTCTCCAGTTCCATTGTAGGTTGGAGCTGCTTGACGAGGTGCTTCGTTTGTGTTTGTAGGTGTATTTCTTCTTGGCGGAACATAAGCTGGTCTGCCTTGATTATCATATATTAAATCTCCACCTGGCTTGGTAGTATAGGTTGGCTTTGGCGCTTCGGTTTGCGGTGCTTGTGGTCTACTTGGATTATAGGTAGGTCTTGTAATTTGTTGCGGTCTGTCTGGTCCTTGTTGGTTTACAGCAGGATTTGGCGCTGCTGGTCTTTGACTTCTATTGCCTGGCACTGGAACCGCAGGACGAGAATTCCCTGATGGTAAGCTTGAACCAATGCCGTTCATTGGGCGCATAAAAGGTCTATTTGATACAATGTCATTCCCCCAACGATTGTTGTTCCAACCACCTCCCCAACCCCAATTATTCCTCCAAGGGTTATATCCCCATCCAAAGCCGCAGTATGGGTTCCAAGGGTTGTAGCCCCATCCCATCCCTCCATAAGGGTTCCAAGGATTGTATCCCCAACCAAAACCACCATATGGATTCCAAGGGTTATAAAAAGGGTCATTCCATCCAAAGCCCGGCATACCCCATCCAGTGTTAAAACCAAATCCAGTATTCCAACCAAAACCACTATTCCAACCTAAGCCAATATTAAAACCAGGAGCGTAACCATAATAGCCAGGGAAAACTGTAACTGGGGTATAAAAATTTGTCCAACCCCAATTTTGGCTCAAAACATCATAATAAGGATCATCGTAATAGCGTGAGCGAGAAGTGCCCATTCTTCTGTTTTCACGTTCCTCTTCACGATATTCATCAATAACATAATTTGATTCATAAACTGGGCTATCTGCTGTAGTAACCATGTTACGCCTTTGTGCCCACAAACGTCCAGCCTCAGCTGCTTGTTCAGATTCAGAAGGACGTGAATAACTTGTGTTAGAATTGGCTTCTACATATGCTGAACTTCTATTTTCATTTAAATTTGCTTGAGGTCCTTTTTTCTTGTTGTTCCAAGGTTCAACCTCACTTATCGACTTCGGCTTAGCTTTTGATTCCTTTCTTTTTCCATAAACATCATCGTTTACTCCGTTTACGGGATTAACAATTGCGCTGCATGAAACGGTAATGCTTGTTATAGCAAAAAAAGCTATGGTTGTAATTGGTTTCATAAATCCTAAATTTACTGTTATACAAAGTAACGACTAAAAACTACTTTTGTGACTTTAACTTAGTTTCAAATATTATTCCAATAAAAATCATGGACGTAAAAAAAATAAAAAGAGAAGAAGATTATAGTGGTTGGTACAATAATTTAGTAAAAAGTGCTGATTTAGCAGAGCATTCAGACGTAAAGGGTTGTATGATTATTAAACCATATGGTTATGCTATATGGGAGAAAATGCAGGCAGAACTAGACAGAAGGTTCAAAGAAACAGGACACCAAAATGCATATTTCCCACTTTTTATTCCAAAGTCATTTTTTAGTAAGGAAGCATCCCATGTAGATGGCTTCGCAAAAGAGTGCGCCGTTGTGACACATTATCGCTTAAAAAATGACCCAGTTACAGGAGAAATAATTGTTGATCCAGATGCCAAGCTTGAGGAAGAGTTGATTGTAAGGCCTACTAGCGAAACCATCATTTGGAATACCTATAGAAGTTGGATTCAAAGTTACCGTGATTTACCGATTCTTATTAACCAATGGGCAAACGTGGTGCGCTGGGAAATGAGAACAAGATTATTTTTAAGAACAACTGAGTTTCTATGGCAGGAAGGACATACCGCCCACGCTACCGCCGAAGAGGCCATTGCAGAAACCAAACAAATGTTGGAAGTATATGCAGACTTTGCAGAAAACATTATGGCTGTCCCCGTAATTAAAGGGGTTAAATCGGCCAACGAAAGATTTGCAGGTGCTTTAGATACCTATTGCATAGAAGGTCTAATGCAAGATGGCAAAGCTCTTCAAATGGGAACCTCACACTTTTTGGGTCAAAACTTTGCCAAAGCATTTGACGTAAAATATGTAACCAAAGAAAATAAATCTGAATATGTTTGGGCCACCTCTTGGGGAGTTTCTACAAGGCTAATGGGCGCGCTCATCATGAGCCACAGTGACGATGAAGGCTTGGTTTTGCCGCCAAATCTTGCACCAATACAAGTAGTAATAATTCCTATTTTTAGAAAAGACGCCGAAAAAGAAATGGTAATGGAAAAGGCAGATGCCTATTTTGCTACTTTAAAGAAATTAGGCATTTCTGTAAAAATGGATGACAGAGAAAATATGACTCCAGGGTTTAAATATGCAGAATATGAACTAAAAGGAGTACCTGTAAGAATTGCTATTGGCCCAAGAGATGTGCAAAATGGCACGGTTGAAGTAGCCCGCAGAGACACCAAAGAAAAAATGGTTTTGCAGGCTGCCGACCTTGAACATAAAATCCCTCACCTTTTAGAACAAATTCAGCAAAACATCTATCAAAAGGCTCTTGATTACCGAAACGAGCACATTCATGCTGTAAATACGTGGGACGAGTTTGTAGATGCTTTAGATAACAAAACCGGTTTTGTAAGCGCCCATTGGGATGGCAGCAGCGAAACTGAAGAAAAAATCAAAGAATTAACAAAAGCTACCATCCGTTGCATTCCATTAAACAATCCGCATGAGGATGGCAAATGTGTGTTAACAGGCAATCCTTCGAAAGAACGGGTATTATTTGCTAGAGCTTATTAAACAATTGGTAATTGTTTTTGTTGAACCTAAAAAGTTAGGATGGAAAACAAGTTTGAAAAAATAACGCAGCTGTTATTGCAAAAGTCTGCTACCAAACAATTGGTTTATAGAAATACCCGAGATGCTTTTGGACAGTTAAAAGAAGTTATTAAAGAAATAGCCTCGCATTTAAGTGAGTCGGTTCAGTCCATTGACAAAAGTGTGGAAGTTAAATATTTTGAGAAAAGCGAATTTGAAGTACATCTTAAATTTAGTGGGGATACCTTAGTATTTATGATGCACACCAATATTTTCGACTTCGACCAACATCACTATATTCATAACATGCCCTATGTTAAAGAAGACCCTTTGAGAGAATTCTGTGGCATGGTTCAAATATATAATTTCCTTGCCGATTCCATCAAATACAATAGAGAGGGAGATATTGGATATTTAGTGGGGAGATTGTTCCTTAACAAAGACAATCACTTTTTCATAGAAGGAAAAAGAGCCTTATCAATACAGTTTGGGGAGTTTGGTTCAAACCAAATTAATAAGGACACCTTTGAAAGGATTGTAATGGAATCTATATTGTATTGTTTAAACTTCGATCTGTTGGCCCCTCCAATTGAAAACATTAGCTATATTACTTTAGAGCAAAAAAACATGATGAGTCATAGCAGCGGTATGCCCACAGGAAAGCGCCTCGGCTTTAGAAATCAAATAGACCACGAAAGCGAATAATTGAGACAAATAATCGCTTTAAAAATTCTGACAAAAACTCACAATTAGCCAAAAACGTCCTTAGATCTATGGATTTATAGGGTTGAACCAAATATTTGGCTGTCAAATTGTCAAACAATTGCCTTGGATTAATTTATGCTGTTGTAAAAAATAAACTTATTTTTACGGCCAATTGCCCATATTGGTGCAATACCGCAGGAGACAACACATTATGATTGGAAGTATTTTTAAAGGCCTAACCAAAATTTTTGGAAGTAAATCAGACCGTGATTTAAAGGAAATATACCCATTGGTTAGTAAAATCAATGAACAATTTGCAAAGCTGGCTACAATTACAGACCAAGAACTTCGCAATGAAAGTGCAAGACTAAAAGCAGTTATTGCTGCTGCTTTGCAGAGCATAGATGATGAGATTGCCCAATTAAAATCTGATGCTAACGCTGAAAACCTAGACCTACACGACCAAGACGATATCTTTAAAGAAATTGATAAGCTAAAAAAGAAGCGCGATGAACAACTAGAGGAAGTGCTTCTTGAAATTTTACCTGAAGCCTTTGCCGTTGTTAAAGAAACCGCCCGCAGATTAAGTGAAAACAAGCAATTGGTTGTTGAAGCAACTGATTGGGACAAAACTTTGAGTGCACGCACCAAGCCTAAAAAGCCAGTTTCAATTGAAGGTGAAAAAGCCATTTGGCATAATTCATGGGAAGCAGCAGGAAGTCCGATTACATGGAACATGATACATTATGATGTTCAGTTGATTGGTGGTATTGTGTTGCATAAAGGTAAAATTTCTGAGATGGCTACTGGAGAAGGAAAAACATTAGTTTCTACCCTACCAGCTTACCTCAATGCCTTAGCTGGACAAGGTGTTCATATTGTTACAGTAAACGATTATCTGGCTCGAAGGGATTGCGAATGGAATGCGCCTTTATTCGAATTCCATGGCTTAAGTGTAGATTGTATCGACTATCACCAGCCTAATTCTCCTGAAAGAAGAAAAGCCTACCTAGCAGATATTACCTACGGAACCAACAACGAGTTTGGCTTTGATTACCTAAGGGATAACATGGCCAATGGCATTGAAGAATTGGTTCAAAGAAAACACCATTTTGCAATGGTGGATGAGGTTGACTCTGTTTTAATTGACGATGCTAGAACGCCATTGATTATTTCAGGTCCGGTTCCTAAAGGAGATGAACAACAATTTTATGCCCTAAAACCAAGAATTGAAAAATTAGTAAATGCACAGAAGGCATACTTAAATACAGCCCTTGTAGATGCTAAAAAACTAATTACCGCTGGAAACGATAAGGAAGGTGGTTTTAAATTATTACAAGCACAAAGAGGTTTACCTAAAAACAGTGCATTAATTAAATACCTTGGAGAACAAGGTGTAAGACAAATACTTACAAAAACAGAAAACTATTACATGCAAGACCAACAAAAGGAAATGCATAAAATAGACGCCGACTTATATTTTGCCATTGATGAAAAACTGAACTCAGTAGACCTTACTGAAAAGGGTGTTGAACTCATTACCTCTTCTGGAGAAGACCCACATTTCTTTGTTATTCCAGACGTTGGTTCAGCCATAGCAGAAATTGAAAAGCTAGGTTTAAGCGAAGATGAAGCGCTTAAGAGAAAGGAACAGTTGATGTTAGATTTTACCATCAA
Source organism: Bacteroidota bacterium (assembly GCA_027488905.1). GTDB lineage: Bacteria > Bacteroidota > Bacteroidia > UKL13-3 > UKL13-3 > B1. The sequence goes on from JAIYAT010000021.1 coordinate 16,640, forward strand.
AACAGAACGTATTCACACCATTAACCAACTACTCAAAGCTTATTGCATGTTTGAAAAGGATGTGGAATACATCATTCAAGATAGCAAGGTGAAGATTGTAGATGAACAAACTGGCCGTGTATTAGATGGAAGAAGATATAGCGATGGTTTGCACCAAGCCATTGAAGCCAAAGAAAATGTAAAAGTTGAAGCTGCAACTCAAACTTACGCAACCGTTACTTTACAGAATTACTTTAGGATGTACCACAAATTATGTGGTATGACAGGAACCGCTGTTACAGAAGCTGGCGAATTCTGGGAAATTTACAAATTAGATGTGGTTGAGATTCCAACTAACAGAGCCATTTCAAGAAAAGATGAAGAGGATGTTATCTATAAAACTAAGAGAGAAAAATACAATGCTGTAATAGATGAAGTTGTTAAGTTAACTGAAGCAGGAAGACCAGTTCTTGTTGGAACAACCTCTGTGGAAATAAGCGAATTGCTAAGCAGAATGCTCACCATGCGTAAAATAAAGCACAATGTTTTGAACGCAAAGCAACACCAACGTGAGGCAGATATCGTTGCCGAGGCTGGACATAAAAGTGCAGTTACCATTGCTACCAACATGGCTGGAAGGGGAACAGATATTAAGCTAGCAGAGGGAGTAAAGGAAGTTGGAGGTTTGGCCATTATCGGTACCGAAAGACATGAAAGTAGGCGTGTAGATAGACAGTTAAGAGGTAGAGCTGGACGTCAAGGTGACCCAGGTTCATCTAAATTTTATGTATCTCTTGAAGATGATTTGATGCGCCTATTTGGATCTGAAAGAATTGCTGGAATCATGGACCGTTTAGGCATGCAAGAAGGTGAAAACATAGAACATTCTATGATTACCAAAAACATTGAACGTGCACAGAAACGTGTTGAACAAAACAATTTTGGTATCCGCAAACGCCTTCTTGAATATGATGATGTAATGAATTCTCAGCGTGAAGTTGTGTATGCTAAAAGAAGAAATGCGTTGCACGGTGACAAGCTATCTTTAGACATCAATAACATGTTGGCAGATACTTGTGATGAACTGGTTGAAACCTACAAAGACCAGAAGAACTTCAACGAATTTAAGTTTGAAGTCATGCGAATTTTTGCCTTCGAAACTAAAATGGATGACGATTACTTCATGGCCAATAAGACAGAAGTTGTTTCAGACAAATTGTATTTAGATTTACACCAACATTATCAATCTAGAAACAAAGAAATTGCTCAAGGTGCATGGCCAGTTATCAAAGATGTATATGAAAATAGAGGAAGTCAATTTGAAATGATTGGTGTTCCTGTGACCGATGGTATTCACAACATGCAAATTCCAGTAAACCTCAAAAAAGCGTATGAAAATGAAGCAAAAGAGATTACCAAAACCTATGAGAAATTTGCTTCTCTTTATGTAATTGATAACGATTGGAAAGAGCATCTACGTGAGATGGATGAATTAAAACAGTCCTCTCAAAATGCTGTATTTGAGCAAAAAGACCCATTATTGATTTACAAACTTGAGTCTTTTAACTTGTTTAAATCAATGGTATCTAATATTAATAAGCAGGTTTTAGGAATGTTGTTTAAGGCACATATCCCGCAAGACAATAGCAAAGAGGTAAAAGCCGCAGAGCAACCCAAACGACAAGATACTTCAAAATTAAAGACTTCTAGAACAGATGATTTAGCAGAGGCTCAGCAACAAAATCGTCAGGCAATGCAGCAAACTCAAGAGGTTCAAAAACCTGCTCAAGTTAAAGGAGTAGTTAAAATTGGCAGAAATGACCCTTGCCCTTGCGGAAGCGGTAAAAAATATAAATCTTGCCATGGCAAGGATGAAATAAACTAAAACTATTCAGATGACCCTTGCAACCTACATAGAACATACCAACCTAAAAGCAGACTGCACAGCACAAGATATTCTAAAGCTTTGCAAGGAGGCCGAAACATTTGAATTCTATGGCGTTTGCGTTCCCCCATATTTTGTTCAACTTGCTAAAAAAACCTTAAAAAACCCGGAGATTAAAATCATTACAGTGATTGGATTTCCATTTGGTTATGGTGCGGTGAGCAGCAAAGTTGAAGAAACTAAAAAAGCCATTAACTCTGGTGCAAATGAAGTGGATATGGTGATTAATATTGCCGCCTTCAAAAGCGGGGATTTAACAGCTGTTCAAAATGATGTTCAATCAGTTGTTACAGCTTGTCATCTGCAAAACAGAAAGGTAAAAGTAATCATTGAAACCGCTTACCTTAATGCTGAAGAAATTAAGGTGCTATGCAAAATATGTGCTGATTGCGAAGTTGATTTTGTGAAGACTAGCACTGGTTTTGCCCCGGAAGGAGCCACTGTTGAAAAAGTGAAAATCATGCGCAAAAATTTACCTCAGAAAATTAAAATCAAAGCATCAGGCGGTATTAAAGAAAAAACATTTGCCCTTGCACTTATTGAAGCGGGAGCTAGCAGAATAGGAACCTCTTCTGGTGTGATGATGATGCTTGAAGAAAAAGAAGGAGAAATTGTATGAAAACCTTAGGGATGTGCTTGTTTCTTATAATTACAGTATTATCGGCTTCGGGTCAAACCAAGTCAAAAATTAGCACGCCACCTTATTTGGATTCCTTGGTTCAAAAAAACATTGAAAAACATAAAACCGAGCAAACACGGGATGGGTTTAGGATTCAATTATTCTCTGGTACAGAAAGAAATAATGCAAACAACCTGAGAAACAAATTTAAAACAGAATACCCTGATGTTCCAATATATTTAATTTACCAGCAGCCTTATTATAAACTGCGTGTTGGCGATTTTAGGAACAAAATAGAGGCTCAACAGCTCTATTTAAAAATAGAAAATGATTACGAACAATTACTCATTATACCAGATAAAGTAAATTTACCACCCTTATAATTATGAAATTAGTTACCTATACTTTTCAAAACAAGCAAGACCTAGGAATTTACCACAATGGCAATATCTGGTCGCTTCAGGGTTTGAACCCAAGTTTACCCAATAACATGCGCGATTTTCTGATTGGTGGCGAATCCTTTATGGCAGAAGCACACAAATTAAACGAGGCAGTTATATTGGGAAATGCTAAGCTCACTCCTTTTACTGAAGGAGCTGTGAAACTTGAAGCCCCTGTGCCAAACCCAACTTCATGCAGGGATGGATATGCTTTTAGACAACATGTGGCTGCGGCAAGAAGAAACAGAAAGGTGCCCATGATTGAGGAATTTGACCAGTACCCTATTTTCTATTTTACCAATCATAATGCCATTCAAGGTCCAGGAGAAATTCTCTGTATGCCCGACCATTTTAACAAATTAGATTTTGAATTAGAGGCAGCCATCGTAGTGGGTAAAAAAGGCAGAAATATCAAGGCAGCAGAAGCAGATGCTTATATTGCTGGATACATGATTATGAACGACATGAGTGCTCGTACTTTGCAAATGGAAGAAATGTTACTCAATCTTGGACCAGCAAAAGGCAAGGATTTTTCTACTGTTATCGGACCTTATTTTGTTACCCCAGATGAATTAGAACCTTATAAAGTTTCAGCCAAACCAGGACATATAGGCAATAGCTATGATTTGTCTATGAAATGTTGCGTAAATGGTGTACTTGTTAGCGAAGGCAGTGTTGGTGATATGGATTGGACCTTTGCCGAAATTCTTGAGCGTTGCGCTTATGGTGTAGACATTCTCCCGGGTGATGTAATTGGTTCTGGAACTGTAGGAACAGGATGCTTTCTTGAGCTCAATGGAACTGGCCTCTTAAACGACCCGAATTTTAAACCACAATGGCTGCAAGATGGAGATGTGGTTGAAATGGAAATAACCGGATTGGGTAAACTAAGCAATACCATTCGCGCCGAAAAAACAGACTTTAGTATTCTTAAGTTAAAAAAAATGTAGTGTTGGTTTGATCCAATTTTACAATATAATCATAAATGAGTTTTAAGCATAGGTCTTATGAAGCTGAACTCTTGGATGCAGAAGTTATTCCAACTGCTCAGCTGTATAGAAATCTATTGGAGCTTAATACCATCAACACGTTATTGGGAGGCCATAACATTACTTTGGCAGGGCTAAAAGCTTTTAAACTTAAGCAAAACAAACTCTATCGCATTTTAGACATTGGTTGCGGAGGTGGCGATAATCTTCGTGTGCTAGCTATTTGGGCACGGAAACACAACTTGACTTTAGAGTTAGTGGGTGTTGATTTAAAACAAGATTGTATTAATTACGCTAAAATCCAATGTAAAGACTTCCCAGAGATATCATTTATCACAAGTGATTATAGAAATCTACAAGGGGAAGACTTAAATTTTGACATCATATTTTCTGCCCTATGTTGCCACCATTTTGCAGATAGCGTTTTAGCGGAACTGTTAGCCTATAAAGAGACAAACTCCCGCTTAGGCTTTTTTATAAATGATTTGCATAGACATTCTCTTGCCTATTTTAGTATTAAGTGGTTGACTGCAATATTTTCTAAAAGCCACTTAGTAAAAAATGATGCGCCACTTTCTGTGAAAAGAGGTTTTAGAAAACAAGATTGGGATCACTTTTTAAAACCATTTCCAACTTCCAAGGTTAGATGGAAATGGGCTTTCAGGTGGTTAGTAGTGGTAAAAAACAATGAGCAATCCTAACTTTCATTATGATGTAGCCATAATTGGCGGAGGACTCGGCGGCCTTACGCTTTCCATTCAATTAGCTAAACAAGGCAGAAAAGTTTTGTTAATGGAAAAGGAAAGTTACCCTTATCACAAAGTTTGTGGAGAATACATAGCCATGGAAAGCTTTGACTTTCTAGAAAATTGTGGTGTGCCTCTTTCATCCTTGCAATTGCCAAGGATTGAACGTTTACAATTGAGTTCGCCCAATGGCAATTCCTTATATCATCGCTTGAACCCCGGAGGCTTTGGAATTTCTAGGTATACCTTAGACCATTTATTAGCACAAATAGCCAAGGAAAATGGCGTACATCTTTTAGAAATGTGTCGCGCTGATGAGGTAAAATTTGAAGCTAATAAATTCATAATTTCTTCGCAAAAAGGAGAGTTCACTTCAGACTTTGCCTTTGGCTCTTATGGAAAAAAAAGCAATTTAGATGTAAAGCTAAAACGAAATTTCACCTTAGAAAAAAAGCAAGGACCTAAAAATTACATTGGCGTTAAATACCATGTTCAATTCCCACAAGATGCCGACCTAATTAGTTTACACAACTTTGAAGATGGTTATTGTGGTATTTCTAAAGTAGACAATGAACGCTGGTGTTTATGCTATTTAACAAGTGCTGCTAATTTAAAAGCCAATGGCAATTCAATTGCACAAATGGAGGAAAATGTCTTAAAAAGAAATCCGCATTTGAAAGAAATATGGAACCATGCCAACTTCTTATACCAAGCTCCACTCACCATCTCTCAGGTTCGGTTTGAACCAAAAACACAAATAGAAAATCATTTAGTATTACTTGGAGATGCAGCTGGACTTATTACACCTTTATGCGGCAACGGCATGAGTATGTCTATGAAAGCAGCATCAATAATTGCACAGCTTTTACCAGATAATACCCAATCAAGGGAACATTTTGAATCAGAATACAAAAAGCAATGGAATCGTGCGTTTAAGGTTAGAATTAGTGCTGGAAGAACTTTTCAATCTTTGTTTGGTTCAAGCCAAATTACAAACGCGGTGGTTGCTTCTTTAAAAGCTTTGCCTTTTTTAGTAAGTCCATTGGTTGGGTTAACCCATGGAAAGAAATTTTAAACAATTCTGTGTCAACTGCGTTTGAAGTACATGAGTACATTTATTGTGGTTGGAACAGGGGGAATAGGCTCTGCACTTTCAGAGCAACTTTCATCAATTGGTCATAAAGTTCATGTGTTAAGTAGACAAACTAGCTTTGGTTCAAACCAAAATATAAGTTTACATACCATAACAGACCTTACACAAGAAGGTACAGAACTTCCAACGATAGAAGGGCCAATAAGCGGTTTAATCTATTGTCCAGGTACAATCAATTTAAGACCTTTCAAAGCCTTAAAGCAGTCTGATTTTTTACATGATTTACAAGTAAATTATCTGGGAGCGATTAAATGCATTCAAAAGTACTTACCTAATTTATTGCAGCAGGAAGGTTCATCGATAACTTTATTTAGCACAGTTGCTGTACAAAAAGGA
>JAIYAT010000011.1 GCA_027488905.1 Bacteroidota bacterium
AATCTTTACAGCCATTTAAGTCTTGAATCACTACTTTATAAGTTGAAGAAGCTCCAGCAGTTGGAGGGCTAATGGCCGCGCTAGAATCTGGTCCGAAAAGTCTTACCACATTGGTACCACTTAAACCGCCAGAGTAGAAAGTATAGCGATAAGTATTTCCATAAGGAGTTCCATGCGTACCATTTACTTTTACACTTACTGGAGTGCCAAAGCAATTAAAAGTATCGCGAGCAGTAACGTCTACGGTGGGTAGAATAAAAACAGAATCTATAATGGTATTGGGGCATCCATTGGGCAAGGTTGGAAGAATTGCCGTTGTAGTTAGGTTAAGCCGAATACGGTGCCACCCCCCATTTATGAATTTGTGATTGGTTACAGACCCGCCAGGATAATTTGTGTAGGTATTTGATTTTGGAGAATTTTCAACCTGTATATTGGTGAAAGTAGTATTTAGAGGTACTGTATTGGTTTGCGTAAATGTAAAATCATAAAAACCACAGTTCTTATTAATTTTATTAATGAGTGCCTGAGGTATTGGCCTAACGGTAATTGAAAAAGAGCGGGTGGTACGACCTGGAATTGCGCAGGCTCTGTCTTTGGCATTCATTACAAAATAATAAGGAAGGTTTCTCGCAACAGAGGCAGGAGGAGTCCAACAGAACTTGACGCTATCGAATTTTGGCCCCAACACTGCTCTTGTATTAGGATTATATAGACGAGTAATTGTTCCACCGGTGGTGAAAATAGGGTTTGGATCAGGGCCACCAACTGGCTGTGGCCAATTTAGGTCAGTGGTATCCCAACCTGCGGTATTGTCCCAAGCAGAAACAATGAAGCAAAAAGGTTGCCCTGCGCATACGCCATAAACAAAATTAGGGGATGGAGCGGTAAGAGTACCATCCTCTTTATACGTTCTAATGACAGGAGGATTGTTGTTTGGGCAGACCTGTGAATAAAATTGAATATCCCGTCGGGTTACCCCCATTAGCACATATACACCGCCAACAATTTTCCACTGAAGGACCTCTACTACCAAATTTGCAACAAAAGTTCCGAGCGGTGTAAACCGAATATCTCCTGACATGGGGTCAATAAAAATACCTAAAGGTGGCAATAAAGGTGGAGATTGGCCTGGAACTCCTAAATACGGAAAAGGAACGTTTGGACTATACGGACTTGCATAAGGTGCACCAGCACCAGGAGCCACCAATGATTGTCCAAAACGATAACTTAAAGAATCTCCATCTGGGTCGATTGCCCCAAGATTATAAGCAAACTCTTGGCCAGCACAAGCTACGGCCACTGCATCATTTGTAAATGTTGGAGAACTGTTGCAAGGGGTAGCGCATCGGTTGATAAGCGTTTCTGTGAAGAAACCCAAAGAAGCTGGATTTTGAAGTGTGGTAATGGCGTTATTACGACAACAAGTTTGCCAACCAATTCTTACTAAGCAGCAATTAGAAGGAATAGCTGATAAATTAACCATTCCAGTAAATACATAAATCTCAATACCGGGTGTAAAAGTACCCGGTGTTCTAGTACCGCAATTAGAACAAATGGTTTTGGTTAAGGCACAAAGCTGAATAACATCTAAACCAGAAATACCAGGAACAACAGTTAAAGATGTATTTCCAAAGTTAACGCCTGTGCAAGTCTGGGCTGGAATATTTGCGCCAGTAGGAATGGTAGCTCCAGTAATACCAACGCTGATAGCGCAAGAAGGACTTAAACCGTTGGGGCAACCAGGACAAAGTTGAATACCTTGGCAATCTCTATATAGCTTGAATGTGAGGTTATAATTTCCAGAACCAAGACAGGTGTAGGCTACATCAGAACCTACAACATGGTCGGCTTTGGAATCGGTTTGAACCAAAAATAGGGTCAACCCGAAAAATAAAATACGTAGAATTGTTTTGAGTCGAGATTTCATAATTAAGAATTACAGAGTCAAAAGTAAAGGCAATATTTCATAAGAATTACATAATCCTTATAAGATTAAAACTTTTAACATCATTTTTATAAATTGCATGCTCAATATAGCATATGCGGGTTTTCAAATTTGGTGGAGCTTCTGTAAAAAATGCAGAAGCAATTAGAAATGTAGGTACAATTTTAAATGCCTTTGGAGGAGAAGAAGTTTTGGTAGTAGTGAGTGCAATGGGTAAAACTACCAATGCTTTAGAGGCATTAGCTTTAGCTTATTTCCAAAACAACCAGGATAAATATACTAAGTTTAAAGAGGTTAAATCTTTTCATGATGAGATTATAAAAGACTTGCTTAATGGCAAATCGGTGAGGGCGTATGATGATATTGAGAATCTTTTTATTGAATTAGAATGTGAAATTGAAGGAAAGCCGCAAATTGGGTTCGATCAAGTTTACGATCAAATTGTTAGTTATGGTGAGATTTTTTCATCTAGAATTTTAAGCACCTACTTAAATGAAGCTGGGGTTAAAAATCGCTGGATGGATGCACAAAATTTTATTATTACAGATAATACCTACAGAGAAGGCAAGGTGAATTGGAACAGGACCTCTCATTTGATTGGTTCAAAACTACTTCCAATTGTTAAAAAACAGATGGTGGTTACGCAAGGTTTTATTGGCAAAAACCAAGATAATTTTACGGTGACACTTGGCAGAGAAGGTTCAGATTATTCGGCTGCAATTTTTGCTTTTGGCTTGCATGCTGCAAGTGTAACCATTTGGAAAGACGTTGCTGGGGTTATGAATGCAGACCCAAAACTTTTTCCAGATGCAATTAAGATTGAAACCATTAGCTACCCAAAAGCCATTGAAATGGCGTATTATGGAGCAACTGTTATTCATCCTAAAACCATCCAACCATTACAAAGCAAAAACATACCATTGTTTGTAAAGTCGTTTGTTGACCCAAGTGCTGCAGGAACCACAGTAGGTGTAGAAAATGAAACAATTAAGCAACTTCCAACTATTATTAAGAAGGGAAAACAGGTATTGCTTTCCTTTAGCACCAAGGATTTTTCTTTTATTGCAGAAGAGAATTTGAGTAAATTGTTTAGTGTCTTTGCCTCATTTAAAATTCGCATTAACGTAATGCAAAGTTCAGCCATAAGTTTTAGTGTTTGCGTTGACGATGAGGAAGATAAAATTGAAGGAATGAGAAATGAGGTTATGCAAGAATATGATATTAGCATTGTAAATGAGGTGGAACTGCTTACCTTGATAAATTTTGAAAAGGAAAACGCAACTCAATTGCTTAATGGAAAGCAAATTATACTTGAGCAGAAAACCCAAAACACCTTACAATTGGTGATAAAATAGCAAATCTACCTTTTGCTAAGTTTCATGTTTCTTTCTTCTTGTAATCCACCGCCAATATTACGTAAACCAATTAATCTAACTTCTGTGTCAGAGATTGTTATGATGTTATATACTTGTCCCACCCAATCCACTTCAGAAATGAGAATTGTTTTGGCCGAAGCATTATGACTCCAATTGATTGCAAAATTTCCTGCATTAACTGTTAATACGCCAGTTTTATCAGCATTAAACTTATAAGTTCCTACATTTGAAGCTTCATTGACAATCGTACGAGTACCATCGCTTTCAATTTCGGTTTCTATGATGCTGTCTCTATTCCAAGTCCCAACAAAATCAACGGTTGTATCGGTATCTGGAACATCAATTACATCTGGTTCGCATGAAGCAAATAAGGCTATGAACAAAGCAATTAGAATAATATTTTTCATCGTCTACAAATCTAACTAAAAGGAAGCTAATTCTTTTGGTATGTTTGCCAAAGTGAATTCTACAGCATTTATACTTTTAGGTTCAAACCAAAACCAACCTTTGCTGCAATTGCAACATGCTTTGTTGCGCATCGAAGAAAATATAGCAGCCATTATCAGTGCATCTTCCATCTACAAAACCGCGGCGTGGGGTAATAGGCAACAACCGGTTTTTTATAATCAGGTAATTGAAGTAAGAACTGAGCTCAAACCTATTGATTTATTAGAAAAATTATTGTTATTAGAAAATGAAATGGGCCGCGTTCGTCATACAAAATGGGAACCAAGAATTATTGATTTAGACATTCTATTTTTTGAGCGTATTATTTCAAATCAACCTAGGTTAACACTCCCCCACCCTTACTTGCATGAGCGAATGTTTACTTTGATTCCGTTAAATGAAATTGCATCAACTTGGGTTCATCCAAAACTTGGTTTAACAGTAAAAGATTTGTTACATTTATGTACAGACCCCTTGAAGGTGGAAAAAATTTGAACCAAAATCAATCATATCCATTTATAGCCATAGAAGGCAATATTGGTGCTGGAAAATCTACACTAGCAACCATGCTTTCAAAGGACTGGAATACCAGGTTGATTTTAGAAGAATTTGAAGACAATTCTTTTCTTCCTAAGTTTTACAAAGATGCCAGACGTTATGCATTTCCACTAGAAATGAGCTTTCTAGCTGCAAGATTTAACCAACTAAAAAAACAATTACCCGAACAAGATTTGTTTAGAGGAAGCGTTATCAGCGATTATATCATTACAAAATGCTTACTGTTCTCTAAAGTTAACTTAGATGAAGATGAGTTTGAATTGTATGGTAAATTGTTTGGAATCATACAACAACAGCTTCCAAAACCAGATTTACTATTGTATTTGCACAATCCTGTTGAAAAACTTCAACAACAAATTACCCAACGTGGCAGAAGTTATGAGCAAGAGATAAGCAATGAATACTTATTGAATTTACAGCAAACCTATTTTGATTTTTTATATAACAATCAAGAACTTAAAATTATTTTACTAGACTGCACTGAAATTGATTTTGTAAATAATTCGATTCATTTTGAAGCCATAAAAAATTTGCTTAAACAAACTTTTTCACAAGGATTGCATACTTTTTCAATTAAAGATTTGTTATGAATTCAATCCTATTAAATACAGCTTATTTCCCTCCAATAGCATGGTTTCAGCAGGCTTTATTGGCAGACGAAATTTGGATTGAAAAGCAAGAAAATTATATCAAACAAACCTACCGCAATAGATGCAAAATTTTGGGTGCGCATGGGGTACAAGATTTGAGCATTCCGGTTCAACACAATCAATCAAAAATTAGAATTAATGAACTCATTTCAGATGAAAGTCAGGCTTGGAAGCGCATACATTGGCAAGCCATACAATCTGTCTATGGAAAGTCGCCCTACTTTATTCATTATGCGTGGCGCTTTGAGTCATATTTTAAATCTAAAGAAGTTGTAAATCTTTATACTTTTAATTTTGGGTTGATCCAAGAGCTAAACATAGCTTTAAAATTAGGGCTGAACCTAAATGAAACTGAAACTTATGAACACTTGCCAATGAATAAAATTGACTTAAGAAATGCTTTTATCGCCAAAGGGAATCCAAAGCAAGAAGAGCTCCTTTTTGAAAAGAGGTATTATCAATCGTTTCCAGATAAGCATGAATTTGTGGCAAATCTGAGCATATTAGATTTGCTCTTTCATCAAGGGCCTGATGCAGTTTTGTTTTTAGAAGAGCAGGGCAAATAAAACTAAATGGGTATAATGAGTTTACATGTAATGAAGGTTTATCTATTTATATTTATTGTGGTTTTTGGGTCATGTAAACAAAAGAAGACACCAAAAAAAAGTCATTTAACTCCAGAATTTGAAGTTAAATTTTCTACTAGTTTGGTTCAACCCGATGAAACTTACAAGTACCTTGGAGAGGTTAAAATACAGAATAGAAGTTTGATTGAAACCTCAGGGATTTGCGCAAGTAGGAGGATAAAAGGCCTTATTTGGGCGCACAATGACAGTGGTGACCCAGCAAGAATTTTTGCCTTTGGAGAAAACGGAGAAGACTATGCCACAATTTATCTTGAAGGTGCAACCCATTATGATTATGAAGATATTTGCATGGGTAAGTACAAGCAAGATAGCCTATCCTATATTTTTGTGGCAGATATTGGAGATAATAGAAGAAAAAGAGAAACGATACAGATTTATAGATTTCCAGAACCTACCATAGACACTACTTCAAGAGGTAGCACCATAACAATTCCTGCAAAAGAAATCACAACCTTTACCTTAAGCTTTCCTGATGGTCCAAGAGATGCAGAAAGCATTATGTTTGACCCCATTGAGGAAGTGATTTATATTCTTTCAAAACGGGAAGAAAAAGTTGGGATATACCGAGTTTTGGTTCAAACCGAAACCTCAAATAGCTTAGTTTTAGTTGCCCTATTGCCATTAACTTGGGTAGTTGCTGGCGACATAAGTTCTGATGGAAATAAAATAGCAGTTGAAACTGGCGATTCCATTTGGTGCTGGGAGCGAATAGGTAATGAACCAATTGGTAAAGCCTTGCAAAGGCTACCGTTAAAATTGCCTTACCAAAAAGAAAAACAAGGAGAAGCCTTTACCTGGAATCAAAAAGGGAATGGTTATTTTACCATGGGAGAAGGCAGTTTATTAAAGCCCTCTAGGCTAAGAAAGTATGAGAAAACTGAGTAAGCACTACTTTAATTTTAACTTCTTAAATTTTTTAATGCTGGCCTTCATTGCAGGGGTAATTTCATGCTCTGCACGCAATCTTATAATTTCATCAATTTCACGGTAGATTTCTGGATACTGTTTACAATATTGGAATAGCTTTTCAAGTCCATACATAAACACGGCTGGTTTACTCTGTGGGTCGGCAATCCATTTTAACAATAAGTCAAGTAATTCACCTTCCTTAAAGCTTTGCAAAGGCTGATATTTAACTGCACCTAAAAGGTTTCTTTTTACAGTTTCATTATTGGCAATTAATAAAGCATTTAGTATCTTTTTATAATAGGGTTGAACCAAAAGAGGTGCTTTTTTGCTAATATGGGTTAATAGCCATGAGGAATATTCTGGAAAAGGATGTTCTAAATTACTAATAGCTAAATCTACTAATTCTTTTATCTGCTTAGGATCATCCAAAAAAACATTCGCAAGATTAGGAAAGCCAAGCATTCTTTTGTTTTTGTATATTAACTCATAAACTGGATTGCTGCTTTCGGACATGTTTTTTATTATTAATCAAAATTAAAAAGAGTTTTCCACAACACCTAGTTTTAAAAAAAGTTTGATTAACAATTAGATAATATTAAAAGTTGAAGGTTGCAAAACCATTAAAGCATGTCGAAGCGAAAATTGAAGCTTGCAGTAGTGTCAGACATACACTTAGGAACTTACGGTTGTCAAGCAAAAGCAGTAAATTCCTACTTAAAATCAATAGACCCAGAAATTTTAATTTTGAATGGCGATATTATTGACATCTGGCAATTTACCAAGAGTTACTGGCCTAAATCTCATAACAAAGTTATACAGCGTATTTTTAAGTTAATGGCAAATGGCACCAAAATCTATTACTTAACTGGCAATCATGACGAAATGTTGCGAAAGTTTTGTGATTTTGAAATGGGTAACCTTAAATTACAGAATAAGTTGGTTTTGGATTTAGATGGCAAAAAGGCTTGGTTTTTCCATGGCGATGTTTTTGATATTACCATGAAACATTCTAAATGGCTGGCAAAGCTTGGCGCAGTTGGATACGATACACTTATAATTATCAATGCTGCTGTTAATTGGATTTCGGAAAGATTGGGTAAAGGCAAAATTTCTCTTTCTAAAAAAGTAAAAAATAGCGTTAAACAAGCGGTAAAATTCATTGATGATTTTGAACAAACTGCAATGGATATTGGCATTTCAAAAGGCTATGATTACGTTGTATGTGGTCATATTCACCACCCAACGATTAAAAAATATTCAAATGAAAATGGTGAAGCTTTGTATCTTAATTCTGGAGATTGGATTGAAAACCTGAGTGCCTTAGAATATAATGAAGGTAATTGGCGCTTGCATTTTCATAAAACCATTGCCGATTTAGAAAACTCATTGGCCGATGATGAGGAAGAAATGCCAGATGAAATACCTAGCATGGAAAACATATATAAATCTGTAATTGAAAATGTTGTAGGAAATTCTAAATCCTAACAGTTTCTTTTTAGTATCTTGACCCCAAAATAATTGCAAATGTTTGGGAGTGTTAGATTAAATAAATTTATTAGTGACAGCGGCTTATGTTCTAGAAGAGAAGCTGATAGGTACATAGAATTAGGCCATGTATACCTTAATGGAAAAAGAGCAAAAGTAGGTGATATGGTGCGAGGTGGCGACAAGGTGAGGGTTAATGGCATTTATCTTGAACCAAAAGCCGCAGACGAATTAGTTTTTATTGCCCTAAACAAACCTGTTGGCATAACCTCTACCACTGAGGAAGGCATAGCTGATAATATCATAAGATTTGTTAACCATAGCAAAAGGGTATTTCCAATTGGGAGATTAGATAAAGATTCGCAAGGACTTATTTTTTTAACGAACAATGGGGATTTGGTTAACAAGATTACTAGAGCTGGAAATAAGCATGAAAAAGAATATGTTGTAACGGTAAACAAACCGCTAACAAAAGAAGCAGTTGAAGGAATGGCGCAAGGCGTTCCGATGCTTGGTGTTACTACAAAGAAATGTAAAATTGTACAGGAGGCAGCTACTGTTTTTAACATTACCCTTATTCAAGGCTTAAACCGTCAAATTAGGAGGATGTGCGAGCACTTTGGTTATGAGGTAGTCAAATTGGAACGCGTGCGAATCATGCATGTTCCTTTGAAAGGAATTCCACTCGGAGAATGGAGAGATTTAAGCAGCGAAGAATTAAATATTCTCTTTGACAAGTTAGAAAAATCAAAATCAGAAATACCTGTTAAAAAATTAAAAGCCGCTGCCAATAGTAGCGCTAATAAAACTGCTGCGAAGAAAACTGCTGCGAAAAAAACAGCTTATAAAACTGGGTTTAAATCTAAAAACAAATCTAATTTCATTGCAAGCAAAAAAACCAATAGGCATTTTGGCAAAAGCAAAAGGAATGGCTAAACTTTTGAAAAAAATGCTTTATCTTTCTCATGGCAAACCCATAACTGGTGGGTATTTTCATGAAATTTACTTAGCAGAATCTATCGCAAAAGCATTAAAGTTAGATTTGCATAAAATTAGATTCGAAAAGCATTTTGTAGGTTTTTTTGGCCATCTTGAATTATTATGGAAAGGCTTTTGGGCAGCCCGTGCTGAGGTTATAATTAGTGTAGCTAGGTTATCAATACCTGTGCTTCTGAGGAATGTTTTTTTGCCTACCAAAATAATTTTAGTTTGGCATTACCACGATGAAAATGCAAATATCTCTAGGATGCTCAAGGTTTGGTATCGATTAAGTTTGTATTTAATGAGATGCTATCCTGCAAGCCGACTTAAAGTTATAGTGGTAGCCCCGTTTTGGCAATCCTATTTCGGAAAGTTAATTGATTCGCAAAAAGTACATTTATTCCCAAATCTTTTCGACCAATCCTATTATAAAGCATTTGGAACTTCAAATAAAAAGAAGCAAGTGCATTTAGGGCAAGTTTCATTTAAAAATCATCCTGATATTATTTGGATTGCAAACCAGTTAATGCAATTGGGCTATGCGTGTTATTTGAGTACAAATGATACAGAAAAATTATCTGGTCATGAAACGATGGGGTTAACCGTACAATACTTTGAAAGCCATGAAAGTTATTTAAAAGAAATGGCTGCTTCCATGTATACCTTGGCCCTTCCCTATTTTAAGGAAGGATGGAACCGAGTAGCACATGAAAGTATTTTGGTAGGCACACCAGTAATTGGTTATCCAATGGGTGGGCTGGCAGATTTATTAGAATTAAGCAAATCTGGAATAGCTCATAACAAAGAAGAGGTTGTTCAAATAATTAGTAGTGAAGGTATCATGGCATTGCCAATTGAATTAAATTTATACAACAAAAGTGAAAATGAAAGATACTTGGAAGAAATAAAAAAGTGGATAATTTTGACAAAAAAGTAAAATTCTTAAAAAAATGTCTAAATTTGTGTATGAAAACTTATAAGAATAGCAGAAAAAAATATCAGCAAGATGCCATTTCTCCTTCAGTAGTTGCAGATGTTTCTATCCAAAGTTTAAAAGTACCCATGCATAACAATAGTATATCCGCATTATTTGGTTCAAACCTTTCAATAAACAATGATTTTGAGCTAATTGCTGCCACTAGAAAAGGCATCCACAAAAAAGAATTGCTAAATTTAGCTAAGGCTTTGGGCTTATCTCAAGAAGAACTTTGCAAGGTTCTACACATGAGCACCAGAACTTTTCACCGCCTCGATGACACCGCTACCCTCGATGTTTACACTACAGAGCAAGCTTTAGAAATGGCACTTATTTATGAAAAATCTCTAGAAATTTTCTCTTCAGAAGTTGCAATTCAAATGTGGCTCAAAACGCCAATTAGGTCTTTAAACATGCAAACTCCTCTTTCGCTTTTAGATACTGGTTTTGGGGCAAAATTGGTTTTGGATACCCTTAATGCCATCGAAGAAGGAGTTTTTGCCTAATGCTTGTTTACCGGTTAAGCGCGCGAAAATTTGGAGGTGATTTAAGTGGGAATGGTGCAAAAAAGTTGGGAGGAAGATGGAATTCAAAAGGTGTTCCAATGGTGTATTGTTGTGGAACGATTTCCTTATGCACCTTAGAATTAGCAGCTCACAGTGGTGGTCTCTCCCAGCTAAAAACTTTGGCGTTAACTTGTATTGAAATAGATGAATCTCTTGGTTTGAAACCCATTTCAACACAACATTTACCTTATGATTGGCAAGAAATGCCTGCTGCTTTTGGCTCAAAAGAATTTGGAAACAAATGGGTAGCAAGCCTTAAATCACCTGTGCTTATGGTGCCATCAGCAATTGTGCCTAGAGAATTTATTTTTTTGCTTAACCCAATTCATCCAGAATTTGATAAATTAGTTAAGGTAAAATGGGTTGAACCTTTTAACCTTGACCCTCGCATAATTTAAATATGATAACTTTTCCTCCTTGTAAAATTAACTTAGGCCTGCAAGTTTTGCAAAAACGCAATGATGGCTACCATGATTTGCAAACCTTGTTTTATCCCATTCCATTGTTTGATGTCTCAGAAATTAAAGGTGGAAATACTAGTGGGAATGACATTGAAATTATTAATTATGGCATCCCAGTTCCTGGTGATGACTCTCAAAATTTGATTGTAAAGGCCTATCATTTATTAAAAAAAGATTTTACACTCTCGCCTGTTACTTTTTGCTTGTTAAAAAACATACCCATGGGCGCAGGCTTAGGCGGAGGTTCCTCGGATGGCGCTTTTGCACTTAAGTTGTTAAACGATTTTTTTGGGTTGAACCTAAACCAGCAATCACTTTTGGATTATGCCTTGCAATTGGGAAGCGATTGCCCCTTTTTTATTTTGAACCAACCTTGTTTGGGTGAAGGTCGAGGAGAAATATTACATCCAGTTGATTTTTCTCTTAAGAATTATTGGTTAGTTTTAGTAAAACCAAATATCCATGTAAGCACTGCAGCAGCATTTAGCGGACTAAATTTAAACAAAGATGAGGTGAAAATTGGGTCGGTTCAAACCGAAATAAATAAAGGTATTGGCCACTGGCGTGCTGGACTTAAGAATGATTTTGAACCCAGTGTATTTGCTTTATATCCAATATTGTCTGAGATTAAAGAAAGTCTTTACCAACATGGTGCACTATACGCATCCATGAGTGGAAGTGGCGCTACTATTTATGGGTTGTTTGAAAAAGCGCCTCTTCTTAAGGACAATTTTAAGGAGCATTTTTACTTTGAAAGCCAACTAGGCTAAGCGTTTGTGTCGCTTTCTATTTCTCCGTCGCGCAACCTAACAATTCTTTTGGCTCGTTTGGCAATATCTTCTTCGTGGGTAACAATAATAACGGTATTGCCATTTTCATGAATCTTTTCAAGTAAATCCATGATTTCATGCGAGGTTTTGGTATCTAAGTTTCCAGTAGGCTCATCGGCTAAAATTATGGAAGGGTTATTTACCAAGGCACGCGCAATTGCTACCCTTTGGCGTTGACCACCCGATAGCTCATTTGGCTTGTGCTCCATTCTATCCCCTAAACCCACACTGGTTAAAGATGCTTCTGCCCTAGTAACTCTATCTTTTTTGCTAATGCCAGCATATACCAATGGCAAAGCCACATTGTCGAGCGCGGTGTTTCTAGCCAATAAATTAAAGGTTTGAAAAATAAAGCCTATTTCTTTGTTCCTTATTTCTGCCAATTCATTATCGGTCATCTTGCTCACATTGGTACCATTCAATTCGTAGGTACCTCTAGTTGGCGTATCAAGGCAGCCAAGGATATTCATGAGGGTTGATTTTCCAGAACCAGACGGCCCCATTAGTGCAACATATTCGCCTCGATTTATGAGTAAATCTACTGTTCTCAAAGCATGTACTTCTACATCTCCAATGCGATAGGTTTTACCAATTCCGTTGATTTGTATAACAGCTTTAGTCACTATTTTTCAATAAATTTAGGAACCCTAAAGTAATCGCTGTCTTTGGAAGGTGCGTTTTTTAGCGCATCTGATTTTAGAATAGTATCACCTGGAATATCTTCTCGCAAAATATTTTCATTTTCACTCATAAAAATAAGCGGCTCCACTCCTTCTGTATCAACTTGGTTGAGGGTTTCAATATAACTTAAAATCCTCGAGAGATCTTTTTTAAGGTTTTCCCTTTCTTCTCCGCTAAACTCAAGCTTAGCAAGGTCTGCAAGCTTATCTATGGTTTCATTAGTAATATCCATGGGATTGCAATTTAGTGTTTATCACCTGAAATACTTGTTCTTTTAATGTATCTAAATCTTTTAAGGTTAAACCTTCTGTAGGAATGGGTTTGTGAATGTACTGGTGCACAATGCCTGGTTGACCTTCAAACACGCCTTGATCTGGAAAAATAATCCAATTTCCAATAATAGTCACAGGCAATACAGGCAATTGCTTTTCTATGGCCATCCTAAACGGACCATCCTTAAAAGGAATTAATGTTGGCACTTTATTGCTAATGGTTCCTTCTGGAAAAATCACCATGCTATTTCCTTGGTCTAGCCACTTAAGTGCCTTTTTGTATGCTAGGGCTCCTTTTCTAGCGTCTTTTCTATCTACTGCAATATCAATGGTTCTGAACCAAATGCCAAAAAATGGGATTTTTTCAAGTTCTGCCTTGGCCATGAAGTTAAAAAACAAAGGCAGTTTAACAGTTAGGGTAACAATATCAATTTGTGAGGTATGGTTTGGGGCAATGATATAAGATTTGTGTGTATCTAGAGGTTCTTCAAAATGTTGTATGACACGCATTCCTCCGGCAACCAATATTACTTTCCCCCAAATCTTACGCATAACATGCGCAAACTTATACATTTTTGGATGGCTTAAACCTAATCTAATCAAAGGATATAATATAATAAACCAAACCACAACCCATAAGCCAAAATAGATGGCATAGCTTGCTTTAAGGGGATTTTTAGAGAGTTTAAATGCCACTTATTTATAGTTATTAAGATTGCGCATCAAAATTTGAACTCCATTGCTCTGGGTTATTTGCCCAATCGCTCAAAGCAGTTTTATCTTCAAGCGAAATATACCCCTTTTCTGCGGCCACTTTTACAAGTGCCTCATAATTACTTAAGCTGAAATAAGGACAGTTTGCAGCAGCAAAATTTTGCTGAGCTGTAGTAAAACCATAAGTAAAAATGCAAGCCAATCCTAAAACCTCTACCCCAAATTCGCGAAGTGCCTCAATGGCTTGTAGGCTGCTCTTGCCTGTTGAAACCAAATCTTCTATTACTACCACCTTATCTCCCGGTTTTAAATCACCTTCCACTTGTTTGCCCATTCCATGCTTTTTTGCCTCTGAACGAACATACCCAAAAGGTAGTTTTAATTCGTCTGCAACCAAAGCGCCTGGTGCAATGCCTGCAGTTGCAACTCCAACTATTGCTTTTGCATTTGGGAATTTGGTATGAACCAATTCTGCTAATGCTATTTTAATATCAGTTCTAATCTCTGGGTAAGACAATGAAAGCCTGTTGTCACTGTATATCGGAGATTTAAGTCCGCTTGCCCAAGTAAACGGTTGTTTTGGACTTAACTTAATTGCTTTAATTTGGAGCAAATATTCTGCTATCTTTGTCGCTGGATCTTTCATATACTGCATACCCGCAAATGTATAAATTTTTCATAAACGATAAGCCATTAATCATCTGCAAAAAAATTCCTAAAGAATCAAGGTTCTTTGGGTTTGATGAGTTTGAATACCAAAAACCAGAAAAGCTGTTGGAGCTGGTTAGGAAAGTTGAGGAGCAAAGCACCAAAGGAGGATTGTTAATTTGTGAAGACCCTGCAATGGTTTTGACCCAATTGAAATCTAATTTTACATGCATAAAAGCTGGAGGGGGAATTGTTTACAATGCTGAAGGTAAATTATTGCTCATGAAAAGATTGGGTAAATGGGATTTACCAAAAGGGAAAATAGATGCAGGTGAAACAGTTGAAGAAGGCGCAATCCGAGAAGTTGAGGAAGAATGTGGTATTAACGAGCTACAAATAAAGGATTATTTCAAAAACACCTATCATACCTACAAAATTCAAGGTCATCGCTTTTTAAAGATTTCACATTGGTATACCATGAATACCACATTTGAAGGTGAGTTAATTCCACAGTTAGAAGAAAACATTACTGAGGTGAAGTGGGAAGACCCAGCAAATATAAACCCTGAAACCTTGGATACGTATGAGTCTATCAGAGAATTGTTGTTTGATTTATTTGCTAAGTAACTAAATCACAACTTCTTTAGGTACAAATTCTTTTATGTCTCCGCCATTCCTGATTAAGTCGCGAACCACTGATGAACTTATGGGTGTATAAGCAGGATCACACATTAAAAAAATCGTTTCTGCTTGGGGGTAAATGATTTTATTCATTTGGGCAATATTCTTCTCATAATCAAAATCTGCCATGTTGCGAATGCCACGTAAGATGAATTGTGCGCTAATTTGTTCGCAATACTTTACAGTAAGTCCTTCATAAAAGTCGGCTTTTACCTTTGGATTATCTTTAAAAATATCTTTTATCCAAGCCATGCGTTTTTCAACTGGGAAAAGAGTTGCTTTGTTACTATTATGGCCTATACCCACTATAATTTCATCAAAAATAGGAAGAGCTCTTTCAATGATATTTACATGTCCAACTGTAATTGGGTCGAAAGTGCCTGGAAATAATGCGATTTTCTTTATCATAAAAAATCAAATATATAATTCATACTTAAAACCACCAAAAGTGTAAAGCATAGCGTTTAAAGTTACTTTCATTCCTTAATTTAAAACATTCATTATAAAGGGATACTTTATTTGAAACGGCTATGGCAATCGATAGGATAAAAAAGTCATAATGCTTTGAAAGCTCTCATCATCTAGGCCTTGGGCAACTGCATGGTTCTCTTTATCCGACCTAATGAAGGCTGCATTGTAATTATGCAATTGAATGCTGGTAAAGTTTGGTGCATCTGTATTTCCTGGTCCAAATATGCCATGGCAAGAAGCACAATACTTTTTGTATAAGATTTCGCCTCGTGTAAATTCTTTTTTAATATAAGCTTGGTAATCTTTAGAAGAACCTTCTAATGATTTAATTTTTGAGCTTGGTTGAACTGCACAGGCAACAATAAAAATTATAAAGATAAAATAAATGTGTTTTCCTTTCATTAATATTCTCCTCCTGGTTTGCGCGAATTTAACACCTTCTTGGAAGATATTGGCAAACTAGTGGGAATAGGGTCTAACCTTAACTCCTCATCCAATGATTTCATAAAAGCAACAATGGCTTCAATCTCATCAGTTGAAAGACCTATGGAATCAGCACTTAGGGTTTGGTTAGGTACATCTAACCCATGACCTACTCCTCCTCCATTGTTATAAAATTCCATCACTTGATTTAGATTCTTAAAAACCCCATTGTGCATATAAGGTGCTGTTTTAGAAATATTGCGCAAAGTAGGTGTCCTAAAGGCATGTAAACTTTGAGGAGATGGATAGATAGTATACCTCCCAGAATCTGCACTGATTGCAGTATACAAAGTATCTGCTGGTGTTCCAATCACTTCAAACTCACTGTTGGTATAAGGGGGTTTGACCCCATTAAAAATTGGCAAAAAATGGCAAGTGGCACATTGTGATTTCGTCATAAACAAATTAAAACCCTTCACCACTAATGCATCTTCCGCGATCTTTTGGTTCATCATGTTATCAAAACTAGAAACTGCCTTGTTGTCCTTGCTATAAAACAAAGTTATGGCTGAGGCTACATGCTGAAATTCAGGTTTAGGGTAAGATGGCGTTTGTTTGGCTGCAAAGGCAAGTTCTTTTTTATAGGCTGCTACACTTTGCAGGTATTTTAGAATTAATTCCTTATCACCTCCCATCTCTATAGGGTTGGTACTTACTTCTTCTACTTGCTTTTGCAATGAGATTAAGTGCCCATCCATCATGGCCAAATGGTTATAGGAAGCATTGAGTAAACTTGTTGCATTTCTAGGCAAAACCCCATTAAAATTAAACTGCATTGGGGTGGTTACTGTATTATCGGTAAAAGCCATTGCAGGCGAATGACAAGAAGCGCAAGAACGCTTTAGGTTTCCACTCAGTATTGGGTCAAAAAACAAATTCCCACCAAATGCTGCCAAGCGATTGAGTGTTGTGGTGTCTTGTACCGGTTGAAATACCCCTTTGGGAGATAAGCCATTATAAAGATTTTTAGAAAATATACTAGTAGCTTCAAGGTTCAAGGAATAATCCTGAAGGTTTTTACTAATCAATTTATAGGTCCTAATTTGTTCTTGTTGCAAAGCAAATAACGGATTTACAAAATCTTTGATCCAAACAAAGCTGTTAAAATCATCATAGTTTTTTTGAGATGCCACATATTGAATGGCTTGTTGGTATAGTGTTAAATACTGAGCTGTAAATGCCTGTTGAGGAAACTTTTTGTTGAACAATAGATAATATTCTTGTTGCTTTACTAAGGTTTGAAATAACTCTGGCAAGATTAAGGCTGCATTTGGGTTTTCAAATCCTGTTGTATAAATTGATGCTAGGTTCAACAAAAACAAACGGTTGCTATAGTGGCCAACCCAAGGTTTTGATTGGGTTAAAACGATAGAATCACTTTTAAAATTGGCAATTCCTTTTAAGGCTAATTGCAGGTATTCGGCTAATTTTTGCTGGTTAGGTTGGTCTTCTAACAGTTCAATTTGCATTAAAGTTAAGCCCCCGCCAATTCTTTTGTAAGGTGGTTCCCATTTTTCAAAAACTTCTGTTTCCCATTCCACTGGCAATGGACCATTTACCAGTTTAAAAGAAATGGGATCCAAGTACCTAAGCATTGGGTCAATGGCTTTTAGTTTCATTCGGGCTGAACCAAGATGCTGCTCGTTTAATTGATTTGAGGCAAGGTAATTGTCTATTTCTAACAGCGCTTTTTCAAGCTCCAAAACCCTATTTAGGTATAAGGCTTTAACTTCGCTTTTGCTATCGTTTACCAAGGTAAACGCCATGGCGCCAAAGACAAAAAAACAAATGAAGAATAGATTTCTTTTTGGTATTCTCATAAAACAAAAAAGCCTCGTGGGGGGCAACCCACGAGGCCTTATTAGGCTTAATTTTTATCTGTTAATTTTCATCAATTGCTCAACAACTGTTTGATTTTTAGTATCTGTAATTTTTACAAAGTAAGTACCTTCTGCAAGGTTACTTAAATCAAATGAACTTGCTTTTCCAGCAGGTTTAACCAACTGTGAAAGTTCTCTTCCGTTGATGTCAAAAATTACGATGCTAATCTCTAAATCAGATTCAAAAACCAATTGCTCTGCAAATGGATTAGGATAAACTTTTAATCCTTCAATGGCTGAAAGTTCTTTTACACCAACTGCAGAAAGTGTTACCGATAAAGTTGCAGTATCACCTTTACAAGCATTGGCATCTGTTTGTTGTACTTTAACTGAACCCGCATTACCTGTTGCAGCCCACTGTACGCTGATAGCATTGGTATTAGAACCTGAAGCTTGTGTACCATTGCTAATCCACCATTGGTAAGTAGAACCAGCAGCATTGGTAACTGAATAATTTTGAACGCTATTGTTAGCTGTGCTTGCAGGACCAGTTACAGTAATTGCAGCAGGCTTAGCATAAACTGCCATGTTTTTAGAAATTGAATCCACACAAGCATTAATATTAGTTGAAGCAACTAAACTTACTTTGTAATTACCTGCAGCAGCATAAGTAGCTTGACCGTTTTGTGTATTTGCTCTATTTCCATTACCATAATTCCAATTGTATGCAGTTGCATTAACCGAAGTATTGTTAAAGGTGAATGAGTTATTGTTGATACACTGAGTTGAATCATTCACTGTATAAGCAGCAGTTGGACCTTTAGCAAAGGTTGGGTCTAAGGCAATCACGATGGTAGTTGCTTTGTTAAACACTACATTGTTACCAGCAGCATCCTTTTGAACAGTGGTATTAGAAGGTGAAGGACCTTGAATAGATAAGAACATGAAACGCTCATCTGGTGTTAGGGTCATACCAGTTGGCTCTGACTCTTTAGGTGTTGTCATGAAAATTTCAAGCTTAGGATTTGCTTGCGTATGACCAGCTTTTACTAACCAAATATGGTCACGGCTACCATCTTGCAATACATATAAGTTACCTCTGCTGTCAAAAGTTAAGTTGTCATTACCACCACCCCAATCTTCAGAAACGATGCCTTCTGCAGTTGTTATTCTATATGATTTACCACCAACATAAGTTTCAAACTCACTTACTGTATTTCCATTGTCTTTAAATCTGTAAGTTCTGTTATTTCCTTTTGCAGTAAAGTAAATTTTGTTGTCAACCGGATTGATTTCAACATCTTCTACTCCACTGAATGGTGTTGCTCCAAGTGTGGCAGCAATGCCTCTTGTAGTATTTCTTTCAGTTTGTGTTGTATTAGGAACTTGCACCCAAACTCCCACAGTTGAGCGAGGCTCGAAGTTTTGCAAGGTGCTATCTAATTTTAAAACATAAATAGTACCAGAAGAAAGATCCATTTTATTGTTTGCAACAAACTTGTAAACATTGCCACTACCAGCATCTTCGCCATAGTATGCAGTAAGACTATCATTCTTGAAACAAACATTCTCATGCGACATGCGTCCCATTGCCCAAAGCTTTTGCGCTTTGCCATTGGCTTGTTGTTTGATTTTTTTAGTTCTTGGATCAATTTCTACCATCCATCCTAAATCGTTGTAACCATCGTTATTTGCATCGCTAACCGTGTAAGTCTCTTCGCAAGTTACTGAAGTTTCCCATGGTGTAATACCTCCAGAACAATTGGCAGCAGTTAATACCACATCTGTGAAATCAATCGCTCTAGAACTATCAACTACCCAAATACCTAATTTACAATCGAAACGTAAATCTAATAAAGATACTGAACCAGGGCCAGTTTCATGGTTAATGGCTAACCAACCTGATAAGCTACTGCCTCTGTTTGGAATATAACCTGTAAAGTCATTTGAACCTAAAGCCACACCTGAACCAACAGTATAAGGTTGTCCTTGTTCAAATATTTTTTGGAAAGCATGTACCGATGGAAAACCAACTGAATCTACCTTTTCTATTGGTAAAATTGAACCAAAACAGCTAATGTATGAATCGTTTGGACCATTGCAACCCAATGCTGGCGCATTTGCACGCATGGTTCTGTTTACGATTTCAATGTCAAAACTCATATCGTTTGCGTTTGAACCATTGTGAAGTTCTACAGCAACCACATTCTTACCATTTCTAAAGGCCGTTTTAGGAATATCAAAAGAATATTTAACCATTTCTTTCATTCCTTCTACATTGGCTGTTGCCAAAGTATTACTATCTACGTTAGTTGCTGGCAAGTTTCTTCTTAATACTTCCACCCCATTTACAAAAACCAAAGCTCCATCATCGCAGGTAAGGTTTAATTCTAAAGTATCTGCTAAGGTTGAAACATTGCTTACATTGATAACTTTTCTAAACCAAGCTGTTGTTAGGTTTGTATCTGTTTTTGTAGCCACAAATGCATCGCCATATCCTAATGGAGCAGCACCACTTTTCCAAGTAGAATCTACATTCAAAGTATCTTTCCAAAGGTTTGAAGGCTTCATTTTTTTATCCCAGAAATACCAAGATTGTTTGTTAGCTACTGGAAAGTTTGTTACAGTTAATGGGGTAAAATTACCACCACCTGTGCCACCACCACCAGATGTTCCACCAAGATAGTTAACCACCAACATTGGCGCTTTAGGTGCATCTCCATCAAATGATTCTACTTCACGTGTACCTGTACCTTTGATATAAAATGCCATTGCATTTCCAGGTGCCCAACCACCACGGTTTACTATGTTTTGAACCAAATTTTTAAGGTCAGCAGTTCTTTGATCTACACCTGCTGTACCTACTACATTCCAACCTGTACCACCAACAGCCCAATAAACTGAATCTGTTGATTTAGCTCTGTTTGTTAAAAAGAACTTAGCAGTATCAAACGGACTTGCATTATCCGAAGGTTCGTTTCTGATTACAACATTACATGGATCTGAGTTCTTAGCAGTTGCATCTACTGTAAATTGAATGTATGCACTTTGAATTTGTGCACCATTAGGAATTTGTAAACCTGTAAATCTTAAACCCACTAACTGAGGATCTACAGTAGTGCTTTCCCAACCAAATTCTAAGTCAGAACTATTATAATCTATGTCACCTAACCCTTTGGTTTGTGTTGGTGGACCTGCAATCCATTCTTCTAAATCATCAAACATGGCATCAATGCGTTTGCTAACGGCGGTAACTGGAATATATTCAATTACTAACTGTGCAGCTTTAGGTGCATCGCCATCAAAAGATTCAACTTCTCTTGTTCCAGTTCCATTTAAAAAGAAGGCCATTGCATTTCCGCTGTTCCAACCATTGCGGTTAACAATTTGTTGAACCAATGCAGCTAAGTTAGGCGTGCGTTGATCAACACCTGCAGAACCAACTGTTGTCCAACCTGCACCACCCACTGACCAATAAACAGAATCTGTAGATTTTGCTCTGTTGGTTAAATGAAAGGCATTACTATCAAAAGTAGCTGGATTATCTGAAGGTTGGTAACGAATCACCACATTACAAGGATCTGAATTTTTTGAAGTTGCATCTACTGTAAATTGGATATAAGCATTTTTAATTACAGAGCCTTTAGGGATGTTAATGCTTTGAAACCTTAATCCTACCAATTGAGGATCTGTTGTTGTACTTTCCCATCCAAATTCTAAGTCAGAACTATTCCAGTCAATACCACCAACAGTTTTAGTTTGGGTTGGTGGACCAGCAATCCACTCTTCAATATCATCAAAGGCAGCACTAACTCTTGTAGAAAAAACTACCGGTTGAATGTATTCTATAACTAATTGAGGAGCTTTTGGCGCATCACCATCAAATGATTCTACTTCTCTGGTTCCAGTTCCATTTAAAAAGAAAGCCATTGCGTTTCCGCTAGCCCATCCATTGCGGTTAACCAATTGTTGAACCAAAGCTGCCAAGTTTGGCGTGCGTTGATCAACACCTGCAGAACCTACCACGTTCCAACCTGTACCACCTACTGCCCAAAATACTGAGTCAGTTGATTTTGTTCTGTTTGTTAAATGAAAAGCATTACTATCAAAAACGATTGGATTATCGTTTGGTTCAACACGAATGCTAACATTACAAGGGTCTGAATTTTTTGAAGTAGCATCTACCGTAAATTGAATATATGCTTTAGTAATGATAGCACCTTTAGGGATAGTGATATTTGTAAAGCGTAAGCCCACTAATTGAGGATCTGCAGTAGTGCTTTCCCATCCAAATTCTAGGTCAGAGCTATTCCAATCGATAGCACCAACTTGTTTGGTTTGTGTAGGTGGGCCAGCAATCCACTCCTCCATATCATTGAAGGCTGAGTTAATTCTGGTAGAAAATACTGTTTGTGCTTGGGCGTAAAAGTTTAGGGAAACTAAAAACCCAATCATAAATAAGGATTTGTAAATACTTTTCATGTTATATTAATTTCTTCAAATAAAGTATTTGAATTTTCTTATTAAGTAATTGTAATGTTAAATTAATGTTGCCAAAAACACCCCTTAACATTACCTAAATATTATGCATTTGTTAATTACAGGCCTTCCTCTTAATATCTAGTAGAAAGATAAGTTTACTAGATATAAATTAATAAAGCTTATACCTTATTATAGCTCTTCTTCAATTCCATTTGGAAAAAACTTTATTAAAAGATATTTTACGCACTATTATAAACCAACATCATACAACCCATGAAAAAGCTTTTAATCCTCATCACTTTTCTTTTTATCAACTTTCTTGCAAAAAGCCAAGCTACTATTGAGCTTATCAATTCTCAGGAAGTTGTTTTAAAAGCCTTCGAACATTTTGAAAAAGAAGAATATGAAAAGGCCATTCGTGAATATCGTAGAGTGCCACAAGGAGATACAAATTATTTTATTGCACAATATGAAGTAACCTATGCCATGTATTTGCAAGAGCGTTACGAGGAGGCCATTCAAGAATCTCGCCGATTGATTTATGAGGGCACCGACCAAATGAATCAGTATAATATTTTAGGTTCAGCCTTAGATGAAATAAAAAAATATGACGAGTCGATTGAAGTTTATAACATGGCTTTGAAACGTTTTCCTTACAGCACCAATCTACTGCTAAACAAAGGCATTGTGTATGAAAGAAAAAAGGATGTAAAGGCAGCATGGAACACGTATATGGAATTACTAAGTATTTCACCAAGTTTTCCATCCGCACATTTAAGGTTGGCTAAACTGGCAGAAAGTGAAGGTAAGTTTACCCAAGCCATTATGGCCTATACCATTTTTTTAATGCTTGAACCAAGCAGCAAAAGGAGTTTGGGAGTAGTTTCTGATTTCAATAAACTTTGCGACAACAGCTCTCAAATCCTTAACTCCTCTAAAAATCCAATTTTAAAAAGTGAGTTTGAAGATTTGGATTTCCTGATTGGAAATCAAATTGCCTTGAATGATAAATATATAATTCCTGGGAAACAGCAATTTCCTATGAACAAACAATTGCACTTGGTTTTTGAGAAAGCTGCCTCATCCGTGAAAGAAGAAGGATTTTATACCAAGTTTTACTTACCATTTTTTAAAGACTTTCTTAAAACACAAGATTTTGTAAGCTTTAACTTATTGCTATTGGCCAGCAGTGACAATGAAAAAATTGAAAAAGAAGTAAAGTCAAAAATTGATGCCATTAAGAAATGCAGAGAGGCCTGCTTAAAGGTATTTCAAGACCAACATGATGTTAAGCCGTTTAATTGGAATGGCAAAAATTTGTCTTTAAGTTACTTCTATTATGATGGGTTCAATCCAGAAGCTTATGGCAATTTAAACAAAGAGGGCAAAACCATTGGAACGTTTATTTATTTCGACGAAGAAGGTTATATAGATGTCATTGGCAATTTTGACAATGCTGGTAATCGCGATGGAAAATGGTATTATTTTGATAGCAAAGGCGACACCACCAGAGTATTTAGTTACAAAGCAGGTAAGCTCAATGGCCCTTATCGATTCTTTAAAAACGGCTTCTTAAGTGAAACAGGTAGTTATGTTGATGAATTGGTGGAAGGTGAAGTGTTGGCCTATTATGCTGATGGTGCTGTATCGAATAAACAATATTATAAAAACGACCTAAGAGAAGGAAAATCTATTGAATACTACCCAAGTGGGGGTATAAAAAGTGATTACGCTTATGTGAAAGGCGAAATTGAAGGAGAAGCAAAAGACTACTATGCACATGGACAGCTAAAAGAAGTAGCCCAATACAAAGCAGGGAAAATTACAGGTATCTATAAAGAATACTGGGAAAATAAGAACCTAAGAAAGGAGTGTAATTTTAGTAACGGCATTCTGGAAGGTCCTTATAAAACCTATTTTATCAACGGACAACTAGAGCAAGAAGGAATTGCTGCCAAAGGTGAAATGTCTGGTAAATGGCTAAAATATTATAGCAATGGAAAACTAAAGGTACAATCCAACTTAGATGAAAACGGTAAAGTAAATGGCGATGAAATTGGATTTGACCATGCAGGAAAACAGTTTAGGTTCGACACCTACGCAAAAGGTGAATGGAAATCGGTTAAGTTTTATGATAAATATGGCAAGGTTTTTTACGAAAACAAAATCTCCCGCTCTGGCACTCCTGTAGTGCTATATAATAACTACAGAGATAAGACAGCAGAAGGATTATTTAAAGACGATAATCGCCAAGGTGAATGGAAATTCTATAATGCAAATGGCGTAGTTAATTCAATAGAGGTTTATGAGAAAGGGCAGTTAGAAGGGTTTATTACAAATTATTTAGATAAGGACCTTATTAGCTCAACCATTAATTATAAAGCAGGTGAATATGACGGCTTGTACACCGCTTATTATTCAAATGGAAAAGTAAAAACCCAAGGACATTATATGAATGGCGAGCGCTTTGGTATTTGGAAAAACTATGAAGTGAATGGAGCTGTTGAAAACCAATATTTTTACTTTGCCGACAATAAAAAAGATTGGGGGTATGAATTTCTATCTAATGGCAAATACTATAAAAAGTATAAATATGTTAGAGGCATCTTAAGAGAGGTTCACCATTGCGATACCAACGGAGTTAGCATCGACTCTGCCACTTTTCCAACTGGAACAGCTAGGTTTAGTCTAAAAGGTTTAAGTGGCAAAAAAGTATATGAAGGCGGCTTCTTAAATGGCTATGCTCATGGCAAAGCCACTTGGTACTTTCCTAATGGGAAAATCAATGAGCAAGGAGAATACTTTGAAGGTGACTCTCATGGAGATTGGCTTGTTTTTCATCCTAATGGAAAGGTTAAAAGAAAGTATTTTAAATATTACGGATACAGCACTGGCACTTGGGAAGACTATAATTATTTTGGCGAACCTATTGGAAAATTTGATTATAAAGATGGCTTAAGTCATGGCAAAAATACTTGGCTATACAACGACGGTAAAGTAGAATCTGAAATTGGCTTTTATGAAGACGAAAAACATGGGGAGTCTAAATATTATGCAACTTCTGGAGAACTCAGAGAAGTGCGTTATTTCTCTTATGGCAGATTGATTGGGTATAGCTACCAGGATAAAACAAATAAACTTAAAGACACCATTTTTACCCCTAATGGCGATGGTGTGATTAAGGCATTTTATGCCAATGGAAACCCAAGTACCACCTATGAAATGCGCAATGGCACCTATCACAATGAATACAAAATATTTCATCCCAATGGTACTTTGCAAGAGGAAAGATTCTATGCCAATGGCAATGAAATTAAGCCAACCAAAACCTATTTCAATACAGGCAAAATCATGCGTATAGAACCTTATTTAATGGGAGATCTACATGGCGAAGTTTTAGAATACCATAGCAATGGCAACCTTAAAATGAAGGAAAACTATGTAAATGGTTACAAAGAAGGACTTTGCGAATACTTTGATGCTACTGGCAAACGCCTAGGTGCTTATTTTTATAATCATGGAGAACTCATTACCATAATTCAATAATTATTCATGCACTATTCTAAAGCCTGTTTTTTAATTCTTATCACTTTTTCTTTTTTCGGTTTGAACCTAAATGCGCAAGCAATGGAGGACTACACACGCCTGAAAGAAAAATACCCAAATGCAAAAGTTGTTTGCACAGAACAAGCTGCTGATGTAAGCCTAAAACTAGAAAAGGGTGAACCCAAAGTATATTATACCACGCGTGAAGAATTCTTCTACCTAGATGACAATAACAGCGGGTATACCAAACGCTCTATTCATTTTTCTGGGTTTTATGCCTTGGTTTCTTATAAAGCAATCCTCTACTCGCCTAATGGTAAGAATTATAAAAAGGAAGAAATAAAAGACTTTAAGGTAAATGATTTTGTAAACAACAATATTTTCCATGACGATTCAAAAGAGCTAAGCTTCCGTTTTCTACTCATCGAGAAAGGTGCAAAAACAGTAATAGAAACTACTTATGAAATTAAGGATTTACACATGATGCCTAAATTCTCTGTTTCTCCTTATTTCGATTATGACCATGTTTCTTTTAAAGTAAATCATCCTAGTTCTTTTGCGATTGCCATGGATACTTTTCGCCTGCATCTTATCAATTTCAACTTTCAATCGGTTCAAAAAGGAAACAATACTTCTTTATCTTGGGAAGGCAGCTCAGCAAAAAGATTAGAATTTGAAGGAGACGGACCAGAGTCTGAATACCTTTCTACACAAATACATGTGCGCATAAAATCTTATGAGGGCAAGCAAGGAAAGGTAAATGTGCTTGGCAACTTAGACGATTTGTACCGTTGGAATTGCAATTTCTTAAAGGAAACTTTTGAACCCGCAGAAAAATACAAATCGCTCAGTGATTCCATTGTTAAAAACGAAACAGATACCCTCAAAAAAATTGCAGCCATCTTCTCTTGGGTTCAAACCAACATAAGATACATTGCTTTGGAAGCTGGCTATGCGGGGTTAATTCCGGCCAAAGCCAGCATAGTTTTGCAAGAACGCTATGGCGATTGCAAAGGGATGTCGAACATGTTGTATAACCTGTTGAGAAGTCAGCAATTGCCAGCGCATTTGGTTTGGATAGGCAGTAGATCTCTTCCCTATAAATACACCGAACTACCCACACCCAATACAGACAACCACATGATTTGCGCCGTAAAGCATCAAGGTAAATTTATCTTCCTAGATGCCACAGCTAGCAATCTTCCTTTTGGCATGCCTTCTGGGTTTATACAAGGCAAAGAGGCCATGATTGGGCTTGAGGATTGCGAACATTATGCCATTGAAACCGTTCCAGAAGTTGATCCTTTACAAAATTTAACCCTCGATTCTTGCTATATAAAACTCAACGGAAAAAGTATTTCGGGCAGCGGCAAAGTAACCTTAACAGGCTATAAGCGCGTGAACTTTATTGACAGAATGAGCGAACGCAATTATAACTTCTTGCTCAAACAATGTCGTGGTTATCTGCTTAAAGGCAGCAACAGGTTTACCATTGATACAGTTTGGTTGGAGCACTTAGAAGATAAGAACAAACCTCTTTACATTCATTATAAATTTAGTTTGCCAGAATATGCGATAGTTGCTGATAATGAACTTTTCATTAACCTCAATTTAGAGAAAGTTGGCAGCCCTTCCAAGATTGACGCCAAAAGAAATGTGCCATTAGAATACAATTACAAACGCCGCAATGAATACGTAGTTTGCCTAGAAATAGACCCGCTATGGCAAGTTAATTATATTCCAAAAAACGTAAGTTGGGAAAAAGAATCTTTTAAATACGAAGTTCAATATCAAAAACAACAAAACCTTTTGATACGTCGTGAGCTGCAACAAGAAAGCACTTTGATGCTGTATCCAAACCAATTCTCCATTTATAATACCATGGTAGAAGCCATTCAAAAATCATATGCCGAACAAACCATTATTAAACAATAAACCCATGAAACATATCCTTAGCATTTGTGCATTTTTGTTGTTAATTACACATTCACAAGCACAGTTTTCTTTAAAGTATCAGTTTGAACCAAACCCAGATTTTGCGAAGTATTGCAAGGGTCACGACCTAAAAACCATTGACGAATTAGAAGTGATTGATGAGCGTGTGGTTGAGTTTGCCTACGACAAGGACGGAAACCTATTTGAATACTTTTATATTCATGGCGTGCGCTATGTAAACTCAGAAGATGCCATAGACCGCAACAATAAAATATATGTTTCATTTGCTAGGGCTTTTGATTTGGTAGCTTATGATGCTCGGGTAATCTCTAACAGTGGCACCATTCAAACCCTCGGAAAAGATGCCCTCAAAGAAGGTACCCGCGAGGATGAAAGCAAGGTGCAGTACTTTGCTGTTTCTGGCGCAGAAAAAGGTAGCTTCATAGAATACTATTATTTGGTAAAGAGAAGTCCGAATTACACTGGAACCTGGTTTGGCATGCAAAGCAACACGCCTATTGCCAAATCTATGGTGAAGATTATCAGTCCCGAAAATTTAATCTTTATTAGCAAATCTTTGGGTGGCTATACCACTTTATATGAAGATACGAGCCTTGCAGATCGTAACATGTTGGTGGGCATTCAAGAAAACATTCCAGCCATTCCCGAAGAACCTTTTTCCAATGCAGGTGGAAATAAAATGAAACTCATGTATCAATTGTTTTACAACACCGCTAAGGGCAAGAAAAACCCTTATAACTACGGCATTGTAAGTCAGAATATTTTTGAAAACATGGGTGGTAAACTCAACAAGGAAGAAGAAAAAGCCTTAGAAAAAATCCTTAAAAACTGCAACCTTAAAGCCGCCACAGATGATGCCAGTAAAATTAGAGCCGTAGAAAACTACATCAAAAAGGAATTCACCTTTGTGGAAAATCCTGCCGATGAATTTGAGAATTTCACCAGTATTCTCAAATCTAAAACTTTAAATGAAACGGGTGCAACGCGTTTGTTTTACCATATTTATGAAAGTTTAGGCATCGAACAAGAACTAGTAGTTACCAGCAATCGTTACAATATTCGTTTCGACAAGGAATTTGAATCTTATGCGTTCTTAAACGATTTCTTGCTTTACTTCCCTAAACTAAAAACCTACATGGCTCCCTTTGCACAACTATATCGCTTGGGCTTAATCCCTGGCAGTTACCTCGAAAACTATGGCTTATTTGTGCGAAAAGTAAGTGTGGGAGAACTTAATACAGGTGCTGGAAAAGTGCAATTCATCCCCTCCTACCCTGGCAATCATACCCAACACAACATGTATATTACTGCTAGTTTAGATGAAAGCACAGATAGTTTAAACATCGATTACAAGCAGGAATACACGGGCTATTATGCGCAAAACTTTCAACCCATTTTCGACTTCATAGAAAAAGACAAGATAAAAGAATTTGAAGAGTCTATTGTAAAAGGTTTGCACCCAGACATCAGCATAAAAACGATTGATATAGAAAACAAAGGTGGCGAAAACCTTATGCTCAAGCCCTTGGTGGTAAAAAGCAAACTGAGTTCGCATCATTTTATTGAGAAAGCGGGTAATAAAATTCTGTTAAAGTTTGGTGATTTAATTGGACCACAATCCGAGATGTACCAAGAAAAACAAAGGGTATTGCCCATCGAAAATGATTATAACCGCGAATACCACCGCATCATAACCTTCAATATTCCTGAAGGGTATCAAATCAAAAATCTGGAGCAACTCAATCTCTCGGTTCAACCCTTTAAAAACAATGCGGCTGGATTTGTGGCTACCTATAAACTTGAAGGCAACAAACTCATTGTAACTTGCGATGAGGTTTATAATCAAATACACTTTCCATTAGAGGAAGCAGTACAGTACAGAAGTGTAATTAATGCTGCTGCCAACTTTAATAAAATTGTTTTGGTGTTGGAGAAAAAATAACCATGAAAGTTAACCTTCCTCAACTCCTTTTATATGGCTTCTTTTGGGGTTTCGGTTTGAACCATACCATACATGCCCAAACCTTGAAAGAGATTGAAGCTTTAGCCCAGAAAGAAATGCCACAAAAGGTATTAACCCTTGTCAACAAACATATAAATGATAGCGGCTTAACAGCAGAAAACATTTCTTTACGCAGCATGATTCTAATGAACATCAATACAGTAAAGTGCTGGGAAAGCATGCAAGAAGGGATTAGTAAATTCCCCAATGAAGCAGTGGTATATTATACCCGTTCGCAGTTTTTTTATAAGGTTAGAGACATTAACAATGCGATGATAGACCTTGACAAAGCGCTAGAACTTGCCAAAGAAGACACCCTCAGGTACCGTATTTATTTGAGCAGAGGGAACATGAACCAATTTGGAGGCTATGAACTTCAATCTATTGAAGACTGCAAAAAAGCTTTGGCCATTAGACCCGATAGCAAAGATGCCCTCAACAATTTGGCGGGCGCTTTATTTAACAACGGAGAAACTGCAGAGGCCAAAGAAACCTTGCTCAAACTAAAATCAATGGACCCCAACTATGTTGGTGTTTATGTAAACCTTGGCTATCAATTGCAAAAAATGGAACAATTTGAAGAGGCGGCCAAATACCTAGAAGAAGGCTTAAAGATTGCCCCAGAAGACCCATTTTTATGGAATCACATAGGGTATGTGCAGTTTAAATTAGGCAAGGTAGAGGATGGCATTAAGTCGATTCAAAAATCTATTAA
Organism: Bacteroidota bacterium; assembly: GCA_027488905.1. Taxonomy (GTDB): domain Bacteria; phylum Bacteroidota; class Bacteroidia; order UKL13-3; family UKL13-3; genus B1. The sequence continues at coordinate 30,306 of JAIYAT010000011.1, forward strand.
AATCAATCCAGGAAATCCCTATTGTTACCGAAACCTTGCCTTGATATTCCTTTCAAAAAAAGACAAAATAAAGGCATGTGAGCAAATCAATAAATCTTTGGCATTTAAGTTTACAGAATTGTATGGCGAAGAAGTGCTCGAACTTAAAAAACAACATTGTTTATAGTGAACAAACACAGTTATAACCCAGATGATACCATTTGCGCTTTGGCCACTGCTGCCGGCGTGGGCGCCATTGGCGTAATTAGAATCAGTGGCAAAAAAGCGCTTAGCATTAGTAGCAATTGCTTTGAAGGCAAAGACCTAAGCAATGTTGCCTCGCATACTGCGCATTTTGGTAGGTTCAAACAGAAACATATTGTAATTGATGAGGTGTTGGCCACTGTTTTTGTTGAACCCAAAAGTTATACAGGCGAGCATACCGTTGAAATTAGCTGCCATGGTTCGCCTTATATTCAACAAAAAATTCTTGAAACCTTGGTTGAAAATGGCGCTCGTTTGGCGCTACCCGGAGAGTTTACTTTAAGGGCTTTCTTAAATGGTAAACTCGATTTAACCCAAGCAGAAGCGGTGGCAGATTTAATTGCTTCCGACTCTGAGATGAGCCATAAAACGGCAATGAACCAAATGCGTGGCGGCTTCTCTAAAGAGATTGCCAACTTGCGTGAAAAGCTCATCAATTTTGCTTCGTTAATTGAGTTAGAACTCGACTTTAGCGAGGAAGATGTGGAGTTTGCCAGCCGACCAGAATTACATACTTTGGTGAGCAACTTGCACGATATGCTGCGTGCTTTAGCAGTTAGTTTTAAAACGGGTAATGCCATTAAAAATGGTGTACCTACTGTGATTGCAGGAAAACCCAATGCAGGAAAATCTACCTTGCTCAATGCGCTCATCAAAGAAGACAGGGCCATTGTGAGTGATATTGCAGGCACCACCAGAGATACCATTGAAGAGGTATTTAGCATTGGCGGCATCAACTTTAGACTCATAGATACTGCGGGCATACGCACCCATACTGCCGATTTAATTGAAAGCATTGGCATAGAAAAAACCTATGAGAAAATTAGGCTGGCAAGCATTGTAGTCTATTTATTTGATGCCATTACCACCAGCCCAGAAAGCTTAGCAAATGAGTTGGCAGAATTCAATTCCTTGGATGCCATTGTGATTCCGGTTGCCAACAAGATTGACCTAGCCGAGACAAGCGCCTTGAGACAGAAATTTGCTAGCTATGAAAACCTTATCTTGTTAAGTTCTAAAACACAAGACGGTTTGAACCAATTGTATGAGCGATTGCGTGCCGTGGTAGAAACCGACACGGGCAGAGACGATGTTATCATTACCAACATCAGGCATTTTAAAGCTTTGAGCGATGCAGCACAATCCTTAGAACAAGTATTAGAAAGCATGCAACAGAACCGCACCGGCGAGCTCTTGGCCTTCGACATCCGCAAGGCCATTTACCACCTAGGAGAAGTAACCGGCGAAATCACCAATGATGATTTGCTGAAGAATATCTTTGGGAAGTTTTGTATTGGGAAGTAAAACACCTTTCTCTTTTTTTCTTTTGCTTGTTTTTATCTGATTTTTAACAATTTAGTTAATTATTAATTGTTCACAATTTGCCCTTATTTACCCATATTTGTTGCCCGCTTGTTGCCCAAATTATAATTTTGTGAGGTAAGTTAAGTAGTGGGCGAGATTTTGTCACATATAGACACACTCTGACACACATAGACACAACTGGACACATACTGACACATGGCAAGTAATATAGAAATAACCAAAACATGCATCTATTGCGGTAAGGAGTACACGGCAAAAATGCTGACCACAAAGTATTGTAGCCACGCATGTAATAGTCGCCACTATAAGCAATTGAAACGGGAAGAAAAGTTGAACAACTTCAAAGAGGCTGCTGCAAAGCCAGAGCAATACTCCCTTCATTCGTTTGAAATTGCCCTACAGCAAAAGGAATTTCTTAGCATTGATGATGCGGCAAAATTAATTGGTGCAAGTCGCAGAACAATACAACGACTTATTTCTAGCAACAAACTACAAATTGTTAAGGTTGGGAGTAGAACTATCATCACTAGAAAAGCAATTGACAACCTTTTTAATTTTAAATCAGCATGAATATAACACTTAGGCAGCGCAGGAAAGGAAAAAAAATAAGCCTCTACCTAGATTATTACCTAGATGGCAAAAGGGAATATGAATACTTGCAGCTTTACTTATTTCCAGAACCAGAAATAGGCAAGCTAACAAAAGAACAAAAAGAAGAAAATCGTAAAACTTTGGCATTGGCAGATGCCATTAGGTCTAAGCGTGTTTTACAAATAAAAAATGAAGAGTATGGATTTAGGGATATGAATAAAGGCTATGCTAGTTTTATTGATTACTTTGAAACCCTTACAAAAAAAAGAAAAAATAGTGAAGGAAATTGGGGAACATGGGATAGTACCTTAAAACACCTTAAACGCTTTACCAATGGCAAACATTCCTTCAAAGACATAAACAAAGATTGGCTAGAAGACTTTAAACATTACTTACAATATGTAGCCAAAAGTAAAAATAACAAAAGCTTATCTCAAAACTCTCAATCTTCCTACTATAGCAAAGTAAAAGCCGCTTTGAATGCAGCAGTAAAAGATGGCTATTTACAAAACAGCCCTGCTATCTATATTGAAAGTATAAAGGCAGATAACTTAGTTACTAATTTGTTTAAATTTAATCTTCCGTCGATTCTTTGCTTTTGTTTTTACTATGTGTAAAAAAATCTGATAAAGAATTGCTTTTAAAGAGTAATCCGATTATTAAACTCAATACAGGGATAACAACCTCAGCTTTAGGAATAAAAAGTGCAGATAGAACCAAAGCCATTACACATAAGCCTATCAAAGAGCCTTTGTAAATTTTCTCTTTTGTATCAAGTTTGTTAATAATAATAAGTTCTTCTTTTTCAATTTCAGTTTGTTTGTCTATAGTGTATTTTTGTGTTTCTGAGGTCATTTTTGAATAATCAATTAGCATTTGTCCACCTTTATCAAATAAAGCCTCTATAAATTTATCTTGAGGATTTGTTTGAACAACAACTTGTTGCTTTTGTTGAGCCTTTTCAAGTTCTACTTTTGTTAATTCAAGCTGTTTCCTCAAGTCCTCAATTTGTTGCGTTGTTGATTTTTCTTCCATATTTTTCTGTAATTTAAAAAAAGTAGACAGATTCAAAATTTTAGTTAAACTTATAAATTAGTAAGAACATCATCTGCCATTCAACCGAAAGTGTATTCCAAAATAGTGTCTTCTATGCCAGTATGGTTTTTGTTTCATTATATAGCTGTTTTAAGTGATCGTTTGACATATCTAAAATAGGTTCATACATAAAGGAGTTTAGATGTATATTCTCAGGCGTCATTAGGTTAATTTGGTTAAGAAGATTCATTTCATTTGTTCTAGTAGGAAAGTCTGTTTTGAATCTCTTTATTAGTTCAAATGTTTGGTTTTTTGTAATTGCTGTCCAAAAAGGATTGTCGTTTATTTCCCTTATCAAGTAATTTTCAGATTTTAGTCTTACAGCTATTGATAGAACGATTTTGTTTTCTAATTCTACAATTTCGCTTGGGTCATTATAAATGATTTCAGCTGTCTCGTAGATTAAGTCAATTACAATTTTATTTGGGTCTGGCAAAGCTAACCCTGCTTTATCAGCAAGGTTTCTTTTAAAAATTGCTTCAATTTCTGATATCTTTAGGGTATTTGTGTCCGTTTTGAAATGAAGCAATGATGTTAAAAGAAGAAAGTCAGCATTATTACCAGAATATTCAGCAAGATTTCGAACAAATGGAATAGAAGCAATTAACATTGCTTTATCCGTATGAAGATTGTCCTTCCAATGCAAGAAAGGATTGTTTTGATATTTCTCTTGAATTAAGGTGATACCAGCTGCTGTTTTTACTGTATTTAATTTGTTTTGCCTAGACATATCTAGGCGACTACTTACTGTTCTATGAAAATCAAAATTGTGAGTAAGAATGATTTGATAGAATATTGGTTCTTCTGAAATTTCCTTTAAATATTCTACGATGGCATATTTATTCTTGTAATCAAATGAATCTGCAATATCATCAACGATAAATACTGTTTCTTGTCCAGATTTCTTTCTAGCACGAACTTCAAAAATTATATTCAGTAAATAAAATGCTCTTCTTTCACCTTGACTTAATACGCTAAGAAGTGCTGTTTCGTCAACATCTTTTGATTGATTTTGCAATTTGTCATTGAAAACAAAGCTTAAATTCGGAGATTCGCTTTTTAATATTACATCGTCCTGATTAATTAGCCTCAATTGAAAGGGAACTGAAAATCGCTTGTTGAAAATATCAATGACACCGTTCCACTCAGTTTGCTCAGATTTCGCAACCGAAACGATTTGTTCTATTTCTTCCTTACCTTTTTTGTATTCCTCTAACAATGTCTGAACAAGTGATTTTTGCTCTACCAAATATGAATACCAAATCTCTTTTTTGAAATTTTCAAGATTAGCTAATTCATTTAAAATTCCTTTATTGTCAAAAAGATATTCACGAAACTCTTTTAGCTGTACATTTGAGAGTTTACTATCAATTTCATTAAATTTCTTTTGAATCTCACCATCGCTTAAAACGGTTTCTAACTCTTTAGTGATTAGTTCTTGAAAGTCGTCTTCAGAAGTTATTGTGTCGTTTGTAGAACCATTGAAAAGATTAACAGAATGCTTAGCCTTAAAGAACCCATTTCCCTTTAAAGTTTTCTGTATTTCTGATGCATTCGAGTGATTAAATCCTTTTTGAAGGTATTTAGATGATTCTATTAGGGTATTATATCTTTCAATGTATTCCTTGATTTGTCTTTTGAAATCTTTGGTATTTAAAAATGCAACTACTTTCTCGTCAAAAATTTTCGAATAAATGATTGATGAAAAGGGATGTTCGGTTCTCTCAGTTATCAAAGACTCAAGCGATAATAAAATTTCAAAGAATGATTTGTTGCCAAAAGTTTTCGATAATTCTGTTTCTACGGTTACTATTCTACCTGTAAGTCCAGAAAGTTGTTTTAGTTTATTGATTAGTATTGATTTCTCTTGTTCAATTTGTTTGAGAATTTCTTCGTATCGTCCTTTTAATGTTTGGTTTACTAGTAGCGTTGAAACCTTTTCAGACTTATAGTTTTCAACATAAGGTTCTATGACAAAAATTTGAGTAGCGGCAATGTCTGTATCAGTTTCATCCTTAATTTCTCTTATGGTTACTCTTTCTGGAAATATCGTGTCCTTTGTCTCTTTACCAGAACTAAAATCTTTAAAGATCTTAGCAAAACTTGTTTTCATTGAACCGTTAGGAGCATAGAGTGAAAACACCCTTCGTGTCGAAAAATCAAAGTCCTTTTCGAGTTTTCTTATGCCGTAGCAATTTTCAAATTTAATTTTTAGTGTCTGCATTTAATTGGTTGATATTTCATTATGCTTTTTAACTGCCCTATTCTTAGTCTATTTGTTGTCTAGCTCTGTCCAGCCATTCTCTGTCTATATTGATTATTGAAAAAGGTGCTTCTGGATTATTTTTTTGATTAAATACAAAGACTTTTGAAAAGAATTGTTGTTTTATGTCTAATGCTGTGGATTTGTCGAGGTTAAATGTTTTCCAATGATTAAATATTCGTTTGGGAACATAGAAGTCAAAATTAGTCCGCAGATTGTTGTTATTTGAATTGTAAACTGTTAGTTCCCAAAGATTAGGTCTGTCAGACGACCAATGAATTTCTGCTTTTAATGAAGCAAAACCATTCTGTCTGCTAAGTATATTGTCTTCGGAACGTGAACGGGCGAATAAAAAGACCATATCGCCTGTTTCTAAAAGTCCAACAAAAGAGTAGTTAATTGTCGCATTAGCTGCCGTAACTATGTCACCAATAATGTTGTCAGAACGTAAAAATGTAAGTGTTCTTGAATATTTATCGTGATACATATCTCCGTCTCTGTCTTTTAGAAAGTCATAAAGGTTTTGAATATCTTGTTGGTCAAAACTGTCAATTAATGTTTGGTTGATATTATTGAAGTTACTTATTGTATTTGCACCCAAAAACCAGTCTAAGGATAGAAGAGGGATTTTGTTGTTAGCAGCAAATTCTACAGCAGGTTTGCTAAAATCATTTATTGAAGCAACTCCAACTTGGTAAAGAAACCTTGTTCTTGTATCAATAGCATAGGCTGCTCTTCTATTATTTTGACGCTTTCGTAAACTGTCTCTGGTTACGATTTCAAATTCGTTTAAGTCGTTACGAAGTCCTAAGGCATTTCTAACAATTGGCAAGTTTGCACTTGTCCCGTATGCCTTACATTCAAATAGTAATTGTGTTGGATATGCAAAAGGCATTTGAATAGGCGGGTTCATTATTATATCAGCATCGTGGGCCGCACCTTTTCCATTTATGAAAAATAGTCCACCACGTTCAAACGTAAACAAGTTGTCTGACCGAACATTTGTAAAACCACAATTTTTTAAAAGACTTCGAACAATGTATTCAAGTAATGCTCCTTTTATATTTCCTGCTTTCATAGTTGTTTCATCTAACAAGTCTTGATACTAACTTAAATATCTGCAAACTTCCTCATCGCCAATCCTCCACAAATCTCCAATATTCCACTCACTTAAAAATACCCAAAAATAGGTATTTTTTGAAAAGCAACTGAATGAAATGAAAGAAACTAGTGTAATTAGGATTGTGTTCATATTAGGTAGTTTTTTTTAAATCTAATAATGCTGTATTAAACCAAAATAGTAATAAGAATTCAATCAAATAAAGGCTACAATGAATGAACCTCTATCTATTTTCTGACTTCTACTAAAAACAACATTCAATCGGAGCTTTATGACCTGAACTGAGGTAACAAGGAAATTTTAGCTATTATGGGCAGAGCTTCTTTATTTAATTATAATTCTGTCTTTCTTTTTACAATTACCATTTCGTCAAAACCATTTCTTATTAGTAGTTTCTTAAGTGTTGTTATAAAGCGTCTAAGTTCTCTCTCAAGTATTGAATTGTAGTCAGGGCTTAATTTATTAAAGTCATTAGGTAACAAATTGGAAATTGCGTGATTTATTCCTGTAATAATTGTCGGAAAGTCAATGAATTCAAGTGTATCATTTTTAATCTGAGTGTCAATGGTAATATGTCTTGGTCTTCCTGCATACTTGAAGGAAACATTCTCAGTTGAAAAAGATGATTTTAATTTTTCAAACTGAAGATTTACATCTTCATTAATTCTATCAGGGATGATTACATTTATTTTACACTTTTTATAGTGGAAATCATTAGAAGTAAAGCCGTTATTTTCGATAATAAATCGACAAATGGGAACAATTAAATTTTCAAAATAAACCGAAGCAAGAGTTGCAGATGGAAAGAAATTTATTTCATCTTCAGCACTTGTAAGGAACAAGTCTTTAATCTGAATTACTGCTTTTTCAAAACTTGATCTGTCTGCCTTATCAAATTGAGCTAAAGTCAACCCATTGAAGTCAGACATTAGCTTTATTTCTTTGTCAATAAGGAATGCACATTTTGAGGTTCCCAACCGTCCTGTGAACAAGCCTAATTCAAAAAGTACATTATCTCTGGGTTGCAAAACTTCTTTACCTCTGAAAAGTACTTTGTCATCATTTGTGCCTAACAAAATACCAAAATCAAATTGAAGTGATGCTTTAAGTAAGTCAGCTAAAAAGTTTTGATTAATTTTAAATACAGAAGTGTCCCAAACTTTTTCATTCCAAATAGTAATGTCAAAATCTTTTTCTAAAAGTAATTTTGCGGTTTCTGCAAGCGACAATTCTTCGGAAGATGAGCCAATGAATAGTTTCTTTTTTATCATACTTGAATTGCTAATTTTAAGTCAAGAAGAATCCCTTCTACTTCAGCTAAAAGTTTCTTTAGGTTTTCAAGTTTAGAACTATTGTATTTGAAAATATATTCTCTGCCGTCAACAGAAACAATACTATCAGCTTTCGTTTGGTTGGTGCAAATACTTTTCATTTGATTATAAATTACTGGTACTAATTCATAGAAGGATAAATTTTGATAGTCAGAAACTTTTATGTCATAACATATTGCATTGATATCAAAGCTACTCAAATCAATGTTTTGGTCTGAATTTGCTTTATTATTTTTTAGAAACCTTATCATCTTTTTTAATCTTCCGTTGGTTTCTGAACTTCTATCATTTATTCTTTTGATACTTAGAAATGGGAAGTCAGCTTTTTCCCTTGAGTTAGTGTCCTTGTTATAGATCTGAATACCTCGGTAATCTCCTTTGTCGTTAATAATTGAGGAAACATCATCATACCAGTTCGCAATTACTATGTCAACCTCTCTGTTTAGACTAAGGTTTTTAATTTTAATTGCTTTCGGTTTGGTTAAATCTTTAGTAGAATATTTATCTGATAAAATTCTTTCACTATCTAGTCGTAAACCTTTCAAGTCCTCTAAGCAATTGCCTGTGTAAGAAGATATATTATACTCTTGTTGTAATTTATCAAGTGATGCCTGGTAAAACTTTGCTCTTTCTTCGGAACTTGTTAGTATTTGTTTTACTCTTGTTGCATCATACTGATAAAACTTCTCTGATATTACTAGCAGGTCAATGTCACTATAACCTTTAATATGTGTATCGGTCATTACTGAACCTTGATATTTGAAGGAGACGTTAATAATTCCATTACTAAGATGTTCTTTTACTCTTTCTCCAGCCTCTCTACTTTTCTGTGTGTATTCTGGTTCTACGCCTTTCATTGCAAGTCGTATGTATATCAAAACCTCACTGTAGGAAATAGTTGAAAGCTCTTCTGAAAAAGATTCTCTGATTGCAAAATTTTCGGGATTAATTCGTCCCCGGATACTTTGTGTAAGTTGTCTATAATTTTTTGCCATATTCAAATATTTAATATCATCACTATCAGTCTGTTAAACTTATCCGAAATTAGCATCTACCCAAAGACACCTCTTCCCAAAAAACTACCCTATTCTCCCATCTTAAAAAAAATTACAAATTTGTACTTTTTTTTAAATAACTTAAAATAGATAAAATTTATGATATGAATAGAATTTAAGGCATGTTGAGTTTGATTTAATGGAATATAATTCTATTGACTTATAAAATAAAAAAACGATTCACAACCTAATATTGATTAAAACTCATAATCTAATTATTCGCCAGAATAAAGGTGAACTTACCCTAGTAGTTTTAATTTAGCTCTTTATTGTTAATAGATAAAAATTTCTTATTGCCCAAGTTTTGCTAGAATGGATTAATAGATAATATTTTATAAATTATTTTTTTGCGTATTGAATTAATAAATTCTATTTTTTTATATCTATAATCTGCCGATTATTTTAAAGTTTAAAATAACCACTTGATTTAAGGGTTTATGGGTTTCAATTAATAATCGATCGGGTTGGTCTATGGTGTTACCAGAACTTAGTTTTGCTTTTTCAAAAGGATATAAATTGTAAGTTGCTTTAATACCGATTCCTAAATTTTTAGTAAAAAAATAATTAGCATCCAATCCCATTGAAAAGCCAATTGAATTGTACATCAAATAGGCAAAAAGTGGTTCTGATAATCCAGAGCCAGGATTTCTATATCCAAAAGTTGTCCATTGCATACCCGAAAACCGATAAGACAAAGCAATTTTAGGATTTATTTGAATTCTTGAAAAGTTGAATAATTTTCCCAAACCAAGATTACACATTTTAAAATTTGAACTTATAATTTCACCAACTTTCGATTTTGAATCATAATTGTTATTAGGTGTAAAACCAGAGGTGAAATCTATAGCTAAAATGTACTTGTCTTTAATAATTCTAGTGTAACCTAAAAAGTAATTGTGTTTTCTATAATTAACATATCTTTTAGAAATATCAGTATAACCAAATCCTGCGTTAGGATAATGCGCATAAGTATTACCGAATTCAAAATAATTTTTGTTCCCAAAAATTTTAGAGTTCAAACTCTGCGCTTTCAGGTTAAAAATACATAAAAGGATTGTAAATGTTAAAAGAGTCCTCATTCTATTGCTTTACAAATTTTATGCTTTTTGTCCAATTACTGTTAATAATAATTAAATTATATATTCCCTCTGAAATGGATTGAACATTAATTTCATAACCATTTATATTACTGGTTGTGCTTGATAAAACAAGCTTACCCTGATTATCAAAAATATTTATTTTATAAACTGTATTTTCATTTAAAGCTGATTGTTCGACGAATAGTTTAATTGAGTTACTTGTTGGATTTGGAAATAATGTAACATCAAAAACTGATTTAGTATTATTTTTTAATCCTGTTAAGTTATTTAGAAACCTACTAATTCTCCATGATAGTGCGCATGGGTTGTAATTACCTACATTTACAGCATGCCATGCTGCGCAAGTATTATTGTACTCGTTACTACACATTCCATAAAGAATAGCTGCTGAGGCTATGGAGTTTGCTCTTACCGTATTAAAGTTTGAGTTTTGAAAATCATAGTTTTTATAGTTTATAAGGGTATAATAGGCAATTCTCGCGGCTTTATCAGCCCCAATCCCTGCTACATTCCTGCTGCTTCCATATACATTATTTGTTCCACCGTCTGTCAACAACTGAAACCACTTGTTTTGCACACCACTATTAAAATGTACCCCACAAAAGTCATTACCTGTAGGAGGAGCGCCAGCTACTGGTGTGCATCCAATCACATTAACCCAATATTGGGGTTGCATATAAAAACTAGGGTTACTAAAACTGTTTGGATATTTCATATCTCTCACTAAAGCATTTGCATCTTCGCCAAATGTCCAATTTCTATGGTATCCAAAAGAATATCTTTCAATCATATATCCAAAAATATCAGAAAATGACTCATTTAAAGCACCTGATATTTTTTCATAAGGAAGGGGTCTAGATCTGTTAGTTACACCATGAGTAAATTCATGGCCAATAATGTCATAAGTTCCTAAATAGTTGTTATTAGTATATCTGCCAACTAGGATATAATCCTCATTATTGAAAGTTACATAAGAAGCATTGTTATAGTGGTTACCATTTATTTTGTAATCTGCAACAATTCTAACATGCTTTCCCCAGCCTGTCATACCTTTTCTATTTAAAGGAGTTTGTTTAAAATAATCCCATGATTTAGAAGCACAATAATGTGCTGCTGTTGCACTCCATTTATCGTTTCCCCAAATATCATCATTGCTAAACGGCATATCTTCCCAATTCCAATATTTATCTGAGATGAAATAACTATCGTGGTAATTGAGATCATCTGTGGAATAAATATTTCTTGTAAAATCATTTGCAAAAAGGTAATGGCGAGTCCTAATCCATGTGCTATGAACACGTGTATCTAAATCATATTTGTTTCCGTAATAATAGTGATTAAAACTATCATCATGAATATTACTCAACTTTTTACAAACGCCACCTGTTGTTGCATCTATATAAATAGTACTATTGTATAATTCAGATAATGCGACTATTGTAAACTTCCAAGCTAGCTTAAATGACTCATTTCCATTACTATCAGCCACAAAAATAATTAACAACTCACCATCTGGATATTCAGTTTCAATACTGTCCCAAATCCAAGTTTCAAAACCTAAATGAGATATTGCTTGACTTAGTGCTACAGATTCACTAATTTGTGGAGTTACGCTCAAAAGTAAACCTTCAGCAATAAAACCAGATGAAATCCAAATTTCTTCACCATCATGATGCAGTGTGTATTCTGCCCCTTCAACTTTTAAACCATTATAATATTGTTGATATAACGTATGATACAAATCTGGGGCAGGGCTATCTTCATCTTCTAACAATGAATCCTTCCAAGTAATTACTTCCAACATACTGTCCAAATCTCCAAGTCCAGTATTACTTCTATGAGTTGTAAAAAAGGAACCAGGTGTTAAAGCCCCTTCATTCCAGTATATTAATCCGCCCAAACTGTCAATTAAAAACGCATGCTCTATAATCAATGGATTACTTGGATCTTTAAGTTTTGGTACGGTCTGAGCAAAAGAGATAAAAATAATAAAAAGATTGGCTATCAATCCTAATATTACTCTGTTTGAATATTTTAAATTAAGCTTTTTCATACTAGTTTAAAAATGAGTGAAAACGTTAATTAGAATTAGTTCATTTGTTAATGGGAAATACTATAAAAGCAAAAATACTAATCAATTCAATTGAACAACAACGTTAAACTTTAGACCTTTTTTATCCTCATTAAATCAAGGTAATAATTATAAAGATTAATATAAAAAACTTAATATAAGTAAAGTAATTAGTTTAAAACTTATTTAGTACAGTAAACTATAAAGATTTTAAAACTAATTGAGTCAATATTTAATATCAAATAACTAAAGTGTAAGTTTTAGATTTAATATAATCAATAGTTTATCAAGGAAAAAAATACAACAATTAAACTATTGTTCATTTGGAATATCTATTGATAATAATCTTTAATGCTGTAAATCGATCTCCCTTGATTCCAATGGTTCTATCTTTCACTTCACTATCTCCAACAAAGGCAATGAACTTAACTGACTTAAATTTATTTAATATGCTGTACTCTCTTGCTTTTAAATCCTCATAAAAAGAATAGGCCCTTAAAACGGCTAAATCCTCATTTGAAAACATTGAATCTTTGTAAATATTTGTAATCTTTTCCTTCCCATTATAACTGCGATAAGGAATTTTTAAATGTGAAGAATCCTTATATATACATCTTTCAGAGAGTCCATCTTTACCCCTAGAAGTTGGAACTGGGTCAGCTCCTCCATAAAAGACTAACTCTATATCAGATAAATTATATAAACTAAAGTTAAAATTTGAATTTAAATCCAGCCAATGTTTCTTAAGGAACTCCATAGCAAAATATTCTTTTGTAAAATTTGCTAAAATTACCAAATTAGGAGAATTATATGTGCAAAAATCAAAATAGGTTGTCATTAGAGTGCTGGAATCCACAAGTACACCTTCATCCTTTGTAATGCCTACAACATCATATACTCGACTACTTGGCACCGAATCAGCCACAAGAACAACAAAAACAATACTTGAGTCAACTTTTTTACTAATAAACTTTAAAAAATTAGGCGTTGAAGAACCAGTAGCTTCAAAATAATTTTTAATAGTTTTTTTAAACTCTTGCTTATAATTAGTATTTAAATGAAGAGAATCAAAAAACATGTGACTTGGTGAAAAGCTATTTGATATTTTCAACCTAAGATTTTCATGTTTGGTTATAAGATTATTTACTATCCTATTAATTTCATTGGCATCAATATTCAAAAATTCATTAATTCTTTTTGAACAACTATCTAGATTATTTATATTGAAAGTTAGAAGATAATTAATATTCTCAAAAATGGTATTAGTATCAACATCACTTTTTGTCTTACCTAAAATCTCTCTACATTCCATTATAGTTTTAAAAAATAGCAGGTTTGAATCTTTCACATTTTTATTTTTAAAATTGCTTTTAAATTCAAAATAAGATCCAGCAGAAAAATTCCTTTTGATTTCTTTAATCTCTGATTCTTCAAAAATACAGTTAGGTTTAGTTGGTTCTTGAACCTTTTTGCTCGACTTACATCCTAGTAAAATAATACAAATAATTAGGCAGTAGAGTTTCATACTAATAAGTTAAATTTAGAAAAAATCCATATTCATTTTGAGCCCATATATCGGTATTATTCAAAAAAACTTTGACATTATGATAGGATGCAATGTTTGAAACCAATTTCGAAATACGCAATTTTTGTAAATTTAAATTATCCTTCACTGAAGGTTTAGCTAATTCTTTAGGGCTGAAATTAACATAGAATTGCAAGGCAATAGACCTTGGTTCATATTTCAAAATTGAATAAAATTCATTTACGATACTTAATGAATCAAACAAACTTAAATCTGGAAAGCCAGAAATTGGGATGTTCTTTGATTTTTCAGGTTTAGGTTTAATTTCAATTAAATTTTCGATATCATTAAATATTTTATCACTAGCAGATTTTTCAGAGTCGGTAAGCGAATTAAATTTTTGAGTTTTATCCTTTAAAGTTAAGTTAGGATTTGTAGCTAGCTGCATCAATGTATCAAATGTTTTAACATTTCGTTCTGAAAGTAAAATTGATTCTATTAGCTCATTTGTAATTTGACAAGGATTGGTCCTAATTAAGCTTAATTTCAAGTCATTATCAAGTTTAATTTTTTGATTTTCAGCTGTAATATTTCTTCTAATTTGAACCAAATTATTTGCCAATTCCCCTTTTAAACCAGAAATAGATTCAGGGGAATATTTACTGGAATCTGAAAATCTTATTCTATTAGAAAAATCTCCTTTAATAAAAAAATCCCAACTAGTTGAATCACTCAAAGCGGGTAATTTTCTTTTGAAATTTCTTAAATTAACCCAATTGCCATTACCGCATTTTGCAACCCCAAAAATACCTACGCCAATAGTTTCACAACCATAAAAAAATGAACTAATAAATAAATAAAAAATTAACTTCATTAAAAAAAAGTGTTTCATAGGTTAAAAATTAAAATTAATTTGGGTAATAAATAATGATATTAATCTTAGCGAAATTAATCGACTATTATTTTTACAATCAAATATAGATTCAACCTAGTTATGTAGATTAAAGTATAACTTTTATAATTATTAAATTATTTAATATTTGAAACATAAAAAATTAATTTAATTAATTAATTCTAACGTATGTAATATGAAAATATTAACTAAGTTAATGAGGAATTATAATATCCCTTAGAAATCATATAAGTAACCAACTCAGAAGCCTTATGTATATCTAACTTCTTCCAAATTCGATGTCGATGTGTATTAATAGTAGCTGTTCCCAACTCTAGCTTCGAGGCAATTTGTTTAGTTGTATAACCTTCACAAATATGAATAGCTACTTTCATTTCAATGGCTGTTAGTTCTGGTTTACTATTATTTTTTTGGATACTATTAAAAATTATATTTAGACTTTCATAATTAAAATACCTGTTGTTATTTATTACAACTGTATCTATTGCCAATCTAATCTCGTTTAATTCCGCATCTTTAAAAATAAATCCATCAGCTTCAAAATGATGAGCATTTAAAATAAATGATGGATCAGTAAAAGAAGAAATAATTACAATCTTACCTTCAAATTCTTTATTTTTCAACTGTTTACAAATCTCTAAGCCATTTTCATTCTTTAGATTAATATCAAGTAACAGCAAATTAAATTGTTCATACTTCATTTCGGCTTGAAACGATTTAAAATCAGAAAATGCAGCTACTTTATCGATATAAGGAATACGATTTAATATGGCACGAAATCCTTCCCTAATTCCTACATGATCATCAATGATAGCAGCTTTACATTTCATTTGTTTAACTAATTGGAACTTTTATACAATAAACAAACTTTTCTTTATCAAAGTCTAGCACCCCATTTAAAAAACTTACTCGGTTTTTAATATTAGACAATCCAAGAGAGGTGGAAGTTTTTTGCAAAGATTCAAAATCAAAACCTTGACCGTTATCTGAATACTTCAAATCTAAAAAATCACCTTCCATAAAAACCCATAACCTAATTTCTGTAGCCTTGGAATGTTTAGCCGAATTCGAAAGTAATTCACTCACAATTCTATATACATTAATTTCAATTAAAAAAGGCAGTCGCTTGGCCAAATCACAATTAAACGTAACGCTAAATAACCTTTCATAATGCTTCAATAAATCCTTAAAAGAAGATTCAAGTCCGTACCTTTTTAAACTTTCAGGCATTAACAAATGAGAGGTAGCTCGATTTTTAACAATAGCATCAGCTGTTAATGTAATTAACTCATCTAATTCTTGATTGATATCCAAAAATGATTCTTTATGGTATTTTATTTCGTCCAACTTCATTTTTATGCAAAGTAAATTACTTCCCAAATCATCATGAAGATCCATTGCGATCCTACTTCTCTCCTTTTCTTGTGCTAGATAAATTTCTTTAAACAAATTTGCCTTAGCGTTTGCCCTATATTTTAAATGTCTAAAAATAATAAAAACAAATAGTCCAGACATTAATAAAATTATGATGGTGGACACCACCATCGTAAAAAAAACATCATCTACTTCTTGCATAAAAAAGCTATTGAAAAACAGAGATACTGTAGTGTGGAAATGATAAAGTTAAAGAAAGAATAGTATTGAACTAATACATGTGATGGATCTAGTAAAATAATTCTTGGTAGAAAAATATATAAATTAATAGTGGTAAGTGAAGTTATCAGAAAACCAGAAAACAACCAAAATCTAAAACTATCAAAAGAAATGCTAATTTTTGATGTAACTGACATAGAAATAAACAATAAAGAAATAAAACCAACTAATAAATAAATTAGAAAATAATTCATTTCTTTAAAAGAAAATGGATCTCTAAACAAAAAATTAAAAAATGAACCTATAAACGCCAAGGCCAGTAAAGAAAATAGAATCTTATTTTCTTCAATCCAAAAAATATAGGTAAAGAATATAATCGTTAGTAAATCAAGTAAATTATAGAATAAGTGATTACTAATACTTCGAAGGGATAAACAAAGTGATATGATTTCAAGTATTGATAGCAGAGAAAGATATAATAAAAACGGCTTAGATAATTTATCTCTAAGCCGCTTATAATAAAAAACACCTAAAATTACTGGGATTAATGCCTCAAATATTACTATATAGTGTAAGTAACGCATTAAGGCATTAAGAATTTAAATTATTAGGGACCCCACAAATCGGTGGGCACATTATTCCGTGCTCTAAAATTACTCCTGTAACCAAATCATTTTCATTGGCATCAACACCAACAATTACTAGGCGTTGAACATTGTTTTCATCCAACCCATAATAAATCCTGATTCCTACGCATTCAGATTGATCTAAAACAGATTCAAGAGAAGCCTTACTAAAATACTCCCCCTTTACATAATTAGAACCTGGTGTTTGAGCGTCTCTGTAATTTTGTGTTAATTGCGCTGCATCATTGTAGCTGATTTCATTGTCTTCTGTACCTGTAAACATATTATTAATTTTTATGAATACAATTTTAAAACCAATATGAATAGAATTCAAATATAAGATGTGTGAATCAAAACAAATTACCTATCAAACATTAGCTTCTATTAATTAATGTTTTACACATAAAAATTAATATATTCATATTAATTTTTAATAGATAAATTGTATTAATCATTAGAAAGTTAGATTAATACAAAATTGAAATTGAACCATATTTGGAAATCTCTAAACCACATTTAGATTTTCCTGACAGCACAAAAAAATAAACCCCTTCCGTTAAGCGATTTCTATCATTGTCCTCCCCACTCCAACATGCAGATGAATTTGTTGTTGAATAAACCAAATTTCCCCATCTGCTGTAAACCAAAAACTCTACTTCCTCAAAATCTAGAAATTTCCTTAGTGAAATACAGTCATTAACCCCGTCTCCGTTGGGTGTAAATACATTTGGAAACAAACCAATGCTATCATTTAAATTAACTTCTACAAACACTGAATCCATAAACTTACAACCAAAAGTATCAGTGTAAGTAGCATAATATGTAGTTGAAACATTTGGGTAAACTTTAGGATTCAAAGAGGTTAAATTGTTGATTTGGTTGTCGGGTAACCATAATACACTAGAAATATCATTGCCTGAAACTAAAAGACTAGAAAATCTATTTTCACAATCGATATCGTTAGATTTAATTATTTCAAAGTTTCCAACTGATTTCATTACGTAAATTTGCATAATGCTATCACACCCAGTGTTATTAACAAGAGTGTCATAATAAATACCAGAATTTGAAATGTAATATTTTCCACTAGGCGAAATTACTGAATCACAAATATGAATTTTGAAAGTTGAGGAAGTTATAAGGCTGGTATAATTAATCAGAATTATGCTATCACATCCAATTGTTCTTTTAAGTGTATCCGAGTATTGGCCTGTTTGTGAAATATATTTTCTACTCCAAGGTAATAGAAAACTATCACATGAAGATAGTTCGAATTGGAGCAATGGATTTAACTTTTTAAAATTTATGATAAATATACTATCACAATTATTGATACTATTGAGGGTATCAAAATAAGTACCAGATTGAGTCAATAAAAACTTACCACTTGGACTTACTATATCCATACAATTTGCTGAATCAATTTTAACTTCATATTTCCCTAATGTAAAGTGAATGGTTAACAAACTATCTCCACCTATTGTATTGGTTAGGGTGTCCAAGTATTTACCTGAACTCATCAACCATTGATTTTTACTCAATAATTTTATTGGAAAACAATTAAACGTATCAATAATACTGCTTGAATTTAAAACTTTAAGTTTAATTCTATAAACACTATCACAACCATTAGAATTTATTAAAGTATCATAATAAACGCCAGAAACATTTAAGTTAAATCTTCCACTAGGGGAAATATATGATGTTAAAACTTGTGTATCTAATTCTAAGTAATTTCCTCTCAGGTTTAAATTAATTGAGAGTATACTATCACAACCTAAACTACTTATAATAGTATCGGAATAAAAGCCACTGACATTCCAAGTAAATTTCTTGCTAGGTGAAAGAAAGGAATTACAATCATTAATATTTATTAATTTTGAAAACCTGTGGTAAATTACAAAACCATCCCCATAATTGGTACCAAATTGATTGGTATCCGAACCAATGCTATTTAATCGATTACAGGCTAACTGAATACTGTCTCTAAAGTAGCCATTTATGTAAACACGACCTGAAGATCCAACCATTTCATTTGATGCATTTACAGAATTGATATTTATGCTTGTACTCAATTGTGTTTCATTAGATATTATTGGAATAATTGGAGCATCAACTTTTCCAGAATCATCAATTGAAACAAGACCAAGAAAAATCTTATTTGAAAGTTTAGAAGGAAAAAAACCAGAAAATCTAGCGTTAGATGCATTTAATTGCCCAATTAAACAATAATTCTTATTATATGGGTTTACAGCAAGTGAATAAAAATTGGTAGCTAGGCCAAACGAATCTTCCTTAATTACTTGACCATTAAAATTAAATTGAAATAGGTAGCTTCCACTAGTGTTTAATGAATTTAAGGAAGGTTTTAAAATAGCATTATATTCATTGAATGAAAAATTCAATAAAAAGATTAATTTTTGACGCTCAATATCAACGTCAAAATCAATCATTAAATAAGCGGAGTAAAACTTATTTAACTTTTCTACATAAAGCGGTTTGACCCAAATAATGCTATCAAAGCGATTCATTTTCAAAAGCAGGTAGTTGTTGCCATAAGATAAAGGCACTTTTGAAACAGTATTTATAGAATCTGTTTTACTTACAAAAAGGTTTAAATAAGCATATGAATTTTCTCCTTCAGTAAGCAATTTTACTTCTTTCAAATACCTATAAAAAAAATTAATAGAATCTTTTTGGTCAAATTGCAGTCGTCCTTTAAATGGCTCTGAATGGGAAATAAGATTACCATTCAAATCATAATTAATAAAAAGATGCCTTGTACCTATCACAAAAAGGCTTTTAACATTAGAACTATTTTGCATTCCTATTGTATCATTCAAATTTCCATTTAAACGTGTATTAACAAAGCAAACTTTTAATATATCTGAGTTATTTAAGGAAGTAAATAGGAATGCATTTCTATTGGTTGTTCGGTCGGTTGAAAGTGATTCTCGAAAAATTGTATTACACCATTGAAACTGTCCAATTGGATTTAATTTACAAATTGCTGTCGCTAATGTTAAACGAGAATCTCCTGTTAACCTTCTATAATTTGGCTTAACATTTTTAAACAGTAAACCATTTGCATGATATAACAAAAGGGAATCAGCTTGCGGAAATTGACAAAGCAAATATGGATTATTGTTACTATCAAATTTGATATCTATAGGATTGGCTGGTGATACATTGATTTTTATATGAAATTGATAAGTATCATTGGAATCAAATTTTAAAATGTAAATAGTAGGTTGTCCAAAAATGTTTTGAATTATGATATTATTTCCAAAACTATCAACACTAAAATCATTAGTAAAAGCAACTACTTGATAACGATTTCCTATATTATCAAAGAAAATTTGAGTAACATTTTGGACTTCAACCCCACTAAATGTTTCTCCTTTCAAATGGTATTGTGAAAAGGATGAGAATGAAATAAAAGAAAATATATAAACTAAAAAATACTTCATTACAACTAATTAAAAAAAGAGAAGGGAGGGGCTCCCCCTTCTCTTGTGCGAATTTACTGTTTTATAACTTTAATTGTTTTAACTATGTCATTAGCAAACTCAACTTGCAAGAAATAAATTCCGTTCTTAATTTCAGTGGTGTTAATTCTATCCCCATCCAAAGAATTACTTTGAAGTAAAACTCTACCATTTAGATCATAAATTAGCACTTTTAATATTTCTTTGTTACTATTAACTTTTAAGAAATTATTAAATGGCACTGGACTTGCATTAACATCAATTTTGTTGGCATCCTTGCTCAAATCAGACTTTATAGAAGTTGTAAAGTCAGGAGGAGGGGGAGCAAGCAACCTAGGACAAATTAAATCACAAGGTTCCTGTTGTACTACGTTACCTTGAACATCAATATATGTTCCAGAAATTGGGTCAAATTTTTTGCCTGTTAATTTTCCAGAATAGGTATTATAATCTGGTAACACTTGAGAACTACAATTTACCTCATCACCTTCTCCAACACTAGATATAGCAACCCAGCGACTTGTGGTTTCACCATTACTTAAAGTAACAACTTGCCAATTATATGTGACTTTACAACAAACATCTTCACATGGTATGAATTGAGATACTGTAGATGAAGAATTTACATAAAAAGTATCGGTCATCCCCAAATCGTCAGGTGCCGAAGTGAAAAAAGTACTATCTGGGAAACTAAGAACAACCATAGAATTACATGAGCCTTTAAAAAATACGTCATGATTTCCAACAGATGGATTGCCCATCATACCCAAGAAAATTTGAATTGCTTCTTGTATTGCACGTTTAATTGATGATGTTGTGGGCGGATTAGGATAACCACATGGGGTTGATCCAATAGCTGTTACAAACCAAGGGTCAATTGTAACTAGGAAATTCCTACTATCAACGAATACATAATCCTCTATAATAAACGAGGTAATACCATTACAAATTCTGATTCTGTAAGCAATTTCAACAAAAACAGTATTAACTTCACGTATAACAATCGCATTTCCGTTTCCATCGAAAGTTGGATAATTAAAAACCTGACAAAGTGGGATTGTTTTCCATAGTTTTGGTCCAGGAGGACATGGATCCTCACATAAATTAGATTGGGCCTTTATATTAGTTGAAAAAATTAAGGTAACTAATACTAAAAATAAATGATTGATAAAATTTTTTTTCATAAATATTGAATATTAAAAATAACAAATAATAAAGTTTGTGGAGAAAATTCAGAATATCAAAATTCAAGTAAAGCCTGCATCACTAAAAATAGGGCAGGCAATTAAATTTAACGGTAAAAAAAAATAACAAAAACAACTTTGAAATAAGAATAGGCTATACTTAGAGTAATTTGCCAGTACCGAGCTAATTAGAATAGAAAATTTAATGCAATAAATGATAGTTAACAATCTATATAACTTATAAGTATTAAAGGGAATGTAGAAATTCATATTAAAATTGATTAATTATAAATTATATAGTTATTAACTAACTATTCAAATTTATTAAAATCAATTTTCAGCGATATTGAATCTTTAAGTTGTTAAAGGTTAAAAAACATTCTCAACAGTTAAATTATAAAAATTAGATAATTTAATTTAATGCATTAATAAAAAATATGTAATGAAATCATCTTACAATTTAAAAGAACTAATCTGATAAGATTTTTATTTTTAAAACCATTTCACCCCAGCTAAATTCGAATGCGTTAAAATTTGAATGTAACTTTATACATATTTAGATTTGTAAGGTTGATTTTATTTTATCTTTCTTATGTTTGTTTTTGTTTTAAGTTTTCCTGTTGCCTGAGCGTGGCCTGAAAGGCGGAAAAGCTTGGTGTTAGAAGGGCTTGGGTTGCTGTATTGGGAAGTAGCCTAGGGGCCAAAGTCCATAGTCGATGGTCCATAGTCCATGGTTGCCTCCGGTCGCCGAGGGGAGTCCCCGGTCGCCGAGCAAAGCCCGGTCGCCGAGCGGAGCCGAGGCGCCGTGCCATTTATGAGCCACCTTTTTTCTCAAAGATACCAAAGAGGTTCACAGATTTTGATTGAGAACGGCTTCCCCCTCGACTCCGCTCGGGGAGCGCCTTTGACTCCGCTCGGGGAACGCCTTTCGACAGGCTCAAGGACCGCCTTTAGACGTTGTATGATATACTTCTCGGCTCCGCTCGAAGGACTTTTCCATTGAAATAATACTGCTGAATAGAAGCACCTTGTCCCCGGTCGCAACGCAAAGCCCCCGGTCGCTGAGCGAAGCCGAGGCGCCGAGCAGTATTTGGTATCCAGCAATTTACCCACTTATGGGTATTTAATGAAAGCGGTAGACTGGGTATGTTTGAATGAAAACAAACTAAACAAACCGGAACGGTAGAGTGCGGCTGGGATCCAAAAACAAAAGAGCTAAGCCAATGAATTAAGAAAAATGTAGCAAGTGTTCAATAGTTATTTGCTACCAATAATTGAGATGATTTTTTTAAAAATACCAGAAATTGGTATATTTGAATAAGTAATAAAGTTATGAGTAAAAATACATCAATATTGTTAGGCGACCATTTTGAAGGTTTTATAAATAAACAAGTTAGTTCTGGGAAATACTCTTCAGCAAGTGAAGTGGTTCGCGCTGCATTAAGAATGTTTGAATATGAAGAACAAAAGAAACAAGAGCTAATCAAAGCAATAAAGAAGGGTGAAGACTCTGGAATTAATAAGGACTTTAATCGCAAGAATTTTTTGAAAGAATTACATTCAAAACACATTAAGTGAGAATGAAATATGTAATAAGTAACGAGGCGACAAAGGCGAATAGGGTTTGGTAGAACTAACCGCTATAGTTTCATACAGTCCACAAGCCAAACCATTAATTTATATCTATCCCCTATTTTTAAATACACCCACTTATGGGCATTTAATGAAAGCAATGGACTGCGTATGTTTGAATGAAAACAAACTAAACAAACCGGAACGGTAGAG
>JAIYAT010000015.1 GCA_027488905.1 Bacteroidota bacterium
AGGTGAACCCAGTTCGGTTCAAGGATAAACCTAGTTATGTTTAATATTAAACCAGTTCTATTGGAAACTATACCTAGTTCGGTTCAGAAATAAACTTGGTTATGTTTTAAACTAATCATAACTCAAATATAGCAGATTTTCTAATTATCACCTTGGCATACCTTAATTTATAGGTAGATGACATTTTACAGAAAATACTTGGTTCCTATAGCTTCGAGAAACAAGCCCAGCAGATGCTTCATTTGAAACTAAGGAACAAGCCTTATCTTGCAACCCTAAACATGAAAATTGTAATCTACACCGATGGCTCTAGCAGAGGAAACCCCGGTCCGGGTGGTTTTGGCATTGTGTTGCAAAGTGGCCATCACCACAAAGAAATAAGTGGTGGCTTTAGACTCACCACCAACAACCGTATGGAACTTCTTGCCGTTATCATTGGCCTCGAAACGCTTAAAATTCCTCAGTCGGAAGTGCATATTTATACAGATAGCAAATATGTATGCGAAGCAGTGGACAAGAAATGGGTGTTCGGCTGGGCTAAAAAAGGCTTTGCGGGCAAAAAGAACCCCGACCTATGGCAAAGATTTTTAAACATTTACCCGCAACATCAAATTCACTTCCATTGGGTTAAAGGCCATGCCGGTAACCCCCTAAATGAGCGTTGCGATCAACTGGCAACGGCTGCTGCAGATGGCAAAAATCTGGATACCGACCATTATTTTGAAGCAAACCCATCAAGTTAATTAATAATTTTATCTATATCTTCGAAACATAATATTGCTGCTATGCTAAAAATATTAGTTCCTACCGACTTCTCACCAGAGGCAAAAAACGCTTGTCTTTATGCTTATGAATTTGCAAGGTATACCAATAGTGCTATTCTGCTTTACCATGCCATTCCACTCCCTATAGCTGTTACAGATATTCCTTTTGAGAATTATTATTTAGACGAGCAACAAGAAATTGATTTGCTACATGATAGTTTTAAAAAGACAATTTTAGAAAATAACCTCGACCCCTTAATGGTAGAAGTTAGTGCGGCTGTTACTTCTAACAATAATATTTCTGATGGCATACAAGATACTTTCAAAAATCATGGTTGCGACATGGTCATCATGGGCACGCACGGAGCCAGTGGTTTGAGTGAGGTTATATTAGGAAGCAACACTGCTCAACTTATCTCACAAGCAAAAATTCCAATTATTGCCATTCCAGCCAGTTATCGGTTTGAACCTATTTACCATTTGGTATATGCTTCCGACTTAAAAAACTTAAGCGATGAATTGGCGGTAATCATTCCATTTTCTAAAGTATTTCAGGCAGTGTTAGAAATATTTTACTTCGACTATGTTGGCCCAGAAAGTGAGCAATTGATGTTTGATGCTGAAAAATATATTGATGAGCTGGCTTACAAAAATGTTTCACTAAGGGTTAAAAAAGGCAATCTCCAAATGTCTGTAGCAGAAAACATCAAACAGCAAATAGACCCTAGTAACACGCAAATGCTAATTCTTTACAGGGCAGAACACAGTTGGTTAGATAATTTGTTATTGGGCAGCAATACCAGGAAATTGGTAATGGAACCAAGCATTCCAATTATGGTGTTGCCAAAAAATCCTGTATTCGCAGATTAACCGCATTTGCTTCTTCTATTTGCACAAAATGTCCGCATTTTGGATAAACTTCTAAGGTACAATTGGGCATAACTTCAGCAGCACGCGCGCCAATCTTTGCAGAGGTGTCTGTTAAATGAATGAGACGATTGGGAATTAATAAATCTTGCTCTCCCATCAGCAATAAAACCTTTACCTGTAGCTCTCCTAAGTAAGGAAATACAGGTTCATCCAACATGGCTTCTATATTGGTTTTAACCATCTTTCGCCAATACTTTCCTTTCTCTCCTGTCATCAATAATTTTAGGTCGTGTATAATAGATTCCGACCCCGTTTTTTGCTTATGGTAATAGCTTTGTTTGATAACCGTTTCAAGACTCATGGCATCGCTGTATACAAATGAACCCAAATGCAATAAACCTTTAAACCAATTTTTCTCAACGTCTGTAAATACCTCTAATCCACTAGGGGCAAATAATACCAAATGGCTCACCAATTCTGGGTAGCGCAAAGATACCATCAAACTTACATGCCCACCCATGCTATGGCCAATTAACACAACCTGCTTTAGGCCTTTCTGTTGAATAAACCTCGCCACAGACTCTGCATAAAAATGCATTGTAAAGGGATAGTCCTCCCGAGAGGAAAGTCCGTTTCCTGGTAAATCAATGGCTATGCAACGAAACTTTTCGCTAAGTGGTTTGATATTGTATTTAAAAACTGGAATATAATTGGCTAGTCCGTGTATAAAGAGTAAGGTGGTTTCTCCCTGACCTTCCTCGCAATACGCCATCTTAATCTTAGGGTCAATCTCTAGATAATGAACTGGGAATGGATATTTAATCATGCAGCTACGATATTACGTATATTTGAACAAAAATTAAGTTTCGGTTTGAACCTAAAAATATTAATTATCCGATTTAGCTCCATTGGAGATATTGTGCTCACCACACCTGTTGTGAGGTGCATTAAAATGCAAATTCCAAATGTTAGCCTCCATTTCCTCACCAAACCGCAATTTGCTGCCATCCTTGCCGATAATCCTTATATTGATAAGCTACAGGTATTAGACAAATCTCCGCTCCAAAAGGGCCTTGAATTGCAAGCAGAAGGATATGATTATGTCATCGATTTGCACCATAACCTTAGGACTTTAATTTTAAAGAAAGCATTGGGTGTTCCATCCTTTGCGTTTAATAAACTCAATGTAGAAAAATTTCTTGCCGTAAACTTCAAGCGAAACAGCTTACCCAACATCCACATCGTTCAAAGGTATTTGGCTACCGCAGCACCTTTAGGCGTAGCAGACGATGGCCATGGCTTAGACTACTTTTTATCGGCGTCGGTTCAAACCGAAACCGTATTGAATTTTAAGGTATTTGAAACCCCTTATATAGCTTGGGCAGTGGGTGCACAACATTTTACCAAGCGATTACCCGCAAAAAACATCATTGCCAAAATATCAGCACAAGCACTCCCAGTGGTATTATTGGGTGGCAAAGAAGACGTAGCAACGGCTAAAGAAATTGCTGCTGCCTGCGGCGCGCAAGTCATAGATTTCTGTGGCAAAATTAGTTTGGCGCAAAGTGCTTGGCTAGTTAAAAACGCGGCATTGGTTCAAACCAATGATACAGGATTAATGCATATTGCAGCAGCTTTTCACAAGCCTATTATCAGTTATTGGGGAAATACCCTTCCAGCTTTTGGCATGACCCCTTATTATGGCAAATTAGCCAAGGATGAGAAATATCCAGCACAGCTCATCGAAAACAAAGATTTGTCTTGCAGGCCTTGCTCCAAAATAGGGTTTAAGGCTTGTCCAAAAGGACATTTTAAATGCATGGATACCTTGTAGGCTTAGTCTACATAATCTTGCAAGTATTGGTACTTATCTGTGAGTTGACCCGCTTGGGTTAAGGTAGCATTTTTGAGGATATCGTCCTTATCACCCATAAACAATAAAGGCAATACATGGCGTTTTAATTGCTCTCCAAACTCTATGGAAGCATCTACAGGAAGCTCGCAAGGAAGATTACCAACGGCCTGAACATCGATGATATTGGATAAAAACGGCGTCACTTCACTTTCAGAAAAAACATTGTAACCGAAGAAGGGCTCTGCAATGGTAGAACTGCGAAGGGTGCTAGGCACAGGACCAGGAATATCGCAAGTAATATCAGAGATTATCTTAATTCTAAAATCACTGCCTTTCATTTCTTCATGCGTAAAAAAGGGAGCAATTCCCTCCTTCCAAAACACGGCATTGATAAAGATATCTGCCTTTTGGTAGTAAGGTTTAAAGGTACTTAGGTAATCTTCTGGATGCTTGTAAAAATCTGGCTTATCCCAAGGGCGGCCATCTTTATGGGCATAGTAATCTTCGCTACGCAAATGCACATAAATGGGCTTGTTATAATCATCTTCTAAAAACTCTTCCTGACTCACATGATGAATCTTAAGTTTTTTCATTAACTCTAAGGCACCATGGGCTACCCTTCCATCGCCACAAACCACTATTCTAACAGGTGGAATTTCAAGTCCTTTATACTGGTCTAATAAAGCTTCGTAATCCTTAAGTTGATTAGCAGGTTTTAAGCTATAATAGCCATATTTTTTGCCCAACATTAAAAAGGCATAGTGTGTACCCACAATACCTGCAAACCTACCAAACCCAATGATGCGATTGCCGGCATCCCAAGTAAGGGTTTCGTAATCTATGAGGCGAATATTTTGTTTTAAAATCTCGCGCAAGAGCTTACGGTTATGCAACTGTTTTTTGATGGTATGCGAGAAAAACAAATAGGTCTTATTGGGTATTAAAGCTTCTATAGCCACCTCTTTCACCCCTAATAAAATATCGGCTTTAGAAAGGTCTTGGGTTACAATAGCCCCAACGGCAGCATAGGCCTCATCAGAGAAACACCTTTCTGTGCAGGTTTGAACCAAGATGATAAGACCCGGAAAAGAGTTAAGCAACTCCGAACAATGAACCGGTGTAAGCGGTGTGCGATGGTCTACCGGAATTTTAGTTTCTTTTATGATGCCTATTGTAATGTTCATGTGTATTAATGTAAGATAACAATACCTGCTTTTTCACTTAATTCTTTTTGCTTCTCTTTTAAGAGTTTAATGAGTTCTAAAGAAAAATTCACCTCTTCGTCACTGCCCTTTTCTATGGCAATTTTTAATTCTTCCGTGGCAAGCTTCTCCATTTTTTCGAGTTGCTTTTTTTCTAGATAAATTAGGTTTGAGGCAATGTCTTCTAAGTAATTATCTTCTGGAGAAATAAGGGGTACATTGTATTTTTCTGTCCACTTTTTACTGGCTTCATTTTGCTGAGCCAAGATACTGGCCGTGCTGGCAGAAATAAGTGGATTGCTATGGTTGATGAAGGCCGAGGTAGAAAGTGGCAAATTCTCTTGCAACATAAATTTGATTTCATCTACCAACAAACGCATCGCTTCTTGTTCAAACTCCAATTCAAGGGCTTGCATGGTAGTTAAAATATAATGGGCAGTATTTATATAACCTTCCTTCTCTTTATGTCCGTGCAAAAGCATCATTTTAACCATGTATCGCTCTTGCTCAAAAATAGGTTCATCTTTGAGTAACTCTTTGAGTTCATCTTGCAAGGAAACCTTAGGCGTTTCGGTAGGCACCCACTCTTTTTCTTTTTGGGTAAGGAAATCATTACGTGTTTTGTTTAACTCTGTAATGAGCAATCCTTCGTTCATATCTAGCAGCACAGCACACTCTTTGATAAAGGCCATGCGCTTGATGCCATCCGGAATTTTGCCAATGCTTTCTACAATATCACGGGTTACTTGTGCTTTTTTCAAAGGGTCGTTTGCCACATCGCTTAGCAGCAACTTCACCTTAAACAAAATAAAATCCCGACTCTCTTTTTTGAGGTAAGTTCCAAAGTCGTCCGCACCCACTTTGCGCGAATAGGAATCTGGGTCTTCGCCATCAGGAAAAGGAACCACCTTAACGTTTAATCCTTGCTCTAGCAACATGTCTATACCTCGCATGCTGGCCTTGATACCTGCAGCATCGCCATCATACAACACAGTCACATTTTCTGTGTGACGCTTGATGAGTTTAATCTGATTCTCGGTAAGCGAAGTTCCGCTAGAAGCCACCACATTTTCTATTCCGGCTTGATGCATAGAAATGACATCGGTATAACCTTCAACTAGGTATACAAAATCATTTTGTCTAATGGCATTTTTGGCATAGAAAAGTCCGTATAACTCATTGCTCTTATGGTACAATAAAGTTTCTGGCGAGTTAACATACTTGGCACTCTTATCGTCTTTCTTAAGTTGCCTGCCTGCAAAGGCAATTACTTTTCCAGTATGCCCGTGAATGGTAAACATTACCCTGCCACGGTAGGCATCATAAGTTTTGCCTTGTTCGTTTTTTTTAACTAGGCCTGCTTTTACCAGCACCTCTTCGTTGTAGCTTGCGGCAACTGCGGTTTCGTGTAAATGGTTCCAATTATCTAAGCTATAGCCCAGTTTAAACTTTTTTATGATATCCTGTCTGAACCCACGCTCCTCGAAATAGGAAAGTCCGATGGTTTGGCCTTCTTCTGCTTCCCACAATTGCGTTTCGAAGTATTCAGCAGCCCAATTGTTTAGGATTTGAAGGCTTTCTTTTTCAGACCGAAGCGCTTTTTCTTGGTCGATGTTTACGTTTTCTTGCTGCGGCCATTCGATGCGGTATTTATCGGCAAGGCTTTTAAGGGCTTCGATATAGCCAAGCCCATCGTGCTCCATTACAAAATTAACGGAGTTTCCTGCCTTGCCACAGCCAAAGCACTTGTAAATACCTTTGGCCGGCGATACAGAAAAACTAGGCGTCTTTTCATTATGAAAGGGGCATAACCCCGTAAGGTTAGCCCCTCTCCTTTTTAACCTTACATAATCGCCAACCACATCTTCAATTGTGGCAGCTTGTAAGATTTCATCTATTTTACTTTGAGGAATCAAAGGTTAATTTGAACACTTGAAGTGTTGTCATTACTAGAAGTTAAACTCACTCTTGTAGGTATCAAAATTTGGGTTCACACAAAAAATTGGCACATTACCAGAGTCGTTTACAATTTGTTGCGCATACGTTTCAATGATATATTCTCTAATAGATTTATCATCTTCTTGTTGCGTCATAATCATAATTAAATCTGCCATTTTAATCTCAGCAAACTCAAGTGTTTTACGTGCGAAATCATCGTTATCCTCCAGAATGGTAACTTCACTCTCTACGCCTACCTCATTAAACAAACCTTGTATTTGGCGCAAATTGGCCATCAACTTATTGTTTAAGAACTCGTCTGAAACTTTGTAGGTTAAAATATGGATGGTTGATTTGTAAGATTTACCTAAGTGAATAGCCCATTTAACTTTTTGCTTAGATTCTGCAGAAAGGTCTAATGGAAACACGATGTTTTTATAGGCATTTGGATTTTTATCCGTTTTAACCACAATCACTGGCATGGTTGAATAGCTGATGGTACGGCTAGCATTTGAACCCAATACACGCTCAACACCACTTGCACCATGGGTTCCCATGATTACGCAATCGCAACCAAATTCTTCTGCAGTTTCGATGATGGTTTTGTAAATCTTTCCAGATTTAACAATGGTATGGCAAGTAATTCCAAACTTATCTTTTATGTCTTTGGCTCTTTCGTTTAGGCGAGTTAACATGGCTTCTTTGGCCAAATTGTCTTTTATATCACTTTTGCTAAAACTGAAAATATTGCTTAAAAAGTCTTCTTCT
Organism: Bacteroidota bacterium; assembly: GCA_027488905.1. Lineage (GTDB taxonomy): Bacteria > Bacteroidota > Bacteroidia > UKL13-3 > UKL13-3 > B1. The sequence continues at coordinate 7,398 of JAIYAT010000015.1, forward strand.
AAAATACTTAACAATACAAGGTCATTATCAAAATGTTTAGCAACTTGTGCTGCATGACCAAGTGCATTGAGGGAGATTTCAGAGAAATCAACCGGAACGAGCATAATGTTTTTTTTCTTTTCCATTTTTAGTTTCTATTTTCATTGCAAATGTAAATTTTTTAATTAGGATGCAACGATTAAAATTCGATTATGAAAATTGCGGAAAGTGAATTGATTTTAAATTCAGATGGTTCTGTTTACCACCTTCATTTATTGCCAGAAGACCTTGGGGATACTATTATTTTGGTGGGCGACCAAGACCGTGTGCCTGAGGTTTCTAAGCATTTCGACCAAATTTCTCTAAAAAAACAACACCGAGAATTTATTACACATACTGGGAGGATAGGTTCAAACCTAATAAGTGTAATTTCTACAGGCATTGGCACAGATAACATTGATATTGTGCTTAATGAAATTGACCAGTTATGCAATATTGATTTGCAGACCAGAGCGCTTAAATCCAATAAACAGGATTTAAATATCATTCGCCTTGGCACTAGTGGCGCCTTGCAAACAGACATTTCGGTAGACAGTATTTTGGTGTCTACGCATGGGTTGGGCTTGGATGGCTTGCTGTGGTATTACCCACATTCCCCTAAATTTGAGTTAGGAAACTTACAAGAACAATTGGGTATTCCCTTTGTGAAACCCTATCTTTTTGAAGCCAATCCCGAGCTGCTAGCCAAGTTCGACAATCAATCCTTAAGAGGTATTACGGCTACCTGCCAAGGCTTTTATGCCCCGCAAGGTAGAAGTTTAAGAAAACCTATTGTTGAACCAAACTTGCCGCAAAAACTAAGTGAAATTAGAATTGACAACCAAAGAATAACCAATTTTGAAATGGAAACAGCCGCCATTCTAGGCTTAAGTGAAATATTTGGCTTTAAAGCCATCTCGGTAAATGCAATTTTAGCCAATAGGATCAACCATACGTTTAGTTTGAACCCAAGCAAAATCGTAGAAAAAGCCATTGTTTATACCCTCGATAGTATTTTTTGATGCACGAGGAAGAAGTATTAAAATATCGGATTTCGCTGAACCTAATCCCGGGTATTGGAGATATTTTGATTAAAAACTTGTTAAGCTATTGCGGCAGCGAAGAAGCAGTTTTCAAAGAAAGTGCAACTAAACTTCAACGAATTCCGGGCATTGGGCAGGTTTTGGCAAACAATATCAAAAGTTTCAAAGATTTTGGAAGAGCCGAAGAAGAAATAGCGTTTTTAAATAAGCATCAAATTAGCCCACTTTTTTACCTAGACGCCAATTACCCAAAAAGACTTTTGGAATGCGCTGATGCACCAAATTTGCTTTATTCATTAGGCAACCATGAGCTAAACAATCCTTATGTGGTGGCCATTGTGGGAACGCGCAAAGCCAGTGAATATGGAAGGCAGTTTACCGAAAAACTAATTGAGGTACTCAAGGATAAAAACGTATTGGTGGTAAGCGGACTCGCCGCTGGAATAGATGGTATGGCACATAAATATGCCTTGGAAGCAGGCTTACAAACCACGGGTGTTTTGGCCCATGGCTTAGATAGGATATATCCGGTTCAACATAAGGCAATTGCCAGAAAAATGATTCAACAAGGAGGCTTGTTAACAGAGTACAAAAGCTTTACCGTACCCGACAAAGAGAATTTCCCTAAACGAAATAGAATTGTAGCTGGCATGTGTGATGCCCTTGTTTTGATAGAAACTGCGATTAAAGGAGGGTCTAGGATAACCGCAGAAATTGCACATTCCTATAATAAAGATGTTTTTTGCGTACCGGGGAGGGTAAGTGATTATTATTCGCAAGGTTGCAATTATTTGATACAGGCCAACAAAGCAACGATGTTGTGTGAGCCAAAAGACTTGCTCGACTTCATGAATTGGGGTAAGAAAACGGAGGTAAATGCCAGCAAAAAACAATTGCAATTGTTTGAAGCCTTGCCAGAGAACGACAGGGCCTTATTGCAATTTATTAGGCAAAAGTTAAAAATCAGCATAGACGACATGGCATTTGAATTACAAATAGACCCAGGAACCTTAGCCTTAAAGCTGCTAGAATTAGAGTTTTCTGGATACTTAAGAGCCTTGCCAGGTAAAATGTATGAGTTGAGTTGATGCAGAACACTAACCAAACAAAATGACAACAAAACGTACAGCAATTTCCCGTACAAATTTCTCTATTTTACAGAATTTTATCGTAAATTTGTTTATGAAATTTAACTATGAGTATAACAATTAAAGAATACGCAAGATTTGATGCACGACTTTCTAAAGAACAAAAACAATTCTTTGAAAAAGCGGCGTATCTGGGTGGTTTCAGGAGTTTAACTGATTTTGTATTATTAACAGTTCAGGAAAAAGCAAAAGAAATCGTTCAAGAAAATGAAAGAATAATAGCCTCAGAAAGGGACAGTCAAATCTTTTTTGAATCAATTACTAATCCAAAGAAACCTTCCAAAACACTTAAAAATGCTTTAGAAGATTACAATGAATTTGCACTCAATTCAAAGAAATGATTGAGCTTTTGGACAAGAATCACAATAGAGATGATTTTGATTGTGGGAAAGAGCTTTTAAACAATTACCTGAAAACGCAAGCAGGCCAAGACTTCAAAAGAAAATTAGCTGTATGTTTTGTTTTAACGAACAATGAAAAGAATATTCAGGGATACTACACCCTTTCAAATAACAGTATTCCATTAAGTAGCTTTCCGGAACCTATTCGAAACAAACTTCCAAAATCATATAATGCTATTCCAAGCACTTTACTTGGAAGGCTGGCAATTGACAAAAAGTATCAAGGTCAAGGAATTGGAAAAATATTGCTAATTGATGCACTCAAAAGATCTTATGAAATATCACAAGAAATAGGATCCTTCGCAGTAATTGTTGACCCAATAGATAAAGAAGCTGAAAAGTTCTATAAAAAATATGACTTCATTAAACTTCCTGATAGTGAAAAAATGTTTATTGCTATTAAAACTTTACAAGCGCTATTTAAATAAATTGAAAAATCCATAGTAAGTTTAAAAAAACAAAATATTAAGTTCAGCAATTGAAAAACATCTTTTATTCCCTTCCAAAAGTTCCGTACCTATTTGTAGGGTTATGAAAAGAAAATTCTGTTTATATGAGAACCCTGTCAGGTAAAATGTATGAGTTGAGTTAAACTATTACTTGCAGGTTTCAAAGATCTGTGTGACATCAAAATGTTGCCTTACATACAAAACCTAAGCAATACAGTAATAACCCAAGTAAGCCTAGGGGAAAGAAAAATAAGCACTTATAAATTTAACCAATTAAGGAGATTAACGAATAGGAACAGTTGAGCTAGTGAGAATTTGCCAAGTGTAAAAAATAGATTATATTAGTATTTAAATAAACACCCAAGAAATATGAGAAAAATTGTCTTTACACTGATTTTAGCATTACTTGTGGTTAGCGGATGCATGTTTGCAAACCGTGAAAATAAAAATGAAACTTCTAGTACGCCAACCCCAAAACCGCTTACAATTGCTGAAAAGAAAGCAGCTTTGGAAGAATGGGAGGCTACCCCTGAAGGTATTTCATTCAGAGAATGGGAATCCTCACCTGAGGGTAAAAAAGTTGCTGAAGCTTCTGCCAAAATAAGAAAATCAGTTAGAGCGTATAGTAATTTGGGTGGCGTTGTAAGCTCGCTGTCTCTTCCTCCAAACGCAAGATTGGGTTTTGGCCTAATGGTGAAAATCCAAGGAGAAGAATATATTCTTACTTTTGGGCCAGAAAAGGTTATTAAAAACAATCCCAGTTTAGATAATGGTTTTGAAAAATTGCAAGGTCTTAAAGTAAATGACAAAATAACGATTAGAAGCCAAACCATATTTAAGTCGCCAAAGTACAGCTATCCAATAATTTCAGCGGATTATGTAGCACAAGGCAGTAAAATAATCTATAAACGTGTTCGGAACCAAGGAGGATGTTAAGTAATAAAATTTGAAACTTAAGCCTACCAACCGTCAAACTAACTAAAATTGCTTTTTCCTTTATCGTTTAATTAAATTTCTAATCGGCGCTCAACATGTTTCAAACCAGCCTTCCAAATTTTTCGTGCATATTTGCAAGGTTATGAAAAGAATAATCACCTTTAGGTTGCTAAGTTTATTAGCATTCCTATTAACCCTTAATGCAAGCGCTTGGGCGGGCCCAAAGAAGCCTAAAAAACCAAAACATGTTATTTTCTTAATTGGCGACGGCATGGGTTTGGCGCAAATCTCTGGCGCCATGAGCACCTATAAAGGTCAGAATGCTTTTGAAAGATTTAAGGTGATTGGCTTTAGCAAAACAGCTTCTGCCGATAATTATGTAACCGATAGCGGTGCTGGTGCAACCGTTTTTTCAATTGGCAAAAAAGCCAAAAACGGCGCAATTGGCGTGGATAGTGCAGAAAAAAGCAAAGATGGTTTGTTTGAACTGCTAAAAATAAAAGGTTGGGGAACAGGGGTAGTAGCTACCAGCAGCATTACACATGCCACCCCTGCGGCTTTTTACGCCCATGTAATTAGTAGAAAATCTCAAGACGAGATTGCTGAATTTCTGGTTCGCAAAACCTGCGATATAGCCATTGGCGGTGGTAACCAATTCTTCCTTAAAAGAAAAGACAACAGAAACTTATACAACGAATTAACCGAGTTTGGCTATTTAACACTTCACGATACTTCCTGGGTTGAACCAATGGCCAATAAACTTATTTATACCCTTGCAGAAGATGGCATGCCTAAAATGAGCGAAGGAAGAGGCGATTTTTTACTAAAAGCAACCAAACTCGCCTCCCGTAATTTGCAACATCATTATGGCAATTATTTTTTGATGGTGGAAGGCTCACAAATAGATTGGGGCGGACATGACAATGATTATGCGTATATGGCCCAAGAGTTATATGATTTTAATGAGGTTATCAATGCTGTTTTAGATGCTGCCATTAAAGATGGTAATACCTTGGTAGTGGTAACTGCCGACCATGAAACAGGAGGATTAAGTTTGCTAGAAAACAAAGAAGATAAAAGCAGCTTTAAACCAAATTACTCCTCTAAAGGACATAGTGGAATTATGGTTCCGGTTTTTGCTTTTGGCCCAGGGGCTGAAGAATTTGCTGGTATTTACGAAAACACCGCCATACATTATAAATTCTTAAAGCTCTTAGGCCTCAATGGAAAATAATACTAACTGGATTTGGATGTTGGCAGCAATAGGCACGATTGTGCTATTTGTATATGTATTGCTACCCAGGTTGTTTAAACACAACTATAACAAAGAAAAGATAATCAAGATAGTGTTAGCCGTTGCCGCATTAGGCTATTTGGCTTATGACAACTTCCTAAAAGAAAAATATTTATTTGCAGGAATTATGGTCTTAGGAGCTGTGCTTTTTTCTTATACCATAAGTGTTTCTAAGCGCAAGTCCTAAGACCAAAAATGCTTATACAGATTTTTGTCTGAATGTAGTTTTATTGCTGTTGTTGCCTTTGGTATTGGCTTTTGGGGCAGGTGTTTTAGCCACCTTTTTAGCTTCAGGATTTTTAGGGGCAGCGGCCTTTTTCACTTTCTTTTCCTTTACTTCTTCACCAGCTGCTTCAGAGGTTTCTACCGCTACTTCTTCAGTTTCGGTTTGACCCAATTTCTCAAAATCAAGTACATCCTTTAACATATGAAACCAATTGATAAGTTTCTTAATGTCATTGTCATACACGCGCTCGCTGTCTAAATTGATAGCACCAATAAGGAATTCTCTAACTTGTTTAAGGTCAGTTTTTGCTTCTGGCACATTGCCAATTTCATTTAACTTAACAAAAACATCTGATAAACGCATATCCTCGCCTGAGGTATAAACTGAAATATCTTCTAAAACCGAAACTTTGTCTTGAAAGCTGGTAGAGAACCTTTTGCCTGTACCTATGGTTTCAACAATTAAGCCATTTTTGCTTCTACCTACTACCTTGTGAAGGCCACTTTGGCCAGCTATTGCTACTACGTCTTTTAATTCCATATTTTGAAAAATGAAGGGCAAATGTAATAAAATTTCCTTTGACCCATGATTCCTACTTATTTTTGCACCGCTTGAAACGTGTAATATTACTGTCAATACTCGCTATTTCCTGCCTCAAAGGTGTTTGGGCGCAACAAGTTATTAATGTTGAAAGCCGAAAATACGACCAAAGAGATAGCAGTTTTCATGGAGAATTAGAGTTTAGCCTTAACCTCATTAAGAACCAAAATCAATTTGTGGCTTTTGGAAATAAGTTCTTTTTGCAGAAAAATTTAAATGTAAATACCTATTTGTTGCTGAATGAATTTAATTTTATCCAAGCCAATCAAACAAACTTGGATTACAATACCTATCAACATTTTAGGTATAAAAGAAATATAAATCCTTGGCTTAATGGCGAAGCTTTTGTCCAAACCCAGTTTAACCAACAGATGGGCATAAAGTTTAGGGGATTGCTGGCAGGCGGGCCGCGAATTAGGTTACTTTATTCGGATAGCATGAAAGCATTTATTGTTCCTATGTGGATGTATGAATATGAGGAAACAACTTTGCAAACAGAAAAAAATGTAAAGAACCGTTTGAACCTATACGCCACATTTTCGTATTTTAAGGTAAAAAATTTCACCCTAGATTTAGTTATATACTATCAACCAGATTTTATCAACCTCAGCGATTTTCGCTTATTATCCGAACTACATGCGGATATGTTCCTAACCCCAAAAATTAATTACCGAGTTAGCTTTAGTCAAAACTACAATACCAACCCTCCACCCTATATTCCATCGAATTCGATGAACATGCGAAATTCCTTAATCTACAGATTTTAGTCTGCTTATTTCCCGCTTCTTTTATTGGGTCAAAAGTCTATTTTTGCGTTCTAATCCTAAATCTGTATCTCGTATGGAAATCATTGAAAAATATACGCCAATCAACAAAATCAGGGTAGTTACTGCAGCAAGTTTGTTCGACGGCCACGATGCAGCTATCAATATCATGCGCAGAATTATTCAGGCCAGCGGCGCAGAAGTGATTCACCTTGGACATGATAGAAGCGCTGAAGAAGTGGTGGATACTGCTATCCAAGAAGATGCAAATGCCATTGCCTTAACAAGTTACCAAGGTGGACATGTTGAATATTTTAAATACATGTTCGACCTACTCAAGGAAAAAGGATGCAGTCATATTAAAATATTTGGTGGTGGCGGTGGAACCATTTTGCCTGATGAAATTGCAGAGCTACAAGCATATGGCATTACACGCATTTATCACCCAGATGACGGACGTGCAATGGGCTTGCAAGGCATGATCAATGACATGTTGCAGAAATGCGATTTCCCAACGGGTGCAAACCTTAATGGAGAAGTTAAACACCTAAAGGACAAAGACTATAAATCTATAGCCAAACTTATCTCTGCCGCAGAAAACTTTCCTGAAGACTTTAATAAAATTGCAGGCAGCATTGATAGCGCTAGTTCAACCACCCCTATTCTTGGCATTACTGGGACAGGTGGTGCAGGCAAATCTTCATTGGTAGATGAATTGGTGAGAAGGTTTTTACTCGACTTTAAAGATAAATCCATCGCAATCATTTCTGTTGACCCAAGTAAAAGAAAAACAGGTGGCGCTTTGTTAGGGGATAGAATTAGAATGAATGCCATACGCAACCCGCGTGTGTACATGCGCTCTTTGGCCACAAGGCAAAGTAACCTTGCCCTTTCTAAATATGTAAAAGAAGCTGTAGATATAGTAAAAGCGGCAGGCTTTGATTTGGTCATCTTAGAAACTTCTGGCATTGGCCAAAGTGATACAGAAATTATTGAGCATAGCAATGTTAGCTTGTACGTAATGACCCCAGAATATGGCGCGGCTACGCAACTTGAAAAGATTGACATGCTTGATTTTGCAGATATCATTGCATTAAACAAGTTTGACAAAAAAGGGGCATTGGATGCCTTAAGGGATGTTAAAAAACAATACCAACGCAACCATGTATTGTTTGACAAAGATCCAGAGACTATGCCAGTTTATGGCACCATTGCCTCGCAGTTTAACGACCCAGGCATGAACAGGCTTTACAAAGCAGTAATGGAAAAAATAGTTGAGAAAACTGGCGCATCGCTAGGTTCAACCTACCACATTACTGAAGAAATGTCTGAGAAGATATACATCATTCCACCCGCTAGAAATAGGTACTTATCAGAGATTTCAGAAAACAACAGAAACTATGACAAGTGGGTTCAAAAACAAGCTGCTATTGCCGATAAATTATTTGGCCTCCATGTCTCGGTTCAAACCATAAAAGATAGCAATTTAGACGATAAAGACAGGTTGGTAAAAGGCTTACAAGAATCTTACACCCAACTGGCTTTAGACTTAGACCCACGCAACAGAATCTTGTTAGAAACTTGGGACGAAAAAACCCAGCAATATCGCAACGAACACTTTATTTTTAAAGTAAGAGACAAAGAAATAAAGATTAAAACGCATACCGAATCACTTTCTCATTCGCAAATACCAAAGGTGGCAACACCTAAGTTTAAAGGTTGGGGAGATATCTTGCGTTGGGCTTTGCAGGAGAATTTCCCTGGAGATTTCCCTTATACTTCTGGAATCTATCCTTTTAAGCGCGAAGGCGAAGACCCAACCCGCATGTTTGCTGGAGAAGGCGGACCAGAACGCACCAACAAGCGTTTCCATTATGTGAGCTTAGGCATGCCTGCTGCACGTTTAAGTACCGCATTTGATTCGGTTACCTTATATGGCAACGACCCAGATCATCGCCCAGATATTTATGGTAAGATTGGCAACTCAGGCGTGAGCGTTTGGAGTTTAGATGCTGCGAAGAAATTGTATTCTGGCTTTAATTTGGCTGATCCAAAGACTTCGGTATCGATGACCATTAACGGACCAGCAGCCATTATTTGTGCCTTTTTTATGAATGCGGCCATCGACCAACAATGCGAAATTTACATTAAACAAAATGGCTTAGAAGCAGAAGTTGACCAAAAGATAAATGATATTTTTAAAGCAAGAGGCACCTCAAGACCAACTTATAACGAAACTTTGCCAGAAGGAAATGACGGCTTAGGATTGATGTTACTAGGAGTAAGTGGCGATATGGTATTGCCACAAGAGGTGTATCAAAAAATTAAAGTAGATACACTAAAGCAAGTAAGAGGAACAGTTCAAGCTGATATTTTAAAAGAAGATCAAGCACAAAATACTTGTATCTTCTCTACTGAATTTAGCTTGCGCGTAATGGGCGATGTGCAGCAGTACTTTATTAATAGTGGCGTAAGAAACTTCTATTCTGTTTCTATCAGCGGTTATCATATTGCAGAAGCAGGCGCTAACCCTATCACACAATTGGCACTCACCTTATCAAATGGTTTTACTTTTGTTGAATACTATTTGAGCAGAGGCATGAACATTGATGATTTTGCGCCAAACTTATCTTTCTTTTTCTCGAATGGTGTGGACCCAGAATACGCGGTAATTGGAAGGGTTGCCAGAAGAATTTGGGCCAAAGCCATGAAGTTAAAATATGGTGCCAATGAAAGAAGTCAGATGTTGAAATACCACATCCAAACCAGTGGTAGAAGTTTACATGCCCAAGAAATTGACTTTAATGACATCCGCACGACGCTGCAAGCTTTGTATGCCATTTATGATAATTGCAATTCACTTCATACAAACGCATATGATGAGGCCATCACAACGCCAACCGAGGAATCGGTAAGAAGAGCAATGGCCATTCAGTTAATCATTAATAGAGAACTAGGCTTGGCCAAGAATGAAAATCCGTTGCAAGGTTCTTTTATTATTGAAGAACTTACAGATTTAGTAGAAGAAGCCGTATTAACAGAGTTTGATAAGATAACCGAAAGAGGGGGCGTTTTAGGAGCTATGGAAACCATGTATCAACGCACCAAAATACAGGAAGAGAGTTTGTATTACGAAATGCAAAAACATTCGGGAGAGTACCCAATTATTGGGGTAAATACCTTCTTATCTTCTAAAGGTTCTCCAACTATTATTCCGCAAGAAGTGATCCGTTCTACCACTGAGGAAAAAGAGTTTCAGATAAAAATGTTGAATGAGTTAAAGCAGGGCAACAAAGAAAAAGGAGACGCTTGTTTGAAGCGACTGCAGCAAATTGCCATACATAACGGAAACATATTTGAAGAATTAATGGAAACTGTTAAATACTGCTCATTGGGTCAAATCACAGCAGCCTTATTTGAAGTAGGCGGACAGTATAGAAGGAATATGTAAAATTTAAAAACAACTAATTTTCAAAATGCAGGGCATTTCAATTACGATTGAGGTGCCCTGTATTTGTTAATATGGCTATTGTATAAGGCATATCCTAAACGCTCTTTTAAATCCTCTGGGTTAAATGGTTTAAAGATATAATCATTCATGCCCACTTCGTAAACCCTTTGTCTGAACTGCATTTCGTTTTCTGCTGTAAGGGCAATGATTGGAACATTCCTTTTGCGCTCTTCAGGGAGTTTTCTAATCTCAATAGTAGCTTCAATTCCGTCCATTTCTGGCATGTGAATATCCATTAAGACGGCATCAAAATGTGCTTCTTTCATTCTGTCTATGGCTTCCCTCCCATTCATGGCAATTTCTGCTTTTACGCCCCATCTTTCCAAGAACTGTCTTAATACCATAATGTTCATCATGTTATCCTCAACAATTAAGATGCGCTTACCTTCAATAGAATCTTCAAAAGAGGCTGTTTTTGCGCTTTTGCCAAAACTTGCATTTCTGCTCACCTCAAAGTTTATAGTAAAGTAAAAGGTTGAACCAACTCCAATAGTGCTTTCTAGTTGCAGACGACTGTGAAGGGTTTCAAGAATTCTTTTGCAGATAGATAATCCTAAACCCGTTCCGCCATATTTACGAGTTGTATTTGCATCTGCTTGGGTAAAGCTATCAAAAATTTGCTTTTGCTTGTTCTGGTGAATACCAATGCCTGTATCTGCAACAGAAAAATAAACCAAGGCATGGTTAATAGTGCTCAACTGCAAGCTAACTTCTATTTTCACATAACCTGACTCAGTAAACTTTATAGCATTTCCAACTAAGTTAATGAGCAATTGATTGATGCGTAAAGGATCTCCTTTTAAAACATTTGGTATCTTGTCATCAAAAGCTATCAATAGTTGAATATTTTTTTCAGCAGCTTTAACAGAAAACAAATCTCTTACATCTTGCACCAATGCCTTTAAGTTAAACTCAATGTTCTCTAGTTGAATTTTGCCAGATTCTAATTTGCTAAAATCAAGAATGTTGTTCACCAAACCCAAAAGATTATCCGAACTTATTTTTAAAATATTTAGATTCTCAAGTTGCTCCTGGGAAGGATTAGATTGGTGTAACAAATTTGTAACTCCGATGATTGCATTTAGGGGCGTTCTAATTTCGTGGCTAATGGTAGAAATAAACTGTGTTTTAAGATTTGCGGCTTCTTCGGCAGCCTCTTTGGCCTGCATTACTTCGATGTTCTTAACCTGAAGGATTTTATTTTGCACTTCAATCTTTTTCTGGTTTTGTTGCAAGGTTTTGTTAATTGCCTTAATCTTTCTGGTATGAAAAATCATGGATACAAGCGCCGCTAGAACTGAAATAGCGATTAAGATGAACAATCCATATCTCAGGTATTTTCGTTCTTTTTCGCTATTGGTTTGATCCAACTCTTTTGTTTGAATGAGTTGTTCAAAGTTTTCCTCAAACGTTTTCAATTGAACTGCACTTTCTGCAGTAGACAAACTATCCTTAAGCGCAGCATATTTTTTCATCCAACTCACTGCTTCTGGATAATTCTTTTTTGCTTCAGCTAACAATGAATATTCAAAATACACCTCAACCAAGGTTTCATTTGCAGATTCTTTTTTGGCTGCTAGGTAGGCTTTGTTTAAGAAATAAAATGCAGAATCATAGATTTTTTGTTTTCTATAAACTGTTGCGATATTTCCATAAGTATTTCCTAAACCACTACCCTTGCCATTGGCTTCCTTAATAAAAATAGCTTTATGGAAAAACGTTTTTGCCTTTTCTAATTGTCCATTCTCACTTTCGACAACTCCTAAATTATTATAACTACTCGAAATATTATCTGGCTCGCCTTGTTTGATATCTATTGCCAGTACCTTTAAGAAATAGGTTCGAGCCAATTCCATGTTTTTCTGTTCTTGGTAGCAAATAGCTAAATTATTGTAAGCATTAGCCAAAATGGTTTCATTTCGCAATTCTTGCCCAAGCTTCATCGCTTCTTCAAAAAACTTAATCGCATTTTTATATTGCTTTTGCAATTGATAAATTAAACCAATGTTATTTATTTCATTTGCAATGCCTTCTTTATCTTCAAGTCTTCTAAAAATAATTAGGCTGCTATAATACAATTCCAATGCTTTTTTATATCGGCCAACTCTTTCATTAACTATTCCTAAACTATTTCTTGCGTAGGCTTCCTTTTCTTCTAAACCAGCTTTAGAAAAAGCAGAAATTGCTTCTTTGTAAAGAAAATCAAGGCTATCAAAAGAAACTTTTCCTTCTTTGTATTGGGCTATCATAAAGTAGGTTTGACCCAAACCTTTATCATACTTAAGTTTTTTGGATAGCTCGTTTGCCTCCAAAACATACTTTTGAGCAGCAGGATTGCCTTCTTCATTGTAAACTGAAGCTATTTTAACCAATACATCTACCTTATCTTTTGGTTTAAGATTTTTCTGAAGCAAAAAATTTAAACTATCAAGATTGTAAGAAGGCATTGTGGCCCCTACCTTGGTGAGTTGCAATAAGGCAAGAACTACAAAAATTGTAATATATTTTAATTGTTTTGCCAAACTTTCGAATTATGAATGATATACACTTATTTTGAGAAAAAAATACAGAACTTACCTATGGCAAATCTGAGTGTAAACATAAATAAACTTGCATTAATACGCAATTCAAGAGGCGGAAATAATCCAAATGTCATAAACTGGGCTGTTAACTGCGAAAAATTTGGTGCAGAAGGCATTACCATTCACCCTCGCCCTGATGAACGACACATAAAATATGCCGATGCAATGGCTTTAAAAGAGTTTGTTAAGACAGAATTTAACATTGAAGGAAATCCTAAAGAAAGCAAGTTTGTAGAATTAGTGTTACTCACCAAACCCACTCAGGTTACCTTGGTACCAGATAATACCAATCAATTAACCAGTGACCATGGTTGGGATACACATAAAGAAAAGGATTTTTTAAAAGAGATGATTTTGCTTTTTCAATCCCATGGCATTCGAACTTCTATTTTTGTTGACCCAATTCCCCAAATGGTAGAAGGGGCGGCAATACTAGGTTCAAACCGAATTGAACTGTATACCGAAAGTTATGCAAGTGATTATGCCGCAAATAGAAATTTGGCCATAGCACCTTACAAATTAGCTGCGAAAATTGCGCAAGAAGTTGGGCTTGGGTTAAATGCAGGCCATGATTTAAGTCTAGAAAACCTACATTTCTTTGCGCAAGAAATTCCAAATTTATTAGAAGTTTCTATTGGCCATGCGCTCGTTTGTGATGCATTAACGTATGGCATGGAAAATACTATTCAACTGTACAAAAGACAGCTGAAAGTTATTTCATAATGGTTTCTTCTCTATCTGGACCTACAGAGATAACATTTACAGGAACCCCAATTTGTGCTTCTACATAATCCATATAGGTTTTAAATGTAGCAGGTAAATCTTGGTAATTTCTAATTTTAGTTAAATCTTCTGTCCAACCTGCGAATGAGCGGTACAAAGGCAAAATATCTTTTCTGCTTAAATCAAATGGAATTTCTGAGGTGGTTTTCCCATTCATATTATATCCATCGCAAACCAAAACTTCTTCAAAGCCACTGAGCACATCACTTTTGGTGCAAATTAAATCGGTAACACCATTAAGCATGATGGCATATTTTAAGGTAGGCAAATCTAACCAACCCGTTCTTCTAGGTCTGCCTGTTGTTGCGCCAAATTCATGACCCAACTTTCTAAGCTTTTCACCCGTTTCATTTTCTTGTTCGGTTGGAAATGGTCCATTTCCTACGCGTGTGCAATATGCTTTAAAAATTCCATACACTTTATTGATATGTTGAGGTGCAATACCTAGTCCACTGCAAGCCCCACCTGTAATGGTATTTGAGGAAGTAACAAACGGGTATGAACCAAAATCTATATCAAGCAAAGTTCCTTGAGCGCCTTCTGCCAGAACTTTTTTACCTTCTTTGATAAGGCTATTTACGTAGTATTCAGAGTTGATTATTTTGAATTGTTTCAAAAACTCTACCGCCTCAAAAAACGCAGGCTCATGGTCGGCAAGGTTATATTCATAGTTAAAACTATCCAATAATTTCTTGTGGTTAGCTACTACTTGGGCATATTTTTCATTGAAATTTGGGTCGAGCAAATCCCCAATACGCAAACCACTTCTACCAATTTTATCTTGGTAGGTTGGACTAATACCTCTAAGGGTTGAACCAACTTTATGTTCACCTTTATGGGCTTCGCTGGCAGCATCTACTAATCGATGTGTAGGCAAAATCACATGTGCTTTTTCTGAAATATAGAGGTTCTTTTTAATGTCAACCCCTGTGGTCATGGCTTTTTCAATTTCCTTTTTCAACTGAACAGGATCAACCACTACTCCATTTCCAATGATATTAATACAGTGTTCATGAAAAATACCAGAAGGAATCGTGTTCAAAACATATTTATTCCCGCCAAACTCTAGAGAATGTCCTGCATTTGGGCCACCTTGAAACCTTGCCACAACATCATAGCGAGGCGTTAACACATCTACAATCTTACCTTTGCCTTCATCACCCCATTGAAGCCCTAATACTACATCTACCATACCCTTTTATAAATTGATTTTTTTCTTACAAGATAAACATTTTCCTTCCGCATCTAACAGCGGGTTTCCAAACAAATAAAGCGAGTGATTTGTAATTTCAAACTGCATCAACTCTCCCATTGTGGTTTTAATTTGCTGTATGCGTGGGTCGCAAAACTCTAAAACCTCATTGCATTGGTTGCAAATAAGGTGATCATGCTGCCTAAACCCATAAGCCCTTTCAAACCTGGATATATTTTTTCCAAACTGATGTTTAATTACCAAACCACAATCTAACAATAAGTCTAAAGTGTTATAAACAGTTGCTCTGCTTACGCGGTAGTTTCTATCCTTCATGTGCTCAAAAAGCGTTTCAACATCAAAATGCTCTTTGTTAGAATAGATTTCGTCTAATATGGCAAATCTTTCAGGAGTTTTGCGCTGCTGTTGCTGCTCAAGGTACTCCACAAACTTTTGCTTTACCTCTTCCTTTATTTTTAACGCTGCCTGATTATCTGTGCTCATTCAAAGTTTGAAAGGGACGAAAATACACAAATCTTTGTTATCAATTCAAATCAACTCTTTGCACACTTATAAGATTACTTGCTTCCTTAATGGCATTAATAATGTTTTCGAGTTGTTGCGTATCATGCACCTCTAAAAAAATATTTCCTTCAAAGGTTCCTTCATTACTAGAAATGCTAATAGATTTCATATTGATATTCAACTGCTTTGATATGATATCTGTGATAATACTCACAATACCAACGCTATCAATTCCAGAAACCCGTATAGAAGAAAGAAATCCCTTTTGAGAAACCGCGGCTCCACCTGCCCATTTAGCTTTTATGATACGGTAACCATAATTACTCATGAGGGCAACAGCATTAGAGCAACTGGTTCTGTGTATTTTAACGCCTTCACCAATGGTGATAAAACCAAAAATTTCATCACCAGGAATTGGATTGCAACATTTGGCAAACCCATATTCCATAGCGGCTTCATTTTCACTTAAAATAACCACGTCATTTGGCACATTTGGAATGGCTGGCTTGGGTTTAACAGGCTGATTTTGGTCTGAAATCTTATTGTGCTCATTCGCTAAAATCGACTCAATATCCATTTTAGTTCGGTCTATGGTCTCCTGCGCCAATTGGTAGTATAGGTCGCTTACAGATTTTAGCTTATAAAACTTAATGAGTGAATTTAGGGCATCAGAGGTAAAAGAAATCTTGGCATTTTTAAACTTACGCTCCAAAATTTCTTTACCCATTGAAGAAGCTTTAAGCCTTATTTGCTTAAAATATTCTCTGATTTTGGATTTTGCCTTGGCAGTAATTACAAAGTTTGACCATTCTTCACCTGGCTTTTGCTTGCTGCTGGTAAGAATTTCTACCTGATCTCCATTATTTAGTTTATGGTTGATTGGAACTAGTTTATTATTGAGTTTTGCCCCAATACATTGCAAACCAATATCTGAATGAATATCAAACGCGAAATCTAAAACAGTGGCATTTGCGGGCATTTTCTTCAAATCACCTTTTGGCGTAAACACAAAAATTTCATCGGCATACAAAGCCAATTTAAAATCATCCAAAAATTCTAATGCAGTCGCATCTGGATTTTCAAGAATTTCTCTAACCCTGCCTATCCAACCTTCCAAGCTGCTATCTTGCCCTGCGGCAGCTTTTTCTTTGTACTTCCAATGCGCAGCAAAGCCTTTTTCAGCAATTTCATCCATTCGTTTGGTTCTAATCTGAACCTCTACCCAACGACCCTTAGGGCCCATTACCGTAGTGTGCAAACTTTCATAGCCATTTGCTTTGGGAGTGCTCACCCAATCGCGCAGCCTATCTGGATTAGGCGTATAATTGTCGGTAACGATGGAATAAACGCGCCAGCAATCACTTTTCTCGCGCTCAAACTCAGAATCTATGATAATTCTAATGGCAAATAAATCATATACCTCTTCAAATTGCACATTCTGCGACTTCATCTTATTTAAAATAGAATGAATGCTTTTGGGGCGACCTTTAATTTCAAAATTAAAGCCCTCATTTTCCATTTGTTCCTCTATTGGGTCAATAAAAGTGCGAATGTATTTGTTACGCTGAATTTTGGTTTCTGAAAGTTTATTTTTAACAAAGGTGTAATTCTCGGTTTGCAGGTACTTGGTAGACAAGTCTTCAAGTTCAGATTTTAGTGCATAAAGCCCTAAACGATGCGCCAATGGAGCATAAACATAAGCGGTTTCTGAAGCAATTTTCAGTTGAGACTTAGGACTCATGCTGTCGAGGGTGCGCATGTTATGCAGTCTATCCGCAAGCTTGATAAGAATTACACGTACATCATCACTGAGAGTAAGAAGCATTTTCTTAAAATTCTCTGCTTGAATGCTTCGGTCGGGTTGGTCAAAAACACCAGAAATTTTGGTTAATCCATCAATAATTCTGGCAACCTTTTCTCCAAATTTGAGTTGAACTAATTCAAGGGTTATTTCTGTATCTTCTACCGTATCATGCAATAATGCACAAATAACAGAAGTAACACCAAGGCCAATTTCTTCTGCACAAATTTGAGCCACGGCAAGGGGATGAAAAATATAAGGCTCCCCGCTTTTTCTGCGCATGTTTTTATGCGCTTCAAGGGCGAGTTTAAAGGCAGATTTTATAAGCGCTTTATCCTCTTTTGTAACAGCACGCCTAATGCTCCGCAAGAGCTGTTGATAGGCTTTAACAATTTCTTTATTTTCTTGTTCGGTATTGAATTCCTTTAGCACCATTTAACGTAAATAGGAGTTTTCCCAAAAATAGTTTTTAATTCGGTTTGAACCTAGCACCATTTAATCCAAAATAAAGCGGTTTTATCAAAGACTCTCGACAGAACACCATGTAATAAATTTATTTTTTCTATTCTTTCAAAAGGTATGTTGTATCCTTACTAAGCAAATCAATATAACAAATAATACCCTCTTTTTTGCTATAATAAAATGTTTCAACTTTCTCTTTTGTTTCTACCATAAAAAATTCCATCTTGACAACATCATAATAAGTATTTCCGCCTATGTTTATCATATCATAATGAATAATACTGGTATCATTTCTATATAAATCATCCTTAAATAAATTCAAATTAAAATCTTTTATAGATACCTCTAACAGCCAAGATATGTCCTTATCACTATGTTTTGTCAATGTTACTTCTGGAAAATACCAATCTTCTAAAACGTACTTGCAAGAATACCGTTGATAATAATTTATTCTTAGGTAATTATTTTTATAATCATAAATCGAATTCCATGTGTAACTAGAATCGAAAGATTCCTTAAAGATATAAAATGTATCACCTTTAGAATCTCTAAAACCAAATTTATCAAAACGTTTATCTATAAAATATGGAGAAGAAGCGATATCTTCAGGACTGAATCGATAGTAAAAGGTATCAATTTTTATGGGCTTCTCTTTTGCTACTTCTTGTTCTTTTTTACATGATAAAATGTTAGTTGCAAAAAATAACATCAGGATAAATGGCAGGTAGCTAGATTTTGTATTCATTATGTTTAATGGGCTAAAATACTACGAATTTAATATTATTAAGCAAATAGACAATCTGCAAACTATGTGTCGTTACACTTTTTAAATAGAGCAAAAATACTTTTAAAATGCTAATGGGTGGTTACAAGACTTCTTTTTCCGCGGATTTTAAGAAAGATTATTGTTTTTAAAAAATATCCCTATATTTGCCCTCCCTTTTCGAAGGAAAGGCGCATGTGGCGTAATTGGTAGCCGTGCCAGACTTAGGATCTGGTGCCGAGAGGCGTGGGGGTTCGAGTCCCTCCATGCGCACAGTATGCAGCTTGCTGCAAAATCAAATAAGACTGACCCCTCGTCAGTCTTATTTGTTATTATGTCCTTGTAAATAAAGTATAATGAACGTTACATTCGAAAAAAAAGATGATTTAAACGGAACCATTTCCGTAAAAATTAGTACTGAAGACTACTTAGCTAACTACGACAAAAGACTAAGAGATTACAGCAAAAAGGCTAATATTCCTGGCTTCCGCGCGGGACATGCCCCTAAAAGCATGATCGAAAAAATGGTTGGCAACAACCTTTTACTCGAAGAAATAAATACACTTGCTAGCAAAGGTCTTTTTGATTATATCGAAGAAAATAAACTCAATGTATTGGGTCAACCCGTAATGAACGATGATACCAAGATTGATGAGTTAACTAAAACTGCCGAATATACCTTTAGTTTTGATATTGGCCTTAGCCCTGAAATTGAATTAAACATCAGTGCTGCTGATACCTTTACAAAATACACTGTTGAGGTTACTCCAGAAATGATAGACGACGAAGTGGAGCGCATGACCAAACGTTTTGGAAACCTTGTAGATGTAGACGTTGTTGGCGAAAATGACATGGTTTATGTAGGCTTAACAGAATTATTAGAATCGGGTGAGGCTTTAGAAGGCGGAGTGGATGCTGAAAGTGTTCCTATTGCTGTAAATACTATCACCAATGAAGAAATTAAAGCAAAGGTTTTAGCCGCTAAAAAAGGTGATACTTTTACGGTAAATATCTTTGGTCTATTCAACAATGATGAAGGTGAAATGAGCCATGCCCTTGGTGTGCAAAAACAAACCATTGGCGATTTAAGTCCAGATTTTAAATTAGAACTTAAAGAAATTAAACACACAGAAAAAGCTGAATTGAACCAAGAGTTGTTTGATAAACTTTATGGTGAAAATACCATTACAGGTGAAGAAGAATTGAGAGAGAAATTAAAAGCAGAAATTCTTGGGTATTTTGATCAGCAGGCGCAGCATTTGTTGGAACATGAATTATTCGATCATTTGGTTGCTAAACATAATATTACCCTTCCAGATGCATTTTTAAAGCGTTGGTTAATAGATCGTCATGCTGATAAATTTAACCAAGACAATATCGAAGAAGGTTATATTCCTGAGGCCAATTATTTAAAGAACCACATTTTAGAAGAAAAAATTCTTTTGAGTGCAGGTATCAAAATAGATGAAGCTGATATTAGAGACGCGGCATTTGCTTATACAAAAAACATGTTTGGTGCTTACGGCAACCAAGGCATAAGTGATGAGGTAATGATGAGTATTGTAGAGCCACAATTAAAGAAAGAAGACTTTAGAAGCAGAATGATAAATGTGGCTGCAAGAACTAAAGTAAATGAGTACATTTTAAACACCGTTACTATCGAAACCAAAGCGGTTCCAACTGAGGAGTTTAACCAAATCATTTCTCAACATAACAACAAGCACCACCATTCTCACGAATAGGATTTGATAAAATAAGAACACAAAAAAACCCACTGCTATACACAGTGGGTTTTTTATTGAATATAATTTGGAGGTTAGGCTCTAATCCAACTGAATTTGAATTGTTGGTCGTTAGGTTTTGCTCTTTCGGCAATCCTAGCCATTCTATCAGGTAAGCCCATCAAGAAATCTCTAGCCTTTTCACCATCTTCCTGTAAATTTCGGATACTTTCAAGCTTCCAATCTGTTACAAGATTTCTTAACAAATCAACGTAATCCATTGAGGTGTAAACACCTAATCGTTGCGCTGCAATGCTAAAGTTTGAAAACGTATTGAGTTCGCCACCTAATTCTTTAAGACATTGTGCAGGCATTAAAATTTTCTTGCGCATCATGTCTTCAAAGGCAAGCATCATTTCATTTGGGTCTATTTCAAAAATCCTGCTTACAAAAGATTTATAAGCTTTTGCGTGTCTGGCTTCATCAGCAGCTACCATTCCGCAAAGTTTAGACAACATATTATTGCCATCTTTTTTAACCAAAGTAGCAACCCTTCTATGAGAAATATTGGTTGCCATTTCTTGGAAACTGGTGTACACAAAATTGCGGTAAGGGTCACTTCCTGCGCCGTTATCAAAGCCATCCACAATTAGATATTGGGTGCTAGCTTCAAACTCACGCATGTTAATTCTGCCACATAAGTATAGGTAACGGTTTAGCACATCGCCATGTCTATTTTCTTCGGCAGTCCAAGAGCGAAGCCATTTCATCCAAATATTATCTTGACCTTGGTTTACGCCGGTCATGCCTGCCAACCAAGTTTCATAGGTTGGCAAAGCCTCTTCAGTAATTGTATCAGCAACTAATACTGCCATTAAATCATAAGAATGATTTTGGGCTACTTCTTGGATCTCTTTTAAATCCTCAACGAAAGTATCGTCAGAGGTAAGTGGCAATAATTCAGAGGCTTGCCAATTAACATCAACTGGATTCAAATACGTTTGTATATCCTGTTCAATTTCTCTGCCGACGAAGTTCATCACTTCTAAGCGGCTTGGTTTGAGTGGTATTGCATTCATAATCTGCTAAGATAAGGTTTCAAATTTAGTATTTCTTATTAATTTGCAAATCTTACAAAATCAACACACACTCCCTTGAATTATTATAATGTCCATTCTCACTTTAAACCACTTGCAAATAATGAAGTGAGTATACGAAATGCATACCATTTTCCTATCTCAAAAAATACGCTAAACCAATTTCTTAGTGTTGGAATTCATCCTTGGTATGTGGGTAAATTTAACCTAGCTAAAATACCAGATATCCTTCTACCATTGCTTAAAAATCCTGAGGTTATTGCCATTGGAGAAATCGGTTTAGATAAATTAAAACCAGATTTCGAGTTGCAATGCGCTGCATTTTTGGTTCAAACCGAAATAGCCTTGGCTGCTAAATTGCCAATTATTATTCATTGTGTAAAAGCTTATCCAGAAATAGTAAGCATGTTAAAAAACTTTCAAGGGCAAGTAATACTACATAACTATTATTCCTCAGAAGTTTTAACGGAAGCATTTCTTAAACTGCCAAACGTATATTTTTCTTTAGGCAAAAGGTTTAGGTTGGCAAGCGGTTTGAACCAAAAGTATGTTCAAAAAATACCATTAGAAAGATTATTTGTAGAAACAGACCAAACTAGAGAACCCGTTAGTATTGCTTATGAGGAAATTTCGGGCAAATTACACATCGATAGATTGGCATTTGCCACTCAGGTGGAAAGTAATTTTAAGCAAGTTTTTAAACGCACATTTATTAATTAATTCCAGAGAAAATCTTCTGGCGAGTCAGCCAAATAGGCAAAATCGGGCCCAAGATTTCGCACCGCGGTAGGCCAAATTTCTTCAATATTTTCCAGAAATACTAAGTTAACACTTGGTTTGGCAAGCCACCAAGCTTTTTGTTCTATTTCAAATTCAAGTTGGCCTTCTCCCCAACCGCTATATCCAACAAAAAACTTAAAGTCGGAAATTTTAGCCTGACCCGAATTAATAACTTGGTTGATGGTTTCAATGTTTCCACCCCAATACAATCCGTTTCCAATAGGAAATGCATCTTCTATAAGCAATCCACATTTATGAATAAAGTGCAAGGTATTGGGTTCAACGGGTCCTCCAAAATAAACTGGAAAATCACTCTGCAATAAATCAGGAATAATATCAGAGGTTTGCATGTC
Organism: Bacteroidota bacterium; assembly: GCA_027488905.1. GTDB lineage: Bacteria > Bacteroidota > Bacteroidia > UKL13-3 > UKL13-3 > B1. The sequence continues at coordinate 29,847 of JAIYAT010000015.1, forward strand.
TAATAAGCGATTAAGAACAAAGCCAAAGCTTCCTTCTCTTTCGTGTTCGCAAAGTAAAACCACTGTTTTTCTAAAGTTTGGGTCATTTAAAAAAGGTTCACTAATAAGTATTCGCCCACCTTCTGGAGTAAAGTTATATTGCTTTTTGCTTATTTCCATTTTCTGCAAACTAGGAAAGAAGTATCAATTTTTTTGACTTTTTTTTGAGGTTATAAAATTTAATATTTCGCTCGGCTGATTTTTATCAAGTTATGTTTATAAACAATAATATAGTTTTGAGTTATGATAGATTCTAAAAAAATAGCTAGCATTCGAAAAGATTACTCTTTAAGAGAGTTTGATGAAACACATGTAAATCCAAACCCAATTATTCAATTTAACGAATGGTTTAATGAGGCCTTAGATGCTGAAGTAATGGAGCCAAATGCCATGACACTAGCAACTGTAGGTTTTGATGGAAAACCTTGTGCGCGCATTGTACTATTAAAAGGAATTGAAGAAAATGGATTTGTTTTTTATACAAACTATGATTCAAACAAGGGCAAACAATTAAGAACTAATCCTTACGCAGCATTAGTGTTTTTTTGGCCAGAATTGCAGCGTCAGGTTCGTATTGAAGGTGAAGTAAAAAAGAATTCAGAAAAGGATGCTGATGCTTATTTTCTAAGCAGACCATTTGAAAGTCAAGTGGGTGCGCATGCCTCTAACCAAAGCCAACCGCTTAAAAATAGAGAAGAATTAGAAAATGAATTCATTAGGTTAAAAGCAATATTTTCAACAGAACCGCCAGTTAGACCAAAACATTGGGGAGGCTTCAAAGTTATTGCGCATAAAATTGAGTTTTGGCAAGGACGTCCTAGTAGACTTCATGATAGGTTTGAATTTACATTATCAAAAGGAGCTTGGGTTAATAAAAGGTTATCTCCATAAAAAATAATTATTAAAATTTTTATTTTAAGAACTTTTTAATAAATTGCCCTATATCTTACTCACTCATGATTGATATAATCCTGCTAGTTTCTGCTTCATTTTTGATATGCATTTATGCAATACCTTCAATTATTACTGTAGCCAAGTTAAAGAACCTATATGATAAACCTGAAGAACGTAAAATTCATACCATAAAAATTCCACGCTTAGGCGGGGTGGCTATTTTTGCAGCCTTTTCCATCTCTATGCTTATTTTTGGAGATGCAGGTCAAATTGAAGGAATTAAGTTTATCACTGCGGGTGGGTTAATTTTATTTATAAGTGGATTAAAAGATGATATTGTAATTTTATCACCTTTGAAAAAGTTAATGGCTCAACTTTTGGCAGCAGGTTTTGTAACTATTTTAGCAGGTGTAAGAATAAATGATTTGCAGGGAGTTTTTGGCATCAATGAAATTCCAAGCTATGTAAGCATTCTGTTAAGCATGTTTATGATTATAGTGATAACAAATTCTATGAATCTAATAGATGGAGCTGATGGTTTAGCTGGAAGTTTAGGTTTAATTATCAGCTTAACTTTTGCCTATTTTTTCACCACATTAAATGATACAAACTGGGCTATTTTTGCTTTTGCTTTAAGTGGTGCTTTGCTTGGATTTTTGTTTTTCAATTTTAATCCAGCCAAAATTTTTATGGGAGATGCAGGGTCTTTAACCCTAGGATTTTTGTTATCTGTTTTTGCCATTCACTTCATCGAATCCCATAGCCCTGGTGCAGGAAACTATTTACGTTTAAAATCTGCACCTGGAATTGCTGTAGCTATTTTAATCGTACCTTTATATGATACGCTTAGAGTTTTTTTATTACGAGCCTATAAAAGAACCTCACCATTTAAAGCCGATAAAAATCACTTGCATCATTGGTTAATGAAAATTGGTTTAGGTCACAAACAAGTAAGTTTGATATTAAGTGGAATCAATTTGCTTTTTATCTTAATTGCTTATGCTATTAAGGATCAACCTGCTTATGTAGTGCTTTCTGTGGTGGTTGGGCTAACTATAATAGCTGGCCAATTGCCAGTTTATATTTATAGTCATAAAATAACAGATATAGAGGTAGACGATTCGGTTCAAGAAGAAATCACCCAATCTTTGTTTGAAAACCGCATTAGAAAATAAGCTTAAGATTTCCCTTTTAAAAAATCCAACATTTTCATAAAAGCTTTTGCTCTATGACTGATTGCATTTTTTTCTGCTAAGGACATTTCAGCTAAAGATTTTGCAAACCCATTTGGAATGAAAATTGGATCATACCCAAAACCATTTGATCCACTATAGTCTATAGCAATTCTACCTTCCAATTCACCTTTAAAGAAGTGCTTTTCTCCTGCTACAATCATGCAAATAATGGTAACAAATTTTGCGTTTCTGTTTTCGGTTTGAACCAAATCCTGAAGCAATTTATGATTATTTGCTTCCGCGCTTCTTTCTGGTCCGGCAAACCTGGCAGAATACACACCTGGAGCGCCACCAAGCGCTTCTACCAATAAACCTGTATCATCTGCAAAACAGTTTAAATTTGTTGCTTTGTAAACAGTTGTTGCTTTAATCTCGGCATTCTCTTCTAAAGTTGAACCTGTTTCGGCAATTTCTTCAAAAAATCCAATATCTTCTAAGGAGCTTACCTCTGCAAAACCTTGAAAAATTGCAGCAATTTCCTTTGTTTTGTTTTTGTTGTGAGAGGCAAAAATGAGTTTCATATCAATTAAAAAATAATTTCTGCATGGCCGACCAAAGTTTAGGCTTTTGTGCAGGCTCAAGGATATATTGCCCAAGAGGAAGTGCTTGCAAAATTTCAACCCCTTCAAACAAGGCACTTTTATGAATATGCACATTGCATCCTTGCGCGCCAATCCAAGTATCTAGCCCCCAAACAATGATGTGTGTTGGTTCAAAATAACCTACCATGTATGTAAGATTTTTATCAGGAAATCTGTCGTAGTTAACCACCCAAACATCTTCCATGGTTCTTCTAAGACCCTTTTCTACAATGGTTTGAAGAAGTTTCAATTCATCATTTTCTAGAAATTCAGTTGTTTTGGAGTTTACTAACATCAATAATTTTTGCCGACCTTCCCCCATAGGATTGTATTCTATGGAAAAATCTCTTTCTTTGACCACGAAAATTTCTCCAAAAAGGGGAGCTAGAAACGAATCATCTATTTCAAAACCATCTTGCATACCATGGCAATTTCAATAAAAATAAATAAAACACAAAGCTCAAGGATTCATTTATGTGATTTTGATAATATTGAGTTTGGGAAAATCTTCTCAGACCACATGTTTAGGGTTGACTATAAAGATGGTGAATGGCAAAAAGGAGAGATTAGTCCATATGGCGAAATTTCGATGGCGCCAAGTATTTCTGCATTGCATTATGGCCAAGCCATTTTTGAAGGAATGAAAGCTTTTAAAGGGGCAGATGGCAATCCGCAATTATTTAGACCCTTAGAAAACTTCAAAAGATTCAACATCAGTGCTCAACGCATGGGTATGCCATCAATTACAGAGGAGTTGTTTATGAATGGTTTGAAGGAGTTAATTAATATTGATAGAAATTGGATTCCAACCAAAGAAGGTTCAGCCTTATACATTAGGCCATTTATGTTTGCTACGGATGATTTTGTGGGAGTAAGACCTAGTAGCAACTATAGTTTCATTATTTTTTGTTGCCCTGTAAATTCTTATTATCCAAAACCTATTAAGGTAAAAGTTGAGCAAAAATATGTAAGGGCATCAGAAGGAATGGCTGGTTATGCAAAAGCCGCAGGGAATTATGGCATTAGCATGTTACCCTCCATGGAAGCCAAAAAACTAGGTTATGATCAAATCATCTGGACTGATGGCAGAACCCATGAGCATGTTGAAGAGTCTGGCACTACAAATTTATTCTTTGTAGTGGATGACAACTTAATTTTAACACCTGCCTTAGATGGAAATATTTTGCAAGGTATCACAAGAGATTCTTGCATCAAGTTATTGAAGAAAGAAGGTTATACTGTTGAAGAGAGAAAAATCAGCATAAAAGAAATCATATCCTTTGCCAATGAAGGCCGACTTACAGACTGCTTTGGAACAGGCACAGCGGCCATTATTGCAAAAATTGAGGCAATAGGATATGAAGGCGAAGATTATATATTACCAGAAGCAGACAAGCGTAAAGTAAGTAATTGGCTATACAGCACAATTTATGGAATTCAAACTTCTAAAGTTGAAGATAGCTTTGGTTGGATAGAAAAGGTTTAAAGCAAATTAAGCGCGCTTCGCGCGCTCCCAATTTGCACTTTGCTTACCTCTAATAAACCTTACAAATCCAAGGTACATGCACAAATTCATGATAAAAAAGTAATAAGGTACAAACAATGCCTTCACTTTAATTTGCTTATTGGCTAGGTACCAACCTAATAATGCCATGCTATAAAATACCACTTGGCCAATCATCAGCAAGAGATACAAAATGCCCACATTTAAGGCCAATGGAATATTTATCAAAAATAATAGCAAAAGAGATAGAGGAGCCAAGGTCCATCTAAGTACGCGATGGGAAATAAATAAAAAGCTCACTTTAAAATTTCCAATAAGATTAAACGCCTTTGGAAGCCTAGACATACTTTGAAATGCCCCAGCAGCAATTCTAACTTTACGCTTTAATTCCTCCCCAACATTAGCACTAGCTGTTTCGGCTGCATACGCATTCTTTTCGTAAATTACTCTATAACCATCTGTAGCAATTAACATGCTTTGCATTAAATCATCCAGCAGGGTGTCTTTAGGCAATGGCCTAAACAACTCAGTTCTATAACTCATCAACTCCCCTGCTGCGCCAACAATGGTGTAAAAATCAGAATCAAGTTGCTTTAAGAAACTTTCGTATTTCCAATAAATACCTTCCCCTGCCCCACTCGCATTTTCTTTGTCTTTGGTAATGATTCTTTTTTCGCCAGTAACAGCACCAACACCAGGATCTGCATAGTGTTTAACCATTTCTTTAATAGCTTCAGGATTTAGGTCTGTGTTGGCATCGCAAAATACTACTATAGGCGCTTTAACAAATTGCATGGCTCTGTTCATAGCAGCAGCTTTGCCATTTCTTGCAGGTTCATGTAAAGCAAGCACCTCAGGATATTTTTTTACCCTTTCATAAGTATCATCATTTGAGCCATCACTAATAAATATTAACTGTAGTTTATCTTTAGGATATACAAGTTGTAAGCTATTTATAATCTTATCCTCGATGTATTCTGCTTCATTAAAACACGGTACCACCAAGGCTACTGGAGGTTCAAAGTTTGGTTCAAACCGAATTGACTTACTCATTGCTTTTTTAATTTTCACCAAAAAATAAAGCAGAACGCCATAACCAATATAGCTGTATAAAACCACTGCAATTCCAATCCAAAAAATCCATTCTAATACATTCATTACAATTACAATTAGTAGGTTAAAAAATCATGCAATAGGAAATTAGCTTAGAACCTCTTCATATATCTTTAAAGTAAGCGCTGCATTTGCATCCCAGTTAAAATATTTAGCTCTTTCTAGCCCTTTATTTACGAGTAAATTTTGCAGTTCTTTATCAGCCCATAAGTTTTCAACTGCGGTTGCAATGGCCTCGGGATTAAATGGATCTACAAGAATTGCCGCATCTACAGCTATTTCTGGCATGGAAGAGGTATTTGAAGTTATCACAGGAACGCCACATCCCATTGCTTCAACAAGCGGAATTCCAAAACTTTCGCGCAAGGAAGGATATAAAAACAAATTGGCTAAACTATAAATGGCGGGTAATTCTTTGTTAGGCACATATCCAGTAAAATGTATATGGTTTAATATTTCTGCATCACCAATCTCTGTGGCCAACTTATTTAAATAATCTTTATTAATATCTAACATTACTAAAGGAGCTGGTAACGCATTTCTTTTCCTAAGGATACTAAGCGCTTGCAAAACGCCTTTTACATTCTTTTTGGGGTCTGTATTTCCTAAAAAGAAAATAAACTCGTCAGGCAAATTGTATTTGGCTTTGGCATTTTTTAATTCGGTTTGATCCAAAACCCTTTTGAAGTGTGAACCAACTCCGTTATAAGCTGTGATAACGCGTTGGTTGTCTAGCTTAAAATAATTCTGAATACGTTCCTTTTCAAAATCTGAAACTGTAAGGATTCGCTTTGCATGCGGAACTATGCGAGGAACATTAAGCTTTCTATAGATGTTTCCAAACTTTTGATAAGCTGTGCCTTGATCTAAGGAAATTTTTTCTAGATAAATTATATCATGTAAGGTTAAAACCAAAGGCATTGAGAGGTATAAAGGAGCAGTATTACTTGTACAATGCAACAAATCTACCTTTTCTTTAGCAGCGGCCTTAGGGAGATAAATTTGTTCCCAAATGGGATATGGCGCTGATTTAACCTTTACAATTTTAACTTTTTCTGAGGCTTGAAGGCAGTTTTCATCTTCATCTGCTTGCACAAAAACTACAAATTCATGTTTAGAATTGCTGCGTTGCAAAGCTTTAATAAGCTCGAGGGCAACCATGTCCATGCCATGTTTTTTTTTGCGAAAAATTCTTTGCGCCTCAATTCCTATTTTCATGCATTGGGATTTTTAACAGTGGCCGTATGTTCTGTTTGCACAAACTTTTTACTATTACCCTTACTCTTAATCATTGCAAAAAACATCAGGAAAAATGCCAATGGCAAACGCAAGGCTGCTTTAAGTGTATTTACATTAAAATAAGAAGAAGGAATAGCTACAATATAACTTAAGCAATTGATGATAAACAATGTGAGAAAATACTTGCCTAATTGAATGAATGGTATAAAAAACAATAAGGCGCAAAAGAATGAAAAACCTAGCAGCAACACGCGTGGAAGAATTATCCTTTGCAATCCTTTGTCGAAAAAATCAAACTTCCCTTTAAAAAGTAAATCTCTAATGCCTTCTCCTAAAACTTTATTCATTTCATGAAATTGCGAAGAAATCCAACGTTTTCTTTGTGAGGTAAAGACTTTCGAGTTTTGCACTTTTTCATCAAAAACTAAGGCATCATTCTCGTATAAAACCTTAAAATTATTTCTCAATAAATAATATTCTAGGTCTTTATCTTCTACAGCAGAATGAATTCCAGACATGGCGGTTTTGAACTCATGAATACGCATGGCTTGACCAGAACCTGAGAGCGCAGAGGTTACCCCAAGGGCTACATGTCCTTTTCTAAAAATATGATTATTGATTTCCTCGCTAATCCCATCTAAAATTGAAAAAGGGGTATCAAGATTTTTCGCAGTTCTATGTCCTTGAATAACCATTTGATCCTCTTGGAGCCGCGCATTAATTTTGGAGAGGAAATTTTTCTCCATGATATTATCTACATCTAATACCAAACAATAGTCGTAATTTTCTAAAGTCAATTGAGACAAAGCTGTGTTAATTGATTTTGCCTTAGTACTTACCTCGAAAGAAACTTCAATTAATCTAATTGGCATTACCTTTAGCTCTCCCAAGGTGAGATGCTCTAAAGAGTCAGCAATAACAATTACCTCGAATTTATCCTGAGGATAATTTTGGTTCAAACAATGCCCTACAGTGTTTAAAACAACATCATCGTGTTTGTATGTTGGAATTAAAATTGCAAATCTTTGGTATTTTGAAATAGCAATAGTTTTGAAGTTTGTAGATTTATACAAGATTCCACCAAAGCTAAAAACAGCCACATAAACCACATTAAATGCCAGATAAGCAAGTATAAAAATCTCTATTATTAGCAGCAAAATGGCTATCATGTTTAATTTTTATTTTCTTTCTGGGTAGTTGAATGTGGGGTATGAATAAACTTCTTATTGGCTCCTCTAAGTTTAAATAAGTTCATGAACATTAAAAAGAAACCATAGGGTAATCTTGCCATTGAAGACAAACCTTTTTCATTAAAATATTTTTTAGGGGTGGAAATAAGTAATACAATAATCTGGGCAATAAGTGTAAATAAAAAGAATTTACCAAACCAAGGATTTAAGAAATAACTTAGAATCATTAAGCCTGTTAAGCCTAAATTTATCACCCTTGGCAATAATATTAACTGAACGCATTTATCTAGGTAATCAATGTTAAAAGTAATGATTGATTTAACAATTCCTTTTAAAGCATACTTTCGCATGAACACCAATTGAGCCGACATCCAGCGTCTTCTTTGATTTTGAAAGATTTCTGCAAATTGCACTTTCTCATCATAAACGATAATATCATCAGCGTAATCAATGGTTATTCTACGCGAAATGAGTAAGATTTCCATTTCTTTATCAAAACCTCCAACTGCTGTAATCTCACTCATGATTTCTACAAACAAAGGATATTTTAAGGCCTTTCCTGAACCAATTAGCGCCGCAGATAATCCAACTGTTTTGTGTCCCTTTCTAAAAATGTGATTATTTACTTCCTCGCTTATTCCGTCCAAAACAGAAAACTGCGTATCTTCATTTTTAGCAGCCCTATGTGTTTGAATTACTTGTTGTCCAAGCTGCAAGCGCTCATTTAGCTTAGTTAAATAAGCAGGCTCCATAACATTGTCAATGTCCAAAATAATCGCATAGTCATAATGGTTATTTTGTACTGCCTTTATTCCTGCATTTAAGGATTTTCCTTTGGTACTGTTTTCAAATTTAACCTCAACTACAATAATTGGACTTTTCCTAAGTTCAAGAATAGTTTCTGGCATTAGAGAATCTGCAATAACTACAACATCAAATAAAGTGCTATCATAATCTTGCTTTAATACCTCTTTTGCTGTATTTAAAATTACTTCATCTCCTTTATAGGAAGGCATGAAGATGGCAAACTTATTCTTTTTCGTAATCGGCAATTTTGGTGGTTTAGGCAATAAATGCCCCATTATGGAAAAAAACAACATATATAACAAATTGAATCCCAACATAACTGCAAAGAATCCAAGTATAATGTTAATGAGTAAATCCATATGCTATTTAATTATTAAACCTGTATTGTGATGAATATTAAAGTGCGTGAGATTCCATAACGCACCCTTTATAAAAGCCTGGAGCAATATAAAATCTTTCCTTATTAAATACTTAAAAATCCCCTTTGGGAATGAAAAAATAAAGAAAAAAAACAGTGCTGCAATCCTTTGAAATCCTTTAGCATTTCTCCGAGTGTATATCAATCGGTTTCTGGTAAGGTAGTAAGTTTTCATTGGACTTTCTTTACCAACAGACATAGATTCTTTATGTAACACAACTGATTTTCCACAATACCAAATTTCGAAACCAGCCCTTTTTACTCTTTCACAAAAATCGGTTTCTTCATAGTAAAGGAAATACAATTCTGCCATCAAGCCAATTTTCTCGACAACTGCTCTAGAAATAAGCATAGCGGCACCATGTGCCAATTCACTTTTATAACTTTGGTTATATGCTTCTTTATCTTTATCCATATATCCTATGGAAAAACCCCTACCAGTATACATATTTATGCCTTTACTTCCTGCAAACTGAAGTGTATCTGGGGCATTAAAGTATTTTAGTTTTGAGCTTGCAACACCAATGAGCGGATTACTTTCCATTAATGCAACAATAGGTTCAAGAAAATCAGGAAGCGGTTCTGTATCATTATTGATGAGAAAAAAATATTTCCCTTTGGCTTGTTCAATAGCAATGTTATTACCACCTGCAAATCCCAAGTTTTCTTTACTTTCTATAAAATTAACGTTTCTAAACTCTTCCTTTAAAGGCAAAATAGATTCTGTTGAAGCATTATCTACCACCCAAACTTCATAATTTGGGTAAGAAACTTTTTCTAGCGATTTTAAAAATGCTCTTGTATGAATTACACCATTAAAATTAACTGTGATAAGGCTAACTAAAGGGTAGTTTTGATTCATTAGGTTAATTTTTTAAGGGGTACTTCTTCTGGTTCATCGTATCGATAAGCAACTGACAACATGGTCATTGACATATACATTAAGGCTCCCAAGGGAGCCTGACCAAATACTGGGTTACCAAAAGAAGCTGAAATAATCCCTAGGAATCCACCGTACAATGCCAACATTTTTTGTTTGGCATCGCGGTTCTTCATTTTTCGAATATTCACAACTCCAAAAACAATAACGAATGCTAAACCAAATGAATAAACTGATAAACCTACAATTCCATTTTCTACCCAAATTTTCACGAACCAGCTATCTGTTGGCACATTCACTAAATAACTAGTTGGATAAAAACGTGTTGCCCATGTATCGGTGGTTCCAATACCTGCACCAAAAGGTCTTGTTTGAAGGTATTCACGAAGTTTGGCTTGGTTACTTAAACGAACCAAAAGCGAGGCATCTTTTGGGTCAAGTGCTGTTCTTACCCTAAAAATCTGATAGTTAGTATTACCAATATAGGTAAATTTAAGGAATGCAAATACCACTAGGATACCAATAACACCAGGAATTAAAATGCGATAATTTCTGATCATCAAAAGGTAGGAAACTAAACCAATAAATACAACAAATATAGGACCTCTAGAACCAGACGTCCCCATACCAAGTATACATACAATAAACGCTACAAAGTACCAAAATCTTTTAGATGCTTTATAGGGTCCTAAAGCCATAATCAAAGACAAGAAAGCCACATAGGCCATGGTTGCACCAAACTGTCCAGCATCGGAGAAAAAGGAAAACGCCCTTAACTGTCCATCCAAAACGTGGGTTACCTTTCCTCCAGCTTCCAACCAACCATTTTCAAAAGGGTCTAAGCCTATATTAATTTGCTTCCAACCCCATACTGCACCAACTACTCCCCAAATCAAAACTAACCTAAAAAACTGGTCTAAATCGCGTTTTGTAGCAAACAACACCAAGGTTAACGGAACAGTTTGAACCGCATAAAATGTAATACCACGAGCGGCATATGCCCAAGCTCCTAAATTACTCGCCTCTGGGTTCAATGCTTCGAACAAAGAATATAAAAACCAAAGACCTGTTACTGCAAAAAAACCATTTTGCAATCTACTTGCGCTATCTTTTGTGAGTCTAAATACCATTGACAAGGTAGTTAGAGCCAAAAGTCCATCTACCATCAAACCAAGTGGAATGGCTGGAACATATCGGTTCAACCCGATAAAGAAAAATGAATAGTTAACGTAAAATATTAATCCATAATAAGGATTAGAAATAATAAGCGCAATCAACCCAACGATGGCAGGTAAGAAAGCCACCAAACTCCCAATACCCAAATCACCAATAGACAAGACCACACCCATAGTTATACCAGTTACCACTATCAGTAGGGCAATGATAAAATTATTGGTACGTTGACTTACACTGCTGGTATTAGGTCTCACTTCTTTTTATTTTTAAAATTCGAACAATATAGCCTTTATAATCTATCCATCCAAGATTTAACATACTTCTAAAGCTAATATCCATTTGCTTTTTCAAATGGTAATAGCCAAAAATCATCCCAGATAAAAATGTAGCCGATGAAACAAATGCAACAGATTCAACATTTTGAAAAATAGAAATTGCAATAATATCGCCAATAATATTTACCAAAAGCATGAGAAGCACCTTGTAGAAATTTAGATCAGGTTTGTTGATGGTATCAAGCATAACACCACTGAATTTGTCCAATGGGAGAATCGCCATATAACTTGCAAAAAACCTTAAGGTTAAGGCAGCATCTGCATATTGATTTCCGCCTATCAATAAAACCAGATAATCTGCAAAAACAAAGCAAAATATAGCAATTGGAAGCAACAAATAAAATACCATACCCGATTTGCGTTCAAATTCATTCTTCAAAGCCACAAAATTACCATCCGCGTATTGTCTGGCAAATTGAGGTAAAGCCGTTACCGCAAAACTACGCAAGGGCATTTCCATTACTTCTAATAATCTTGCTGGCACGTTATACTTCGCAACCCCTTGATTTCCTAATGCACTAAAACCTATTATGAAGGTATCAGAACTTCTTAAAAGGTTTGAACCAAGCAATGTTCCCATACTGTATTTTCCAAAATGAAAAATATCCAACACAGTCTTTCTTGTATATTTTAATAAATTTACAAAACCAGACCATCCCATTATTATGGCTATTAAGCTTACTAATAAATGTGATAATAAATATCCATTTACCACATTATAAATTGTCTTCTCTTCGAGGATAAAAAAGTAAATATAGGCTATAAAGGCTAATTGGCTAACAATCCGAATTACACTCATGCTTTTAATCATAAGTTTTGCATTTAGCAACCATGTAGCATAATTATTTGGCAAGGAAAGAAATGCCAAACCAATCCACCATTTAAAGAAAAACAAGTACTCCCCAAACAGTCCAAATTGCTTAAAAATGTAATACAAAATGAACATTACAATTGCATATACAAAGGTCAAAGCAATTGTCATAAAAAGGGTTGAACCAATCACCATTTCTTCCTCTTCTATGGTTTTGCATTGTGATAAATTTCGAACAAGTGCATTCATAACCATCCCGATTCTTAGGTTTTCAAAAATCCCGTAAATGGCTAAAAAAATGATGTAAGGCCCAAAAATGCCCTTTGGTAAAACTCTGGCTAAGTAGGCAAATGTAATTACACCAAGTAAGGCTCCTAATCCATTCCCAATAAGCGAAGAGAAACTTTTACTTTTAATAATTTGTAATACAGCTTGCATTCCTTAACTCAATTAATCTGCTTCTACAGCCTCATCAAGTTCTTGTTTTAAGGCAGGCTTAGATTGATTACGTTTAGGTTTAGGGATATTTCCCACCATGTTTTCCAAGTTCTCAGCTTCCACATAATTCAACCAACACATTATTTTTGTGTCTTCTGTTGAAGCTTTTCTAAATAATTTCAGGATGTTTTCATCTGCAGCCGACCATGACCTTCTTGCATCAACAACAAGTAAAGACAACCTTGAATTCTTGATTAATTGATTTGGAATTGCATTGATACTAATTGCAGGAATTTCAACAATAATAAAGTTATATGAACTTCTGTTCACACGTGAAAATTCTGGTAGCAGATTTTCTTCTGTTTTAGCGGAAAAGAATCTTGAAGTTACATCATATCTCAAAGTTCTGAACTTTCTGTCTTCTGTTTCGGCGTCTTCCATATTATCATCATTTGAAATGAATAATACAGAGTAATCTAGATTATATAACTTTTCTGCCAATTTCTGAGCAGCATAGGTTTTACCTTCCTGTTCGCGCGTACTTAGGAATGTAATCAGATAATTATTAGCAACAAGTGGATTGTTTTCAAGTTCAATCTTAAGATTGGTAGCAGCATAATCTAATAAGGTATTTTCAATTCTGCCTATTTGCAAGCTGTTATTCAAAGACAATCTATTTGGTAAGGCACTAAAAGTTTTAAGTCCGATAATATCTTCTGCTCTTTGTGTATTCTTAATAGAACTATCCAATAATTCTTTAGCAATGAAATATACCAATAAGAAAAAGAAAGTAGCTAAAAATGCAAGAACTACTAATAATGGCGCTCTACTTGCCAGCGGTTTCGTAGGAAACACCGGTTCATCCATAACTTGTAAGTTATTAGACATCTCGATATTTTGCTGACGAAGTTTAGCTAAATGGTAACCATGTAAAATCTCTAAATATTGCCGTTCATTTACACTGATTTCGCGTTCAAGCCTGCTAACCTGCATGTTTAAAGGAGAAAACTCATTGTATCTTCTATCAAATTCTTTTCTTCTATCAATGTAGATTTGAAGACGGGCCTCTGAAGCATCCATTTGAAGTACCTCTTTGAGCCAATTTTCTAAAACAATATTTGCAGGAACAGATTCAATAGTATTATTAAGACTATAATATTGAAGTACCCACAACCTCAACTCTTGTTTTATGGCATCAACTTTTGTGGCAAGTTTTTCAATTTTCTCTGGTGAATTACTATAAATTTTGGCTCGCTCATACTCCTCGTGCGCAATTGCAAGGTCTTTCCTCAATTTATTTAACTCAGTGTTATTCCTAAGTAAAATTTCACGGCTTTCAAGTTGATCTTCTAACCTAGCTACAGCGCGCTTATGCGACTCATACGCCATTAATTCTTTGTAGTAATCGGTTTCGTTGGTTTCATTTTCAATGGCAACTGCTTTTGCTTGCTCATAGTAGTTAATGATTTTATTACGAATACCAAAGTCTTTCAGCTTATTCTCAGAATTATTTAAAGCAGAAGAAGATTCCTTCAAACGTGCCTCAAACCATTTCAAAACGTTTACAGTTTCAGCTCCTTTAAGTGATTTATACTTTAAAATAAAAACTTCTGTAATGAATTTTAAGGTATTTAAACATACTCCTTGGTCATCCGACTTGTAGGTTAAATCGATAAAATCGGAGGTGGATTTTCTAGAAGCTGTTAGATTTTTATTGATTTGGGTAAGACTATAATGACCTTTTGGCCTAGAAAGTAAATCTACAATGATATTATCGGTGGAGGCATTCTTAAACTTAATAATTTTTTCTACAGTGGCAGAAAAATTACCAGGTACTACAATTAATGCTCTTTCTTCTGTAATGGTATTTTTTAGTTCTGCAAAACTCTTTTCACTTAGAATAAGCGGGTCAGGCATTTCAAGCAATAAATGTTGTGCCAATAATTTGATTGCAACATCTTCTAACGTTTGCCTTGCGGTAATGGTTGCCAATAAATTATCAAATGCATTATTGATTGTAAAATAATCTGCCCTAGGAGCATTTTCATCAGATGTGATTCCATATCCAGATGCAATACCTGTGTAAACTATTGTTGCTGCTGCGTATTCTTTGGGTAACCTAGAAGTTAGGAAATAAACCAAAATTGCCACTAAAAGTGGGAATATTATTAACCATTTAAGGTTTTTACTTAATACGCGTAAAAACTGTACAAGTGTCATAAGTTGTAATTAATCTCTAAAATTAGTTGGGTTTAATCATTATTGTTTGCAACGGCACCCCTATAACTGCCTCCATTTGCTCTAATGCGCTATAAAAGAACCTAAACGCTTCATTATATGCTGCCTCAGCATCTGCCAATACATTCTTTTGACGTGCATATTCAGAAATATGTATAGTTCCTTCCCTGTATTCCTTCTCTGCAACTTGACAAGCTACAATTTGGGTCAATAAATCCTCATTTCTTCCTCTATACAACTTACCATACCCAACTGCATCGGTATAGTATAAACTTAATTTTCTTCTTAACTCCATGGCTTCAGCATCTCTTAGGTATCTGCTAATCAAGGCTCTTTCTTTATGTTCATTTACCCTGCCTCTATGCCCCATGATATCAAAAATCGAAAATTGAATATTTATACCTGCACGATAACCCTCTCTTACCTGAACCAAGTTTTGCCTTGCTGGTTGCGTTGGGTCTTGCTCTGTATAGGCAAAGAATGGTAAACTACCAAAAGAATAATTTGCAAAAACATACACATTTTGACCCCAAATCCACTTGTTGTAATCTGCTGCCCATAAGCTTGCCCTCATGGCTGCATTCTGTTGCTTTAGTGTTGGATTTACAGAAATGGCTATTTCGTATAAAGAATCCAAAGTGGGAAGTAGCATTTCAATTTCGTATTTAGGATTCAAGAATAAAGTGTCTTCCTGCGCATTAACAGAACCTAAAAAACCAATTAGGACAAGAATGACCAAAAAATGTTTTTTATAGATTTTTCCCAAATTTGACATAGTTATTAATTTTTCAAATGTTCACTCAACAAAGTAAAACGACAAATATATAAGAAAACAAACCAAATATGAACCATTTCACAAAGTTGTACACTTTTTTATTTAAGTAGGATTTTTAAATTATTTTTATGTCTTTTGGCTGTTAAACTAATTCATATGACAGGTTATGATATTGTTTTGGTAGGATTGCAGCCCTATGACAGTGATATTGGGACGAATACAATAAACATTGCGGAGGAATTTTCTAAGCAAAATAGAGTACTTTATGTCAATTACCCCTTAGATAAAAAGTCATTTAATCTTGATAAACATCTCCCAAATGTTCAAAAACGGGCTAAAATGAGATCCAAAGAAATCCCAAATTTAATTGAAGTTAAACCTAATCTTTGGAATTTATATCCTAACAGTTTGCTCGAATCAATTAATGGAATTCCGCTCACAAGCATATTCCGTATTTTCAATTATTTCAATAACAAAAAATTCGCAGCCGACATACAGGAAGCTATTAATACCTTAGGCTTCAAGGACTTTATACTTTTCAATGACACCGTGATGTTAAGGGGATTTCACCTTCAAGAATTCCTCAAACCTAAAATGAGTATTTATTATACCCGAGACAATATGATGTCTGTACCTTATTGGTATAAACACGGCAGGGTCCTTGAACCAATATTAATGGCCAAATCTGATTTGGTTTGCGCAAACTCTACCTACCTCGCAGAAATTGCTTCGGAATACAATAAAAATACTTTTTATGTGGGTCAAGGTTGCGATATTTCTGCGTTTGACCCCAACAAACAAGTTGAAAAACCTAAAGATATAGCACATCTCAAGGGTCCAATTATAGGGTACATTGGAACCTTATTTACCTTGCGACTAGACATAAACATCCTTAAAGAAATTGCAGCTTATCAATCCAATTGGACGGTGGTTTTGATAGGACCAGAAGATGAAGTTTTTAAGCGTTCAGCGCTTCATAATTTACCTAATGTGCATTTTCTTGGATTCAAAGAAAGTGCTGAATTACCAACCTACCTCAAATATTTTGATGTTGCCATAAATCCCCAAATTCTTAACCCAACTACTATTGGTAATTATCCTAGAAAAGTAGATGAATATTTAGCCATGGGAAAACCTGTAGTGGCAACAGAAACAAAAGCGATGAGTATTTTTAAAGACCACACCTATTTGGCAAAATCGGCTAACGAATATGTCTCTTTGATTGAACAAGCATTAAGTGAAAATTCTACTGAATTAGAAACACAAAGAATTAAATTTGCTAGGTCGCACACCTGGGAAAATAGTGTGAAAGAAATCTATAAAGCAATTCAAATTGTGAACCCAAATATTAATTAATTATGTCTTTTATTACTTACATCAAAACCAACCCTAACTTAAAAAAGTTAGTTCATTGGATGCTTATTCCCAAAGGCCAAGCCAGACCAAGAACTTGGGTTTCTTGGTTTGTGAATCCCTTTTTCCACAAGGTTGCAAGGGGGAGCAGAATCAATAGAAGAACCAGAATTGATGTGCTACCTTTTAATGAATTTGAGCTAGGTAAATTGAGTACTGTTGAAGATTACAGTACAATCAATAATGGTGTAGGTTCTGTGATAATTGGAGAAAGTTGCAGAATAGGAATTGCCAATGTTATCATAGGGCCTGTTACGATTGGCAACCATGTAATTTTAGCACAAAACATTGTGGTAAGTGGACTTAACCATACTTACGAACGAATTGATATTCCTATTAAATACCAAAAAGTTACCACGGCTAGGATAACCATTGAAGATGAGGCTTGGATTGGCGCAAATGTGGTTGTAACTGCTGGTGTTACCATAGGAAAACACTCTGTTGTAGCAGCTGGAGCAGTGGTAACTAAAGATATTCCTCCATATTCTATTGCAGTTGGCAACCCTGCTCGGGTTATCAAAAAGTATGACTTCGAACAAAAAGCTTGGGTAAAGGTTTAGGTTTGGTGTAACACTCTTTCTGCCTTACCTTTGGCACTATGATTAGGATACTATTTACCCTTATTATTCTGCTCTTTTGCGCTCATGTAAAGTCGCAAACCTTTGTTATCAATGATGGCGATACCATCAACCTAACCTTAGCCAATGGAAAAAAGCAAGGTTTTTGGAGATATTTTTGGCCTAATGGCGATCTTAAATATGAAGTGTACTATGAAAATGGCGAAAAAGAAGGCTTAGAAATTAGCTATTATGATGGACAAGATTGCATAGAATATTCTAATACCTACAACAAGGGAGTCCTAGATGGCCCGAGGGTTATGTTTTACCCGAATTGCAGCACCAGGGTTGAAGAAATGTACAAAAATGGTTTGAAAGATGGATACGAAAGAAACTTTGACCAAACAGGCGTTCTGCTTACCGAAGGAAATTTTCTAAAAGGAGAACTTGATGGTAGTTATGCGCATTTCGATAAAAAAGGATATGTAACTTATGAGAGTCCTTCCAAAGAAACTACTTTAAAATTCGACAAATTCCTTAGTGGAGAATATAAAATCAAAGACTCCACCCTATTCTTTGTTTTCAAAAGAAATAAAGAATGGAAAAAAATGATGCTTGTGGTTGATATGACTGGAAGTATGTTTCCTTACATCGGTCAAATGTTGGTTTGGTATAGGCAAAACTATGAGGATGGCAGGGTTAAATACTATGCGCTTTTTAATGATGGCGACAATTTAACGGATGACAAAAAAGTTTTAGGAAGAACAGGCGGTGTCCATTCTTTTGAAGCAAAAGATTATAGAAAACTAAAAAAAGATATAGAAGATGTTAGAAAAATGGGGGAAGGTGGAGACGACCCTGAAAATGACATAGAAGCACTCACCGCTGCCATGGTAGCCTTTAGAGATTATTCTGATATTATATTAATTGCTGATGAAAGCAATGTGCGAGACATGGCCCTTCTTAAACGTATCAAAAAACCTATCCATGTGATTATGTGTGGCACAAAAAAAGGAATCAATGAACAATACCTTCGAATTGCCTTTCAAACCAAAGGCTCCTTTCATACCATAAGCAATGATATTGATATGAAAAAACTCAAGGATGGGGAAGAGTTTCAAGTAGATAATGACATTTTTAGATTAAGTGGCGGAAAATTTATCTGGGTTGATGCCGTTGAATAAACCATGGAAATAATTTTAGCTTCAAAATCACCAAGAAGACAAGAATTGGTTAAACATTTAGATATCCCCTTTCGCCTAGCGCTTTATGAAGTGGATGAATCTTTCGACGATAGCCTAACCCCAAACCTAATTGCAGAAAGATTGGCCATAAAAAAAGCTAGTTTTTATCCTGAACCAATTAAAAATAATGAAGTTTTGCTAACTGCCGACACCATTGTTTGGGTCAACCAAAAAGTTTTAAATAAGCCACAAGATAAAAATGAGGCCATGGAAATGTTAACTCAAATTTGTGGCAATACACACAGTGTTTATACTGGTGTTTGTCTTAAATCTGCCAATAAAGAAGTTAGTTTTGCCGAGCAAACGGAAGTAACTTGTAGCAATATCAGCATGAAAGAAATGGAAAATTATATTAGCAAACACCAACCTTTTGATAAAGCAGGAAGCTATGGCATTCAGGATTGGTTTGGCCTTACCGTGGTAGAAAAAATTGAAGGTTGTTATTACAATGTAATGGGTTTGCCTGTTAATAAGATTTATGCAACCCTAAAAAAAGAATTTGGGCTATTGCTCACACTATTATTTTTGAGCTTCGGCGCTTTGGCTCAAACCGAAACCACGATAAGTGGCGTATTACCAGACAAAGCAGGGCAAGCCATGTTGCAATATTTTTCTAACCCCTACAGCAGCAACCCTGACAACTTAAACTTTATGATTGCCACAGAGGGTAGTTTTAAAGAAAAAATCAAAATAACAGAAGGCCAAATGTTGGTGTTTGTAACGGCTATTGATTATTTTAAAGTTTATGTAAAACCAGGAGACAGCTTGTTTTTTAGGGTTGATCCAAAGCAGCCCAAGTCTATCCTTATTACAGGAAATGGAGCCAAAGAAGCACTATATGGCTACAACTACTTTCAATATTTTAAAACAAGTACGGAGGCAAATGATTTTCAAAAACAAATTGGTTTGCAAATTTCTAATAGAACGCCAGAAGGCTTTAAATTTTGGGCAGATAGCATCATCAAAATAAAGTTAGCCTATTTAGAAAAGAATGGCAAAGACTTATCACCCAATACCAAAAATCAATTGCAAGCAGAATATATTTTTGAATATCAAAACCTAAAGTTAAGCTACCCGCAATATTACCAAAGTAAGAAAAAAAGCAATCCCGGATTGCCAGCATTAGATAGCACTTATTTTGACTTTGTTAATGGAATTGATTTGAACCAAAGAAAGTACATGCAATCCTTGCAGTATAGAACCTTTCAAAAATTATTCTTAATCAGAGCCATTACAGCCTTAGGAAGACGCCTAGAAATGGAAGAAATTTGGAATATGTGTGCACAGTATTTCAAAGGAGATATCTTGCCTCAGTTTAGGTTAAATATTTGGTCGGATATAGTTTTCAATGGAAGTAATGAAGATGCCTCAAAGCTTTATAAACTAGCTCAAAAAGATTGTGCTGGCACACCGGGTTTTAAATTTATTGAAGAAGGCTATTTAGATAAGCTGCCGTTTTTACCCGGCTCTAAAGCATTTCCTTTTGTGATGAAAGATGATCAAGGAAAAGTAATTAGTTTAGAAAGCTTAAAAGGTAAAGTGGTTTACTTAGACTTTTGGGCCAGTTGGTGCCGACCATGCTTAGGAGAAATTCCGGCAGGCGAAGAATTAAAGAAACACTTCGAAGGAAAAGATGTAGTATTTATCAATATATCAATTGATGAAGGCGAACAAAATTGGATAGCAGCAAAAGCTAAATACAATATTAATGGTATCCATGCGCTTTCAAATAATCGCAATCATCCAGAGGTTCAAAAGAAATATAAAGTAGAAAGCATACCTTCCTATTTTTTAATTGACAAAGAAGGAAACTTTATTTCTGCACCCGCGCCAAGGCCTAGTAACCCTTCAATTTACCAACTCATTGAAGAGGCACTTAAAAAGTAATTCGATTTGAAAGTAAAAGCAGCAGTAAGCTTTTGGTTGATTTGCATATTAGTAAGTCTACTTATTGGTTTAGCTTCTTCTCTTTTTCTACAAAGCTTAGATTGGGTTACCAAACAACGAATTCAAAATGATAATTGGTTGTATCTGTTGCCTTTGGCTGGTCTTTTAATTGGGTATGTTTATCACAGGTGGGGTCAAACAATTACCAAAGGAAATAATCTTTTACTTGACGAGTTTCATGTGCCTCAAGGAGGCATTCCTTTTAAGATGTCGGTATTTATATTTGGCTCGACCCTACTCACCCATTTGGTAGGAGGTTCTGCAGGCCGAGAAGGAACAGCAGTGCAAATGGGAGGCGCAATTGCCCACCCTTTTAAACATTTTTTAACAGCAAATTCCTACCCGGCAAAATTCTTAATTGTCATTGGTATCAGTGCTGGATTTGCGGCTGTATTTGGGACACCTTGGGCTGCAACCATTTTTGCATTAGAAGTAATTTGGGTAGGTAAAAGCTGGTATAAGTATTTGCTACCAAGTTTAGTTTCTGCATTTGTCGCGCATTACAGTTGCTGTTTTCTTGGTTCAAACCATACCGAATACAGTAAACCCATTCTTCCTGCTATTTCATTTACCACCTTTTTGTGGATTATTCCTGCTGCAATAGGCTTTGGATTGATCGCCAGACTTTTTACTTCTTGTGTGCATTGGGTTCAAACCTTGTTTAAAAAACAGGTAGGCTACCCCCCACTCAGACCTGCAATTGGTGGCCTTATTATATTAATGTTTGCATTAGCGTTTAACTTAAAAACTTACTTAGGCTTAGGCATTCCAAGCATCTTAGATTCGTTTGAATACGCACAAGGCTATGAAGTATGGCTACTCAAATTGGGATTAACCGCCTTAACCTTGGGCTGCGGTTTTAAAGGTGGAGAGGTTACTCCCCTATTTTTTATTGGGGCAACTTTAGGAAGCGCGCTATCCTTATGGCTTCCACTACCTGTATCGTTTTTAGCCGCAATAGGATTTGTAGCAGTATTTGCAGGAGCAGCGAATACACCAATTTCCTGCGCAGTAATGGGCATGGAATTGTTTGGAATTGAAATGGGTATTTATATATTATTGTGTTCAATTATCGCATATTATTTTTCTGGTAAACAAGGTATTTATTCGTCTCAAAAATTACTTATCCCAAAGATTGAATTACCTTTGAAGTGGAATAGAAACAATCAAAATTAACAAACTATGAGCGACCACAAACACCCTTGGCATGATGTAAACATTGGAGATAATATTCCAGAACTTGTTAACGGTATTATTGAAATACCTAAAGGTACTCGCGCAAAATATGAACTTGATAAAGACAGCGGTTTGCTAAAGTTAGATAGAGTGTTGTATTCGTCGGTGTATTATCCTGCCAACTATGGCTTTATTCCGCGCACCTACTGCGATGACAAAGACCCTTTAGATATTTTAGTTTTGTCTCAAATAGATATTGTTCCAATGTGCATTGTGGAAGCGAAAATTATTGGCGTAATGCGAATGCTGGATAACAATGAAGCTGATGATAAATTAATTGCAGTAGCCTCGGGCGACCCTAGTGTAAATCATTACAACGATATTTCTGAATTGCCTCCGCATTTTATTTCTGAAATGAAAAACTTCTTTGAAGATTACAAAAAACTTGAAAATAAAACAGTAGTTGTTGAGGAGTTTTTTGGCAAAGACTTAGCGCAAAGAATATTGATGGAAAGCATTGATTTATATAATAAGACCTTTAGAAAATAGTTGGTTCAAGCCTACTTCTGCTAACCTACTAAAGGAACTGAGGAAAATCAATCCTTACAAGTGGTTTAATGTGCTTACATTCGTACGCATATGAGTGATACGATAATACCTTGCCCAATTTGCAAATGTGAATATACCTATGCCATGGATCATTTAATGGTTTGCCCAGAATGTGGCCATGAGTGGAATGCTACTGATATTGTAGAGGCATCCAATGATGGCTTAATTGTTAAAGATGCGCATGGCAATTTGTTAAAAGACGGCGATTCTGTGAGCATCGTCAAAGATTTACCAGTAAAAGGTTTTGCAAAATCTATTAAGGTAGGGACAAAAGTTACCAATATCAGATTGGTGGAAGGCGACCATAACATTGATTGCAAAGTACCTGGTTTTGGTGGCATGGCACTAAAGAGCGAGTTTGTAAAGAAGGTTTAAATAAGTCTTTCAGGTTCGGTTTGAACCTAAAATAATTATTGGCAGTCAATCCTTTAACGATTTTAGTCAATTTAAAAGGAAGGTACCTATGATACACCAAGGGGGTGGGTACCCATGATGTATGGAGGGGGTACCTACGATACTCCAAGGGGGTACCCATGATACTCCAAGGGGGTACCCATGATACTCCAAGGGGGTACCCATGTTAATCCAAGGGGGTACCCATGTTAATCCAAGCAGGTACCCATGTTAATCCAAGGGGGTACCCATGTTAATCCAAGGGGGTACCCATGTTATTCGGAGGGGGTAGGTAAAAAGTATAGAGCAAGAGTAAAGAGAAAGGGGGAAGAGAAAGCAAAGTGCCTGGTTTTAGTGCAAGGGGGCTAAAAAGCGAATTTATAAAGAAAGTTTAGTGTGCAAAAAAATTGGCAAAAAAGAAAGAATAAAAGGAGGCACCTTTGACATTCAAATGTCCTTCGTCTGCCATTAACATAGGGTTTCTTAGTGCTGCTAAAAATTCACAATTGAAGTTAATTCGATTTTCAATTGGTATTAATTTAAACAACTGTATCAACCTTTCTTTTTGTTCATCACTGGTGGTATGGGGAGGTAAATAAAAGTACACCTTAGCGTTTGATATTTTACTTTTCTCCAAAATTAATTTGATCAAATTTTCATAAATAATAAAATCGTGGCTTGGCTTAGCATAGTCTTTATTTAAGTCACCGCATTTAATGGAATGGTAAGGAAGTAAGTTTAAATTTTTATTATGGACTCCAAATTTAGTCAAAGAAGAAATAGATTCATTTGAAAGCAAATAACTTAGGTAAGGTTTAATGGAAAAATAATCAAAAAAATAAGCTTCATAATAAGGAAAATAAATTTTGTATAAGTCTTCAAAGGAACTTTGTTGCATGTTAGATTCAAAGGTAGAATGAAGATAGCGTGTTTCAACAAGCATGCTTATTTGAGTGGGTGCTTTGCCATTTACCACACCTAGTTCAATGCATAGGGTTGAATTTGAATCCATGCTTAGAATTTCTAGGGCGAGCATAGTTGAACTTAAGAAATTAGCTGATAAAACCCCTGCATTTACCACTTTTATGTTTTTCAAACGTCTTTCAATTAGGGTATCATTTATACCATATTTTGTTCGGCTTGAACCAACAAAATAAAGTGTACTTTTAAAATTGTCCTTAGGTTGAAATAAAGATTCTGGAATACTTTTAATCCCTAAAACTTGAAAACAAAAATGTTTGATGCCAAACACAATACCCGAAACCAGTACAAAAAAAAGCAATAGTTTGAAAGTTGATTTAATGAGAATTGCATTCATAATTTAAAACTTAAAGTAATAATTATTTATAGACCAAAAAGTGGTGAAAGCAGAAATCCCTATGGCTAAGAATATATATATAAACCATCTTTTTGAAAAACTTAAAGTATCGAGGTAAACATCAAAATTATGAGCACCCATTTTTCTGCTTATCCAATCAAATGGTGCAAAAAGTAAGAAAATGATTAGGCCATGTTTAAACAACCAATATAATGTAACACTGTTACAAGTTGTGGGAGAGAATAGTTTACTATAGGTTAATAAAGGCAACTTTGAACTAAAAATAATCGCTAAAAAAGAGGCAAATATTAAATGATAGAATAAACCCAAAACATTCTTTACCCTAGGTGAAATGAAATTGAAGTATGGCAGAAGCCTTTCTTCGGTAATTACCCATAATCCATTCAACAAGCCCCAAATTGCAAATTGAAATGAAATGCCATGCCAAAGTCCAATGAGTAAAAATGTAATAAGCATGGCAATATTCAAACCTAGTTTGCTTCTTACTTTCTTTGCAATGGCAAAAAAAAAGTAATCTCTAAACCAATTATTAAGCGTTATATGCCATTCACTCCAGAACTTTTTACGAGAGGTAGAGGCGTATACTCTATTTCCAAAATTTCTAACTAATTGTATATTGAAAATCCGTGATATGCCAGTGAATATATCAACATAGGAACTAAATGTAAAGTATAAATAAAAGAAAAAAGATAAACCTTGGAGAAGGATTAAAAACCCACTTGCATCACTTTTTTCAATGGTTTTCATGTAAATATAAAACTGTTGACCAAGCACAAAATTTTTGAACACTCCCCATAGAAACAACCTAAAGCCATAAGAGAAATTTCGATAAGATAAAAACAACTCACCTTTAAACTGACCTAAAAGTTGAGAACTTCTGAGCAATGGCCCAGATAATAATATTGGAAAAAAAATAATATAAAGTAAAATTCTTAGAAAATTTGGTTCAGGTTTTACATACCTCTTTCGTATGTCTATTAGATACCCAATCCCATTGAAAGTAAAATAAGAAAAACATAAAAATGTAGGTGTTAAACTATTAAAATACGAATACTCTATTACAATACTTGAATCATTCCAATTTGTATTAATAGGAATAATTGAAGATAATTTAGAACCAAGTAAAGGTATGAGACATAGTAAAACATACCAAGCAGTTACTGTCTTTGCTAGATTATGGTTGAGACTAATTTTATTTATATGATGGGATCCAATATAAACTACCGCTGCAAAAACCAAGGCGATTATAACTTGATATCCTAAAGTTAAGCTGTAAAAAAGTAAGCTAATAAATAGTAAGACAATCCATCTATGGCTTGGTTTGAAAATTATAAAGCCAACCACACCGGCAAGTATGGAAATAAAAAGAATAGAAAAATTTATACTTAACATTCCGATTTTTTACGTGTTGCAATTAAGCTTTGCATCCCCCGCATGAAAATAGTTTTTTGCCAAACTGGTTCGGCCTTAACATCCAACTTATATTCGTTTAAAAAGAGGGTTACAGGCTTTAGCCAATTTCTAATTTCATTTCTTGCAATTTTTGCACCTAGACAAGAATGAATTCCAGTTCCAAAAGATAAATGGGGATTATACTTTCTATTAAAAATTATTGAATCTGGCATTTCAAAAATTTCGGGATCCCTATTAGCGGCGGCCAATGATAAAAACAATCTATCTCCTTTATTTACTTTTTGATTACTAATCACACAATTTTCATTTGCAATTCTAACTGTGTATTGGAGTGGAGAAACATACCTTAATAAT
Organism: Bacteroidota bacterium; assembly: GCA_027488905.1. Lineage (GTDB taxonomy): Bacteria > Bacteroidota > Bacteroidia > UKL13-3 > UKL13-3 > B1. The sequence goes on from JAIYAT010000015.1 coordinate 55,965, forward strand.
TCTTCTGATAACACATTAATTGCGGTGTCATCTGCCTTGAGAATCCAGTCAGATAATTCTGGATTTTTTAATATCTCAAACAAAATTACACTCATCGAATCCTTGGTGGTTTCTAAGGCAGCCATAAAAACTACAATCAGAATAGAGATGATTTCATCATTGGTAAAATCAGTTGATTTTAAAGAATCTGCCTGTTTTAAAAGCGTTACTATGTTAGATTGGGTGGCCGCATCGCTCCTGTTATATAGATCTCCAAAAAAATCAAAGGCCCAACTAAAAACAGCATTTATTTCCCGATAAACACTTTTTGGAACGAATATATCTTGAGAGACTGCCAATAAATGTGAAAACCTTTTTAATTCTTGAAGCTTGCACATGCCTTCAATGCCAAAAAACGACTCAATAACATACAGTGGAATTTGGGTTGAAATATCAACAATATCTATTATATCATTTTGCTTATTGGCTCGTATACAATTCTCAACGGCCGTTTCGATAACTGGATTAAAATTAAATTGCCTAAGGACAGAATCAACTAACTGTTTTGTATTTTCATGTTCTTTATCATTTAAATACATGAGCCATTTTGCGGTACCTCTAGATAAAAAAGGGCAAACGCTCTCCCCTAAAATTATTGACTCCTTTTCTTTAAAAAAACCAGATAAGTTAGTGACACCAAATGAAGGGGATTTCAAGATTGTTTTAACATCTTTATACTTAAAAAACAATAACTCTTTGTGCACACCATAATGGATTGGAGCCTGCTCTCTACAATCCTTTAAATGAATATAGGGATTACTAAAATAACCGGGTGTATAAGGATTCCATATAATCATTAGGTGTTGGATTGAATCGCCTCTGAAAGCAGTCGGATACTATTATATTGATAAAACAAAGTTGGATCAATCTCCCTACCTAATATAGTTTCTAAATCAAATGAGACTGTAATCATAGAAAGTGAGTCTAAATTAAAAGAATCAAATGGGACATCAATTTTTACTTGGTCTTTATTTAGTCCAGTTTCCTCGGAAATTTTTTCAACCAGCCAATCCTGAATTTGTGCTTGATTCATAAAAAATGTTAGATAGGAAACAAAATTCCTACTTTTAATTTAAAGTTTTATTTTATTTTTTGTTTAAAGATTATTTTAAATAGAAATGAAGTTAATTTCTATCTTCATTTATGCCAAGCTTTGCAGCCACTCATACACTGTGCTTTGTAATTTATAAATATACCCTTTGGCTTAATTAAAGCCTACCATTTACATATAAATTTGCGACATCTGATCAGTCGAATGACCTACGTAATATTTATCAGCATCTGTTGAATATAATATGTAAACGTAATACATATAACCTTTTGAATAGCTTTGAAATAACCATTGAATGAAAAAAGGCCGCGACTGCGGCCTTTTGCTCCCCAAGCTGGTCTATTCTCGAACCAATTCTGGGATGAATTGAGAGCTTATGCTACGCTTAATTATTTGTTTAACAGTGTTTTATGCAATAGCAATGTTACTCTTGAAGTCGTTTTTATTATGATGTTCATGATCTGACGGATTTGATTAAGATTTTTAGCTTTAAAATTTATAACTATATCCAAGTCTTATAACTTGTGTTTCATAATAGTCGTTGCTTGTATAATTAAAACCTTGTCCATTGATTTCTTTTTTGATTATCATTGTATTTAGCAAATCTGTTGCATTAAAAAATAGTTCGCCCTTGCCTTTCTGAATTGCTTTTTTTAGTCCGAGGTCTAATGAAAACCTCGATTTAATTTTCCCCTGTGGAATAATGTCAGGTGCCAAATAAATTACGGTTAATTGTACATCTATGTTTTTACGAAAATGAAATGTATTGTTCAATTTAATGTTTCCTGAATATATTTCTTGTTTGTCTGCTGAAAATGTATGTGTGGTTGGATATTTGTTTTCAACTGTAAACGCATCAATTTGATTTCTGTATGCGTTTAGATTAATATTGAATGC
>JAIYAT010000034.1 GCA_027488905.1 Bacteroidota bacterium
AATGGTGGGAAGCTACTCCATAAATGGTGGGAAGCTACTCCATAAATGGTGGGAAGCTACTATACAAATGGTGGGAAGCTACTCCATAAAAAGTTTAGAGAAAGAGTGTCTTTGGAGACTAATTTCCAACTATTGGCAATTTGGGAAATCCCTTCAATGAATATGCCATCCCGCTGGGATTTTACCATGGGCCATCGACTATCGTCCATGGACTTTTAAACAAAAAAACCTGCCAACATCTTGACAGGTTATTAATTTTTTGCAGCATGCTCACCACACTCAATCCTCACACTCCAAACTGCCTCTGTAGCCCGTAGGGGAGTCGAACCCCTCTTCCCAGAATGAAAATCTGGTGTCCTAACCGATAGACGAACGGGCCATTATTTTGGGTTGGCAAAAGTAGGATTTTTTTGGAGAAAGCAAAATGTTTTTGAAAATATTTTTCAAAGTTTCTAATGCACCCAGCTAAGTCCCTTCTATTCACTTGTCATACGCGCCTTCGGTTCAAACCGAAACATTAGCAAACATTTGTTTTTCTTTTATATCCTTTATCTTTAGCAAATTAATTTTTTAACCTGACTATTCAATTTTAATTTTCTTTCAATTCAATAGTCTTCCGTCTTTGTTAAACTTCTGATATTTGTAAACCGACTTATAGAAAAAATAAAAAATGAAATATATACTAAGCCTTTTAGTTTTAATTGGTTCAACAATTGGAAACGCGCAAAGCATTTATGACGATTTTGACGGGAATGGCAATATTAAGAATTGGTTTGGAGACAACTGCGGGTTAGATACAAGCTTTAATAATCCTTTTAAGGATAGTGTAAACGGAAGCAATAAAGTAATGCAGTACAACGATAATGGGGGACAATTTGCCAATGCCAGGTTTGATGTTGCTAAAAATTTTAAATTAATAGATTCAAGCACTTTTACCTTATTAATTTATGTCCCCTCTAGTTCGATAACAGGCAGTAGTAATAATCAAATTTCTTTAAAACTACAGGATAAAAATCTAGCAGAACCCTGGTCTACCCAATGCGAAATAATAAAACCGCTCATATTGGATAAATGGCAATGGGTAAGTTTTAACTTTGCAAAGGACAGTTATATCAATCTAGATCCAAACTCATTACCTCCCACCAAAAGACAAGATTTTAACAGGGTATTGCTGCAGATAAATGGTGAAAATAACAGCAACAGGGTAATTGCCTATATCGATAATTTTTACTTTTATTCAAACGATAGCGTACCAAAAAGCAAATACGATCATTTGGTTTGGTCAGATGAATTTAATACGATTGGGGACCTGGATTCAGGCAAATGGTTCAGGCAAACCCAACTTCCAAATGGGGAAAGTTGGTATAATGGAGAGATTCAGCACTATACCAACCGGTTATCTAACTCATCAGTTTCTGATGGAATATTAACAATTGTAGCAAAAAAAGAAACCTTTACCGACCAGGGAAAAACGAAAAATTACACTTCAGCCAGGCTCAACTCCAAATTTGCCTTTACTTATGGAAGAGTTGAAATAAAAGCAAAACTACCTACCGGCGTAGGAACATGGCCTGCCATTTGGACGCTTGGCCAAAACATAAATGAACCAGGGGCCTATTGGTCGAACCAAGGATTTGGAACTAAAAATTGGCCTGCGTGTGGCGAAATAGATATTATGGAACACTGGGGAAATAATCAGAATTTCGTTCAAAGTGCCATGCACACCCCATCAAGTTCAGGTAATACCATCAACAAAGGGGGAAGAATAGTAACAACTGCTTCTTCAGAGTTTCACATTTATACCTTGGAATGGAGCCCCGAGAAAATGGAGTTTGCGGTAGATGGAATAACTCATTATACCTATGAACCATCGGTATATAATAGCTCAACCTGGCCATTTAATGAACCGCAATATTTAATTCTAAATATTGCCATACAACCCAGTATTGCGGCTAACTTTACCCAAAGCGCAATGGATATTGATTATATAAGGGTTTTTCAGGAAAAAGCGTCCGGGTTAGACGCGGTAAATCATAAACCACAATTTAACTTTTTCCCCAATCCAGTAAGCGACCAGATTAACATTGATTTATTAAACAACTTCAATGAAAATACCACTGTAATAATTACGAATCTGTTGGGCAAAGTTATTTACATTCATGAGGTATTTGTAAATGGAAGCAATTTACAAATCAACCATTTAACGCATCTAAATTCGGGGCTATACCTACTTACTTTTGCTTTAAATAATAGGATCCATCAATTTAAGTTTATTAAAAACTAAAGCTTATAAGGCCTTGGTAAATTGGCGCTTTAGTGGCTTATAAAGTCACTGTTATTTTTCAAACTCAACTTCATTTATTATACTAAACTAGTTATTCGATATTTAGAATTTTAAAAACAGGTAAAATTGCAAACATTTGTTTTTCTTTTATATCCCTTATCTTTGACAAATTAATTTTTAACCCAAATTAGAATGAAAATAGGAATCAATGGATTTGGCCGCATTGGCCGTTTGGTTTTTAGAGCTGCAATTAATAACCCTAAAGTGGAAATTGTGGGCATCAACGACTTAATTGATGTAGATTACATGGCTTACATGTTAAAATACGACTCAACCCACGGAATTTTCAAAGGTGATATCGCTATCGATGGCGGACACCTAGTAGTAAACGGTAAAAAAATTCGCGTTTCTGCTGAAAAAGACCCTGCTAACCTTAAATGGGACGAAATTGGCGCTGAATACGTAGTAGAATCTACAGGTTTATTCTTAACCCAAGAAACTGGTGCAAAGCACATAGCTGCTGGTGCTAAGCGCGTAATCATGAGTGCTCCTGCTAAAGATGATACCCCTACTTTTGTAATGGGTGTAAATCATCTTAAATATACAGCAGACATGAGCATCGTTTCTAATGCTTCTTGTACTACCAACTGTTTAGCCCCAATTGCTAAGGTATTAAATGATAATTTCGGAATCCTTGAAGGATTAATGACTACCGTGCATGCGGTTACTGCTACTCAAAAAACTGTGGACGGACCATCTGCAAAAGATTGGAGAGGTGGCCGTGGTGCTTACCAAAATATCATTCCTTCGAGCACAGGCGCAGCAAAAGCGGTTGGTTTAGTTATTCCAGAGCTTAAAGGAAAATTAACAGGTATGAGTTTCCGCGTTCCTACACCAGATGTTTCTGTTGTTGATTTAACTTGTCGCTTAGTTAATGGTGCAAGCTATGATGCCATCAAAGCTGCAATGAAAGCCGCTTCTGAAAATGAAATGAAAGGTATCCTTGGTTATACAGAAGATGAAGTAGTAAGTAATGATTTCTTAGGTGATGCCCGTACTTCTATTTTTGATGCAAAAGCTGGTATCTCTTTAAATGACAATTTTGTAAAAGTAGTTTCTTGGTACGATAACGAATGGGGTTACTCTAATAAAGTAGTAGACCTTATTTGCCATATGGATACTATTAAGTAAGCTTCTGGCAACTAGCAGCTGGCTTCTGGCAGTTGCAAAATGTTAAATACCTATTCAAAAAAAGCCTCGAATTATTCGGGGCTTTTTTATTTCCAGCTTTTGGCACAGGTTTTGAATTACTGCCTTTATTATTATTTTTACCTAAATATATTTAATTATGAAACCAAGTTTTAAAGGCCTGATACGTTCAGGAATCATCGTTGCCGTTATTGCTTTGGCAATGACCTCTTGCAAATCTAAAAAAGCAGCAACACCTATCGAACAAACTACTGGAGCAAAAGAAATTTCAGTTCCATTTTCAAGCAAAGAATACTACAGCGACAAAGAGAATTTCCGTGCTAAAAGCAGTGGTAACAGCCCCGACCAACCTACTGCTAAGAAAATTGCACTTCAAAATGCAAAAAGCGAAATGGCTGGTTTGATCCAAACTACCATTAAAAAAGTTACTGAACAATATACCCTTCAACGCACCATTGGCACTGAGCAAGAATTCAATAATAAATTTGAAGAAATGGCGCGCGAAGTAACCAACCAACAATTGGTAGACGTTAAAATTATTGGCGAACGCTTGTTCAAAGAAACCAATAATACCTACACTTTTTGGGTGGCCATTGAAGCCAATAAAATGGATATTTTAAGTGGCATTGATAAAGTGATTAGCAACAACAAGAAAATCGAGCAAGATTACGACAAGAAAAAGTTCGAAGAAATCTTCAATGCAGAAATGGAAAAGTTAGCCAAGGAAAGAGGCTACTGAGGAAGCCACTAGCTTCTTGCTTCTAGCAACTGGCAATAACAAATATAACTTTACATGAAACAACTTACTTTGATATTTGTCTCTCTCCTATTGTTTGCTTGTAAAAGCCAGCAAACAGTGGTAAAAAGTAGCGCCAATCTTCAAAGTAACAAACGGCCAAATTGGGTAGACCAAAGGCCTGTAAATAGTTTCAATTATGTAGGAATCGGCAGGGCGAGTAAAATTATTAACCCTGCCGATTACTTACAAATGGCCAAAAAAGAAGCTTTACAAGACCTAGCAGGTGAAATTAAAGTGACCATTTCTACCAATAGCATTCTTTCTCAATACCAAAACAATACCCAATTTAACCAGCAATTTTTCTCGGATACCCGCCTCAATGCGCAGGAGTTTCTAGAAGGCTTTACTGTTGTAGATAGTTGGGAGAATAAAAATGAATATTGGATTTATTATACCCTTAGCAAAGAAGAATACGAGGCGCAAAAAAGAAGAAAAATTCGCTTGGCTGCCTCCCAAGCTATTGAGCTTCTGGAAAAAGCCGATGACTTAAACCTGAATGATAATTTCGTTTCTATCTTTAAACTTCGTGTAAAGGCATTAAGCAGGTTGCAGCCTTATTTAAATGAAGCCATCTCTGGAGAATATAAAGGCAAACAAACTTACCTGGTCAACGAGATAATCTCTCAATTGCAGTCGCAACTTTTTTTAATTGCTATTAAAGCAAACCCAACTTCTTTAGAGGCAAGCGCTGGTAAACCTTTCACAACAGCACTATCTGCATTAGTTTATATAAAAAGTAAAGATTCTACACTTGCAACGTTAAGCAGTGTACCTATGTTGGCTGTAGACAATGCTAAAAAATTACAAGGCAATCCTAAGGCAGCCTCCAACTCAGAAGGTGTAGTGGTTTTCGGTTTGAACCGAACCCTTTCGCGTGAACCCAATCAGTTGGTGATTTTGAGGCCAGATTTGGAAAAATTAATACTAACAGATAGCTTAAACAGCAGTGCAAAAACTCTTTTACTCAACTTAGAAACCCCTACTGCTACCGTAAATATTAAAGTGGAGCCATTGAGAATCTACTTTGTAAGCAAAGAAATTAACCATGCTATACCCCTTGCCTACCCAATTTTAGAACCTGCCTTAAAAAAGAAACTAGCCGAAAATGGTTGTTTATTTACAAATAATCCAAACCAAGCTGATTACATTTTATCCCTTGAAGCTAGCACAAAAGACCTAGGCATAATTTGGGGAAATATGATGCAATCTCTACTCGATTTTGAGCTCATCATCAAGAATCCAAAAAATGGAGATGAACTTTTGCACGAAAATTTAACCGGCATCAAAGGGTTTCAAACCACCAAAGAAAAAGCTGGAGAAGACGCTTTCAAAAACACCTTAACGCCTTTGCTTCAAAAAGTATTTCCAGAAATAGAAAAGGCGCTTTTCTACCAATAAGTTTACAAACTCATCAATTCTTTAAACTTCACGGCTTGGCGCCTGCTTCAAATAGGTTTTAATATCTTTAAGTCAATCCTTGACATTATTAAACTTGGAAATTACGAGGTACATTTGGAGGATAAATAGTTTTTTATATTTTTGTTTATAAATTAAATTATTACCCTCAATTAATTTTAACAATATTATGAAATTATTCCTTAGCAGTATTTCCATTTGTATTCTTTTGCTCTTATCATGCAATAAATCTAATGATACAACACCAACACCCACAACACCCAAAACCCCAAGTATAAAAGGTTCTTGGACAGGAGGAGCTGGAACGGGCAATTATGACCTTGACTTCACTGACACAACATACTCATTCGGCAGTTCAGGATTTACATTGGAGTCTGGCACATATACCCAATCGGGAAACACCTTGAATTTTATAATGGATAATTCGTCACTTTGTTCTCCTTCTACATCGCCATTTAAATATACTTTCAGCATAACAGGTTCAACGCTTAAAATGACAAAGGTAACCGACAACTGCACATTCAGGTCCGCTTCTTTTGCAGGTAATTTTACAAAGTAGTCATTAGTTAAATTTAGTCTTCGGATTTCATCGCTTAGACTATGAAATGACATATGTATTTGCTACAAGCATTTTGTATTCCAATTCTATATAGGTGGAAAAAACAAATACTATTGCTTTATTCAAACTAATTATGAAGTTGTTACAGCGACATCAATTCTTTAAACTTCACGGCTTGGCGCCTGCTTACTTCAACCTTGCTACCGTCTTTCATGTAAAATAAAAAGCCCGAATTAAAGAAAGGTTCAATTCTCTCGATACAATTTAGGTTGATAATCTGTTGCCTATTGGCTCTAAAAAACAACTTTTCGCTCAATCTCTCGTCTAGCGAATTAAGAGTTCTATGAATAAGTGGCTGGTATTTATCAAAATGAATTTTTGCATAGTTTCCTGCCGATTCTATAAGTCTTATGTCTTCCAATTTTATATACCAGCATTTATCACCGTCTCTAATAAATACCTTTTCATGGGCAGACAACCTTTGCTTTCCTTTGTTTTGCTGAGATTCTTCAATTTGGCGTTTTGCTTTCTGAATAGCTTCTCCAAGTCGGTCTTTCTCTACAGGCTTTAACAAATAGTCTAATGCATTTACCTCAAACGCTTTCAAGGCATACTCATCATAAGCAGTAGTAAAGATAATGGAAGGCGTTTCAATTAATTCTTCTAACATGTCAAAACCAGTTTTCTCTGGCATTTGAACATCTAGAAAAACCAATTGAGGCTTTTGCTTATCAATTATTTCTAAGGCCTCATCTACATTGGCTGCCTCTGCAATAATTTGAATTTCAGGAAACTCCTTAAGTAAAGCTTTTAAGCCTTCTCTGGCTAATTTTTCATCATCTACTATTAATGTCTGAATCATATCGGTATTTCTATTTTGGTTATAACATTATTGTCTGGACCATTAGCTATCGAAAAAATTGCCTTGTTATCATATAAGATTTCAAGTCGCTTTTTTGTATTCTCTAATCCAACTCCTTGATGGGCTTCGTTTGGTTCAAACCGACCCGTATTGATAATTTGGATATGCAAAAATCCACCCTTGATAAGGGCTTCAAAATAAATATTTCCTCCCAACTTACTTTTTGAAATTCCATGTTTTACGGCATTCTCCACCAATGTTTGCAACATCATTGGAGGAACTTGAACTTGCAAAGCCGATCCGTCAGGAATTTGCATGGTACAGGTAAGTCGCTCTTCAAAACGGATTTTCTCTATGGCTAAATAATCTTTAACTGTGTCAATTTCTTGCTTAAGGCTAACTGTTTTAAGCTTACTCATTTGCAAAGAACTGCGCAACAAACTTGAAAGTCGTGTAACAGCTTCTTTCGATTGGTTTGGGTTTAAATCAATTAAAGTTCTAATGCTATTGAGGGAATTAAAAAGAAAATGCGGATTGAGTTGGGTTTTTAGGTTTTGATATTGATTTTCTTTGAGTATAGCTTCTAGTTGGTAACGCTCCTTTTCAATTTCCAAGGACCTTTCCCAATATTGAAACAAATGATACACCAAGGCCCAGAGTAAGATGTACTTGCTCCAATTAAAAAGGTAGTTAATAATTAAAATCCAATCTATTGGAAATTGTTGCAACAAAGGAACGGTTATCCTATCTAAATAAATATTGATTATGGTGAGTAAAGTAGAAATGATAACTACACCAAGAATTGCCCTAGGAATTAATTGGGCCATTGGCCTTTTAATCCACTCCATTTTAATGATAAAAACCCTGTAAAAATGGGTCAAAAGAATTCCTGCTACATAATTAATGGCAACATTCAAAACCAATAATCCATTGTACCCATATATATTCCCATACCCAATAAACTCAAGCATTACAAACAATAGCCAGCCACCAATCTGACACAACCAATAAAGTGTATTCTTGTTCATTAGGGTAAAGGTAGCAGATTGGATATAAAAGACCCGAATTTCTTACACCAATGGCACGTAAAATGATTCAATGGAAAAGAATGAGGACGAAAAAAAAGGGTAAGCTTCAATAAAGCATACCCTTTTCAATTATTTATCGGTTTGAACCTAAGCTAATACTACAATTTTGTTATTGAGTATTTCTACAATTCCACCATTTACCTCGAAGCTTTGTTTGCCTTCTTTGGTTTTAAGGATTACCTTACCTTTATCTAAACTAGAGATAAGTGCAGCATGGTTGTTTAAAACCTGAAACTGTCCTTTGCTACCTGGCAATGTAACAGCATCTGCCTCTCCGCTAAACAAGGTTTGATCTGCTGTAATAATATCTATATGCATAGTTAGTTGGTTTAAAATTAGTTAGCTTCTGCTAATAGTTTTTCACCTTTTGCAATAGCATCTTCAATAGTACCTACTAAGTTAAACGCCGACTCAGGATATTGGTCAACCTCGCCATCCATAATCATGTTAAAGCCTTTGATAGTTTCCTCAATTGGCACCAATACACCTTTTAAACCTGTGAATTGTTCTGCTACGTGGAAAGGCTGAGACAAGAAACGTTGAACACGACGGGCGCGAGAAACAACTAACTTATCTTCTTCAGACAACTCATCCATACCTAAGATGGCGATGATATCTTGTAATTCTTTGTAACGTTGTAAAATTGATTTTACTCTTTGTGCGCAGTTATAATGTGCATCACCTACTATGGCAGCGGTCAAAATTCTTGAAGTTGAATCCAATGGATCCACCGCAGGATAAATACCTAACTCAGAAATCTTACGATTTAATACGGTTGTTGCATCCAAATGCGCAAAAGTTGTTGCTGGCGCTGGATCGGTTAAGTCATCCGCAGGCACGTAAACCGCTTGAACCGAAGTAATAGAACCGCGCTTGGTTGAAGTGATACGCTCTTGCATGGCTCCCATTTCTGTGGCCAAAGTTGGCTGGTAACCTACTGCAGAAGGCATACGACCTAAAAGTGCTGATACTTCAGAACCTGCTTGGGTAAAACGGAAGATATTATCTACGAAGAAAAGGATATCACGTCCACCTGATTTTTCATCACCATCACGGAAATATTCTGCCATGGTTAAACCAGATAAAGCCACACGTGCACGCGCTCCTGGCGGCTCATTCATCTGACCAAACACCAAGGTAGCTTGAGATTTTGCTAATTCTGTATAATCTACTTTAGATAAATCCCATCCCCCTTCTTCCATGCTGTGCTTAAAATCAGCACCATATTTAATTACATCTGATTCGATAAACTCACGAAGCAAGTCATTTCCTTCGCGGGTACGCTCACCTACACCAGCAAAAACCGACATACCTTCATAAGCCTTGGCAATGTTATTTACCAATTCCATGATTAATACAGTTTTTCCAACACCCGCACCACCAAATAAACCAATCTTACCACCTTTAGCGTATGGCTCAATTAAGTCGATAACTTTGATACCAGTATATAAAGGCTCAGAAGTAGTTGATAAATCTTCAAATCTTGGAGCATCACGGTGAATAGAACGCGGTCCAGCACTATGAACAGGCTTCATACCATCAATTGCATCACCAACTACATTAAACAAACGACCACGAATTTCGTCACCTGTAGGCATTGAAATTGGAGATTCTGTAGAAACAACAGGCATTCCACGTACCAATCCGTCTGTAGAGTCCATTGCAATGGTACGAATCATGTTTTCTCCCAAATGCTTTTGACATTCAAGAATAATTCTTGAGCCATCTGCTTTGTCTACATATAATGCTTCATAAATTTTTGGAAGTTTTTGGTCGCTGCTTGCAAAGCTAACGTCTACTACCGGACCAATTACTTGGGCTATAATACCTGATTTTGACATAGTTAAAGTTATTTGTCGTCTAAAAGTGCTGCAAATCTATCGTTTTCAAATGAAAATCAAATAAAAGATTTTAAAAAAAGTCCATGGTCGACGGACGATGGTCCATGGTCTGAGAACTATCGACTACTAAACAAAAAGGGCCTTTAATTCGGTTGCCTCATCTGGTTTCATTTTGCCAGCAAGTATTAACCTTAATTGTCTCCTGCGAAGGGCGCCTTCGAATCTCTTTGTTTCTTCCTCTGTTTCTGGTTCTAACCCAGGGCAAAGAACAGAGCTCCCATTTCTATCCAAAGCCACAAAAGTATAGTAGGCTTCGTTGCTTAAGAAACTTTCTCCAGTAGGAATATTTTCGGCCCATACTTTAATATAAACTTCCATTGAGGTGTTAAAGGCGCGGGAAACTTCGGCCTGTAAGGTAACCACATCGCCCAATTTGATAGATTTACCAAAACTCACGCTATCCACAGAGGCGGTTACTACTGTTTTACCAGCATGTTTTTGGGCAGCTATGGCAGCTGCAATATCCATCCAATGCAACAAGCGCCCACCCATAAGATTGTGAAGGGTATTTGTATCATTAGGCAATACCATTTCATTCATAATGGTGCGAGAATGCGCAGGTTTTTTAATTATTTTTTCTTTTGGTGTCATAACTTTCGCTTTAATAAACCAAAATAGCTGATTGGTTTGGGGGCGCAAGTTAGTGCTTGTGGGCTTTATTTCTTTTATTTTTTAAATACAATCCACATTATAGGTTATTAATTATTTAACATATTTCTAACATATATTTTCTTCATTTGACATATGAAAAATCAAACTTCCGAAACAGAGTTGGTTCAAACCTTAAATGCTTTGCTAAACGAGCTTAATGCAATCAAAAAGCAATATGCCTCACAGTTAAAAAAAATTAGCAAAACAAATCAGAAATCGGCGCTTAACTTATTGCAATATCTAGCTGCACGTAAGCATGATTTGCGTGCCATACAAGATGAGCTGCACTCAAATGGCTTGTCTTCTCTTGCAAGTTCGGAAGGAAATTTTATAGACTCACTTCAAAAAGTTTTGTCGTGGCTAAATGGCAACCCAACTTTAGTTGCCCATAAAGATAAAACGCTTCCTACCCTTTCTAAAAACAGTATTGCGCTTTTTGGTGAACCAATCAATAAGTTTATTCCACAAATCATGGTTACCTATGACAAGGATTTTGCTCAGAATTTAGATTTGGTAAACAAACTCATACACCATGGGATGTCCATTGCTAGAATAAACTGCGCCCATGATAGTCAGGAAGATTGGTTGAAAATGATTCAAACTACTCAGGTGGCAGGCCAACTCAACAATAAACCATGTAAAATTTACATGGATTTACCTGGCCCAAAAATTAGAACTGTAATTCTTGGTAAGGGCAAAAAGGAAGGAAAAATTGCCATAAACGAAGGTGAACTATTATGGTTAGCAGAGAAAGATGCAAAGTATAAAACCAAAGAAAAAGTAATTGGCTTAACCATTGAAAATTTTGTGTCCCAAATAAAACTTGGTTCAACCCTACTCTTTGATGATGGCATCATAGAAGCAGTAGTTAAAGAAAAGCAGGATAAAATGCTTCGCATTATGATTGTTAGAAATTCTTCTCGCAAAGATGTCTTAAAATCAGATAAAGGAGTAAATTTCCCCGATACTGTTTTGCATGAAAACAGCCTTACAGCTTTTGACGAAGCTTGTTTGCCTTTTATCCTTGAGCAGGCAGATATGTTGGGATATTCGTTTGTGCAACGTAGCGAAGACATTCATTATTTGTATAGCAAACTGCAAGAACTTGGCAAACCCAATTTTCCAGTTGTCTTAAAAATTGAAACACAATCAGCAGTGAATCAATTACCAGAATTATTGCTAACTGCTATGGAATATGGTTCGCCAGGCGTTATGATTGCTCGTGGCGATTTGGCGGTAGAAATTGGCTTTGAACGTTTAAGCGAAATTCAGGATGAAATTTTATGGATTTGCGAAGCCGCTCATGTGCCCGTGATTTGGGCTACACAAGTGTTAGAAAACTTAAATAAATCTGGCATCCCAACTAGAGCAGAAATTACAGATGCCGCGCATGCTTCTATGGCAGAATGTGTGATGATTAACAAAGGTGAAAATACCGTAAAAGTGTTAAAATCACTTAAAGAAATTCTCAATAGAAATGGAAGACATCATTGGAAAAAAAGGCATATGATGCGCAAATTAGCCATTGCTGAAAATTTCTTTTCTACACCAAATGAGTAGTGAATTGCTCCTCCTGAAATAAGCAACTTGCTTTGTTCAATCCATCATATTGCAAACACAAATTATAGCTGCCATACTGAATTGTTCCGTCTTCTTGGTATTTTAGAAAATCAAAGTTCAATGGTAGAACAATATGTCTGTATTTATTACGGTTGGCACCCATTTTATTGAGTAAGGCAGATTTTTGTGTAAACTCAATTTCGTTAAGATATTTCTCTTTTGGCTTAACTTTAAAATGTAAATAATAATCTAATGCTACCAATTGTTGCATAATCTTATCTTCAGGGTAATGCGTCTCACAAAATTCAAATAAGATATCAAAAGAATCTTCAAGTGAATGTTTATGAAAATCACTTTTCTGGTTGAACCAAGCGCCCAAATCTCTCAGAAAGTTAAAGATGCTTCCCAGTTGCTCTGCATGCAATAAGGTCTGCTTTGCACGACCTTTATTCCAATATAATTCTAAAGCTTCTTCAAGGTAAGTTATTTGTTGGAGTTCTTCCTTGCTTAGGTAATTACTTTCAATAATTTGATAAGGCGGGTTTGGGTCGAACCGAAACCCATACTGCTCATATTTTTCTCTTACAGGCGTGCCTTTTAGAAACTTTAAAAATCCCAACTGCAACTCTGGCGGGTGTAAAGCAAACACTTGTTCAAAGCTATAGGCTATATCGCTCAAATAATCTAGAGGTAGGCCTACGATAAGGTCTAGGTGCATCTCTACATAATCACGCAATTGCTTAATGATGCCGCTTGTTTTTTCGAAGTTTTGCTTTCTACTTACTTCTAAATTGGCCTTTTGATTAACCGTTTGTATGCCAATCTCGAAACGAAATAATCCTTTAGGAACCTTTTCTTGGATATACTTTATGATATCAGGGTGCACAATGTCGGCAGTGATTTCGAATTGAAAGATATTCCCGGGTTGGTGATGGTCGAGAATAAACTGAAACATGTCGATTGTAAAGTCTTTTTTGACATTAAAAGTTCTGTCTAAAAACTTTATCACCTTTCCATGTTGCATGAGGTACAACAAATTTTGTTTGATGGTAGCAATGGGCAAATACCTCACTTTATTGTCTAAACTGGCCAAACAAAACTCGCATTTATAAGGGCAGCCGCGAGAAGTTTCGATGTAGGCTACCTTGGTTTTAAGTTGCTCCTGTGGTTCGAACTGGTAAGGGTTTAAACCTTCAAGGCGGTTAATATCAAAGTTAGCTCCATCTGGCAAATAGTGTATTTGTTCAGCATACTTATGCACCAAATTTGGGATGTGTTGAACCAAGGGATATTGTTGCAGAAACTGCTCAAAGGGTAATTCTCCTTCGCCCACAATAATATAATCTACCTCGGGTAAAGCAATCACGTCTTGCCAATCGTAGCTTACCTCTGGCCCACCCAACATAATTTTAATATCGGGATTAAGGGCTTTGAGTTTTCTCGCAACAGTGAGGGTTTGGGTAATATTCCAGATATAGCAACTAAAAGCCACTACCTCATAAGACTGGCAGGCCTTTGCAATTTCATCAGGGTTTTCCTTGATGGCAAATTCCTTCCAATCCAAGCCTTGGTGATGCTTGTTTAAACCATACAGTAAACGTATGGCCAAGTTCATGTGAATGTACTTGGCGTTGAGGGTTGTAAGTAGAATGCGTGTTTGATTCAAGAGAAATTAATATAGGTGCAAATTAAGCAAATTAAGTTTGGTACTTTCATGTCAATTAATTGTTTGGATTAAATTTAGCGACAATTAAAAAATCTAATTCGTGCGAAATACAATTTTATAAATCTTCGTTTTAATATCTTTGTTTACCTTAATCATTTAAATACTTTATAAAAGCCAAATATGAAACCTTTTAAGATTTACTGTTTAGTTAATAGTAGTAGGGTAATTTTACTTTTTGTGTCTATCCTTTTTATCAATAATTCTAGCTTTGCGCAAACGCCGATTATTTCTTCATTCTCACCTTCGAGTGACTCGGCAGGTTCAATTGTGACCATAATCGGAAGTGGCTTTAATTCTGCTTCAACCCAGAATGTTGTTTACTTCGGTTCAACCAAAGCTTTAGTAAACACAGCATCTACAACTGCTTTAACGGTAACTGTTCCCTTAGGCGCAACGCATTCTCCAATTGCGATACTAAATCTTACTTCTGGATTAATTGGCTATAGTTTGAATCATTTTTTTCCTACTTTTAAACCAAACAAGAGTTTCGCTTTATCTAATGCTGATTTTGACCTTAAGCTTGATTCGATTACTTTAACAAACCCGCAAGACATTTGCTTGGGAGATTTTGATTTAGATGGCAAATCTGACATTGCCATCATTTCTCCCACAACAAGTTCTATTGCTATTCACAAGAATACTGGAACGAATGGAAGTATGTCTTTTTCAAGTAATGTGAATTTTTCTACAACGATTAATTCGAGAGCAATTGCATTAGGAGACTTTGATGGTGATGGAAGGCTGGATTTAGCTGCAACAAATAATTCCACTGTCTCTATTTTAAGAAACACAAGTGTTTTTGGAACAATATCCTTTGCTACAAAAATTGATTTTACAACTGGCACCAATTCAATTAATCTAGAAGTTTGTGATATAAATTCTGATGGAAAGTTGGATATTGTTGTGGCGAATTTTGACAACAATACAATATCGGTTCTCCGGAACACCAGTGTTGGGGGAATAATCTCATTTGCAACCAAGGTTGATTTTTCTGCTGGACAAAATCCCGTTGGTTTGGCAGTTGGTGACTTAAATGGGGACACAAAATTAGATATAGCTATTACTAATTTCAATACCAGCGCAGTATCCATACTTAGAAACACCAGTGTAGGTAGTGTTTTAAGCTTTGCCACATTAATTAGTCTAAGTTCACCAAACGCTCCATTTGATGTTAAAATGGCAGATATGGATTCGGATGGAAAGCTTGACCTAACTGTATTGAATTCGGGGTCAAATTTGATTTCTGTTTTTAGAAATACGAGTATATTAAGTGCAATTTCCTTTGCAACTAAATTAGATTATGGAGTTGGGGTGAACCCCAGATCTATGAGTATTGGCGATCTAGATGGGGATGGGAAGCTCGACATTACCGCAACCAATCAGAGTAGCAATACTGTATCCATTTTAAGAAATACTGGTATTATTGGAAATATCAGCTTTCAGACCAAAGTAGATCTATTATCGGCTTCAGAACCGAGGGGTGTAAGCATTGGAGACTTAAACGGTGATGGAAAATCGGACATTGTAACGGTTAATTCAAACGCTGCTAATTTCTCAATTTTTCGCTATAGCTGGGTATTACCGATACAACCACCTCAAATTTCCTCCTTTTCGCCCAAAAGCGGTGAGAACAGCAGCATTGTTACAATTTATGGCTTTGGGTTCCATCCATACCCAGATAGCAATTTCATTTTTATGGGCGCAGCGAGAGCTGTCTTAAATTTTAATAACGATTCAAGCTTGATGGTTACTGTCCCTAATGGTGCAACATTCGGCCCAATTTCCATTACCAATACATCAACGGGCTTAACCACCATCTCACAAGAAAATTTCACCCCTACCTATACGCCAAACAAAACTAAAATCAATGTTACAGATTATAAGGCAGACAAGATTATAAACTCTAATTTTGGGTCAAGCGGAATAAGCATATCGGATTTAAATGGTGATGGCACTTCTGATTTGGCAATTATAAATTATCAAACTAATAAATTATTAATCTTTAGCAATACCAGCTCTCTAAGTGGTATATCATTTGCGCCAAGGATTGAATATACTACAAGTGTAAATCCATTCGACCTATTCATAGGTGATTTAAATGCAGATGGTAAACCTGATATTGCAGTTACTAACCACAACTCAAACTCAGTTTCTGTATTTCGCAATACAAGCATTGGGGGCACTATTTCATTTGCTAATAAAGTTGATTTTGCCACCGGTAATGGACCTTTTAATGTTACCATGGGTGATCTTGATGGCGATGGGCGATTAGATTTAGCAGTTGCTAACGGAAATTCTCATACTGCCTCTGTGCTAAAAAATACTTCAATCAATGGCATTATTTCCTTTGCCCCAAAAATTGATTATGGGATAGGATTTAGCCCTAGGCCATACAGTTTAAAGATAGGGGATCTAAATGGAGACAAAAAGCCTGATTTAATTGTAGCCAATAATGTGAGTTTTACTTTTACAATATTTAGAAATATAAGCAATCCAGGAGTAATAATATTTGCTCCAAAAGTTGATTTTGTTGCGGGTGGAGGGCAAACCAGAGTTTGCTTAGCAGATTTTAATGAAGATGGAAAACTGGATATGGCAATAGCAAATAGGAATTCTAATAATATATCTGTTTATAGAAATCTAAGTTTGGGTGATTCAATTTCATTTGCTCCAAAATTAGATTTTGCAACAGCGTTGCAGCCTCAAGATATAGAAGTTAGCGATTTAAATGGTGATGGTAAACCAGATTTGTTAGCTGCAAATCAAGGTGCTCATTCCATTTCGATTTTTATCAATAAATTCAACCCCAGTAATGGTCAAATTTCATTTACATCGAAGGTAGATTTTCCCTCTCCTTTGAGTCCTGTAGCTTTATGTGTTGGAGATATCGGGCTAGATAACAAGCCAGAAATTGCTGTTGCAAATGTAAACTCTGACACCTTAAATATTTTTAGTCTTAAGGGTATTTTAAACAATACAATTTCCACTATTCATCCTTATATCTGTCAAGGGTCTACTATTTCACTTTTGGGTAGCATGCCTATTGGAGGAAATAATACTACTTACAATTATTCATGGTTAAGTTCAACTATAAGCGAGAATGTTGGATTTACACCTATAAGCTTAGCCACCTCAGCTGATTATACCGCAGGTCCGTTTACACAAAATACTTGGTTTAGAAGGGTGGTAACCTCTGGCCCTACTGGACCATTAGGTTTTGTTGATACCTCAGATGCATTACTTATTAAACCAACCACAGCTAATTTTTGGACAGGAGCAAGTAGCAGTAATTGGGGCACCCCGAGTAATTGGGGTTGCGGATATGTTCCTATGATCAATGACAGTGTTGTAATTATTTCAACACCAAACCAACCAATTATTATTGATGGAGGCAGAATTACCAATTTTTTATACATAACTCCAAATGCATCGCTTAGTTTAAATAATTTCGCATCCAAACTAACAATAATGAATAAGTTTACCAACGAAGGTATATTTAATCATGTAGCTGGCGAACTTATCTTCGGAGGAAATTTAAACCAACAAATTCCACAAGGGAACTATAATAGAATTACTGTAAATAATCCATCAGGAGTTAACCTGAATGGAAACATTACTCTCTATGATTCTTTAAAATTAAATAATGGGTTAATTAAACTAGGCCCATACAATCTTACATTGGCAAGTAACCCAGTTGTTTTCAATTTCAATTCATCACGGTATATTCAAACGAATGGCACTGGAAAATTAGTTATAAATAACCTTGGTATTACTGGAAGAACAGGAGCAATTACATTTCCAATTGGAAACACTACCTTTAATCCAATAACCTTAACAAACCTTGGCTCATTAGACAATTATGGGGCAAGAATTATCGACAGCGTTATTAATCCCCTCACAGGTGCGAAACTAGTTGCCGGAGCCGTTGAAAGAACTTGGGTAATTAATGAGGAAACAATTGGGGGCAGTAATGTAAATATTAGCCTCCAATGGAATAGTTCTAATGAACTCCCTTCATTTAACAGAGCAAATAGCTATGTAGCTCTTTTTTCGGGCAATAACTGGTTCTCACATCCTGCTAATTCTGCATTAGGAACAAACCCTTTCACACAATCCCGAGCTGGTATAAACAACCTTTCCAATTTCAGTGTTGGATCAAACGGAATTTTACCAGTTAATCTGATTGATTTTAAGGGCACTTGGGATGAAAACAAAATCAATCTTTTCTGGACAACAGCAAAGGAGCGTAACAATAGCCATTTTATTATTGAAAGGTCAATAGACAAAATTCATTTTGATAAAGTTGGAAAGTTAGATGGATGGGGAAACACAGACAAACTTTCTCATTATATATTTACCGACACTCAAGACTTAGATAAATTAGATGATTCTTCCATTCTTTATTACAGATTGCAACAGAACGATTATGATGGCAATATTAACTACCATGGAGTGATTGCTATAAAGAATTTGAATCAAGCAATTGAAACAATAAGTATTAGTCCCAATCCTTTCAATTCGCAAACGAATATTAAACTTCAAATTTCTTATACCGAAATTATAAACATAAAAGTAGTTAATTTAAATGGAGAAGTAGTATTAGAACAAGAATCTCTTGCAAAAGAAGGACAAAACTCAATAGAACTATTTAATTCAAATCAGCTTAATTCTGGTATATATTTTGTCTGGATTAATTCGTCCCTTGGAAATACCTACAAGAAAATTGTAAAACTTTAATAATGCATTATTCAATAAAAATATTGGATTTATTAATAAGTATCGAATTATCCAAAAATTAAAATTGATAAACAAAAACAATTAGGTGGCGGTCAACTTGACTTTTTCTTTGTAGACTATTTTAATTGGGGATAGCAAAACTTCTATATAGGCAGATATCTAACTTTAAATTTTTTGTTTGGGTTTGAATTTTAAATTTCAGAAACTGTTCAATGGGTAATTCACCTTCGCCCACAATAATATAATCCACTTCGGGTAAGGCAATCGCGTCTTGCCAATCGTAGCTTACCTCTGGCCCACCCAACATAATTTTAATATCGGGATTAAGGGCTTTGAGTTTTCTGGCAACGGTGAGGGTTTGGGTAATATTCCAGATATAGCAACTAAAAGCCACTACCTCATAAGACTGGCAGGCCTTTGCAATTTCATCAGGGTTTTCCTTAATGGCAAATTCCTTCCAATCCAAGCCTTGGTGATGCTTGTTTAAACCATACAGTAAACGTATGGCCAAGTTCATGTGAATGTACTTGGCGTTGAGGGTTGTAAGTAAAAATGTATGCTGCTTCAATATCTTCAGTAAAAGACAAAGGTAAATACTTGAACCTAATAGCAAAAAGATATCTAAGAAGTAGGATTAAACTACTAGTAAAAAAAGGGAATTTTTATTCTTCAATCTTAATTTGCCACAAAAAATTATGAAAACAAAAGCAATAAATAATTACCGGGACAACTTGCAAAATGAAAAAACAAAATATATTTGCATTGACATGGACAAGGTTAAAAACAAACAGAAAATGATGCAATCAGCTAAAAAATTTATAGCTGATAAAAAATCTGTAGGTTTATATCTTAAAGGACAAATATCGATTAAAACCCTCCATGAAAAAGGCATTAAACTTACCATGCCTATTTAAGGTCGTTCTTGATTTAGAAACTTTAAATTACTCCTTTACTTCTAAAAATCAAATTGAATATAAAATAGCGTTTATTGATGCTTTATATTTATTTGAGGGTACTAGTTTCTTTAAGGAAATTTCAAACGTCTTTGGCTTAATAATTGAAAATACAACTTCGAAAAATGCCCCCTTAGATATTGAAGTACAGAAAACTATTGAAGAAATTGTTAGCCATTTTTTCGAAAATCATCAACACTCTATTATTTATTTATGTGATAGCTCAGACAAAAGAGCTTTAACAAGACATAGGAAATTTAACAGATGGTACTTAAAAAGCGCTATTAAAATTAACCTAGTAAAGGTAGATAAAATAATAACAACTGATGAAGATACGAACCATTACGTCAGTCTAATCTTTCATAAAGAGAATTCCTTTTCAAATCTTTTGGAAAATGCATTTAATGAAGTGGTTGACAGTCTTCAGAAGTAGTTCTGTTTTTACCACCAACCACCTCAAACTACTTTTTATCCTTAAGCGATTGCACCTCATTAGAGAGTGCTTGCATATCATCTTTTAAGCCATTCACAAAATCATTCATGTTTTGAAGACCTTCCTTTAAAACATTACTTTGACGTTCTGTATAATGTTGTGCACTTCTAGTTTCTGCGCTCAGTTTAGTTTCGAAATTCTTCAAATGTTCATCTAAGGCAATTTTGCTGTCTTGCAAAGTCCGCTCCATAGCAGCAAGCCTAACAAGCTGTGCACTTTCGGCTGCCTTCAATTGTTTTTTACCAGTCATCAAAGCAAAAATTGCCAATAATAGTCCAGCAATTGAAATTACCCATAACAACATAACCTGCATGTTGAGTTTTTCATTTAAGGCTTTCAACTCAGTAATTCCGCTTTTAGATTCTGCTTGAACTTCTTCAATTGAAGTTCTTGTTTTATTTAAAGAATCAGAAGTTAAGTTGATTTTGAAATTAGTAGAATTCAAAACTTCAACCACTTGCTTCATTTGGTTTGCAAGTGCATTTAATTGTTGGTCTTTGTTGCCAATGCTTCCTCTGATAGAACCAAGGGTACCTTGCATAGCTTTCACTTGATTTTTTAAGGAGGTGCTCAAAGAATCATAATCTTTTTTAAGCACATAAGGAGAAGGACCTGAAGGTTTTTTTGCAACTGGTGCAGCGGCAGGTTTTGGAGCAGGCCTAGGCTGTGAAATTGCGCTCATCGCTGCCCAACAGAAAATAAGTAGTATAAGTATTTTTTTCATATCGTAAAATTTAACTTCAATATTGAGGAATTTTCCTGAATAATTTCTGTTAAATTATTGGTATTGAACGAAAAGGATTAATTTTTTATTAAGTTTTAAATAAGGATTGCGCAGCATTACTGTTTTTTAGCTATTTTACGATCATGCCTAAAAAGCCCCTTTTAGCTTTATTATTTCTTGCTTTAGCCTTAAAGCTAGGTTATGTTGTTATAAATTTAATAAGTCCAGAAGAATACACCCGCATGAGAAGCGTTGATTTGTACCTAAAATATTTTCTTCAAATATTTTCAAATAACGATTCCGGTTGGTATAAGTCCGCGTGCTTCATTGCTATTGCTTAGTAGCGTTTGCTCAATGCTACTTCCATTGATATTCTTTAAATGGTTGGAATCAATAGGGCATGATAAAGAACAGTCCTATTGGTCAGCTTTTTTACTAATGGCCTTTCCACATGCTTATTACTTTTCGATGATTTACACAGAAAGCTTGTTTCTGCTTAGTGGCATAGCTGCATTATATTTCCTAGAAAAAGAGCAATGGCTTTTGTATGGTGTCGCTTGCTTTATTTTATTGCCTATGTACGAAGGTGCTGCTACTTCTCAACCTAGGTTTATTAGCACTGCATTTCCTTTGTTCATGGTATTAGGAGGAAAATTAAGCAAAATCAAAACTAGTTTCCACAAAACCATGGTTAGTATTATAGTGGTTTTATTACATTATGCCAGTTTCATTGCTTGGAACAATACCTGGCCTTTGAGTTACTAAAGAAAAGCTCATTTTTAGCTTATTCATTGCTTTTAAACTTTGTAAAAACAGTATCTCATTCAAATTCGAAATCAACCAAAGGATGATTTCTTCTACGACTACCTTTCTGCTTGGCTATTATTGTCCCTTCCTGATTAATATCAGTAGCTAAACTCAGCATTTGGACTACCTTTACGGAACTCTGGTGAAAACACAGAAGTTAACAAAGAAACTATATGGAAATGATAATTGAAAAGCGCAAGAAATTGCAGGAGATACAAGAAGAATTTAATGCCTTGTTCCCTTTTTTAAAATTGGAATTTTACGCCAATGAACATGCAAGCGAAGAAGGTTCGGCCAAGCGAAATACGCTTGATTCGACACTTAGCATCGAGTCGGTTCAACACAAAACCGCAGAGGGAAGCCTCGCCATCCAAGGCAACATGCGGGTAGCGGAGTTGGAAAATGCATTTGAAGAAATGTACGGCCTATCCGTTCAAGTATTCAGAAAATCGGGCAACACATGGTTGCAAACCACCACCTCGGATAGCTGGACCTTGAACGAACAAAACCAAAAGGCCCTAGAAAAATACGAGGTAATCAAAGAAGACAGTGTTGACGCTATGGATTTGCAGGATTTGGAGTAAATTTACATAATGAAATTCTCACTTTCCATATTTATCCTTTTACTTTTCACTTCCTGCCAAGGCCAAACCAGCATGATAGACAAAACAGTTGTTGCCAATTTTAACCTAGAAAGCTATTTGGGTCAATGGTATGAAATTGCGCGCTACGACCATTCTTTTGAACGTGGCTTAGTGGGTGTTACTGCCACTTATTCTATACGCCCCGATGGAAAAATTAAAGTAGTGAATGCTGGCTATAAAAATAGCTTAACAGGAAAAAGGTCGGAAGCCATTGGGAAGGCTAAAGTACCTAACTCTGCTGAACCTGCCAAGTTAAAAGTGGCCTTCTTTTGGTTTTTTTATGCAGATTATTTTGTAATAGAACTCGACCCTAATTACCAATGGGCAGCAGTGGGCAGTAGCTCCAATGATTACCTATGGATTTTATCTCGAACACCACAAATGGATAAATCTATTTACAATGATATTTTACAAAAACTAACCAAACGCGGGTACGATACACAAAAGTTAATCTTGGTGACGCAAGCAGGTGGTTGATAGCCTTTAGAACTTTGCCTTACAATTTATTTTTTTAACCCTGCGGATTTTTAATTCTAGTGCACCCGAAGGGATTCGAACCCCCATCTTCAGAACCGGAATCTGAAATTCTATCCATTGAACTACGAGTGCAAATAAATGGCAGCTAAGATAGGCTTATTTTTAATTCTACCCAATTGACTAAGCAATGCCTTCCATCCACTCCTTTGTAGCTTTTGTTACACGTTTTCCTGAGCGATATCATATAGGTTCAAACCGAAACCTACCCTACCTTTGAAGCATGATTTTTGGGAAAATAATATTTGCTATTGTACTGCTTCATCTAGTGGTTGGCTTTGGCTGGGTAATTTATAAGTTTGAACATAAGGAAAAGCACTAAGACTTGTCTTAAAAGCTGCATTAAACCTCTTTCATAGAGAGACTGATGCGCTTTCTTTCTAAGTCTACTTCCATAACCTTTACTTTTACTTGCTGTTGCAACTTCACAACTGTATTGGGGTCACTCACATATTTGTTGGCTAATTGAGAAATGTGTACCATGCCATCTTGCTTCACCCCAATGTCTACAAAGCAGCCAAAGCGTGTAATATTGGTTACAATACCTGGCAATACCATGCCTTCATATAAATCTTCTGGCTTTCTAACGTCTGCAAAAGAAAATGCCTCTAATGCTGGCCTTGGATCTCTGCCGGGTTTTGCCAATTCTGCTAATATATCCTTTAGGGTAAACATCCCTGTTTGCGCATTCACCAAAGCATTTAGGTTAACCTGTTTGCGTAAGGTTTCTTGTTGAACCAAATCCTCTACTTTACAGTTTTGTTGCATCGCCATAGCTTCAACAACAGCATAGCTTTCTGGATGCACTGCACTGTTATCTAAAATATTTTTTGCATTTGGAATGCGCAAAAAAGCCGCGGCTTGTTCAAATGCCTTAGCTCCCAATCGTGGCACTTTGTTTAATTGTGCTCTACTTTTAAACGGCCCATTAGCCTGTCGAAAATCCACAATATTTTGCGCTAAAGTTTGGTTCAAACCAGAAACATAGGTGAGTAAACTTTTACTGGCAGTATTTACATTTACACCCACCTGATTTACGCAAGAAACTACCACGGCATCTAGCTTTTGTTTAAGCTTGGCTTGGTCAACATCATGCTGGTATTGCCCAACACCAATAGATTTGGGGTCTATTTTCACTAGTTCAGCTAAAGGGTCGGCAAGCCTTCTGCCAATAGAAACAGCACCGCGCACGGTAATGTCTTTGTCTGGAAATTCGTCCCTACCAATTTCTGAAGCAGAATAAACTGAAGCCCCATTTTCGTTTACCATAAATACCTGAACGGTTTTAGCAAACTTAATTTCACGTATCCAGCTTTCTGTTTCTCTACCTGCGGTTCCGTTGCCGATGGCAATGGCTTCAATGTCAAAAGCAGTAATCATATCTAATAAAATCCTTGTAGCTTGGGCCGTTTGTTGCTGCGGCTCATGCGGATAAAC
The DNA here is from genome assembly GCA_027488905.1 of Bacteroidota bacterium. Taxonomy (GTDB): domain Bacteria; phylum Bacteroidota; class Bacteroidia; order UKL13-3; family UKL13-3; genus B1. The sequence goes on from JAIYAT010000034.1 coordinate 24,385, forward strand.
TACCGCATCTGCCAATAAATTCCCTTCTGTAGAGAGACAAACTATTTTGCAACCCGAGCGAAAGCCAGGGTCGATACCCAAAATTCGTTTATTCCCCAAAGGAGCAGATAATAGTAATTGCTTTACGTTTTCGGCAAACACGTGAATGGCCTCTTCATCTGCTTTAGCTTTAAGGGTTTTGCGGTATTCGTTTTCTATAGATGGGAACAATAATCTTTTGCAAGCATCGGTTAAGGCCATTGAAATTTGCTGACTTGCTTCATTGTTTCTTTTGACGAACAGGGGCGCTAAACTATTCACCACTTCCTCTTCTTCGGGTGAAATAGAAAGTCTAATTATACCTTCCTCTTCGGCCCTAAAAATTGCCAATAAACGGTGTGATGGACATTTGCTAGCAGCTTCTTCAAAGTTAAAATAATCTCTATACTTGGCTCCTTCGGTTTCTTTGCCTTTTACTAATTTGGTTTGAACCAAAGATTGTTTTTCAAATCTATTTCTTATCCGTGTGCGCACATTAGCATCTTCGTTAATACCTTCGGCAATAATGTCTCTTGCACCTTGCAAAGCAGCTTCTTCGGTGGGTACGTCTTTGTTAAGGTATTTGCTAGCTTCGGTTTGAACCGAGGCGTTTGAAGCTGTTAAAATCCAATTTGCAAGAGGCTCAAGGCCTCGTTCGCGGGCAACACTGGCGCGAGTTTTTCTTTTAGGTTTATAAGGTAAATATAAATCTTCTAACACATTTTCTTCCCAACAATTATGAATTTGTGCTGCAAGTTCTTTGGTAAGTTTGCCTTGGCTTTCTATGGTTTCTAAAATGCTTTGTTTGCGCTTAAGAAGTGTTTCTAATTGAGCAACTCTATTCCTTATATATTCTATTTGTACTTCATCCAAACCACCAGTTGCTTCTTTTCGGTAACGAGCGATGAAAGGTGTGGTGCAAGCTTCTAAAATTAACTTGTGTGTAGTGCCCACCTGGGCAGTTCTTAAATTGGCTTCTGTGGCTACTTTTGCGTAAATTTCTTGTGTGTTCATGTAAGGGTGTAAAGATAAGCAAACACAATTTATATGTTTTACTTAAGTATTTACACCTACTTAATGCCTAATAATATTGCCATCTTCCATTTCAATAATCCTAGTGGTTCCTTCGGCAAAAGAAGGATCATGTGTAACCACCAATAAGGTTTGCTGAAACAATTCTGATAACTCTTTAAAGGTTTCATACACAATTCTAGAGTTGGCAGTATCTAAATTTCCTGTGGGTTCATCTGCCATGATAATTGCAGGATTGTTGATGAGTGACCGTGCAATGGCAACCCTTTGCTTTTGCCCACCAGACAATTGATTAGCGGGCTTGTCTGCTAAATTTCTTATGCCAAGCACTTCTAATTTTTTCAAGGCATTTTCTTTGATTTCTTCCTCAGACAATTCATTCAATTTGAGCGCAGGCAGCATCACATTTTTTAGCACACTAAATTCATTCAGCAAATAATGAAACTGGAAAACAAAGCCAATTTTCTTGTTTCGAACACGTGCTAATTCTTTTTCCGACTTCTTACTCATTTCTTCCCCATCAATCCACAACTCTCCTTTATAATCGGTGTCCATGGTAGAAAGAATATAAAGCAAGGTAGACTTCCCACAGCCTGATTTGCCAATGATAGAAGCAAACTCTCCCTTTTGAACCGAGAAATTTATACCATGTAATATTTCAACTTCAACTGGGTCTGTGAAGCTTTTTCGAATGTCCTTTGCAACTAATATTGGTTCAGCCATATTACTTACCTCTAATGATAATTACTGGATCTATCTTACTAGCTTTTCTGGCAGGAAACCAACCCGCAAACCAAGTAGTAGCAAAAGTAAATACCAATGCTATCACAAAATAAATTGGATTCATGTCTACAGGAAATGTTTTTACTGTTGGCACAGCAGCAGAATTAAACGGAATCTTACTAATTGCTGTGGTTAGTAAGACACTAAATACCAATCCTGCTGCACAACCTACCAATCCAATGATTACAGAAATCATCAAAAATACACGTTTTACATCTCTTCCTGCAAAGCCGGTTGCTTTAAGTATGGCGATAGTATCCATCTTTTCATAAATCATCATGTTAAGGATGTTATAAATACCAAAGCCTGCTACAATTAGCAAGGTAATTCCTACCGCATAAGAAATAATGGTTCTTACTTGTGTGCCAGTTTCAAATTGCGAATTGGCAGCTTGTATATCTATTGCATCTAAATCAAATATTCCACCATATTCTTTAGCAACTTTCGGAGCCATTAAAATATCTTTCAACTTTACTTGTATGTCTGTAATATAAGCATTGCCTTTACCAGTAACCTTTTGCACAGTAGAGAGCGAAGCAAAGCTTTGGGTTTTATCATAATCGGCAATACCACTTTGATATAAGGCAACTACTTTTAATTGAAATCTTTCACCATTAGGTGTTGTCACTTGTACCACATCACCAATTTCTGCCATTAAGGTTTCTGCAAGTGGTTTACCTAAAATTATGCTATTAGGAATTTGCTTAACATCAATGGCATTGCCAAGTGTTATATAATCTTCAAAATGAAAATAGCTTACTTCTTTTTCTGGATCAATCCCACTTAAAAAACCTGTAATATCTGAAGCACCAGTATTAAAAAACACTTGTGAACTCAACCTTCTTGAGTAACCCAAAACCCGTTCATCCTTATCTAAAGTTTGTAATATTTTATTGGCATTATAAATTTCTAATCTAGCATTGCTTGCTTTAACAGAGCTAATAAAATGATGGGCACTCGTGTCTGGATAAGCTAATTTGATAGGCTGCTTAGCACTTACTTTTATTTCATTATACAAACGCACATGTGCTGTTCTATTGCCAATTAGGCCATCCAGCATTTTGTTTAATCCGCTCATAAAACTTAGCAGGGTAACAAACATGGTAATGCCAAAAGTTACACCCACAGCCGCTACAATTGTTTGCTTTAAACGAGCGCGTAAAAGCGTTAATGCTATTTGCAACAGAAGCTTCATAATTACTATGGCTTAATTAGCGCATCATCTTTTGTTATGCCACTCAAAATTTCTACTTGTTCATAGTCCATCAATCCGGTTTGAACCAAGCGTTTTTCTCCATTTGCTAAAACAACAAATTGCTGATCTACCAGCAAATTTCTAGGTATAAGCAGTGCCTTTTCTTTGCTTTGAATTACAATATTTGCTTCGGCAGTTAGGTTTGGATAAAGGGCTTCAGGCGCTTTCATAAAATTAGCTTCCACTAAAAATGTTTTATTGCGCTCATTCATAATTGGAATTATTTTACTCACTGTCGCTTCAAATACTTTGCCCTTATAACTATCCATGTTCAATAAAACTTGCTGTCCAACTTTTACTAAGGCTATATCAAATTCATCTACTAATAACTCTAAATAGAAAGTATTGGCATTAGCAATTACAGCCACTTGACTTTGAGCTGTTACCATCTCACCCTTTTTCTTAAGAATTGAAAAAACCCTGCCATTCAACTCGCTTTTCACAGTTAAATCTCCCAATTGGGCTTCGCTAATTTCTGCATTTGTTTTGGCTTGGTTTGCTGCATAATCTACTTGCCTTTTCAATTGATTGTACTTCAATACAGAAGAGGAATAATTTGCTTTACTTCTTTTATAGTTTAAAGTTCTTTGCTCAAGTTCTAGCTTAGAACCCACCTCTTGTTGAAACAAAGTTAATTGCCTAGCATAAAGCATTGAGTCTTCATGTAAAGTTTCTTTTAGTACTTCCATAGACTGCTGTAATTCTAAAAGCTTATCCTGATTTATCTGAAAATCATTAAACCTTGCAGTAGCTTTTGCGTTATTTTGAGCCAAAGACAATACCTCGTTATCAATTTTTAAAATAGCTTGCCCATCTTTTACAAAATCTCCTTCGGAGACTAAAACCTCTTTTATGATACCATTGCTTCTAGCAAATACTTGGTACTGATTTTTACCTTTAACAACACCCGAGGCATAAACAGATTGGGTAATAGGTTTGTAAGCAGCGTAAAATAACTCTTGCTTCTTGTTACAGGCGGCAAAGAGCAAAAAGAACGCAATTAACAAAAGGATATTTCTGAACATTTCTATGGTACTTAAAATCAATTACAAAGATAACTTACCTCGCAGCCTTTAGTATATGACAATTATCATTAAAGCATTACTCAAAGTTCCACCAAGCACTGTCTGGATAAAAGTATCCAAATACAACTGGTTGACCGATTAAAGGTGTTGTAATTTTTTGATTTGCTGCTTTTGCCGCTGCCGTTACACGTTTAATAGGCTCGTTCCAAGGATGCAGTGCTAATGAAAATTTACCATAATGCACTGGCATAAGTATTTCTGCGCGTAAATCCTGGGCAGCATGAATAACTTCTTCTGGGCGCATGTGAATATAGGGCCACATATCATTGTATTGACCACACTCTAACAAGGCAAAGTCAAATGGACCGTGTTGTTCGCCAATTTCTTTAAAGTGCTTTCCAAAGCCGCTGTCGCCACCTAAATAAATTTTTCGTGTTGGGGTTTTAAGCGCAAAAGAAGACCAAATGCTTTGGGCTCTGGTAAACTTTCTGCCTGAGAAATGCCTTGCAGGCAATGCAGTTAAGGAAATTTGAGCGCCAAGATCAGTGGTTTCGTTCCAATCTAATTCAATTATTTGAGAATCTGCTATGCCCCAATGGTTAAGGTGCGCGCCCACCCCTAAAGAAGTTACAATTTTTCCAAAATTTCCTTTTAGCTCAAGGATAGTTTGATAGTCTAAATGATCATAATGGTCGTGGGTTAGCACCAAAATATCTATAAATGGAAAGTCGGAAGTTTTGCACACATCTGCACCTTTAAAGCTCTTGGCAAATAAACTAATTGGAGAGGCACTACCGCTAAATACTGGGTCAATTAAAAACTTTATTCCATCTGTTTGAAGCAAATAAGAAGAATGTCCAAACCATATTACTTGCGGCAAGGTTGGGTCTAGTTTTCTTAGGTCGGTTTGAACCGAAGGAATGTTACTCTTTGGTTCTGTATTGTTGGGTTTGTTTAGAAAAGACTTTGCGGCATCCCAAGTGGAAATGCCAGGCGCGAAATCAGGTGTATGTTCTAGGTTTAAAAACTTACCTTCTTTATAATTTTCTGATTGTTGAATTCTTTTTAAACGAGCACCTGAGGGTAACTTCCCAAAAACAGCTTGAGTCAAAAAAATGTAGCTTGCTCCACCTAAGAGCAAGGCGATAATTATAAAAGTCTGCATTTCGGGTGCAAGGTTAGGACCAATAAATCATTCGAAATATGCTTTATCGATAAATTAACCTAATGTATCGACAAATTGCTAATAAAGTTAGACTTAAGTATCAGCAACCAGGCTTTTTAGATTCATCAATTTTATCCGAGATAATTGGAAAGCCAAAAGCGCCCTTTTGAATAGTTACTTTAACCGTATCCGTTCTTTGGCAATCCTCTTTAGGGCAAATAAAATTTACTCTAGCACTCTTTTCGTAGATGTAAACCTCCAATTCATAGGTATCGCTTATACTCTCAAAATGTTCAACTGGATAGCGGCGTTGGTATTTTTCTGAAGACAAGGTTTGGTTCAAAAAGATAAAAAGATAAAAAGAACCTACGGCTAGCACTGCTGACAAACCAAAGCTAAACCAATTGACTATACCAAGTATTTTCATTGAAAGTAAGGGAAGTAAAATTAATACAGCTGCCACTATAAAGATTTCTGTAAAATATTGCGGCAAGGCAGTATATCGAGAAAATTTAATTGCAATGTTGACATATATCCAGTAGGCAGTGGCTATCAGCACAGCATTTGTGATAATTAGCACAAGTGTAAATAGTATTTTTTTAGGATTCATAAGCTAGCTTGTTTTTCAAAGAAAAGTAAAAAACTGCATATTGCATAAATGTCATCACACCATGTTGTACGAGATACCCAAGAACCTGCATTAATAATTGCCAATGGAGCGGCTTGCAGCATTGAATTATTAAACCAATTGTTAGAATGGAATCCAATTGTTATGGTTTTGGATGGCGCCTTAGACAGGGTTCTTGAATTGGGAATAAAAATAGATATTGTATTGGGTGACTTTGATAGGAGTTTTAATCCTGAAGAAAAAGTTGCTCATCAGCAGCCAATTGAAATCATTCATACCCCTGATCAAAACAAAACAGATTTAGAAAAGGGAATAGAATTATTGGCTAGTAGAGGTCACACAGCTATTAATATCATTTGGGCAACAGGGCTGCGTTCAGACCATACCATAAATAATATCACCAACTTGGTTAGGTACATGGGAAAAGTAAATCTTGTAATGTATGATGATTATTCTAAAATCTACGCTTTACCTAAATCTTATGAAAAATGGTTTATTGCTGGAACTATTATTTCACTCATTCCAATTGGAGAAGTAAAAGGTGTAGAAACAAGTGGATTAAGATATAACTTGAGTAACGAAAGTTTACAAATAGGTTTTAGAAGTGGAAGCAGCAATGAGGCTTTGGAAGATGGCATGGTAAAAATTAGCTACCAAGAAGGATTTCTATTGATGATGGAGTGCCAAGACTAAAACAAAAAAGGGGGCTTGCGCCCCCTTTTCTAATTATTAAGATTCTTATCTTATTTAATAATAACTAATCTAGAAGTTAATGCTGCATCAGCACCACTAATTCTAACCATGTACATTCCTTCGCTAAGGTTAGATGTACCAATTTCTATTGTATGTTTACCAGTATTGAATTTAGAAGCAGGGATATTGATGATTTCCTTACCTGTTAAATCCATTACAGAAACACTAACGTTTTCAGTTTGGTTCAAACCGAAATCTACAAAAGCCATATCTCTAGTTGGATTTGGATATACCATAAAGCTATTGAATAATGCTGCTTGCTCAGCAATTGAAGTAGCGTTAACAATGATTGCTTTGCTTACTGAATCAACACCATAAATATGTGTAGCTAGCAATGTAACTGTGTAAGTTCCATTTGCTGCATAGGTATGTGTTGCATTTTTAGTAGCGGCAGTGTTTCCATCACCAAATTTCCAAGTGTAATTAATGGTTAAACCTTTTTCTACAGTTGTATTAGTGAAAGTTAATTCACGTGAACCAGTTGTTCCATTTTGTACGTATGTGAAATCAACCAAAGGAAGAATGCTTACGTCATTAATTGTTACTTCGAAAGTTTTAACTGAATTACCACACTTGCTTCTAGCAGTTAAAGTAACTGTGTATTTTCCATTTAATGGATAAGTGAAGCTAGGGTTCATTGCGCTAGAAGTATCAGTTGTGCTAGAAGCTACACCAAAATCCCAGAAGTATGAAGTTGCGTTAGATGAACTGTTAGCGAAATCAACTTTCAAAGTAGATGAAGTTGCAGGAGCAGTAAAGTTTGCAGTTGCACCTGGGTTATTGATTGGAGATGCATTGTAATTAGTGTTTTGAGGATCAAAATTACACCAGCAGTTTGTCCAGTTACTATCAGGGTTATCACCCATAGCACCTCTAAAAGGAGTTTTAGTAAAGAAAGCATCAGCAACGCGAGCATCAGTAAATGCAGCACCAGTTAAAGCTGGAGAACCCGCAACAGGAGCAAAATTAGGATTAGTATAGTTGAAAGGATTACCTAAAACGCCATCAGCACTTAAAATTGAATCGTTTTGGCTTAAAACTTTAGCACGAGCGCCTGAGAATGAAGAATTATTTACTGCACGTAAGTTACCTGCTAAGATATTGTTCTTAAAGCTCATTGAATCGTTTTGGTGTTTTTGACCTGTGCGCGTTCCGTCTACAAACACACCTTCGTTCCAACCCATGAAGATTGAGTTATAAATTGAAGTTGAAGAGTTACGACGAATACGAGCGCCATTGTTAAATGAGTTTCCATAACCTAAAACTCTGTTATTAGCTAATGGACCTACAACTGTTACATTTGAGAAGGTTGGATCAGTATAAGGCTTAGCTTCAGTACCAGAACCATCATTATCCGACTCAAATCCGTTAGTTGTTGGACCAGAACCAACGTCAAATAAATTAGAATCGCGTTGAACTAATGCAAATTGAATTCTACCAGAGAAACCAAAATCAACATCCAAATCATCATCTACGTTGCGGTGAGAAACTAAGTATTTAGCATCAGCAGTACCACCAAACCACTCAAAACCATCATCATCAGCAAATGATACTTGAACATATTCTACTTTAGTTTGCTTACCAATAGCACCCATAGTTAAACCATTGATTTCGTTACCTGGTGTAATAACCGTACCAGCATACTCAATACGCACAAAACGTAAAGTACCAGCATTGTGGTTATCGTCATTTCCACCATATAAAGCATCTCCATTTGCGTTGTCAATATCACCTTCTACAGCATTTTGAATACCAGCTTCACCGGTTGCAACTGCAGCACCTGGACAAGTTGAACAATCTGTTGGGCGATTAATTCTGGCTTTACCAAGAACAACTAAACCACCCCAATCTCCTTTGTTACGTTGGCCAGCAGGCTTAGCAGAGGTGAAAACGATTGGTTGATTTTTTGTACCATTGGCTTCGATTCTGCCATTACGAGTGATAACTAAAGTTGCTTTATTAGCACCACCTTTAATGATAGTACCTGGTTGAATGGTTAATACTGCATTGTTTTTAACAAAAGTATAACCGTTGATGATATAAATAGTATCAGCAAAGAAAGTAGTGTTACCTGTAATATCTCCAGTGAAAGCTCTAGTTGGAGATGCAATTCCAGAAACATTAATTTGTCTGCTAGTAACATTTGAGCATGTTCCAGAAATAGCAGTTAAAGCAACTGTGTAAGTTCCGTTAGCAGCATAAGTATTGCTTGGGCTTGCAGTTGCTGAAGTGTTACCATCTCCAAAATTCCAGCTGTAAGTTGATGCATTTGTTGAAGTGTTTGTGAAATTAACAACACCTGCACCTGTTCCTGCTGCACTTGTAAAGCTAGCAGTTGGTGTAGTATTTACAGTTACAGTGATGCTATCCATTAAAGAACAACCTGTGATAGTATCTCTAACAGTTACAAAATACTTAGTAGTTGTAGTTGGATTTGCAGTTGGACGAGCAGCAGTTGTTGAACTTAAGCCTGCAGCAGGCGACCAAGTTGCTCTGTAAGGTCCAGTTAAATTTTGACCAATTACCAAAGATCTACCTGAACAGATTGTTGAATCTTTACCAGCATCGTAAGTCAATGGTAATAAGTTCAAAGGACCATTATCATAATTAGTAATTTGTGGGTTAAAGTTACACCAGCAATTTGTCCAATTATTATTTGGATCAATTGCACCACGATAAGTAGTTGGCATAAAAAATCCATCTGCAACACGCGCATCTGTAAATGAAGCACCTGTTAAAGCTGGAGAACCAGTTATAGGAGCAAAATTAGGATTAGTATAGTTGAAAGGATTACCTAAAATACCATCAGCACTAAGGATTGAATCGTTTTGGCTTAATACTTTGGTACGAGCGCCAGAAGCAGAAGAATTATTTACTGCACGAAGGTTACCTGCAAGGATATTGTTCTTAAAGCTCATTGAATCGTTTTGAAGCTTTTGTCCTGTGCGTGTTCCATCAATAAAAACACCTTCATTCCAACCCATAAAAATTGAGTTATAAATTGAAGTTGAAGAGTTACGACGGATACGAGCACCATTGTTAAATGAGTTTGAATAACCTAATATTCTGCCATTTGCCAAAGGACCTACAACCGTTACGTTTGAGAAAGTTGGATTAGTATAAGGTTGTGCCTCTGTTCCTGAACCATCATTATCAGATTCAAAACCATTAGTAGTTGGACCAGTACCAATATCATATAAGTTTGAATCGCGTTGAACTAATGCAAATTGGATTCTACCAGTAAAACCAAAATCTGTATCTAAATCATCATCCACATTGCGGTGAGATACTAAATACTTAGCATCTGCTGTTCCACCAAACCACTCAAATGCATCATCATCAGCAAATGAAACTTGAACATACTCAATTGTTGTTTGCTTACCAATACCACCCATGGTTAACCCATTGATTTCGTTTCCTGGAGTGATAACAGTTCCAGCGTATTCTATACGAACATAGCGCAATGTACCAGCATTGTGGGTATCATCATTTCCGCCATATAATGCATCACCTGCTGCATTGTCTACGTCACCTTCAACTGCATTTTGAATACCAGCTTCAGCAGCTGCAACAGTTGATCCAGGACAAGTAGTACAATCTGTAGGGCGATTGATTCTAGCCTTACCTAAAATAACTATACCTCCCCAGTCTCCTTTTGAACGTAAACCGCTTGCTTTTTCAGATGTGAATACAATTGGTCTGTTAGCTGTTCCGTTGGCTTCAATTCTACCATTACGGGTAACAATTAGTGTAGACCTATTTCCTGCCTTACCTTTGATAATGGTACCAGGCTGGATGGTGAGGACAGCATTGTTTTTTACATAAACAAATCCATCTAGGGTGTAGACAGTATCGCTGTAAAAAGTGACATTGTTAGTAATATTTCCAGAAATCGTTCTTGCTTTCTGTGCAAAAGTTAGGACGGAAATAAAACTTACGAGAATGATTAAAGTAATCTTCTTCATATAGTTGTGTATTAATTTAAGATTACCAAAATTAACTTTGCCTTATTAGGTATACATTACGTTATTGTTACCAAAAGGTTAACAACGTAAATCGGACAAACAAAAAAGCCAGAGAAAAATCTCTGGCTTTTAAAAAAATTGAAATCCGTTTATTTCTTAAAACTTATAACTTAAACCAAAACTAAGTGTTAAACCCATTTTGTATTTAAAAATAGTATTGTCTCTTTTTCCAGAATCAGGAGTTCCAATAACAGCTGGATCAATAAGTGTTTTGTAATCATACTTATCATACTTTTTATTGTCATTGTTATCTTGGTAAAAAACCAAATCTTGATGCAACAAATCACCAATTACAAATTTTGCATCTAAGCCTTTATAGATCCTTTTTGACAAAGAAATATCGATAACTGTTCTTGGATTTTCATATAAATCTGGGGCAGTTCCGTTTTTCTCGCGTACAAAAGCAATTCTTCTTCCAACTCTGTTTAAGAAAATGGCAGCAGAGAAATTTGACTTAGGATCAAAAAACTGAAAACTTGTATTTAAGATATAAGGTGATTGTCCTTGTAAAGGACGAGTTCCTATTTGTGCAGGAGAAATTGATGGGTCTAACTTAACTTCTGAAATAATGTAAGCATAATTAATAGTAAAGCTAAATTTACGCAAGAATTCAGTTTTAAATGCTGCATCTAAAAAGTCGAAGTTCTTTCTTAACTCTAATTCTACACCATAATTAGTAGCAGTAGAATTACTAGTATAGCCTAATTGCGTTGAACCTACATTTTCGTAAACTTGCTCAATTGCGTTTTCAAAAGTTTTATAAAATAAAGACGCAGACATCAATTGTCCTTCGCCAGGATAATACTCAAAACGCACATCGTAATTATTGATACGTGTACGCGCTAAACCAGTATTACCAGCCACAACTGTATTGTAGTTAAAGTCGTAAAATTGGAAAGGTGCCAATTCTCTAAACTCTGGTCTTGCCAATGACCTGAAATAAGAAGCCCTAATGTTTGTTTTCTCTGTTAGTTCATAAGTAAAGTTAACAGATGGTAAGAAATCTGTGAAAGTAGTATCAACTTTAATATCATTGTTTGTTTGATCTTTACTTTCTAGCACTTGGCGGTAAGTCTCAAACCTTACTCCATAGCTCATTCTTATGCGACTTAATATTCTTTGGTCAAACATTAAATAAGCTGCAGCCAAATTTGAATATGCTTGATAAACATCTTGTGGATTAATTCTCTCATCAATGAAAAATGTATCTTGCTTAAACTTTTCATAAAGGAAAATTTCATCAATTGGCAATTCATAAAAAGGATTACTTTGAGGTAATACATTTGTATTTGTTTTATAACCCATTGCACGTGCTTGGAAATCACGTTGTCTGTTTTGGTACATCCCTCCAAATTTCAAATCAGTTTTAACACTTTTACCTGAAAGAAAACTAGCAGGTAACTGAAAATTTAAGTTTGCACTTCTTATACTTTCATCCAAATCAGAGTAGAAACGACCAGTTTGTGAAATATCAATCTGATTTGACATGGAAACTCTATAATTAAAACGCTCCTCAGAATTTCCTGGATCCTTTAAAGCTGCAGATGATTTAAACCTTCTAAAATCAGGAATTTGTCTGCTAATGATGTTATTATTTAATACCCAATTTATTTTTAGCTTAGCTGCTTTAACATAATGATCTCCAATTAACTGTGAAGTTAATAGTTGATTCTGTTGGTAAAAGTAATAGGTGTTCTTTAAAAATGGAAGTGATACATCTTGGTAGGTATCAACGCCACCTCTTAAAATGGTTTGATCTTCTGTATTAATGGTGTAAGTATTCTTAAATGAAATCTTGTTATTGGTACCAAGTTTCAATCCAAAATTTGCCATGAATCCAGCTAAAATTTCATTTTTATAAACATCATCCAAATTGCTAGATACTAATTCATTTACATTTGTAGAAGTAAAAGGTTTATTTACAGTTACCCTATCCACATTAGTATTACGGTTACTGTTGCTATAAGATGCTGATAATATAAATCCAAATTCATTGTTCTTTTTTGAGCCGAGTTTATAAGCGTTACCCCCAGATGCATTGATTGAAAAGTTAACTGGTATTTTATCAATTTTAACTGTTTCCCAATCGTCATTAAACTTAAAACTGTTATTATACTTTTCGGTTGCAGAAGATTTTTCATAATCTAATCGCCCAGGAACCCCAACTGGATATTTTCTGGTTCCATCATCCAATCCTAACCAATCTGTTTTTCCTCCATTATAGGTATAACCAGTTTCCCCAGTAGTAATACTATGTGAACTTAAACTAAAACCTACCGAAAAGAATGACTTCTCAGGAATGTCTTTGGTATTAATGGTTATCATTCCTCCAGCAAAATCTCCTGGTAAATCTGCAGAACCAGATTTAGTAATTACCATGTTATCCAACATGTTAGAAGGAATAATATCAAATGAAAATGCTTTTCTATCACTCTCTGTACTTGGTAGTGGCGCACCATTAATGTAAGCAGTATTATATCTATCATTCAAACCGCGTATAACTGCAAACTTGTTGTCCTGAATAGAAGTACCACTCACACGTTTCATTACATCTCCTGTTGTTGCATCTGGCGTCTTTTTAATCATATCTGCCGAGATACCATCAGAAATTGAAACGCTTTTCTTTTGTTGAATCAAAAGCGCGCTTGAGTTCTCTTTCTTTAAAGTACCAGTAATAACAACCTCTGCAAGCTCTTTTGTGGCAGCCTCCAACGCTATAGTAAGTGGTGTAACTTCATTAGCTTTTACCACTATACCTTGAATTGTCTTTTTTGAATATGAAACATACGAGGCAATCAAATTATAAGTACCTGGTTGTAAATTGCCAATCATGAATTTCCCTTCAAAATCAGTAGCAGCTCCAAAGGTGGTTCCCTCTATGATAACTGTTACGCCAATTAACTCTTCACCAGTCTTTTTATCAATAATTTGCCCAGCGATTTTTCCTGTGTTGGCATTTGCCATACCTATTAAGGCTTGAAATAGGCCCACAGCTAATAATAACAATCTAACTTTCATAAGTTTAAAATTGGGTCGAAAGTATTGCTGCAAGATTATCTAAAGGTTACTTGCTTGTTAGCGTATTATTAGCACAATGTTAAGTTAATATTAACAATCAAGAATATCAAGCACTTACAAACCTATTGATTTTAACTTAACCTGAAGCTACCAATCTGATAACATCAGCTTGAGTTTCATCAAACTCTCCTTCCCATGAAAATCAAAATAAATTAGTCGAGAAGTATATTTTCATCCCCCTCCGCATAGGGCAAATACAACAAAACCAATCGCATCATTTCATTGCTCTCATCCATGCCCGTTTCAAATGCCATAGCCTTTGCTGGATAGTTTGGATTGTTTGGGTTAGCATTGGTATTGTCGTAACTAGCCTCGGCATGCAATACAGAACCTGCAGGAACTTTAATTATTGATTTGAACCGATAAAAATCCTGCCAATTAAAATCCCACTCAGGAATATCAACCAATGGAATGGTATCATTCGACTTCGTTACGGCGTAAGCTTTAAATGTTTTTCCAATCAAATGCATATGTGGGTTTATATGCAGTAAACTTACATCATTGTTAAATTTAACATTTAAATGCGCTTTGTAAATGGTGTCGGCTGGAATTTGCCAGGTAAAACCCGGACTTGGATTCCTAGGTTGAAAAGCTGCAAAGCCCACCTTTCTCTCAATTGGCTTGCTAGAGGTATATAATCCAAGGGCTGATTGATCTTCGGCATCTACTGCACTAGGCGAATAATGCAAACTCCGAATCAACAACACACCTCTTTTGGGCAAATCAAATCCTACTCCGGCAGGAAATTTTATCTTATCAGTTCCTGGCAACCAACCACCATGGTAAACTTCTCGTGGCATCTCTCCGTTTTTGCCGATCATCTTAAAATAGTTAAAATCTCTTAAATCCTCAACCCTATTTACCGAATCTTCTTTGTATGTAAAATAATCGGGACCAGCATATACATCCACCTCTTCAGAAACCTCAAAAATCTGATAGGTAGCATGGTGCAAGGCTGCTTTATTGCCTGGTAAAAACTTTAAACCATTGATGGCAAAATTAGAATCTAACTCAAATGGAATTTTATAACAGATATAGGTATTCTTAGAAGATGCTTTTAAACGATAGGCTTTTGGCATTTTCATAACAATATCCGGTGTGTCTCTGATAGAAGCGGCTTGAACCAACTCCTCCTTTTCTAGTTTACCTTTATTTGCACCTTCTTTTATCCATTGAAGTAAAACCTTTTTTTCTTTTGTGTTTAAAGAGCGATTAGCTGCAAAATCTCTATAGGTGGAATTTGCTTTCCATGGCGGCATACTGCCATTTTCAACAACAACTGCCATCTCCTTAACATGTCGTTTTATCTCCTCAAAGTTTGTTAAGGCAAATGGGGCATATCCATTCTCATAATGGCAATTCATGCATTTATTCGAAAGAATAGGCAGCACTTCTTTTGCATAAGAAACTTTCTGAGCAAGAACTCCAGACAAGAAAGTTTGGGTCAAACCGAAAAATAAAAATAAACAACGACTAATATTCACCACCAATAATACGATTATCTAATTCAGGCATCAACTCTACTTTTGGAAGTGCTTCTGGCACTTCAAAAGCATAACTTGTATCTTCCAAACTATTCATAAAGGCAATGATACTTTCAATTTCTGCTTTTGTTAAATTAAGTGGATCACTCGACAAGGTTTGAAAAGGAACCGTCAATCCATGACCAACCCCACCCCCTTTGTTATAAAAATCCATTACAGCCTCTAGGGTTAAAAAACTTCCATTATGCATATAAGGTGCAGATAAGCCAATGTTTCTAACCGTAGGGGTTTTAAAAGAATGCTCATAAAAATTTACCTTTTCCTTGAACCTACCTTCTGACCTTCCTTTATCTGTGTCTAATGTCCAAACTTTTTGCGCAGCATCACTTGGAACACCTAATACTTCAGATTCGGAGTCGAAAAATAAAGGAGGAGTGGTACCATTAAACACTGGTGCAAAGTGACAGGTACCACAAGCGACCTTACCCATAAATAAATTAAAGCCTTTGATTTGTTTGGCAGTAAGCATTGTGCTATTTGCACTTCGCACAGCTTTGTCAAAGGAAGAATTAAATGAGGTTAATGAACCTACGTAAGCAGCAAGTGCATAAGATAAAGTAGTTCTATTTATGCTTGCGTTATTAAAATCAGGAAAGGCCTCCTTAAAAAACTTCTTATAAGATTCACTTCCATTCAACTTCTGAAAAATATCAAAATAGCTTGTATTAAACTCCTCTTTACTAAAAATAACATGTTCTGTTTGGTCTTCTAATGAGCTTGCCCTTAAATCATGGAAATATCTTTCGGCAAAAACTGCATTAATCAAACTTGGTGAATTTCGCTGTATAAACTCTCCTTTTTTAATGGAGCGGCTCTTTGGCAAGCCATCGGTAAAACCTAATTTCGGGTTATGACAACTTGCGCAACTGCGCATATTGTTGGCAGAAAGTATTGGGTCATAAAACAATAACTTACCCAACGCTTTCACCTTATCATTTCTATAATTTGGAGGAAGCTTTAAATAAAAATCCTTTTGTAATAAGTTGGCTTCGAATAAATTTTGTGCTTCAAAATTCAAAGCATTATTGCCGGGATTAACCTCTTCCATGGTTTCAATTTCTAAAACCAGCTTGGCCTCATTTAACTTTGCAATCAATGGGTTTAGGTTTTCTATTAAAAACGCAAACCGATTCATTTCATCAAAGTTTTTGCTGTCGTTCAAAGCTTTTATAGAAGCATTTAAAAGTTTTTCAATCTGTGCATAAAGCTCAGGCTTTTTGGCCGTTAGTGCTGCTTGATATAAACTTATAAAAGACCTTATGCTTTTCAACACTGCTTTTGAATCTTCTATACCAGCAAGGGTTCCTGGTGTATCAAACCCTGTTAGTCCTAAACTAAATAATCTTACTAAAGCTACAAAAGCGCCTTCAAAAATGTATCTGTCATAAATTTTAGTTTGCCATTGGTAATCTTGCAAAGTTCTTTTAAGGGTTTCGGTTTGAACCAATAGCTGAGCGGCTGCGGCCGAATCTGGAAGCTCAGTCATTAATTCATCTATTACTTGCAAGCCAACAGGTTCTATAACCAATAAACTAGGTGCTGTTTTCTCTAGATGTGGCAAAGGTGCACCGTTAATGTGTTCCTTAACCAAAACTGGGTCGGTATATTCCAATAAGAATTCTATTTGTTTATAGCTTTGCCTTAGTTCAGCATAAGCAAGTTTTACAACCTTAGTTTGAACTTTTCCTTGGTTCAAACCAAAAACTAGGTTATTAAATTGAGTTAATGTTTGTTTAAAATGAGCAAGCTTATCTACTGCTAAAGATTGTGAAAGTGTATCACTTTGCTTATTAGCACTTAAAAGTGTCCAAGAAAAAGCAATTCCTAACAAACCAATAACTACTAGTAATTTTTTCATACGCTTAAAAACAAAAAGTCGGGGTTGGCAAGCCAACCCCGAACCATTTGATCAAATTCTAACTAAAAATGAAGACCTTAATTATTCTACTACAAACTTTAAAGACTCACCTTTATCATTCATGATGATATAAGTTCCACTAGCTAAGTCTGTAACATCAACTGTATTAACATCACGGTAAACTTTCAAACGCTTTCCGTTAATATCATAGATAGCAACGTCCATTGCTTTATCTAAATTTAACTCACGTGCAACTGGATTTGGATATACTGAGAAAGTAGCTGTACCAGACTTTTTAATATCATTCAAGGCAGTTGGTATTCCATCCCATCCGCTAATTGCATAAGTTAATGAGTTATTGTATGGGAATGTATTTGTTGTTGCAGGATGTTGAGCATTCAACAACATTGTTTTACTATCCAAGGCAATGGCACCTGTAATTTCTGCACCTGGAGAACAAGCTGCAACACGAATCAAATCACTAAAAGTAGGATTAGGAATAGACATGTCTAATAAAAATGCCTCACAAATAGTTTGATTTGAACCTTGGTATTCTGCTGGTGTACGTCCCCAGTTTCTTCCATTTAAATCTTCACTAATAATCATGTAATCTTTGTTTCCAACATGCATAAAGTTTAATCCATCAGGATTTGAAAGGTGAATTGAAGGATATTGGCTTACTGGCTTAGATGCTGCAGAACCATTAAACGGACCACCTTCGATGTAAGTTTTAACTTCGTTAGTAGTTAAGTCTAATTCTAAAACACGACCATAATAATCTTTGAAAGCTCCGTTTCTTACTGAATCAGCTGCTGCTGCATCAGAATTAGGGAAATCAGAACCATTAACTGTTTTATAACGATTCTTATACGCTAATACTAAATGTGGAGCAACTACACCTGTAGCTTTAAAAGCATTACCAGGATTATCATTACCAGTTTCTGTAACATAAACTTTACCATTTCCTTTGTTATAAGCAACCCACTCTAAACGAGTAAACATAGTAGCACCGTTTCTTAAACCAAATTTGCTGATGTTTAACATGGTGTCAAAATCATTTGGCACAGTAATCCATTTAGTTGGCGCATCATGCTTGTAGATGTAAGTAGTACCAGAAGTAAAATCACCTGCAGTATTAGCCACAAACTTTACCAATAAACCTGGAGTAGCATCTTCTCCTAAGAAAACAGTTTTGTTATCTGGAAGAATAGCTCCACCTTCCCAACCAGCTCTACCCCAGTTGTATTGTTTGCGGATTGCCTTTGCTTGCTTAGGGTCAATTTCTACCATCCAATTCCAGTTTTGGTATTTCTTAATGGTTTTTCCATTAAAGCCAGGGAAACCTGCAGGAGTGGTAGTTCCAATTGTAAAATCTGCAGTATCTCTTAATCCAGAACTAACAGAAGCATTATTGCTAGCCAACCATTCTTCTGCTGTCCAAATTCTACCATCTGGTGCTGAAATACCAGAGCAGTTCATACCAGTTTCGCCAGTGATATTTGTGAAATCTACGTTGAAGAATTTTCCAGAACGGCCATCATTTAAAGTTTGAGGAACAATTTCTAAGACATCGCCTTTTAATCTGCGAAGTTTAAAAACTGTCATACCACCACCATCACCAATCATATCATTCTTTTGAATCATTTCATGGTTAACAGAAACCCAACCTAAATCAGGTGTTCCAGCAGCTTTATCTGGTGTAAAACCAATAAAATCATGCCATTGCTTTGCTACAGTTTTACCGGCAGGGTTGCCATAAGTAGGAGTTGTTTCTACTGTATCAACACCACCTACAAATAAAACTTGTAGTTTAAGAGGTGATTTTGGCATCCAAACAGTCGTTGCAGACCAAGTTGTGTCAATATTTACAGGAAAAGGAATTTGTGCTGAAGCTGCCATAGCGAGTGACAGACCCAATACTGAAAGTAATGATTTTTTCATTTTGCTTAATTTACGATTTGCTGACAAAAGTCAGTTTATCTTATTAAGCAAACTTTTCCTTCACTTAAACAAATTAAAATCCTAAAGTTAAGATAACATTACGCAATGACTTTTAGCTCCATGCCAATTTTAATAAATGCAGCAATAGCCTTATCTAAATGCGCCTTCTCATGACCAGCCGAAATTTGAACCCTAATGCGGGCTTGTCCTTTTGGTACAACTGGATAATAAAATCCAACCACATATACGCCTTCATCTAAAAGCTTAGCCGCAAAGTCTTGGGATAATTTAGCATCATACAGCATGACAGGAACAATTGGATGCTCACCTGGCTTAATATCAAAACCTGCTTCAGTCATTTTCGCCCTGAAGTACTGGGTACTTTCCCAAAGCTTATCTCTTAAAGCTGTAGTTTCGGTTAGCATATTTAATACTTCTATGCTTGCACCCACAATAGACGGAGCTAATGTATTAGAGAATAAATATGGCCTTGAACGCTGGCGCAATATTTCTATCACTTCTTTTTTGCCAGAAGTAAAACCGCCCATGGCGCCACCTAAGGCTTTTCCTAAGGTTCCAGTAATAATATCTATTTTACCTAAAACGCCTCTGTATTCGTGAGTGCCTCTTCCGTTATCTCCCATAAACCCGCTGGCATGACATTCATCTACCATAATAAGAGCATTATACTTCTCTGCTAAAGTAACAATATGATCTAATTGAGCAATAGTTCCATCCATGCTAAAAACACCATCCGTTACAATAATTCTATTGCGGCAATGTTGCGTTTCTTGCAGCTTAGTTTCTAAATCAAGCATGTTATTATGCTCGTAACGGTGTCTTTCAGCTTTGCAAAGTCTAACACCATCTATGATACTTGCATGGTTTAAAGCATCACTTATGATTGCATCTTGCTCATTAAACAAAGGCTCAAAAACACCTCCATTGGCATCAAAGGCTGCCGCATATAAAATGGTATCTTCAGTTCCTAAAAAATCTGCAATTTTTTGCTCTAGTTGTTTATGTATGTCTTGAGTACCACAAATAAATCGAACCGAACTCATACCAAATCCATGGGAATCTATTGCATTTTTTGCAGCAGATGTCACTCTTGGGTGTGAGGATAATCCTAAATAATTATTGGCACAAAAGATAAGTACTTGCTTGCCATTTTCTAAGGTAACTTCAGCACCTTGTGGTGAGGTAATGATACGCTCTCTTTTATATAATCCTGCCGATTCAATCTCTGCTAATTCAGCTTGAAGTTGTTGTTGTAATTGTCCGTACATAGTTTAAGAATTTTCAGCGAATATAATAATTTTAGTTTGGGTCGAACCAAGTTATTCTATTACCACCTTATGACTCATTCTAGCGCCTGTAACCGTTTCGATATTCAAGATATACAAACCTTTTTCTAGGTTCAAGGCTAATTCTTGCTCATAACCATTGATAGTGCCTTTAGTTATTTCTGCACCTGTTAAAGAATAAACTGTATAGTTTGCATTTTTTAGGTTTGTATTGAACCTAAGCATAAAGCGCCCGTTAGACGGATTTGGATATAAGACCGATTCAAAACTTTCTTTTTGAGTATTTTTTAGGCCACTGATAATCCCACTGATTGTGGGCGAATAAAGTTGCAGCCCTCCTCTTGTGTTTCCTATCAATAATTCACTCACCCCATCTGCATCTATGTCACCAGTAAAGGGTACACTTCTTGCTCCAAAGGTGTAATCTGCTAAGGGAGCACTAGGAAAGTCGCTGTAAATACCTGATATCTCTTGACACACACGTGTCGCGCTCGGGTCAAAGTTTCTAAACAAATGTACACGTCCAGATTGTGCTCCAACCAAAATTTCAAAGTTACCATCTTTGTCTAAATCGCATACATGTGGTGTTGAATATCCAGGGAAATAAAATGGTGGTTGGCCCGGACTTAATGCCACTTGAGAAATATTAATTTTACCGATTGAATCTATGCTTGGGTCTGCACCAAAGGCTGCAGAATCCGCCCTTCCATTATTTTGATAGTAAGCCAAAGTTCCATTTCTTCTACCAATTACAATGTCTAAGGCATTGTCTTTATTTAAGTCTATGAGTTGTGGGGCAGCAAAAGTTCCCGCATAGATATTAAAATAATTGTTGCTGATTTTATTGAAACTTAGGTTTGATCCGTTGCTTGTATTTTTATAATAATGAAGGCTGCCGTTTTGATCACCAAGCAGTAAATCTAATTTACCATCATTGTCTAAGTCGCCAAAAGTGGGAGAAATTCTATAAATCTTATTGGGACCATCATTGATTTTTAAAAAGTTGGTATCTTTTAACACATAAGAGGCTTTTGCACTTGTTCCAATATTTTCATAATACACCAACCTATCGTTACTGTTGCTTGTAAATAAAAAATCTCCTTGAGTGGCAATTACCATGTCTAAATCTCCGTCATTATCTAAATCTGCCAACTGCGGGGCACTGCTGCCACCTAGGTCTAGCATCTGCCCTACTAAAAAGTCGGATTGTTGAAACGCAAACTGAAAGGCAGTAGCAGATGTATTATGATAGCTTAGCACCATGTTCCTGTTCTTGGCTCCTTCAGGTGAGTTTGGTGTAACTATTAAATCTCTGCGGCCATCTCCATTGATATCTACTAAATAGGTGGCTGGGAATAACTGAATAGAGGCTCTTTTACCAACCATTGGAAACACGGTATCTTGCTTGATGATAGAATCTCTTCCTAACTTATTTATGGTTCTGCCATTGGTTAAAAGAATTACTTCATTAAACCCTACATCACCATATAATAAATCTTTATCACCATCATTGTCATAATCTAAGAGCGTTAAAGTTGTACCATTGTGTTTGCGACCATGTTTATATTCTCGGAAACACGGACTATTATCATTAAGCAAAAAGCCGTTTGTATTAACTAAATAAGACATATACCCCCAACATTCGTCTCTATATTTAAACAACAATGAATCACATCCATATTTTAGTTCCTTACTCATGTTCTGGTAAAAGGTAATCACATTCTTTCCATTTGGCATTATGAGCAAATCCAAATCGCCATCACCATCTATATCGTCTATTGCATTGATGTCGGAAATGGATAGGTTCAAATTAAAAGGTGGCAAATCTGCTATACCTACATCCTTAATTTGGTTTTTGTCTTGCGTCCACTTTAGCACACCAGGAGTAGTACTTATATTTCTTAGGACACGCAAGCCATTGGAAGAAATGTATTCTCCTGGATCTGGTTGACTGTTATAATCTGTTTCGGTAAAAATATCCATTTTGCCATCACAGTTATAATCTCTTAGCAAGGCCCAACTGTATAACTTTGGAAATTGCACTTCATATTGTGGCGCATGTACCCAACGATTGTTTTTGCGCAAGAAGCAAAATACTTTGTTACCAATTCGCTCAAACACAAATAAATCTTGCACATTGTCTCCATCTAAATCTATGTTAGAAAACTGAGGATTACTCCATCCTCCAGTAAAGGGATACAATAAAGTATCCAATCCATTCTCACTAACTTTTGCTTTGTTGGCAAGGTTAAATTTTATGACTTGGGCAGGGAGGTTTAAATACAAGCCCATTAAAAGTATAGAGAGTATAGGTAATTTTAATTTCATTGTTCTATTTAATATTATTCAAATTTATCGAAAAGCTGGTTTATTTAGCTGCAAATGACGAATATCATTTGTTCTATACGAGAATTTTACTTTCTCATTCTACAATTATTTTTTTACTGATGAAATCTCCTTGGCTGGTTTCAATATAAAGTAAGTAAAATCCAGAGGAAAGATTAGTTACCAGCGTAGTTTCATACCCTTCTATTTGTCCTTCCAATAATTTTGAACCTGTAATAGAATAAATAGAATAGTTTGCAGCCATTAGGTTTTTGTTGAACCGAAGGTTAAAGCTACCTTTACTTGGATTAGGAAATACTACAAATTCTAACACATCTTTAGTTAGCGTTGCATTGCCACTAATAATTCCCTTGATAATGGGTGTAAATGATTCTAGCCCACCTTTGTTTGAACCAATTAATAGCTCAGGCTTTCCATCATTGTCTAAATCTCCGCAAAAAGGGGTACTAAATTTTCCAAAAAACAAGTCTCTTGGCTGTGAGCCTTCATAAGACAGGTACAAGTTAGTAATCTCTTCACACTTTCGGGTAGCACTTGCTTCAAAGTTATTGAACAATTGCACTTTACCGCCGTTGGTACTGCCTATTGAACCAACTAATATTTCAAACCTTCCATCTTTATCAATATCGCATACATGTGGGTGCGAATAACCAGGAAAATAATAGTCGGGTTGACCCCCTACACCTTTAGAAAATTCTGAAACGTTAATGCCTCCTATAGAATCTATACTTGGTTCAGACCAAAAAACAGCGCTGTCTATTGTACCTTTGTTCTCAAAATAAGCCAAGGTGCCATTTCTTCTGCCAAGCACAAGGTCAAGCTTAGTGTCTTGGTTCAAATCTATTAACTGAGGTGTAGCAAAAGTGCCAGCATAAATATTAAAATAATTGCTGCTCACTTTTCTGAAATCAATCTTACTCTCTGTACTGATATTTAGGTAATAATGAATAACACCATTGATATCCCCAATGATTAAATCGGGCTTACCGTCGTTGTTTAAATCACCAAAGCTTGGAGAGATTTCGTAAATTTTAGTTGGACCAGCATTTATCTTGAGAAAATTGGTATCGCGGAGGACAAAGTTGGCTTTTGTTTTGTTGCCAATGTTCTCATAATAATGCAATCTATCATCACTGTTGGAGGTATATACAAAGTTTCCATGGGTGGCAATTACTAGGTCTAAATCGTCATCCTTATCTAAATCTACCAATTGTGGTTTGCTACCACCACCTAAATCGAGCATGTCTCCAATCAAGAAATCATCTTGCTGAAAGGTAAATTGATAGGCCGTTGGCGAGGTATTGATATAACTAAGCACCATGTCTTTATTCATGGCACCTTCTGTGGAATTAGGTGCTACAATTAAATCTTTCTTACCATCATTGTTTATGTCTACCAAATAAGTTGCTGGAAAAACCTGCACCGAAGCACGACGACCAGTTAGCGGAAACAATGTATCTTGACGGATGATAGAATCACGACCTAATGAATTAAGTGTTTTACCATTGGTAAGAAAGGTAACATCGTTGTAACTTAAGTCTCCATAAAGCAGATCCATATCACCATCCTTGTCATAATCAAAGGCCGTAATGGTGGAACCATTGTGTTTAAACGCTCTTTTATAATCACGAAAACAAGGGCTGGTATCATTTAATAAAAATCCGTTTTTATTAACCAAATATGAAATGTAACCCCAACACTGGTCTCTGAATTTAAACAAAATAGAGTCGCAACCATAATTCAACTCTTTGCTTTGATTTTGGTAATACATGAAAATATTTGTGTTGTCAATCATAGTAATTAGGTCTAAATCACCATCATTATCCATGTCTTCAAATTCACTTAAATCTCTAAATGCCAAACTAAGCTTTTCTTCCGGTAATTCTCCAGAAGGAGTGGTAAAAACTTTATCACTTAATTGAAACCATTTTAATTTACCCGGCTCAGTTGTAATATTTTTTATCACCCTTAGCCCATTACTTCTATCATAATTTCTGGAATCAACAGGACCGTTAGGGTCTAATTCAGTGAAAATATCTGGCTTACCATCGCAGTTATAATCCTTCAGTTTTACCCATTGGTATAAGGGCGGAAACTGAGCCTCGAATTGTGGCGCATGTACCCATTTATTGTTTTTCCGCAGGAAACAAAGTACCCTGCCGCCTGAGCGCTCAAAAACAAATAAATCGTTTATGTTATCCCCATCTAAATCTATGTTTGAAAATTGGGGATTGCTCAAGCCCCCAGTAAAAGGATATAAAAGTGTGTCTATTCCGTTTTCTGAAACAGTAGCTTTGCTAGCTCTTTGAAATTGTATGACCTGGGTATAGCCAAAGAAAGATATGAGGGTGGTGTAGAAAATTAGTAGTAATTTCTTCATTAGTAGGCTTGTTAATAAAACGAACTTAGTAAATTAGCGGCTTAATTTTATGTTAATTAATGACTACTATTCAAGATTTGTACGCGATTTTTCTTGCCTACCCTACTGTTTGCACTGATACCCGTAAGCTTTCGCCCAATTGTCTTTTTTTCGCCTTAAAAGGAGACAATTTTAATGGCAATGCTTTTGCCCAAAAAGCAATTGCCGAAGGAGCTGCTTATGCCATTATTGATGAAGCTCAAGAAACCTCCAACCACAAGTTTATTTTAGTGGAAGATGTGTTAGCAAGCTTACAACAATTGGCTACATGGCACAGAAAACAATTGAACATACCGGTAATTGCCATTGTTGGTTCAAACGGAAAAACCAGTACCAAAGAATTAATTAGCGCTGTGTTGACCCAAAAGTATCATACCCTTAGTACACCAGGGAATTTTAATAACCATATTGGTTTACCTTTGACATTATTGATGTTAGAAAAACACCATGAAGTGGCTGTTATTGAAATGGGGGCAAACCATGAAGGAGAAAACAAATTGTTATGCGAAATTGCTCAACCTACCCATGGTTTAATTACCAACAATGGCAAAGACCACTTAGAAGGTTTTGGCAGCTTGGAAGGTGTAATTCGCTCCAATGCCGAGCTTTATGATTACTTCATTACCAAGCAAACTGGAATAGTCTTTGTGAATGCAGTTGACACTGTTTTAATGTTTGGTTCGAACCAAATAAAAAAAAGAATTACCTACAGTGCAAATTCAGAGGTAACAGCAAATTTTACAGCAACTGAAATTAGCTTGCAACCAAACATAAACTTTCAATTGAATGACATTGGTTTTAGCAGTAAACTTAGTGGCGACTATAACCTTGAAAACATTATGGCAGCAGTGGCCATTGGCTTTCATTTTGAAGTAGCAGCAGAAGGAATTGTAAGGGGTATTGCAGGCTATACTGCTAAAAACCTTCGCTCTGAATACTTTGAAACAGAAAGAAACAAAATCTTTTTAGATGCATACAATGCCAACCCTAGCAGCATGATGGCAAGTATTAAAAACTTTGTGGCAATGCCTGCAGAAAATAAGTTATTGATTTTGGGAGACATGTTTGAGCTTGGTAGTTACGAGGCGGAAGAACACCAAAATCTGGTTGACTTTTGCCAATCACTTGGATTGAAAAACGTTTGGTTGATAGGAAAAGCCTTTGCCAATACACAAACCCACTTTTTAAAATTTGCAGATAGCGAAACCTTGAAAGTACAACAAGATTTAAAAGCATTAACTCAACAATCCATTTTTTTAAAAGGCTCCAGAGGGATGAGACTAGAGCGATTGGTAGAATACTTATAGGATATACATTTAACAGATGACTTGTAAGCAAACAGCAAAAAGGCTGAGTTTCAGTAAATCAAAAAGACTCAAAAAAATGGTATTGGCAAACATTTTATGACAATCTTCTTCTGCAATTTTTGAGCAAAATGTAACTAGCTATTGTTGGTTTTGAAATCAAAGCAGATAATGTTGAAAATGTTTTTAAATTTAGCCTAAACGGAGATTAAAAAAGTTTATGGAAATGTATAATGGCGTAGAGACTTTTCATGCAAAGACAAGAGCAGACTGGAGAAAATGGTTGGAAAAAAACCACCTAACCGAAAAATCTGTTTGGCTTATCATTTATAGAAAAGAAAGTGACATTCCAAGCATATACTATCCTGAAGCTGTAGACGAAGCCCTATGCTTTGGTTGGATAGATAGCAAACCCAACAAGCGAGATAACAATAGTTACTTTCAATTCTTTTCTAAGAGAAACCCAAAAAGCAATTGGAGCAAAGTGAATAAAGAAAAAGTTGATAAACTTATTGCGCAAGGACTTATGCAAAGTAAAGGTTTAGAAATGATTGAAATCGCAAAGCAAAACGGCACCTGGACAGCACTAGATGAAGTAGAGAAAATTACGATACCAGACGATTTAAAGGAACTATTTGAAAAAAATAAAACAGCCTTAGAAAACTGGGAGAAATTTTCACGTTCCTCTAAAAGAGGAATTTTGGAGTGGATTATGAACGCAAAAAGGCCAGAAACGCGCAAAAAAAGAATTGAAGAAACGGTATCTCTTGCCGAGAAAAATAGTAAAGCTAACCATTATCAAAAATGATGAACAACCCAATTTATGAAAAGCAAAGTTTGGATAGAATGGATTATCTTCGTTTGATAAGCGCCAATTCTGGGAACTTAAATTAATAAAAAGCATTATGAAATCAGTCTTCACCTCAATCGTATTTGTGCTAGCAACAATGTTGACTTATGGACAAAACATATATTCAAAAACTTTTGGAAGCAATATTGATAAGGCTATCATCTTTTTGCACGGCGGACCTGGCTACAACAGTGCAAACTTTGAAGCCACAACAGCTCAACAACTTGCCGACAAGGGGTTTTTTGTAATAGTTTATGATAGACGTGGAGAAGGACGAAGTATAAACCAAAATGCAAAGTTTACTTTCAACGAAACTTTTGAGGACTTAAATGCTATTTATCAAAAATTCAATCTAACCAAAGCAACTTTAATTGGGCATAGTTTTGGTGGAGTTATTGCTGCACTTTTTACCGAAAAACACCCTGCAAAGGTTCAATCTATTGTGCTAGTTGGGGCACCAATATCTTTGCAAGCCACTTTCAAAACTATACTATCTAAGTCTAAGAGTATTTATTTCACTAAAAAAGATTATGTAAATTTAAATTACATTTCAATGCTCGAAAAGATGGATACTACAAGTATTCAATACAGTTCTTATTGTTTTGGACATGCCATGCAAAATGGTTTTTATACTCCCAAAACTCCTACGGAAGAAGCCAAAACTATCTATTCAAACTTTAAGGCAGATTCCTTGATGGTAAAATATGCTTCTAAAATGTCTTATGAAGCACCACAAGGATTTTGGGAAAATGAAAGATATACAACCATCGACCTAACAAAGAATTTGAAAGCCTTTCAAAACCAGAAAATACCTATCTATGGAATGTATGGCAAAGAAGATGGCCTTTACGCTGAGAGCCAGGTTACAGAATTGCAAAATCTTATTGGTTCAAACAATCTAAAATATTTTGATAACTGCTCCCACAATGTATTTATGGATCAACAGGCTCAATTTATTGAAGCGTTGCAAGCATGGATAAAATAAAAATGTTAAAATAGCTGAAAATGCAACGCAAAAAATTCTTACAAACCTTAGCTGCCTTACCACTTATGACCATAGATTCTCTCTCCTCACTAGAAAACTTTGCTTCGAATCAGGCCTCGGGTCAAACCATGCCTACAATATTTATAGGCCACGGAAGCCCTATGAATGCTATTGAAGAAAATGAGTTTGTAACAGGATTTAAAAACAGTGTAAAAAACGTTCCTACCCCCAAAGCTATTATCTGCATTTCCGCACATTGGTTTACGAAAGGTACTAAAGTTACCGCAATGGAAATGCCCCCAACCATACATGATTTTTATGGCTTTCCACAAGCCTTATTTAATGTTCAATATCCAGCTAAAGGAGATCCTAAACTTGCAAGAGAAACCCAAAAGCTTCTTGAACCAACCCTAGTTGAATTGGATGAAAAATGGGGCCTAGACCACGGCGCATGGAGTGTACTAAAACACCTTTACCCTAAAGCAGATGTTCCTGTGATTCAACTTAGCATAGACTTTAGCAAAGATCCAATGTGGCATTATAATTTTGCCAAACAATTAAAAAGCTTACGAAATAAGGGAATTCTTATCCTTGGAAGCGGTAATATAATTCATAACTTAGGCTTAGCAGATTTTGCAAAAATTAACCAAATTGGATTTGGCTTTGATTGGGCACATGAGGCACATCATTCCCTTAATTCATACATTTTGAAAGAAGATATTAAAGCTTTGGCAAATTATCAATTGGGCTCCCAAGCCCTGAAATTAGCGGTGCCTACTCCCGAACATTATCTTCCTTTACTTTATATATTAGCTTTAAAAAATGACAAAGAAGAGTTATCATTTTTTAACGACAAATTATTAGCAGGCTCTTTAAGTATGACCTCCTTCAAAATCTCTTAATAATAATTAGCCAATCAACATTTGGCTAATACTAAGTATTTCATTTCTCAAATTTGCATGGCAAATTCTAATCTGTTAGCTTTGGTGCAAACCATTGCAAGTATGAAATACGATAAACTTCCAAATGCGCTATTTATAGATAATAGAAGCCGTTTCAGTGCTCAACTAAAACCAAATGCAATTGCGCTGTTTCACAGCAACGACGAGCACCCTTGGAACGGTGATGCTACCTTCCACTTTAAACAAAATTCTGACCTCTATTGGTTAAGCGGTGTTGACCAAGAAGATACTTGGCTGTTACTTTATCCTAACAGCCCAATTCCTGAAATGCGTGAAGCACTTTTTATTAAGCGTACCAATGATACTATGGTTATTTGGAACGGACACAAGTTAACCATGCAACAAGCCCGAGAGGTAAGTGGTATTCAAAGCATTTTTTGGTATGATGAATTTGAAACGAAAGCGCATCAACTCATTAATTATGCAAGTTATTTCTATTTGAACCTAAACGAAAATGACAGGGCTGTTATTAAAACTCCTTACAAAGATTTAAGAATTGCACATGAGATGCGCCAAAAATATCCTTTGCATGAGTTTGAAAGGGCAGCACCAATTCTCCATCGCTTAAGGTCCGTTAAAAACCAGTGGGAATTGGAGGTAATGAAGCAAGCGGTAGAAATTAGCCACAGCATGATTCGTCGCATTTTAAAGTTTGTAAAACCCGGTGTTTGGGAATACGAAATAGAAGCAGAAGTAATACATGAATACATTTCTAAACGCGCGAATGGACACTCTTTTCATCCCATTGTGGCAAGTGGCGCAAACTCTTGCATTCTGCATTATGTAGACAATAACCAACAATGTAAAGATGGCGATATTTTGTTATTAGATTCTGGCGCAGATTACGCAAACTATGCTAGTGATATGACAAGAACCCTTCCTATCAATGGTCGGTTCAACCCGAGACAAAAAGCAGTTTACAATGGAGTATTACATGTGATGAAAGAGGCTAAAAAGCTATTAAAACCAGGTGTTAAGCTAATGGAATATCAAGCTCAGGTAGGACTAATTATGGAAGAACAATTGGTAAAGCTAGGGTTGATTTCGTTAGAGGATATTAAAAATCAAAATCCTGCTTGGCCAGCTTATAAAAAATATTTTATGCACGGAACCAGTCACTTCTTAGGCATAGATGTGCATGATGTGGGCATGCGTTACGAGCCTATGCAAGCGGGCATGACCTTTAGTTGTGAGCCGGGAATTTATATTGCGGAGGAAAACATTGGCATTCGCTTAGAAAATGAAATCCTAATTACAGAAAACGGAAACATCGATTTAATGGCTCATATTCCAATTGAGGCAGAAGAAATCGAGCAACTCATGCATAGCTAATGATTACCACCTTATTATTTGATATGGATGGCTTGCTTGTAGATTCAGAGCCATGGTGGAAAGTTGCAGAAAAAGAGGTTTTTTCAGGATTCGGTTTGAACCTAACTGATGATTTACTAAGGCAAGTCATGGGATTTAGATTGAACGAAGTGGTAGCACATTGGTATCAGTATCAACCATGGGAAAATCCAAATTTTGAAGCCACCGAAAAAGCCATAATTGACTGCATGGAAAGTTTGCTTGATAAACATGCGGTAGCCTTACCTGGCGTTATGGAAAGTTTGGAATTTGCCAAAGAAAAAGGCTATAAAATAGCATTAGCTTCCTCCTCTTCCATGCGGTTAATTGAAGTGGTTGTAAATAAATTAGGTATCAAAGACTTTTTTCAATTGTGTTTTTCAGCAAACTCCGTTGAATTTGGAAAGCCTCATCCTGCAATTTTTTTAGAAACTGCAAAAATTTTAGGGTCTTTCCCCCAAGAATGTTTAGTGATTGAAGATTCTATAAACGGCATGGTTGCGGCAAAAGCAGCTAGAATGAGCTGTGTAGTAGTTCCAGAAGCCATAAATAGAAACAATCTAAAATACGAACTTGCTGATTTTAAGCTAGAAACTTTAAATGATTTTCCTAATTTACTTCTGAATTTAAATACATAAATTAGTATGCAAAACTTCCTTGAATGCTACACCCAAGCACTTACCGAAGGAATCCCAGATAGTGTTTGGGCTTTTGATAAAGACTATAAGCTAGTATTATGTAATGCTGCCTTCCTTGACATGAGAAAATCTTTGTATGGATTTGATTTAGTACCAGGTGATAGTTTTTTTAAAGGAGTTACAGAACAAAGCATCCAAAAATGGATACCTATCTATAATGAAGTATTGAATGGCAAACGACTTATCCTAGATGATACACGGGATGTAAAGGGATACTTTAAGCAAGTCCGTATAAGTTTGGCACCAGTTCATAATAAAAATAATGAGGTAATTGGCTGCATGGGAATTACAATAGATATTAGCCAAGTAAAGAACCTTGAGTCACAAATTAAACAACTAAAAGTAGGAATCGCAGACGTTACTAAAACGCTAAGAGGCCCGCTGAAACAGAGTTTAGAAAGAATGTTTAGTCTAGAAGACCAATTGGCCCATAACCTTAATTTAGAACAAGAGGAAAAAGAAGAAATAATAAGACTGGCTACCAATGAACTGCAATTAATCAAAAATGCCTTATTGGAATTAAACGAACTCGAACAACTACTTTAGTAAGGTGTTTATCAAACGCTACAATACTTTGACATTTCAACTTTTATAAGCATCTATTTTTATGGCTAAATCTATCAAGGAAAAAAAAATAAGCGCTTCAGCTGAAAAAAAATTAGAGGATGCTCTTGAAAGTCCAAAACTTTGTATCATTGGTATTGGGGCATCGGCAGGCGGTTTGGAAGCGCTACAAGATTTTTTTTCGCATTTACCATTGCTTGATAACACTAGTGTGGTTGTAGCACAACATTTAAGTCCGACCCATAAGAGCATGTTAGTTCAACTTTTAAGTAGACAAACTAAATTAGAAGTAACGGAAGCTTTTCATGGAAAAAAATTAGAAGCGAATAAGATTTATATAACACCACCTGATAAAGATATCAGTATTGTAAAGGAACACATTTACTTAAGTAAGCCATCTGCTCCTTTTGGGCCTAAACCTTCGGTGGACGTGCTATTTAAAAGTTTAGCTGAAAATGTAAATGCAAATCTCATTGGAATTATTTTATCGGGCACAGGCTCGGATGGGGCACTAGGCATAGAAGCATTAAAAAATATTGGAGCCTTTACCATGGCACAAGAGCCAGAAACGGCAAAATATGATGGGATGCCACAGGCAGCTATTTTAACTGGCTGCATAGACACAATAACAGCTGCAGATAAAATGGGTGCAGAAATTGCAAATTACCTAGAGCATCCAGAAAGTATTAATTTTTCAAGAAAACCAAATTCAGAAGAAACGTCAGTCCTTGAAAAGATTTTCCAATTATTAAGCAGTAAAACAGGCACAGATTTTAGTAATTATAAATCTGCAACCATCTTTAGACGACTAGAAAAAAGAATTGGACAACTTAAACTAAAATCAATTGAGGAATACTTGCAAGTAATTGAACAGAACCCAAAAGAGGCAGATGAGATGTTCAATTTAATTCTTATTGGGGTAACAACTTTTTTCAGAGATATAGAATCGTTTAAGGCCTTAAAAGAAAACCTAAAAAAGTTAATTGCAACAAAAAAATATGGAGACAGTATCCGGATATGGGTACCTGGATGCAGCACAGGTGAAGAACCCTATAGCATTGCAATAATGTTAAGCCAAATATTAAAGGATAAGTTAAGGCATTATAAAATTCAAATCTTTGGTACAGATATAGACGAAAGAGCCATTCAATCTGCTAGAAGAGGGATTTACGCTAGTTCCTCTTTAGAATCAGTTTCAGAGGATATTAAAGAGGGATTTTTTATTAAAAAGGGAAAAGAATTTGAATTAATAAAAAGCATTAAAACGATGGTGCTTTTCTCTAAGCATGACCTTACAAGAAATCCCCCCTTTTTAAAA
This sequence comes from Bacteroidota bacterium, assembly GCA_027488905.1. Classification (GTDB taxonomy): domain Bacteria; phylum Bacteroidota; class Bacteroidia; order UKL13-3; family UKL13-3; genus B1. The sequence goes on from JAIYAT010000034.1 coordinate 57,593, forward strand.
TTAGATTTAATTTCCTGTAGAAATTTATTGATTTACTTCAACGCCTCTTTACAGCAACATGTTATACCTATATTCCACTACTCTTTGTTGCCAGAAGCCTATTTATTCTTAGGAAAATCTGAATCGGTGAGTTCCTTTACAGATCTTTTTGGAGCCATTGATGCAAAGAACAAAATATATGTTCGTAAGAAAGGATCAAACTTACATTCCATTAAATTTTCGGCATTTAAAGTTCAACAAACCTATAACCTAGAAACAAAGCCAAATACAAATCATTCCAAAACCTTAAGTGTTGGAGAACTAGTAAAAGAAACCCTATACAATACTTTTGAGCATCCTTATGTAGTAGTTGACGAGCAACTTGACATCCAGGAAATACATGGGGATGTAAGGTTATTTATTACGCTTAACAGTGGCGTGATGCAAATCAACCTAATAAAAATGGTGAATCAGGAGATACAAATTGAGCTTCGCACCTTGTTGGCAAAGGTTGTAAAACAAAAGGAAAACTTAAAAAGTGAGATTAAAAGGTTTGAACTTTTTAACAACTATTATTATGTAAGAATACATGCAAGACCTTTAATATTTAATAATGCTGCTGGAAATCTTTACTTGGTTATTTTTGAAAAATTAGATATCAATGAATTCATTGCTAAAGGACCCGTAGAAAGTTCAGAGGAGCTGGTGAATGAAAAAATAACAGAATTAGAACACGAGCTAACCGCGACCAAAGAGCATCTTCAAACTTACATCGAAGAAATTGAAACAAGTAATGAGGAACTTCAATCTCTTAATGAAGAGCTTCAAAGTACAAATGAAGAATTACAATCGAGCAACGAAGAGTTAGAAACAAGTAATGAAGAACTTCAAAGCACCAATGAAGAAATTCAGATTACTTATGCAGAGCTAAAAGCTGTAAATGAAGAATTAGAAAAAAAGGAAAAAATGTTGAATCAGGTGCAAGCCAATTCCCTTGCCCTATTAAACATTGAATTACATGGATTGTTGCTCATTGACACATCTTATAAAATTATTCAATTTAATTATCAAGCTTCCCAAATATTTAAAAAACTTAGCAGAAGTTCGCTCAAGCTGGCAGATTCGATGATTGATTTATTTCCACGTAATCACCTTCAAGAATTTATTGATGATTTTGCAGTAGCAGCCAACGGTGAAAATTTTTACAGTGAAAGAATGTTCAATACCAATGAAGGAGAATCCTGTTGGTTTGAAGTAAATTACATTCCGATTATTCAAGAAAACAAGTCTATTAAAGCCGTTGCATTGGCTTTTAATGATGTAACAGATAAGCATATTTTAAATGAGTCTGTGCAAAGGGCAGAAAACTTGCTGAAAGAAAATGAATTGCTAATGATAGAGGCGCAAAAAGTTGCCAAAATGGGCAGTTGGAACCTCGATCTTAAATCAAATAAACTTAGCTGGTCTCAACCTTTATATGATGTTTTTGATGTAGATCATGAACATTTTAAAGAATCCCATGACTCCTTTCTTAGCTTAGTCGATGAAAAGGACAAAGCCTTTGTAGAGGCTACAAATTTTAAAGCAAAAGAAACAGGACAATCATTTAATATTACCTATAAAATCACCACTCCAAAAGGCGAAAAAAGAGTAATTGAAGAGTTTGGATTTTGCGAGAAAGATGAAAAAGGAAACATCATCAGGCTTTTTGGTACAGCACAAAATATTACAGATAGATCTAAAAAGGAAGAAATGCTTAGGTTGTTTGAGAATGTAATTAAACATTCTAAGGATGCTGTCAATATTTCAAAAACAAGCAAACAATCCGATGTTTCCCCAATTGCCATTTACATTAATAAGGCATTTGCGCATTTATTTGGTTATACCCAAGAGGAGATCATCGGAACTGACAATACACAATTTTTTGGACCAAAATCGGATCAAACCGAACTATTTAAATTAAGTGAAGGGTTTAAAAACCATGTACCTGTTGAATCAACAATTATTTGCTATAAAAAGAGCGGAGAAACCTTTTGGAACAATATTTCTTGCAGTCCAGTGCTTTCTAATGATGGCGAACCCATTTATTGGATTTCCATTCAAAGGGACGTAACGGAGATTCAAACCAAAATTAAACAAAAGAGGTTATTAAATAATATTAATGGGCATTTCCGCACTCAGGAATTATCAGAAGCACTTAAACTAAGCATTTCTGATTTACTTGAATTTAGCCAAAATGTTGCCTCAGACTTATGGCTTGTTGATAAACAATCTAATAAAATTAATTACCTTTTTACTGCTCGTACTGCAGAACTTTCAATTGTTATTGGAAAGGAATCCATAATAAATGGTAGCCTTGAATTAGGAAGGGGAATTGCAGGAAAAGTTTGGGAGAAAAAAGACATTGAAATAATTAACCTAGAGGCATTTCCTGAACTTGAGAACATCAATAAAGAAATTATTGAAAAATATAATCTCAAATCAGTTGTAGGTTATCCAATTATTTCCAATTCAGAAGTTATTGGAGTCATAATTAGCTTGAATAATGAAGCATTTCAACCCTTAAATTTCAATCACTTTGCCATAATTGAAGCGGTTGCTGTTTTAGGAAATGAGATTACCCGTAAAAAAACAGAGGAAGAAAACAGCAGAATACTAGAAACAGCTGCAGACATTATTTGTGTAGCTAGTTTTGATGGATATTTCCTCAAAATCAATAAAGCTGCAACACAAATATTAGGGTATTCAGAAGAAGAATTGCTTAGTAAACCCTATGAACAATTTATCCATCCAGAGGATAGGTTTCAGACTAATGGAGCTAGAGTTGAGATAAGTAATGGCAAAGCTATTAGCTATTTTGAAAACAGGTATATTACCAAAACTGGTGAAGTGGTTTGGTTAGCTTGGAGCACAGTTCCCTTATTAAATGAATCTTTACATTATGCGGTAGCTAAAAACATTACCAAACAAAAACAAGCAGAGAACACACTTAAAGAATCTCTTCAATCCCTTTCGGATTATAAAGATGCCTTAGAACAAAGTTTTAATATGGTGCTTACAGACCCAGATGGATTCATTATTGACGTTAACAAGGCAACAGAATCCCTTTCTGGTTATACTAGGGAAGAACTTATTGGTACACATACACGTGTCAACCGTTCTGGACTTCATCCCCAAAGTTTTTATGCAAAAATGTGGGACACCATCAATAGTGGAAATATTTGGAGAGGAGAAATCCATAACAAGCGAAAAGATGGTAGCTTTTATTGGGTAGACACAATAATTGTTCCCCTTAAAAATACCGAAGGAAACATCATTAATTTCTTAGCCATACGCTCAGATATTACTGCAAGAAAAGAGAATGAGGAAAACCTCATAAAGTTAAATAAAGATTTAGCCAAAAAAGCCCATGAACTTAAACTTTCCAATACAGAATTAGAACAATTTGCAGTGGTAGCCTCTAGAGATTTACAAGAACCGCTAAGGATGGTAACTAGTTTTCTATCTCAATTAAAAAAGAGGTACGGTTTGACCCTAGATGAAAAAGCTAATGAATACATTGACTTTGCCTCAGCTGGAGCTAGAAATATGCGAGACGTCATCCTAGATTTACTTGAATTCTCGAAAGTTGGAAATGAAAATGAAATTGCCACACATTTCAATCCAAGCGAATTAATTGAAGAAGTAAAGTTAATTGATAAGAAAGTTATTTCAGAAACAAACGCAATCATAAGAATTGAAAAACTACCTGAAATATTTGCATACCGAAGCAGTACTACAAAAATTATTCAGCATCTGATAGATAATGCAATAAAATTTAGGAAGCCAAACCTTCCACCCATCATAGACATTAGCGCTATCACCTTTGAAGATAAATGGGTATTCGCTATAAATGATAATGGAATTGGAATTGACCAAGAATTTTATGAGAAAATTTTTATCATTTTTCAAAAACTACATCCAAAAGATGTTTATCCTGGCTCTGGAATGGGCCTAGCAATTGTAAAGAAAATGGTAGAAAGTATGGGTGGTGAAATTTGGCTAGATTCTAAGCCTGATATTGGAACTACCTTCTATTTTTCAATACCAAAAACATTATAAAAAATCTTACTGCCTCATTGAACTTCTTGTTAAAAATAGTTTATACGATCTCGATTAATAGGAATCCTAAGAATAGTCAAAAAACAAAGCATAAAAAAATGCAACATTTTATAGTAGAAATCTATAAATAAATTTTAACTTAGTGCCTCTCCAAGCCTATTATTTATGCAAAAAGATACCTACAACTATAAAATACTTATTGCGGAAGATAACCAAGGTGATTTAACACTCTTTAAAGATTACCTATCCGATTTCATTACTAATCCTAAGATTTTCCATACCAAATCCTTTAGAGAAACTAAAAACGAAATAGTATTTAATAAAGAGGAAATTGAAATCATTTTCTTAGACCTCACCTTACCTGATATTAGCCCAATAGAATTACTAAAAGAAGTCATAGCGCTTGCAGGCAATATTCCCATTATAGTGCTCACAGGCTACTCTGATTTTGCTTTAGCAACCGAATCCATTTCACTTGGTATTTCAGATTACTTACTAAAGGATGAACTAAATAGCACACTATTATACAAGAGTATTATTTATAATTTAGAGAGAAACAAAATTGTAACAAGACTTAAAGTTTCTGAACAAAGATATTCAGATCTATTTCAACTAAGTCCAGAACCAATGTGCGTGTTAGATTTAGAATTATTAAAATTTATTGATGTAAATAAGGCAGCCTTAAGGCAATATGGATATACTAAAGAGGAATTTCTAAATCTTGAATACTATGAACTTAGACCTTCTGAAGACCAAATTCAAGCTAAAAAAGCCATTGAAAAAGTTAAACATGATTCCAACACCTTTGTTGGTTTGGGAATTGTAAAACATGTTAGAAAAAATGGCGAAATGATCTATGTGGAGGTTAGAAGCAATAGACTTGATTATGAGAATCGTAAGATTGCGATTATCCTTGCTTCTGACTACACAGAACGTGTTAAAAGTCATTTGGCACTTGAATCTCAAAATGATAAACTCAGAGAAATTGCTTGGACCCAATCTCATGTAGTGAGAGCTCCCTTAGCCAGAATGATGGGAATTGTGAATCTTTTAAAAGAAGGAAATATCCAAGAAAATGAACTTTCAATATTTCTTGAACACCTAAAAACCTCTGCTGATCAATTCGACCAAATCATAAGGGAAATTACTTCAAAAGCAGAACAAATAGAAATGGAGAAACTTGTTAGTTACCAACCAACTATTTTATAAAGCTCATCCAATTTGGGAGTCAAAATTATCTCTGTTCTGCGATTTTTTGCCCGTCCCTCCGCAGTTTCATTACTTGCCTTTGGCACATATTCTCCTCGTCCGGCAGAAGTTAGCCTTTTAGCATTTACCTTATAGGTTTCATCCAATAACCGAACAATATTAGTTGCCCTTGCAACGCTTAAATCCCAATTGTCTTTAAACATGGCCGTTTTAATTGGAACATTATCGGTATGTCCTTCAATGGTAATGCTTACGTCTTGGTTCTTATTTAAAATATCTGCTAAGGTCTTAATAGCATCCTTTCCTTTATCCTCTACCTCTGCGCTACCACTTCTAAAAAGTAACTTATCTGTCATAGAAACATAAACCTTACCTTCTTTCATTTCAACAGTGATTTCATCAGATTTAAAGCCCAACAAAGCCTTCTTGATGACAGCATTTAAGGCTTGGGTTAAACTATCCTGCTTACGCAACATGGCACGCATTTCAGCTAACTTCCTTTCACGTTCTTCTAATTCGGCTACTTTTTGGTTCAAGGCTAAATTCAACTGCTCAGTTTTGCTTAGGCTATTTTGAATAAGTTGCGTATACTTATCATTCATCTCGCGATAATCTGATTGCAACTTGTTATGCTTAGCATCTAAAGCTACATATTGATTGCTTAAGGCATCATAAGCGGCAAGCCAATGCCTATGTGTTGAATCTAAGATTCTATATTGAATTCCTCTTTCTGTGGTATCCTTTTGATATAATTTTGTTAACAAATACAATGAATCTCTTTGAGCGGTTGCTTCTTTTAATCGCTTAGACATTAAAGTATTATGTACTTTATCATTAAAGGTTTTTGCTTCCTTTATTTTACCTTTTGGCTCTAAGTCTTGCGCTTGCAAAAACTGGCTAAGGCCAATTAGTGATAGAATTAATAGTACTCTTTTCATGGAAACTTAGTTTTGAACAAAGTTGGGGAAATTGAAACCATTTGACAAGGGTGTAGTCTTTAAGTTATTCGCAAACCTTCACTTTTGTGCAATTTTAGAAACAAAAAAGGCTGCCCAAAAAATTGGACAGCCTCATTCATCGGTTCAAACCGAATTATTTTTCTTTATTCTTTTTGTCAAAATCTACAACAATTGGTGTTGCAATTCCAATAGAAGAGTAAGTACCAAAGAAAATACCCACCAATAAGGCAAATGTAAATCCTTTGATTACCTCACCACCAAAAATAAACAATACCAATGCCACCATAAATACGGTTAGTGAAGTAATGATTGTTCTGTTTAAGGTTTTATTCAAGGCATCATTGATAATTCCTTGCTTGTTATTATCATGGTGATGCGTTCCTAAATACTCACGGATACGGTCAAATACAACCACCGTGTCATTAATTGAGAAACCAATGATGGTTAACACCGCGGCAATGAAATTTTGGTCAACTTCCATGGTAAATGGTAAAATGCCATCAAAAATAGAGTAGAAACTCAACATCATTAATACGTCATGCGCCAATGCAATGGTTGCACCAAGGGCGTATTGCCATTTCTTAAATCTAACCAATACATATAATCCAATTCCAAGAAGGGCTATGATTGCCGCAATAAATGAAGACTGTTTGATATCGTTTGCGATGGTAGGACCAACCTTAGAAGAGCTTAACACTTCATATTTCAAGTTCATTCCTTTAAAACCTTCATCTAATTTGGCTTGAACCAAATCTGATGCATTTTCACTTTGGTCTTCAATTAAATACGTAGTAGTAATTTTGTATTTGTTTTCGCCACCAACTGTTTTTACTTCAGGCGCTCCGCCAAATGCACCTTCTAAACCTTTACGAATTTCATCGTTTCCTTTGTTTTGGTCAATTTTTACAATATAAGACCATCCACCTTTGAAATCTACCCCTAAGGTAAATCCTTTGGTAAACATAGAAAACAAACCGAACGCGATGATTACACCAGAGAAAATATAGAATTTGAAACGGTTCTTAACAAAATCATAGTTAAAGTTATGAAACGCCTTTTCAGAAAATGAGCGACTGTATTTAATCACATGGCCTTTTTCCAATTGCCATTCTGTAATTACACGTGTTAACAATACAGCTGTAAACATTGAAGTAATGATACCAATAATTAAAGTGATAGCGAATCCTTGCACTGGACCGGTTCCAAAAATATAAAGCACAAAACCTGCAAGTAAGGTTGTTAAGTTACCATCAATAATAGAAGATGCAGCATTTTGATATCCATCCGTAACGGCATTTTTTAAACTTCGACCTGCGAGCAGTTCATCCTTTACACGTTCGTTTATTAAAACGTTGGCATCCACAGCCATACCAATAGTTAATACGATACCCGCAATACCTGGTAATGTAAGTGCAGCACCTAAAGAGGCTAATACACCAATTATAAAGAATACGTTTAAAAGTACAGCAATATCTGCAACCCATCCAGAATTATTGTAATAAATTACCATAAATGCTAAGATTACAATGGTAGCAACAATCATACTCCACAAACCGCTACTAATAGCTTCTGCACCCAGAGTTGGACCTACAACCGCTTCTTCTACAATTCTAGTTGGAGCAGGTAATTTACCGCTCTTTAAAATATTTGCTAAGTCACCTGCTTCTTCGCTGGTATAGCTTCCTGTGATAGATGATCTACCATTTGGAATTTCATTTTGAACATTTGGAGAAGAATAAACCACATCATCTAACACAATGGCAATTGAATGTCCTACATTATTACGGGTAAGGTTTTTCCAAATCTTTGCACCTTCTGCATTCATGTTCATGGTAACTTCAACTTGGCCGTTAACTTGGCTCACATCTCTGCGGGCATCTGTAACTTTATCACCTGTTAATGAGGCTGAACCATCTCTACCAGCTTTCAAAGCATGAAGGATTACACCTTCTTCATTTTCTCCAAAACCTTTGTATTCCCAAGCAAAACGAATGTTGCCAGGCAATGCCATTTTAACAGCTGGATTATTTAATAATGCATTAATCTTACTGGTGTCCTTTACTAAAGCTGTTCCGCAAGAAGAACCTTTTTGCATCAATTGACCTTGATCATCGGCATAAGGACGTAAGTAGGCAAACAAAGGGTTGTCTTTAGCAAACTCCTCAAAAGTTTGTTGCGCCTTAGCTGCACTTGTATCTGTTTTGGTAGTATCTGTAACCGCAGCAGTACTTGTGTTTGCAGCTAAACCAGACAAAGCACTTGAAGCAGTGTCTTTGCTTGTGCTATCTAAAGCTGCAACTTTATTAATAGAATTCGCTTTCTTTAAAATATCATTGGCAGTATTTAAATGCTTGAAGGCTTCTGGATTGTCAAAAGTTTCGTAAAACTCAAGTTTAGCAGAACCTTGCAATAATTTTCTAACACGCACCGGGTTGTCTACACCTGGCAATTCTACCAAAATGCGACCGCTACCTTCTAATTTTTGAATATTAGGTTGGGTCACACCAAATTTATCGATACGAGCTCTTAAAATTTGGAAAGAACGATCAATAGCCTGGGTGGCCTCTTCTCTAATATAAGCAATCACTTCTTCGTTTGTAGAAGAAATTTTTACTTTATCTCTGTTTGAAGGATTTGAAAAAATAGCAGATAAACGTCCTTCAGGAGCAATCTCCTTGTAGGTTTCTGCAAATAATGTAACATAATCCTTAGTGCTACCTTTCATTTTTTCACGGGCAACATTTACTGCCTCATTGAATTTTACATCGGGATTGTTGTTGGCCAAGCCACGTAACAAATCGGATAATGAAACCTCTAAGGTTACATTCATACCTCCTTGTAAATCTAGGCCTAAATTCAATTCACGCTCTTTACACTGTAAATAGGTGAACTTCTTTAAACCTAAAAAATTGTAAACCGGCATCCTCGAAACCGAATCTAGGTAACTGCGTTCCATGGCTTCATTTCCATTGGCAAACGCTTTGGCATCCCCTTCAACCATCATGGTTTTAAAGGTAAAAGACAACTGGAAAATACTTACCAGCACCAACGCCACTGCAAAAAACTTAACTGCTCCTTTACTTTTCATTGTATCTGTGAATATTCAAATATATATATGGTTAATTATTTCAAAGGCTGGCAAATATAAGGGGAGAGAGTTCTAATTACAAAAGAGAAAAAAATATTGAAAATCAAGCCCTAAAACAATTTCTCCCCAAAATTTCGATTTTTTTGGTCACACTTTCGCCCGCTGTGGGAAATTAGTGGCGTGCAATATACTATCAAAGCTTAGTTTCGTTATCTGTAAAACCAAGAAAAAAAATGGAAAGTCAAGGCCTCAGTTTATTTGATATGATCTTAAAAGGTGGAATTATCATGATTCCAATTGGAATATTATCCCTTTTAAGTATTTATGTGGTCATCGAACGCTTTATATATATTAACCAAGCCTTCAAAATTGAAGACAACTTCATTCCAAATTTAAGAGATTTATTAAGCAAAGGCGACCTCAAAGCTGCTAGGGCCTATTGCCAAAGACTCAATACTCCTATTGCTCGCGTCGTAGAAAAGGGGGTTCAACGCATCGGAAAACCCATAAAAGATATTGAAAGCGCCATGGAAAGTGTGGCTGGCTTAGAAACAGACAAGTTAGAAAGAAACCTTAGTATTCTAGGGTTAACCGCAGGTATTGCCCCTATGCTTGGTTTTATCGGTACTATTTCCGGTATCATCAAGATTTTCTATAATATTTCTGTAAGTGATAATATTAGCATTGGAATTATCGCTGGAGGTTTATATGAAAAAATGATTACTTCAGGTGCTGGCCTTATTGTAGGTGTAATTGCTTACACAGCCTACCACCTGCTTAACTCGCGCATTGATAGGTTCAGCCATAAAATGCAAAATACGGCCATTGAATTCGTTGATATTTTAGAAAGCTAAGCAGAAAGGAACAATTGGATGAATTTTAGAAGAAAAAAACGTTTTGAGGCCGAGGTTGCTACCTCATCGCTCAATGACATCATGTTCTTCCTGCTCTTGTTCTTTCTTATTATTTCTACGGTGGCCAACCCAAGTGTAATTAAAGTTTTATTGCCTAAGGCTAAAAACAACCAAACACTTAATAAGAAACAGATTTCACTCACGGTAGATGATGCCAAGCAATATTATTTAAACGATAAATTAATAGTTCCGGCTGAGCTAGAAACAGCGATTTTAAATGAAATTAGCAAGCAAAAGCTAGAAGACCCTACCATTGTGTTAAGAATGGATGCCAAACTTACTATACAAGATTTAGTAGATATTTTATCAACTGGAACTAAGCTAAAAGTAAGAATTGTAATGGCTACACAAGTACTTTCTTAGTTATTTCGGTTTGAACCAAACGCCTTAGCCTCAAATTCTTTCCTTCAAAAACGCTTTTACAACATTTAAGCTGTTGCCAAAATGCGTATTGTTATTAATAATCATATCTGCTTGCGCCATAAAAGGCTGTAAATATTGCTGATAGGAAGGAATTACATGGTTGTTCCATTGATACAAAACAAAGGTTTCTGAAATATTTCGCTCTGCTACATCTCTGGCAATGCGACGTTTTAAGGCCAATTCTTCCTCTGCATTGATAAATATCTTTAAATCAAACTGACTAAAAATCTTTTCATGGTAGAAAATAAACAAGCCTTCACAGATGATAATAGGTGCTGGAGTAAAAGTAAGCAGCTCACCTTGTTGGTTTTCGTGCTGAAACAAATACTCATGCCTTTGAATGGTCTCGCCATTAGAAAGTTTTTCAATATCTTTGGCAAATGCCTCTAAATCTACACAATCTGGCAAGTCGAAATTGGTATGCCCATTCTCATCTTTTTGGTGTTCATAGGCTAATTTATAATAATTGTCTTGCGAAACCATGCAGAGTTCTTGGTAAGAGAATTGCTCGCGCAAGGCTTTAAGAAAGCTAGTTTTGCCACTGGCACTGCCGCCTGAAATACCTACCAAATAAGGTTTCTTATTCATTGGGACCAAAAGTAATAAAAATTTAATTCTAGTGCTTATTTTGTCTTAATTCAAACGCAATGTTCGACCCCTTCGGGGTCGCCCGCTTTCAGACATCTTTTTTATTTATATTCAATCCCTTCGGGATTGGTTTTTGCTAGTTGCCAGAGGTAAGATGCCAGCAGCCTCTTTTAGAAAAATATACCCCTTCATTATCTGATACTTATAAAAACTAAGGAAACTTTTAACACATAAATAGTTTCCAATATGAAAAGAGTTTCTACATTTGCCTCACAATTTTGAGCAAATTCTCTAATGTCCGAAGAAGTTAAAATAAAAATACTCAATGGAGCAGAAATGCTATTCCTTAGGTACGGCTTTAAGAGTATTACCATGGATGATATTGCCCGCGAATTAGGCCTTTCAAAGAAAACTTTATACCAATTTTTTGATGATAAAACTAAACTAGTTGATGAAACTGTTTCAAGGCACATTGAACAAGAAATGGGTTTTTGTTCTAATCTCTGCAAGTCTATTAACAATCCAATCGAATACATGTTAACCCTAACCGATTCTTTTGGAGAACTTAAAAAGCAAATCAACCAAACCATCTTATTCGATCTAAAAAAATACTTTAAGCCTAGTTGGGATAAACTCAACAAATTTAGAGTAGAATTTATTTACAGTGAAGTGCTTAATAATTTAAAGACAGGTAAAGAACAAGGTTTATATCATCCTGAGTTAAATGAAGAATTAACAGCTGTTTTCTACATTCATCTTATCGACTTCTTGCTCAACCCAGACAATGATTCAGTTCAAAAACTTGATTTCAAAACTGTGCATTCAGAAATGATGCGTTATCATCTTCGCTCCATCTGCACAGATAAAGGCCTAAAACTATTGAAGAAACACCCACTATTTCAAATAAGCTAATCTTAAAATAATAATTACATGTATAAAATGTTTAGAATACTAACCTTCAGCATGCTGCTACTTAGCATTAATTTAAGTGCGCAGCAAGCCTCTGTTTACACCTTTTCTTTAGAAGAAGCTGTAAATTTTGCAAAAAGCAACAATTACACTTTAAAAAATGCCGAACTAGACGAGTTATCTGCAAAAAAGAGAGTAAATGAAATAACCGCAATGGGCTTGCCACAAATTAGTGCATCAGGTAATGTCATCAATAATACTCAAATACCAGTACAGGTATTACCAAACTTTTTAAAACCCACTTTAGGTGGCGGATCAGACATACCAGATTTTATAGAAGCAGCCTTTGGGAATACTTACACAAGTAATATAACACTATCGGTTAATCAACTACTTTTTGATGGAACCTTTTTCTTAGGTTTAAAAGCTTCTAAGGAATTTGTTAATCTATCTCGCTTAAGCAAAACAAGAACCCGCATAGAAACAGAAGTAAATGTTGCCAAAGCTTATTACATGGTTTTATTGTTAGAGTCGAACCAAGTTATGATGCAAAGTAACTTAGATGCATTAAGCAAATCGAAAAACGACCTAGAGCAACTTTATAAAAGTGGTTTTGCTGAAAAAATTGATGTAGAAAGAATTAGCCTTCAATTGTCTAACCTTAGCATTCAGAAAGAAAAAATTGAAGATCAAACCAGGGCAGCAAGAATGATACTTAAAATGCAAATGGGCGTTAAACCTGCTGATAGTATTGTACTTTCAAGTAAACTTGGTGAGTTAACCACCAAAACTGCAGCTACGGTTGTAGAAGAATCTTCAAACTATGGAAATAGAATTGAATATAAATTACTTCAACAACAATTAAGGCTAAACCAGCTTGATAGAAAAAGATATTTAGTTGGATATGCGCCATCTATTTATGCATTTGGTTCACATCAGCAAAATGCTTTTGCAAGCGAAGGAAAATTTAACGAGCTATACAATAGATTTTACCCTGGTACAACAATTGGACTTAGTGTAAACCTACCCATTTTTGATGGCTTAAGAAAGCATGCCCAAACCCAACAAGCGAGCATTAGCATTACAAAAACAGAAAATGATATTAAGTTTTTTGAAAATGTAATTGACCAACAAATTTTCACCGCCAAAACAGATTTCAACAGAGCTAAAAAACAATTGGTGGTTCAACAAAGTAACTTCAGGTTGGCCGAAGACATTTACAATACAGCCCAACTTAAATACAAAAACGGCGTTGGGTCAAGCCTAGAACTCACAGTTGCTCAAACCGATTTAGAAAACGCAAGGGCAAATATGTTAGCTACTTCCTTTGAACTTTTTGTTGCAGAACTTGAACTTAAAAAGGCGCTAGGCCAAATCAATTAATTAAATAAAAAATAACACAATACTTATATGAAAAATAATTATAAAATTCTTGCTTTAGCAACGCTTGTTTCCCTTGCTGTGGCATGTGGCGGCGGCAATCAACTTGAAAAAAAGAAATCAGAACTTGAAAAATTAAAGGCACAACAAGCCGAATTAACTTCAAAAATTAAAACAATTGAAGAAGAAATTACAGCTATTGGAGACACAAGTGCCAACCCGAATGAGAAATTTAAATTTGTAAGAACCACACCAATTGCCAAAACTGAATTTCTACATTTTATAGATGTGCAAGGAAGGTTAGATGGCGACCAAAACACTTTAATTAGTGCAAGAGCAATGGCACCTGTTACCAAGGTGTATGTTAAATCTGGCGCTAACGTTAAAAAAGACCAAGTACTTGCAGAACTAGATGCAGAAATTGTACAACGTCAAATTGATGATTTAAAAACTAACTTGAATTTTGTTACAGATGTTTTTAACAAACAAAAAGCACTTTGGGACAAACAAGTAGGTTCAGAAATACAATACTTAACGGCTAAAACAAATAAAGAAAGCTTAGAACAAAAGCTTGCAACTTTATATGAAAACCTAGACATGTATAAAATTAAGTCTCCAATTAATGGAACAGTTGACGAAGTATTCTTGAAAATTGGAGGAAATGTAGCACCTGGCGTTCCATGCTTTAGGGTGGTTAACTTTAATGACCTAAAAGCAAAAGCTGATGTTGCAGAAACCTACGCAAGTCTTATCAAGCAAGGCAATGAAGCCCTTTTAGTGTTCCCAGACTTAAACAATAAAACAGTTAAGTCGAATGTTAGTTTCACTTCAAGGGTGATTAACCAAATGACAAGAACTTTCACCATTGAAGCGCCAATTCCTTCCTCTTCAGATATGCTACCTAACATGATTTGTATCTTTAAAGTAGTGGATTACAAATCTGCAAAAGCAGTTGTTATACCAGTAAATACCGTACAAAAGAACGAAACCGAAAGTTATGTAATGGTTTCGGTTCAAAAAGAAGGAAAAACAGTTGCAGAAAAACGTTTAGTAACACTCGGAAGAATTTACAACGACAAAGCAGAAATCGTTGCTGGTTTAAACGAGGGCGATCTACTGATTACTGCTGGTTACATTGACCTCAATAACAACGAATTGATTCGCGAATAATTTCGCCTTTAAAAAACCTAACCAAACAAGGTATGAAAGATAAGTTTAAAGAATTTTTTGCTTCGAGCTGGTCTATTAACAATAAGACTAGTATATATATTATGACCATCATTATCACCCTAGCGGGATTGATGAGTTATAATAACCTACCTAAGGAACAATTTCCAGAAGTAGTATTTCCGCAGATTTTAGTGAATACTATTTATGCTGGAACTTCTCCTAACGACATAGAGAATTTGGTTACAAAACACATTGAAAAGCAGGTAAAATCTATCAATGGTGTTAAGAAAGTAACCAGTTCATCAATACAAGATTTTAGCATGATTAACATCGAGTTTAACACTGATGTGCAAGTGCCTGTTGCAAAGCAAAGGGTAAAAGATGCCGTTGATAAAGCTAAAAAAGACTTACCAAATGACCTTACTAGAGAGCCAGAAGTTATTGATATAGATGTATCTCAAATTCCAATTATGAATGTACATATTTCGGGAGATTATCCTTTGGATAAACTTAAGGATTATGCAGATTTACTAAAAGATAGGATTGAGGGCTTAAAGGAAATTACCCGTTGTGACATTGTTGGTGCATTAGAACGTGAAATACAAATTGATGTAGACATGTATAAAATGCAGTCGGCTGATATCACCATGGGAGACATCACGAATGCTGTAAAATATGAAAACATGACCATTAGTGGTGGTCAAATAAAAATGGATGGTGTCAAGCGTAATATCAATGTTGTAGGGCAGTTTACAGACCCCAATAAAATTGGAGACATTATTATTCGTTCTGGAAGCGGTGCTACAATATATTTAAAAGACATTGCTACAATAACAGATGGATTTAAAGAAAAAGAAAGTTATGCGCGCCTTGACCACAAGAATGTTGTATCGTTAAATGTTATCAAGAAAAGCGGACAAAACCTTATTGATGCCTCAGATAAGATTAAAGAGATTGTTGAGGACATGCAAAAGAATCAGTTACCTGAAGGCTTAAAAGTAACAATAACAGGAGACCAAAGTGATAAAACAAGGGTTACGCTAGACGACCTTATCAATACAATTATTATTGGGTTTGTATTGGTTACATTGATTTTAATGTTTTTCATGGGAACAACCAATGCAATTTTCGTAGCACTTTCTGTTCCTTTATCTATGTTTATTGCTTTCTTAATCATGCCAAGCCTAGGATTTACCTTGAACATGATTGTTTTATTCTCCTTCCTTTTGGCATTAGGAATTGTAGTGGATGATGCAATTGTGGTGATAGAAAATACCCACAGGATTTTTGACAATGGTAAAGTACCGATTGTTAGAGCCGCAAAAATGGCTGCTGGTGAAGTATTCTTGCCAGTATTATCGGGTACCTTAACCACTTTAGCACCATTTATTCCATTGGCCTTTTGGAAAGGAGTTATTGGTAAATTTATGTTCTATTTACCTATTACACTTATCGTAACCCTCTTAGCTTCACTCCTTGTTGCATACATTATCAATCCAGTTTTTGCGGTAGACTTTATGAAGCCTCACAACAATGACGATAATCATAAGCAACGTTTCAATAAAGGCTTCAAAATTACAAGTGTAGTATTTGCTGTAATAGCACTCCTTTCTTTCTTAGCAGGCAATGTTGGCTTGGGAACCTTCTCTTTAACTTTATATGGTTTATACTGTTTGAACCGATTTGTACTTTACAAAATGATTCAAAAATTCCAAGAAAAAACTTGGCCTAACATACAAGAAAAATATAAAAATGCAATTGAATGGGCTTTGCATAAAAACAGACCAATCTATATTCTAATTAGTACCATTGGATTGTTAATCTTTTCAATAGTGTTAACAGCAATTAGACAACCTAAAGTTGAATTTTTCCCAAAAGGTGATCCAAACTTTGTTTATACTTATATTGCTTTACCTATTGGCACAGACCAAACTTATACAGATTCAATCACCAGGATTATTGAGGATAGAATTTTTGAAGTAGTAGGTGATTCTAATCCAATTGTTGAATCTATTATTTCCAATGTTGCCGTGGGTGCAAGTAACCCGCAAAGTTTCGACTTTAGTACAGCGCCACATCTGGGAAAAGTTTCTGTTGCTTTTGTTCCTTTTGGAGAAAGAAACGGAAAATCAACAGTGGTTTACCTTGATCAAATTAGAAGTGCAATTAAAGGAATTCCTGGGGCAGAAATTACCGTTGAGCAAGAAGAGGGCGGTCCACCTACAGGAAAACCAATTAATATTGAAATTACTGGAGACGACTTTAATGAATTAACTGCCACATCAAAAGATGTAAAGCGATATTTAGACTCATTAGGAATTCCAGGTATTGAAGAATTAAAATCTGATTTACAAGCAAACAAGCCAGAAATTATTGTTGAAATAGACAGAGAAAGAGCCAATAGAGAAGGTATTTCTACAGCAATTATTGGCAAAGAAATGAGAGATGCAATTTTCGGTGCAGAGGTTTCTAAGTTCAAAGATGCAAAGGATGATTATCCAATTCAATTAAGATATGCCTTTGACCAAAGAAACAATATCAATTCGTTAATGAACTTAAAAATTACTTTCCGTGACATGAATATGGGAGGTGTAATAAGACAGGTGCCACTTTCTTCTGTAGCCACCATCAAATACGGTAATACTTTTGGAGGTATCAAACGTAAAAACCAAAAGCGCATGGTTACTATTTCTTCCAATGTGTTAAGTGGCTATAACGCCAATGAAATTGTTGGGAAGATTAAAAAATCTTTAGACAGCTATCCATTACCAGACGGTGTAATTGCAACCATGACAGGAGAACAAGAAGAGCAAGCAGAGACTGGGGCCTTCCTAGGAGGCGCTATGTTGGTTTCATTTGGTTTGATTTTCCTAATTTTGGTAACGCAATTCAATTCTGTATCAAAACCTCTAATTATTTTTGTAGAAATTTTCTTCTCAATCATTGGAGTTTTACTTGGATTATCAATTTTTAATATGACAATTTCAGTAGTTATGACAGGTGTTGGTGTCATAGCCTTGGCAGGTATTGTAGTGCGAAATGGTATCCTTTTAGTTGAATTTACTGACCTATTAATGGAGCAAGGAATGGAATATAGAGCTGCAATTATTGAGGCTGGAAAAACCCGTATGACCCCAGTAATCCTAACAGCCTCAGCTACTATACTTGGCTTAATTCCTCTGGCTGTGGGCTTAAATATTGATTTCGTTTCCCTCTTCACACACTTTGATCCACACATTCATTTTGGAGGTGACAATGTGGCATTTTGGGGGCCTTTAAGCTGGACAATGATTTTTGGTTTAAGTTTTGCAACATTTTTAACTTTGATATTAGTTCCAGTTATGTTATATTTGTCAAACAATTTGAAAGTAAAGTTCAATATTCCTTTGGTTAAAAAACATAAGGAATCATAACTCAAGATAATTGCACCTAGGGGTAGAAGTGCAATTTGTTTCATAGGCTAAAGCGGGGGTCGGGTTAAACCGATTCCCGTTTTTTTTGTGTATGCCATTGGCAATAACTATCTTCGCCCACCCATAAAAGTAAATAATGATTACGGTATCCAATCTCAGTTTGCGCTACGGCAAACGCATTCTATTCGAAGATGTTAATGTAAAATTCAGTCCGGGCAATTGCTACGGAGTAATAGGCGCAAACGGTGCAGGAAAATCCACCTTCCTAAAAATTCTCTCAGGCGAAATAGACCCAACCACAGGAAATGTAAGCATGTCTCCTGGCGAAAGAATGAGTGTTTTAAAACAAAATCACTTTGAGTTTGACGAACTCCCAGTATTACAAACTGTAATCATGGGGAACAAAAAGCTCTGGGAAATCATGCAAGAAAAGGATGCAATTTATCTTAAACCAGATTTTTCAGATGAAGATGGTCATCGCGCAGCTGAGCTAGAAGAGAAATTTGCAGACATGCAAGGTTGGAATGCAGAAAGTGATGCAGCAAACTTATTGAGTGATGTTGGTATTGGTGAAAATCTACATCAACTTTTGCTTAAAGAATTAAATGGTAAAGAAAAAGTTAGGGTGCTTCTTGCCCAAGCCTTATTTGGAAACCCAGATGTTCTTTTGTTGGATGAACCTACCAATGACTTAGACGTAGAAACCATTTCTTGGCTTGAAAATTTCTTAGCTGATTTTCAAAATACCGTAATTGTGGTTTCACATGATAGGCACTTTTTAGATGCGGTATGTACACATATTGCAGATATCGATTTCAGTAAAATACAATTGTATTCAGGAAACTATACCTTTTGGTATGAAAGCAGTCAACTTGCCTTGAGGCAGCGTTCGGATCAAAACAAAAAAGTAGAAGACAAAAGAAAAGAACTACAAGAATTTATTGAAAGATTTAGTGCAAATGCTTCAAAATCTAGACAAGCCACGAGCAGAAAGAAGCTTCTAGAAAAATTAGTTTTAGAAGATATTAAACCTTCAACCAGAAAATATCCAGGTATTATCTTTAAACCAGATAGAGATTGTGGGGATCAAATTTTGAGAGTAGAACACTTGTCAAAAAAGAACAATGAGGGCAACTATTTATTTAAGGATGTGAACTTCGCCCTAGATAAAGGAGATAAAGTTGCCATTCTTTCGAAAGACCATACAGCAATTTCAACTTTTTTTGAAGTATTAATGGGTGAAGTAAAACCAGATAATGGGGAATTCTTTTGGGGTCAAACCATAACCCGCTCCTACTTACCAAATGAAAATGCCAAGTACTTTGATGGAGACAACAATTTAATAGATTGGTTAAGACAATATTCAACTGAGAAAGATGAAACCTATATCAGGGGTTTTTTAGGGAAAATGCTTTTTAGTGGAGAAGAAGTTTTTAAGAAATCTAATGTGCTATCTGGAGGTGAAAAAGTAAGGTGTATGATTTCTAGAATGATGCTTACCAATGCCAATTGTTTGCTGCTAGATGAACCAACCAATCACTTAGACCTAGAATCAATTACCGCATTTAATGAATCATTGGCCGATTGGAAGCACATTGCCATCTTTACTTCTCATGACCATACATTTGTAGAAAGTATTGCAAATAGAATCATCGAAATTACTCCAAATGGATGTTTAGACAAAAGAATGACTTATGATGAATACCTATCTGATGAGAGAGTAAAGTTGCAACGCTTTCAATTATATGCAGGTGAAGCCTTGACCTATTAAAAAAACCCGGGTGGGGATTTTCCGGGTTAATTTTATTTGCGACTGCAAAATACATCTCAAACAAGGGGCATTTCAGGCTTCAGCGGGTGCAATTTCGAGCCAGAAATTGTCTTATTTATTAAAAATCCTGCCAAAGATGACGAACTAAAACCATCACCAATCTGGAAACAAATAAGTGGTAGCTTTCAATGTTTGTATGGTTGTGTTTTATATAAATCCGGTTTCTTTTTCTAAGGCTTTTTGAAAGATTTCCTTTTTCCTACGAGAAACTTCCACTTCTGTACCATCAAGCATAACAACAATTCCACCCTCTCCTCTGATGTACCTTCTTATAAATTTTAAGTTTATCATGTGAGAATTATGAACCCTGCAAAATCCATAATCATTTAACAATTCTTCGAATTCCTTAAGTGTTTTGGAAACCACAACTGGTTTTGTGCCATCCTTAAAAAAGAAGCGGGTATAATTTGCATCTGACTCGCAGCGTACTATATCTTCTATTGGAATAAATAATGTCCCTTCTGAGGTAGGCAAAGACAATTTGAAATTTTGCTTATTTATGCTTTTTAAATTGTCTAATAAGTTTTCGATTTGCAACTGAGGTTGGTAAGAATTATGTTTTTTCTTTTCAAAAACGCGGGCAATTGCATCTGCAAGCTCTTCTGGGTCAACTGGTTTTAGAAGGTAATCAATAGCGCTAAATTTAATCGCTTTTATTGCGTAGGAGTTGTAAGCAGTGGTAAAAATAACATCAAAAGTTCGGTCTGGAATATCTGAAAGTAAATCAAAACCATTCTTAAAAGGCATTTCAATGTCTAACAATAATAAATCTGGTTTTAACTCAGAAATTAATTCCTTGGCTTCAATGGCATTGCTAGCCTCACCAATTAAAGTTATTTCTTCAAAGTTTTTTAAAATTGCTTTAAGCGCATTTCTTCCCCCAAGTTCATCTTCTACAATGATGGTGCGCAAAACTGTTTGTGCCATTACTTGATACATTTAAATTATTTGCAAAAGGTATAAAAGAAGTTTGTTAAATGATATAATATCTTTTGCTCTTAAAAAACTTCAGCCTAATGTTGTTAATTTTACACCATGCAAAAATATATTTCTCTAAGTGTTACCTGCCCTTCAGAAACTTCTGAATTCTTAATGGCAGAGCTAGCTGCCATTGAGTTCGATTCATTTCTAGAAACAGAAATTGGCTTTGAAGCATGCATCGCACTTAATTTATTTGACAAATCTGTAACCCAAGAAATTCTGGAGAAATACCAGCTTGAGCCTAGCGATTATAAAACACAAGAAGTAGCGCAACAAAACTGGAATGCTATTTGGGAAAGCTCTTTTGAACCCGTTATTATCGAGGATAAACTTATCATTAGAGCTCCTTTTCATTTGCAAGATTTGCATTTTGATCATGAACTAATTATTCAACCTAAAACTTCTTTTGGCACAGGCCATCACGAAACAACTGCAAGTATATTAACACAAATGTTAGCGATAGATTTTAATGAAAAGAAGGTCTTTGATTATGGAAGCGGAACCGGAATTCTAGCGATTTTAGCAAAAAAATTAGGTGCAGCCTCTGTGGTTGCAAATGATATTGATGATTGGGCTGCAGAAAACATCCAAGAAAATATTGGTTTGAACCAAGTTTCTAATATCACATTTATTCATGGTGATTTAAGCAAAGTTTCTGATTATGATTTTGATATTATATTAGCAAACATCAATAGAAATGTTTTACAAGCCTCTATGTCTGATATGGCCGCACTCTTAAACAAAAACGGACAAATCATAATTAGCGGCTTCTATGAGTCTGACTTAATAATCCTGAAAGACAGCATTCTAGCTGCTGGATTGTTGGTTCAAACCTACCTTACCAAAAATAATTGGTGTGCAGCTATTTTAACTTTTAGTTGATATATTTACCAAAATTTTAACCCATGAAAATTCTAAAATACATTGCATTTTCAATCCTAGGTTTGATTGGATTGCTGCTTATTGTTTCATTCTTTTTACCAACAAAAACTCATGTAGAAAGAAGCATTGACATAAATGCTAATTCTAAGCATGTTTATAATTTAGTGAACAATTTTAAAGCTTGGAAACAGTGGAGTCCATGGCATAAAAAAGACACCAATTCTTTATATACTTATGCAGATATTTATGAAGGTAATGGTGCTTCATTTAGCTGGAAAAGCAAACATCCTGATGTTGGCAATGGTACCATGAAAATTGTCTCAAGTGTGCCAAATGAAAAGGTTGAAATAGAATTAACACTAAATGATTTTGGAGGCAGTCGTGCTGATTTTAACATGAAAGAAACCGATGGAATAGTGCACCTTACCTGGAATTTCGACTCAGACACTAAGGACCTTCCCTTTTATTGGGTGCCGATAAGCAAGCTTTTTGGACTTTTAATGGATGGTATGCTTGGGCCAGATTATGAGGCAGGATTAAAATCTATCAAAGAAATTGCTGAATCCAAAACCGATTTAGAAATTGGAGGATTTGAGGCAGAAATAAGAAGCACCTCTCCCCTATTTTATATTGCCTTGCGCAACCAATTAAAGGAAGAAGAAATTGGGCCAAAGCTCGGAGAGAATTATGCCCTTTTATTAGACCTTATCAAACAACTTTCAGCCAAACAAACAGGAGCACCTTTTACCATTAATTATGCAGCTAAAGGCAAAGTTTATGATATGGCAACTTGCCTAGGTGTAGAAAGTGAAATCACCGTTACACCTCCAGTTATTGCGGGAAAAATAGAGGCTGGCAAACAATTGGTCATCAAATATTATGGTCCTTATGAAAAAATTGGGCCCTTGTATGGAGAAGGTTTTAAATACCTTATCGAAAATAATCTGAAAGCAGCAGGCGCTCCTATGGAGTTTTATATTACAGACCCAATGCTAGAAAAAGACAATAATAAATGGCTTACAGAGCTTGTTTTCCCTATTAAAGACTAGCCTGAAGGTTTCTTAGAAAAGGATTATTTCTTCTTTCTTCTCCGATGGAGGTTGGCTCGTTGTGACCTGCGTATACAATGGTTTCATCTGGTAAAACAAGCAATTGTTCTTTAATGCTATTGAGCAAAGTGCTAAGATTTCCATCAGGAAGATCTGTTCTGCCTATGCTTTGCTTGAATAAAACATCTCCTGCAAAAAGTTGAAGGCTGCCAGCATGAAAAAAGCTAAGGGAAGCGATGGAATGTCCTGGAGTAAACAACACCTCGAGGCTTGTTGCTCCAAAAGAAATTACCGTCCCAGCATTTAAAAAAACTAAATTTTCTGGTAACACTAGAGGCGAAATTCCAAACATGGCTGTCCATTTTTTGGTATCTGAATATGTTTTTAATTCATCTTTATGTAAATGCAAAGGCAAGTTGTATTTAGCCATTACATAGTCATTTCCTAAGACGTGGTCGATGTGGCAATGCGTGTTTAACAACAATTCAGGCGTCAACTCATTTTTGGTAATAAACTCAGACAATTCAAGTCGCTCTTGAGATTTGTAGCAGCCTGGGTCAATGATAGCACAGGCTTTGGTTTGATCCCAAATCACATATGTGTTTTCTTGAAACTCATTAAATACAAAGCTTTTTACCTGCAACATATCGTCATTTTTGTGGGACGAAAGTAAAAGAATTAATTCAAGTGCAATAATTAGAAATTTAATTTCCATAAGTGGTGATTTTACTGCATTTTTGAGGTAGCGCATGATGTTTAGAAAACCATTATCCATTTTACTATTACTGGTAGCCCTAATAAGTGGCGCTACTCAAGGCCTTTCGCAAGGAATAAACACACTATTTGGTCAAAATAGAATTCAATATGGCCGTTTTGAATGGAGCTTTCTAAGAACAGAAAACTATGACGCATTTTTTTACTCCGGTGGCAGAGAATTAGCAAATTATAGCATTCGATATGCCGAAGAAACTATGCCTGAATTAGAAAAAATCTTAGACCACAGGTTAAATGGCAGAATTGAAATCATTTGTTACAATACTTTAGGAGATTACAAGCAAAGTAATTTTGGCCTAGAGGAGATTTCTTTGAATACAGGTGGATTCACCAATGTGGTTAATAATCGTGTTTTGGTGTATTTTAATGGCGACCATGCCGACTTGGCTCGACAAATAAAAGAAGGTCTTGCTTTGGTGCTGTTAAATGAAATGTTGTATGGTGGAAATATTCAAGAAAGACTGCAAACAGCAGCATTCTTAAATTTGCCTGAGTGGTATATTCATGGATTAACCTCTTACCTTTCTAGGCCATGGGATGCCGATTTAAATAATCGGATGAAAGACATTCTGGAACAAGGTAAAAAGGCTAGGTTTAACCGTTTGAACCAAAAAGATGCAGCATTTGCAGGCCATGCTTTCTGGAAATTTATGGTAGAAAAGTATGATAAAGAATCGATAGCCAACCTTGTTTATATAACCAAGCTAACAAGAAACTATGAATCAGCTATTGAATATATTACAAGTAAATCCTACAAAGAGATTACTGAAGAATATTTAACCCATTACCAAGAATTGTTTAAGAAAGAATCTGATTTATTAAACGATTTTCCTACTTCTGAATTTAAAATTAAAAAAAGGATTGCTCCTTACCTTCAGCCACAAATGAAGGTTAGTCCAAAAGGAAATATGCTTGCCTATACCACTAATAAAAATGGCAAATACAAAGTGTTTTTACTCAATACACAAACAGGTAAAACAAAGAAAATATTTAAAGGTGGCATCAAGTATTACCAGCTTAACGTAGACTAT
The DNA here is from genome assembly GCA_027488905.1 of Bacteroidota bacterium. GTDB lineage: Bacteria > Bacteroidota > Bacteroidia > UKL13-3 > UKL13-3 > B1. Next base: position 82,274 of record JAIYAT010000034.1, read on the forward strand.
TCCTTTCCGCTTATTGCATGGCAGGCAGGAGGAGATAAAATGGCTTATGTGTACGAAAAAAGGGGTGTGGTTTACATGCGCATGGTAGATTTAGTAAACAAGAAAAAAGAAACAATTAAGTTTTTAAAGTTCGACAAAATAACAGGAATTGATTTTAGCGAGAATGGCCGAACCTTGGTTTTAGCAGCTATAAGAAAAGGGCAAAGTGATATTTATACCTATGATATTCAAACAAGGAAAGAAAGGCAAATCACTTCAGACTTTTACGATGATCAATATCCAAGGTTTGTTGATTTCTCTACAAAAATTGTATTCAGCTCCAACAGAAGCAGAGATTCCTTAGGAGTAGGAATTAGCAATAGTCTAGAAGAAGGAAATAACTTTGATATTTTCATGTACGACCTTGAAACAAATAACAGAAAACTTAAAAGGTTAACCAGAACACCCTATATCAATGAAATTCAACCTATCGATTATAACAAAGATTACTTTGCTTATCTAACAGAATACAATGGCATTTATAATAGATATGCTGCAAGAATCGAAGAAGTTTACGACTATACCGAGCTTCAAATTTTTTATAAAGATTCGGTTCAAAAAGAGCCCGACACATTAGTTTATGAAAACGAACCTTCTTGGCAAGGAAGCCAATTTGAGTTTGAAGGAAAACAAATCAACCTTACCATTGGCTTGGAAAGAATTGATACAATTGTTCATTTTAAAGATATCGTATATACCTATCCACTTACAAACTACAAAAAGAACATTCTAGCACACGATGTTTCTATTCAGACCAAGCAAGTTTTTGACTTGATTTTAGACAAAGGCAAATATACTATTCGTTATGCTGGCATAGAAAAGGATGTAGTTAAAACATCTGAGTCAATTGAAACCTACCCAACCATGTTTAGGCTAAAAACAGGTTATACAACAGAGCAATTTGTTAAAGGACCGGTTGTATTTAAGGAGAATAGAATAAGAGCTTCTCAGCAAAATTCAGAAGAGAATGTTAAAATAGCCAATGATACCAATGCGTATTTTTTTGTAAGCGAATTTACAGAACCAAACTACAAACGACCTGCATTTACCATCCTTAAAAAATCTGAGTTAGAATTAGGGTCAAAGAAAATTCCGAAAATAAATGCCCCGAGGTTTTATGATGTAACCTTTTTCCCTGATAAAATTTTAGCCCAATTTATTGACAATAGTATCATCAACACCTACTATCAACCTATTACACCAGCAGCTGGACAAATGTTTAATCCTGGCTTGAATGGCATGTTTAAGCTTGGAATGATAGACTTATTCGAAGATTATAGAATCAACGGAGGTTTAAGATTAGCCTATGATTTGAGTGGCTTTGATTATTTTGCAAGTGTAGAAACTCGCAAGAAAAAACTCGACCATAAGCTAACTTTTTATAGACAAAGCAGAAGCGGAGGCGTACCAGAAGTTAGAAGTTTTAAAAATCTTTCCCATGAGCTACGATATTCAGTAAGAATTCCTTTTAATCAGGTGAGCAGCTTTAGAATAGAAACCTTTTATCGTCAGGATAGAGATATTACACGCTCAACGGATGTTCCTACTTTGGATTCATCAGATAAATACACCAATTGGTCTGGTGGAAAAGCAGAATTTGTATTTGATAACACCATACCAAAAGGACTCAATTTATGGCATGGTACTCGTTTTAAAGTATTCTATGAAAAATTTGTAAACCTAAACAATACAGATTTGCAGATAAACGTATTAGGTATAGACTTTAGGCATTATCAAAAAATACATCGCCAAATCATATTTGCAGGTAGACTTTCTGCAAACACCTCATTTGGGCCAGGTAGGGTAGTTTATTATTTAGGTGCTGTAGAAAATTGGATTTCACCTAGTTTCAACAACGAAATTGCAACTGCAAACGATAGAAATTATATATTTCAAGCTTTGGCTTGCAACCTGCGTGGGTTCGACCAAAACATTAGAAACGGCAATAATTATGTTTTGGCAAATGCAGAAGTAAGGATACCAATATTTAGGTACGCTTTGAACCGACCCCTTCGAAGTGAATTTTTAAATAATTTTCAAATTGTTCCCTTCTTCGATATTGGTACCGCTTGGGTAGGTTCAAACCCATATAGTGATGAAAACACCTTTAACCAAAAGATTTATGAGCAAGGTCCAGTAAAAGCGAAGGTAATCAATGTGCGGGACCCAATAGTTGCCGGCTCTGGTGCGGGCTTACGTTCAAAACTATTTGGCTATTTTGTAAGGTTTGATGCTGCATGGGGAATCCAAGATTTTGAAATAGCAGATAAACCTATTTATTATTTATCATTAGGTTTGGATTTTTAATGCAATCTGACTTTTTTAAAGATGTATTTGAAGTGGTTAGGCTCATTCCGAGTGGAAAGGTTAGCACTTATGGAGCAATTGCAAAGTATTTGGGGGCAGCCAAAAGTTCAAGAATGGTTGGATATGCCATGAATGCTTCGCATGGAGAAATGCCAATTGTACCTGCCCATAGGGTGGTAAATAGATTTGGTATGCTGTCTGGTAAAAGTCATTTTGCTCATCCTAACCAAATGCAGGAACTACTAGCGCAAGAAGGAGTTCAAGTAATTGAAGATATTGTTGTTAATTTTACCAAACATTTCTGGGATCCTAATTTAGAACTAAACTTATAAGCAATGGAAAATACAAATCAAGTAGAGGCATTCAATACCTATAGAGAGAAAATGAATGAAAAAATACTAGGTGCTGATAACCTAGTTTTAAAGCGCTTGTTTAACCTAGATACAAATACTTATGAAGATGGCGCATTGCCATCTGTAACAAAAGAAATGTTGGGACTTGTGGCTAGCATGGTTTTGCGCTGCGATGATTGCATTAAGTATCATTTAGGAAAATGTTATGAACTTGGGGTTAGCAGTAACCAAATGTTTGAAATTTTTGCCGTAGCAAATATTGTAGGCGGCACAATCGTAATTCCACACACTAGAAGGGCTGTAGAGTACTGGGAATCCTTACAAAACGACCATTAGTATATTTATTGTAGTCAATATCCTACCAATTACTATTTTAGTGGCTGAGTTGTAAGAGAGAAATGATGAGGAAATTAGTTAAATTATTATTTATTTGGCTTGTATTATTTCGGTTTGAACCAAGTTTGGCTCAGCCCGAAAATGAAAAAGACAGCTTAGAAAGTCTGTTACCCTTTGCCAATGATTTACAAAGGGCGGATATTTTAAATGGATTAGCAATCTATTTAAAAAGCACAGACACCACCAAAGCTAGAAATTATGTTGCCCAAGCCCTTGCCATTTCTAACCAATTAAATTATTGTAAGGGCCAAGCAAATGCCTACATTGTTTTAGGTATTTTAGAAAAGAATCATAATAAACTTGAAGATGCCAAGACAAATTATTTAAAGGGATTATCAATTGCATTGAAATGTAAAGAACCTTATGCAGTTTCATTTGCCTATCATAGTCTTGGTAACTTAGCATTTATAAACCAAGATTTAACTAAAGCCATGCGTTATTATCTTGGCTCTGTAAAGATTTCTGAGCAGTTAAAAGATTACGCAAGAGCTGCACGAACATATAACAATATTGGTTCTTTGTATTTAGATTTAGAAGAAGCAGATAAGGCAGAGCTTTACCTTTTGCGTTCCTTAGATTTGTATAAAGGAGGACCAAGTGAGTTAATCATTGCCGAAATCTCAAATAATTTGGCAAATATTTATCATTCTAAAAAGCAATATCTAAAGGCATTGTATTATTATAAAACTGCCTTGGAGGTTTTTAGGGTTAAAAGCAATGTTACAGACATATCAACGGCCTTAAATAATATTGGAAGTGTTTATTTAGTCTCCAAACAGCCAAAATTAGCAATTCCCTATTTAATTGAATCGTATCAATTAGACCAAAAATCTGGTAGTAATAAGGAACTAATGTTAGTGTTAGACAACTTAGGTTCCGCATACTTGAATTTAGAAAACTTCGATTCAGCCTACTTTTATATTGATTTAGGTTTAAAAGCAGCCAATAAAAACCCGAATAGCATAGAAGCTGGAGGAATCTACCTCATTGCATCACAATATTATAAAGCCATAGGTGATGAAGAGAAAGAAGCCTACTATCTAAACTTAGCAGAAAAAAATGATTCCAACTTTAATAATAGAGGAGATAAAAAGGAAATAGGAAAGTTAATTTCAGAATATGAAAATCAAAGACGAAAAACTGAATTAAAACTTTTACAAAAAGAAAATGAAATTAAGGATTTAAAATTAAGAGAACAAGCGCTTGGGATTGAAAAAAGGAATATACTTTTGATTGCAGCCTTTTGTGTTTTGTTTTTTCTGATACTTCTAAGTGGCTTGTTGATTTATACAGTTACAATTAACAAGAAAAGTAAGCTGTTTGAGATGAGTTACAAAGCAAAAAGCAGCATGTTACAGCAAATAAATCATGAGATTAGAACGCCCCTTAATGGTATAATTGGGATGAGCCAATTGGCAATAGAAAGTAAAACATTTAACGAGTTAAAAGACTATTTAATGCACATTAAGTTTTCTAGTGATGAGTTAATGTTTGTTCTTAATAATTTAATAACCTACCTCCAATTAGAAAGAAAAGAAGTTGTAACCACAATTACTCCATGTAATATTCATACTTCACTTGAAGCTGTTTTCAAAACTTACCAATCAAAATGCAGTCAAAAAGGTTTGTTGTTCAATCAAATGGTTTATCCAGGAGTTCCAAAAGTAATCTTAACCGATGAACAAAAGCTGAACAACATCCTACATAATTTACTTAATAACGCAGTAAATCACACTGAAAGTGGCGTTGTAAAAATTGAAGTAAAAGATAGTGCTACAAGGTTAAAGGGAGAACAGAAATTTGTTACCCTCCAATTTTCTATTATTGATGAAGGTCCGGGATTAAGTGAAAGGGAGATTAAAGATATTTTCAAAAAACAACCTGAAGTTAGCAATAAAACTGGTTTTGGAATTGGGTTAAGAAACGTTAAACAATTGGTTGAACACTTAAATGGGCACTTGGAAGTTATAAGTGAAAAAGGAAGAGGAAGCAGTTTTATTTTTGAATTAGAGGTGGAAATTGGAGAAAACCAACCAGTTGACCAAATTGTCAATCCAGCCGACATATTAAACTATGACCCAAGTAAATATTTGATTCTTATAGTTGAAGACAATAAATTAAACCAACATTTACTCATAAAAATCTTAGAAAAGACAGGTTATAACTATCAGGTTGCAGAAAATGGATTAGAGGCTTTAAATAAAATTCAAGAAAAATCATTTGATTTGGTATTAATGGATATCAGAATGCCAGAAATGGATGGCATTGAGGCAACCCACCATTTAAGAACAGATGATACCTTTGCAATGGATAAAAATATTCCAATTGTTGCAGTTACAGCCCACGATGATGCAGAGGAAAGAAAAAAATGTTTTGATGTAGGAATGAATGATTATTTGACTAAACCTGTAAATAAAGAATTGCTTTTAGACAAAATAAAGGAACATATTCTTAAAAGAAGTACCTGAAATTATCCTAGGTTTTGAATAAATTCAGAAAAATACATCATATTTGCCACGCCCAAAATAAATAAGAAACATGGCAGTATTAGTAGATAAAAATTCAAAAGTAATTGTGCAAGGCTTCACAGGAAGTGAAGGTTCTTTTCATGCACAACAAATGATTGAGTACGGCACAAATGTAGTAGGCGGAGTAACACCTGGCAAAGGTGGACAGTCTCACTTAGAAAAACCTGTATTTAACACAGTTAAAGATGCGGTTGACCAAACTGGTGCAAACGTTTCAATCATTTTTGTGCCACCTGCATTTGCAGCTGATGCAATTATGGAAGCTGCTGATGGCGGAATTAAAGTAATTGTTTGTATCACAGAAGGTATTCCAGTTGCTGATATGATTCCTGTTAAAGAATATATCAAATCTAGGAATTGTACTTTAATCGGACCAAATTGCCCAGGCGTTATTACTCCAGGCCAAGCAAAAGTTGGAATCATGCCAGGTTTTGTTTTTAAAACTGGAAAAATTGGAATCGTTTCTAAATCAGGTACCCTTACATACGAAGCTGCAGACCAAGTTGTTAAAGCTGGTTTGGGCATTTCTACTGCAATTGGTATTGGTGGAGATCCTATTATCGGAACACCTACTAAAGATGCTGTTGAGTTATTAATGAATGACCCAGAAACTGATGCAATCATCATGATTGGAGAAATTGGTGGTAGCTACGAAGCTGATGCAGCTCGTTGGATCAAAGCAAATGGAAATAAAAAGCCAGTTGTAGGTTTTATCGCAGGCCAAACTGCTCCTGCAGGACGTAGAATGGGACATGCAGGTGCTATCATTGGCGGAAAAGACGATACTGCAGAAGCAAAAATGGCAATTATGCGCGAGTGCGGTTTGCATGTTGTTGAATCACCTGCCGAAATCGGCTCTGCTATGCTAAACGCCCTTGCAGCCAAAGCATAATATTTTACGTGTTTCATATTTAGAAAAATTCTAAATTGCGTACCTCAAACACGCAAAGATGAACCACTTATTAAATTTAAATCTTTTTGACGAGGCTTCACTTACTCAAATGAGTAAAGAATTTAATGAAGCCAAACCATATAAACATCTTATTATAGACAACATCCTCCTCCCTGAAATAGCGGAGGAGGTTTTTGTTTCCTTTCCAAAGGAGGAAGTTTTCAATAAACGCTACAAAGGCGTGAATGAATTTAAAGCTGAAGGCTCAAACTTTGAGGACTTTCCTGAACTATTTTCCAAAATAAGAGAAGCTTTTCATACCAAAGAATGGTGTGAAATCATGAGCAAAATAACTGGAATTCCCGCTCTTTTTAGCGTACCTGACGCCTTAGGAGGTGGATTGCACCAAGGAGGAAACGGTAGCTTTCTCGACATTCATATAGATTTTAATATCCATGCAGATAGAGGAATTCATCGTAGGGTAAACTTATTGGTATTCTTTAATAAAGATTGGAAAGAGGCTTATGGCGGCCATACTGAACTTTGGAATGCAGACATGACTAACCTCGACAAAAAAGTATTCCCATCCTTTAACCGCTGTTTGATTTTTGAAACCAATGAAATCAGTTACCATGGTTATGCTGCCATAAAAGTTCCTGAAGGAGTAACTAGAAAAAGCTTTTATGCCTATTATTATACTGCATTAAGGGAAGATGCCGCTAAATACCATGATACCGTATTTAAAGCTCGCCCAACAGATAGTCCACTCAAAAAAGCGATGACACCCCTCAAAGAAGGTGCAAAAAACTTTATTAAAAGGCAATTGCGGAATTTAGGAATTACTTTTAAATAGAATTTATTTAGCTTTCCTTCATGCTTTTAGTTGCGTTTCTTTTTCTGCTAGGATGGCTTACAACACATTATGTTGGAGCGGTTATTTGGCATAGACTTCTTCAATTCAATCTGCATCAAGAAGAAGATTACATTCCAGTTGGTTTAAGCAATATCTTAGGCCTGGCCGCGATAGCTTTGGCATTAAGTATAACCCATTTTATTTCAAGTATATCTTGGGTAATGATGTTTGTTTTATTTATCCTAGCTATAAATGATAGACAAAATACTAAAAGATATTTTGAACAAAGCTGGCAACAGATAAAACCTCATTTGATTTGGATAATACCTGCAACATTTTTTAGTTGGATTGCCATTTTGTTAAGACCTGGTGTTGGAGATATTGCCGATTACCATTTACAAGATATTCTTTGGGCAGAACATTATCCTCTCCTTAAAGGTTTGGGTAACTTTAACCGCCCTTTGGCCAATAATAATTGGTGGTTTAATTTACAAGCATTTTTCGGTTTGAACCAATTTACCTCAGCGTCTGTATATGTAGGAAATGCTTTGTTTTTTATAGCTACACTTTCATGGTTCGTCATTTCTCCTGCTAGAAATGAGCAACATCAGTGGTTCAGATTGGTTTTTATTGCATTCATTATACTTTCCCTTAAAACTGCCTTTGTAGGCGCAGTAACCTCGGATTATATTGTAACACTTAGTTTGTACATACTAGTAGATCTGTTTTTAATTGGCACCATTCAACCTTCAGAAAGAAACTGGACACAACTTTACATCTTCATTATAGTATGTTTTATGGTGACTGTTAAAGCAACAGCACTTACCTTTTTTATGCTTCCCTTGCCTTGGTTACTGCAACTACTTAAAAATAAAAAATACACCTATCTGCTTAAAATTATCGGAATTGCCTTACTGTTTTTCATTCCTTATTTTATAGGAAACATAATTTTAAGTGGTTACTTGTTATATCCTTTTAACCAAATCGATTTGTTTGAGGTAGATTGGAAAGTGCCTTCGTACTTTTTTGAATTGGATAAAGTAATCTTAAAGAACTGGGCAAAAATACCTGGGCAAGACGTTTATCTCACTGCCACCTTACCTTTAAGTAACTGGCTTCCTATTTGGTTTAAGAACTTAGATATCTTAAATAAGTCGTTATTGATAGCATTTCTAATCTCAATACCTTACTTAGCATTTAAGTTAATTAAGCAAAAGGAGATTATTTGGGTTTGTGCATTTTTACTTTTAGGTTATCTTATCATTTTTAGCAATGGTCCACACCCAAGATTCTTATTTGCGTATATGGTAAGTATGCTTGCATTTACACTTTATGTAACGCCTATTAGGTTCAAACCGAAACTTGCACTTAGCTTTTTATGGATACTGTTGCTTGGCTTAGGATTATTTTTGAGTTATACGCTTATAAAAAATACATCGCCAAGCTATGTTTGGTTCAAACCTAAACCCTATCCTAAAAACTCTTTAGAAGACAGAGAAATCAATGGTTTTAAGTTTATGTATTCTCCTTTAAATAATACTATTTGGGACCAATTCCCTGCAACTTATTATATGATTGATTCTGTAACATTGAGAACCAATCGTGTGGAAGATGGCTTTAGGGTTAAAGGTTTGAACCCATAATTATTTTTTCTTAAAATCGCCTTGTGAAAAGGACTTTTCGATGAGGCAGTATAGAAGAATAAAGAAATACCTGCTTCCCATTTCTTTGATTTTTAAATTAGAAACACCATGCTTTCTATTGACCCAAATGTTGGGCAAAACAGAATAAGTATAACCACGAATAATGGCTTTAAGTGGGATTTCAACAGTTAGGTTAAAATGAGGTGATAGAAAAGGTTTAATTCCTTCAATCGTTTCTCTTTTATATAGTTTAAAGGCATTGGTTACATCATTGTATTTTATGCCAAATAACATTCTTACAAGGTTATTGAACAGCCTATTTAACCATAATTTATGTGGTGGATAATCAACTACCTTGCCACCCTTACTCCAGCGTGTACCAAAAACACAATCACTTCCATCTTTAATCATTTTATGGTAGAAGCGCAATAAATCATCTGGGGAATCGCTTAAATCTGCCATCATAATGGCAACGCACTCTCCAGAAAATCTTTCTAAGCCATAACGAACTGCGTATCCAAACCCATTTGGACCGGCATTGGTATGCACCACCAAACTTGGAATTTCCATTTGTAAAATGGATAACACTTCTAAGGTTTGGTCTTTAGAATTATCATTTACTACAAGAATCTCATGCGGTATATTAGCCTCTTGCAGCTTTTTATACAATTGCAAAAGGGTTTCACCGATGCTTTCAGACTCATTATAGGCTGGTATTACAACACTAAGTTTCAAAGGAATTACATTGGTTTTTGTGCAATGAGTAAAAATTGTTTGCCCATTATCTTCCAGGCAAAAGGCATTTTAAAATAGGTCTTAACCAAAAAATCTGTTACAGGAATATTTCCTCTAAAAGATAATGGCAAGAACCTTCCATGAACCTCATTAACCTGAAAGCCTGCACCGTATAAATGTTCAGCAACGCCCAATTCGGTAAGAATAACTGTATGGTCGGCAAAATCAAAATAATTTTTGGCGCAGTACTTAAAATTAGGACCCATGATTGCAATTTTCCCACCAGGTTTTAATATAGCAAACATGCGAGACAGAAAAGTTGCAACCTCATCCTGACTATATAAATGTTCCAAGAAGTTTGAAACATAAACACCCTCAAAATAATTCTGAGGTAATTCTGCCGTAAGGTTATTTCCAATCACAACATTTACGCCCTCGGAGGCCATTTTGCGAGTATGTTCGCCCATGTCAACTGCCCAACGTTCGGCAACTGGCACCTGGTTGATAAATTCACAATCACCCGCTGCTGGATCAATAATTGATTTAGGGTTGCCTAATTTTTCAGCAATAAATTCTGCTATAATTTTCCATGTCGATAGCTTTTTATTTCTATCCACCCCTTGAAATCTGTATTCGTAAATTCTTTCGTAATTCATATTAATTGCAATCGCTAACTTTCATTCTTTCATCCATGCGGTCGTGCATTTCTATTAAGGTATCTTCTAGGTTAAACTTCCAATTCCAAGTAGGGTAATGGTTTTTAAACTTCGACACATCACTGATATACCAAATATGGTCGCCAATTCTGTTGGTTTCGCTGTAACTGTAACTCATTTTATTGCCAGAAATTTTCTCGCACCACTCAATGGCTTCTAACATAGAGCAGTTGGCGTGTCTGCCACCTCCAGCATTGTAAACCTCGCCAGCCTTTGGATTTTGGTAGAAGTGCCAAAACATATTAACCAAATCGTAGCTATGGATATTGTCCCTAACTTGTTTGCCTTGGTAACCAAAAATAGTATAATGATTTCCACTAATCGCACATTTCATCAGATAAGCTAAAAAGCCATGCAATTGCGCGCCGCTATGGTTTGGACCAGTTAAACAACCACCTCTAAAGATGCCTGTTTTAATTCCGAAATACCTACCATATTCCTGTACCATAATATCAGCAGCAACTTTACTTGCGCCAAAAACACTGTGCTTGGTTTGGTCTACACTCATACTTTCGTCAATACCATGTTTGTAAAAACCATGGCTTTCAGCTATTTCCCAGCGTTTTTCCAATTCTACTAATGGCAGAAAATTTGGGGTATCACCATACACTTTATTGGTTGAGGTGAAGATAAAAACTGCCTCTGGACAATACAATCTTGTTAGTTCAAGCATGTTGAGCGTACCAGTTGCATTAACTCCAAAATCAGTTAAAGGTTCTTTCGCAGCCCAATCATGACTAGGTTGTGCTGCCGCATGAACAATAAGAGAAATATCATTACCATAAAGGTTAAATATCTTCTCAAGCGCTGCATAATCACGGATGTCGGCATTCTCGGATTTAAAATTGCTAAACTTTTCTTCAAGCCTACTTTTATTCCAAAGGGTTGAACCATCTGCGCCGAAAAAGTAGGAACGCATGTTGTTATCAATTCCAACTACAAGGTCGAATTTGCTACTAAAGAATTCTACAGACTCACCACCAATTAAACCGCTACTTCCAGTTACTACCGCAATTTTCATGTCCTAATTCAAAATATTTTTTAATTGATTTTCATTGGCCTTTAGCCAATCAAAAGTATCTACTACCAGTTGCTTAACATCACGCTTAGGCGTCCAAGCCTCATTGCATACTTTTTGTAATTTACTGCAATCACTAAGGTAAAGCCTAACATCGGCGCTGCGATTTTCGATTACACTACCAATTTCTATGGTATTACCCGTAACCTCTTGGCATAATCTAGTAAGCTCTTGTAAACTAAAACTAATCTCTCTCCCACCTCCAACATTTAAGGTTTGGTTATTATAACTATCTAGGTTTTGAATTTGATGAATAATTAAATCCAACAAATCGTCCACATGCAATACATCTCTAGTTTGTTTGCCAGTCCCACCATAACCAATATAGGACAGTTTGCCCTTAAAATAATGCCTAGCCAACCAAAGTACTAAAACACCTTGGTCTACTTTGCCCATTTGCCAAGGCCCGCTAAGCACACCACAACGATTGATAATGGTTTTTAAACCCTTTAATTCGTTATATTCAGTAATAAGCAATTCAGAAGCAAGTTTAGTGGTTCCATAAAAACTTCTACTGCCTTCTAATGGAAAATCTTCTGAAACACCTTTGGAAGATATGCCGCGCATGGGTTGATTATCTAACCATTCAAAACGAGTTTCTGCTTCCATAAAAAGGGCACTTTCAAGCGATTTTATGGGATAAATCCTGCTGGTTGATAAAAATATAAAGGCTGCTTTTTGCTGGGAAGCAAATTCCAAACAATTGGCTGTTCCTAAAAGGTTGGTTTGAACCAAGGGCGTAACGGGGGAATCTATTCCAGAAAGTACGCTTGGATCTGCCGATGCATCAATTAAGAGGTTAATCCCCTCAATCCCTTCAAAATCTTCAGAATTACGAATGTCTCCGTGTATAAAACTGATTTCATGGGCTTTAAGTCTAGATAGATTCAACTCAGAACCCCGCCTGCGTAAATTATCAAATGCAATAACTTCCCAAGAAGGATTAAACTTTTTTAATCCAATTGCAAGTGTTGAACCTACAAAACCCGCTCCTCCAGTAATTAAAATCCTATATGACATCAGTTAAATTGGTAGCGCAAGTTTAGTAATTAATTGGGAATTAGAAATCGTTTTCTTTACTTGCACAAAGCTTATGAAAATTAGTTCACTGGCTTTTGTGGCTGGAATCAACTTGTTTCTATTTTATGCGGGCATCATTATTGTGCCTCAATTGATGCTTTTGGCAGGGGTTTCCCTACAGTCTTTTTTCATTTTCCCCATTTTGGCTTGTGTGATTTCAATTTCTTGGTTTTTTTACAATTACTACCTAAACCTCCATAGCAAAATCACTTTTGTAAGTCTACTTTTTTTCTCCTCCATACTAGCCGTTTTTTGTTTTATTTGGGCAGGTAGTTTTTATGATACAAGTTTCGATGGAAATTGGTACCACCAAGATGCCATGTATTTACTTGGAGATGGCTGGAAACCACTTTACAAAACTTTAACAGAATCTGAAACATCCTATTCCCAAAAGTACTTAAACCATTTCCCAATTGCCTCTTGGGTGGGTGGTGCTTTTGTTTACAAATTAAGCGGCAACATTGAATGTGCCAAAGGAATAAACTTAATGCTTATTATTTCCGTCCTTGGAACATCGTTTTTTGTGTATAACCGGCTTTTAAATAACCATACGCTATTCGCCTTTGGATTAGCTCTCTTAACAGCGGCGAATCCTATTCTGCTTTTAAACTTAGGCAACACATATGCTGATGGTCAAGTTGCAGCTCTAAGCGCTTTTATAGCAATTTTTGGGATTTTGTTTGTTCAAGACAAAAACAGACTAATAGGAATTTTAGCTTTGCTTTCAGCTGCTATCCTTGCAAACTTAAAATTTACCAGCGCAATTTATGCCTTAATCTATGTTGCAGCAGGATTGATTTATTTGATTTTCATTAAATATTATTCCATCCTTAAAGCTCTTGGTTTAGGACTTATTTGGGGTATTTTTACTTATGGCATCCTTGGACTAAGCCCATATATCAATAATTTGGTTCAAAAAGGGCATCCTTTCTATCCAGTTTCTGAGGATAGTGAAAAATTTTTTAATAGAACTGCAATTTATCCAGCTAATTTTTTAGGAAAAAATTCTGCACAAAATTTCTTCTTTAGCTTATATGCTGAGCCAATTTGGAGCAGAAATCCAAATGAAGCAAAAATTAAAAAACCGTTTGACCCAATCCCATTAAAAACTTATGAAAATGGAATGCCAGAACTCACAGCATTTGGGCCAGTTTCTGCAGAAATATTTACCCTTCTTCTTCCTTTGTTTCTTTGGGTAATGTATAAAGCAAATAAAAAAGAGAGAACAGTTTATCTGGTATTTATAATTACAATTTTTACGAGCATATTTATAAACCCAGAGGCTTGGGTTCTAAGGTATGTGCCACAGTTTTGGCTGCTCTTTATGCTCATGCTTTTTGCAGTAATTAGATATAGCATAACGCTTACGCCTAATAAATTTGTTTGGAAATTAATCAGTTTGGAAATTCTTTTGTTTTGCTTTACCAATGCGTACATATTAGGCAAAACCGCTGTAAATGGCGCAATTGACTATAGTAAAGAGCAGGAAGAAATTTTTCAACAGGTAAAAACTAATCCAAAGCAATTTCAAGTATTTCATGGCTGGACTCTAACATTTAAAAACCGGTTGGGAGCTACTGGTATTGACACCACAAAAATAGTTTACTTAGCAGATGATGATAGTTTATCAAAACCCATCCCCCACTCATTAGGTGGCCGCTATAAGACTATTTTAAAATAAATTGGTTCAAACCAATTAAATAGCAGCCCTGAACACTTGGCATTCGAGTTATTTTTCTAATTTAGCCCCACAATTTAAAATCTAATGGCAACAGAAAAAATATTAATCATTGGTTCAAACGGACAAATAGGACTAGAATTAGCAGAAAACCTAAGGAAGGTCTATGGAGAAGACAATGTGGTTTGTAGTGATGTAAGAATGCTTGAAAATCAAATTGCTCCTTTTGAATTATTAGATATTTTAGATGTTCAAAGATTACATGAAATTGTAAAAAAGCAACAAATTACACAGGTTTACCTTTTAGCGGCCCTTCTTAGTGCAACAGCGGAAAAGAATCCAAAATTTGCTTGGGATTTAAACATGAACGGACTTTTCCATGTGTTAGATATGGCCAAAGAAGGTATTATTAAGAAAATTTATTGGCCAAGTTCTATAGCCGTATTTGGTCCTACTACCCCTCGTGTTCATACGCCTCAATATACGGTAATGGAACCCAATACCATTTACGGTATTAGCAAACAAGCGGGCGAAAGATATTGCGAATACTACCATCAAAAGTATAATGTGGATGTGCGCAGTATTAGGTATCCTGGCCTAATTGGTTGGAAAAGTGCACCTGGTGGAGGCACTACAGATTATGCAGTTCATATTTATCATGAAGCCTTAAAACACCAAAAATATGAGTGTTTTTTAAGTGCTGAAACCACATTGCCAATGATGTATATGGAAGATGCCATTCGCGCTACCATTGATTTAATGGAAGCTCCTGCAGAAAAAGTAAAAATTAGAAGCGCTTACAACGTGGCTGGCATTAGCTTTAATCCTGAAGAGATTGCCGCAAGCATTCGCAAACACATTCCAACTTTTAGTATTTCTTATCAACCAGACTTTAGACAAGCCATTGCAGATAGCTGGCCACAATCTATCGATGATACGCGCGCGCGCGAAGATTGGGGATGGCAACCAAATTATGATTTAGATAAGATGACAGCAGTAATGCTTGAGAACTTAAAGTAGGTAAAATTACAGCTTCAAAAAAGCAGGTTTAGCTTTCACTAACTTCTTATAGGTTGGACAATTCAATTGATGGGCGCCTGGCAAATATCCAGTGCTCATTAGAAACTCATTTACAATTTCACCACCAGTAAACTTAAAGGTTTTCTTAAACAATTTCATCCATTCCACTTTTGTTTTTGGGTGATTTTGGTTCAACCAGTTTTCAAAAGAACCATGTTCCTTTTGTAGACCTAAAATTATATTGGCATTGTGAATGGCGGCCTCTATTTTTAGTCGGTTTCTAATGATACCAGCATCTGCCATCAACCTTGTTACGTCTTTCTCTTTATAGGTAGCAACCTTTTTAATATTAAACTGATGATATGCAGTTCTAAAATTTTCTTGTTTGTTAAGTATGGTGGTCCAGCTAAGTCCGGCCTGGTTAATTTCTAAAACCAATCTGCAGAAAAGTTCATCATCATTGTGAATAGGAAATCCATATGCAGTATCGTGATATACTTTATGTACGTTGCCTTTCTCTAGTGTGGCTGAAAATTCGCAATAATTGCTTGGAGCTAAAGTAGGTTTATTCTCTGGCGCTACTTTTATAGCTTCTTTCTTTGGGGTGGTTTTCTTTGTAGGAGCAGTATCAGCAACAGCCTTTTTAAACTGCACCATTTGAATAATTAAATCATAGGGCATAGTTTGATCCAAAGGAAATTGAACAGAACCTTTGCCTTGCTTGTATTTTGCAAGCTCTTTTGCAAAAGCTTCGTGGCCTTGGGGCGTTGCGTAAAAACCAATATGATACTTATAACCTGCAAAATAAACCAAAGGTTTGCCCTTGTATTTATAAGCTGGCATGCCGTAATTTATGCTTTCTTCGGCCTCAGGCACTTCGGCCAGGATTAAATTTCTAATTTTTTTCAGTTCGGTTTGAACCGAGGCTGGGAAGGTTTTGATGTATGCTTCAACGGTTTTCATAGATATAGGTAAATGCTTCGAATTTAAGATTGATAATAGTAAAATCAATTCAAATCCAATATATTTTGAGTCATTGATTTAAATATATTTGCTCGATGATTACGCCAACCCACTTGCAAAAAGGTGATACCGTTGCCATTGCTGCTACAGCAAGAAAAGTTTCGATGGAAGAAATGGAAGATGCCATTGCTTTGTTACAAGACTGGGGATTAAACGTTTTGGTTCAACCCGAATTATTTGCAGCCGAAAACCAATTTGCAGGAAACGACCAACACCGAGCACTTGCTTTATCTAAGCTTATTGCAAACCCAGATGTGAAAGCTATTTTTTGTGCAAGAGGCGGATATGGCACAATTAGAATGGTAGATTTAATAGACTTTAGCCCATTGTCTGCTCAACCCAAATGGATTATTGGTTATAGTGATATAACTGTCTTAATTGGCCACCTATTTCAAACGCATCAACTTTGCTCGCTGCATGGCCCAATGCCATTAAATATGCAAGCAGGCAAGCAACATGCGCAGAGTTTACAACACTTAAAACAAACGCTTTTTGAAGGCCCGCAAAGCATTTGGTTTGACCCAAACAAATTCAACTCTTTTGATTTTAAACAAAATGAGGCCTATCCAATTATTGGTGGAAATCTCTCTGTGCTTTATTCCATGCTTGGTTCAAACAGTTTCCCTATGCTTAGCAATTGTTACCTTTTTTTAGAAGACTTGGATGAGTACTTGTATCATATAGATAGAATGATGCAAGGGCTTAAACGTTCAGGTGTATTAAATGGCTTGAAAGGAATTCTTGTTGGAGACATGAGTGATATGAAAGACAATGCAATTCCGTTTGGAAAAAACGCTTACGAAATAATTTTAGAAACTTCACTTAGCCTTCAAATACCAGTGCTTTTTGGCCTTCCTGCTGGCCATGAATCGCATAATGAAAGCATTATAATGGGTTATCCTTACCAAATATCACAAGAAAATGGAAAGCTTGGTTTGCTTCCTATTAAAAATACAATTTAACCACTGCAATTCCTGCCAGCACACACACCAAATCCACTAGCAACATTATACTTAAGGTATATCTTGCATTCTTCACATTTACTGATCCAAAATATAAAGCAACCACATAGAAAGTAGTTTCTGCCGCACCTTGAAACAAGCAAGCAAGCTGACCAGTAAGACTATCGGCACCATAAGTTTTCATGGCATCTAGCATAAATCCGCGTGAGCCGCCAGCACTAAAAGGCCGCATAATGGCAACAGGTATGGCATTGATAATTTGGGCATCTACACCAAAAACTTCCATTACCGTAGTGATGCCTCCCAAGGCCAATTGCATTAAGCCGCTATTTCTAAAAATGCTAAGTGCTACTAGCATTGCAATCATGTAAGGCATTACGCGCAAGCCTGTTGTGAAACCGTCTTTGGCCCCATGCACAAACGACTCGAAAATATTGGTTTGATTGGCCTTAAATACCTTCTCTTTATAAATACTGTAGGCCACTATAGCAAGGATGATAAACAACAAAACTGCATTGCTTAGGTTTCCTGTAAAGTGCAACTTGGCAATGCCCGTGAGGGTTTGAATATAGACCAATAAGAGTGCAATAATTGCAGTGATTCCACCTACAAATCCAACTACCACTAAGTTTAGCAGGTTTATTTTTTGCTTGATGCTCACAAAAACTAATGCGGCAATGGTACCCACAAAAGAAGTAATGATGGTTGGCAGCATAATATCTGCGGGATTTGCTGCATTTTGAGCCGCTCTGTAACCAATAATAGAAGTAGGGATAAGCGTTAAGCCAGCAGCATGCAAACACAAAAACATAATCTGACTATTGCTGGCAGTCTCTTTTTCTTTATTAAGTTCTTGCATGCTTTCCATTGCCTTTAATCCAAAAGGTGTAGCGGCATTATCTAAACCCAAAAAGTTAGCTGCAAAGTTCATGGTCATAAATCCATAAGCAGGATGCTCTTTTGGCAATTCGGGAAATATCTTAGCAAAAAAGGGAGCCATTATTTTGGCCAACTTATCAGTGGCATTTGAATCACTTAATAAATTAAGGAGCCCACAAAAAAAGGTGAGATAACCAATTAGCGGCAGCCAAATATCCATAATGGTATTTTTACATGTAGGGAAAATGCCATCTGCAGCTTGTTTGCCAGCTGCAACTTCTATCATACCTGTTGGCTGTAACTTGTAAGACTTCCCATCAAGATGAGTTATAAAATCACCTTTGCTTTGATGTAACAGGGCAATAAAAGCTGAATCTAGATTGGCTTCTGCAACACTTAATTCGCTTAACAAAACCAAATCATTTTGTTTGCCATTTACCAAGCCGTTGAGCGAGTAGAGTCTGCCGCTCCCTAGCATGTAAAATACAAATAGACTGCTTAGCACAATCATCCAACTCCAAAATCTACTTAATGCCATTTTTTATTATTGTACCTCAATTGTAAGAAATTTGGTTCAGACCGAAAAAAATAGTTATCCATGCATGAAGTTGTAAAATACTTAGAAAATTCAGGAAGTGTATTTTATTATATTTGTTAATGATGATTCAAAAGAAAATCAATATTTCTGAAGAAGAAAAACTTAGATATCGTTTATCACTTTCGTATGAAGAACGATATAAATCAGCAATTAGAATGATTCGACTAGTTCATAAGTTAAAGCAAGCAAAGATTACCAAACCAACAAAATAAAAATGGTCCAGAGAAAACTCTGGACCATTTAAATGCTATGGACTATGGTCTATCGACCATAGACATCTATCCCAAATACGCTTTTAAAATTTTGCTCTTGCTAGATTTACGAAGTCTTCGTAGGGCTTTTTCTTTAATCTGACGCACACGCTCGCGGGTCAAGCCAATCTTTTCTGAAATATCTTCTAAGGTATGAGCGGGACCTCCATCTAAACCGTAGTAATATTTTAGCACATCGCGCTCTTTTTCGCTCAAAGTTGAGATTACGCGGTTAATTTCTTTTTGTAGTGACTCGTTAATTAACTGTACATCTGGACGAGGTTCATCGTTGGTATCTAAAATACCCAACAAAGTATTGTCTTCTCCATCAGTTAAAGGTGCGTCGATACTCAAATGACGACCGGTAGAACGCAAAGCATTTTCAACTTCTTGTAAAGGAATGTCCATTGCTTCAGCAATTTCTTCAACGGTTGGTTCACGCTCTAATTCTTGTTCTAATTTGGCAGAAGTATTTCCAATTCTACCAATAGAACCAACTTTGTTCAATGGCAAACGAACAATACGACTTTGGTCTGCCAATGCTTGAAGAATAGATTGACGAATCCACCACACAGCATAAGAGATAAATTTGAAACCTCTGGTCTCATCAAACCTTTTAGCTGCCTTTATTAAACCTAAGTTTCCTTCGTTGATAAGGTCGCCTAAAGTCAAACCTTGGTTTTGGTATTGTTTAGAAACGGAAACTACAAATCTTAAGTTGGCATTTACCAATCGCTCAAGTGCAACCTGATCGCCCTCCCTGATTCTTCTTGCCAACTCCACTTCCTCTTGCGCATCAATCATTGGAACCTTACTTATTTCATTCAGGTATTTATCTAACGACTTACTCTCGCGGTTTGTAAACTGTTTGCTTATTTTAAGCTGCCTCATATCAAATTGGTTCCTATAGTAAAGTTAAGAATCTGCAAATATCATGAAAAGTTATGTTTATCTGCCAAAAAATCAAGACGAAAAACATAAATTATTAATCACCAAACACTTAGTTATTTAATCGTTTTTTTATTTGTCAGCCAAAAATCTGATATACAACCAAACTACTGCCATATGCCAAAACTGTCATGTAAATAAACTGAATTACCGCCCACTTGGTTTTGCCTGTCTCTTTTTTTACAATTGCTACAGTGCTCATGCATTGCAATGCGAATGCATAAAAAAGCAATAAAGAAAAAACAGTTGCAAGTGAGTAGCTAGGCTTCCCCGTGCTTACATTAGTTTCCTTTAGCATAGCCTCTCTAATTGAATCCAAATTATCATCAGTTCCACTAACGCTGTAAATGGTGCTCATGGTGCCCACAAAAACTTCTCTAGCTGCCAAGGAAGTTAATAACGAGATGCCTATTTTCCAATCAAAACCTAAGGGCCGAATGGCAGGTTCAATAAATTTACCAAACTGACCTGCATAGCTTGCTTCCAGCAAAGCTGCGTCTTTTTTTAGGTTCAAACCGTTAATGATAGCTTCGTTTTTTTCAGCCTCTGTCATGTTTTGAGTAATTGCCTCAAACCTATCTGCCACTGCATGCATTTGCTTAGTAGGACCAGTAGAAGCCAAAACCCATAAAACGATAGAAACGGCGATGATAATTTTACCTGCGCCAAATACAAAAGCTCCAGCCTTTTCATAAAGGGTAATTAGGATATTTGAAGCAACAGGCATTTTATAGCCTGGCAATTCCATTAAAAAATAATTGATTTGAGTACTTTTAATAAAGAATTTAAAAATCCATGCACTTACCAATGCGGCCGCAAATCCAATAAAATACATGAGCATAAGCACAAGGCCATGAATGTTAAAAGGACCCCAAACTGCAGTATCTGGAATAAAAAGTGAAATTAATAAGGTGTAAACCGGTAAACGAGCAGAACAACTCATTAATGGAATTACTAGCATAGTTATGAGCCTTTCCTTTTTATTTTCGATACTTCTGCTAGCCATTATGCTGGGAACAGCACAAGCCATTCCGCTTATGAGTGGCACAATTGACTTTCCATTTAAACCAAATGGGCGCATAATTCTATCCATAATGAATCCAACTCGCGCCATATAGCCAACATCTTCAAGAATGGCTATAAAAAGAAAGAGAACAATTATTTGAGGCAAGAAAACAATTACTCCGCTCAACCCAGCCAAAATACCTTGAACCAATAGATCATTGAGCACTCCTTCAGGCAAATTTGTTTGAATGTAACGGCTCAATTCTGAAAAGCCAGCCTCTACCCAATCCATAGGATAACTGCTCCAACTAAAAACAGCCTGGAAAATCAAAAACATCAAGGATAAGAAAATCAAAATTCCAAAAATTCGATGGGTAAGCACTGCATCAATTTTTCGGGTTACAGATTTCTTTAAGCTATGCTCTTTATGCACTCTGGCCTGTTTAACTGCATTATCAATAATGTGATACCTCGCAAAGACCTCATCTTCCTGAAACTGCCGTGCATCAAACTTATAGTTTTCAAATATTTCTTTGATTCTGGCAGATTTTTCACTAATTAATTCTGCAGCATTTATGGAATATTGAAGGGCAGCATAAGGATTGCGTTTATCTGTAACCTTGCTTACCATGTTTAAAAAATCAGGGTCAATCTTCTCTAAACTAAAATAAGTATTATAATCTTTTGGTAAATGATGAATCAAAATTTCCTTTAAGGGTTCAAGCCCTGTTTTCTTTCTAGCATTTATAGGAATTACAGGCACACCCAATTCTTTGGAAAGCACTTCTGAATTATAATAAATACCACGCCGTTCGGCTACATCTACCATATTCAAGGCTAAAATAGCAGGACATCCTAAATCACATACCTGCGTAAATAGCAATAAATTGCGCTTTAAGTTTGAAGCATCTGCGATAAAAATAACCACATCAGGAAAATTAGTTTCTGCTTTGTTTCTCAGCAACTCGTAGGTTACCAATTCGTCGGCTGATTTGGGATATAGGCTATAGGTTCCGGGCAAGTCTATGATTTGCAGGGAGACTTCACTGTTCAACTTCATTTCACCAGACTTCTTTTCTACAGTAGTTCCTGGGAAATTACTCACCTTTTGGTTCATACCTGTTAAGGCGTTAAATAGAGAAGTTTTGCCACAGTTGGGATTACCAACCAATGCAACGGTTATCTTTCGCCTCATTCGTTAATTTTTATTTCAATGTGGGCTGCATCTTGCAATCTCAAGCACAACTTATACTCTCCAACTCTCACGGCAATCGGGTCTCCAAATGGGGCAACATTTTCTAATGCAACTTCTTCGCCAGGTAAAACGCCCATTTCAAAAAGCTTTAAGGCTAGCAAATTGCCTTTCACTTTTGTAATGGTTGCTACCTCACCAAACTTGATTTGTGATAAATTCATTGGCGGGCAATTTAGACCTTTTCTAAATAGCAGCCAAATGATTGTTGTCAGGAAATACTAAGATTCTGCAAGCTTCTGAAGATGATGCAAATCCCTATACAATCCTTCGTGTGAAATCAATTCTAAATGCGTTCCAGTTTGCACAATACGACCCTTATCCAAAACCACAATTAAATCGGCATTTTGTATGGTGCTCAACCTGTGTGCAATAACTACTGTTGTTCTACCTTTCATGGCATCAAATAGTGCGGCTTGAACCAAACGTTCGCTAGTGGTATCTAAGGCAGAAGTGGCTTCATCCAAAATCATAATTGCAGGGTCGGCTAAAACAGCTCTAGCAATACTTAAACGTTGACGCTGCCCGCCGCTTAGCTTATTTCCGCGATCTCCAATATTGGTTTGGTAGCCATTATCTGTGCCTAAAATAAAATCATGGGCATGTGCCACCATGGCAGCTTCTTCAATCAAATCTTTTGAAATGCCACTTTTCCCAAAAGCAATATTATTGGCAATTGAATCATTGAATAAAATACTTTCTTGGGTAACGATTCCCATAAGGCGTCTAAGCTCTAAAATTTTGTAATTTTTTATGTTCACTCCATCAATAAGTACTTCACCTTCAATTGGGTCATAAAACCTAGGTATTAAATCTGCTAAAGTAGATTTACCCCCTCCACTTGGGCCAACTAAAGCAACTGTTTTTCCTTTTTCAATGGTTAGGTTCACATTTTTCAATACATATTCGCCATTGTAATGAAAGGAAACGTTTCTCAATTCAATTTTAGCATTTAAACTTCCAATTGACTGCGCGTTGGGCATTTCTGTAATTATTTCTTCGCTAGACACAACTTCATTGATTCGATTTAGAGATGCTAGTCCCTTTTGCACCCGATTAAATGCCGTAGAAAATTGTTTAGCTGGAGAAATTATCTGTGAAAAAATGGCAATAAAACCAATGAACTCACCAGCAGACAAACTACCATTATTAGCAAGTGCCATTTTACCTCCAACCCATAAAATAAGAGATAAAATTGCCACACTTAAGGTCTCAGAAATTGGAGAATTTGCATCATTCAAATGGTTTATTTTAATACTTAAATTTGTATAGTTCTCATTTTCCTTATAAAACTTCTTATCAAAAAATGCTTGCGCACTAAAGGCCTTAATGATTCTTACCCCACCTAAGGTTTCTTCGAACAAAGCTATTAATCTTCCCATTTGGGATTGACCTTTGGTTGCTTGCTTCTTAAGTGTTTTGCCAATTAAAGCAATTATTGCTACAGCAACAGGAAGGGTCAAAAAAACCAATAACGTTAAGTATGGGTTGATCCAAACCAAAACAGCAATGGAAAATATAATAGACATTGGCTCCCTAAACAACGCTTCTAGTGAACTCATGATTGAAACCTCAACATCTGCAATATCATTACTCATTCTACTTATTAAATCACCTTTTCTTTCAGATGAAAAATAGGATAAAGGCAATATTAGAATTCTACTGTACATGCTTGCTCGTAGGTCGCGTATAATAAAATTCCTTAACAAAACCATCACATATAATCCTAAATACCTAAACAGATTTTTTAATAAAATACTTGCCAAAACAGACCCAATAATAAATAATAATGCAGCCTCTGAACCATGCGTTCTAATCAATTCAGAAACCAAAAATTTAAAATAATTGGTAACAGATTCTGTACTTAAAGAAAGATCTGGCTTAACAGCAATTTGCTCATTTCTATCAAATAAGACATTCAAAAATGGTATTACCAAGGCAACGGAAAACAGTCCAGTTATAATTGATACAGCATTAAACAATACGTTAAGAGCTGCAAGTGTTTTGTAGGGAGCAACGTATCTTAAAATTTTAACAATGTCTTTCATTCAAATGATATAGTGGTTATCTTACTTATCAGATTTTTCTTTTCAATCTAGTGATTTCAACTTTTTTTATTCATCCTCGATGCTGTTTCTTGCAACAAAATAAACATATAAGTGAAGGGGCAAATATACTACCTGCACTGAAAAGAAATAATTTATTAAACATGTTGATTAGAACCTATGGAAGTGCTGTTTACGGCGTAAATGCCGTAACAATTACAATGGAGGTGAATGCCAGCGACGATGCAGGCATTGGTTACTTCTTGGTAGGCTTACCAGATAATGCGGTTAAAGAGAGTCATCAACGCATGGAAAGTGCTTTGCTATACAACAACTATTTAATGCCTCGAAAAAAGGTAGTCATTAATATGGCGCCAGCCGATATCAGAAAAGAAGGCAGTGCCTATGATTTGCCTTTGGCTATTGGATTTATGGCCGCAACCGGACAAATTGAAAACCCTTCTGTAGCGCGTTATATTATGATGGGGGAGCTTGCATTAGATGGCACACTTAAACCTATTAAAGGGGCATTACCTATTGCCATTCAAGCAAGAAAAGAAAATTATGATGGCTTTATTTTGCCCATGGAAAATGCGAGAGAAGCTGCCATTGTTAACAATTTAAAAGTATTTGGGGCAAATAACTTAACAGAAGTGGTTTCCTTTTTTAAAGGAGAGGAAAGCGCATTGCAGCAACATGTGGTTGATACCCGCAGAGAATTTGAAGAAAATCAAGCCCAATTAGTAGATGATTTTGCGGATGTACGCGGACAAGAAAACATCAAACGTGCCATGGAAATTGCTGCTGCTGGCGGTCATAATGTGATACTCATTGGCCCACCTGGTGCTGGAAAGACAATGCTTGCCAAAAGATTACCTGGAATTTTACCACCTCTAAACTTACAGGAAGCGCTTGAAACAACAAAAATCCATTCGGTAGCTGGCAAATTACCTAAAAATAGTTCCTTGCTTTATGGTAGGCCATTTAGAGCGCCTCATCATACGATTAGTGATGTAGCCTTAGTGGGCGGAGGTAACCATCCTCAACCAGGCGAAATCTCCTTGGCCCATAACGGAGTATTGTTTTTAGATGAGTTACCCGAATTCAAAAGACAAGTTTTAGAAGTAATGCGACAGCCGCTTGAAGAAAGGAAAATCACCATTTCCAGAGCACGGTTTAGCATGGAATACCCAGCAAGTTTTATGCTTATTGCTAGCATGAACCCATGCCCCTGCGGTTATTTTAACCACCCAGAAAAAGAATGCATTTGTGGCAGCACTGTGGTGCAAAAGTACTTGAGTAAAGTAAGCGGCCCACTACTCGATAGGATTGACATTCACATAGAAGTTACGCCTGTAGACTTCGATCAACTTACAGAAAGGCGAAAAGCAGAAAAAAGCGAAGAGATTCGGTCAAGGGTTGTTAATGCTAGAACGTTACAAAGCGAGCGTTTTAAAGACATTGAAGGTGTTTACAGTAATGCACAAATGAGTGCCACCATGGCAAGAGAATTTTGCGAGTTATCGCAAGCTTCTAACGCCTTACTAAAAGGTGCAATGAATAAACTAAAGTTATCTGCAAGGGCTTATGATAGAATCCTAAAAGTTGCCCGAACCATTAGTGATTTAGCTGGGAGCGAAGAAATTAAAACAGAACACCTGGCAGAAGCAATACAATACCGAAGCTTAGACAGAGAGAGTTGGGGTGGGGTTTGAAATAATGCTTTAGACTATCTCACTTTTTATTAGTTTTGAACCAAGGAACGCCATTAAACTAATACTTAAAAAATGTTCGTTATCAGTCCAGACCCATTTTTAATGCCCACTTATCGCATCGGTGCTTTTGTTACTGCATCTATTGCCCGCAATGCCAAAATTGATGCGGTTTGGGCAGAAAATGCACAAACCTATTTTAATGAACGATTTGGAGAGAACAATTGGCTTGTTACCAAAAACGGCAGAGAAGCCATTGCCTTTGCCATGGAGGAGCTTAACCTTGAGTTAACTCAAAACATAAGTATTCTAACACCTTCTCATAACCTTTATATTAGCGGCTGCGTTACCTCTACCCTTTCAAATTACTGCCAATGGGACCGTGAAGCGAGCAAGCAAACTGCTGCCTATTTTGTCAATCATGAGTTTGGATATTTATTTAAAGATATGGTTGGATTGGTGAATACAGGCCTTCCAGTGATTGAGGATTGTTGTACTACCTTTTTTAGCCAAGATGACCATCATAAAATTGGCCTGTATGGCAACTACAGTATATATAGCTTTCCTAAGTTTTTTAGCATTCAAATAGGTGGTCTACTAGTTGGAAAAGGCGTTGGTTCAAACCAAAAACTATTGAACAAAGTATCACTAACAAGCGATGAAATAAACTATGTTTTAAAGGTAGTTGGTTTTGAATTAAGAGAAGTAGGTAATATCCTTCAGAAAAGAAGTGAATTGCACAAATATGCAAGCGCGGCATTTGAATCATTGGGCTTTAGCCTGAGGTTTCCAAATGAGCCTGGAATTGTTCCTTCACTGCTATTATTAAACAACCACCAAATCATCAAAGATTTACCAAGTTTTAAAAACTACTTGTACGCTCAAGGAATTCAAAACAGCGTTTTCTATGGAGAGGATACCTTTTTTATCCCTTGCCATCACTATTTAAGCGAAGCAGATATTGATTATTTTAAATTTGTAACTGAACAATATATTCAAGTCCAAAATTAATTCAAACTTGCCCTTTACAATCCTCCTTTGCCGCTATATAATTGCAAAGGTTTCTCTAAACTTAGTTTTACAACTGTTATATAGGAATCCTGAGCTGTTGACGGTATATCTAGATATACTAAACCAGGGACAGAGCTCCAATAAATTTTCCCTACAATTTTAGGTTTAATAGCTTCTGAAGTTCCCACAATTTCTGCCTTTAGTATTTTATTCTTTAATCCCTTTACATAAATGCTATTTGCATTGCTACTATTCACAAATAAAAATAAACTCATTGAGTCTTTAGATAAGGTACTAGCGCCATAAAAGTGCCCTTGTGACAAACCTGCGGAAGTGCCATAAATGGCTTCTGCATGCTTATGGGTCCATTTACCCAATTCTTTGATTAAGTACTTTTGCGCATCTGGAAATGTCCCATCTGCTTTGGGCGCTAAATCCAATAACAAATTTCCTCCATAGCCAATGCAATCAGCAAAAATGCTGATCAACTCATACGCAGTTTTATAATTGGTATCAATTGAACGATAGCCCCAATTGTTGTTGATGGTCATGCATAATTCCCAAGCAGTCTCTGTAGGTTTGCTCACTGGGAAATTTTGCTCGGGTGTAGCGTAATCTCCATAGCCCTGCAATCGACCATTGATAATGGCATTTGGCTTGGCTTTTAAAATACCTTCCCGAATTTCTTTGGCCTGCCACTCTTGGGCACTGTGCTCCCAATCGCCATCAAACCACCATAAATCTGGTTGATATGCCGCGCTTAATTCCTGAATCTGACCATGCAAAAACTTGGTGAATTTTTGCCAACGCAAAGGCTCATTTGAAAGAATATACCTGCTAGAATCTTTTGTAAAACCTGGATAATCTGGATGTGACCAATCAATCAAAGAGTAGTATATACCCACTTTTAACTGCTCATTTTTTAAGGCTTGCACAAACGGGCTCAGGACATCTCTTTTGGCCGGCGATTTTTTAGGAATGCTCAAGCCATTCATTTTGGTATCATACAAAGCAACTCCATCATGGTGTTTGGCTGTAATAACACAATATTTTGCACCACTTTCCTTAATTAATTTCGCCCACTCCGTAGCTTGATAATTCTCAGCCTTAAACCCTTTTATCTGGCGCATATAGGTATCATATGGCACTTCCTTATTATAAAATGCCCATGATTCGGTTGTGCCCTCAACAGCATAAATTCCCCAATGAATAAATATCCCTAATTTGGCATCCTTAAACCATTGCATCTTGGTGCTATCTGTTTGTGCAAGATTCGGTTTGAACCAAATAAATAAAAATACTAAACAAAGTATGCGCATGGTTGAATTTTTTTATTTACAATTGAAATAACAAGTTTATCAGGAAGCAAAGTATGATAGATAACGCAAATAAAAAAGTAATGGTGAGTGGTTGTTTCGACCTATTGCACAGTGGCCATGTGGCCTTCTTAAAAAGTGCTGCAAAATATGGAAAACTGCACATTTGCCTTGGCTCAGATCAAACTGTATTTGATTTAAAAAAACGAAAAACCATTAACCCCGAGGCAGAAAGAAAATATTTGCTTGAAGCCCTATCTTGCGTGCACAAAGTATATGTGAGCAGCGGAAATGGTTATTTAGATTTTTTGCCAGAAATGGATATCATAAAGCCAGATATTTTTATTGTAAACCATGATGGACATTCGGCAGATAAAGAAACTTTATGCCAGCAAAAAAGCATTCAATACATTGTGCTGCCTAGAACGCCGCATGCTGATTTAGCGGCACGCTCCACTACTGCTTTAAGAGAAGTCAATCAAATTCCCTATCGCATAGATTTAGCAGGTGGATGGTTAGATCAACCCTTTGTTTCTAAACTTGCCAGCGGACCGGTAATAACCCTTTGTATAGAACCAAACCTAGCATTTGATACGCGCAGTGGCATGGCTACCAGCACAAGAAAATGTGCCACCCAATTGTGGCATACTCAAATTCCAAGACCAAATGATGAATTGATTGCCAAGCAACTTTTTGCTTTTGAAAACCCACCCGGTACCAAAGAAATAGCAGGCTCGCAAGATAGCATTGGCATCGTTTATTCTGGCTTAACCAAAAGTATATATCAAGCAGATTATTGGCCAAAGCAAATAGATAATTTACAAGATGAATCTACGCTTCAATTGCTCGAACAACATTTATATTTTTTACCGCTCGGGTCAAGGAAAGACAACTATCATGTATTGGGTCAAACCAACCTAAACCAAATAGATGCTCAATTGCTCGCTAAGGCTGCCGAAGATTGCTGGAATGCCTTATTGGCAAAAGACCTTAAAGCGATAGGTAAATACATGCGAGCCTCGTTTGAAGCTCAAATAAAAATGTTTCCACTCATGGTTGATGGGTCTATTTTGCAACTTATTCAGGTTTATCAAAACCAAGTATTCGGCTATAAAATTAGTGGTGCTGGAGGTGGTGGATATCTTGTTTTATTAAGTGAAACACCCATAGAAAATGCCTTGAAAATAACTGTTAGAAGATATCCAATATGGTAATAAAAAATAAGCTTCCTCAAGCATTGCCCTTGATGGCAATTTTCAGTTTGTTTTTCTTGTGGGCCTTGGCACATAACTTAAATCCTATTCTCATACCACATTTAAAAAATGCTTGTTCCCTCAACGATATGCAATCTGCATTGGTAGATTCTAGCTTTTACCTGGCCTATTTTTTTATGGCTTTGCCAGCAGGATTTATCATAAAGAAATATGGATATCAAAGTACCATTGTGTTGGGCTTATTTTTATTTTCAATGGGAGCTTTTGTTTTTTACCCTGCGGCAACGCTAGTTTCTTATCCGCTCTTTTTGTTAGGCCTGTTTATCATTGCAACTGGCATCACATTCCTAGAAACCGCAGCCAATCCTTATGTTAGCATTTTAGGAGCGCCAGAAACAGCATCACAGCGACTAAACTTTGCGCAGGCATTTAACGGCCTTGGTGCAACATTAGCTGCCCTTTTTGGAAGTAAATTTATTCTTTCAGATAGCAGCGGAGATGCGCTAGGTGTGCGCATCCCTTATCTTATCATTGGAATAATCGTGATAATTGTGATGATAATTTTCATTAAAATAAAATTGCCAAAAGCTAAGCAAGAAAAGGAAACACAAGCATTTTCGTTTAAGCGATTGTTGGGTTATCCTCAGTTGCGTTGGGCCTTGTTTGCTCAATTTTTTTATGTTGGTGCACAAGTTGGGATTGGTAGTTTTTTTATACGCTATTGTGTGTCTCAAACACAAATGAGCAATGAAAAAGCAGCTTTGTACTTATCAGCTGCATTGTTGCTTTTTATGGTAGGAAGATTTTTAGGAGCAGCATTGCTAAAGGTTTTGCAAACCAAAACATTACTTTTTCTGTATAGCATGCTCAATATACTACTGCTTACAGGCGTAGTTTTAGGAAGAGACTTTTGGGCTATTTATGCTTTAATGGGTACAGAATTTTTCATGTCAATTATGTTTCCTAGCATTTTTGCAGCAGGCATAAAAGGTCTTGGATCAGACACAAGATTTGGTTCACCGTTAATTATAATGACTATAGTAGGCGGAGCAATTTTGCCTGTAATAATGGGTGCGATTTCAGATGTTGCTACCATTAATTTTGCCTTTACAGTTCCTATGTTTTGCTTTGCAATTATTGCTTGGTTTGCTTGGAAATTACCAAAAGAAAATTGAGATGAAAAAATTCGTATTGGCTTTGGACCTAAAACCTGATCAAGCGCTCATAGCTGCCTATGAGGCCCATCACAAAGCGGTTTGGCCAGAAGTTTTAGCGCAAATTAAAGCAAGTGGTATACATCAATGTGATATTTACCGTGTACAAAACCGTTTGGTGATGTTACTTGAAACAAGCGATGATTTTAGTTTCGAGAAAAAGAATTTACAAGACCAAAGCAACCCTAAAGTGCAAGCATGGGAAGCGTTAATGTGGAACTATCAGCAGGCGTTACCAAGGGCAAAAGATGGTGAAAAATGGATGTTAATGGAACAGATTTTTGGGTTATAATAACCTTTACTCAATTGCTTCTGCCCTAAAAACCCAAGCATATTTGCAAGGCATTTTATTCTTAAGTGAATTTGGAATATAAATGATACAGCCATTGCCATTTTTCTTCCACTTAAGTTTTTGGCTTGACCCAAGCAAAGTTACAGTGGAGCCCGACTTTGGGCAATGTGTTTCAATCCTAATTTGAGAAGGTATGGTAGTTTCGTTCTTATCTTGTATGTAGATAAAGTTTGTTCTACCTATGGAATCTTGTGTAAAGCAAACCTGATTTTCTTTAAATGGCGCTAAGGTGTTTGTGTTGTAGATAGCACTTTCATTTACTTTCATCCATTCTCCATAGGCTTCGAGTAATTGGTAAGCTCCTTGCTGCCATTCCCCTTCGGGAGTTGGTGCAATATTTAACAATAAATTACCTCCTTTAGAAACAATATCCACCAATAAGTGAATTCCCTCTCTTCCACTCATGTATTTGGCGTTAGGGGTGTGTGCCCAACCACCTCCAGAAATAATGCAACTTTCCCATGGATAAGGCAATTCCTTAGCAGGAACTCGATTTTCTGGTGTAAGGTAGTTCTGGTTTTTGCCATATACTGCCCTGTCAACAACTATTAGTCCTGGCTGCAGCACTCTTGCCTTTGCCACCAATTCATCCATTCTTATATCTTGGTTTATGCTTCTATGAAAAACATATCCATTTTTACTTTCTTTAAACTGTTCGTCATACCACGATTCAATTTCTGTTTTAGATTTCTTAGAAACCCATCCACCATCCAACCAAAGGATATTTACTTTTCCATAATCCTGTAGTAACTCAAAAATTTGTCCATGTGTAAAATCAACATATTTATTCCATTTTTCGGAATTTGACTCTGGCTCATAATTTACATTTCTATCTCTTGGAGGGTACATGCTATCCCAATAATTTGGGTGATGCCAATCTGGTTTACTAAAATAAGCACCAGTCCAAAGTCCTTGGTTTCGAAAAGCATTAAATACCTCTAAGGTAATGTTCTTTTTAGGGTGACTTGCAAAGGCACAAGATGAATCTGTAATTTTATAATCTGTAAGTTTAGAGTCAAACATAGAGAATCCATCATGGTGTTTGGTGGTAAAAACCACATAACGCATTCCAGCATTTTTAGCTGCTAAAGCCCATTGTTCTGGGTTGAACCGAACTGGATTAAACGTAGCCTTTAAGTTTTCATATTCCTTTTTATAAGCGAAATAATTTCCTGGATTTTTACCCATTTTGCGCTCGCACCAGCCGTATTCTTCTGGGCAAATGGACCAAGATTCTACAATCCCCCACTGGCTGTAAGGCCCCCAATGCATCAGCAAACCAAATTTTAAACCTTGCCACGCTTTGATTTGAAGCAGTGCTGAAGAATCTGTTTCAGGCAAATATTTTTCTTCTTCGCTGTGTTGAGCAAAAGTAGAACATGCAAAAAGAGTAAATAAAATAAGTATCTTAAGCCTTGTCATATAAATAAATGAAAAGGCAATATATTAATTAGTAAAATAAAGACAATTTAATTCTCGTCCTTCTTTAAACAAGTAATGATGCTGAAGCACTTTCTACACCAAAAGGTCTTTAGGTTCAAAAAGAAAAAAAAGAAATGGGCCCAAAACGGTCTTTTAACACGCTCCAAATCCCATGACCCACAATTTGGACAATGAGCATGCAGTTTATATTTTATTATCTGACCTCCCATATATTTGTACGAATGTAAACATTAACTTAATAATAATTTAATGACTTCTGTCAATTAAGTCTTAATTAAGTTATATAATAGTAGTTATAAGAAGGATAAATTATGCGATTTAAAGAAATAATTGGGCAAAAAGAGCTAAAAACAAAATTAATTAGTTTAGTAAAGGCTGGAAGAATAAGCCATACGCAACTATTTGTAGGCCCTCAAGGCTCAGGTAATTTAGCTTTAGCAGTGGCCTTTTCTCAATACATCAACTGTTTGAACCCATTAGAAGATGATAGCTGTGGTGAATGTGCTAGTTGTGTAAAGTTTGAAAAACTCATACATCCCGATTTGCATTTTACGATACCAACCATTTCTCCAATTAAAAAGAGCAATGAGCTTGCTGAAGAATGGCGAGAAGAGTTTTTAAAAAACCCATATCTCAATGATTTTGATTGGTTGAACACCCTTGACACAAAAGCAAACAAGCAAGGAAACATTACTGCCGATGAATGTCGGGATATTATTCACAGGCTTGCCTTAACTAGCTATGAAGCAAAGTATAAAACCCAAATTATCTGGCAACCTGAATTATTGGTTAAAGAGGGAAATATACTTTTAAAACTCCTAGAGGAACCCCCTTTAGGTACACTAATTATTTTGGTTGGTTCAAACACAGAAAAAATTCTACCAACGATACTTAGTCGTGCTCAAACCATAAAAATACCAAAGTTATTAGATGAGGAGATAAGTAGTGCTTTAATTCAATTTCACCAATGCGATTATCAAAAAGCCAGCGACATTGCTCGTTTGAGTGACGGAAATTATAATATGGCATTGTCTTTACTTCAATCTGGGCATGATGGCTATTTTGAACGGTACAGTGTTTGGATGCGCTGTTGTTTTGCGGGTAAGGTAGATGAATTACAAAAATGGGTAGATGAAATAAATGAAACAGGTAGAGAATATGTAAAAAACTTTATGGGTTATACCTCCCAAATGATGCGCGCCGCATTTATTTACAAGTATGGAGATGCAAGACTTCTTAGGGTTAATGCCGAAGAACTGGCCTTTATTACTAAGTTTTCTGCATTTATTAATCAAGATAACCTAAGCGCCATCCTTCAAAGTTTAGATGAGGCTGTGAATCAAGCAGAGCGAAATGCGAATGTTAAAATCCTGTTTTTGAATCTTTCTTTGTATATTGGCGGTCAATTAAAGCACGCTCCAAAGTATGCTTAATTTTTAAAGGACCGCTTTAGCGGTTTTATTGTTGAACCTACTTAGTTAAAAAAATATAAATAGTATGGGATGTGGATCAGGCGGTTGTAGCACTGGTGGAGGTTGCAGTGGAGGCTGTAGCAGCGGTGGATGTAATAAATTAAATACCTATGATTGGTTGGCAGAAATGGACTTGCCGCCTCATATGAAACCATTTGACATTGTTGAAGTACAATTCAAAGGCACAAGAAAAGAGTTTTATAAATCAAATAATTTAAACGACTTCTTTATCAATGAGTATGTAGTAGTAGAGGTTGAAAATGGCTATGATATTGGAAAAGTAAACCTAAAAGGAGAGCTTGTTCGCTTGCAGTTAAAAAAGTATAACCGCAGTGAATTTGATACCGATTTCAAAAAAATCTTACGCAAAGCTAACGAAGTTGATATAGCCAAACATAAGGAAAACAAAGAGCTTGAAGTTCCTACTATGTACAAAGCCAGAAGTATAGCTATGGAACTTGGATTGAGTATGAAGCTTAGTGATGTTGAATACCAAGGAGACCGCAGAAAAGCTACTTTTTTCTATACAGCAGATGAACGTGTGGATTTTAGGGAGTTGATTAAAAAGTTAGCAGACTCGTTCAAGGTTCGCATAGAAATGCGTCAGATTGGGTATAGGCAAGAAGCTGCAAGATTAGGTGGAATTGGATCTTGTGGCAGAGAGCTTTGTTGCAGCACTTGGCTCACTGATTTTAAATTGGTTAATACAAGTGCAGCACGTTACCAAAATCTTTCTTTGAACCCTCTTAAGCTCAGTGGTCAGTGTGGCAAATTAAAATGCTGCTTAAACTTTGAGCTCGACTCTTATCTTGAGGCTTTAAAAGAATTCCCTGATGAAAATAACATTAGCTTAACTTTTGAAGACAACCGTGTTTACAAGCAAGTTAAAACAGATATTTTGAAACGGGTGATGTGGTTTGCCCCTTTTACAGAAGCTGGAGGAGAATGGTTAAACCTTCCTGTTGCTGAAGTTCGAAACATTCAGAGTTTAAACAAAAAAGGCGAATTCCCACCACTTTTGGTTCAAGAAAAGAAACAACTTAAAACTGAAAAAGGTGAGCTTGAATTCAAAAACGATATGGGTACGGGTAGTTTAACGCGCTTAGATGAACGCGACCGTAAACGTAAAGGAAAAGGAAACAATAGGCCACAACAAGGGCAAGGACCAAGAAATCAGAATCCACCGAAAGTGCAACAAGATAGACCTCAAGGAGAAAGACCGGTTACTGATAATAAACCTCAAGACAACAGAAATAGGCCTCCTCAAAACAATAGAAATAATAGGCCAAACAGACCTTATAACAACCCAAATAGAAATAACCCAAACAAACCAAAACCAGAAAACCCAGCATGAGACATACATTGATTTTAGCGCTTTTCATATTTAGCTTGCTGCTCATAAGCGGCTGTGATAAAGCACGAATTATTGATGAAAATAAAGAAATCCCAGCCTCTGGCTGGTATTACAAAAACAAGTTGGGCTTTGATTTTGAAATTAAAGATACCAATCGTGTTTATACTGTATATGTAAATGTTAGGGCTGAAAATGATTATCCTTTCAGTAATCTTTTTGTCATGCTCCATCAAAGGAATCCTGGAAATAAAGATACCTCCTTCAGACGAGAGCTTACGCTCATTAATGAGAATGGTAAATGGTTAGGTAAAGGATTAGGTGATTTGTTCGACTTTCAATTACCTGTTATGGAAAGGGTTAGGTTCAAGGAAAAAGGCTTATATCATTTTGATTTAGAACAAAATATGCGACTAGATACTTTGCCGCATATTATGTCTGCTGGTATGCGTGTTGAAGACGTTGCCTTAACAAGGTAATTACTTAAACCACCTTTGCGCCATTCTGATGGTGTAATTGCAGTAGTCTTCTAAACCTTTATCAAATAATGGGTTACCTAAGCTATTTCCTTCTTCGTCTAAGACTTCCTTGGTAAAGTGTGCTTCGAAAATTCTAGACGAAACAAATGAGTCATGGTCGCCAAAGCTGATTAACTTATTTACTATCTGCATCAAATGAATTGCAGGGGCTTTGCCACCTTTTCCAGTTGAAACCCCTACAAAGGAAAATACCTTGTTGTTAAACAAATGCGCCAACGGCTTATTAGGTAATAAGTGAAGCATGTTTAAAATTTCTGGTGTTGTACTCCAATTGTATTCTGGAGAAATCATAATAACAACATGCGCCTCATCCATAGCAGTGATAAGCTCTTGCTGAAAACTGCTTAGATTGGCAGCATCCAAACCACCTTGTGCCATCAAAGGAATATCGTAATGAATAAAATCGATGACTTTTACTGAATGTGCTGCTTTAAAAACACGCGCTATGGCTTTAGCAACTCTTATGGTATTGTTATTGGAACGGGCGCTACCCGAAATGACACAGATTCGCATATTGGACTTTTACTATTAACTATCCAATCTTCACATAGTTTTTATAATCTCCAAATCGGTATTGCAATAAATCTTCAATAAAGTAGATTACTTTGTCTTTTAATGGCATTATTTTGGTAATCTTGGATGGGTCAAACTCCCAATCCTCAGCATCTACCTCACTTTTTAACAAAGCAGGATGGGTACCATTAAATAATTTCACCCTATCAATACCATTGTAATAGTCAAAGGCCTTTTTCTCTAAATATTTCTTTTCCAAGTATTGGTCGTTGTGCCAAAACTTTTCAAAGAACTCTGCTTTCTTACTCATGTTTTCTGGTCGGCGCACATAATTATAATGAAACACTGGCAATTGTGTGTCCAGCACCTTTAGTTTAAATCCTTTGTGCTCTTGCTCATAATCTGCAAAGGATGGATATCTTCTAAAACCCTGAGAATCTTTATATGAATAGATATTTCTATGATTTCTGATTACCCTTACCTCTCTTGTATGTTGGTATCTAGACCCATTTAAATATTTATAGCTCCCATAAAAATTCAAGAAATTAAACAGCAAACCTTCTACACGTTCATCTTTGTCTGCCCTTTTAATAAAGTCATAAATCTTATTCAAGTCATTTTCATGGATACACTCATCTGCCTGAATATGAAAGGCCCAATCTCCTGTAGTTTCTCTCAAAGCCATATTGGCTTGTTGTCCAAAAATTTTACCACTTTTACGGTTGTTCTCATCCCAAATAGTATCTATGATGCGAATCTTATTATCCCCAATGGCTTCAATGGCCTCGCGTGTGCCATCGGTTGAATCTCCAACTGCAATTACAAATTCATCGCAAACAGGGAGTATAGATTTTATGGCTTGAATAAAAGGGTAATTATAAGTTAACCCATTTCTAACATAGGAGAATCCACTTACTTTCATGATACTAAGTTATATTTATTATTAGGCATATGCTGCCACAAGTTTATAAAGGTTAAAGTTAGGTTGGTTCAAACCGAGCAATATTTCTTTGCTTAAATCTTCTGGATTGATGTCTTTGGTGCGCAAACCAGCAATCATCATCATGGCTCTGGCTGCAAGCAATTGAGCTTTTTGCGCCAATTTTATAGGCGCTTTTCTATGGTTTTCTATGGCTTGAACCAAACTTTCGATGCCGATATTTTTTTGGGCAACCGTTTTAATAACAGGCGTTTCCCATTCGGGTGTTGCATGTGTATGAGCAAGCAAAACCAAGTTCTTGTAAAACACATCGGCGCCTTCACGGTCTGATTTATTGACCACATAGACTTCGCCAATTTCCATGATACCACTTTTGATGGCTTGTATGTCATCGCCAGCTTCTGGTACTAATACCAAAACAGTTGTGTCTGCTAAGCCTGCAATTTCCACCTCGCTTTGACCAACGCCAACGGTTTCGATGATAATCTTATCGAAACCTGCTGCACGAAATAAATCACACACCTCAAAAATCTTTGGAGAAAGACCACCTAAATTACCTCGGCTGGCCATGCTTCTGATAAACAGATTTGGGTGCAGAAAATGTTCGCTCATGCGCAGCCTGTCTCCCATAAGTGCGCCATGGTTAAAAGGCGAACTTGGGTCAACAGCCACAATGCCTACTTTTAATCCTTGGTTCAACCAAAAACCACATAAGGCATTGATGAGTGTGCTTTTACCAGCACCGGGCGGACCAGTAATACCAATCAGTGGCGCTTGGTTAAACGCTAAATCTTGCAATAAGGCAAGTGCCTGTGGATGTTGGTTTTCAACCAAGCTAATCACCCGTGCCAAAGCTCTTTTATCGCCGCTAATCAATGCCGACTTTAAATCGCTCATGGTTTACTAGCAGGCAATTTTGTTAACGCGATTGGCATGTCGACCGCCTTCAAAGGAAGTTGACAAGAAAATGGCCACAATTTCTTTGGCAGTTTCTAAAGAAATAAACCGGGCTGGCAAACAAACCATATTGGCATCATTGTGTGTGCGCGCCAATTTACTAAGTTCTGGCTCCCAGCAGATGGCTGCACGAATGCCTTGGTGCTTGTTGGCCGTCATGGCTACTCCGTTGGCGCTGCCACAAATGAGAATTCCTAATTCGCATTCTTTTAATTCAACAGCATCCGCCGCTGGGTGCGTAGTATCTGGATAATCCATTGAATCTAAAGTGTGGGTACCAAAGTCTTTCACTTCATGCCCTAAAGAGGCCAACTGCAACTTAATGGCTTCCTTATATTCATATCCTGCGTGGTCGCAAGCAATTGCTACTTTCATAGGGCGAAGATAAGGAAGTTTGGTGGAAGATAAATTGCCTAAGAAATTGACATAATGCTTTACTTTTTAGATTCCACCTTTGCAACCACCAAAATGCTTATTTCAAATAAAGCATAAAGTGGCAAGGCCATCATAACCATGCTTGCTACATCTGGTGAGGGAGTTAATATACCAGCTAAAACTAGAATAACAACAACTGCATATCTTCGTGAGTTGCGCAATAACTTACTGCTCAAAATACCAATTTTACCAAGAAAAAAAGCCAATACTGGCATCTCAAATATCAAACCAGTTGCAAAAGTGAGGGTTGAAATAAATGAAACATACGACTCTAGATTAATCTCATTGCTTACCAATTCGCTTACCTTATATGAGCCTAAAAAATTGACGGAGAGTGGGGTCAAAAAGAAATAACCAAATAAAATTCCTATAAAAAATAAACCCGAACTAAAGAATACAAAACCTCTTGCATAGCCAATTTCCTTTATGCTGAGTGCTGGTTTTACAAACATCCAAAATTGCCATAACACAAATGGGAAAGCAATTACAATTCCAGCAATAAAGGAGATAAACAAATGTTGGGTAAACTGCCCTGTAATATCAATATTGGATAATACAAAGCCTATTTCTTTAACGCAATATTCATCTGTGCCTGTAAGTTGATGACTCAACTCACACATTTTGCGGTAAGTCCAGAAATCCTTGTGAACTGGACCAAAAAGAACGGTATCAAATAAAAAAGATTTATTTAAAAACATAGCCACTGCTGCCACTATCACGGCAATTGCAGAGCGAAATAAGTGTTTTCTTAAATCATCAATATGATCAAAGAAACCCATTTCTTTCTCTTCTTGGTCTAAATCTATTTGGTCTAAAGGCATTACTTATTTTGGTGCAATATTAAGGATAAAAAAGGAAGCCGTGGCTATTTTTATAGGCGCAAATCGTTAATGCTACAACCAAGTAAATCGAAAGTTTCATTTTGATTTTACTTGGTTAGAGAATAAACAAGAAATTATTTTTCTTCAAGATTTATTTGAGCGAGCTATCAGTAGAGTTTTTGTAATTCTGTTATTTAGGCAAATTTTTTAGATCAAGCTTATCTTTATCTCTATTTGATATTTTTTTATTGATTTTTAAATGATGAAGGCTAATAAAATTAATTTCAATACCATTTGATTCTATAATCTTCTTTTCATTCCAGCATTCTTGAAAATCTAATCCACTTACTCCAGTTAATATATCAATTCTGTTAGGAGGATAACCCAATTGAACCACAAAATTTGTTTTTAGAAAATCAGACTCGTTAATATCTAAAGATCCAAAGCCAAATTCTAGCAAAGCTTTTGCGATGCGTACCGCATTATCCTTATTTGTACTTATCCAAAAATCTATATCACCAGTATACCTTGGAAATCCATAAGCGCCAACGGCATAACCACCAACAACTAAATACTTTACATCATGCTTGTTTAAAAGCGTTATAAACTCTTTGAAATCTTGGTCTAATTCCATTAAAAAAAAGGGCTATGTATTGTTGTCTTAGTTTTTCAATGGCATTTAATCGCTCAATGGGAGTCTTTGCCACCCAAAATTCTAAGTCATTCTCTGGTTGGCTTTCTAAATTATATTTGGCAATTACCTTTTCCATTAATTAAACGCAATTTAACAATTTCAAACAACTTTCCTGCTATAATAAAACGCATACAAACGAAAAATTACAAAAATTTTCAATGTTCAGAAACTAAGATTTCAACTAAATCATCCTAAGCCAAACTATCTGCCAACGAATTTTGATAAATGTTTGCAAAATCAACCGTGTTGCCAAAATCTGCTCCGTTTACTTTAATTCTATTTGCGCTTACCGTTCCTAATTTTTCAAAGGATAGATTTAGCCTATGCAATAGGCTTTCTACGTCGGCTAATTTTTCTGCCTTTACACTCACAACTACCCTGCCTTGCGCCTCGCCAAACAAGAAAGCATCTAAACGTGAATTAGCTGTTTGGTTTATCTCAAATCCAAAATCACCAACAAAGGCAGATTCCAATAGGCAAGTTAATAATCCTCCTTCACTCACATCATGGGCGCTTTGGATCAAACCGCCACCAATTAATTTTAACACCGCTTGTTGCATGTTGTATTCTTGGTCTAAATCAAACCAAGGCGCTGGAGATTGCGCTACTTTTAGGTGATGTGCCAAGTAATGTGAGCAGCCTAAATCGTTTTGGGTTTGACCCAACATGACAATCACATCTCCAGCTTGTTTAAAGTTTAAGGTCATGTGTTTTGAACCTTTTGGCAATAAACCTACCATGCCAATGGTTGGGGTTGGAAACACGGCATTGTCGTCTGAGCTTTGGTTGTAAAAACTCACATTTCCGCCTGTTA
This sequence comes from Bacteroidota bacterium, assembly GCA_027488905.1. Lineage (GTDB taxonomy): Bacteria > Bacteroidota > Bacteroidia > UKL13-3 > UKL13-3 > B1. The sequence goes on from JAIYAT010000034.1 coordinate 123,353, forward strand.
CAGGTGTGTCAAATTTCTTACAAGCCTCACCCATACCCTTAATGGCATATACAAATTGGTAATACACTTCTGGATTGTATGGGTTACCAAAGTTTAAGCAATTGGTAACACCGGCCGGTTCTGCGCCACTGCACACTAAGTTTCTAGCAGCTTCGGCCACTGCAATCATCGCACCTTTAAATGGATCGGCATACACAAAGCGGCTATTGCAATCTACGGTCATGGCAATGCTGCGGTTACTGCCTTTTACCTTAACCACGGCTGCATCACTAGGTGCATTGGTGGTTTGGTTAACGGTTCCCACCATGCTATCGTATTGGTTATACACCCAACGTTTGCTTGCAATGTTTGGATGCGCAACCAAAGCTTTGGCAATGGCTGGGGCAGCCGCTATATTTATATCTTCAATTTGGTTCAAATCAAATTTTTTGATTTCCTCAAAGTAACGCGGCTCTTTGTATTCTCTATGGTAAACTGGCGCACCACCACCTAATACCAAGCTTTCGCCCGGAATATCAGCTCGCAACTCTCCGTCCATGAAATATTGTACGCGACCAGTATCGGTTACCTCACCAATTACCGCGTAGGTTAAATCCCACTTCTTGAATATTTTTTCGACCTCAGCTTCTTTGCCTTTGTGCACAACTACCAACATGCGTTCCTGACTTTCAGAAAGCAATACTTCCCAATCTTTCATACCCGCTTGGCGCATAGGAACTTTGTCTAACCAAACTTTCATGCCTGTACCACTTTTTGCACTCATTTCGCTTGTAGAGCAAGTGATACCCGCTGCACCCATGTCTTGCATACCTACTACAGCCTCGGTAGTTTCTAACAACTCCATGGTAGCTTCTAAGATAAGTTTCTCCCAGAAAGGATCGCCTACTTGCACAGAAGGAAGGTCTTTTGCAGAATCTTCTGTGATGTCTTTAGAAGCAAAAGCTGCACCGTGAATACCGTCTTTACCGGTAGCAGAACCATAAATATACACAGGATTTCCAATACCTTCTGCAATGGCCGAAACGGTTTTACCCACTTTGGCGATGCCCACGCTCATGGCATTTACCAAGGGATTAATTTGGTAGCAATCGTCAAAATATACTTCGCCGCCAACGGTAGGAATACCAAATGCATTGCCATAATTGCCAATACCTTTTACCACACCTTTTACCAACCATTTGGTGCGCTCGTTTTCTATATTTCCGAAACGTAATGAATTCATTTGAGCAATTGGACGTGCGCCCATTGAGAAAATATCGCGGTTAATGCCGCCCACACCAGTTGCTGCGCCTTGATAAGGCTCAATGGCACTCGGGTGGTTATGGCTTTCAATCTTAAAGCAACAAGCCAATCCATCACCAATATCAATAAGGCCAGCATTTTCTTCGCCTGCTTTTGCTAGCATTTTTTCGCCTTCTTTAGGTAGCGTTTTGAGCCAAACAATAGAGTTTTTATAAGAACAATGCTCGCTCCACATTACCGAGTAAATACTCATTTCTGTGAAAGTAGGTGTGCGACCTAAGATTTCTTTGATTTTATCAAATTCTTCGGGGCGTAATCCTAATTGGGTGGCTTGTTCTAAAGTGGCAAGATTTCCTACGGGTTGCATCTGACTCATGTTTGCTTAAATGAAAAGGCAAATTTGCACTTTTCTTAAAGCATCGCCAAAAGTGTTAGGAAAATAATGGCCACCTTTAATTTCTAAAAACTGCTTTGGTTCAACCCGAAACCTAACATAATAACAATTGCTTATGCACTATTCCAACTTTTATTGAATTGGTTTTACAACCCTACTCATTAAGTTCAGCGAAAATTAGGTTATTCCACCTATTCATTTCCTGTTCATTATTACCACTATTGGTATCGAATTTATACTTCCACTGTCGTTTTCTTAATACCTCTTCGTGCTGTTTCACGATTTCTTTAAATGACGCATAACTACTTACCTTACTATTAATTAATTCTTTATACAAAAGATCACATTGTATTTTAGTTAGGTAAAAGTAATTTGAAATATAAGAAGCTGATTTGGCATCTCTTTCATAATTATAGGTTGTACTTGCATAATCAAAAATGGGTTCAATTATAAAAATTACTGAATCTCCATAAACAATTTTATCGGCATATATAATCGTTTTGATTTTTGAATCCATTGGCTTTTCAGGGTTGCCATTTATTATTTTGCTCCAATCTAAAGTCCACTCCTCATTGAAATAACTGATTTCTGTAAACTCCGACTTTACTTCATTGCTTAGTTGTGGTGAACTTAATAATGTTGTTTCCTCAATTCCAATGTTAAAAATAGAATCCAATCTCCCTACGTGCTTCTTATCATTATCAAAAAGGTTTAAAGAGGAGCTTATTGCTGGGCGAGATAAAATGTTAAAATAGTCATTATTATATTCAATAAAATTTATAGGCATATCGTAAGGAATTGAATCCACAAAGCTGCCGATACTTCGTGTTTTCATTCTTTCCTTATTATAAACAAAGTCAAATCTTAACAACTGATTTGTAAACTTTGCATGCTTAAAGTAGGTATTTGAACTTATTACCATGGTATCTGAAATAGAGGCATTTTCATTAATAGAAACTAAAGGGTAATTTTCTAGAAACCGCCAAGTCATGCTTATTTCCTCTAATTTTAAGGAATCTAAACGAATAATAGCGTAACCATTGTTTAGCTTATTTTTTGATCTAAAGTTTATACTTATTCTGTTGTCTCCTAATCTTTCATAGCCAAGTTTATAGCCATCTAAAATTTTGTTTTTGGGCATTCTATAAGGCGACTCAAACTGTTTAGATGTATTTAACCCAAAAGGGTTTAATAAAATATACAATTTTGTAATGCCAATAGAAAGAAAGTTTTTATTCAATTCTTCCTTAGGAAAAACCGCATCGCCATGCTTTAATTCGATGCTACTTAGTTTAGGTCCAGAAAAATTGAAATTATAGGCACCAGATATGTGCTCCACTGGTTCAAGGTTTTCTTTTATGGTATAGGTATTTAAATAGGCAGCAAATGACTTACTGCCTTGCATCGTATTTTTGTAGGCAGTTAACAAACGATCTATTAGTTCTGCATCTGTAAAACCAATTATTGAAACCTCTTTAAGTTTTACATCCGTTTGAACAAGTTTAATGGTATAACTTGTAATGTGATTGGTTACAACTACTTTATTTGATTTATAACCAACCATTGAAATGTATAGCGTGTCTGAAATTTTAATGGACTCTAATTTTATGTAAGCTTGCCCATAATCATCTGTTAGGCCGCCGCTTTTTCCAATGGTGATAGAGGCATAAGCAATTGGTTCATTGGTTAAAGAATCCAAAACATTGACTAAGATTTTGCTTTGAGCTATACCAAAACCATAAATAAATAAAAAGGCGAGTAGCAAGGTTATTCTTTTCATAGTTTTTAGGTTATACTAGGTAGTCAACGCTTCAAGATACTGGGTTGCTTAAGGCGCTTTGGTTCAACCCGAAAACTAAATTTATAAAAAAACTACTACTTACTACCTTTTGTACTCTTTCTTTTGGTTATTTTTTTCTTTGGATTTTGATTGGTGTTAAATACAGCTAAAACTACAATTTGCATTTCGAAAACTTCATAGGGTTTAATAGAAGCTTGAAAGCCATTAATGACTATTTTTTTGTTTTAAACGTTTGCGAACCTCTGTTAGGGAACTACCTTGAATTTTTCCTTTCTTAAATTGTTCAGAGCGTTTTAGAATCTCCTTTTGTTGCTCACTAGATAAGGCACTTTTAAGTGTAGTGGCATTCATCCTTTAAGTTTTTTATAAAGATAATAAAAATAACAACTTTAACTCTCCAACAAACGCCCTAATGACAATGCTACTTTCTCTGAATTAGGCAATATCTCTGCTTCTAATCCCATGTTTAGTGGAATGGCAGGTACATTTTTGGCGCCTAAGGTTGCTACAGGTGCATCTAGTGAGGTAAAACATTGTTGCATAATTCTAGCCGCTAAACTTTCGGCAAATGAATTAAGCAAGGGCTCTTCTGTTAATACCAAACACTTTCCATGGGTTTTAACAGAAGCCATGATGGTTTCCTCATCTAAGGGCTGCAAGCTTCTTAAGTCGAGTACCTCAACTTTACCAGCATGCTGCTTAGCAGCGGCTAAAGCCCAATACACGCCCATGCCATACGTTACCACCACACAACTTTCTCCATTATCTATAGCTTCTTCACTTGCTTGTAAAACCTTATTGGCTTTCCCAAAAGGAAGGATATAATCTTCATCAGGCTCAACACACCTGGCCAATTCTGTCCCAGGATTCTTGCTCCAGTAAAGGCCTTTGTGTTCAAGCATGATGCAAGGATTACCATCATAATAAGCAGCTTTCATTAAGCCTTTCATATCGGCTGCGTTACTTGGATAGGCAATTTTTATTCCTTTGAGTGTAAGCAATGTAGATTCTATGCTGCCACTGTGATAAGGGCCACCACCACCATAAGCCCCAATAGGAATGCGAATCACTGCGCTCACTGGGTATTTGCCCATGGTGAGGTAATTGGATTTTGTAATTTCACAAACCAATTGGTTCATGCCTGTCCATATATAATCTGCAAACTGAATTTCAACGATTGGCTTTGCACCCACAGCACTCATGCCTGTGGTTGAACCAATAATATACGCTTCTTGAATGGGTGTATTAAAAACTCTATTATCACCATATTTTTGAGCAAGCGTGGCGGCTTCTCTAAACACACCACCTAGCCTAGCACCAACATCCTGTCCATAAAACAAACACTCAGGATGCTTGGCCATTAACTCGTCCACAGCATGTAAAGCGGCATCTACCATTACCACAGGTTCTTTGCCTTCGGGCTTTCTAATACCCACTTCTTCTGTGGCACCACTTGGTGTATAAATATGGTCGAGTGCAGTGCTTGGCTCTGGGTCGGCAGCGTTTACAGCCTGTTTAAACTGTTGTGCAACTTTATCTGCTTGTATTTCTTCAATTTCTCTAAGTTCTGTTTCTGGAATACCAATTTCCAACAAATGGTTTCTCAACTTTGGGGTTGGGTCATCCTTTAAATGCTTAGACATGTCATCCTCTGTGCGGTACCATTCCTTTCTTACTCCACTGGTATGATGGCCCAACAAAGGAACTTTGGCATGCAACAAAATTGGCGCTCTGTGTTCTCTAACATAATCAATGCACTGTAAAACAGCATTCCAAGATTTCAAGAAATCACTGCCATCCACTCTTAATCTTTGCAAGCCTTTGAAACCTGCAGCATATTCGTAGGCATCCATGGCACGCATTTCTGCACCGCTGGCACTAATGCCCCAATCATTGTCTTGAATTAGGTAAAAAATTGGCAACTTTTTCAACACAGCCATTTGAAAGGCCTCAGCTACTTCACCTTCTGTAACTGAACCATCGCCAAGGCTGCAAAGGATTACTGGGTTTTCCTCAGCTTCTAGTAAGCCCTGACTTTCTAAATAAGCAATACCATGTGCCATACCTGTGGCTGGAATGGCTTGCATGCCCGTGGCAGAGCTCGAATGAAGCATTTTTACAAATCCTGCTCGCTTAAGGTTAGGGTGACCATAATAAGTTCTACCCCCGGAAAATGGGTCTTCTGCTTTGCCTAATAATTGCAACATTAGCTCATAAGGGCTCATGCCCATCCCTAATAACATGCTCTCATCGCGGTAATAAGGAGCGGCATAATCATCACCTGTAAGTTGCATACCCACAGCTAGTTGGATGGCTTCGTGGCCCCGACTGGTAGAGTGTACATATTTGGCAATTGGCCTATTGGCATCGTATATTTCTGCCATTGCACGCACCGAACACATGTGGGCATAGGCTTCCAGTAAGATTGCTTTGTCCATAATTTATTGCTGCAAGTTTAGGTAAAAACCTCAATTACCTACTCAGAAATTATCCAATTACACCTAAGTTTGTAAAATGCGTAATGAAGGAAATTCTTTTGCGAAAATTGCTATTGCCGTAGCATTCTCGCCAAGGTGCGAAGCCATGCTCGCCGAAGCCCGTTTGCTGCACCAACGATTTGGTGCACAAATGTTCTTTATTCATATAGGCAAAAAAAGCCTGCAAGAAGAACAATATTTAAAACATCTCTTACATAGGTTTGAGTTGGACAAAGGGAACAATCAGGTTGTTTGGGAGGAGGGTGAACCCGTTGAAACCATTATTGCCTTGACCCAACAATTAGATATTGACCTATTGGTGGCTGGTGCGTTAGAAAAAGAAAGTTTGATAAAATTTGTCTTAGGCGATATCTCAAGACAATTAAGTAGGAAGGTGAAATGCAGTATGCTATTACTTACTGAACCAAGCACGCATCCCAAAGGCTTTAGCCATCTTGTGGTTGAGGGTACCGACCATCCTAAAACCGAAAACACCATTGCTGTGGCAGTAGAAATTGCTAATCAGTATTTAGCTGGAACAGTAAGCATCATTCAAGAATCTGATCCAGGCAAATTGGCCTTAATCCGCAGCGAAGAGCTTAAAGAAAATGAAGCGGAAGAAAGAAGGGAGCAAATTTTAAAAGAAGAAGACGAAAAACTCGAAGAAATATTAAGGTGCACAGATTGTGGTAATTTAAAAGTGATTACCGAAAGAATTGAAGGAAAACCTGGCTATGTGATTTCTAATTATGCTCGTCTTAAAAATGCTGATTTGTTAGTTGTAAACTCGCCCGACAAACAATTGAATTTATTGGATAGGGTTTTTCCGCATGATATTGAATATGCATTGGCAGATTTACCTTGTAGCCTTTTGATTGTTCATCCAAAAGAAAAAGCCATTTGAAAACCTTAAGCCATTCTGAACTCATTGCCTTGCTGATAAGTCTAGGTTCTCTTTTAATCATATCTAGAATGATGGGTGAGTTTTTTAGACAGTTCAAAATTCCATTGGTAGTAGGTGAACTATTTGCAGGAATACTATTAGGCCCAACATTTCTGGGGAAGTATTTTCCAGAAATTAGTGCCTTTTTCTTTTCTAAAGAAGGAAATGTTCCAATAGCCATAAATGGTTTAACCTCCTTATCTGTCATCATGTTATTATTTGTGGCAGGAATGGAAGTTGACTTATCTATCATAAGAAAGCAAGGTTCAACCGCCCTAAAAACAAGTGTGCTTGGGCTGATCCTACCCTTTGGATTAGGTTATTTAATTGCCTTCTATTTTACCCCTTTGTTTGGAAACAGCAATTATAGTGATAGAAATGTATTCTCTCTTTTCATTGGGACAGCCATGGCAGTTTCTGCCTTACCTATTATCGCAAGAACGCTAATGGATTTGGGAATATTTAAAACCAGAATAGGCATGATTATTATTGCTGCTGCAATGTTTGATGATATCATCGGCTGGATTTTGTTTTCAACCATCATTGGTATGATTAATGAACAATCAGAAAGTAATACCCTCTTAACATTTGGATTAACGGTTTTATACGCAATAGGAATGTTGACCATTGGGCGAATTTTAATTAATAAGTCTTTGCCTTGGGCAAAAAGAAACTTCAGTTGGCCCGGTGGATTCTTAAGCATAAGCCTTGGTATTGCCTTTCTTGGAGCAGCATTTACAGAATCTATTGGAATTCATGCAATATTTGGAGCCTTTATTGCAGGAATCGCTTTTGGTGATTCGGTTCACCTACAAGAAAAAACCAGAGAAATTGTGAACCAATTTGTGACAAGTATTTTCGCCCCTTTGTTTTTTATTTCTATTGGGTTCAAGGTGGATTTTTTACTTAACTTCAATCTTCAAGTTGTTTCTATTGTATTGGTTTTAGCTATCATTTGTAAAATAGCTGGAGCAGGTTTAGGTGCGCTATGGGGAGGCTTAAGTAATCGAGAAAGTTTAGCAGTTGGATTTGGTATGAATGCACGAGGAGCTATGGAAATAATTTTAGCATTACTTGCACTTCAAGCCAAGTTAATTGGAGAAGAGCTATTCGTAGCCATCGTAATTATGGCTGTGGTTACAAGTGTAATGGCAGGCCCAATGCTGAGCTGGCTTTTAAAGGTTAAACCATTTAATCAGGCAGTTTAATATTTTTTAATGGGTAAAGACAAGTTAAGAAGATTTGCCGAGTTTAGTTCGTTTGAGAATTGCTTTGATTTCCCAAGGCATTTAAAAGGAAAGTGGCATTCAGATTATTTTAAAAACAAGCATCCAATTGTATTAGAATTAGGGTGTGGAAAGGGAGAATATACTGTTGCACTTTCTGAGGCATTTCCCGAAAAAAACTTTATTGGTATCGAGCTTAAAAGCAATCGTATGTGGGTGGGTGCAAAAAAAGCCATAGAAACCAAAAGAAATAACGTGGCTTTTATTAGAATGGTAATTGAAAAACTTGCCGAACATTTTGACAAAGGTGAGGTAAGTGAAATCTGGATTACCTTTCCCGACCCCTTTCCCAAAGACCGTCACGATAAACATCGTCTTACCCATCAACGCTTCCTAAAAATATATAAAGAAGTAATCCATGACGATGGCGTTTTACATTTCAAAACAGACGACGATGGTCTCTTTGATTTTACCTGCGAATTGTTCGAGCAGCTTAGGATCAAACCGATACAACTAGATAGAGATGTGCATCTTTCTGAAACAGTTGATAGCTATGTAAAAAACATTCGCACCCATTATGAAAATTTGTTTAGTGCGAAAGGAAGAAAAATAAAATACTTATCCTTTAAACTTCCCGCTCAATTGGTAGAACCGGTTAGCAAAGCTTGATTTTGAGCAATTGCCTTAAGCGCATAAGCAATGGCTTTGTCTTCGGTTTGAACCACTGCAAAAAAGCCTTGGTCGCGCCAAATTTGCCTTGCTACCAACGCTTTTAACTGCAATTTGATAAACTTCTCAGAACGCTTTTTTTCTTCTTTGTTTGGACTTTGAACTTCATTCTTTACTACAAAAGCAATAAAATCTTCAAACACATTTTGAGAAATTTGATACCCATTTACATAACTTGTTAAGTCTTTTATAGCTGTTATTTCTTTTCTATGGGCATCTAGGTATTCGTAAGAAAATTTGCCAATTAAGCCTTTAGAAATAACTCTCATTAAAAACTGCGAATTGTAACTCGTGTCTATGGCAACAAACTTATCAGGATAAATACCACCACCACCAAATACTGGTCTATTCAGTCTTTTGGTGAAGTAAGGCGTAGAGTCGAAAATGGTTTGTGAACCTTCACTTTCTAGTTCTCCATTGGCATAGCGTTCATACAATTCATGATCATATTTGTCTTTATCAGTATAATCCTTTTGTATGCATCTACCGCTTGGCGTGTAATATCTAGACACTGTTAATCTAAGCGCAGAACCATCACTTAATTCGTAAGGTTCTTGAACCAAGCCTTTGCCAAAACTCCTTCTTCCAATAACCATTCCTCTGTCCCAATCTTGTATGGCACCGCTCACAATTTCGCTGGCAGAGGCTGAGCCTTCATCTATAAGTACCACCAATTTACCTTTTTCAAATACCCCTTTTCGATCTGCGCTATATTCGGTTCTTGGTTTAGCCCTACCTTGGGTATAAACAATTAATTTGGCGTCTTCCAAAAATTCATCTGCTAAATCAATAGCCGTTTTTAAATATCCGCCCGGGTTTCCTCTTAAATCTAAAACTAGGTTTTGAAGATTCTGTGCTTTAAGTTCATTAAAGGCTGTCATAAACTCATCATGGGTATTCTCTGCAAACCTACTAACCTTGATGTACCCAGTTTCTTTGTCTAACATGCGCCACGCATCCACACTGTAAATCGGAATGGTGCCTCTAGTGATGGTAAATGGAATTAATTGCTTCTCACCTGGTCTATAAATTTGGACTTTAACTTTTGAGCCGCCTTTACCTCTTAACAATTTAAAAACCTTTTCGGAAGTAATTCCATTTCCTGCTACTCCTATGCTGTCTACTTTAACAATTCTATCCCCTGGTAAAATCCCCAATTCCTGCGCAGGGCCGCCATTAAGCGCAGAAACAACCATAATGGTATCATCAATGATGTTAAATTCAACGCCAATTCCTTCAAAATTTCCTTCCAATTGCTCATTGGCTACTTTCAATTCAGAAGCAGGAATATACACAGAATGTGGGTCTAGCGTATGAAGCATTTCATTAATCGTTTCTTCTTCTAAAACATCCTTATCAACTGTATCAACATAGGATTGGTCTATGATGGAGAGCAATTCGCTAAACTTGTCGCTTTTTCCTATAAAGGTTTGAACCGAGCCTGCAGGTCTTAGAAAAATACCCATGGCTAATCCCATTGACAAAACCAAGGCATATATAAATGGCTGCCACTTATTGAATTTATTTGACATAACTTTGAAACGTTGCTGGCAAATATAAGTTTTGCAGTAAGTAGTACACCCATGAATAAACAGAAGAAAATAATAAAAACTACTGAGGCCGACTCAAAATACAATCACTTAGAAAAAATGTCTACTAAAGATTTGTTGCGTGGCATAAATGAGCAAGACTTAGGTGTACCTATAGCTGTGGGCAAGGCAATTCCCAAAATTGAGAAGGTAGTGAATGCTGCCTTCAAAAAGATGCAAGCAGGCGGACGATTGTTTTACCTAGGCGCAGGCACAAGTGGCAGATTGGGTATTGTAGATGCCAGTGAGTGTCCTCCTACCTTTGGCGTGCCGTTTGGCATGGTGATTGGCCTTATTGCAGGAGGAGACAAAGCCATTAGAAAGGCCGTTGAATTTGCAGAAGATGACAACGAACAAGGTTGGATAGATTTGCAAAAGCATAAGATTTCTGACAAAGACTTTTTAATTGGTATTGCGGCAAGTGGAACTACTCCTTATGTGATTGGCGCCTTAGAAAAGGCAAATGCTGTTGGAATTGAAACTGCCTGCATTACCTGTAACAAACATTCTAAATTGGCGGCCACAGCAAAATACCCCATTGAGGTGGTGGTTGGACCAGAATTTGTAACAGGCAGCACACGCATGAAATCGGGTACCGCTCAAAAATTGGTATTAAATATGATTAGTACCTCCCTTATGATTAAACTAGGCAGAGTAAAAGGGAATAAAATGGTTGATATGCGCTTAAGCAATGAAAAATTAGTGAAAAGAGGAAATAAAATGCTTGCAGAAGAATTAGGAATTAGCGAAACAAAAGCAGCTAACTTACTAAAGAAACATGGCAATGTTAGAGCGGCTATAGAAGCATCACATAAATAAGCATGGAATTAATCATTAAGATGCTAACCGTTTTGCTTTGGAGCGGTTTTAAATTTGTGGTAGGCATAACCAGCGCATTGGTATTGGGTTTTAATACCTTTGAAGCCTTTATCTTGAGTGTTTCTGGTGGCATGATAGGCGTGGTAATTTACTTGTATTTATGGGATTCGATTTTAAAGGTATTCAGGCGTTATTATCCCAAAAAGAATAAGCCCATTAAGTTTAGTCCATTTAAGCGAAAGTTGGTTGTTTTCATCAAAAAGTACGAAGTATTTGGCATTGCCTTGCTAACACCTGTGTTATTTTCTATGCCTATTGGAACCATATTAGCCTCTGCCATTGAGCCTAATAAATGGCGCATCAAATTAATTATGCTTGGCGCCCTGTGTTTTTGGGCCTTGTTAATACTTGGCTTAAGGGGATTGATTCAGTTCTAGTGCCTCGAATGCCGCTCCGTTAGGCTATTGGTTCCTAGCCTCAGGCAACTTGCAGAAAAACAATCCTGAAAGGATTGAATATCAATAAAAAAAGGTATATCTGAAAGTGGGCGACCCTGAAGGGGTCGAACCTTGCGTTTGAGTTAAGATAAAAATCAACACCTCGGCTGCCGCTCGGCTCACCATTAGGGTTACTTGGCTACTACTTCTTCTGACTCATCAATTTCTGCTCTGCATTGTCTAGTTTATGTTTTTCTTCTTCCTCCTCGTAAGGCTTAAACTGCACATAGTGACGCCATTTTTCTAAGACGGCGGCAAAATCAGCTGGCAACTCACTGTCAAACATTAACTTCTTTTTTAGGATAGGATGAATAAATCCCAATGACTTTGCATGCAAACCTTGCCGAGGCATTAGTGCAAAGCAATTTTCTACAAATTGTTTATACCGTGCAAAACTAGTTCCTTTCACCACATGGGCACCTCCATAAGTATCATCCGAAAATATTGGATGGCCAATGCTTTTCAAATGCACCCTAATTTGATGGGTGCGGCCGGTTTCTAACCTACACTCTATTAAAGTTACATACTGCAAACGCTCAAGAACTTTATAATGCGTTACACTCCATTTCCCTTTTTCAGGGTCATCATACAACTGAAATACTTTTCTGTCTTTTGCACTTCTACCAATATAACCAGTAATTGTGCCCTCCTCTTCCTCAAAATCGCCCCAAACCAAAGCTTGATAGGTGCGCTCAATGCTGTGGTCAAAAAACTGCTTAGCCAAATGTGTCATGGCAATATCACTTTTAGCGATAACTAAAATGCCGCTTGTGTTTTTGTCAATGCGGTGAACAAGACCTGGGCGTACATTATTTTCTTTGGCGAAGGCTAAGTCTTTAAGATGCCAAGCAAGGGCGTTAACCAAAGTTCCACTCACATTGTTATACCCAGGATGGACAACCATCCCTGGATTTTTATTGACTAACATTACCTGCTCGTCTTCATAAATAATGGTAATTGGAATATCCTCTGGAACGATCTCGGTATCCTTTGGTGGCGTTGGTAAAACAATAGAAATTACATCCAAAGGTTTTACCTTATAGCTAGATTTTACTGGCTTCTCATTAACAAGTATTGAACCTACGTCTGCCGCCGCCTGAATTTTAGTTCGGCTTGCATTCTCCATTCGGTTCATTAAGAATTTATCTATTCTTAACAAGCTTTGACCTTTGTCTACTACAATGCGAAAGTGTTCAAAGAGTTCTTGCTCTTGCTCTTCAAACTGCTGAATTTCTTCTTCTGAATATTGCTCCATCCGGTCCAAAGATAACCACATAAAACAAGAATAGGAGCCTAAGCTCCCATTCTTGTGTAATCAATCAAATCTTCACTGTTTAATCAGAACAGTGAATCCTTAAATATGGCAACAACTTTTAGGCAATGAAACCTAGTTGTCAGTAACATTTAAGTCGAAACTTAGCAACGAACCTTCTTCCTTTGGTTCAATAGAAGGCTGAGACATCAAGGAAGGAGCCTCTTTAGCTTCTGGCTTTCTTGCTGCACTTGTTTTAGGCTTTGCTAATTCACCTAAACCTGCCACTTCTATTTTATTTTCTTTAGCAAACATACCTAGGGCAATTGCTTGCTTAATTCCATTCACATCAACTTCTAACTCGAAATCGTCGTTAGAAATGGCGCGCGGACTTACAGTGAAGCCTGTGCGTTGGTCTAAACAATAATCAATGACCAATTGAATGTTTTTACGTTTAACTAATAATACTGGTTTTTCTTCTAACATACACTTTGTTCCTCCTAAATCTGGGCTGTAAAAATACAAAAAAGCATGGTTTTGGAAGATTAAGATTTTCCTAAATCATGGTAAACTTTCCCATGCTTTTCAACCTCAGGCAAATAAAAGTTAATAAAAGGTGGAAAAGCCCAAAATGATACTAATTTCATTTTGGGAAGCAGCTAGTTTTATACTGCAAACCAACCACTTACCTCAAAAGGGTGAAACTTCCAGAAGTGGATTTCTGAGTTCCTTCGTAACCTGTGTAGGAGATAATGTAAAAATACACATCCTCCTGAACTGGACTTCCTTTATAGGTGGCATCCCATTGGGCTAGCTTGTCTTTACTTTCGAAAACGGTTTCGCCCCAACGGTTATAAATCCTTACTTCTAAATCCTTTACAAAAACTGGCACCCATTGGAATTTGTCGTTCAGTCCATCCCCATTTGCTGTAAAAGCATTAGGCACGTATAAATTTGGGGGCTGGTATAATTCTATGGTATTTGAAACACTATATGCATCAAAAAAGGGCGCATTGGTTAAACCATTTTGCTCTTTAGCGTATATATAATAATAAAATAATCCCTCATTAAAATTCAGCTCTTCGTCCAAATACCTTAAAGATGAATTTGCATTACCAACTTTTGCGTAAGGAGTTGCTGGGTCGGCTCGCATAATTCTGTATTCTTCCACACCACCACTCCAGCCCTCATAAGCATTGAAGCTCAAAGCGTTCTTAAACTTCTGAGCAGTTCCTTTCAAAACCATTGAGCAGGCAATTTTACCTTGTGGACCCATATTTTCGCAGGTATCAAGCATCACCAAATGGTAACAATAACTGGTATTTGCCACATCCACAGCCGTATCTAAGAAAGTGGTATCAGTTATAGATTCAAATACTTTTAAGGTTTCAAAAGACGGATTTCCATTGGTAGTTTTATACAAAAAGTATTTGGCAAAGTCTCTCTCTGGTGTTTGAGGCCAATTGATTTCAATGGCTTTATTGTTTTCTACGCTTACAAATTTCAGAAACTGCTTTTGCGGGATAAACTCCAATTGTTCAAAGGTTCCTAGTGTGTCGCTGGTTTGACCCAAATCTCCACATTGGTTCACCCCAACCATATAGTAGGTATAGTTTATTTTGTGATAGTCTGGGGTGTTTGGGTCAAAAATTAACCTTGACACCTTGTTATATAAAGTATCAATAATCTGATAATTAGCATTATTAATACCTCTAAAAACCAAATAATAAGCAAAAAACGGGTCTTTGGGTTCGCTAGAATCTCCAAGGTAAACGGTAGTCTCTTTAAAATTTGCCAAAGTCATGCACAATAAATCAGTAGATGGAACCTTGGGCATTGGCGTAAACTTTACATAAAATTTAGTTTCAACACTTCTTGCTATTGGGCAGCCGTTGTCTTTTAGGTTTACATAAAAAGGAACTGGCGCAATGTCCTCCAATTCGCAAGTACCTTTCCAGCAAACAGTGGTTTGAACCGATTTTACACCAGCAACAAGACTATCAAACACTGGTCGAGATGTAATGCTAGAATCTAAATCACCCATGCGAACACTCAAATAAACAGAGTCTTCTATATCTATTCCTCTAATTTTAAAACAAACCTCTTCATACACTGGTATCCGAACGGTATCTTCTAAAATCAATTGGTCGTTAAAGGTAGTTACACTGCTCAAAGGTGGATTATTAGGGCAAATGGTTACGCTAAATTGAAGCTCCAAACGTACTTCGCCAATCTTTACCCCAAACCGAAATTCCTCCACGAGAATACTAGCCACATAAACACCAGGCGTACTAGGATTGCATTTTATTAAACCTGTGGTCTCATTAATTTCTAGCGGCAAACTCCCTTGTATTGGACCGGCATTAGAATAACCTGGCTTGTAAACTACAGATGAATATGGTCCTGGCCTTGCAATAACCGAAGTAGGCTGGTCTCTATTTAAATCTCCATTTAGAGGATTGATAAAACTATATTTAAGCACATCTCCGTCATCATCCACAAAATTCATGTTGTATTCGAAAAGATTACTTACACAAAGCAAGGTAACTGGATTGTTGATATACCGTGGTGAACTATTTTTAACTGTTTTTAAATTTGGAACCTCCGTGTACAAAGCCATTGAAGCATCATTTGGATTGATAATATTATTGATAATGCCATTCCTGCAGCATCTTTGCCATGATAAATAATAGCCGTTGTTGCTATTGTAAACATTTGAATTTAAAGTAACATTTTTTGAGTAGGTTGCTATATGCGTACAACCAGTAATGATATTTGCACAGTTTTCACCCGTAAAACTTAAAGTATCATCATTGTTACTAAAAAAATTGAGGGAAAACTCAGCTTTTTTGGCATTGGTGCCTTTTTCGAAAATACCCACCGTTATTGGATCATCAAAATATGCCCCAGGATTACCATTCTCACAATCTCTTAACACCTTTACACGAATGGTATAACTATCGCCTCCATTCCACTTTAACTCTATCATTCCGCCCACCAAATGCGTGGCTCCTACCGATATGGAGCAAAATATTAATACATAAAATAGGGCGGTTTTCATCAAAACAAACTTATGAACTTGAGGCAATTAATTTCGAATATCAGTTTTTTTTACTATTTACTTACTATATATTCTCAATAAGGATTTAATTCTCATAAAGTTTTTATTCGTATCCCTTAAATTGCAAGTCTAAATGAATCTAAATAAAACCCGTTTCGAAACACTGCTAAGAGTTAGGCCAGATGACATTGACATGAATATCCATGTGCACAGCAGTAAATACATAGATTATGTGCTTGCCGCCAGATATGACCAAATGGAACGCTGCTATAAAATGCCTATCCAAGAATTTATGAAACATGGTTACGGTTGGGTAGTGCGCAATACCTTCATCGAATTTAAACGTCCTTTGGGTTTAGGGGATGAATTAATTGTTGAAACGCACATCGACGAATTTTACAAGGACGGGGTTAAAGTAAACTTCAGAATTCTTAGGGCAGACAACCGCAAAGAATCTTGCACAGGTTATTTTAACTATACCATGATTTTAATAAGCAATGGCAGAGCTGCCCAAATTCCAGATTGGATTATTGAACGCTATTCCATTTAACAACAAGTATCAATACATTTGCGTTTAATCGTCTGAACCAAACTCATTAAAATTGAAAAGATTAATCCCTATAGTGCTAATCCTTCTTCTAATTGGAGGCCTACAAAGCTGCCGCAAGCAGGATATATTTACAAAAGATAGGGTCAACCTAAGCTTTTCTACTGATACAGTATTTTTCGATACCATTTTTTCTAAATTGGGCGAAAATCCAAATTCACCGCGCTCGGTTACACTTCAGGTGCGGGTAAGCAATCCAAATAAAGAAGCTGTAAAAACAAATATTTCTTTGGTTGGCAATTTCTATGGCATCTTTAAACTCAATGTAGATGGAAGAAGCGGAAATTCCTTCAACGAAATTGAAATACGTGGTGAAGACAGTATTTATATTTTTGTACAAGCCTATATTAACCAAGTAGGTAGTAATACCCCATTTATTGTTGCCGATCAAATTCTGTTTGAAACCAATGGCAACAAACAAGATGTTGACCTTGTGGCTTGGACACAAGATGCCAATTACTTTCAAAATGAAGTGCTGGATTGCAATGCTGGCAATCTACTATGGACCAACGAAAAGCCTTATGTCATTTATGATTCCATTCTCATTCCAAAAGGCTGCACACTCACCATTGAAGCAGGTACACGAATTCATAATTATAATAATTCTGCCATTCTTATTCAAGGCTCTTTGGTAGTAAATGGAACCGTAGATAAGCCTGTTATTTTTGAAGGAAGCAGGCTTGATGATGATTACAAGGAACTGGCAGGACAATGGATTGGCTTAAGATTTTTACCCGGTAGCAGCGGCAATAAAATTACAGGTGCTATTATCAAAAATGGATACATAGGCATAGAAGTAGACTCAATGCCCAGCGCAGGTACCTTTGGTTTAGAAGTTAAAGAAACCATTGTTAGAAACATGAGTGCAGTTGGCATGTTAAACTATACCGCCAAGGTAAAAATGGAAAACTGCTTGGTAAGCAATTGTGGCCTATTTACCTTTATTGGAGAACTTGGCGGAACCTATGAATTGCTTCACAATACATTTTCTGCACAAAGCCAAAATGCTGGAAGAAAAGACCCAGGTTTTTACCTTTCCAATGCGCCAGGCAGAAATGAAGATGGCAACATTATATACAAGTTCCCCTTGTCATTTATCCTTCAAAACAACATCATTTATGGCAGTTTAGACGATGAGCTACTCGTATTTGAAGACCCAGATGGAGTGCCAGTTCAAACCAAACGCATTGAGGCTTGCTTAATCAAAACAAAGAATTTTAACTTAGCCATTAATGGAAATATCCTTAACCGCGATCCAAAATTTAAGAATGTCTCAAAATTCGATTACGAACCCGAACCAACTTCGCCTTGCAAAAATACAGGCATTGCTGTGGGCGTTTTTTTTGATTTAAAAGGAAGAAGCAGAAATGCTGTAAACCCATGGATTGGCGCTTACGAGGTGCAATAATTCGGTTTGAACCAAACCCAATTTGCAAAAGTTTTTGTTGCAATAGAAAAATCTCTGACTATTTTTGTCATGCTTTCGGTTACACAATTACGGTTGTGTATGAAAAGGGAATCGAGTGAAAATCTTGAACAGTACCCGCTGCTGTAAGCACCAGCTGACCTTGTCAGCAAATTTTATCCTCTCTTTGCCACTGTCCTGATTTACAGGGATGGGAAGGCCGGTAAAATTGGTGTAAGTCAGAAGACCTGCCATAGCAAATAACAATCAATTGACTCTCGGGAAAAAGAGTTGGCTGAACTATGGTAAAAAAACAACTACAATACAAGGCTATAGGCCTATTATGTTTTACACTTTTGTGTATCCAACCACTGTGGGCAAATCCTTTGGTTCAAACCGACACCAGCAAAGTATTGCCTGCGGTAAAAATTGTTGGACTAAGGTACCCTAATTTTTTTGCGGGCAGTAAATTTCAATTGCTTGACAGCACAATTTTGCTTCATTTCCAACAACAAAGCTTGGCTCAAGTTTTAGGCAGTCAGAGCCAAGTATTTATAAAAAATTATGGCCCTGCAGCTTTGGCCACCGCTTCGTTTAGAGGCGGAAACGCCAACCATACACCAGTTCTTTGGAATGGTTTTGCTTTGCAAAGTCCGCTAAATGGGCAAACAGATTTAGCTTTGTTACCAAGCTTTTTGTTGGAAGGCATTGCCTTGCAATATGGAAGTCCGGCGGTACTATTTGGCTCTGGTGCCATTGGAGGAAGCATTCATATACAAACCCAAAACAAATTGCTTGAAGGGAACCACCTCAAATTGATGACAGGCATTGGCAGTTTTGGCTTGAATACCCTTGGCGCTAAAGTGCAATTGCAGCTTGGAAAATGGAAGAACAACTTGGGGTTTTATCGTCAACAAGGGCAAAATGATTTTACCTTTCATAAGGCAAACTTGTTGCAACCTGGCAACTCACAAATTTCAGCAGAGGTTTCTAGGGCAAGTCATGCAAATTTTAAACAATATGCCTACTTGCATGAAATAAATGGTTTGATTGGAAAATATCATGAAGTTGGGCTAAGACTTTGGTGGCAAGAAGCGCAAAGAAACTTACCTGAATTCTCGCTTAACCCTATGGCCAACGCCACTCAGCATGACAAGCAATTGCGGTTAATGGGTGAGTATAAATTTAAGAAGCAACAGTATGAACTGCAAAGCAGAACAGGCTTCTTTAAAGATGATATTGTCTACAATGATTTATTAAACGGTTTGAGCCAAACCAAGGGCATACAATTAACGCAGTTTATAGATCAGTTTTGGCATGGTAAAAAAATAGATGTTCTCTTAAGCGGCATGAGCCAAGGCTTGCAAGGCAATGGAAGTTTATTTCAGAATGGCAACTTCTATACCATTGAAGCAACACAAGTAAGAAATGCCATTTTTGGTTCAATAAAACACAATGCTTTTACCTCCAAGTTGCAGCAGCAAATTAGTTTAAGAAGTGAATGGGTAGATGGGAAACGCGTTCCATTGATGCCCTCTTACGGTGTGCAATGGTTTATCCATAAAAGTTTAACTGTTTTAGCAAATGCCTCGAGAAGTTATAGACTTCCTACCTTTAATGATTTGTATTGGCCGCAGATGGGAAATCCTGGGTTGCAAGCAGAAGATGGAATAAGTTATGAACTGAGTATTCGAAACAAGTTTGACCTACTTAAATCAATAAATTACAGTCATACCATAACAACTTATCACAAAGAAATCAGCAATTGGATTTTATGGGTACCCGTTTCTGGTAACTTAAGTAAGCCCATGAATGTACACCAAGTGATAAGCAAAGGCATAGAATGGCAATGGCAAATTGGGATGTTACTTGGTAAATCCAAATTGCATTTAGGCGGGTTGCTTGATGTAACACAGGCCACACCGGTGAGCAGCAAGTTGGGTGCAGATTCATCACTTTACAAACAATTGATTTTTACACCAAGAATAAAACAACAAGTACAAGCAGGATTAAATTTTAAGAGGTTAACAATTTTATATACTTGGAATTATATAGGCAATAGATTTACCAGCTCAGACAACCAAAGCTGGTTAGCTCCCTATCAGTTACACAGTATTGCAGCTAGTTATGGTTTGAACCTAAAAAAACATGTTTTAAGTTTACAAGTAAGCATACAAAACCTTTTGAATGAAACCTATCAAATCATGGTAAACAGACCCATGCCTTTAAGAAATTTTCAACTCACCTTACAATATCAATTATGACAAAAACAATTACCACACTATTGAGCATTGCCTTGCTCATTTGTACCCAAGCTTTCGCACAAATCTCCGACTTTGAAGACATTACTTTACCTGCCAAAGGTTATTACAATGGCAACGATTGGAAGGGCGGTTTTAACAGTGGACCCAATTTCTTTGTGAATGAATACGACACGGCCTTTGGCTTTGAAAGCTGGGGAGGCTTTGCTGTATCAAATATCAAAGATTCTACTACCAAAGGATTCATGAATCAATATGCAAGTGTTGCTGGTGGTGGCTATCAATCTGAGCAGTATGCAGTGGCTTATGGAGATGCTAAGGTGCGCACGAATGCGAGCTCTCCGCTTACAGGTTTCTTTATAAGCAATACTACCTATGCCTATTATGATATGAAAGACGGAAGTCAGTTCTCTAAGAAATTTGGTGGAGCCAGCGGCAACGACCCAGATTTTCTTAAGGTGATTATTAGCGGCTGGAAAAACGGCGGAAACCCTGCGGATACTGCCATTGAGTTTTACCTTGCAGATTATAGAAACAGCGATAATTCTAAGGATTATATTATTAAATCGTGGACCTATGTTGACTTAAGTGCACTTGGTATGGTGGACAGTTTAGGTTTTAACTTTGCCTCTTCAGACACTGGAGATTTTGGCATTAACACGCCTATTTACTTTTGTATGGACAGGTTGGAACAGGTTTCGGTTGGATTAAACGATAACAAGCAAGCCTTAGCTGTAACGGTTTATCCAAATCCTGCTGCCGAAAACTTAAAAGTTGATGTTGCAGCCAATGAAGTTAGCCTTAAAATTTACAACTTACAAGGAAGCCTTGTAGCTACTTCTATTGGCAAAGAAATCAATGTAGGAGAGCTAACTTCGGGTGTATATTTGCTTTTGGTTCAAACCGAAAAAGGAAACTATAGCCAAAAAATAATTAAACAATAATGGTGCTAACAACTGCACAAAAAAATAAATTAACATACTTAAGTCTGCTACTTTTAGTAGGCTTAAGTTTGGTATTTAGTGCTTGTGATAAAACACCAAGTGTAACACCCAAAGCAGTTCCGGGCGATAGTTTAAGCCAAGGCATGCTTATAGGTAGCGAAGGAAATTTTCAATGGGGAAATGCAGCATTAAGCTTTAAGGATAACAAAACAGGAACACTTTATGAAGATGTTTACAGAACAGTAAACCAAAAACCTTTAGGTGATGTATTGCAATCCATGTGCATTTGGGGAGACAAGATTTACTTGGTGCTTAACAATTCTGGGAAAATTGAAATCATTAACAAGCATAGTTTTAAATCGGAAGGCAGCATTGTGGGACTGCGTTCTCCAAGGTTTATGTTACCCATCAATGCACAAACGGCTTATGTGAGTGATTTGTATGATAACCATATTGCAATTGTAAACTTAAATACCCTTCAAGTGAGCGGCAAAATTGCTTGCCGCGGCTGGACAGAGGAGATGTTAAAGTATGGAGAAAAAGTTTTTGTTTGCAATAAATATCAAAGCCACTTGTATGTTATAGACACCAAAACCAATATGCTTTCTGACAGCATTCTTATTGGGTATGGCGCCATTAGTTTGGTCTTAGACAAAAACAATAAGCTTTGGGTATTGACCACAGGAAATGAAACTGGCAACAACAAAGTTGAGCCTCAATTGCACTGTTTATCTCTTACACAAAATAGCATTGAAAAAACCATTGGATTAGGCATGGGGAACCTGCCCATTAAACTTTTGATGAATGAAACAAAAGACATGTTGTTTTGGTTGGTCAAAGATGTTTGGAGCATGCCTATTAATGGCAGCACAAAGCCAATTGCTGCCTTTATTCCATCTAGTGGAAGAACATTTTATGGATTGGGATATGATAGTTATCAAAAACAAATTTTGATAACAGATGCTAAAGACTATGTTCAAAAAAGTGAGATATTGATTTATGATGAAAATGGCAAGTACATCAAAAGTTTTAGAGCAGGTATTAATACATCTTCATTCTTGATAAAATGAGCAGGGTTGAACCTACAGATACAAATAAACCAATAAAGAAAAATGAGTTGGTGCAAGGGGTGCACTACTATTTTGAAAATGGCTTTATGGTATTTACAGCTGCCTATCACTTAGCGCGTGGATACTGTTGCACCAATGGTTGCAGGCATTGCCCCTATAAAAGTAAAAAGGCTTAAAAAGCTTCTAACATGGTGAAGTAAAAACCTCTAATCTTTCCTTCACCAAAGCCTAGGTCAAGGCGAGCACTCATTTTCTCCTTACGAATAATAAGTCCCCTTATTCCTATCCCATAATTAGGTTTTACATTTTGGTTAAGATTTTTTATTTCACTTCCAACATTACCAGCACCAACAAATGCGGCCCCATTTAATGGGCCCCAAATTTTAAACCTAAATTCACTTTGAAGGGTAATCATATGGTTATCTCTATATCTGCCTTGATAATACCCGCGCATGTAGTTTTCGCTGCCAATTGTTCCCATTTGTCTGTAAGGCACCTCTCCAGCGTTAAAAGCGGCTACCCCTTGAAGTGCAAAAACATTCTCCCTACCTACTGGAAAGTACTTGCGTAAATCAATTGAAATGGCATCAAACCTGAAATCTGAAAAACGATTATGATAAAAAAAGAAGTTGCTTAATTCTAAATAAGCTCCCTGATTTGGAGAATACACATTATTTCTATTGTCGAATGCTAATGCTAAACCAGCACCAAAAACATCATAACCATTAATGCCATAAACCTTACTTTCTGGTGCTTCGCTTTGCTCAGAAAATTTAATGTTATATAATTTTTCATAAATTATTTGGGGCCCTAAAAAAAGGTTTCTAATAATTTGCCTTGTTAATCTTACATTAATTTTGTGTTGGTTAAAATCATAATTCTCAGACGAATCAGAAGTAAGGCTTCCAATTCCCCAATACCTCTCATTAAAATCATTAAAAACATATTGAGCTTTTAGGTTGTACTTATTGTTTTTAAAATACACATCAGCAAATGGTCGCAGATTAAATTGCCTTTTAGATGTATAACTCGTATTAAGTTTAACTAATGAAGGGCGAGTTGAACTGTCTTCATAAATCTTAAAAACATAGCCAGCACTTACCCCTAATTTAATGCCTGTCTCAGGAGAAACACCCCACATAGGAATAACAAAGAAGTATTTGCTTTTTGGTTTTACAGAATCACCTTCTACAATTTTATAAACCTTATCCACCAGCCTCTCCAACTTACTTTTCTGCTGTGCGTATAGGTTCAAACCAAAAAAAGTTACGAAAAAACCAAGTAACAGAATGTATTTATTAACTCTCAAATTCAGCATTAAGGAAGCAACCTTCCATACATTCTAGGGAACGGAATACTCTCTCTTACATGTGGTAATTTGCACAACCAGGTAACCAATCGCTCCAAGCCAAGGCCAAAGCCAGCATGTGGCACAGTGCCATATCTGCGCAAATCCAAATACCATTCAAATGCCTCCATAGGCAATTGGTGTTCATTAATTTTATCGGTTAGCAATTGCACATCGGTCTCACGTTCGCCACCCCCAACAATTTCTCCGTATCCTTCAGGAGCCAATACATCTACCCCTCTTGCAAATTTATCATTATCTGGATCGCGTTTTAAATAGAAGGCTTTCACTTCATGCGGCCAGTTATAAACCATAATTGGCACATCAAACAAACGAGTAATTACGGTTTCATCACTGCCACCCAAATCACTGCCATACTTAAAGTTTCTAGCACTATTTAACCACTGAGGAATGTTTCTGGCTTGCTCTTCTAAATCTCCTAACTCATGTTTTAATTTATCAACTTGAGCTTGGTTAAAGCCAATTTCGCCTTTCTTCATGCCAGGCGTTTTAATCTTTTCTTCGCGCTCGGCAATTTCAGTTTCTACCGCAGTTATTCTGGTTTGAACCAAAGCCAAATCAGACTCTAAGGTAAGAATAGAATTTTTTCCATTTACATCTTGTTCCCCTTTGATGATGCGAACAGCTTCATCATAGGTAAGGCGAGGGAAAGGTTTAACAATATTTTTTAACACCTCAGTATCCCTATCAATTATAGCTAACTCCTTTTCACAATTTGTAAGCACTTTGCCCACCACAAATCGTAAGAAGTTTTCGATGAGGTCCATGTTATCAAAAATATCATAGAACATCATTTCGGGTTCTATCATCCAAAACTCGCTTAAGTGGCGGCGGGTTTTGGATTTTTCGGCTCTAAAGGTGGGGCCGAAAGTATAAATTTTTCCCATGGCAAAGGCCATTGCTTCACCGTAGAGTTGTCCACTCTGACTTAAATAAGCAGGGTCTCCATAAAAATCTGTTTCAAAAAGATTGCTGGTTCCTTCGCAGGCATTTCCAGTAAACAAAGGAGCGTCCATTTGTACAAAACCTTCTTGTTGAAAAAACTCATGAATGGAGAAGATAATTTGGTTACGGATTTTCATGATGGCCCATTGACGTTGCGAGCGCAACCACAAGTGGCGTTTGTCCATTAAGAAATCTACCCCATGCTCTTTTTTAGCAATTGGGTAATCTAATGCCTCCCCAATGGTTGTGAGCTCAGTAACTTGAATTTCGAAGCCTCCCATTTGGCGTTCGTCTTTTACCACTTTACCTGTGAGGGTAAGAGACGACTCCAAGCTAATACTTCTAGCAGCTTCAAAATTAGATTCATTAACTGTATCTGCGCTCACCACACATTGGCACCAGCCAGTACCATCTCTTAGCACAATGAAAACAAGTCCTTTGCTTTCTCTTTTATTGCTAGCCCAGCCAGATAAAGTAACCAACTGGCCTTCATGGCTTTCTAAATCTTTGATTAAATATTTTTGCACAACAAAATACTCCTATTGTAATTTAATTTGAGGTGCAAAAATAACTAAATGAAGCCGCAACACAAAGACAAAAAAGCATGCTAAATAATGACTTCCTTAACTAATTGAGTTGTTTGAAAAATTATAATAGTGAAAAATTATTCCCGAAAAATGAAAGTTGAACTTTCATATTTCGGGAATAATAATAACTTTGTAGTATGATAACTAGAGCTTTGCAAAAAAAGATAGAACAACTTTTAAAAGAGTTTCCTGCTGTAGGAATCATAGGTCCAAGGCAATGTGGTAAAACAACTGTTGCCCAACTTATACAAAAGAAGACTGCTTTAAAAACAGGAGTTTATTTTGATTTGGAGAGCCCACAAGACCTCAGAAAATTTGAGAATCCAGAATTATTTTTAACTGCCCATCAAGACAACCAAGTTATTATAGATGAGGTTCAAAGAATGCCAACACTTTTTGCGTTGCTGCGTTCTTTAATTGATAAAAAGCGTAAGTCAGGCAGATTTATCTTATTGGGTTCTGCAAGTCCGGAGTTTATTCATGGGAGTTCAGAAACATTAGCAGGAAGAATATTTTATGTAGAGGCCACCCCATTTTTGCTAACAGAACTGCCTAATAAACCTAAAATATTAGAAAAACATTGGTTTAGGGGAGGGTTTCCGAATGCTTGGCAAGCCAAAACCGATGATGCCTTTACAAGATGGATGAATGGATTTGCAAGAACTTTTATTGAGCGCGACTTAAATCAACTTTTCGGTATTAGTTTTTCGCCTCAACTCATGTTTAAGTTATGGCGCATGTTGGCACATCACCATGGAGGCATTTGGAACGCACAATCTTTTTCAAAAGGATTGGATGTTAGCTCGATTACTGTAAATCGTTACCTCGATTATTTGCAAGGCGCATTTATGGTGAGGAAATTAATGCCTTACCATAAAAACACTTCCAAAAGATTGGTTAAAAGCCCAAAGGTTTACATAAGAGACAGCGGATTGCTACACTACCTGCTCGATATTCATCATATGAAAAACTTGCTTTATCATCCCATGTTAGGCTATTCTTGGGAAGGTTATGTCATTGAACAAATTATTTCACAACTACCCGATTCGGTTCAACCCTACTATTATAGAACACATGATGGTGCAGAGGTTGACCTAATCTTGGTAAAAGGAATTAAACCAATTGCCAGCATAGAAATAAAATATTCAGAGCAACCTTCGCTTAGCAGAGGTTTTACTGAAAGCATTAAAGAATTAGAAACCAAATATAATTATTTCATTATCCAAAGTTCTGATGCAGAATGGTCCATAAATAAAAATATTTCTGCCATTGGATTAAGAGAATTTCTAGAGGTAAAACTTCCTAAAATTTGTAAATAATTTTAAAAATTAACCCCGAAATATGAAAGTTGAACTTTCATATTTCGGGGTTAATTACAAGTATAAATTTGGATCAAGCCAACAACAAACTACTCATAACCAAGGTTTGGAGCTAACCATTTTTCTACATATTCAATAGATTCACCTTTGCGCTTAGCATATTCTTCTACTTGGTCTTTTTGAATTTTACCCACTGCAAAATACTTGCTCTCTGGATGTGCAAAATAAAATCCGCTAACCGCTGCCGTTGGATACATGGCAAAATTTTCGGTAAGGGTTATTCCTACCTTATCTTCCACCTTTAGCAAATCAAACAACTTACGCTTCTCGGTATGGTCTGGGCAAGCAGGATATCCTGGCGCTGGACGAATGCTATCATACTTTTCTCGAATGATATCATCGTTGCTCAACTGCTCATCTTTGGCAAAACCCCATAATTCTTTACGTACCAATTCGTGCATTTTCTCTGCCATTGCCTCAGCCAACCTATCTGCCACAGCCTTTATCATAATGCTGTTATAATCGTCATGATCTTTTTCAAAGGCTTCAATCAATGGCTCAATGCCAATGCCTGCCGTTACAGCAAAAAAGCCAATATGGTCTTTCTTACCTGTCTCTGCTGGTGCCACATAATCTGCCAAACAATGGTAGGGTTGGTCGGCAGCTTTTTCATTTTGTTGGCGCAAAAAGCTAAAGGTTTGTGTGCCATTTTCGGTTTGAACCAACACATCGTCGCCCTGCGCGTTTGCTTCATAAAATCCTACCACTGCTTTGGCAGTAAGCAGTTTTTCTGCAATTACTTTATCCAACAAATTATTCGCATCCTTAAACAATTTTGTAGCCTCAACTCCTACTACCTTATCATCTAAAATAGCTGGGTATCTTCCGGCTAATTCCCATGTTAAAAAGAAAGGCGTCCAATCAATGCGTTCACGTAACTTCTCTAATGGAAAATCTTCAAACACCTTGGTTCCCAAAAAACCAGGTGTAACCAAGTTGTCAAAACTTAGTTTGGGTTTATGAGCCCTTGCCTTTTCAAGTGTTACAAAATTTTTGTCCTTGCGTCTGTTTTTATAATCAATCCTAAATTGTTCGTACTCGGCTTTATACTTTGCAGTAGCAGGGGCAATTAAATCTGGACTGATAAAATTTTGCGCTACAGGTACACTCTTACTGGCATCTAATACGTGAATAACCGGACCGCTATACACTGGGTCTATCTTAACAGCAGTATGCGCTCTAGAAGTGGTAGCGCCACCAATCAACAATGGTATTTTCATACCAAGGCGTTCCATCTCTTTGGCCACATACACCATTTCGTCTAAGCTTGGCGTAATTAAACCACTTAAACCTATCACTTGCACATTTTCGCGGATAGCAGCTTCAAGTATTTTCTCTGCTGGCACCATTACGCCAATGTCTATGATTTCAAAGTTGTTACAAGCCAATACCACACCCACGATATTCTTTCCAATATCATGCACATCACCTTTTACCGTAGCCATAAGGATTTTACCTTGAGAGGTGCTTTTGTCTCCAGACTTGCGCTTTTCTTCTTCCATATATGGCATTAGATAGGCAACAGCTTTTTTCATTACCCTTGCGCTCTTTACCACTTGCGGAAGAAACATTTTTCCTGAACCAAACAAATCTCCAACAATATTCATACCCGCCATCAGCGGACCTTCAATTACCTCTAACGGTCGGGCAAATTGCTTACGCGCTTCTTCGGTATCCTCATCAATAAATTCAACAATTCCTTTTACCAAAGCATAACTCAATCTTTCCGCCACTGGTGCGTTGCGCCACTCAAGGTCGATTACCTTTTCTTTTCCTTTACCCTTTACCTTTTCTGCATATTCTAACAAGCGCTCGGTGGCATCATCTTTTCTATCCAATAAAACATCTTCTACATACTCCAAAAGGTCTTTGTCTATTTGGTCGTATACTTCAAGTTGACTCGGATTTACGATTCCCATAGTCATGCCATTTTGGATGCCATGGTACAAGAAAGCTGAGTGCATGGCTTCACGCACTTTGTCGTTGCCCCTAAAAGAGAAAGACACATTACTTACACCACCGCTAATTTTGGCGCCAGGTAGATTTTCTACAATCCACTTGCTCCCTCTAAAATAGTCTATGGCATTTCTGCGATGCTCCTCCATGCCTGTTGCTACTGGAAAAATATTTGGGTCAAAAATGATATCGCCTGCAGGAAACTTAACAGTTTCTGTTAGTATTTTATATGCCCGCTCTGCAATTTCAATACGTCTTTCAAAGTTGTCTGCCTGACCAACCTCATCAAAAAGCATCACAATTACAGCAGCGCCAAAACGCTTGATGGTTCTAGCTTGCTGAATAAACTCGGCTTCGCCACCTTTGAGAGAAATAGAATTAACTACACATTTTCCTTGCACGCATTTTAAACCTGCTTCAATAATTTCCCATTTAGAGGAATCTATCATCACGGGTACTCGAGAAATATCAGGCTCGGAGGCAATAAGGTTAAGGAAACGCGTCATAGCTTCTACCCCATCAATCATTCCCTCGTCCATGTTAATATCGATGATTTGTGCTCCACCCTCTACTTGCTCGCGTGCAACGGCAAGAGCAGCATCAAAATTACCTTCTTTGATGAGGCGCAAAAACATTTTAGACCCAGTAACATTGGTTCGCTCACCAACATTAACAAAATTAGTTTCTTTAGTAATTACGAGTGGCTCTAGGCCGCTTAGTTTTAGTGTAAAATCGTTCATTGTTAGTTGTCCATAGACCATGGTCGATAGACCATAGCCATTTTACTTTATTATAATTTTGACTTTAATGATTGTTGCATTTTTATGAGTGTTTCGCATTCATTGTAAATATTTTTGAAATCCTCATCTGAAATAATTTTCCTAGTTTGTGCAATATAAATACAACACACTACTTCAATACATGACCTAATTGAAAAACTTAAAAACCTAGCAAACTCTGGATTACTCTGCCCTTGAGACCCTTCTCCAATATTTAAAACAATTGAATCAGATGCCCTTTTAATTTGAGAGCTTAAAATGTATAACTCTTCCTTTGGAAACTTTTTCGTAACCGCGTCAACCAATTCAACCAGTTGCATTGATTTTTTCCAAACTTCTAAATTCTCGAATTTAAACATCTCTTGCTTATCTTTTTCAACTTATTCCATTTTGCTATGGTCTATGGTCTATCGACCATTGACTAACAGCTTTCTCGGTTCATACCTCCCTGCCATTTCAGCAATTGCCTTGATATGATCTGGAGTAGTGCCGCAGCAACCGCCAAGGATGTTAACTAAACCTTCTTGGCAGAAGACTTCTACTTGCGCTGCCATTTGCGCAGGAGATTCGTCGTATTGGCCAAATTCATTAGGCAAACCCGCATTTGGATAAGCACTTACAAAGAATGGGGCATTGTTATTTAATACTTGCAAGTATGGACGCAAAGCGCTTGCACCCAAAGCGCAGTTTAAACCTATGCTTAACAAAGGCATGTGTTGCATGCTTATCAAAAATGCTTCGGTGGTTTGACCCGAGAGAGTTCTGCCCGAAGCGTCGGTGATGGTTCCAGAAATCATGATGGGATAGGTTTTTCCAATTTCCTCAAATAACTCATCTACTGCAAACAAGGCGGCTTTTGCATTAAGAGTATCAAAAATGGTTTCAATTAAAATAATGTCTACTCCACCTTCAATAAGTTTACGCGCTTGGTGCTTATAAGCAGCTACCAATTCATCAAATAAAATGGCTCGGTAACCAGGGTCGTTTACATCCGGACTAATAGAAAGGGTTCTGTTGGTTGGGCCCATCGCACCTGCCACAAAGCGAGGCTTATTTGGATTAAGTGCTGTAACTTCATCAGCTACTTCTCGGGCAATTTTGGCACTTTCAAAGTTAATCATATCTACCCATTCCTGACCCAAATCATAATCGTTTTGGGCAATAGTGGTACCGCTGAAGGTATTGGTTTCAATGATATCCGCACCTGCGTTAAAATATTGGCGGTGGATGGCCTTGATAACATCTGGACGAGTAAAGCTCAATAAGTCGTTATTGCCTTTGAGGGGCTTTGAATGGCTCTTCAAAGCTTCATTTCTAAAATCTTCCTCCTCTAGGTTATACCGTTGTATCATGGTGCCCATGGCTCCATCGAGGATGAGAATGCGTTGGTTTAGTATTTCGTGTAAGTTCATATTGTTGTCGATAGTCCATAGTCGATAGACCATAGCAAGCTAGGGTCAACCAAAAACAATGGACTATGGGCCATGGTCTATGGACTTTCCAAGAAAGTTTTGCTGTTGTGTTTGAGTTTACCTTGCGGTCTCATTCACTTATCAGCATTCAGAGGGAACCCCCGAAATAGGTATTGGCACTATTCAATTTATTTGAAACTTGCCAAGACATCATAGGGCCTATTCCCTCCGTCTTTCTGGATAAGTGAGGCAAATGTAGTAAATATGAAATTAAATACAAGAAAAAGAAGCAACTGCTTGAGGCTAGCCATTGGCCGTTTTTAATAAAAGAAATTGAGCGCTTAGCCTTGGTTTACCAACGAAAAAAAGTTATGATGATGGATGCCTATTAAAAGCTAGACAAATAATAAACTAACAATAATTCAGCACTTTAGCTGTAAATCAAAATAATAGCCATACCTTTGCGGTTCAATTTTAATAACGTACTTTGAAAAATTTTAGTGAACTCGGCGTCGAGCAGTCTATCCTGAATGCGATTCAGGAAATGGGTTTTGAGAACCCAACGCCAATTCAGGAACAGACGATTCCTGTATTTTTGGAAACCGAAAGAGACATACTCGGTTTAGCCCAGACGGGCACAGGTAAAACGGCAGCATTCGGCCTGCCGGTATTGCAGTTGATTAATCCTGCTGCAAAACACATCCAATCTTTGGTTATTTGTCCAACACGCGAACTTTGCATGCAAATTTCTCGCGACCTTGCTAGTTACAGCAAACACAAGCCTGGCATCAACATCGTAGCAGTTTACGGTGGAGCCAGTATCGAAAAACAAATTAATGACATTAGACGTGGCGCCCACATTATTGTGGCAACTCCAGGCAGGTTAATGGATTTAATGAAACGTAAGGCTATCAGTATTAACGAAGTTAACTTTGTTGTACTTGATGAAGCCGATGAAATGTTGAACATGGGTTTTGAAGAAGATGTTGAGTACATCTTGGGTCATACCCCAGAACAGAAACGCGTTTGTCTTTTTAGTGCAACAATGCCTAAAGAAATTCGCAGAATTGCCAACCGCTACATGAAAGATCCTGAAGAGATCAGCGTAGGTAAATCAAACTCTGGAAATGTAAACATCACCCACCAGTATGCCACTGTGCATGCAAAAGATAAATATGCAGCGCTTAAGCGTTATGTAGATTTTCATTCAGACAACTTGTATTGCATTATCTTTTGTACTACTAAAATAGAAACGCAAGACATTAGCGATAAACTTATTAAGGATGGTTACAATGCAGATTGCTTGCATGGCGATTTGAGCCAAGGCCAACGTGAGAAAGTAATGAATCGCTTTAGACACCACACCGTAAAGATTCTTTTGGCTACCGACGTGGCAGCTAGAGGAATTGATGTGACAGGTTTAACTCATGTAATCCATTACCATTTACCTGACGAAATTGAAAACTATACTCATAGAAGTGGTAGAACAGGTAGAGCTGGAAACTTAGGTATCTCTTTCACTTTATTGCACATGCGTGAAGGTGGCAGGTTAAAAGACATCGAACGTTTGAGTAACATCAAGTTCGAAAAAATTATGATTCCTAGTGCCATGGAAGTTCGCGACAAGAAATTGTTGGCATTTACTGATACCATCATTAATACTGAGATTGAAGAAAGTGTTTTTGATGAAAAGGTAATGGCTGGCTTGAACCCATTAAGAGAATTGGATAAGGAAGAATTATTAAAGAAAATCTTATCACTTGAATTACGCAGATTCTCTGTAGATTTTGCAAATGAGCCTGATTTAAACATCAACCCGATGGATCGCGGTGAGCGCGGTTCTGCAAGGGAAGGTGGTAGAAGTCGCGGACCAAGAATATTTGTTAGTTTAGGTAAAAAAGATGGTTTTGACATTAGAAGTTTTAAAGACTGGGTAGCTGAAACAGCAGGCGTTTCTTGGAAAGACCTGCATGTAGATGTGAGCGGTGTGTACAGCTTTGTAGATGCAAAACCAGACCAAGCAGAAAGAATTATTACAGCCTTAAACGGAGGAACTTTCAAAGACAGACCTGTAAGAGCAGAACTAAGCGGTGATACCAGAAGTGGCGGAAGCTATGGTGGTGGAGGCGACGAAGGCAGAAGCCCTAGAAGAAGCTCAGGAGGAAGAAGAAGCGAAGGCGGAAGTTATGGTGGTGCTCGCAGAAGCGAAGGCAGAAGCAGCGACAGCAGAGGTTCTGACAGCAGAGGTGGTGAAAACCGCTATGGCAGAAGCAGCGAGGGCAGAAGTTCTGATAGCAGAAGCTCAGATACAAGAAGTAGCGATAGCAGAGGTTCTGATAGCAGAGGAAGCGAAGAAAGAAGGCCAAGAAGAAGCAGCTCTGGCGACAGAGAAGGCGGAAGTTTTGGTGGCAGAAAAAGTAGCTTTGGCAGCGACTCATCATCTGGTGAAAGAAAACCTAGAAGAAGAAGTTTCTAGTTAACTTTTGATTCCATATTAAAAAGCATACCTGTGAAAATGGGTATGCTTTTTTTTAGGGCGACAAGTTTGGCACTTTGAATGGTATTTTCTTAGAAAACTACTGAAATAATTAATTTTATTTTGTTTGCTTTGCGACACAAAAAAAGCGTTGGCACTTAAGACTCCCATATTATTTCTAATTTTTAACAGGCCAGATACTACACAAAAGGTCTTTGAACAGATTGCAAAGCAAAAACCTGAAAGACTTTATATTGCAGCAGACGGGCCTCGTGATTTAAAAAAAGGTGAGCTACAATTATGTGAGGCTACAAGGAAAATTGTTGAATCCATTACCTGGCCTTGCGAGGTGAAAAGGCTTTATAGGGAAAATAATCTTGGTTGTAAAATAGCTGTAAGCAGCGCTATAACATGGTTTTTCGAAAATGAGGAAGAAGGCATAATACTTGAGGACGACTGTTTGCCGCATCAAGACTTTTTTAGCTTTTGTGAAGTCATGTTAGCTAGATACAGGCATACAGAAAAGATAATGCACATATCTGGAAATAATTTTCAGGATGGAGTTAGGCATGGAGAAGGAAGCTATTACTTTTCTTCCTATGCCCACATTTGGGGCTGGGCAACTTGGAAAAGGGCTTGGAATAAGTATTCAATTGGGTTGACCCTAGAAGAATCAACAGCAATTATTGAAGTTAAATTTAAGCACTACTTAGAAAGAAAATATTGGAAAATGGTAGCTGCAAAAATTCAGTCAGGTGAATTTAACACTTGGGATTATCAATGGGCATTTACCTTATGGAAACATGAAGGTCTTGCCATTATTCCAAATGTAAACCTGATAAGCAATATTGGTTTTGGAGCATCATCAACGCATTTAGCAGATAAAGACCATATTTTCTCAAATATGAGTTTTTCCCAAATGGGAGAATTAACTTTTAATGATGAACTAATAATTAATGAAAAGGCAGATAAGATAACTACCAAAAAAATGTTTATTCCTCCGCTTTATAAAATCATTTGGATGAAATTAAAAGGCAAACTTGGAATAAGTTAATAAGCTTTACAATATTTCTATTATGGCAAAATAGCCAAGGGTTTTGTTAGCAACAGTTAATTTTACTTTATCAGAGAAAGCATTTACAAATTCATCTACTGCTGTTTTGGCGCCGGTTGAGAACCAATCATAGTCATCAACAATTATATAACTGCCCTTATCCATTCTACCCAATAAAAATTCTAAAGCAATTTTTATTGGTTCATAAAAATCAAAATCTACATAAGCAAAGCATACTTTTTTAGGCAGGTTATCATATTTGATAGTATTCTCTATAAAACCAGCAACAACCTTTGTTCTATTTTCTGAGAACTCAATGGCCTTTAGCCTAGAACTTACCATATTTAGTCCGCAAGCCATAGTACCTTGATAAGCCTCCATTGAGCCCAAATTAAAAATATCATCTTTTAACAAATCCTTTTCTGTAGGTTTTGGAAGGCCTTCAAAAGAATCAAAAAGCCACAGGTTCTTACCTTTAAGTGAATTAATTTCATTCGCCATTAAGGTGGAAGTGCTGCCCTGTGCAACACCAAATTCACATATATCACCTTCATTTTTAAGTGATAGGTTCAAACAATGTAAAATACTTAATGCCTCTGAAATATTTGTTCCAATTAGTTGATGTAACAATTCAATTCTGGTTTCATTCAAAGGAAACTTATAATTATGATAGTGTTCAAAAAGAAAAACTGCTTCTTCTATGAGTTTCCTGTATTTTTCATTTAATACTATTGGATTTATTGAAGTATTTGAATACTTATAAAAGTCTATCCCTAGCTTATTAACGATTTTTCTTACCCCCAACTTCATTTTTGTAATTTTGGCTCAAATAAATCAAATTTTAAGAATTAATTAGAAAATAAAATCAAAAATTAACATTAGAACCTGCCCATTATAAATTTTATTTGTAGTTTAGTATGAGTATAGCCTCAATTAACATGAGAAAATCAATCTATTATATTTATAGCTTTATAATTCTATTTTCAATACTTTGTTCATCCAAAATAAACGCACAAACCGTTAATTGGGGCTTAAATATTGGAGGAACAGGATTTGATTTTGCACGTTTTACAATAGTTGATGACTCCAATAATTTCTATGTACTAGGGATGTTTAACAATTCTGTTACCATTGATAGTGCTGGAAATCCTAAGGTAATGGTAAGTGCTGGTCAAAGAGACTACTTTCTAATTAAATATAATTGCAATAGGGTTCAACAATGGAGGGTTAGGGTTGGCGGCACTGGCCAGGAAGGGGGAGCTTTTGCAGGTTATGGTTTAGCCCTTTCAAAATCTGGTAACATATTTATTTCAGGGTCTTTTTCTGGAACTTGTAATTTTGTATCATCCAATGGAAATGTCTTTTCTAGCAAAACCTCATCAGGTGCTGATGATATCTTCACCGCAAAACTAAATAACAACGGGATTTTCCAATGGGTTATTGACCATGGGAGTTCGGGTTGGGATGAGGCAGGTTCTATTGCTGTAGATGACAATGAGAATGTTTATACATTGGGGTTTTTTAGCGGCACCTGCACCTTTAAATCTGTTGGAGCTGGTCCAACTTTAAATAGAGTTTCATTTGGGAGTACTGATGTTTTTATAACTAAGCATAATAGCAATGGTTCTTTAATTTATGCAACTGCTGGAGGTTCTACTGCACAAGATATGGCTACCAATGCCAGGGCCGATAAATATGGAAATTTATATGTAACAGGGATTTTTTCTTGCTGTTCTGGTGGTAATGGAACTTTTGGAAATTACACCATCGGAAATGCAAATAGCTGGGGAGGCTTTGTTGCAAAACTTAATTCTGCTGGTCAATATGTTTGGATAAAACATATGGGCTCTGCTGCTGATGAGGCATTTATTAATCTTGAAATAGACCACAAAAATGATAAAATATATGCAGTTGGTCATTTTAATGCAACTACCACTATCACTTCTACACCGCCATTAAGCGCCGTAACTTTAACACCAAATGGTGGCTCTGATATTTTATTAACCAAATTTGACTCAAGTGGTGGCCTATTATGGGCCAATAAATATGGTGGCACAGGAAATGATATTGGATGGGGAATTGATATTGGAAATGACGGAAACCCAATAATTGGCGGAGAGTTTGCAAATACCTTTACATTTGGTAGCACAAACCTCACTGCAACTGGGGGGATGAATGCAATGGCAGGAAAAGTGAATGCAAACAATGGCATTCCAATGACTGCAGGAAGAGTTTCTGGTAATGGATTAACTTATTGCCGTGGATTAAGCCATAATAAATCTGGAAATGTTGTTTTAACAGGTTATTTTACACAAACTACAAACGCAGGTGCATCTGTTTTAAATAGTGCTGGAGCAGAAGATGCCTTTATCGCCTCCTACCAATTTACAGATACTACCATCATTGCGGCAAACGCTACCGTGCTCAACTGCGGTGATAGTATCAGAATTTATGCAACTAACAAAACTGAAGACAAGTTTCGTTGGTTCAGAAATGATACACTAGTCCTGGTTACTGATAGCAATTTTTATTATGCAAAAAGAGGTGGAACTTACTTTGTTGTTAATACCAACAATTGCGCTGTTCCCGACTCCTCAAATAAAATTACGCTTACTGGTGTTGGCTTTATTTCAAATGTGGTTTCAAATTTAAATGCCTGTAAAGGTGATTCTGTTCAACTGAGTTTTTCCTCTAATGGAAGTTCTTTTGCTTGGAGTCCGGCCAATTTGTTTAGCAACCCAAATATACTCAATCCAAAGTTTAGGGCCGATACCAGCAGATATCTTTACCTTGTTGCAAGTACAGGAGTATGCCAAAAACGCGACTCATTTTTTGTGACAATTAACCAAGTTAACCTAAGCATCGCTCCTATTTCCTCCATTTGCCTTGGAGATAGCATTCGATTGGTAGCTTCTGGAGCTAACAGCTATGCTTGGAGTCCAAAGCTTTATATAAATGATACTACTCTTTCGAACCCTTTTGTTAAACCTACAGCAAACCAATACTTCAAAGTTAAAGGTATAACCAATTCATGCTCCCGTATTGATAGCATTCTAGTTGTGGTAAACAGTGCGTTGGCAATTGCCGACCCGGATACAGCTATTTGTTTGGGCGACACATTACAAATGCTTTCAGTGGTTAATAATTTAAACATTCGTTGGACACCAAACTATAATATTAACTCCGACACCTCACAGTTTCCGAAGATTTGGCCTAGAGCAGATACAAGTTATATCCTACGTGTTACCAATAATGGTTGCATCGCCAGAGACACCATCAGAATTAGGGTCAAACCGCTACCAAATGTTATTGCTAGCGCAGATACCAGCATTTGCGCAGGAGATACCATCAATATTAGTGCATCTGGAGCTATTACTTATCTTTGGTCTCCAAATTTAAACCTAGCTGGTGCAACACTTGCCAATCCAAAAGTATTTCCAACGATTTCTCAAACCTACAGGGTAGTTGGCAGCAACAATGGTTGCTCTGCCATAGATAGTCTGCGAGTAAGTGTTACTCAAATTAGTGTGAACCTACCCACTGATACACTATTGTGCAGTGGAGATACTATTCAATTAACAAGCAGCTATATTGGCTCAAACATTGCATGGAGTCCAGCGTATAATATTTCTAACACAACACTTTCAAGTCCTCGTGTTTGGCCAAAGCAAGACACTACCTATTATTTGCAAGTTATAAATGGTACCTGCGCTGCTAGGGATTCTATTCGCGTAAAAATTGTTAATGTACCCAATGTTGATGCTGGAAGCAACCTTGATATTTGCCAAGGCTCTACTGTTAACCTTTTGGCAAGTGGCGCAAATACTTACCATTGGTGGCCTAATCTTAATATTAACGATACTACTCTTAGAAATCCTATTGTTAGCACACCCATTAGCCGAACCTATTATGTTTTGGGTAAAGTTGGTAATTGTGCTGCCATAGACTCTATAGCTATCAATTTTATTCCAGTTGCCTCTAATGCCGGTAACGACACTTTAATTTGCCCTGGAGATACCATTTCACTAAGAGGTGCTGGTACACCAAGCCTTGGTAATTGGATACCTAACTGGAATATGTCTGACCCAAGTGTGTTGAACCCAAAAGTTTGGCCAAGTAAAGACACAGCCTATGTTTTATCCATTAGCAATAGTGGTTGTAGAGCCAATGATACTGTCAGGATTAGACTAAGACCACTACCCTTATTAAATGCTGGTTCAAACCAAACCATTTGTATTGGAGATTCCATAACCCTTAATGCAAGTGGCGCATTGATATACCAATGGTTAAACAATTACAACATTAGCGATGTAAATATTGCTAATCCGAAGGTATACCCAATGGTGGATACAAGTTATGTTTTAAGAGGATTAATAGACTTTTGCCCAACAACAGATACCGTTCAAATTACGGTACTCGAATATCCAATTGTGGATGCTGGTCCAGACCAAACCATTTGCCATTACGAAACTACTGATCTTGCGGGACAAGTAAGTCAAGCCACAAGTTTTATGTGGCGGAGTGACCCAAGCCTTAATGATGCAGCTATTTTAAACCCTACAGTTTATCCAAAACAAAATACCACCTCCTATGTGTTAAACGCAAATAACCAAACCTGTGTTTCTAGGGATACTGTTACCATATTTGTTGCCCCTTTATTAAATGCGGCCATTTCTGCAAATCCTAAAAAGGGAGATGTTCCTTTGAATGTAGTTTTTACCAATCAAAGTTCTGCAACAGGAAAATACTTTGTGTGGGAGTTAGGAGATGGTAGTAGAATTAACACAAAAGATGTGTTGCACACCTTTAACCAATCAGGAAAATTTTCGGTATTAATGATTGTTGAGGATAGCATAGGCTGTGTGGATTCTGCCACTGTTGAGATTGAAGCGCTAGAACTAGAAGACCTAGAAATGCCAAATGTATTTACCCCACAAGGTGATGGCATTAATGAAACCTTTGGGCCTGTATATATAGGCAACTTTGAGTACCTCAAACTTTATATTTACTCACGCTGGGGAGAATTGTTATATGAAACCTATATACCAGGAGGCACTTGGTGGGATGGAACCTACAAAGACGCTCCTTGCCCAGATGGTGTATATTTTTACATTTTGGAAGCAAAATCTAAGGCAGGAAATTTTTATGAAAGGCATGGAACGGTAACGCTTTTGCGCTAGGTTGGAGGAAGTATTAATAAATTAACTCACTTACTCCTTTATCCAACGGTAAACTTTAGTTTGGTTTTGACCCGATACCTTTAACAAATACAAGCCCGGTTTAAACATACTTATATCCCAAGATTGCTGTAGGTTATTTCCATTTCTAGCTATCATTCCAGTGTCTAAGATTCTACCTTCTGCATCAAAAATCTGAAATTTATATTCCTCTAGCTGCTGAACTTGTGCCATAAAGGTTAATACCTTGCTGCTCGGGTTTGGAAACAGTACTGCACTTAATAGGTTATTGCTTTTACTTAACCCAATCGAATTGATATCAACCATTAGGCTGTCTTCTTCTGAACATATACCACCAACTCTTGATACTTTTACCCTTGCGTTTGAAGCAGCTGCATTCCAATGTACCTTTACCATACTTGAATCGCTTCGGCCTAATATAGTTCCACCCAATACATTCCAATTATAGGTATAACCAACCGATAAGGCAACTTGATAAGTTACGGTATCACCTAGCTTCACCTTATCATTTCCAGTAATATTTAAACCTATATAATTTGGATCAGCAAAAACAAAGAAACTAAAGCTATCTGCACATTGCTGATAGGATTGTTTGATGCTTGAACGATAACTTCTGCTATTTGGATACACTAAATAGTTTGTGAAACTACCTGTTTGGTAATTGCTATTCGAATCTAGTTTCCATTGTATATTTAATAAAGAATTAAACGCAGTATTTGAAAGTACTTTTAATTCTAGCGTATCGCGCACGCATTGGTTACTGCTGGCAGGTGAGAGTTTTAGGGGTTCAACATAGGCAGTTACCGAGCTGTCGAAACACGACATGCCATCTTTAGTAATTTTTAAACGATGCACAAAAACCCCTTCGCTTTTGGTAATAAACAGCTTGGTTTGGTTGATGGAATTATCCCATTGAAATTGATATCCATTGCTTAGGGTTGGCTCTAATACCAAAGAATCTAATCCAGTGGCGCATTTTGTAACAGCGTTTCCTTGTTTAATTTTAACCTTGTTCATAAACAAAAGATTGATGGTATCTGAATAAAAACAAGTTTGATCTGCATTGCTTGCTTCTATATAATATTTTCCATCTTGTGTGATTGGATAAAACAATTGATTCTGAGAAATTGGACCTGTTGCGCCAAGCTTATACCAAGTGTTAGAAATAAACACTGGATCAATAGGAATATATAGCACACTGTCGTTACAAATAGCCAATTTTTCTGGCAAAGGGTCAAAGGCAAGGCAGTTAGCAATTTCTATGGTTTGCTTAACGGTATCATAATAACCAACAGAATCTCTAGTTATCATAGAAACAACATATTTACCAGGTGAACCATATGTTTTGCTTGGAAAATTGCCAGCATAATCTACAACTCCATCAGATTCGTAATCCCAATAAATACGCTCAAAGAAGAAGGTATCATTCTTCAAACAAACATTCGGTGAGCCTGCTCTAAAGCTATACCCTGTTGGGCAAGTGCTGCCACTAGCAGGAATGGGCCGCGTTGGATTTGCTAGCACATATATTGAATCAAATGGGTAACCTAACATTTTTAACCTAAACGAATTTTTAGGCGACAATATCGTTTGGTTAAAATCCAATGGGCGATTTGGACCATAAGGTAAATTTTTGGTGTTTGGATTAAAATAAAAAATTGAATCAATAAACTTTATAGGTTCATTTACCTTAAAAGCTTTCTTGTTTGTTTCTGTCCTAAAGGCGCTCACATATCCAATGGTTAGGTGCTTAACGCTTTCAAAATAATCTCCATTTTGTAATTGCCCATAAAAATATACGCGGTGAATATCGTTGCCGCTAAGCGTATTATTTGCAGAATTTGTTTGATATTGATGTGATAGGTGATTAAGGTTGATAGAAGGATCCATTACGGCTGCACCTGGTTGAATAAATTGAGGAGGAAAACTTCTGGTTACATCATAACAAAAATAACTTGTATCCCATTTATCACTTAGCACGCGACCCTGACCCAATGGAAAGGTTTGAATACTTTTTAAACTTATGGCATTGTTTTCTTGCTTGTATACATAATGTGTTCTTGCATAAGCATACTGACCTTTTACAATCAAATAGTTTTTGCTTTGGAAATTTACCAAAGTATCTTTTTGGTTATAGCGAAACGAATCTACTTCTATAGTGCCATCACCCCAATCTATGACAGCATGTTTAATTCCAATAGGTATGTTTCTACTAAATTTTGGCTTAATTACATCTCCTTTTCCATACAATCTGCTCCATTGCTCTGAGGTATTGGTTGTAGCGTTAAAAGCAATAGTGGTATCCTGCCCTGCTAAAAAACCATTCTTTCCATAGATGGAATATCCAGACTGTTTGCTTAAGTTAAACTTTAAATCTATAGGAGTAAATTCAAGTGCATTATTATACCACATAGTGTCGGTAACAATAGATGGACCGGTGCACCCAACGTTATTACATCCAGTTCCAATAATAAATCCTATAGACACCTTACCTTTCTTTTGATCATAAGGCATCCATGTATAAGCAGAACTGTTGCTTGGGATATAGTGGGTTTTAAGTATATCTTGACCAGGGCGAACCCAACTGGTCATTGGATTAAAATTATAGTTATTATTAAAGGGAGGAAAAACATTGCCGCCAGGGGTTACAGCCCCAGTAGCAGG
Organism: Bacteroidota bacterium; assembly: GCA_027488905.1. Taxonomy (GTDB): domain Bacteria; phylum Bacteroidota; class Bacteroidia; order UKL13-3; family UKL13-3; genus B1. The sequence goes on from JAIYAT010000034.1 coordinate 165,489, forward strand.
GTGTGTGCCATCAAAGCCAACAAAGCCATCTAAGGCACAAGGCGTCAAATCATTTCTATCCAACAAAGAATCATAGTTTAAAAGTATAAAGGTGCGCAAAGGGGCAGGTGGCCAAAAATGGGTTAAATCTATTTTTGTTGCCCCGTACAATAAACCTGGGCCTAGCTCTCTTTCGAAGGTAATGCCGCACAAATCTGGCTTTCCTGTAATGAGCAAAACACTGTCGGTACTCGTGCATCCCAATTCACCAGAAATACTTAGGGTTGCTTTGTATGCAGCTGGAATGCTGCGGTTAAAAAAGTACTCATACAAATCCTTAAATAAAGAAGTTGCAGGCAAAGCAGTATTGCCTCTATAATTTGCTCTAAGGGTACCATCAGGCAAAATTCCTGAAAGGGGTGGATTTAGAAATCCTGCTGTATCAACAGAGGTGCCCGCTGGAATAAAATAACCATGAAATCCTTTGTAGGCAGCAATGGGATCTGGAATCATTTGTTGCAATACGATGGCAGTATTTGGCTGCAAATCGGCAGGAAAAAGTCCAAGCATGGTATCTATTCTTGCCCCATTATTTCCAACAGCAAATTGTGCAATGCCCCAATTGGCTTGATCCAATGGATGCACAAGTTTTTTACCACCGGGTGTAACTTGAGAAACGTTTTTTGTCCAGCCAGTAGCGCTTGAATCAAATGGAGGGAAATCGAATCCAGATTTATGCCAACGTAATAAATTTGTATAGGTTTGGTATTGATGAATAGGCAAGGTGTCTGTAGAATTGTTGCAGTAAACCCTTCCTGTATAAGTTTGTCCTTTATGTTTGAACCGAGGAAGGGTTCTGTTGATATGATCGATGGCAGAAATATAAGGAGGCAATCCATTGCCAGAAGCACTTGGATTTGGAACAGAAAAGGAGGTACAAGTTGGTGCAAATGCATTGTCGAAATTCCACTTATGAAAAACTGCCCCGCCATGCGTATTGGTAGAGGCATTGGAAAATTCTATTGGGAAGTTCCCCTCGATTTGGGCCTTCTGGGTAGCTTTTATGCTACCCAATGGTGTATTATTTTCAATGGCAACTTTTACCCCTAAAACCTTTAAGCCATAACCAAACAAATTTTCAGGCTTTACTTTCTTTAGGGTATCCAAAACATTGCTGCCAAAAAGTAACCAATGTGCGGGCAAGCTATCTACTTTTGCACCGCCATTATACACATACCTGCTTGCATTCATCAATTGATTTGGTTCAAACCGAAACCCTTTAACAGTATATATACTTGGAGAACTAGCAATATTTAAAGGGTCGGTATTAATTGTGTCGATGCGCGAATACCATGGGAAAATTCTATTAGGCTTGCCCGGACATTGAATAATGAGTCGTGGGAAAACATTGGTGCTGGTATTATATCTGTAGCTTGGCTTCTCTTGATTTGTGACAAAATCGCTACCAGGAGGATTTGCGGCAGGGTCTGCAAAGTGCCACATAAAAGAAGCTCCAGCAATATCTGTTGGCAAACCGCCTTGATTTTGGAGGCTAACCGGAGTGCCGCTGCAAATTTTTGAAACTTGCTGGGTGCTGTTTGGGTCTAAACTTAAGATGATTGACACATGGGTTGACCAATTGGCTGGCGCTTTTACGCCTGTTGCCGCAGAAGTATCTAGCGAAATGGTATCGATGCAATTGCCGCTGTTATGCCAAACAATCAGTTGTGGCAAAAAAACTCCTGTGCGCGTGTAGCTTTTTGAGAAGTTAGACCACATAAGTGTATCAGCGGGTGCAGCAGGATTGGCAGAAGAAAAACTGCTGCCATCGCCAAAAACCCACCTAAACCGAGTGATACCAGCGTCTTTAAATTTGATAGCATTGTAAAACATATAAGTGCTGGTATCGCAATTTTTCTGCCCTTGTACCGTAAACGAAATCTTTTTAGGACCATTTATAAGCACGCTAGCATAAGCCTCACAATTGTTATTTGCCGTAGCTCTTACTGTGTAAAAACCAGGTTTAGAAACACTGATAGACATACCTGTGCTTCCATTGCTCCAAACATAACTAGCAAACCCAGGGCTTGCTTGCAAGGTAACAGAAGCACCACTGCATAAATATTGTTGTGGGGCATTAATTGAAACTGAACATTGAGACCAGCCGTATCCTGCAAGTAAAAGCAAAATAAAAAGGGTAGAATAATTTTTCATGCAACTAATTTTATCAAACTTAATAGCAAAATAGGAAAACTCATTCGTGTGAAACTTTTTAAAGCATAAATTAACAATCTCTTAAAACCATTGATTTTCCCCACAACTTGTCTTAAACTAAACTCTTTGCTACCTTGCCTGCATGAATGAGCAAGATATTTGGCAGGCTTTAGAAAGTGTGATGGATCCAGAAATTCCAACTATTTCAATGGTGGACATGGGTATTATAACTGGCGTTAAAACCAATGATACATTTAGCAAGGCTTTTGTTGAAATGACCCCTACTTTTAGTGGCTGCCCAGCCATTAAACAAATGGAGCAAATGGTGAAGGATAAGTTAGTAGAAATTGGTTTTGAAGAGGTAGAGGTAAGAACCACTTTTAACAAACCTTGGAACAGCAACCTCATCACTGAAAAAGGCAGGCAACACCTTAAAAAACATGGCTTGGCTCCACCCCCAAAACACCTTGGTGAAATTACCCAAGAACTTCTAGAAAACATAGAATGCCCCTTTTGTGGTAGCAGAAATGTAGACTTAAAAACGCCTTTTGGACCAACACTTTGCCGCAGCTTGCATTATTGCAACAATTGTTTGCAAGCATTTGAGCAGTTTAAACCGGTTGTGTAAGCATGCATAACCAACAAAAGCTAAGGTTTAGTTTGACCCAACTTTTGGTTTCGGCTGGCATTAGCTTGGCATTTTTACCGCTGGTGAGTTGGCTATATTCCCCTGAATTTTCTGCTATTAAACCCAGTTCCTTCTCGGCAAGCCTTAGCTTAGGCATTAGCAATTCTGCGGGTATCATAGGCACTTTTATTGGGGTATTGATAACAGCTATTTTATATACTTTAAATGAGCAATCTTGGAAAGATAAGTTAAGGGTTTTTACCAAAGCAGTTTTAGGCTTGAGTACAGTAATTGTATTGTTTGCCGCCCTCAACGAAAAACTCACTAAACCTTTGCTCAAAGCAGAAAGACCAAGCCATCAATACATGCTAAAAGCCATTGAATCGCAACCCATAATAGATTCACTTTACCAACTTACTAAGCAAGAACGTGTGGCATGGTTTGAAGCTCAAGTGCTGCTGCACAAAGAAAAATTGCAAAGTATAGACCCAAAAGTTTTGGCGCATTGGGTAGAAGAAGGGGGTTATTCTTTCCCAAGTGGACATACCTTTAATGCTTTTTTGTTGGCCATGATTTTTGCTTTTGGTATTGCACACAACAACAAGAAACCTGAGTGGCGCGCTATTTTTCCTGCACCCTTTGTATGGGCAACAGCTGTTGGTGTTTCAAGGTTATCCTTAGGCGTACATACCGTTTATGATGTGATAGCAGGTGCTTTTCTAGGGATTGCCTTTGGCGCTGCGTTATTATGGCTGAACCAAACAAGAAATCTTATTACGCATAAGAAGTTTAGGGAATAAGTTCTTTATCAAACCAAAAGTATCCGAAATTCGTTTCTCCTCCTTTGCTGTTATAGCTAACACGAACTGGCACTAGATTTCTATAATGAGCCATAAACAATCGCTCCTTTTCGTTCCATTTAGTTGTTGTAAATTGCTTGGGTAATAACGTTTGGTCTAGCAACATGAGGCTAGATATATTGTTGCCACTATAAAACATGGCCCTAGCTACTGATGGCACTGTACCTTCATTAGAATTAGTTTTGTTATTTAGAAAAGTTTTATTTGCTCCTACTTTTAAGGTCAATACATTCTTTGAACTCCGATGCCTATAATAAATTTCATATTTGTTTACCTTAATCCCTAAGGCAGTTAACTGCTTTTTATCTAAGCTAATGGCATGTTTTAACAAGCTATCAAATAATAAAACATCTAACTTAAAACTTTCGTTAACTTTTTGCAAAGAATCATTAAAATGCTTTTGCCTTTGTGTGTAAGCTTTTTCAAAGAAATGAGCATATTGTTGCGCTACCATAACGCTATTCTCGGGCGACAGGGCGCTTAAAAAGGCTTCATTAGGTTTGTACCAAAAGGTAACTGTTTGGTCTTTCTTGCCATAGATATTGGCTTTGCCTATTAGTTGCACTTCTACTGGAACCAATAGTGCTTTAAAATAATCTAAATATAAATCTTCGTTGGTTACCGAAATTTGATAGTCTAACAAAAACTGCCTTTTATCGCCCTCTTGGTAACTGCTTCCATTCTTATTATCTGCTGCATCTATCCTTTGCTCAACCACCATAGGATAAGCTGGCAATAAAAATTTCGACAAAGAGTCTAGCTCCTTTTCTTTAAACCTTGTATGACACGTATTAGTATAGCCGCCTCCAGTTTTATCAATGTAAAGGTAAAATACGCACTTGATAGGTGCTTTAGGTAACAGTTCCCTTTGGATATAAATGCTGTCTTTTAAATTGGTATAATATAACTCGCAATTATTGGTATAGATATGTAGGTTCTTCAACTCGTTTTCACTTAGCACCAAAGCACCCACCTCACTTAACCCTGCTAAAGCCATTGCTAAAGGCTTGGGTCTAAAAAGGCTTGGGTCTGGTGCTGGTTTTGTTTCAGGTTGAACCAAAGGCGCTGGAGACTGCATAAGTTGAGGCTTAACATAAGGAATATTAAACACCTTTTCTTTTGTTAATGCTGAAGCATTACTTAAACCATTTACACCTTTGTTAGTCTCTCTTTTGTTTATTATCACAGGCTTTTCCTGAGTGTTTTTTTCTTGATTCCAAGGCATAGAATATAAACCGGGCAAAACAATAAGTACCCATAAAAAATAATACCAAGGACTTTTCTTAATGGCAGAATTGTTACGCATCTTGGCTTTGGCCATGGCCAAAGCATCTTCTGCATCTAGCGCTATCGGATCAACCCGAAAACTGCTAAACATTTCATCCAATATCTGGTCTTCTTTGTTTTTATTTTCCATGGGTATGTTCTTTATGCGTTAAAAGATTTTGATATCTCTCATTATCTTGCTTTACTAAGGCCTTTAAGTATTGCCTTGCTTTATACAATTTTGCCTTCACTTGTGCCTCACTCATGCGCACTATGACAGATATCTCTGCATAAGAAAATCCGGATAACTCAAACAAGCAAACAAGCTCACGCTCCTTATCATCAAGCTTTAACAGGAGCTTTCTTAACTCATAGTGTTTTGCTTCTAAAGGCGCAGTGGCAAAATGTTCTAATGCGGTTTCATCTTCTGGTAGGCGGCTGGCTATCCCCCTTTTTTTTGAACGCAATTGTTTAAAATAGATATTCCTTGCAATGCTAAATAAATAAGGTAAAAACTTATCAGACTCACGCAAGTTGTCAAAACCTTCCAAAGCCTGCAATACCACTTCGCTAATGATGTCTTTGGCTTCTTCCTTATCCCAAACAAAAGACTGCACATACCTGCATAATTGTAAATGCAGTGGTTTGTACATCGTCATAAATTCGGTTTCTTTGCTTTTCAAGTTGATTATCTTTACAAACTAATAGTACCTTCTAAAGGTAAAAAGTTATTGAAAAACATAAAATAATTTACAACTCATTGGGAAGCAGCAATAAGAATATTGAAACCATGTCCAAAAAGAAAATACTCTATGGGGTGCCTGGCGAGGGAATGGGCCATGCTACGCGTAGCAAGGTAATCATCACTTGGTTGCTTGCGCAAGGCCACGAGGTGAAAGTGCTTGCCAGCAGCAGGGCGTTTACTTTTCTTAACAAAAGCTTCCCAGGTAATGTTATGGAAATTGAAGGACTTCACCTTAGCTATAAAAATGCCGCTGTCTCTGTATTTGGCTCCTTTTGGATCAACTTTAAACGCATTCATAAACTCCTTGGTTCAAACCTGATAAAATTTGTAAAGCTCTCTCATAATTATAGACCAGACCTTGTTATCACAGACTTTGAAAGTTTTGCTCACTTGTTTGGTTGGGTGCATCAAATTCCAATGATATGCATTGATAATATTCAGGTAAACAACCGCTGTTCGTTGGATATTGAGATTCCTGCATCAGAAAAATTTAACCTTTGGTTGGCACAAGAAATAACTGCTTCTAAAGTGCCTGCCTCAAAAACCTTCTTAATTAGCGCCTTTTTTAAGGCTGCTATTGTTAAACCAGATACCATTATTGTTCCGCCAATTATTAGAGAAATCATAGAAAAAACAACACCTCATCAAGCAGAACATATCCTTATGTATCAAACTTCTGCCTCCTTAAAAAATGTAGAAACAGTACTTCACCAATTTCCAAATCAACCCTTTATTGTTTACGGTTTGAACCGAGAGGAAGTGAAGCAAAACATTCGGTTCAAACCTTTTAGTGAAGAGGAGTTTATAACTGATTTGGCCAGTTCTAAAGCGGTAATTGCCAATGGTGGATTCTCATTTATATGTGAAGCGGTTTACCTTAAAAAACCCATCTACTCCTTCCCTGTTCAAGGACAATTTGAACAATTTATTAATGCGGCTTACCTACAAAAACTTGGCTTTGGGAAACATGCCAAGGATTTAAATACAAAGGACCTAAGGGCTTTTTTCGAAACACTTAATAGCTATCAAATAAATTTATCAAACTATTCTCAGCAAGGGAACCAAGTTGTTTTTGAGACGCTGAAACAACTTCTCTAAATTTCGCATCTTGAATTCTTAAGTTCGTCCTGATTGGCTATCAATAGCTGTTTTTGAACTGCACCTTTGTTTCATCAAAAACACAAAATCATGAAAAAGTTAAGTCAATTCTTTTGTATTGCGCTACTTACCCTTGCTTCTTTTGCAAATGCAACTCATCCCAATCAGGAAAATGACAGGGCTCAATCTCAAAATCATTACACCATTCAAACCCCTGGGTTTACAAGTTCTATTAGCTACGATGGAGATGCCTTGCTAAAATTTAGTTATTTTAATTTATCAGGCGAACCCATTAAATTTCAATTGTTGCAAACGGGAACTTCCCTTTTATTCGCTAAATATAAATCAATTTCTGTGACTGAAGGCTTTGACTTAGCGCAACTTCCTGCAGGTGTTTATACCATCAGGTTGGTTCAAGGCGAGCAAATCATCGAAAGAAATATCACAAAGAAAACGCAAGCCATTATATTTGAATAATGAGTGAGGAAGGAAATTCGGTTGCCCTTAAAAAACCAGTTGCGTTTTATGTGCTTTCGCTGGTAATTTATGTGCTGGTTTCTGAGCTTATTTATAACCTCATGGGTTTTCTGTTCTTTACAGAAAATCTTGTGGCCAACTTTCGTCAGGCTGCTTTAACCTTAGGCTTTATTTTCATTCTCAATCATTTCTTTGAAAAGTCTTTAGAAGTATTAACCCCTTGGTTCGAAAATCCTATTAAAAGGTTCAGAAAGCAATCCTTTCTATTGGCTTGGGTTAGCCCATTGTTGGTGCTAAGTTTCTTTACCTATGTTGCTTACCTTAGAATGAATTATTTAACTGAAGAAACCTATATACAATACAGGGTTTTAATCATTAACTATTTCATTTATGCCTTTGTGATGCAGCTTAATGTTGCCTTTGATTTGGGAAATTATTTCATAGGTCAATGGCAAGCTTCACGCGTGCAACAAGCTACTTTTGAAAAGGAAAAAGCGCAGTTCAATTTAGAGTTATTGCGCAACCAAATCAATCCGCATTTTTTGTTTAATAACCTTAATACACTCTCTTCTCTTATTTACGAAAATCAAGATAAGGCTGCTGGTTTTGTGCGTATGCTTTCTAAGGTTTACAGAAACATTTTAGAATATAAAAACAAGGAAACTGTAAGTGTAAGCGATGAGCTTAGTTTCTTTGATACTTATTGGCAACTCCTACAAATTAGGTTTAAAGACATGATGTTTGTGGAGGTTCGGGTTGAACCAAACCTTCATGCAAAAAAAATGATTCCACTTACATTGCAATTGCTTATAGAAAATGCCATTAAACATAATGTGGTTTCTACCCAACAACCCCTGCAAATTCAAATTTATACTGAGAAAGAAATGTTAGTGGTAAGTAATCCAATTCAAAAGAAAGAATCTCTTGATTACTCGAGTGGTTTAGGTTTAAAAATTATTAGCAACCGTTATGCTTTTATCAGCGATAAACAATTTGAAGTAATCAATGATGGTATAAACTTTACAATAAAAATTCCACTCCTATGAAAGCGATTATCATTGAAGACGAACCACATGCCAGAGCAGAACTCAAAAGACTGCTCCTGCAAATAGATGATGCGGTTGAAATTGTAGCCGAGATAGAATCTGTAAGCGCTGCGATTGCATTTTTAAAGCAATCTTCTGCTTATGATGTTATTTTTTTAGACATTCAACTTTCAGACGGACTAAGCTTCGACATTTTTAATGCAGTTAAAGTGGATAAACCCATCATATTTACAACGGCATATAACGAGTTTGCCATTAAGGCATTTGAGCTGAATAGCGTCGACTACCTTCTTAAACCCATAGAACCCGAAAACCTTGAAAAGGCTTTGCTAAAACTCAAACGCATTCAACCCAATCAAGCTGCCCAAAGCTACAGCGGAGAGCAATTGAGAGAACTACTTGGCTTGGCTAAAAAGGAAAGTAAAAGCAGGTTTCTCATTAAAATTGGCGACCAATTTAAACACATTTCTACCGATGAAATTGCCTACTTTTTTGCTGAAAGAAATACCATTTACTTGGTTACAAAAGCTAATACCAAATACATTGTAGATTACAAATTGGATGAACTTGAAGAAAAACTAGATTCAAAATTCTTCTTTAGAATTACCAGGAGTTTTATCATAAACATTCAATCTATTACCAAAGTACACAAATATTTTAATAGCCGACTTTTAATTGAAGTTACCCCAGCGGTGGAAGAACAACTTTTGGTGAGCCGAATTAAAGTAGATGCCTTTTTAGCCTGGATGGACCAATGAAAAGAATCAAACAACTTATATTTTTATTGGTTGCTGTAATTTGCTTTACGGCTTGCGAACACAAGCGTGTGGAGCTGCAAAGTATTCCGAGCAATACGCCTGAAGGTGCTTCTATTTATGCAACGGGCAACTTTAACAATTGGAATCCTGCCGACCCTGACTACAAACTTCAGCTTGACCCTGTTACGCAAACTTGGTTCACAGAAATTCCACTAGGTTTTGGAAAAATAAGTTACAAATTTACAAGAGGTGATTGGAGCTCTGTAGAAACGGATAGCTGCGGCGGAGATACCGATAACCGAATGCTACTTTCTGATGCTGTTGATTTGCCAAACGATTGGGTAAGTGGTTGGAAAGACCTATCTCCTATTTACTGCAATAAGCTAACTATTGTATTGGATTCGATTCCAAGAAATACACCTATAAACAGCGCCATTTACTTATCGGGTAACATCAACTATTGGATGTTGGGTCAAGCCGCTTTTAAATTTACCAAAGGAGAAGACAACAAGTACTACTTAACTGTGCCTCGCCGCGAAGACAGATTGATTTTTAAACTTAACCGCGGCTCTTGGGAAAGCATTGAAGTGGATAAAAATAACAGAGATATTGAATCGCGTGAAATTGTATTTGGAGACAAAGACACGGTGCACATTAGCATGCGCAATTGGATAGATTTACCTTACCAAGAAAGCATCACAAAAACTTTAGTCATTACCAAACTGCCCAACTTAAATGGTTTCCAAAAGATTTACTTATCTGGCAGTTTTAATAATTGGCATCCAAAAGATGAAAACTACACGTTTAAAAAGGATGCCAATGGTTTGTATTATATCAATTTTACCTTTTCTAGCAAAGATGTTGCCTACTATAAAGTAACGCTTGGTGGTTGGGAAAATAGAGAGCTGAAAGCAAATGGTGCTGAAATGAATAACCGCATATTGCTTAAAACCGACCCAGATACACAATTTATAAAAATTGAAAACTGTGCTGTTAAAAGGGAATTACCTAAAAGTTTTAATGCGATTGAAACAGCAGTGAACAAAACGATAGAAACCTTTGCGCTACCTACCGTCCCTATCAAACCTGATTATACAGGAAAAACACCTGTACGCAAAATTCTATTTATGATAGATAAAATGCCTGAAATGAGGCAAAAAGAGGAAGGTGTATTTTTAGCTGGCGATTTCAATAATTGGCAAACCGATCTACCTGCTTTTGAATTTAAAGAACTTAAAAATGGTAAACGGTATTACTTCCTTAAACTTTACGATAACAAAGACCATTATTACAAAATTACACGTGGCGATTGGGGCAAAGAAGAAGCTGATATTTATAGAAACAAAATGGGTAATAAGCACATCCCTGCAGGCACTAAAGACGACACCATTCACGTATCTATTAAAAATTGGGTAGACTATTTACCTGCTAGAAAATTAACCCTAATTATTACCGCTTTGCCACAAAATACTCCCGTGAACACTGCCATTTATTTAACGGGCGACTTTAATGGCTGGTTGCCTAACATGGAACAATTTAGATTTAAAAACAGCAATGGCCAATGGCTTTTAACAATACCCTATTTTAGCGAAGAGTTTAACGAATTTAAAATAACACGTGGCGATTGGAACAATGAATTTTCTTCTGCGAGAGGTCGGGTTTTGCCGAACCAATCTTTTAGACGCAGCCTCAATAGAGACACCTTGTTTCTTAAAGTAGAAGGTTGGAAAGACTTAAGTCGCTAATCTTTTACAAAAACCAAATGCTTGCTAACATAAGCTGCCTTTTCTAGCAATTCTAGCAAGTTAGGCGCCATTAAACAAACATGCCCCATTTTGCGCATGGGCTTACTTTCTTTCTTTGCATACAAATGCACATACACGCCAGGAAGTTTGGATACTTCGTGCAGCTTATCTAGTTTATAGCTGCCAGAAAAGTCTTTTGCACCCAATAAATTAAGCATGGCAGCAGGTTGAATTAGTTCTGTTGAACCAAGTGGTAAGCCCAAAAGTATTCTGGTGAGTTGCTCAAATTGCGAAGTATAGCAAGCCTCTATGGTGTGATGACCGCTGTTATGTGCCCTTGGAGCTACTTCGTTTACAAACAAATTTCCTTCTGGGTCTAAAAACATTTCTACCGCAAACAAACCGGGGCTGTTAAATGCTGCAACCACCTCCCTGGCTATCTGCTCTGCCTTTTCTTCGATGATGGAGCCAACTCTGGCCGGACTTAACAGCAAGGTTACCAAATTGGCTTCTGGGTCGAACTCCATTTCAATGCTTGGGTAAGACACCATGTTACCTTCGCGGTCTCTGGCCACAATAACTGCCAGTTCTTTTTCGCAGGGCACAAATGCTTCTAACAAACAAGGGCCTTCAAACGGAATAGGTTCAAGCCGATTTATAACATCATATTTACTTAGAATTGCTACCCCTTTGCCATCATAACCCCCTTTGCGTGTTTTGGCCACAAATTTTTGTCCGGGTAATTTTTCTATGGCTTCAAACCATTCTGTTTCGGTTTGAACCAAAAAGAATGCGCCAGTAGGAATTTGATGATCGAAGTAAAATTGCTTTTGTAGGCCCTTGTCTTGAATGATTTTCAATACACTTGGACTAGGTATGATTTCTTTTCCTTCTGCCGCTAGTGCCAATAAAACATCGGTATTAACGTGTTCAATTTCCCAGGTAAGTACATCGCTTATGGCAGCAAGCGCACGAATTTTGGCTTCGTCCATAAGACTGCCTTCAATGAAGGTATCGCAAATAGGAGCGCAAGGGCAATCCTTATCATTTTCTAGAATGTTAAAAGAAACATTTAAGCGCAAAGTTTCTTCAATCATCATGCGGCCCAACTGACCACCACCTAAAACACCAATTCGCTTTTTTAAGGGATTCATTGAGGCAAATTTGGGCTTATTGGGGCAAAGAAAAAAATATAAGAACTGTTTGTGTATTTTATATATTTGATAGACACATTTAAAAACACAAACCTATGGGAGGAGTTAAAGGAAAAGTTAGATCCATTATCGTGGATAAAGCCCCAAATGCAGATTCTGTTACCATGAAAGCTGAGTTAGGATTTCAAAGCGGTGGTTACACAGCTTTAACAGATGCCCTTAACCTAGAATTTGGCACAACCTTGACAGAAGCGCAAGTAGATGCCCAAAACACAGTAGGCGATGTTATTATCCTAGTGGAAAATAACATGCCTTAACAAGCACAAAAAGCCTATACCATTCTGAGTGTCTTAGGATGGTTTAGGCTTTTGTTAGGTTTAAATTCAACACCCTAGCGCGGCTTCACGATACACCAAGCAGGCACATAAGCAGTTTAGAGCAAGAGTTTAGAGCAAGAGTGTGAGCGTCTTGGAAAAGGGAAACACAAAGGGGATACCCATTAGGTGGGAAGCTACTATACAAATGGTGGGAAGCTACTCCACAAGAGGTGCGGTGCTACTATACAAGAGGTGCGAAGCTACTCCATAAGAGGTGCGAAGCTACTCCATAAGAGGTGCGAAGCTACTCCATAAGAGGTGCGAAGCTACTCCACAAGAGGTGCGAAGCTACTCCACATGAGGTGCGGTGCTACTCCATAAGAGGTGCGAAGCTACTCCATAAAAGGTGCGAAGCTACTCCATAAAAGGTGCGAAGCTAATCTATAAGAGGTATAGAGCAAGCATGAAGAGAGAGATGCTAAAATCTTCTTTATCACCCAATTTGGGTAGTTGAGAAACGTTATTGGTAAACTGCATAAGTATTTAATTTCTGAACCTAAAATAATCAAATGCTAACTTTCAATAAAACGATAATTTCTATCGGCAATTAAACCAATTTTGACATTATTTAGGTAATTTGCTTCGCATATAAGAGAGTTAGCAGCAAGGCAACGAGACCCCCTACTCCTCAAAACTTCACGGACAAATTTGAACTGACAACAATTTTTTAGAAAAATATTTGCGTAGTCAAATAACTACACTTATATTTGTAGCCAAGTAACTTCACAATGGAATTAAGACGAGATGTTTTTCAGGCAATTGCAGACCCGACAAGAAGAGCAATACTTCTGTTGTTGACAACACAGTCAATGACGGCAGGTGCAATCGCTTCCAACTTTGACACTGCAAGGCCTACTGTATCAAAACACTTACAAATCTTGACAGAGTGTGAACTTCTAAAACAGGAACAGCAAGGCAGAGAAATTTATTATCATTTCAATCCGAACAAAATGAAAGAAATAGCCGACTTCATTGAACCATTCCGACAAATGTGGGACACTAAGTTTAATAAACTGGAAGCAGTTATGAAAAAATATAAAAGCAAGTAAAATGGAACAAAAAACAAAAATCAATGCCGAAGACGGAAGACAAGAATTAGTAATTACAAGAGAGTTTGACCTTCCTTTGGACTTGCTTTTTAAAGCCTATACGGAGGCTGAACTAATTGAGCAATGGATGGGAACAAAAGTGATTAAACTTGAAAATAAAAATCACGGTAGTTACCAGTTTGAAACTTCATACAACGGAAATGTAGTATTTAAAGCCAATGGGACAATCCACGCATTTATTCCAAATCAAAAAATCATTAGGACATTTGAAATGGAAAATGCATCTATTGGTGTTCAGCTTGAATTCTTGGAATTTGAACAACTGACTCACGACACAAGTAAACTGACAATCCAAATTATTTACAAATCAGAGAAGCACAGAGAAGAACAACTGAAACTACCGTTTGCCAATGGTTTAAATATGGCACATAGTAGACTACAAGAAATTTTAATCAACTCAAAATAATTGCAATGACAAATTTAAAATCAAAAAAAATTGCCTTCTGGATAGTTACTGTTTTACTATGCTTAGGAATGTTGGGAGGTGGATTGGCACAACTATTTAAAGCAAAACCCAATGTTGAAGGTGTTGTAGCATTGGGTTACCCAATTTACCTACTCACAATCTTGGGCGTTTGGAAACTTCTTGCCGTTTTCACAATTCTAATTCCAAAATATACATTATTAAAAGAATGGGCATACGCAGGATTATTTTTCCTTTTATCAGGTGGTGTTATTTCACATTTGGCAAGTGGTGAATCCGTTATTAAAGCATTGCCTGTCTTTGTTTTTTTGTGTCTTACTGTTGCATCTTGGTATTTGAGACCAGCAGAAAGAAAAATTATAATCAATAACAAATACTAAAAATTATGGCTTACACGGTAGACTTTATTAATATAAACGAAACAGGGTTAGAATCTTCTCCATTTGCCAAAGCTCTTGCCGGATTGCGAGCTAACGAAGCCCGCTATTTCAAAAATAAATACAATCAAGAGTTTATTGTGACACCTGCTACCAAAAGCAAAGATGCATTGAACTGGGTGAATAAGATTCTGAAAGAAGAACGAAACATAATCATTGATTCGAAGCCATTAGAAACTACAAGCTTATTGGTAGAAGGAATAAAATGGATTTATGTGTTTTACGAAAATGGACTTTCAATAAATGTTCTTTATTCTCTCGACAAACAAGGAAAAAGAGCCGTGGGGTTTAAGCTTTCAGAAGGTATGGAAATTCCAAACGAGTTAGGAAAATTCAAATTTGCAAGACAAAAATCAAAACTCGCTGGAACAATACGTGGTTCATTCTTTGTAATTAAAGGAGAATATTAAATTCGATGACTCACAGACCAAATGCCCTGCTGCTAACAGCGGTTTGGCGTAATGGCGGGTGACGTGCTTCGTAGAAACATTTTTGCTATATTTGAAGTGTGTGCTTCGTATGAACATTTGTGGTGAAAATCCGCCACTACGCCAAGCCGCAAACCGTTAGGCTATACTTTTTAAAGAACGCTAAAATTGCGCTGTACGGATTTTAATAATATATTTGTACGTATAATTATTTTTATATGGACACAAAATTAACATTAAAACTAAATCAAGAAATAATTGAAAAGGCGAAAATCTATGCTTCGCAAAAAAAAGTCAGTTTATCAAGAATAATAGAAAATTACTTAAACTCATTGACTAACGATTTTAAAAATGATAGTTCAGTCGAAATTTCTCCATTTGTAAAAAGTTTGAGTTCAGGAAAAAAAATACCTGCTGACCTAGATTATAAGAAAGAATATTCTGAACGTCTAATGAACAAATACAAATGAGCAAAAGAGTTTATTTAGACACTAATATTATGCTTGATTTACTTGGTGAAAGAGAACCCTATTATAATTCAATTACTCAAATAGCTACATTGGCAGATCAAAAAAAACTACAGTTAATAGCTTCTCCAATTTCTTTTGCCACAGTAAATTATTTTCTTTCAAAGTATGAAGGCGTTTCTATTGCAAAAGAAAAACTAAGGAAATTTAAAGTGCTTTGCGAAATTTCTAAAATTGATGAAACTATTGTTGAAAAAGGACTAAACTCAAATTTTGAGGATTTTGAAGATTCGTTACAATACTTTTGCGCAGTCGATTCAGGTTGTGAAATAATAATAACAAGAAATGCAAAGGATTATAAAAATTCTTTGCTTCCTATTATGTCAGCAGAAGAATTCATAATAAGTATAGCTTCAAAGTAGCAAAACTTCGCACAGGCGTTTGGACGCACTAAGGGCATTTGAATAAAGGGGAAAAGAAACGGCAGAAAAGTTTATTTTTGGGGTAAACTGCTAGGGCGAAATTTTTGCTAACTACACACCCTTACTGAGCTAAGCATGTAAAAGTTAGGCGAGAATTAAATGATTTTTCTTAAGGTTGAAACTCGATAAATAATTTATATATGTTTCTGAAAATACTTTAAATTTGGATTAATAAGAAAGCAATGAAAGCACTAGAATTAAAAGCAGAATTAATAAGTAAAATTAATGATATCAATGATGCAGGTATTATTGAGGAAATAAAAATGCTATTAGATTTTGAGTTGGAAGAAAAAGTATTTGAATTGAGCGATAAACAGAAGTCTCATATCAGAAAGGCTAAATTAGAGTATTTAAATTCAGAAATTTTAGATGAGAAAGCAGCAGATGGAGAAATAGATAAATGGCTCGGCGAAAAATAGTTTGGACAAAGTCTGCAAATCAAGACCGTTTAGAAATTCTATCATATTGGATAGAAAGAAATTCATCAAAGACTTATAGTCTTCGATTAAACAAAATGATAAAAGAATCCATAAAAATAGCCGCCCATTATCCTGAGTCTGGAAGGAAAACTGATGAAGGAAGCACTAGAGTAAAAATAGTTCGAGACTATTTAATATTTTATGATTTCAACCCTAAAGAAATAATAGTATTATCCATTTGGGATGCAAATCGAAATGACCAAATAAAACCTTATTAATTACAGAATATCTTAATCCTCGCTAACAGGCGTTTGAACGCACTAAGGACTTGAAACTTTTAAGGAAAAAGAAAAGGTATAAAAGTTTATTATTGGGGTAAAGTGCTAAGGCGAATAAGTGCTAACCATTCCCTAACTGCTCCAAACGCCCAAACGTAAGCTGCAACCCTATTACGACACAACAACAACGACATATTTTGACAAACAAAGACAAGAAACAGATTTTTATAACTAAACGCAACGACAAAAAATGAACGGTAAAATACAAGCTGTAACACAAAACTACCTTGAAGAACTGAAAAAAGTAGTTGATTCAAGCGGACTATTTCCATCTGAATATTTAGACGATATGATATTCGACTACTTGAACAATGCAGACACACAAGACATTTGGTTTACCTACATTGACAGCAACATACCGACAGCAATCGCTTATTGTGTTCCTGAAAAATTGACAAATGGAACATATAATTTATTGGCAATTGGTGTATCACAAAACTCTCAAAGAAATGGAGTGGCGACCGAAATGATGCGCTACATTGAACAACAACTTAAACAAAAAGACGGAAGAATACTCATTGTAGAAACATCAAGTGACGATGCTCAAATTGGTGCAAGAAAATTTTACGAAAAAATTGGTTATACGCAAATGGCTGTAATCAAAGACTTTTGGAATGACGGAGAAGACAAAATCGTTTTTTGGAAGAAGTTATAATGCGAACACCTAAAACGACAGCGAAAAGAAGGGCAGTAGGGAACAGCGGTTTTGAATAATGGGGGCTGAAGTGCTTCGTAGAAACATTTGTGCCAGGTTCAACAACAGTATTACTATTGAGCTTTTGTTCTAAAAATCCGCCAAATCGCTAAGCTGCGTAACTTTAGGCGTAATGCTATCAGCGACCGTCCAAACAAAAACCGACAGGCAAAAAACTATCTTTATATTTGGAGAAAAACAATGGCTGACGAAATTAAGAAACTTAAATTTAAACGAAACAGTGACCTTCAAGTAGAGGTTGTTCCATTGGATACTTTGACAACTGTAAGCAAAGACCAATTAGTAAAGCCACATCGTACAAACTTTTATCATATTTTTTTATTTGACAACTGCCAACTTACTCATTATGTTGACTTCACCCCAATTAAAATAGAACCTTACACTTTGTTGTTTATTGACAAAGACCGTGTGCATCAGTTTGACAAATTGTTGAATTACCAAGGGCAAGTACTAGTATTTACTGAGGACTTTTTTTGCACTACTGAAAATGACATCAGATTTTTGAAAAGCAGCATATTATTCAATGACCTTGCAGACAAGCCAACAATCAAATTGAATAAACTTGATTTTGAAAAATATACCAATATTTGCGAAAGTATTACGGAAGAATTGAGCCTGCCTGCCGACAATACAAAACATATTTTATTAAAAAATCTACTTCATAACTTTTTGCTTCTTGCCGACAGAGAAAAACGCAAGCAAGGATTCACAGAATTAAAAAAAGGGGCTGACCTAGATTATACATTACTTTTTCGTGACCTATTAGAAAGCAACTACCTTAAATTAAAAAGTGTAAACGATTACGCTAAACTTATTTGCATTTCAGAGAAGCGATTAGGACAAGCAACTGCAAAAGTTTTAGGCAAGTCACCAAAGGAAATTATTAACGATAGAATACTTTTAGAAACTAAACGGCTTTTGGTTCACACCTATTTATCCATAAAAGAAATTGGACAAGAGCTGGGTTTTGAAGACCCTGCCTATTTTGTCCGTTACTTCAAAAAAAACACGGAGACTACACCTGTAGAATTTAGAGAAACTTACCTCAAAAAATAGCATTCCTAAAAGTGCCATACAAAGGCTGATTTGTCCATTGAGCAAAAATGGAAACAGCTTCATCTTTGTGCCATTATTAATCATTCAAAATTTTAAAAATGGACAAAAATAAAGATGCGTTGACAGCCTTTTACAAAAAAGCGTTAACCGTAAACACAGAAACAACATCAACTGCTGTATTGACAGAAGTTTTAGCAGATGATTTTCTTTCAAGCGGTTCGGTAGATAGCAAAGGAAAACCAGCTTTAATCGGACAAGTTGAATTCTTTTGGAAATTAATTCCAGACTTAAAATGGGAACCACAAGACATTGCCAACGATGGTAACAAATATGTAGTTCGTAGTTTGGTAAGCGGCACACCTAATGGCGATTTTATGGGAACTCCAACAGACGGTACAAAATCATTCAAAATAATGTCAATTGATTTTCACACAGTGGTTGATGGTAAACTAACATCTGTTTATCATTTAGAAGACTGGGGAACTGCAATTGCTCAATTAAAATCTTAATAATAAAAATTCGAAGAAAATGAAAAAAATAATTCTAGGCTTACTAGCCATCGCGTCATTCACATTTATTGCTTGTGATAAAGATGAGGACAACACTCCAAAAACATTCACTTTAAAAAGTGCTGATATAACAACTGTTTTTGGTGCTGACAATTTTGGTCCAGGACAAAATGGTTGCACTGGGGCAAACAAATCACCACAGCTAACTTGGGAAAATGCTCCCAGCGGCACTAAAAGCTTTGCTATTACAATGATAGATTTAAATGCTTTTGGCCCAAATATTCCTTTTGACCATTGGTTGTTAATTAACATTCCGACTACAAATAGTTCATTGGTTAAAGACGCTGGAAATGCTTCGGGGGCAAACCTTCCACTAGGTTCCAGCCATACGCCAAATGGAGCTTATCCAGATTTTGTATCAAATCCAGATTTCGTTAAATCATATGCTGGGGTTTGTCCGAATGTTGGAAACACCAATCAATATGAAATTACGGTTTATGCTTTAAATGTTGCCGCTTTAAATGTACCAGCTAATGCAACATCTAAAGAGGTAAAAGCTGCTATTAAAGCGACAACCATTTCATCAGCAAAAATGAGCGTAACCGCATCAAGGTAAATTATGGCGAACTCAAATTTAAGACATGACAAAATCCCAATATGGATTAATATAATTTCTATAATTGTAATAGCAATTTTAGTTTTTCAAATGTATGCTTGTTACTTTAATCCAAGTTTGGCTTATGGAACATTTGAAAACATAGACGCAAATCAACAAGCAATCTTAACATTAGCGGGACGAAATTTTGTAATGATAGTAGTTACTTTATTAGCCTTAAAATCTCAAAATGCAATGTTCTTAACTTTTACCTTCATAATGAACTTCGCAAGGGAATTTTATGACATGCTTTTGGTTGGCTACCTAAACCATTTTTCGATGCAAGGAATAGGAATGATGGCAACCTTTTTAATCTTTTTAATTCCTTACGTTTTTGCGCTAAAAAAATTGAAACTATTGACTTCTAAAAACGACTAAGATATTTCTAACATTATAAAAGTGTTTTCTATCCTAGGATGGGAAACACTTTTTGCTTTTATATAAAAGACAAAAAAGTTAAAATGCCTAATATGGGTTTTGATTTAGGCTTGCAGACACGGATGCCTGCACATGTGCAAATTAAAACCATCATCAAAAATAGGTTCAAACCGAAACCTTTAGCTAACTATTGACTTATAGCTTTAGGTTGATTTGCTAGCACCTTTTCATAAAATGCCTCATACAATGGCACTATTTGGTTGATGTCAAATAACTCAGCGCGCTTTTTAGCATTCTCTTTAAATTGAGCCAAACGTGTTTCATCTTCTAACAAATAAATTGCCTTTTCTGCCATAGTAGCCACATCACCTACATTGCACAAAAAGCCAGTTTCTCCGTCTACATTTAATTCAGGAATACCTCCTGCGTTACTTGAAATTACGGGTAACTCACAAGCCATGGCCTCTAAAGCGGCTAAACCAAAACTTTCTGTTTCGCTTGGCATTAAAAATAAATCGCAAACCGAAAGAATTTCTTGCACCTGATTCTGTTTCCCTAAAAAGGTAACTGCATGGTACAAATCCAATTCCCTGCATAGCATTTCAATGTTAAGTCGCTCTGGACCATCTCCTACCAACAATAACTTAGAAGGGATTCTTTTATACACTTCTGCAAATACTTTTATCGCATCATCAATACGTTTTACTTTTCTAAAATTTGATGTATGAACCAATAATTTCTCTCCGCTAGGTGCAATTGCCTTCTTAAAATGGTCATGGTCTTTTTTGCTGAACCTTTCTAAATCAATAAAATTTGGAATTACTTCTATGTGCCTCGAAACTTTAAATTGACTTATAGTATCATCCTTTAAAGATTGAGAAACAGTGGTAACCCCATCAGACATATTGATGCTGTAACATACCACAGGCCCAAAACTAGGATCTTTTCCTACCAAAGTAATGTCTGTTCCATGAAGGGTAGTAATTACAGGAATATTTATACCATCCAATGCTAGGATGTTTTTGGCTAAAATAGCAGCTGAGGCATGCGGAATTGCATAATGAACATGTAACAAATCTAGCTTTTCAAATTTTACTACATCCACTAAATGACTAGTTAAAGCTGTTTCATAGGGAGGAAAATCAAAAAGCGGATAATTAGAAACATAAACTTCATGATAAAAGGTGTTTCCTGTAAAAAAATCTAAACGAGCCGGCTGTTTATAGGTAATAAAATGAACTTTATGGCCACGCAAAGCTAATGCCTTTCCGAGTTCTGTAGCCACCACGCCACTTCCACCGTAGGTAGGATAACAAACTATTCCAATATTCATGCGTAATCTTTCCTAATTAAGTTCCAAAGGTGAGAATTTGTTTTTACATTTATGTTAACACTACATTTGTTGCATGTTTGAAAATGCATCAAGAACCGAAATAAGCACTTTAGGCGAGTTTAAGTTAATAGACCACCTCACAAAAAATATCACGCTTCGCAATAATACACTCAAGGGGGTAGGTGATGACGCTGCCGTTATTGAACACGAAAATGGGCTCTGTACTTTGGTTAGCACAGACCTTTTGGTAGAAGGTGTTCACTTTGACCTTAGCTATTTCCCACTTAAACATTTGGGATACAAAGCAGTGGCTGTGAACCTAAGTGATATTTATGCCATGAATGGCCGTCCGAAACAAATTACAATGGCATTGGCTTTGTCTAGTAAATTTTCTTTAGAAGCAGTAGAAGAACTATACGAAGGCATTTACCTTGCCTGCGAAAAATACCAAGTAGATTTAGTTGGCGGAGATACAAGCACCTCTAAGCACGGACTAACAATTTGCATTACAGCCATAGGGGAAGCTAATAAGGAGGAAATTGCTTACCGCAATGGTGCTTCGGCAAACGAATTGTTGGTGGTGAGTGGCGACTTAGGTGGAGCATACGCCGGATATCAGCTTTTAGAAAGAGAAAAAAGAGTTTTTTTAGATAATCCAGCGGCTCAGCCAGATTTAACAGGACACGATTATATTTTAGAGCGACAACTTAAGCCTGAACCAAGAAAAGATATCATAGATGTTTTGAAAAATCTTCAAATCAAACCTACTAGCATGATTGATGTAAGCGATGGACTTGCTAGCGAATGTTTCCATTTGGCTTCACAATCCATGCTTGGACTCACTTTGTATGAAGAAAAAATTCCGATAGACCCAACCACCTACAATTTTGCAAGAGAACTGGATCTAGACCCTACGCTTTTTGCCTTAAGCGGCGGCGAGGATTATGAATTGCTATTTACCATCAACCAAAGCGATTTTGAAAAAATTGAACATCACCCAGATTTCACCATTATTGGCCATATGAATGAACTCACAGAGGGAATTAAAATGGTAAGTAAGAGTGGAAATATTCACGATCTTAAGGCGCAAGGGTGGACCGCCTTTTAGTAGATTAATAATACTTTTTTAACCTAAATAATTGTTGGCTTTTCCTTTTCTTTGCCTAGTTATGAGGGCCATTTTATCATTTATCCTATTACTTATTGCCAGTAACCTGTTTTCGCAAGTTTTGCCAACCTTTGGCAATTCTAGAACAGGAAGTACAGGCATGCAATTTTTAAAAATTGCGCCAGATGCAAGAACCACAGCTTTGGGAGGGGCAGCAGTAGGAATTTCTAATGACCCAACTGCCATGTTTTGGAACCCCGCTGGCATTTCAAGAGGTGATACTGGTAAATTTGAGGTAGCCTTAAGTCATACTTCCTATTATGCCAATAGCAACTTAAATTATATAGGAATTATAACCAAAAATGGAAAATACTCCTTTTTTGGACTTCAAGTTTTGTCGCTTAACTACGATGAAATGATTGAAACTACAGAGTTTCAGCCTGGAGGTACTGGCAGGTTAGTAAACATAAATAACACCCTCATTGGTTTAACCTATGCAAGAATACTAACTGATAATTTCAGTTTTGGCGTTAATGCCAAATGGGCAAATGAAGGAATTGCAGATGTTGTTGTTAATAATGTCTTATTCGACCTTGGACTAACCTACAATATTGGATTAATTAATAGTAAGTTTGGGGTTTCATTTGCAAATTTTGGTGTAAATGTTGCCCCAAGTGGAGAGGTAAGTGTTTTGAAAATGACTGGCGAAACCAATATTCAAAGTTTTTCAGAAGTCTCAGTGCCGAGTGCATTTAGAATTGGAGGTTCCTTTGACCCAATTCGCTCAAATACTAATAATTTGATGATCGCCATGCAATTGAGCCATCCTACAGACAACAATGAGACCTTAGCAATAGGAGCAGAATATGCTTGGAAGAAGTTGCTGTTTGGCAGAATGGGCTATGAATTTGGTAGTGACGAGAAATATGCTATTCCTACCCTGGGAATGGGCATTAAACTTAGAAAAAGGCTTGGTACATTTAAAATAGACTATAGCTTAAGCAACAAAGAAAGACTTGGTAACCTCCACAGATTAACCCTTGGTATATGTATTTTGTAAAACTAAAATTATTACTATCGCTTGTAATCATTACGCTATTTAGCGCTTGTTCTATTTTTGGTTCAAAACAAAACGATACAGTAGATGATGTTTTTAAACAAGGTAACATCGACCCAAATTTGGTGCCTAATAGCGTTAGTTATGTACCTATTTACCCCTATATCACAAATGTTAGAAACCCTTTGGATGTTATAGTTGGCTACGATGAATTGGTTTATGTAATTGCAGATAATGATGAAAACTCTATTGAAGACAATGAATTGATGATTTTTAATGGTAAAGCAGAACTCGTTTATCGATTGGCCATTTTAGGTGCTACAGACATTGCACAAGACAGAAGACTGCATACTTATATCGCTGGAAGATATTACAGCGTGCCAGATAAATCTATTAACCTAGCAGCTGTTTACCACATTGAAAATCTTGCTGCTGGCAAACCAAAATTTAATGATACCCTTAAGCATTTTGCATGCGATGTAAGTAGAAGAAATACTTCCTTTAGAGGACAAGATGATATTGCTGTTAAGTTCACTGGCCTTGCAACATTGTTTGATAACACGTTATATGTTAGTAGAACAGGTCCAAGAAATAATTTAACTGAAATTGCAAAACCTGATAATGGAGTACTTATATTCAATAGTAATGGAGAAAATATCAATTTTGCGGATGGTTTAACAGCAACTCAAAGCAGTTTAAAATCTGCAGCTGGCATAACAGCAATTGCTACCCAGGCTGGGCCACCACAAAGGTTATCTGGCATTAGTACTTCACCAAACTTTTATCTTGCACTCGGAAACCCAGATTATTCGCTTGAATATAAGGTTCTAGGAATTCAAGTATCCTATGACCAAGATCAAAGAATTTCCTATGGAGAAAATGCCAACTTTCTAAACTTTGATAAAACTAAAGCAGATAGATTTCTTTATGAGAGCTTTCGGTTCAAACAGCCAACTGATGTTTTCTTTGCACCAGATGCAAATGCTTACCTATTTGTAACCGATAAAGAAACAGATTCACTTTATGTATTTTCAAACTCAGGCTTTGAAGGGGTAAATCCGCCAGCAAACAGCAATTTCAAAAAGCAAATTATTGTTTCCTTTGGCGGCAGTGGTGCAGATGGAAAAGCCAGCGGTCCTTTTAATTTTGTTGACCCGAGCGGTGTTTGCTACTATCGCAGAATGATACTCGTGGCAGACAAAGGCAACAATAGAATTTGCAGATATATGTTAAATACAGATATTCAGTAAAAACCTTTAAAACCAATTTAAATGAAACACTTAGTTAAAACCACCTTAATTGCATTTTCTTTTTTATTATTATTGATTTCAGCATGTAAAAAAGATGATCCAAAAACAGACGACAACAATCCCGGAAACACTAACAAAACCTGTTATGTAAAAAGTATCAAAGGATCTACAAGTTTAGATTGTAGGTTTTTCTACAGTAATAATTTAAAATCAAGAATGGAACTTTACTTTCCAAACCTAGGAGGTGAATGGGAATTTGATGGCGCTTTAAATTTTGAATATAATGCAAACAAGCAACTTTCAAAATTGATTAACAGGCTTTCCAGCAATTACACTGGGACCTATGAATTATTTTACCTAAACAACAGGGTTAGCTCATTCGATGTATTTGATTCCTCAAGCATGGGCCCGAAGGAATACGTCTACACCGTAAAATATGATTACAACGCAAGTGGAAAAATTAGCAAATGGACTGCATTTGAAAAATCAGACCCTACCACTCCATTTGCAGAGGCAACCTTAAGTTATGATAACAATGGAGGCATTAAGGAAATAATTCAGCTTGAACCAAATGGTGATGGAATTATGACACCTGGGATTAAGTATGCCTTTACCAACGACAATAAAAACTTGGTTGACCCATATTTTCCAGCCTTATTATTGGATGAAGAAATTTTATTTCTATTATTTAATCAGGCAAACATGAAACAACCTAAGAGTCTTGCCTACTATTCTTACGATGAAGCTGAAGAAACTTGGGTATTAGAGGAAGAACTTCCTTTCTTAAATACCTACGATGTTGATGGGAAATTAACCAAAATGATAATTGAAGATGAATTGCTTAATGTAACTTGGGATTGCAAATAAGAGGCGCTAAAACTGCCACCATTTTTTCTCAAACCCAATATAAACACCATCGTTTCTAGTCTCAACAGGGTAACTGTTAACATAGTCGCCTTGTTGAGGCAAACCCCTTCCTGTTTTTACATTGTATTGATACCTATGAATTGGACAAATAACCATGCCCTCTGGCGTGCATTTTCCTAAACCCAATCTTGCGCCAGCATGCGGACATTTATCGTCAATTGCGAAATAGCCTTCTGCTAAACGCACCAAACAAACACGTTTGCCCTCAACCTCCACCGTTCTTAAACTGTTTATTTCTTGCGGTGCCTCGCCGTGCTCCTCAAAATCGTAAATCTTAAAAAATTTAATTGCCATTATTCGAGCACAATTTTGTTTTGAAAATAAATTGTATTGTCTTCTGAAATACTAATAAAATAAATACCTCCTGGCAAATCTGCAATAGATAATTTTGTATCTGCATGGTTCACCTTACTATTCAAAATCTCTTGTCCTGTTAAATTTGTTAGTTTAAGGATTGAACCAATCCTTGCGTTAGAAATACTTATAAAATCTTTAGCTGGATTTGGATATACTTTTACTTCCAAGGCATTTCCAGACTTTTCTTTTAATCCTATAGGTATAATGCCACTCACAAATCTGTATAAGTAAGCACTTACATAATTCAATACCGTATCCATATAGGCAAGGTTACTTGCGGTTGCTCCAACAAAAGGAACATGGTCTGCACCATTAAAGGTATACAAACGGGTGTTCATTGCTTTCATTCTTGCAGCACTGTCTACTGAGAAGCTTCCTTGTAAAAAAACCACTGGCGAATTAAAAAACTTATAATAATCAGATTTATAAGGTACGGTTTTATCCAAATCGCCATGCATATTACAAATACTGATATTGGTATTATTGGCCAACCAATTTACATTTCCCAAAGCACCACATAAATTTACAATGCCATTTACCCTCCAACTGTAGCCAGGGTTTCCGGAATTTCCTTCAATACCGCCAATAGTATTGGTATCTAAACCAATCGGAGAAAGTTCGCTAACCAAATCTAAACACTCTGCCTGCAAAGCAACAATTCCTCCAGCAGAAACGCCTCCCGAATAAAAATGGTCCGAATCTAATTTCCAAAGATTACCACTAGCAATATGCTTGCGTAAAAAACGAATGGCAGCACGGCCATCTTGCGCACCTCGCCAAGCTGCTTGTTGAAACTCCTTTTCGAGTGTGTTTCCACCAGCAATATTGATTCCTATTCTATATTGAATTGAAGCAACTACATAACCCCTTTTTGCCAAGGCCGTGCAAATAGCAATCATGTCTGTTGAACGCTTGTTGCCTTGAATAAATGAGCCACCATGCGCTAAAATAACCACTGGTCGTTTGGCCATGGTATCACCAAGTGGCATATACAAATCCAAATGCAATTGGGTACTATCCCCTTTGTAATTAAAGTTGAACCCATACTGAACGTCAAGAACCTCAGTTACGGCTTCAAATTGTGGGGTCAAAAAACGCTGTGAATAGCCTGTTACAGTTGCAAGACAAATCAAAAATAATAAGGAAAGTTTCTTCATTTAGAATTGTTTTATAAGCGAATATACAGTAAATAATCTTCACAGAGCCGACTTCCCAACTGAAATTTTCGTGTATCAAAAATTTCAAATCCCATTTTTTTATAAAAAGAAAGTGCTCTTTCATTCTCTAGCCAAACACCCAAATAAAGCGTGTCAAATCCCAAGTTTCTGCTTTTTTTAAAGGATAGTTCCATCAATTGTTTCGCCAAACCACTGCCTTGGGCACTTGGTCGCAGGTAGATTTTTTCTAGTTCCATTACCTTTCCATTTAAGGATATTCCAGAAGGGTTTTCGATGAGCTTAACATAACCTTGGTCTTCCTCGGCTAGATATCCCAACAAATAATGAATACCTGATGTGCTAAGGTTAGACTTAATTTTTTCTAGAGAATAATTCACTTTTAAATAAGATTGCATATCCTCTTCTGTATTAAAAGGCCTAAAGGTATCATAAAATGTAGTGGCACCTATTTCTGCTAATACAGCACTATGTTTCCAAGTGCATTCATAAATATTAATCTCTCTTCTTTCCATTTCCCCATTTATTATTTAACTTATCATTCACCATCAAAGCCTCCTCTAAGTAAAAAGCCAATAACTCATAATCTGGTTCCTCTACACTTGAAAGTACCCAATGACGCATTTGTTGCTGTTTGGCATCAGCCTTCAAAATATTGTACTCGTCTGATAGATGAGCTCCTCTGCAAAAGGCCAAAACCAATTGCTTCTGCTTATAAATTCCTAAATAAAGAAAAAACCCTTTGTACATGTAAAAAGGAAGGTTAAAGCTAATTTTTTCAACAATAGCAGGATGTGTAGCCAAAATTAGCTCCCTCACAATTATAAATCGCTCCTTCCATTCCAAGGGCAAGTCATCCAAATAGGCTTCAACTTTATAATATTTTTTCTTTTCTGGAATATTCCTATTCATATCATTTACAAATGAAAGCGCAAAACTGATTAAAGCAATATCCAATTTTACTTAATTTCTGTTAAACTTGCATCAAATCGATAACGTATTTCCAATGGAATATCAAAATTCATTAAGCTTCGCTCAGGCCTTGGATCAAACCGACCCTTTAGCAAAATATAAAGAACAGTTTTATACTTTAAAAAAGGACGGGAAACATGTGGTATATCTTTGTGGAAATTCACTTGGCTTACAACCTAAAAATGCAAAAGCCGCAATCGACCAAGAGCTTAAAGACTGGGCAGAACTTGGCGTAGATGGCCACTTTGATGGGAAAAACCCTTGGAAATTATACCACCATTTCTTAACAGAAAATGCTGCGAAAGTGGTGGGCGCAAAGCCTTCTGAGGTAGTAATCATGAATAACCTTACAGCTAACCTGCACTTGATGATGGTTAGCTTTTACAAGCCCACCAAAACACGTTTCAAAATCATGATGGAAGCAACAGCATTTCCATCCGACCAATACGCAATGGAAAGTCAGGCTAGGTTTCATGGGCTTGACCCAAATGAGGCTATCATTGAGTTGAAGCCTAGGGAAGGAGAATTTACGCTTAGAACAGAAGATGTTTTAAATGAGATTGAACGCCACAAAGACTCGCTTGCCATTGTTATGATGGGTGGAGTAAACTACTACTCTGGTCAGGCTTTCGACATGCAAGCCATTACCAAAGCAGCCCATGCTGTTGGTGCAATTGCTGGGTTTGATTTGGCACATGCTGCAGGTAACTTGCAATTAAGCTTGCATGATTGGGATGTTGATTTTGCCGTTTGGTGTACTTATAAATACTTAAACTCTGGACCTGGCGGAACAAGCGGTGTTTTTGTAAATGAAAGATTTGCAAATAGACCAGACATAGTGCGTTTTGCAGGCTGGTGGGGACATGATGAAAAGGAAAGATTCTTAATGAAAAAAGGATTTAAACCTATGGAAGGCGCGGCAGGTTGGCAATTAAGTAATGCCCAGATTTTCCCAATGGCTATTCATAAAGCGTCCTTAGAAATCTTTGCAGAAGCTGGCATAGAAAACTTAAGGGCAAAAAGCGAAAAGCTTACTGGTTTTCTGGAGTTTATTTTGCAAGATTTCAAAGAATACCTAACCATCATTACGCCTAATGACCCCAAACAACGTGGATGTCAATTATCTATTATTGTCAAAGAAAACGGTAAGGCACTTTTTGATTACTTATGCAGTCAAAATATAATACCTGATTGGCGTGAGCCAGACGTTATTCGTATGAGCCCAGTGCCACTCTATAACTCTTTTGAAGATGTGTTTTTGATAGGAAATGCCCTCAAAATATATTTCAAGAGGTAAAATCGAAAACATTAAAATTTGTTTTAGATAGTTAAAAAGATAACATAAAGTTTCTTTAAGGCTAAGTTTTTGTTAGCAAATCATTTACATAAAGATAATGCAGCTAGTCGTGCTTAGCGGCATGAAAAAGCAAATTATTTATTCATTTCTGATTTTATTGTTCTTTGCAGGAAACTTACTTGCACAACAAACAAAATTTACCAACTACAACAGGTCATTAACTAAAAATGGAGCACTTAGTTTCGACCCAAAACTTAAACCCTTTTACCATGGCGTTGCCTCTGGAGACCCATTGACAGACAAGGTAATTATCTGGACTCGCATCACACCAGATTCTGGAAATTATTCTCCTAAAACTGTTAATTGGAAAGTTGCAACCGATACTAGCTTCCTAAACATTATTAAATCTGGAAGTGTAACTGCCGATTCAAGTAAAGATTACACAGTAAAAGTGGATGTAACTGGGTTGCAACCAGGAACTACTTACTACTATATTTTTGGTCATAATGGTTATTACTCCTTAATCGGAAGAATGCGCACAGCTGCTGCAGATGCAAATCATTTAAGGTTTGCAGTAGTTTCATGTAATAACTATGAAGCAGGATTTTTTAATGGTTTCAAGAAAATTGCTCAACGTAACGACATCGATGCAGTAATTCATTTAGGAGATTATATTTATGAATATGAACCAAAAGGATATGGAGACTCATTAACAGGTAGATTTGTTGAGCCGCAAAATGAAATTATCTCAGAAGGAGATTATAGAACTAGATACTCTGTTTACAGATTAGACAGCGATTTAAGAACTGCTCACCAACAACAAACTTTTATTTCTATTTGGGACGACCACGAATCTACCAATGATTCTTATAAAGATGGTGCAGAAAACCACCAAACCAATGAAGGTGACTGGCAATTACGTAAAGCAATTTCTAAGAAAGTTTATTTTGAGTGGATGCCAATTAGAGAAGCTGCAGACAATAAAATCTACAGAAAAATCAGCTATGGCAATCTTATGGATTTGATCATGTTGGATACGCGCTTAGAAGGCAGAGTAAAACCACCAACAAATTTTGATGATGCTGATGTTCCAGCAAGAACAATTTTAGGAAGCACCCAATACAATTGGTTTATCAATCAACTAAGTACTTCTACAGCAAAATGGAAAATTATTGGAAACCAAGTTTTATTTAGCGATATGAATGTAGGTTTTGGAGCTGTAGATGCCCAAGGACAACCAGCTATTACAAATATTGCAGCGATCCGTCAAGTTGAAAACTTATTCATTGATAACTGGGAATCTTACCCAACTGAAAGAAATTCTATATTGGATTCAATTCAAGCCAAAGGAATCAAAAACACAATTTTCTTAACAGGAGATTCACATGCAAGTTGGAGTTTTGACTTAAATAAGAAACCTGTAATTTATCCAAACCCACTTTCATTGAATTTACCAACGCCATCTACAAGCTATAACCCAGCAACAGGTGAAGGTTCTGTAGGAGTTGAATTTGCCACGCCAAGTATCACTTCAGCAAATTTTGATGAAGCAGTTGGTGCAGCTGCAACAGCCCAATTTGAAGTAGCAATCAATAATCCTATTCCAATTCCTGGCATAGGTTCGGTAGTTTATAACCCGCATTTAAAGTATGTTGACCTTGACCGTCATGGTTATTTTGTGCTCGACTTAAAAAATGATTCAGCACAAGCTGATTATTTTTATTTAGATACCATTAGAGTTACTAGTAATACTGAGAAATTTAACCGTGGTGTGGCTACAGCTAACAATAGCAATAAAATTACCAGTATAAGCAGCATTCCTGCAACAAATAAAGCCATTCAGCAAATTGCTGCACCCATGAATCCACCAAAAAGTATTACTGGATTAAACAATAAAATTAACCAAGATGCTGTGGTAATTATGGCCTATCCAAATCCAACTTCAAATGAAATTACCATCAATTATGCACTGAATACCAAGTCACAAAACGAACTTCAACTATTTGATGCAAAAGGATTGAACATTAAAACAGTAAAGCTTGGCACCCAATCAAACGGAATTTATGCAACAACTATTGATGTTTCAAACCTTCCTTATGGTATGTATTACTACCATTTCATTTCTAATGGAACGGTTGTAAACTATGGTAAATTTTTGAAAAAATAGAAAATACACCCTTTGTAAAAAAGCCAATTCCTATTCAGGAATTGGCTTTTTTGTTTTATTGCGATTTGAATAAAAGAAACCTTAATTTGCGAATGAAATAGTATTTTATTTAACAGATATGCCAGAAAAAATTACAATTATTGGCGGAGGCTTAGCAGGAAGTCTAGCCGCTATCTATATGGCTAAAAGAGGATTTGAAGTAAACCTTTTTGAACGCCGACCAGATATGAGGAAAGCGAGTGTTTATCAAGGAAGATCTATAAACTTAGCCTTAAGTACCAGAGGCCTTCATGCTTTAGAAAAAATAGGATTAAACAAAGAGATACTTTCAGATGCCATTCCAATGTATGGCAGAATGATGCACAGCAAAACTGGAGAGCTATCTTATCACCCTTATGGCAAAGAAGGCCAAGCCATTAACTCTGTTTCTAGGGGCAGGTTGAACCAAAAACTAATTGAACTAGCCGATGAATTTGAAAATATCAATATTTATTTCAATTCAAGATGTGCAGATGTTGATATTGATAAAACTACTGCAACTTTCATATTGGAAGATGGTTCAACAAAAACGGTAACAGGAACAAGGATTATTGGCACA
Source organism: Bacteroidota bacterium (assembly GCA_027488905.1). Taxonomy (GTDB): domain Bacteria; phylum Bacteroidota; class Bacteroidia; order UKL13-3; family UKL13-3; genus B1. The sequence continues at coordinate 197,494 of JAIYAT010000034.1, forward strand.
GATGGGGCTTTTGCAGCAACTAGAGGCAAATTACAAATCAGCGACCGTTTCAATTACTCTCAGAACTATTTACATGTAGGCTACAAAGAATTGGTGATTCCAGAAGGAGAAAACAATTCCTTTCTTATGGAAAAAAACGCTTTACATATTTGGCCCCGCGGTTCATTTATGATGATTGCTTTGCCTAATCCAGCTGGCGATTTTACTTGCACCTTATTTATGCCATTTGAATTATTTGAGGGTATAAAATCAAAAGAAGAAGTTGGTAATTTTTTCAGAGAACACTTTTCAGATGCCGTACCAATGATGCCAACGCTTCTAGAAGATTATATGGCAAACCCAACTTCTAGTTTGGTTACGGTACGCTGTTATCCTTGGGTAAAAGGAGATAAACTTGCTTTGGCTGGCGATGCCGCACATGCGGTAGTTCCATTTTACGGACAAGGTATGAATTGTAGTTTTGAAGACATTGTGGTACTGGATAATATGGTTGAAAAATATGGAGATGATTGGACCACTATTTTTGATGAATACCAAAAAGAAAGAAAACCAAATGCAGATGCTATTGCAGACCTAGCCATTCAAAACTATTATGAAATGGCAGACAAGGTTGGCGACAAACACTTTTTACATAAGAAACACATAGAACATGAACTAACTGAGTTGTATCCAAACCAGTTTAAATCACAGTATGAGCTTACAACTTTTAGTTTAAGTCCATATAAATATGCATTGGATCAAGGCAAAAAGAACGATGCCTTGCTTGAACATATCATAGCAAATAAGGCAGAAGAAAAAATTCATGATGCCAACTATATGCAAACTTTATGGCATCTGTTAAGTTAATTTATTATTTATTTAGTTTCGGTTTGAACCAACCTTTGAACTGTTATCTTCATCTTAAAAGTTAAAAAAACAATGAAAAAAATTTTAATTTTAATTAGCGCATTCTTTTTGTTTACAGGAATTATTTCTGCACAAGTTAAAACAGCACCAAAAAAACAAAACACCAAGCCAACAACTGCTGCGCCAAAACCAAAACACACCACAGTTAAAAAACCAATATTTGAACCAGAACAAAAGGTAGAAATAACCACCAATTATGGTGTTATAGTGGTTAAATTATACAATGAAACACCGCTGCACAGAGATAACTTTGTTAAATTGGTGAAAGAAGGTTTTTATGATAGCCTGCTATTTCATAGAGTTATAAAATCTTTTATGATTCAAGGAGGTGACCCAAATTCAAAATATGCCGATAGCACTGCAATGCTAGGAAACGGAGATGTTGGATACAAAATTCCCGGTGAGTTCAATAGAAATTTATACCACAAAAGAGGCGCCCTTGCAGCAGCAAGAGATAACAACCCAGAAAGAGCAAGCAGTGGCTGTCAATTTTATATTGTGCATGGCAAAAAATTTACACAACAAGAACTAGAGCAAATTCTAAACTCTAGAAATATGAATAATAAACAAAGCATTTTATACAGCTGCTACCAAAGAGATACTATTCAGGCTGCCATTTATCAAATACAACAAAGTGGCGACAAAGAACTTTTGAGAGCCTATATGGCTAACCTTCAAAAAATCGTTGACAAAATGTATACCGACCAATATCCAGATGCTGAAAAAGTAAATTTGGATCAAATAGGAGTATACATTAATGAAGGGGGTGCACCTCACCTAGATGCTAGCTACACCGTTTTTGGAGAAGTAATTTCTGGCATGGAAGTAGTAGACAAAATTGCTGACCAACCTAAAGGAAATGCAGACAGACCTATAGAGAATATTCGCATGCGCATGCGTTTACTCCCATAACATGAAGGTTTCTTCATTTCTAGTTTGGCTATTCATAGTTCCTACACCCACCATTTCGAAGGTGTTTTGTTTAATCATATTCCATGGATAAACAAACTTAAGCTAAGAAATTTCGCAGTACATAAAGTTGCATATGGAACCATTTCAAATACAAATCTTCGTGTGAACTCAATTGTAGATTCTGAAGGAAAGCGAACTTCGCCCATCTATAACTTCAGAAATTATGAACCCTATTTTGAACTTGGTTATGGCATAGAAAACATATTCAAAATTGCTTCTATTGGCATGGTTCATCGTCTTAATTATTTAAATCTACCAAATGTCAGAAAGATTGGAATCAATTTTGGTTTGAACCTACAATTTTAATTTATTCATTAGTATTACTTTTAACTTTAGGTTTGAACCAAAAATTAATGGAAAGTTTAACTTATACAAGGTTTTACATGTAATCATTGTTTACTTTTTTAGTAATATTGAACCTTAAAACAAGCCAATTTTGCAACAACACGTTTTTACAATCGCCGAGGTTTGTGCCCAATACGGCGTAACAGATGCAATTATTTGCCCTGGAAGCCGCTCTGCACCTTTGGTTTATGCATTTACAAATAATAATTCATTTACCTGCCATAGCGCCATAGACGAAAGAAGTGCGGCCTTTATTGCCTTAGGAATAGCCCAACAACAACAAAGGCCTGTTGTTTTAATTTGCACATCAGGTACTGCTACACTTAACTTTTTTCCTGCAATTGCAGAAGCGTATTATCAAAAAATTCCCTTATTGGTTTTGTCTGCAGATAGGCCACCAGAATTGCTAAACCAACAAGATGGCCAAATGATCATGCAAAAAGGTGTTTTTGGCAAACATGTTTTGGGAAGCCATGAATTGCTTTGTTTCGAAGAAGATAATATTGATTTTCAGCTAACCGAAAGAATTGTTAGCAATGCCTTAGACACATGCCTTTCAGAAAAGGGCTTTGGACCTGTTCATATTAATGTTCCATTAAGAGAACCGCTCTATAATTATGATTTTCAAAAACTAGATTTAAACGAATCAAAAAGCCCTATAAGTTTTCAAAAAAGAGGCGCCATTCAACTTCCAAACTTTGAAGGGTTTATGGCTGCTTGGAAACATAGCAAGAAAAAACTAATTGTAATGGGCCAGTGGCCAATATCCCAAACACTTTCCGAGTCCTTAGTTACCCTTTGTAAAAACAATGGCGTGGTAATTTTAGCAGATGTTTGCGCAAATCAACACCTCCCAAAAAGTGTTACAAATTTCGATTTTATTTTAAAATCGGTTCAAACCGAAATATTAGACCAACTAAGGCCAGATTTACTGTTATCCTTTGGCGGACCTTTGGTTTCTAAGTCATTAAAGAATTGGCTTAAATCATTTAACCCAACTTGGCATTTTAGATTGCAAGCCTCAGAAGATGCAATAGACACTTGGGGAAACATGACACATCTACTTTGTGCTCCTGAGATTCCATATTTATCTGCTATTGCTAAACAAAAAGAAGTTGCTATTGAAGAAAAAAATCAATACTTCAATCTTTGGAAAAGCCAACAAGAAAAAGCTGAATCTACTCTATCTCAATTTCATGCAAAGCAAGTTTGGTCTGAGCCTACAAGTATTCATCAAATTCTTTCATTGATACCCAATAATAGTATTTTACAAGTTGGAAATAGTTCTGCTATTCGCTGGACAAGTTGGAATTTTCCGTTAAGGAATGACTTGGAAGTGTTTTGTAATAGAGGAACTAGCGGAATAGATGGAAGCTTTAGCACTGCAGTTGGGGCAGCAATTGCAAAACCTAATAAACTCGTTTATCTTATTATAGGCGACTTATCCTTTAATTATGATGAACATGCACTTTGGATTCAAAAGTTACCAAAAAATTTAAAAGTAATTGTTCTCAATAATAAGGGTGGAAATATCTTTAATTGGATTGATGGTCCTTCAAAACATCCACAAAAACTAAGTTTTTTCACTACACCACTTACACGTTCTATTGCTCAAGTTTGTGCCTCTTATCACGTAGAACATCGGTTGGCAGAAAACAGTGAACAGTTACAAAATCATTTGGTTCAAACCGAAAAAAACAATGCACTAACTGTGATAGAATTAACTTTTGATGCACTAACTGCAGCGAATGCCGTCCAATCCTTTTTGTCTTTGAAACTAGTATAGATTTTTGTTGTTAATCATATCATAATAATTTTATATGCAATCAAAATACCCTTGGGAAACCATAAAAGAATTTAAAGAAATCCTATTCCAATTTTATGATGGAATAGCTAAAATTAGTATCAATCGCCCTCAGGTTCATAATGCTTTTACTCCTTTAACAGTCAAAGAAATGAGTGAGGCCATGGAGCTAGCCAGGCAGGATGAAAATGTTTATTGTGTAATTTTAACAGGTGAAGGTGGCCAAGCTTTTTGCAGTGGAGGAGACCAAAGTGTGAGAGGTCATGGCGGTTATGTTGGGGATGATGGCGTACCTCGCTTAAACGTGTTAGACCTTCAAATGCAGATTAGGAGGATTCCTAAACCTGTGGTGGCGATGGTTGCCGGTTGGGCCATTGGTGGCGGCCATGTGTTGCATGTAATTTGTGATTTAAGCATAGCGGCAGAAAATGCTAAATTCGGTCAAACTGGCCCCAAAGTAGGAAGTTTTGATGGTGGATTTGGAGCTTCCTATTTGGCAAGAGTTGTAGGTCAGAAAAAGGCCAGAGAAATTTGGTTTTTATGCGACCAATACAACGCTCAAGAAGCCTTAGACATGGGCTTGGTTAACAAAGTAGTTCCCTTAGAAGTACTAGAAGACACAACCATTGAATGGTGCAGAAAGATGATGGATAAAAGTCCAATTGCACTGCGTATGATAAAAAGTGCTTTCAATGCAGAATTAGATGGGCAAGCAGGAATACAAGAACTAGCAGGTAATGCCACACTTTTATACTATTTGAGTGATGAAGCCAAAGAAGGAAAAAATTCCTTCCTAGAAAAACGCAAACCAGACTTTAAAAAGTTTCCTAAATTCCCTTAAAAGAAAAAGGGGGCGAAAATTCGCCCCCTTTTTTTATGCTCTATCATATTCGCCTTTTACACTGTAATAGCCAAAAATGACCAGACCAAATGCAATTGGCACGAAAATCAAAATGATGATTCCCCATTGCATTTGAACATTTAACTTGGCAGCCTCTGCAGCTGCTTTTGCTGCCTCATTTATAGCTGCGTTTATTTTTGTATTTGCATCTCCAACTTTCATTAAAGCTTGAGCAATCATAAAATAAATAGCCACTGGTCCTAAGGCCATCCATATCAATCCTAATATTCTTCTTATTTGATTCATTGTAATATTTTATTAAGCGTGAATAAATTCGTTTTCGTCGTCAGATACATCTTCGTCAATTGTATTGGATAAGTACAATACCCCAATTATTAAACATATTGCCGCCACTCCCATTGGGTACCACAATCCTGCCAAAGGCGAACCCATAGGATTTTCAGGAGTTTTGGTATATTCTATGATCAAGGTGCTTAAGAAGGGAACCAATCCACCAAAAACTCCATTTCCAATGTGGTAAGGCAATGACATGGAAGTATAGCGAATGCGGGTTGGGAACAATTCTACCAAGAAAGCAGCAATTGGACCATATACCATGGTAACATAAACAATTTGAATAAAAATAAGTGCTATCATTTTCCAAAAGATACCATTGCCCATGGTTTTTTCTACACCAATTGCCGACTTCACCGAAGCATAACTTACCTCACCTGTAAACACCTCTTTGCTCTCAATGCCTTTTACTTTCAAGGTAATCAAAGCCGTGCTATCAGCTATACTTGTATATATGATTGAACCAGCCTTTGGAACATCAGTTGTAAATCTAAGCGTATCTGTTGTGGTGTATTTAAATAAGGAACCATCGCTATAAACAGTGTCTAACTTGCTTACCACAAATACTTGATTTTTGTGCTTTGTATCCATTACTGCCCAGGAATCTTTAACAGTGCATTTTTCAGTAAGAATGGTTCTGTTTTGATTAACCGCAGCAGTATCCTCTAAAAAAGTTTGATAGATTGGCCTATAGGTTAAAATACCTAAAAGCATACCTAGCATCATTATCCATTTTCTTCCAACAATATCGCTTAACCAACCAAATAGAATAAAAAACGGTGTGGCTAATACTATTGCCCAAAGAAGGATAGTTCGTGATTGTTCAAAATCTATTTTACAAGTATTTTCAATGAAAGATTGCGCATAAAATTGGCCAGTATACCAAATTACACCTTGGCCCATTACCGCACCAAATAGGGCAAGTAATACCATTTTTAAATTAGTCTTGTTTCCAAAACTTTCCTTTAATGGATTCTTAGAAATCTTACCTTCTTTTTTAATTTTTGCAAACAAAGGAGACTCTTGCATTTTAAGTCTGATATAAATTGAAACCACCACCAATATTATAGAAACCCAAAAAGGCACACGCCAACCCCAATCACTAAAAGCTTCCACACCAATTGTGTTTCTTGTAAATAGAATTACACCTAAAGATAAAAACAACCCAAGGGTTGCAGTGGTTTGAATCCAGCTTGTAAAAAAACCACGGCGCTTAACAGGTGCATGTTCTGCTACATAGGTAGCAGCACCTCCATACTCGCCTCCTAAAGCTAAGCCTTGAACCAAACGCAAAAATAAAATCAAAAGTGGGGCAGCAATACCAATGGTTTTATACCCCGGTACCAATCCAATTGCAAAGGTGGAACCTCCCATTAACACAAGGGTTAATAAGAAAGTAAATTTTCGTCCCAGCAAGTCACCTAACCTTCCAAATACCAGAGCTCCAAATGGACGCACAATAAAGCCCGCAGCAAAAATGGCTAAGGTCGATAATAAAGCTGCTGTGCCCTGGTCTTCAGGGAAAAACTGTTTTGATAAAATAGTAGCCAAACTTCCAAAAATATAGAAGTCGTACCACTCAATGAGTGTTCCCACACTCGATGCACCAATCACCTTCCAGATGGTTGATGGCTTTTCAATTTCCATTGACATAAGTATATATTGTTTTCTATTATTAATTATAAATAAATCTGCAATTGTAGCACTACTTCTCCTTTACGTTCGGTAGTTTCTAATGCTCCAAATGGTTTAGTGGCTTCTACATAATCCACAACCGGACGCGAGCGGTAGTTCAAAGTAAGTTTAGCATTATGCCCTTCCATGTAATAATTAAGACCAACATCAGGTATAATTACACCATTATTTACCCTTTCATAATTGGCATAGGTAACATCACCCATAAGTTGAAACTTACCAATTTTTGTTTTAGGAAAAACATAGCCTGCTTGTGCATAAAAAATATCCCCAGTACCTACTGTTGGAAAGGCATTTCCAGTACCACTAAAAGTTGTACCCGTTTTGGCTAGTCCGTTGGCAGGATTAGAAATGCCTATGTTTCTAACATAATTATCACCCATATCATGTTTATTGTAAGAAAGGTATGCTGTAATTGCAGTTCCTTTAGTCTTGTTTAAAGGCATATCTAAAAATGCATCCACCGCCCAAATAAAACAGTTTTGTCTAACCGTATCCCAGCGAGTTCCATTACCTTTTGCCGCCCACATGGCTTCTGCATTGTGAAAAAATCCAGCACCAATATTAAACACCTTTTTAGTACCCACATAAGAACCCACCATATAAGGCAATAGATTGCTTTCTTGATCCCAAAACTGATACATAAAATACCCTTGATAAGCTGGCTTTGCTCCGCCAATTCCGCGATAAGAAGCATTTACAATATTGTTTTTAGCAGCACTGGTATCCAAACGTGTAAGCCCGTTACTTGCAGGTATAGCAAAAGGAACATTAAAAGCTAAACGATAATCAAATTTACCCAACTTACCTTTGGCATACCAACCCATCATTCGGGCAAACTGATCAGAAGCATCAATGTTGGCCCAATTAAAAATTGGGGCATCTAAAGTCATAAAGTTTAGGGTAGAGGCATTCGCCATCCTAGAAACACCATTCCAATAATGTAGGCCACCCCCTAGTGTAAGTTTCTTTGTAATTACATGAAACTCGGCAGTTGCTTCATGAATAAAGATTTGCGGTTTTTTGCCATCTGGACTAGTATTGCCAATGTTTGCGGCTTGACCCAAACCTCCGCCACCAACTAGAGTTTGGTTGTTGATACCAATATGCGTCATTATCATAAACCTCGAATTCATTTGCGTGTAAAACAAAAAACGAGAACGACGCAAAGCAAAGTCAATTCCAGAACTTTGAGCTTCGCCATTTACAGTAGATCCAGGATTGTATTGTGCAGAACGCATCCAGAATTGGTGCCAATTGATAAATCTAATAAATTTTTGACCGCTAGTATCTAAAGGGATTTTTATTCCTGTTCCATAGCTTTCGAAACCTTGGGCCAAAAGTTGAAAGGTGATACTACTGAATACAAGCGCAACGAGTAGCTTGAGTGTGTAAATTTTCTTCATCTTGATTTGCTATTTGTAAATCGAAGATGAAGAAGGAAAACTAAATAACTATACTCATGGGTAGCTATTTGTTAATTTGAAATAGTTATGCCTTCATAAGGCTTTCTAATTGCGGAATCGCTCCCATTTAATCATCATGAATTTATCGCCTAGCTCCGTAATTACAGAACCAGCTCCCTTAAGATTATCTTTGTTTTTCATGTATTCTACCAATTCGGTATGGTTAAGAATTTTATAGGTGGGATGGTATTGACTTTTCTCTGGTCGGTTCAAACCGTATTGTTTTACCCAATTCATTACACTTACATGACTTATACCAAGGAGTCGCTCAATTTCTCTAAAGCTCAAACCCTCTATATACAACTGAAGCGCCTTGGTAACATAATAGTTATCAATGCGCTTTCCTAGTTTACTTACTGTAAAAAAATACTTACAGGCTTTGCATTTAAAGCGTTGTCTATTCTTTAAAATGCCACTTTTTATAACCTCATGTGAATCACATTTTGGGCACTTAACTTCTGCTTCCATTTATGCTTACTTAGTATTGATATACTAAATAAGCATAAATATAGCAAATTACCAAACTTATTGAAACTTGATTTTACTCAATAATAGGAGTTGGGTCAATCACTGCTGAGGTTTCGTCGGCCAATTCAGTTGGCAGAACCATGGCTGTTCCTTCTTCTGCAACCTTATCAAAAGGCCTTGCACCAAGAATTTCTTCCAAATCATGTTGAAGTAGAATTTCTCTTTTCAATAGAATTTGAGATAGTTCTTCAAGTTTATCGCGTTTAGAAAGGAGTAAATCCTTGGTTCGAGCATAACATTTTGTGATAATGTTTCTAACTTCTATGTCAATCAGTTCAGCAGTTTTCTCACTGTATGGTTTTGTAAAGCCATATTCTTGCGTAGAATCATTAAAACTTACATTACCAATGACTGAATTCATGCCATATAAAGTTACCATTCCATAAGCCATTTTGGTAACACGTTCAAGGTCGTTTTGAGCACCGGTGCTAATTCTACCAAAGATAATATCTTCAGCAACCCTTCCGCCTAGAGTCATGCACATCATATTTTCTAGTTGCTCTGTAGTGTAAAGATACTGGTCTTTAGGCAAGTATTGAGCATATCCCAAAGCAGCAACACCTCTTGGTACAATGCTTACCTTAACCAAAGGATCTACACCTTCTAGAAACCAACCAGAAATGGCGTGACCACTTTCATGGTAAGCAATAATTTCTTTCTCCTCAGTAGAGATAATTTTATTTTTCTTTTCTAAACCACCGATTATTCTGTCAATGGCATCTTGAAAGTCTTTCATATCCACAGCTGTTTTGCTGTTTCTAGCCGCAATTAAAGCGGCCTCATTACAAACGTTTGCAATATCTGCTCCCGCAAATCCTGCAGTTTGCATTGATAATTTTCTAGGGTCAACACCTTCTGCAGTTTTAATAGGCTTAAGGTGAACTTTAAATATTTCTTCTCTACCATTTAAGTCTGGTCTATCAATAGAAATTTGTCTATCAAACCTACCAGGGCGAAGCAAAGCAGAATCTAAAATATCTGGCCTATTTGTAGCGGCTAAAATGATTACACCTAAATCTGTTGCAAAACCATCCATTTCTGTCAGCAATTGATTTAAAGTGTTTTCTCTTTCATCGTTTCCGCCTTGAACCAAGTTTTTGCCTCTCGCTCTTCCTACTGCATCAATTTCATCTATAAAAATAATACATGGAGCTTTTTCTTTTGCTTGTTTAAATAAATCTCTAACCCTACTTGCGCCCACGCCAACAAACATTTCTACGAAATCAGAACCTGAAAGCGAGAAGAATGGCACACCAGCTTCACCAGCAACAGCCTTCGCCAGCAATGTTTTTCCAGTTCCAGGAGGGCCCACCAATAAAGCACCTTTTGGTATCTTTCCTCCTAACGTTGTATATTTCTTAGGGTTTTTAAGGAAATCAACAATCTCCATAACCTCAACTTTAGCTTCATCTAAACCTGCAACATCTTTGAAAGTAATGTTTACATGAGAATCTTTATCAAACAATTGCGCACGACTTTTTCCAATGTTAAAAATTTGACCACCTGCACCAGGACCGCCGCCCATTCTGCGCATTACGAACATCCATAAAGCTATTAAAAGCACAAATGGCAATAACCATCCAATAATGTCACCGAAGTAATTATGTTGTGTTAAAGTTTCTGCTATTAATCTTTCATCGGCAGGAAAACCCTCTTGTCGTTTAGTTAAATCAACTTCGAAGCTACCCACATCACTGATTTCAAAAAAGTAGTGTGGTCCAACTTCGGTTGCAAATATTCCGGTCCTAGCTTTCAAATCTGCATACTTTTCATTTTTTAAGGCTTCCTTTTTCAAGGTTATCTCAACACGTTCTTTGTTGACTACTACCAATTTCTCCACGTCATGAGAAGGTAGCATTTCTGTGAAAAACTTTGTCTTACTTGTTTTTAAGGCTGCATCTTTAGGGGCAAACTGCAACGCAATAAATACCACAGCTATTATTCCATAAATCCAATAGAAATTAAACTTTGGCACTATTGGCGGTAACTTTGGCTTTTTGTTACCCAAATTATCTGCTCCTTTATTAGGTGTTTTGTTATCTGACATCTTTATAGTTTTACTTATAGTAATATACTTATTTTAAATTAACTCTTGTGAGTCTGTTTCTAAGCCAAGATTCTTTAACTTTAATCTTCCAGCTATTTTCCAATTCACTTTTGGTTTGAACCAAAGTATTATACAGCAAAGAATCTTCGCTAATAACTCCATTTTCAATGGCTTCTGAAGTTTTTGCTAATGGCATAACCAACACTTCATTATCCTTTTCAAAATAAACTTGCATTCTATTAAAAGGGTCAATCGAATATTTGGCTGCAAAATCTTGAATCAACTTAACCGATTTATCTATCCCACAACCACTCACTTTTGCTATATTCTCATCAACCATCAAAACAATAAAATGTTCATCTAAAACCGTCCCAACTGCTTTGAGAGGAATTTCATGGGCTGTCCAGTTTGAGGTAAACTCATCCAAAGCAAGTTGAATCTGTGATATTTCAATCTCATTCAATCTTTTACTACAGCCATAAATCCAAACTTTTGAATCAGGAGAAAAGGAAGTAAATTTTTCAATCATATCTAAGTGCTACGAAAATACCAAAAATTAAGCCATTGACAGATTGTCATTACTTATTTTTTTTATCCTTAGTTATTTTATTTAATTCTTATGCGTTGCTTGGGATAATTGAATCACCTATTTTCGGCGAAAGTTCAAGGTAGAAAGTAAAATATGAACCAAATAAATGCTTCGCAAATAGTTATTATTGGTGCCGGACCAGCAGGTTGCTCAACTTCTATGTTTCTGAGTAAAGCTGGCATTCCGCATACAATTATTGAAAAGGCCAAGTTCCCTAGAGATAAAGTTTGTGGAGATGCATTAAGCGGAAAAGTTGTTTATGTTCTTAAACAGCTTAATAATAACTTATTAGAAAAGTACACCAAAGATGAAACGCACTTTTTACCTAGTTGGGGAGTAAAGTTCGTTGCTCCAAATGGTAAATCAATTGATATTCCTTTTAAAAGTGACATCAGTAAAGAAACACACGCTCCTGGTTTTATAAGTAAAAGATTAGATTTTGACAATAGCTTGTTTGAGCAGCTAGACCGCAATTACGCTAATGTTATTGACCAAACAGAACTTGTAAAAGTAGAATCCAACTCAAATGGCATCACACTGTTTTGTAAACAGGGTAACCACGAAATTTCATTTGCTGATGTGAAAATGGTTGTAGGTGCTGAAGGAGATAGAAGTCTCATTGGCAAGCAGCTTGGTAATATTAAAAAAGATAATCTCCATTATTGCGCAGGTATTCGCGCCTATTATGAGGGTGTTACTGATTTACACCCACAGAATTTCATAGAATTACATTTTCTAAACGAATTACTGCCTGGCTACTTTTGGATTTTCCCATTGCCAAACGGGCAGGCAAATATTGGTGCTGGAATGTTAAGTGACACGGTAAGCAAAAAACGAATCAACCTTAAGGCTGATATGTTGCGCGCAATTGAACAAAACCCAGGTATTAGAGATAGATTTAAAAACGCCAAACTGGTTGGTAAAATAGAAGGTTGGGGACTGCCACTTGGTTCAAAACAAAGAAAAATAAGTGGCAATAATTTTTTACTTACAGGAGATGCTGCTAGTTTAATTGATCCTTTTACTGGCGAAGGAATTGGTAATGCAATGTACAGTGGGATGTTAGCTGCTGCACATATTGAACAAGCCATTAAAGCAAATCGATTTGATGCTCCATTTAACCTAGCATATGACAATATTTTTTATCATAAACAATGGGATGAATTGAAATTAAGTCATACCATGCAAAAATTAGTGAAATATCCTTGGCTTTTTAATTTTGTAGTAAATAAGGCTAACAAAAACAAAACATTAAGAGAAACCATTAGCTGCATGTTTGAGGATTTGGATATGCGCGCCAGATTAAGAAGCCCAAAGTTTTACCTTCAATTGCTTTTTAATAATTAAACTACTTCTTTCTAAGCATCATTATTCCATCTCTTATTGGAAATAGAATTGATTCAAATCTTGGGTCAACACTAACCTTTTCATTGAAAGCATTTAATGCAATGGTGTCTTTATCATTCAATCTTGCCTTTTCATCTACTACTTTTCCACTCCACAACACATTATCAGCCAGAATTACACCACCTTCATTCATTCTATCTGCAACCAAATCAAAATACTTGGAATAGTTCTGTTTGTCTGCATCAATAAAAACCAAATCAAAGTTTTGTGGTAAAGTTCTTATTACTTGGTAAGCATCTCCCACAATAAACTGAATTTTGCCTTCCATTCCTGCCATTTGAATGTGCGCGTGAATAACCTCTTCAAGTTCAGGATTAATATCAATGGTGATTAATTTCCCATCTGCCTGTAATCCTTCTGCTAAACATAATGCAGAATATCCAGTGTAAGTCCCAATTTCTAAAATAGATGTTGGCTTTAAAAACTTACTAATCATTGCCAAAAACCTCCCTTGGAAATGCCCGCTTAACATGCGTGGCTGTAGAACCTTGGCATGTGTATACCTGCTTAGTTGTTGAAGGTAAAAAGGTTCTTGGGATGTATGAGAATTACAATAATCCTGAATGCTATCCTGAATAAAATCCATACTATTGAATGGTATACCTTATTGAAAATCCACCACTGGTGATAATGGTTGGGAAAGAATTTGAAGTGTAAGGTGTAGTTTTTCTTCTGTCATAGAAAATCCGTAATACTAGCTTCTCGTTAATATTATAATCTATGGTTGGCTTAATACTTATGACACGTTGGCCTAAAACTGGGTCATTGCTTGGCAAGTCGAGGTTTCTAACTTTAGTTTGATTATTACGTATAGCAAAATCAAACCTGAAGTTGATGTCATTATCTAGCTGCCTAATTCTACCGCCAATTTCGAAAGGCACTTTTAGTTTATTCGTTTTAAAACCCCAACCAAAAGTAATTTCCTCGCCCATTTGTTCATTTAATTGACGATTACCTAAAGCAAAGTTTAGGGTTCTGTCTTTATTATAACCAACCTTAAAGTTCATATTGTTCACCAAGGTTACATCTATTCCAACCAATGGACTAAACCTTTCGGTAATGGTAATTTGCCTTATCACATAATTTGGAGCAAAGTCTGTATTTAAAGTTGTATTGCGTGCTGTATCCATTACGGTTTGAAATCCACCAATATTATAATTACTTACATATCCATGTTGGATATTAATATTTGAAGCAAAATCTTTAACAAAATCTAACTTACTTAAACCACTATAAGTTATCCGCCAATTTGGAATTGGAAGATTTTGGAAAGCAGACAATCCAGCTTTATCAGCAGAAACTCCTCGGTAGGCAGCTAAAAATGCAGGTATCAAAACATCTTGTTGGTATGGTCCATATCCTTCAGGAAAGGTATCCAAAGGTATATTAATTCCCTTTTGGGCTGCTAAACGCCGCGCAATTTCAATTCTATTTGCTTCGAATTGCTGGAAAACTTCACTAATTCCATTCTCGTTTTCTTTTGAAAATGCAGTTCTAATGATATTATAACTTATGCTATAACTTCCTTGTTCAATAGGTGTTCCAAAATCTCGGTAAATGCCGTCATTACTATCTGGGTCGAACCTAAAATAGGCAGTATAACTCTTAGAATAACTTTTGTTTGCAGTAAGTTCAATTCTAAAATCTTCAATAGGTTCAATCATACCCCTTGCATTGATTGCCTCTTGGTAATTTTGGATATAAGGACTAACAACCCTTGGGTCATTGCTGATCCAACCATTTTTTGCAGCTTTATATCTGTACTCAGGATCTTGTAAACCAAAGATAAAGTCGAAACCAGGACCATTTGAACCAAAATTCTGACCTAAATACTGCGGCGTTGGATTAAACCCTGGAAGTATAGAACCCGCTGTGGTAGAATAACTTCCGCTTAAATTTTTCACACTGGTTAATAACCTCACTGGATAGGCAACCCAAGGCGACACTTTTTTATCTGATTCAACTTTTTTCTTCTTTTTGTCTTTGCTTTCATCCTTTGCATCAGCACTAATGGCCTCAGGCGCCTTAGGCCTAGGAGCAGAACTTTTGGGGCTGGTAATTCTCCTATAGATTCCAATTTTATTGTAGAGTTGAACAAAATTCAAGCTCAAATTCCATTGCTGTTGTTGAGAGTTTTGAATGGTATTTCCTAAACTATCGGCTGCTGGAGGGGCTTGCGTCCATAGATAATTAACATTGTAATTATAGGTAAATTGATTTACCCATTGCATGTATGGTATTTTATTTACAGGAATGTTCACATTAACCTGAGCCGTTTGGTCATATCGGGTAAGTCTACCCCCATTAAAGAAATTTTGTCTAATGGTATCACGTTTTTCAGGCGTATCTTCTCCAATTCTGCCATTTGGTTCATCCACACGCGCATCTGCTGTGCCATTCCAATTGAACTTAATGTTACGTGTTAAATCATATCTAAACTCGTAATTCCTTCTCATGGTAAATACCTTGTCAAAAAGGATAGGCAATTCAGTTTCTCTGCTGTCATTGTTTCGGTTCAACAATTCACCATATCTTCTATCTGCTTCTACTCTAAATCCCCAACTTGCGGGTAAATAATTAAAGTTAAAATCTCTTATTAACTCTAAATTTTTATTTTTAATAAATTTAAAGGGTTCAACTGGTTTGTTTACAAAGGCATAATTATAACCTAAAATACCTTTATAATTTTTCATTGAATTAAAGGTCAAGGTTTGATTTCGCCTAAAGGTTTCTGTATAGGAATAAGTAAGCGTTATGTTTTCTATGTCCCAAGGATAAGCTTGTTTTGACCCAACCCTATTCTTTCTTACATTAGTAAAGTTATAGCTTCTTCTCAGCGCAAAATCATCAGCGGCTCTGCTAATTTGGTCGGATCTTTCTTTGTTAGTGGTTTCCTCAATTTCCTTTTGAAGACGCGTATCTGGATTTAAAGGATTGTAGTAAGGACGAATCAATGTGTTACCATAAGAGAAATAAAATGGAATAGAAATTCCAGATTTTTTTGGAAAGAACTTTCCTAATTCTAAGTTGGTTTGAAAGTCATAAGAATAATCATCACTTAAATTTCTTTCTAATAATTTCTTATCTATTCCACCATACCCAACACTTCTGTACGAACCACTTAATTGCACTTGTCCAAAGTCTGCAAGTTTTGCCATAACCCTACCAACTGCAGCATCACCTCCTCGGGTACTAAAATCTGTCATACGAAGTTCATTGAACCAAACCTCGGCGCACTTTGGTAATCCATCATCTGTGGTGCTTCCGGGACGTCTTTTAGGATTTCTTACACCAATCATCATGGTACGTAGTTGGCTAAAATCTGGCATTCCTACAACAGAGTAAGTACCCGAACCTACCTGCCTTGTATAAGGTGCAGTGAATGCAAAACCTGCATTGGTTCTTGCAATTTTCGTATTAATAAATTCTTCAAGGATGATATCCATTTCATTGGCTAATGGCCAAATTGCCCTTGGGTCAGTAGTGTTTAGTGGGGTAAAATTTAATGGAATCTCATATTCGTAATAATTGTTTGTTAAATCGGTTCCGAATCTGATAAAAGCAGTTAGTTCTCCATCTTTAATATTTTCACCCTCTGCATGTAAAAACATTCTTAAGCGCTTGTACTGGCGTAAATCAACATTTGAATTTTTGAAAACGCCTCTCGCATCACCGTCCTTTAAATTACATGTTAATAAGCTCAGGGATTGCTCATTTTGTTTAATCGGATTTGGAGAGCTAAAATCTACTTCTCTCTGAATGCCTGGAGGCTCAACATAATTAATAGGTTTCCTAGCACTATTTTCGTCAATGTTAACTGTGGAAACTACAAATTGGGTATTGTCTGTAGGGTCAATCGGAATATGCTCTCCACCTGCTTTGAGGTTGTTCAAATATTTTCTCCAATCGGCTCGAACCAATTGCATCGAGGCAAAACGAAGAAGGGTAGGTTCTTCAAAACCCTTAAGGAAAACTCTTATAAAACGAATAGACTTAAAGTCGTTGATTTCTCCAACTTTTCTTTCAAACTCTCTAATAGGAACTTTTAATTGATACCATTTTTCTAAAGCTCTATCACCATTGGTAAATTTAACTGAAGCCGTAAGTGTATCTGTCACATAGTTTCTCCCAATAACAAATGCATCTCTTGCAATTTCAATTTTATATTGAAAATACTCCTCAACCCCATTTACGGTGTAATCTCTATTTAAATCTTCATTGTCTGGAATATTTGTTCCAGCAGTTGGGTAACTTTCTGGAGACTGGTCAATGGTTGGAGAATTACCTTGATGCTTATTAAACTTTTTATAACGCGATAAAATGTTGAACTGCGCCGAATCAAAATCTCTTCCTAAATAATAGTGGTAATTATCATTTGAAGGGTCATTGTTTGCTTCACGGTATGCGGTTGAGGTTGGGCCAAATTTATTAAGCACTTGTTGCACATAACTTTGCCCAAAAAATGTTCTTTCTGCTTGATCATTAAAGCCATCTAAACCAACATCTTGATTTGCCCGAATACTAGGTTCAGCATCAAAAGCATAATTAATAACAGGTAATCTTGGTACTCTACCCCAAATGGTGGTGTCGGCAGTTTCATTTTGCTCTGGAGTATTATTTTTTGGCAAACCATTCTCAGCAGACCTTCTGTTGTCCTTTAGGATATCTTCTGAAATGTTACCTAGATTTATGTACAAATAACCTTTATCAACGCTTGCAGGTTTATCTGCAAAAGGATCCATTACCCACATTTCTATATAATCGATGTTGGCTTGTTCAAAATCATTTTGATCGATTTTTCGCATAATACCACCCCAATTAGAGCGAGGGTTGTTTAGCGTTCCATCGGCATTTAGATCATTTATATTATAATTATACGGGCCACGTTCTTTTGGAAAAAAGGAAAGGTCAAATGTTACTAATGTGGTTGGCAAGCCTTGCTGAATTTGCCTGCTTCTAAACACATCTTGTTGTAAAACCTCCCTTGAAGCGTGATTAGATAATATACTCGGATCTTCCTTTATGTGGGCAGGCGTAAAGGCATCGTTTCTATAAAATGTAGAAGCAATTGTATACCAAGAAATATTTGCCCGCTTAAAACCATATTCCAAACTATTGAATGCAGCTGCCTCAGGAAAATTATCATTTTGTCCTTGTGGTGTACTTGCCAAAGCCCAGCCATTTCCCATGCGTAAATCAAAAGGCGTTTCTGCTCCTTCAAAATCATCTAAATAAGCAGTTCCTCCTTGTCCAAGAGATCTTTGAACACCAGGTATGAGTCGTGCATATTCACCAGAAATGGTGACACTCGAAGGTTCTTTGGTTTCAATAAAAGGAAGTTTGTCAACCAACTTTGTTATGGTTCTGCTTTGTTTGGTCCAAGTGCCATCTACACCAATTACAATGTTTGAAATTGGCTCTTCTCCAATATTAACTTTGGGGGTTAGGGGCCTTTCGTTTAGATACATAAAAGTGCCCCCAAGAATTAAATCCTGACTATATTTATAATCGAACCTAGCGCCTAACAAGCTCTTTTGTTGAATTTGGAAGAGGTTATTACTCTCAGATGAAACTTTTATAGAGGCACCAGAATTAAGTAAGGCTGTATTTACAATCTTAACTCTACCCAAATTATAATCCACAATATAATCTTGGTTCTCTACCAAAGGAGCACCATTTGCAGTTACTCGCACTGAGCCTCTTGGCACATTGGTTGAACCAAGCGGAATTTCATTAGTTGAAGACCCTTGGTAGGTACCGCGTAAAAAGAACTTATTAAATTGTGGTTGTTGGATTGCTGAAAACCTAGTTGAATCGTATAGTGCAAAAAAGCAATAGTAACTTGCAAAGGTTGGGTCGTTGATAAACTTAGCGGCTAAGTAACTACCAAAAGGTTCAACTGTTGGTAAGAAAATTCTACCAGTTTGTGAGTTTACAGTAACCCCTTCGATATAATCAAAAAGACCATCTGAAACCCTTTCTTGTTGCGTATTAAGATTATCTACATTGAATACATTTAACAACGGTTGATTGCTTATTAAAGGCTCTCCTTTAATTGGCAAATAACTTAAATCAGTTCCACTTGGGTCATCAGCATATACTAGGTTCAACCTAAAATCTTTTGATTGAATATTAAATGAACCAAGGGCGTAAACATTCTTCATCATCAAATCCCAAACTGGCAAATCTGGTCTTAACGAAGGCCCTTTAAGCATTTTAAGGAATAAAACTTCAGGTGCATTGGTATTTCTAGGAATATCCTGACTAAAATCTCCAACTTTGAAGGGAATTCCGTTAACAGTACCTTCATAAGCTACATTTAGCACATCATCGTTGTTAAGCGCTTGGTTCAAGGAAATATAACCTAACCTTGGATTAAAGGTAAACTCATTTGGTCCTAATTGCCTTGCAAAGTTAACCATTTGATATTGAGATATTGGCTTAAGCTTAGTTACATTTAAGTCCTCTAGCAACTTATTTTCTATTTGATAACTGGCTCTAAATTTTGCCGCTTCAGTAGGATTTCCAAAGCCATTCAAATAGGTATTGGAGTTAGTTGGGTCATATAGATTATTAACGCCATTACCAACTGTCACACCTGGATTTACCTGCCAAAATTTATTATCCAATCTAGTAGATTCCCCTAAATCTGTGAAACCAATGACATCTCTGGATTGCTCAAAAGAACCACTTCTATTGGTGACCCAAACCTCTACCCGTGTGATAACTACAGGGGAACCTATAAAAGGAAGGTTTCTTAGCCAACTTTCGTAATTATCTCTAAAATAATGTGCTAAAAAATAATGACGATTCATGTCATAATTATCACCCTGAATATCAAATTTGGTAGTACTAGTACCTCCATTTAATTCTGTTTCTTGGGTTTTACCTCGTTGTTGGGTAAGCACACTGGTTACAGTTAACTTACCAAATTGCATGGTAGTTTTTACTCCAAATAAACTTTGGCTACCTTGAATTAGGCTTGTGTTTAATGGAAGTCCAACATTCCCCAATTCTATTTTCTTTATGATATCATCTTCTTTCCCTGCGAAATCAAGTTTCATTTGATTTTCAAACTCAAAGGTGGCTTCGGTATCATAATTCATATTTACCTTTAGTTTATCACCTACCTGGCCAGATACATTGAGTTGAATTTTTTGACGGAAATCAAATTGCCCAGTTTTCTGTTGACGTAAAGAATATGCTGGATTTTGAACACGGTTAAAATTTCCTGCAAAAATTATTTCAGCAGTTCCTCTAGGCCGAATATCAATGACACCGCTTCCAAAAATCCTATCGACGATTTTGTTGTTGATACTAATTGGAGGAAGCACGCCTGTTCCTTTTGTAAAGTTGTTAGCTTGTGAGCGTTGTTTGAAGTAGTCTCGGTTTGTTTTGTTGCCTTCTTCTTTAATTTGTTGGGAGATTCCATTAGAAGAAGGCAGTTTATAATCAAGCTCACCAATTTTACTTGACCTATCATATTTGTAATTATCAGGATCTAATCGATACTGATTCTTAATTACTTCAGGGTCATTTAAATCTAAAGGATGACGCTTTCCTTCTATTTCATAAGGCTTTTTATCCTTAATAGGATACCGCAGATTTACTTTTGAGGTGTCTGTGCCACTGCTATCTGGAGGTGCAAAAGAAAAGTCTCTTACCCTTCTGGGAGCAGAACGCAAACTACCAGGCCAAGCTAAAATAATTAGCAGAGCAGAATAGATAAAGTATCTAACGTATGTAAATTTAATGCTACTGAACAAAGTAGAGGTTATGCCATTCAGAGATTTTTTAAAGTTAATTTGACAAGTTGCTCAACGCTACTATCTGGGTTTTGTTGTTTTACCTTAAGCAAGCCCTTTTCGGCTTCAATTTTACTAAAACCAAGGCTGATTAAAGCAGAAAGGGCCTCTTCAAATGCTGGAGAGGCATAGGTGTTTGGCTGCAAGCCATCAATTGATTCGGATTTCTTAAGCTTATCTTGCAAATCAATCACTAGCCTTTGAGCAGTTTTTGGGCCAATACCCTTTATGGTCTTTAATAAAGTCCAATTTCCATTTAGAATAGCAGATTTTATTTCTGAAGGTTTTAGGCTTGATAAAATCATTCTAGCGGTGTTGGTGCCAATGCCATTTACCGCTATCAAACTAATAAACAGTTGTCTTTCCTCCTCATCAAAAAAACCATATAAAGTATGGCTATCTTCTTTGATAGAAAGATAAGTAAGCAATTTGAGCTCCTTCACTTCACCAATTTTCTCGTAAGTATTTAATGAAATTTGAACCCCATATCCGATTCCACCACAATCAATAATCATGAATGCGGGTGAACGAAGGGCAACTTTTCCATTTAAATGTACAATCATTAGGTCTAGTGAATTTGCTAGCGCGCAAAATAGTATAATTTTTGGTTTTGAGAATAACCAAAAAAATTTTAGTTTATTATATTTATTTGCATCATGTTGAATAGAAGTTTTAGGGGATATTTATTAGATTTAATTCGGGTTATATTCATTTGCCATTTCTTTCTTTTTGTTGGATTGAGAGTAAATTCTCAACCACCTAAAAAACAGAGAATTAACATTCTATATTCAAATGGTAAAACCAAGGAAAAGGGTAAAAAAAAACTAGGCTTAAAGCAAGGCACTTGGTTAATATACAATCAAGAGGGTTGGTTAGAGCAGCGAATTAAGTACAAAAATGATATTGCTATTTGGCAAGTTTACTATGATTCAAAACAACGTAAGGTAAAAATGATTGATAAAAATGGCCAAGAAGTCCCTTATAAGGGATGTAACTGCAAAAATTAATTGGAATAAAAAGGCACTTGCAAAACAAACTCAGGTATTTCAACTACAATTTGCTTTCCATCAAGTTGTCTTTCCATGGTATAGGTTCCATACATTTTTCCTATCGGTGAAACCAATGCACAACCTGAAACATATTGGTGATTTTCACCAGGTTCAAGAATGGGTTGGAGTCCAACTACTCCTTCACCTTCAACTTCTGTGTGACCATAAGGCGGATCAATGATGTGCCAATGCCTTCTTAATAATTTAATGGTAAAATCACTTTGGTTAATAATGGTAATTCGATATGCAAACATATGCTGCGATTTGTAAGCAGAATATTGGTCGTTTTGATAGGCCGTTTCTACCATCACTTTTATATCATTTGTTATCGAAATTCGCATAATCAAATATGACTAATCAATTTAAATAAAACAAACAAACATTAAAAAGTTTCTAAGAAATACGATTTTAGTTTATTTTATAAATCTGATGATCTAATAAGTCCTTATCAACATCGATATTAAGGTCATTTATAATTCCTTCTGATAAGTCGTAAACCCAACCATGTACCTGAGGAAATCCATATAATTGACGATTTTTCTGAACATAAGAGGTTTTCATAAGATTGAAAACCTGTTCCTTAACATTGAGTTCAACTAGTTTTCTATGCTTTTGGTCATCATCTTCAATTTTCGAAAATTCCTCTTCGTGCATGCGGTAAACATCCTTAATGTTGCGCAGCCATTTATCGATTAAACCGTGCGTGTGATCGTCCATAGCAGCTTTTACCCCTCCGCAGCCATAATGCCCGCAAACAATGATATGTTTTACATTTAGCACTTCAACAGAATATTGAATAACAGAAAGGATATTCATATCTGTATTCACCACTAAATTAGCAATATTTCTATGAACAAACATTTCTCCAGGATCTGTGCCCGTAATTTCGTTTGCAGGAACTCTACTATCACTGCAACCAATAAATAAATACTCAGGACTTTGCCCTTTAGTTAGATTCTTAAAGTACTCAGGATCTGCTTTTAATTTCCCATCTACCCATTTTTTGTTATTCACAAATAACTTTTCGTAGGAAGCTGCTATTTCTTCATTTAATTCTTTGTTGTGATGTTGCATTTTACTTATTCCTATTATTCGTAAATATATGTTTTTTTGCTTACAGCTTATTCTAAACTCTTCTAGAAAATCTAAAATATCCTGATCAATAAATAAAGAACGAGAACCATCAATTTCTAATGTAGTCCCGGGCTCAATTTCCTCAAGCACTTCAATTACTTTGTTCTTATGTAAAAAAGAAACAGTTTCACCGAGTAAGATTTTCTTTCTTAGTCCTAAATCAAAAACCCTTAAAACTGGTGCGCGATAGTTTTCAATCACAATAAAGAGGGTTGAAATTGCTAACCCTATTAACACTCCAATTAATAAATCTGTAAGAACTATACTAATTATTGTAATTACAAATGGGATAAAATGCAAATAGGTTTTTCGATATTGCTCAACAAATAATTCTGGTTTGATAAGTTTGTAACCCGTGTAACAAAGCACTGCTGCCAAAGCCGCCAAAGGAATTCTATTAATGATGGTGACCAAAAATAATACAGCTAACAAAATAAAAACACCATGAAAAATTGCTGAGAATTTGGATTTGGCTCCAGCAGAAATATTAACTGTTCCTCTAACAATTACAGCTGTAACTGGAATTGCTCCTAACAAACCGCATAGGGTATTTCCAATTCCTTGCGCCAATAATTCTCTATTTGGGTCAACCCATTGTTTTTCAGGGTCTAGCTTCTCTATAGCCTCTATCGATAATAAACTTTCTAAAGATGCCACAATTGCTATCGTAAATACAACTTTATAAAAAATCAAATTACTAAGAAAGCTAAATGAAGGAAATACAAAGTAACTATTTAGGCCTTTTGCAAAATCAATTTCTGGTATATTTACAAAATGGTCTATTTCAATTTTACCTGCTGGTAAAGTTTTTTGCAAAAGGGCAGCAAGGCCAGTAGCTACTAAGACTGCAATCAAAGAACCTGGTATACTTTTTAGCTTTTTGCCTAAAAATTTATCCCATAATACTAAAACACTTAAACTTACCAAACCAATTAACATGATTGGATAATTTATAAAAGAAAAGGAATGAAATAAATGGTTAAAGGTGTTTTCCTTATTATGTGAATTTACAGGTAAACCAGAAGACAAATCATGTTCATTAATATCAAATTCCTCTACTCCCATCGACTCTGAGTCAAATCCGATCAAATGAGGAAACTGCTTTAAAATTAGGGTCAGACCAATAGCCGCTAACATTCCTTTTATTACAGAACTAGGAATATAATTAGCCACAAATCCCATTTTAAGCATTCCTAAAAGAATTTGGATCAAACCTGCAAATAATACTGCTGTAATTAAACCTTGGAAACTTCCTAGTTGGGTAATTGCCATTAAACATATCGATGTTAAACCAGCGGCAGGACCACTAACACTAAGATTTGAACTGCTAAAATATCCAACCACTAAACCTCCGATAATTCCAGATAGTAATCCAGATAACAGCGGCGCACCAGATGCATGTGCAATTCCTAAGCAAAGTGGAATAGCAACTATAAATAGTGCTAAAGAAGCTGGTAAATCTATTTTAATATTCTCCAACTTGGGAAGAGGAATAACAAATGACTTTAGCATAAGTTTTAGCAAGGTAATAATTTTTTATTGACTTGATTGCTATCTCATTTCAATTTTCAATAATATCTTTGAAAACAAATATGCAAGAACTTGAACCATTTTATAGGTGGAGAGACATTTACCAAAGTGAAAACGATCCAAATTCCCCTTTTTATGAAAGAGAATACAGTGAATTTGAATTTACCAATAAGCTTTATAATTATGCCATTCACCCACAATGGGATGAGATAGGATCACCAACACTTTATCTTAAAATTCTATTTGCAGAATACAACAAAGGTTTTGCTGTAATTGAATTAATAGGTGAATGGAATGATGCCATTCATAATGATATCATGTTTTTAAAGCGAGAGGTAGTTGAACCCCTAAACTACATGGGCATAGATAAGTTTATTCTAATAGGTGAAAACGTTTTAAATTTTCATAGCAGCGATGATTCCTATTACGAAGAATGGTTTCAAGATGTAGAAGATGGTTGGATTGCTGCAATCAATTTTCAAGAGCATGTACTACAAGAATTTAGGGCTGCTAATATTGATTATTACCTGAATTTTGGCGGCGAATTAGATGATTACAATTGGAGAAAATTTAATCCATTGCAACTTTATACCGAGGTTCAAAAAATAATGCGTCACCGACTCGGATAAGCTTTTTATAGCTGACCTTCCTTTAATTTTTCGGCATTTTCTGCAACTTGCAATTGATCAATAAAAGTTTGAATGTTTCCATTCATTACTTCTGGAAGATTGTAAGCTGTATAGCCTATTCTATGGTCGGTAACTCTGCTTTGAGGATAATTATAAGTGCGGATTTTTGCAGACCTATCTCCAGAAGACACCATTGTTTTCCGCTTACTGGCAATCGCATCATTGTGCTTCTGTAATTCTATTTCATATAGTTTTGAACGCAACATTTGCATGGCACGCTCTCTATTTCCATTCTGGGTGCGTTCTACCTGACAAACCACTACTAAACCTGTTGGCCTATGCGTTAACATTACCTTACTTTCTACCTTATTTACATTCTGACCACCAGCTCCACCAGACCTTGCAGTTTGCATATCAATATCTGCTGGGTTCAAATAAACATCTACCTCTTCTGCTTCTGGTAAAACGGCAACTGTGGCTGCAGACGTATGCACTCTACCTTGAGTTTCTGTCTCTGGAACGCGTTGAACACGATGCACACCACTCTCATATTTTAAAATTCCGTAAACATCTTCACCCTTTACATCTATTATTATCTCCTTGTATCCACCAGCTGTTCCGTCAGTAAAATCAACTATCTCAGTCTTCCAACCTCTTTTCTCACAAAAATACATATACATGCGATAAAGGTCTCCAGCAAAAATACTAGCTTCATCACCGCCAGTTCCTCCTCTAATTTCTAAAATAGCATTTTTTGCATCTTCTGGGTCTTTTGGAATTAATAATATTCTAATTTCCTCTTCTAAAGGAGTAACTTTTGGTTCATTTTCATCCAGCTCGGCTTTTGCCATTTCTCGCAATTCTTCATCCTTCTCAGCCTTCATAATTTCTCTGGCATTCTGAATATTACCAACCAAGTTTTTATATTCAAAATACTTGTCAATAATCGGCTGTAAGCTTTTATACTCGCGGTTCATTTGGGTAAATCGCTTCATATCAGCCAAAACATCTGGTTGACTTAACTGCTCCTCAACCTGTTTAAATCTTGTGTAAATTGCCTCTAACTTATCTAACATGGGGCGCGAAGATAAGCGAACTATTCAAAACTATAGATGTGTAATTGTGTAGAATCAAAAATGTAAACATTTTGCTTAAACATCTTTGCTTGCAAACTCTCAATATCAGGCAATTGTAAAGTATCCCTTCCCTTATCACTAAACCTATAACGAATTAGGTTTGACCCTTCTAAATAGGTTAAATCCTTTTCTCCGACTGAAAAATTTGATATGCCTTTTAATGGAATGGTCTTTAAATAGTTGGCGAAGGCATCGAAAACCAATATACCCACCGCACTATCGTTCATAAATACTTGATTGCCATTGTCTCTGATACTATTTGGTGAAAGCTTATTCTTAGCCACAAATTGCAATGAATTACCACTTTGCTGGGTAACTTTTCCATCTCTTTCCACCTTTTTTAATTGTAAATCTGAAATATCAAACAACCAAATTCCATTATCATATGCCCTTCCTATAGTGATAGCTTGAACGTTTCCAAATTCCGATAAATTGATTTTCCCTCTAAAAGCTAAGTTATTATCTAAAAAAACAATTGAATTTAACTCCCTATAAAATAAATACAATTCCATAGGATTGCTACAATCCAAATGTGAAATATTTCCAAGATAAGAATAATTTAGGGTGCTCAATAACACTCCTTTGGGGTTATACTTATACAATTGGTTTGTTTTGCTAACTACATAAATATTTCCTAGGTAGTCAAGCTCCATAATTTTTGCTTGAATGTCAATTATAGCTATCTGCTTCCAATTGGGCTTAAAACCGCTGGTAAGAATTATAATTAAAAAGCAGATGATTATTTTACTGGTCTTTCTCAAATGTTTCTAGGCTTAATTTTTCACCATCAAAAACTGCGTAGGTATTAAAGCCAATCCAATCTCCAAGGTTCACATAATTCGCACCATTGCCCAAATCGTAAATCATAGGTAAATGTCTATGGCCAAATACATAATAATCTGCATCTTTTCCTTCATTTATGAGTTTTCTACAATGCTCAATAAGGTGTTCTTTTTCGCCATAAAAATCAAAATTGCCATCAAATGTTTTTAGTTTACTTTGTGCACTCATCCAATTGGCAATACCAATGCCTATACTAGGATGAAAAAAGGCAAACAATCTTTGAAAATAATAATTTCTATAAATTGCCAGAATCAATTTAAATTTGGTTTGACCCGACCCAAGTCCGTCTCCATGTGCCAAGTAAAATTTCTTTCCTAATAATTCTATAAAGATAGGTTCAGCAATAACTTTAACGCCTAGTTCTTCTTCAAAATAACCAAATTGCCATAAATCATGATTGCCATGAAAAAAATAAACTGGAATTCCACTGTCTGTAAATTCAGCAATTTTTGCTTGTAATCGTACAAATCCTTTTGGCACCACTAAATGGTATTCAAACCAAAAATCAAAAACATCACCTAAAATATATAAAGCCTCGCAATCAGGTTTTATACCCTCAAGCCACCTAATAATCCTCAACTCACGTTCGAAACTATCTTTTCTATTTGGAATACCAAGATGGAAATCAGATGCAAAATATATTCGCTTCAAAGCTTGCTTTTTAATCGTTTTTTCTATCATCAATCAAAAACAAAATGACTTCCACAGGTCCGTGCGCTCCTACTATTGGGGAGGAAACAACATCTTTATTTTCTGAAGGAATTTCATTTGAAATACTTGGACCAGTTATATAACTTATCATGGTTGGAATATTTCTGCCAAACTTATTTCTAAGAATTTGAAAAGATTCTTTCATGTCCAATACAATTTGAGACCGATTAGCGATAACAATATGAACTGGAGGCCAGATAGTTAATACTCTAGCATTGTGCATACTGCTCACCATTATCGAACCAGAATTTGCAAGCAATGCCTCACAACTTGTTATAGAAGCTTGGATTTTATCTAAGTGCTCGGCTTTTTGAAAATATGAAATACCACTTTCTGATAGTAATTCTTGCAAACCCTCTTCTCTACAAAATAACACCTTCCACTTTCTATCCTCAATCAAGTCCAATAGCTTATCAATGCAATCAAACTTGTTATCGCAATAAACAAATTTTCCTCCAACCCCTACAAAAGTGCGAACAAATACTTCTGTCAAAGTTTCACCTTCAGGATAGTTAAATACACTCGATTCTAAATCTATATTCTGGTAAGTACTTTTGGATTTATTAATTAATCCTTGTCTTACTTTTTTTAAAATCTTCTCCTTTGAGGTAACTTGCTGTTCCAAGGTAATTCGGATTAATTTGCTTTCTCAGTTTCCGTTGGCACTTTCATCATTACATGAAGCAGATTGCTGAGCTTGGCTTTTAATTCTGTTCTTACTACAATAAAATCCAAAAACCCATGTTCTAGCACAAACTCAGAACTTTGAAATCCTTTTGGTAAATCCTTTCCAATCGTCTCTCTGATAACCCTAGGACCAGCAAACCCAATCAATGCTTCTGGTTCAGCAATATTTACATCACCTAACATTGCAAAACTTGCAGTTACCCCACCTGTAGTTGGATCAGTTAACAAGGAAACATAAGGTATACCTGCTTTTCCAAGCAAAGCTAATTTAGCCGAGGTCTTTGCCATTTGCATCAAAGAATATGCGGCTTCCATCATTCTAGCTCCACCAGACTTACTGATAATCATTAAAGGAATTTTGTTTTCCCTAGCATAATCAATGGCTCTCGCGATTTTCTCTCCAACCACACTTCCCATACTTCCGCCAATAAAGCCAAAATCCATGCAAGCCACAACCAATTTCATTTGAGGAGTAAGATTTCCAACAGCTACGCGCATGGCGTCGCTTAAACCGCTCTTATCCTGAGACTCCTTTAACCTTTTAGCATACTCCTTTGTGTCAATAAATTTCAAAGGGTCGCTTGGTAAAATTGTATCAAACAATTCAATAAAATCCTCTCCAAACAAAATTTCGAAATACTCATGCGAACCTACCTTATCATGGTAGTTGCAATTTGAACATACATAGCAATTTTTCTGATGGTCTTCTGTAAGAAATGTTTTCTTACATCTACTGCACTTGTGCCATAAACCATCTGGCACTGCCTTCTTCTCCGAAGTTAGGGTTGTAATGCCCTCTTTTACACGTTTATACCAGCTCATCTCGGTGATTAATCATTTTCAAAGAAAGGAGTTGTTAAGAAAAATTCAAAGCTTTTTAGCTATTTGTCTAAATTCCAGCACTTTAAACGCCTAAAATAAAAATGCATGGCTGCTTGTGTAAATCTGGTGTTTCAATTTTCCACTTTGCAATTGTTTTCGTTTTGACCCAACCCGTATTTGAGCCAACCTTACAGCCGATACAAAGCATGGCATTTGAATTTACATTTGCTAAAAGGTCGCTTAATAAATGATTATTTCTATAGGGTGTTTCCATAAAAATCTGAGAAACACCTTTGCTGGCAACTCCTTCTAACTCTTTTATTCTTTTAATTCTCTGAGCTTTATCTATAGGAATGTAACCAACAAATGAAAACTGTTGGCCATTGAAACCACTGCCCATCAAAGTTAAAATTAAACTGCTTGCGCCAGGCAAAGGGATCACTTCAATACCTTTTGTTTGCGCCAAAGCCACTAAACTCGAACCTGGATCTGCTACGCATGGCAAGCCTGCATCAGAAATAATTCCAGCATCCGCATTTTCAAGCGCAGCTAGTAAACCAGAAATCTCCTGAGCTTTAGTATGTTCGTTGAGTAACCAAATTTTGAGCTCTGCTTGTGGATGGGATAAATTAATTCTTTTAATTAATGCCCTTGCCTGTTTTTCATTTTCGACCACAAAATGAGTGAGATGATTTACCATTCTTCTTACGTGTCCAGCAATAAAATCATCCTCATTATCATCACTCAGAAAGTTTGGAATTAGAAATAATTTACCATATTTTGTAGTCATTGTTGCCTAAAGTTATGCCTTTTAGAGTCTAAGCAGAAAATAAAGATTGACTTTTGTCACAAGCCCGCTTATTTTCGCCGTTCCTAAAAAACTAGAGATGGCAATATTAACAAAAATAAGGAACAGATCAGGACTCGCAATTGGAGCAGTTGGATTAGCGTTGGCTTTATTTGTAATTTCTGATGCATTAAACAACAATATGGGTTTGTTTGGTGGCGGACAGGTTACAGATGTAGGCGAAATTGATGGTGAAAAAATTTCAGCAAAGGAATTTGATGCAAAATATCAATTAAATATAGACAACTACCTCAAACGAAGCGGTCAAGAAAGTATGGATGAAAACACCAAAACTCAATTAAGAGACCAAACTTGGAATCAAGTATTGAATGACTTTTTAATGCTAAAGCAATATGAAACGCTAGGATTAACGGTTTCTGAGGATGAATTGAGTGACATGGTATTTGGCAATAATATTCACCCACAAATTCGCCAATCTTTCACAGACCCAAATAGTGGTCAATTCGACCTTAACAATGTGAAAAGATACTTGAAACAAGTAACTGAAGGAACTGATGAAAACGCAAAAGCCCAATGGAAAGAATTTGAAGATTATATCGTGACTGAAACGCTGCAACGTAAATTCTCTAACATTTTGAAAAAGGGTGTTTATGGAACAAGTCTTGAAGCAAGGAGTCTTTATAATGCTAGAAATCAATCTGCTGAAGTTAATTTGGTTGCAATGCCTTATTTTACTATTGCAGATTCAACCATTGTTGCTGATGACAATGACTTAAAATCTTATTTCAAAAAGAACTTAGATAAGTATAAAGAAAAAGAAAATAGCAGAAAATTAGAATTTGTAGTTTGGGATTTTGCACCAACCACCGAAGATTCAGCGATAGTTCAGAAATGGGCTTTTGACCAATTAGCTCAATTTCAGGCAGCTGATAACGACACTGCCTATGTAGATTTAAACAGTGATGTAAAGTTTGATCCAAATCCTAAACGCAGAAGTGAATTTCCAGAATCGGTTCAAGGAAGATTATTTAATGACTCGATTGGAACTGTAATAGGACCGCTGTTTGAAAACGGAAATTGGACTTTATATAAAATTAGCGGTGTTAAGCAAGATTCTGTTTTTAGTATGAAAGCAAGTCATATCCTAATACGTGTTGAAGGACCAACAGATTTGGATACAGCTAATGCACAGAAAAAAGCCAATGATATTTTGGCAAGAGTGAAAAAAGGTGAGGAGTTTGCAACCTTAGCTGCAGAATTTGGAACAGATGGAACCAAAGATAGAGGCGGAGATTTAGGCTGGTTCACTGAAGGTTCAATGGTTAAAGAATTCAATGATGCAGTAAAATCACATAATAAAGGTGATGTTTTTGTTACAAAAACCCAATTTGGCTTCCATGTAATAAAAGTAACTGGAGATAAGAGTAAGAAAACTGTTTGTGCTGGAGTGCTTTCAAGAGCAGTTGGCGCAAGTGATAAAACCACTTCAATTGCATTTAATGAAGCTAGCCAATTTGCTGCCATAAGCAGAAATTCTGATGACTTTGCCAAAAATGTAGATGAAAAGAAACTTTTAAAGCGTGTTGCTGAGTTTGTGCGTGAGACAGACAACTTCCTTCCAGGATATACCGAGGCTAGAGAAGCTGTTCGTTGGGCCTTCAATGCAAAGGTTGGAGATGTTAGTGATGTTTTAACTGTTGGTGAAGATAAATATGTGATTTTAACATTAACTGCCATTAGAGAAAAAGGTAAATCAAACTTTGAAGCTTCAAGAGAACGTGTATTAAATGACTTTAGAAAAGATAAGAAGGCTGAGCAACTAACTGAAAAACTTGTAAAGGCGATGGAGTCTGGATCAACTCTAGATGCCATCAGCAAAGGACTAAACCAGCCAATTACGCCTGTTCCAGCTTTAACTTTTGAAAATGCAAGTATTCCTTATATTGGGTTTGACCCAATCTTTGCTGGAGCCGCAGCAGGAACAAGCGAACTAAAAAAGGTAAAAGGACCTCTAAAAGGTGATGCAGCAGTTTATGCCTATGAAGTTGTTAAAATGGTACCTGCCCCGCCTGCTGCAAATTACGATGCCCAAAAGGCAGAAATAAGTAATACTTTGACTCAAAAATTAGAATACAATTATTTTGAAGTATTGAAAGAAATCAAGAATGTAAAAGACAATAGACATTTATTCTATTAATATGATGAACTGTAAAGTTGTTGGCGATGGAAATACCACGCTGGTACTATTACATGGATTTTGTGAAAACAACACCTGCTTCGACGAGCAGGTGTTGTTGCTTAAGGACCATTGTAAAATTATCTTACCTGACCTTCCCGGTTTCGGACAATCAAATACCTATGAAGGAGTGAGTATTGCTTCTATGGCCAAGGATTTGGCTTCAATGCTTAAGTTTTTAAACATTGAAAAATGTGTGATAATTGGGCATAGCATGGGTGGATATGTTACTTTATCTTTTGCCCAGCAATTCCCAGAATTACTAAAAGGCTTTGGATTGCTGCATTCTATTGCAACCTCAGATACTCCAGAAAGGATTGAAAAGCGCAACCAAGTTGTAAAATTTATACGCGCTTTTGGCAAAGAAAAATATGTAGATAGTTTTATTCCTGGATTGTTTAGCCAAGAAAATCAAGATCAAGCTTATGTTTCAAAAGCCATTGCTACAGCAAAAACTTCTTCAACCGAGGGCATCATAAATGCTGCCTTGGCCATGAGAGACCGATTAGACTTAACTCAACTTTTGGTTCAAACCGAACTACCAGTATATTTTGGAATTGGGGCAAAAGATGCGCTAATTCCCAAAGAACTAATGTTATCTCAAGCAGCCTCTTGTGAAAAGGCTTACCTTACTGTTTTCAATGATTCTGCACATATGGCAATGCAAGAAGAACCTCAAACACTTGCTGAGGATATTCTTAATTACCTAAAAACTTTTGATTTGATTTAATTCCCCACCTGTCTAATTGCCTTAAGCACTATTAGAAAGTCGCCTTCGATAGAGTAATCCTTCGCATATAAAAAATTAAGCTTTTGGATAGTAACTGGATTAAAATGCTTGCCTGGTTGGGCATCCAAAGGACTTACAATTCCACTTTTAATGGCTGGAAGCAATTTTATATTATCTGCACTTGCATAACTTACCCAAGTTTTTTCTCCTAATAATACCCTAAAAATATTACTAAACATATTCATAGGTTTTTTTACAAAAACTAAAAGAAAAGGAGAAACCGATAATAACAATAAACTCAAACTGATATCAAATGCACGCTTCTTTTGTTGTTCGAACGCTTTTGCGAGTTTTAAATTTATCTCAATGGTATAGAAATCCCCTGGTGTGTTTTTGTTGTTACTGCCTATTATAAAAAGACTTTCCTCAGGAACTATTTTAAACAAAATATCCTTTGCTTCAATTTTACCCATCCACTCAATTATTCGGCTTGCAGGTAAATCTTTACTACAAAAGATAACTTCTTCTACACCAAAAAGATCAACAACACCTACCAATTCATTTATATCTCCAAGATAATGGTTGTCTTCTTTGTTTGGCTCAAGAGAAACATAACCCAAATATTCACTTCTGCTTTTTGATTTAATCAATAAATCTTGCACACGTTCAACTTCCAACCTATTGCCAACTATGATGGTGCGCAAATCTCTACTCATGGTAAAACTCCACCTCTTGTAGTGCACAAAATGAAGCAAAACTCTAATCAAATAGGCATCAATAATAGCTGTTAAGGCACCTAAAATTATTATGGCTCTCGAAAATCTATACTGCTCTCCAATGAAGGCATAATAAACAGCAATGGCTAAGGTTCCAAAAGCAATACCCTTTGCTACACTTAAAAAGGTTTTTCTTTTATTGTAAGCACCTGCAATACCCAAACCTACAATCCATAAAAATGTATAAACCAAACTATTATAACCAACCACTAAAGCGGGATATGCTTCTGGAACTTGGTATTTTTGATTACTCCAAAAGTTTATTACTATAGAAAGGGTAAAAAAGATTGCTAAATAATCTAAAACAGGAACAAAAACTTTAGTTATGAACCTTGAGGATATTGCTATTAATGCTCGAATGTAAATAGCAAAATGAATGAGAAAACTGAAATTTCTAGCATGCTTTTTTGAATAATGCTTTCTAGCAAAAATTATCATTGCCTTATAGAAAGTAAAAACAAAGTTAACACTGGTTTTTTTTGTGCTTTCTCCTTTATAGTGTATGATAGTTGTGTGCGGGTAATAATAATTTTTGAACCCAGCCTTAGTAATACAATAGCTTAGGTCAATATCTTCCCCATACATAAAATAGTCTTCATCCAATAAGCCAACTTTTCTAAGCACATCCTGTCTTAACATCATAAAAGCTCCAGCCAAAACATCTACTTCATGTGTCTCATTTTTTTCTAAAAAGCCTAAATGATATTTCCCAAAACGTTTTGACTTAGGGAATAAAGCTGCTAACCCAAAAATTTTATAAAACGCTACTTCTGGCGTTGGCAAACCACGTTTAGATTCAGGCAAAAATTTTCCAGATCCATCTATCATTTTAACCCCAACTGCACCAGCATCTGGGGTATGTTCCATGAAATCAATTACTTTGTTAAAACAATCTTCTTCTACAACTGTATCAGGATTTAACAAAAGAATGTACTTTCCAGTGGCTATTTTAATGGCTTGATTGTTTGCTTTTGCAAAACCGAAGTTTTCAGTATTTTGAATTAACTTAACCTCTGGAAATAACTTCCTAACCATTTCGCAACTTCCGTCAACAGAATGGTTATCAACTACAAAAATCTCAGAATCAATCCCACTACATGCCTTTTTTACAGTATGTAATGCCTGTTCTAAAAAATACTTTACGTTATAATTAACAATGATAACCGATAGCTGCATAGGATTCTAAGCTAACGAAGGTAAGACATAGAAAATTGTTTTGGAAGTAAAAAGCTATTTTATAAACAATTCACCTTTGTAAATCTATAGTTTGTCTCTCCAAAAATTACTTTCGTCCAAAATGTTTTGAATGTTTCTGTAACCTTTCTCACCTTTGAGTCGTCAAAGCTATAACTCGAAATCATCCTTTAACCCAAAATCATGAAATTATTTAATTCGATGTTACTCAACATTCTCCTTTTAGGCGGATTAAGCTTAAGCACTTGTAATACAGGAAAATCAACGAAATTTCCAAAAGCAAAAATTATAAAAGCTATAACTAAAGATATTTGCTATGATAATCATCTATCAGCTTCTGTAGGGAATTCTATTAGCGATAGACCTTCCTAAAGTTATTTCATCTGCATATTCTAATTCGCCACCAATGGCAATTCCTCTCGAAATGGTTGATATATTAACCCCTATCGGAGAAAGTTTTTTAGACAAATAAAATGCCGTGGTGTCGCCTTCCATAGTTGCACTAAGGGCCAAAATTACTTCCTTCACTTCAAATCCTTTTATTCTTTC
Organism: Bacteroidota bacterium; assembly: GCA_027488905.1. Taxonomy (GTDB): domain Bacteria; phylum Bacteroidota; class Bacteroidia; order UKL13-3; family UKL13-3; genus B1. Next base: position 233,087 of record JAIYAT010000034.1, read on the forward strand.
AATAAGCGACTCAATTTTAAGCTGATCTGGTCCAATGCCTTGAATAGGATTAATTAGTCCACCCAAAACATGATAGTTGCCACCAAATTGATTTGTGTTCTCTATGGCCATTACATCCCTTAAATCTTCTACCACACAAACCAATTTTGCATCCCGCTTTGGATTGCTGCAAATGTTGCAAAGCTTTTGGTCGCTCACATTATGACAGCGTTCACAAAACTGAATTTCATTCCTTAATTTAATAATGGCTTCACCCATTCTATTAACCACAGCTACTTCCTGTTTTAACAAAAACAAAACCATGCGCAAAGCAGACTTTTTACCAATTCCTGGAAATTTTGATAACTCATTTACTGCCTCTTCAATAAGGGAAGATGGAAAATTCATGCCCGCAATTTAGAAAAAAGCGAATTGGTTTAGGCATATATATATCGCATATATTTGTAGCATGTTAAATCTCCAGATCATTTGCCAAAAAGCTTGCGAAATAGCTAAAGAGGCTGGTGTGTTTATAGAACACGAAAGAAAAAATTTTGATGCTAGCGCCGTCGAAGTAAAAAGCTTTAATCAATTGGTGAGTTATGTAGACCAAGAAGCTGAAAAAATGCTGGTAAAAGGTTTAAGCGAACTACTGCCAGAAGCAGGATTTATTACTGAAGAAAATACCATCCTCTCAGAAAAAAAGCCTTATATGTGGGTTATTGACCCATTAGATGGAACTACCAATTTTATTCATAATCTACCAGTTTACAGTGTTAGCATAGGTTTAATCCATGAAAACAAATCCATTTTAGGGGTAGTTTATGAAATTAATCACAAGGAACTTTTCTACGCTTGGCAAAATGGAGGTGCTTGGTTAAACGGTAACCCTATAAAAGTAAAAACCAATGCCTTATTAGAAAATTCGTTACTAGCCACTGGCTTTCCATATTACGATTTTAAAATCATGGAGAAATACTTAGAGACCTTAAAATTCTTCATGAAAAATTCTCAAGGCATGAGGAGAATGGGCAGTGCAGCTGTTGATTTAGCCTACACTGCTTGTGGTAGGTTCGATGGATTCTTTGAATATGGCTTAAGCCCATGGGACGTTGCAGGTGGTGTATGTCTCATTGAAGAAGCAGGCGGAATGGTAAGTGACTTTTCTGGCGGACAAGATTATTTATTCGGAAAAACAATCCTTGGTTCAAGCAAAGCCATTTACCCAAAATTTCAAGAAACACTAGAATTGTACTTTAACAAGTAAGTTGCTTTTCAGCAAGGTTCAAGGCTTATTGCCTTGCACCCTGCATCAATTGCATATAGGCTTCTCTAGCAGCCATAAACTGTGGGTATTCTTTTAATGCCTTTTCCCAATAACCTTTAGCACCCATTAAATCTCTATTTTGGGCTAAAGTGTAAGCTTTTAAATGGTAAACAGCAGCCTTCACTGGAACCTTTTGTTTTTCTGTTGCAGACAGCATAAAGTCTACACTATCTGTGCTACTTGCCATTTGCTCTTCCAATACTTTAATGCCATTTTTGGCACTTTCCATATCGCCACCTTGCAATTGAATAGCAGTTAATTGATATAAATAAGTAATCTTTTTGGTAGAAACATAAAGTTTATTCATTAGATCTAAGGTGCCTTCAAAATCTCCTTTATTTTCTAAACACAAAGCTTTCATTTGCATTAGTTTTTCATCAGAAGGTTTTTCCTTTAAAGCCAAATCTGTATAAAATTCTGCTGCATCCATGTTTCTTACTGCCACGTACAATTCTGGCAATGAATCTAGGTATTGCTTTTGTGTGCTATCTTTAAGCAATAAAAGCTGAATGGCAGTAATGGCAGTATGGTAATCTTTGATTTGATAGCTTTTGCTCAACATTCTTTCATAGTCAGAAGAAGTGTTAGACGTTTCTTGTTGACAGGCTGCTAATCCTATTAACAAAGTAATTGCGATAATTATTCTTTTCATATTTTAAATTTTAAAAATTCTTGGTAGGTGGTAACACAATCATGGATAGTGTCTTTAATACTTATAAAATTGAAATTAAGTTTTTTTTTAATTTTTCCAGCGTCGTAATAAGAAACATGGTTGGCTGCGCGCGCAGTTTCCTTTGTAATGGGTAAGGCTTGTGCGTTAAACAATCTCAATACCCACATTAGCCTCCAAGCTATTTCTGCCAAAAAAGGGGTAACTCTAAATGAGGGGCGCTTTTTACCAAAACCATCAGCAATCATAAAAAATACCTCTTTGATGCCAATGCTTTCAGAAACTAAAATAAAACGTTGCTTAAATATTCTTCTCTCAACCAAATTTAGCATAATAGCAGCCACATCTTTTACATTAACGTAGCCATTAACACCCTCCGAAAACAAAGGCATTCCTTTAAAAATCGTATGTATCATGGCATTTGAACCCTTCTTGTAATTTCCGACACCTAAAATTACCCCTGGATTTACAATGCAAACATTTAATCCTTCTTCTGCCCCTCTAAAAACTTCTAATTCAGCTTTGTATTTGCTCACTGCATAATTGGAGTTATACTTACTGTTTTCCCATTTAGCCTCTTCATTTATCACAGCACCAGGTTTAACCCTTCCAACAGCAGCTACAGAACTTGCATAACACAACACGTCTACACCAGCATTTAAACAGGCATTAACAACATTTGCAGTACCTTCAGCATTTATCTTTTGAAGTTTTTCTTTGTCTTTACCTTCAAATGAAACCAAAGCTGCGCAGTGATAAACCACCTTTATGTTTTCAACAACTGCAAATATAGAAGAGGTGTCATTTATTTCTGTTTCAACCCATTCCAGCAATTTTCTTTTTTCGGTTTGAACCAACTCAGAGGCAAAATAGTGATTGAAAATAAAGTAGAATTCGGTCAAATCTGAACTAACTCTTTTACAAGCACGAATAGGTTCGCCCTTCTCTAGCAATTGACAAACTAGGTGGGCGCCTAAAAACCCAGATGCTCCGGTAACTAAATTCAAGTGTGGATATGTGTATTGGTTGCCCGGCTAAATTAGTGAGTTTTGGAGAATTATTATATAAACATGCAAAGTGAATACCTACAACCCATAAAGAAATCAATCATAGAAAGCCTTGCTTCCCGCGTTAACGCAAGAAGTTTGTTTTATTCTACAGAATTTTATGATGGAAAAATTATTGAAAATAAAACATTTGATCTTTTTATTTTAGGGGTAAATGAGGATAGGTTCAGACCGGAATATGAAGGTTGCAAAGAAGCACCAGATACCATACGCGCAGAGCTATATAGCCTAATAAAGCCTAGAAAAGACCTTTCTATCTTAGACTTAGGGAATATTGAAGCAGGTGCAGCTATAAGTGATACGCATTTTGCATTGACTCAAGTTTTATCTCCTCTTTTAAAGCAAAAATCAATAGTTGTATTAATTGGTGGAAGTCAGGATTTAATTGCTGCCCAATATGCTGCATTTCAAGGCGTAGGGCCAAATTTACAGGTTGTTGTTGTAGATGCAAAAGCAGAAATGCAAATGTATGAAGACAAAAATGCCAACAATTATTTGCCCAATATAATTTCTCATGAGCCAGATTATTTGTTCAACCTAACCCAAGCTGCCTATCAAGGTTATTATGTAGAACCTGAAACATATGATGCATTTGAACGCATGAATTTTGATATGCTGCGACTTGGCAGCTTACGCGGAAACATTCAAGAAATTGAACCTTACTTAAGAGAGGCGCAAATGCTTGCTTTTTCAATCAAAGCCATTAGAGGCTCTGATGCCATGGGGCAAATAAAACCTTCTCCAAATGGTTTAACAGGAGAGGAAGCTTGCCAAATTACAAGGTATGCTGGAATGGGCACAGATCTTCGTTGTGTTGGTTTCTTTGATTACAATCCCAAAATTGATAACAATGGGGCAAGTGCTTTATTGCTTGCTCAAATGATTTGGTATTTTATTGATGGATATACTGCAAGAAAACTTGATTATCCTGCGGCAGAAAGTAAAGATTACCTTATCTATAGAATTCCCATTTCAAGCATTAATGAAGACCTTACCTTTTATAAAAGCGTACTTACCGACAGGTGGTGGATGGAGATTCCATATCCACATGAAAGAAGCAAACACCAAGGGAAATTCCTGATGCCTTGCAGTTATAAAGATTACCAAACCGCGCAAAACAATGAAATACCCGACCGCTGGATGAAAAGCTATCAAAAATTGATATGAAGCTTCTAGAAAAACTGTTCTGGCCAATTGTAACTGCGCTTCATCTATTAGGTTTTGCGCAAGCCTTGCATACTGGGAGTATTTATTTGGTAGACTCTATCGATTATTTGTCGCAGGCAGACAACATAATAAAGCATTCTAGTCTTTACGCCGCACCCTGGGATGGCCCATATAAACCAGATTACTTTACTTTTAGACCACCCCTTTATGGTAGTTTTATTGCCTTATTAAAACTATTCTTTACAAGTGACTATGTTATACTTTTTTGTCAAAGCCTAATTAGTATTAGCACCATTTGGGGCGTAAAATATTGGATCAGCAAAAACTTTAACTACAATCCAAACAAACTGCTATTATTATTCCTAATCTTTTACCCATCTCAAATTATTCATTGCAATTTTGTGATGAGTGATATTCTATTCCAATCCTTGATTTTTTGGGCGTTTTTCTTTACCCATCAATTGTGGCAAAAACCATCTTTCCAAAACGCAGCCTTGCTAAGTGCTTTTTTTATTCTAGCCATGCTAACCAAGCCTGTTGCCTATTTAATGGGAATGAGTGCGGGAATTATTTTTCTGATTGTTTTTATTCGTAAATCTAAGCCAAAGTTTCTGCTTCCTTTACTAAGTATACCACTTGTTTATCATGGCTATTGTAGTTATAACCAGCAAATAACTGGGCATTATCACTATTCTACAGTTACCCCAATTTTTGTATTAAAGTACATGGGAAAGTATACCAATGCCCTGGTGTATGGCGAAAACTATGCTGATTCGGTTCAAGACATCATAATGAATAAAGCCAATAAACTAAACCTGAAAGACAGATATCTGTATATGAATAAAAGTGGCAAAGCGATGATTATGGCAAACCCTACCACTTTTGCGCTTTCTAATGTTAAAGGATGGATGGCTTTTATGATTGACCCTGGCAGGTTTGAGTGGGTGCATTTTTTAAATTTAGACGAAGGTGCCTTTCTAGGCTTATACCATGTAATTAATACAAAAGGTTTGATAAATGGCTTTTTTTACTGGCTTAAATTTGCACCCTTAGGATTAATCAGTATTTTAATTATTTGCCTGTTATTTAATCTTATTATTAGCTATCTGTTTCTTAGGTTTCTGTTTGACCCAAAATATCCGCTGGTACTAAGAATAATGTTATTTTTATTTGTTGGGTACATCATTGGTGCTACGGGAGTTTTAGGATTATCGCGCTATAGGATTGGAGTTGCCCCTTTTATATGGATTGCTGCACTACTTTTCCTAAAAAACAAATCAAAAAATGCTATTAATTGAGGAGCCTTTTGCACCAATTGAACCCATTCAATTGAAAAAGATTGAGGAGGTAGGACTTCAACTTTTTATCAAAAGGGAAGACCTATCTAACCCCTTTATTTCTGGCAATAAATGGCGTAAACTCAAATACCATTTGTTAGAGGCACATAAAAATGGAGTAGAAGAGTTAGTGACTTTTGGTGGAGCTTATAGCAACCATGTATTGGCCACCGCTGCTGCTGGAGCAAAATATAAATTTAAAACAAGTGCAATTATTAGAGGCGAAGAAGTTCAAAATCCAATCCTCAATCTTTGCAAAATATTTGGAATGAGATTAATTTTTATGAGCAGAGAAGCCTATAAAAACAAAGAGGCTTGGGTAGCAACACAGCATTATAATAACTGCTATATCATTCCGGAAGGTGGAGGTGGTGTTCTAGGAGAAAAGGGGATTGCAGAAATGGTTCAGAAATGGGATTATGATCATATTTTTTGCTCGGTTGGCACAGGTAGCACTTTAAAGGGTCTAATAATTGGTATGATGCAACAACAAAATCATGGCTTAGTAAATGGAATAGTGGTTTTGAAAGGAGCAGAAGAAATGAGTAATGAATTTAAATGCTTTCCGCCGAATAGGTGTCGTTTGCATTTTAATTACCATGAAGGAGGTTATGCAAAAACTTCTACCGAATTAATACAATTCATAAAGGAATTTGCCTCAGAAACTGGCGTGTTGTTGGACCAAGTTTACGAGGCTAAAATGTTAAAAGCCCTTATCAACATGGTTGATAAGGGCTATTTCAAGAAAGGCGAAAGAATCTTGGCCCTTCATAATGGTGGACTAAGCGGATTACTTAGTCAACTCTAATATTATTGCTTCGTTGATAGTTACAGGATACTTGCTGCGCAACTCCTTCACCCACTCTGCCATTAAGTAATCTTGATAATCACTTGTTACAATACCTTTGGCTTCTTTAAGTGTTTTAGGTTCTGCTGGAATTACGCCGGTTACCCAATAGAATTTATTTGAACCCTCCTCAATGATATCAGAAACACCTTTAACATCCCACAATTTTGAAGCTGTAGGGTCTGTTTTTTCTGCCTTCAAATCTTTTACTACTACAGAATTTGAAATCTTCTTATTCAATTTAGCTAAAACTTCTGACTCACTTTTTCCGGCTTTTAGCATTTTTATTGCAGCAGCTTTAACCTTTGGATCTAGGCAATTATACACCTGATAACTAAGGCGTTCTTTCCACATGTATTTTGACTTGGTTTGGGCATGAAATGCTTCCAATCCTAAAGTATCATTAAGCGCTTTACTCCAAACTTTTCTATCAGTTAAATCAAAAAGCAAAATCCCATCATGGTACTCAGTCATTACATAATTAAATTCTGGGTATTTGGTTTCTAAAATGCTTTCTTCATAAGCAAGACATTTATCATTAGCCCAACTGGTAAAGAGGTTTCTGGCTGCCATAAAAATATTATCCTTTTCTCTAGGCTGTTGGTTTGCAACAACGTAAGAAGCAAAATCAGACTCTGTATAAACTTTATTTCCTATGCTAAATAATGCTCTGTTAGTTATATTTCCTTCAGCAAATTTCCAAGTGCCAGTTAAAAAACTGCTATCCAAATAATTTACAAAAAGCTTAAAATTTACTGGAAATTCTTTGTAATTATTCTCTTTCTTAACTCTTTCAATAACTGCTGTTTTTGAACCTTCTGAACGAGAATCTCTAGTTACTTTGTTTTTAATTAAATCTTGTAAGTCTTTGAATTCGCCAATGGGTCTGAATTCAACAAATTTAACAAGGTGCCAGCCATAATCTGTGCTAAAAGGCTTAGAATATTCACCTGGCTTTAGGGCAAAACAGATGTCTTTAAATTCATCAGGGTAACCACTTAAACTAGACATCCAATTCATAGTTCCATTATTTCCTTTGCTACCATCATCTTGAGAATACCTTTCTACCAATGAATCAAATGGCACACCTTTAGTTAATTCTTCGTAAGCTAAATCAATGCGTTCTTTAGCGTTTGTTAAAACCTCTTGTGCTGCACCATATCCTGTTCTAATCATAATATGTTGAACTTTTACCTCTCCTCTTGCAGGTCTGGTTTCATTTACTTTAAGAATATGATAACCAAATTGGGTTCTAAAAGGCATGCTAATTTCACCTTTTGGTGTTTTGTAGGCCGTACATTCGAATGGATAAACCATTTGAAATACTGTGAACCATCCAAGTTTTCCAAAGTTCTTTCTAGCAGAAGGGTCTTCAGAAAAACGACTTGCCAAACTGTCAAAACGTTCACCTTTCACAATTCTCTTTCTTAAATCTAAAGCTTTATTATAGGCAATTAAAGTATCTGTTGGAGAAGCATTAGGGTCAACATTTATCAAAATATGACTTGCGTTAATTTCTTGGTTCATTCTTTCAAAAGCCTCTTGCATCAAAGCTTCTGTAACTTTTTTGTCATTCAAATACGGTGCAGCAAGTTGTTTTCTGTAGCCAGCTAATTCAGAATTAAAGGCTGGATTAGTATCCAACTGCATAGTGATGGCTTCTTTAACTTTTAGCTTAAAGTTTACATAAAGGTTTAAATACTCTCTAATTTCTGCTTCACTAGGTTTGTTTTTATCCTTTCTGTTTTTGTTCAGCTGACGCATGAACTCATCTTTCAATATTTGCTCATTGCCAACAGAAAAGACTACCGGATTGGATGGCGGCACCTCTTTAGATTCTAATTTTGCAACTGGAGCTTTTGTTGCTTTGGCATTGTTTTTCTTTGATGTTCCGGCATTTTGAGCGCCAAGAATTTGAGTAAAAAATACACTTGCTAGTCCTAAGAATAATGCGGTTTTCTTCATATGTTACTTTTTATAAAGCTTTGCAAAAATAGAAATCTATGGCACGCTGGCAAATATTTATGCAGTCCGCCTAAATAACTTGGTTCAACCTAAACAATAATGGTTTTGAAGGTGATGCATCTGTTTGCAAGCTTGCAACCTGAATATTAAGTAGATACAATCCATCTTCCACTTCATTTGGGATAAAAATCATTTCTGTAATGGTTGCATGCATTCGAGGATTTTCGGGATAATTCCAAAATGCTTTGTGGGCTAACATTTCACCATTATCCTCCTCTCTATCTACAGAGGGTAGGTCTACCAGCAAATGATTTATTCCTCTCGCTGCCAAATCCTTCGATAATTCAGCCTTTAAATAGCAAGGATTATTTCCAGAATAATTTTTTGTTAATTTTTGGGCTGTATTGGGCATTGTCCTAAAAATTATAGCCTCGATACCACCAATTATCTCGGTTGAAAATGATTTGCTTGTAATAATTTGGTCATTGTTTTCTAAAGCTTCGGGTTGAACCGAAATGAGTTGTGCCACAAAAAAAAAGGATTTTAAGGATTCATGGATAGTAACTCTTTCAAAAGTAATATGTCCGATACATTCAGTGTGGGTGCCGTTACCATGTGGATTGAGGAATAAGTTTTCACAATTTGCGCCACTACCCTTTGCAACAGAGCCTATAAAACTTCCTACTTGAATGGGTTCAAACCTAGGAAAAGGAATATGAAATGCATTTGGGTTTTGCACGCCATTGTGCATAGGAATAGAAATATCAATGGCTTGCTTTAAGTCTGCCACATATTGATGGTTTGCAAAATTTACGTTAGCATGTATCATATAACAAAGGTAGTGCGATTTTAAACAATTGAATTGGGCCTATTTGCGTTTACGATAATAATTTGTAAATCGGACTTCGAAAATTATAGGCATGCAGGCATACGAAAGAAAACGTCTTTGGAAAATCATACTACTAATTGCTGCCATGGCAATTGGTGGTTTTTCTTTATGGTACACAAGAAGTATGGTTAAGGAGTTGGCTGCCCAAGAAGATAAAAAAATCAAACTTTGGGCAAATGCCACGAGACAACTTGGTTTGATAGAAAATAACATGGACATTAATTTTCTATTAGATATTATTAAGGACAACGAGACCATTCCCACCATTTTAGTTGATGACAATGGAAAAATTGTGGCTACCAGAAACCTTGATTCCTTGCGGGTTGCAGATAGCGTATACCTTTATCAAGAACTACAAGAAATGAAGGAGGAACATGAGCCCATTAAAATCATTTATGACGAGACCAATAACCGATACAATGATTTGTACTATAAAAATTCTACCATCCTAAATGATTTAAAAACCTATCCTTTTATTCAACTTGGACTTATTTCCTTTTTTGCAATTATGAGCTATTTGGCTTTGAGCAGTAGCCGAAGAGCAGAGCAAAACCAAGTTTGGGTGGGCATGAGTAAAGAAACTGCCCATCAGTTAGGAACTCCTATTTCGAGTTTGCGAGAGTGGCATAATTTGTTAAAGGAAACCGATAAAGAGGCACAAGAGGAAATTTTAAAAGAAGTAGATTACGATATAAAAAGGCTTGAACTAATTACAGAACGGTTCTCAAAAATTGGTTCAGCCCCTATTCTAAAAGAAGAAAACTTAGATTTGGTCATTGAAAAGTCTATCTCGTATTTAAAGAATAGGATTTCGAGCCAAGTACAATTTGAAGTTACCATAAATCAACCAGGCAATTGGGCAAAAATAAATATCCCATTATTTGAATGGGTGATAGAAAATCTTTGCAAAAATGCAGTGGACGCCATGGATGGGAAGGGCTCGCTAAGTATTTTGTTAAACCATGATGAAACACATGTCTATATTGATATAAAAGACACTGGAAAAGGCATACCTAGGGGGAAATTTAAGACTGTCTTTAAACCCGGGTTCACAACTAAAAAAAGAGGTTGGGGCCTTGGTTTATCATTGGTAAAGCGCATTATTGAACAATATCATAATGGGCAAATTTATGTGAGGCACTCTGAGCCTAACAAAGGAACAACATTTAGAATTACCTTAGATTTAGCTTAGAAATTCAGTACTTTAGGTTTTTTTTGAGGCCATAAGCAGCTTTCTTTCTTACCTTGCAAAACAATTATGGGAAGAATATTGGCCATAGATTTTGGCACCAAAAGAATTGGACTCGCTGTTACAGACCCACTGAAGTTAATTGCTTCAAGTTTGGCAACAGTTGAATCAAAAGAGGCAATTACTTGGATTAAAAATTACTGTCAAAAAGAATTAGTTGAAACTTTCGTAGTAGGCAAACCGCTACAAATGGATGGAAGTGATTCGCAATCTGCACCAGCAACAGAAAAATTTATATCTTTGTTGGCTCAAGCTTTTCCAAACATGGCCATTGTTAGGGTGGATGAAAGGTTAACCTCAAAAATCGCTACAAGAGCTATGGTAGAAATGGGTTTGAAAAAAAAAGATAGACAAAAAAAGGGAAACATCGACCAAATTAGTGCTGTCTTAATTCTTCAAACCTATATGGAAATGAACCAATAAAAACATATGATTTTACCTATAATAGCATACGGAGATCCAGTTTTACGTAAAATAGGAGCGCAAATCACTCCAGATTATCCCGACTTAGAAGTACTTATTTCTAATATGTGGGAAACCATGTACAATGCACACGGCGTAGGGTTGGCAGCGCCTCAAGTAGGAAAGGCAATAAACCTCTTTATAATTGATACAGAAGCTTTCGAAAATGAAGAATATCCAATTGAAAAGAAGGTTTTTATCAATTCTGAAATCTTGTCGGAAACGGGTGAAAAATGGGAGTTCGAAGAGGGTTGTTTAAGTATTCCGCATATTAGAGAAAATGTAAGCAGGCATTCAAATCTTAGAATTAGGTATCAAAATGAATTTTTTGAAACTTTTGAAGAGAATTTCGACGGAATTGCAGCTAGAGTTATTCAACATGAATACGACCATTGTAAAGGAAAACTTTTTGTTGACCATATCTCCCAACTCAAAAGAAGACTATTAAAAAATAAACTTATAGCTATTTCTAAAGGAGGAGCTCGTGTGGATTATAAAATGAGAATTCCAGTAACAAGGTAATTTTGCTGCCAATTTTGGTAGATTATTTCTCTTTTTTGCAAAAAATGCAAAAATCTTTAGCCTAATTATTACCATTTAGTTTTTAGCCTTTCCTCAAAATATCTTTATTCGCATTATTAAACATTTGTTAATGGACCAAAAATTTGTACTCGATTATCATTTCCCATCCTTGCATCCTTACCTTAAACATGTTGCAAATCATGTAAAGTCATTAGATAGCATTTATCTTTCTGAAAAGAAAAAGGATGTATACCGCGGTTTAACTTACCGAGAAGTAATTAACCAAGCTGATGCTATTTCAGCTTTTTTCTTAGATAAAGGCTACCAAAAAAGAGATACGGTTGCCCTTATCATCGAGAATTGTCCAGAGTACATCACTTTTGACCAAGGCTTAATGCAGCTAGGTTTAGTTAATGTTTCAATTTATCCTACTTTGTCAGAATCCGAAATTGAATACATTTTAAATGATTCAGGTGCGAGGGCAATTTTGGTTGGAACACCCTTTTTGCTTAAAAAGATTAACAAGATTAAGCACAATTGTCCCAAATTAGAGCAAGTTATTATTGCCTTTAACACAGACAAACGCGACGAAGGTGTTATCACTTACGAAGAAATGATTGCAGCTGGAAGCAAACTTTATGCAACTACAAAGTTGGATGTTGATGCTAGACTTGCAACAGTAACAAGAGACGATTTAAGTTGCTTGCTTTATACCTCTGGCACCACTGGTAAACCCAAAGGTGCCATGCTAACGCACGACAATTTTTTGAGCGATTTAGAAATGGCGCTTGAATTAATATACATTGTAAACAAAGACTTTGTGTTTCTTTCTTTTTTACCAATGTGCCATGTATATGAAAGAACTGCGACCTACTATTTGAGCACAGTTGTTGGAACCCAAATAGCCTTTGCTCAAAGCCTCGAAGCACTCACCTCAAATATCCAGGAAGTTAAACCTACAGCTATTTTAACAGTTCCAAGGCTGCTAGAAAGAATTGAAGAACGCGTTAGAAAAAATGTTACTTCAAAGGGCGGTTTGAGCCTAAAGATATTTAATTGGTCTATCAAAATGGGAGAAAAAAGCAGGTTGTTAAGAGAAGCCGGCAAAACTCCAGGACCACTGCTTAGCATGCAACTTGCTATTGCCGAAAAATTAGTTTTCTCAAAAATCAAAGAAAGACTAGGTGGTAACATGAAAATAATGATTAGTGGTGGCGGCGCAATGCCACAGCATGTAGGCGAATTTTTTGGGAATATTGGCGTATTGGTTTGCGAAGGTTATGGCCTCACAGAAACTTCTCCTTTGGTTACTGTTAATGAACCACACAGACAAGTATTTGGCGCGGTTGGGCGAGTTGGTAGACTCAATGAAGTAGCTATCCAAAATGTAGATACCAAAGAAATTATCACGGTTCAAACTTTTGATAGCTTTGACCCAAATTTTGAAAGTGCTGAAGGCGAAATTTTAGTGCGTGGTAGAAACGTAATGAAAGGTTATTGGAACTTACCCCAAGCTACCTCCGAAGCTATTGACCCTGATGGTTGGCTTCACACCGGTGACGTTGGCAAATTCTATAAAGGGTATCTAAAAATAACGGATAGAATAAAAAACATGTTAGTGAATTCTTTTGGAAAGAATATTTATCCAACACCAATAGAAAACACCTATTTGAAATCCAATAAAATTGAACAAATCTTCCTAATCGGAGATAAACAAGAATACCTTACTGCCATTGTAGTTCCTTCAAGGGAAGAAATGAAAGAAAAATTTGCCTATACCGATGCCTATTTTGAAGAATCGGATGATTTTATCAGGGAAGAGCAAATTATGAAATGGGTGGAGGAAGACATGCATAAGCTAGCCCAAGAACTAGGTAAGTTCGAGCGTGTAAAACATTTTGTGCTAAAACGTAGACCTTTTACACTTGAATCAGGGGAAATGACTCCAACACAAAAAGTGAAAAGAAAAATAGTAGAACAAAAATATGCCTCAGAAATAAAAGGCATGTACGTAGCCGTTGCAGGTTAGTTATATTTAAGTTGCAATCGGGCCAGGGCTTCAAGGGCAGGAATTGCAAATCCTAATCCTTCATATCCTCCCCCAGCAATTTTACTTACCACAACTCCTATAACTTTTCCGGTTTCATTAATTAGTGGACCTCCACTATTTCCAGGGTTTATACTTACATCTGTTTGAAGTAGTTTTTTATGATTCAGAACTCTATGGCCACTTATAATTCCTCTAGAAACAGTTTGGCCCAAACGCAATGAAGCTGGCGTGCCAATTGCAATAACGGGATCTCCAATTTCAGGGTTACCTTCTAACTCAAATTCTAAACATGTATAATTTCCTGGTAAAATTTTTATTAATGCTAAATCTGACAAGTTATCATAACGTAAAACAGTAGCTTCAATTCCTGAAGTATCCTTTCCAACATAAACATATAGTTTGTTTGCTTCATCAATTACATGTTTATTGGTGATAATTAAACCTTCCTTACTAATAAAAAATCCACTACCAAAAGAGCCATCATTTGTTTTAATTGTAACTACTCCTTCCATGCATTGCTTAATTAATGATTTCTGATCCGGAAAAGGGGAAAAAACCCGACTTAACTTTGTAATTGAATTATTTTTCGCATCCAACATTTTTGCATTTTGATTTCTTATCCAAGAAACAGCAATTTCATCCTTAGTAAGAAGATATGAGGCCAATTGAATTGCCTGATAATAGACTTCTTTAGGATTGCTATTTTGAGCAATTCCATTCACACAAAATTCAATGTTTTTATCGCTTCCAATAGCTTTTAAATGAAACTGAATTACTAAAGAAAATGGGCTCATGAAAACATATCCTTTAGCTGCTTTAATGGATTGAATTGAGAACCCAAATTTCAAAACTTTAGGTTCAACAGTTACAATAGGGTCTGGTTCAGCATTTTTTAATACATCGCCATTTCCATTGTTTCTTCGATTCACAACTAAGAATCCACATTCATCAAATATATCCATTAACATACCTTTTGAACCACTTGGACTTCCAAAAACAGGGTCGTAAGCCTGCTCTTTACTAACTTGCATGATTTTCTTATCTCCACTTATTCCGATGCATGTATTCTGAGCTATTTCAATATGTTGATTTAAAAGAGTTATTTCAGTTTTTAAGCTATCTTTTGAGTTCTTCTTTTGCAACATTTGAGCGTTCAGGTTACTTAAATCCATAGATTCTAATTCAACTACACTTTTAAAAGCCTTTACCGGCTCAGCATGTAGCTCATCAACTATTAGATTTAATGGAACACTATTCCCTATAAATAAATCTTGCTGATGAAAGCCTTCCGCCAATAATGAAAGCTTAATCGATTTACCTTTAGGTTTTTTATATACAAAATTGTCTTTCCCTATTACTTTATCTTCATTTAACTCCTTAACCTCTAGTGAAACAGATAGCTTATTCTGAATTCCTAAGCTCGATTCGCTTTTATTAACTACTTGAGCAATAGAATCTTGAACTGAAAATGAGAGTATTAAGAAAACTATTGTTTTTAGACTTGATTTATTCATGGCTTTTGAGGGAAATTTTATTTATTTGATAACAAATCACTTCAATTCAAACCAAAATACCATGAAAAAACTCCTATGTCTTTCATTTTTATTGATTTCATTCTTTATTTCTGCTCAAGAACTTGATTTTGAGTGGGGTGCAGACATCAAGTTTGCGCAAAATACTGCATCTCCAGAAATTATTGGACTATCTGATGAGTTAATTTACATTTTAGGAAGCGATAATCCTAAACATCTTGATGATTTTTATATCGGAACTTTTGATAGAAACACCTTCAATCAAAAAAATAGATTTCTGCTTAAACCGCTATTACCCAAAGAAATGGCAGATAATGATTTAGAAGAAGTTTTTATGATTGAAGACAAAATTGTAATAATTAGTAGCAACAAAACTGAGGTTGTTGGTAGTATTTTAGATTTGGAAGGGAAGATGGTTAAAGCAAGGATAAATCTTTTGCAAATTGAAAAAGAAAAGAATGAAAATGGGTATATAATTACTCTTGCTTCTGATAGATCAAAACTAATGATTACTCGTAAAATTGAACCTAAAAAAAAGGAGAATGTCTCATACCAATTTTTGATTTATGATAATCAACTCAAAAAAATTAGCCAATTTAAGCAACTTATGCCCTACAATTCTGAACATTTCACTTTTAAAAATGCCATTTTAACTAATAATGGAGATGTTTACTTCTCTGGAACAATATTGGTAGACGGGCCCAAAAGAAAATTTGACACCTATAAATCAGGATTTTATTTCCTAAGTACCGCCTCCACCAAGCCTGAATTAACTGATATTAATTTTAGTACGGATGGTAAAATCTTAAGCTCAGTTAATTTTTCAATTGGCGAAAATGAAATACGCTTAACTGGTTTATACACAGATAATAAGAATAGTGAATTCATGCAAGGTATATTTCAACTTACCTTAGATAAAAGCACCTATGCAGTGCTTAGTAAGAATTATGAACCATTTATTAAAGGTTTATTTTCAAGAGAGGGTACAAGTGATAAACTAATACCAGGTGTTAACTCTGGCTATGATATTGAGCATATTATTAATGGGAGCAACGGAGAAAAATATTTAGTGCTTCACAATTCCTTTTCCTATTTCAGATCCGATGAAAGAGGAACAGACAAATACCTTCTTTCACTTGATATTATCGTGGTAAAATTAGATGCCAACAATAAAATCATTTGGAATGTAATGGTTAATAAAAACCAAACCATGAGAATACCTTACTACGTAAATATGTCAGCTTATGTAGTTACAATTCCAGTACCTGTCTACCGTAAATTTAAAAAATATGAAGATTTGTTAGACTATTCGATGTTAATTAAAGGAAACGATTTGGTGTTTATTTATAATGACCATATTGAAAATCTTAAAACAAAAGGCAATCCCAAAGCCTTTAATAGCCTCAAAAAGTCATATTGTGCTGAGGTAAAACTTGACTTAACAACTGGAAAGCAAACGAAAAAAAGTGTTTTTAAATCCACTGAAGAAGAGACTTTGATGTTGCCTAAAAATTATTTGCAAATCGCTGAGGACGCAATTATAACTTTTGCAATAAAAGGAGAACGTTCATATGCAATGGGTAAAATTACCCTTTCAAAATAAATACTAATAATTTCTAACCATTTTTACATGCTCAATACCAGCTTCCCAAAAGTTTTCGCCTTCTGGTTTAAAACCATGCTTGGCATACAAAGGGGCAGCTGTTAATTGGGCATGTAAATATTTTTTCTCGGTTTGATCCGACAATTCATTTAGTAAATGTTTTACTAGGCTCGATCCTACTCCGCTATTTCTCGCTTCTTTAAGCACTGCAAACCTTTCTAACTTAAACCCTTTTTCTGTTCTTCGCCAGCGAGCTGTACCTACAGGCTTACCATTTAGGGAAGCCAAATAATGGGTTGATTCTTCTTCAAATTCCCATTCTAATTCTTCAGGACATTCCTGCTCTATTACAAAAACAACTCTTCTAATGTCCCATACCTTTTGCATTTGAGACTTGTCGATAATTTTATTGATTAAGATTTCCATATCTCAAGGTTAATCGGTAAAAAAATGTATGTTTGCGCCAAATAATTCAACAACTTATGACAAAGATAGCAGAATTACTTGGTGCTAGTGCAGATACCCTGCTGAACCACGAGTGTAAAACCATTTCAAAAGATCAGTTGCATTTACCCGGACACGATTTTATTGACCGCGTTTTTGCCCAAACCAATCGCTCACCTCAGGTATTAAGAAGTTTAGCTTCTATTTATGGTACTGGTCGTTTAGCAAATACTGGTTATGTTTCAATTCTTCCAGTAGACCAAGGTATTGAGCATAGTGCTGGTGCGTCTTTTGCACCAAATCCTGCTTTTTTTGATCCAGAAAATATTGTTAAATTAGCTTTAGAAGGTGGTTGTAATGCCGTGGCTTCAACTTACGGCGTTTTGGCTGCTTGCTCTAGAAAATATGCCCACAAAATTCCTTTTATTGTTAAAATAAACCACAACGAATTCCTTAGCTACCCAAATAAATTTGACCAATTTATGTTTGGTTCAGTAGATGAAGCTTGGAATTTAGGTGCAACAGCTGTAGGTGCAACCATTTATTTTGGTTCAGACGAAAGCTCACGTCAAATTCAAGAAGTGGCTGCTGCTTTTGAAAGAGCACATGAGTTAGGCATGGCTACCATTCTTTGGTGCTATACCCGAAACAATGCCTTCAAAAAAGATGGTGTTGATTATCATACTGCAGCTGATTTAACTGGTCAAGCAAATCACTTAGGTGTAACTATCCAAGCTGATATCATTAAACAAAAATTGCCTACAACCAATGGTGGTTATACTGCCTTAAATTTTGGTAAAACGCACAACAAAGTTTATACAGAATTGAGCAGCAATCACCCAATTGATTTAACCCGCTACCAAATCGCAAATTGCTATATGGGACGTCAAGGTTTAATCAACTCAGGTGGCGAAAGTAAAGGCGCCACAGATTTAGCAGAAGCTGTAACTACAGCCGTTATCAACAAGCGTGCTGGTGGCCAAGGATTAATCTCTGGCAGAAAAGCCTTCCAAAAGCCAATGAATGAAGGTATCGCTTTGTTAAACGCCATTCAAGATGTGTATTTAGATAGTTCTGTTACGATAGCATAATTATTTAACTTGCTTCTATAAAAACCCGAGCCTAAATTGTCTCGGGTTTTTTTATGCGCTTACCTTACCTATTTTCTGTATTATTAATGCTATACTTCCTGTTTGCGCAGGGCTGTATGCAAATGCGCACAAGCGATGTTAAGGCTAAAAAAGAGTTTAATGAAAAAGGATTTCCATTAAATACAAAAAACATACTTGTGTCTGGATTCTCTTTTCATTACGCAGCCATTGGCTCAGACACCCAAAGTACTCTCCTTTTTATTCATGGCTCACCTGGCAGCTGGGACGCTTATAAAGGTTTTATGAAGGACAGTGCGCTCTATTCAAACTATAGGCTTATTGCTATAGACAGACCCGGGTTTGGATACAGTGAATTTGGAAAACCCTTTAACTTAATTGCTCAAGCAGAAATTATTTCTGATTTTATTAAATCGGTTCAAAACAACAAACCATTGTATTTAATTGGGCATTCTTATGGTGGCCCACTCATTTTGCAATTAGCTTCTGATACAAGCCTTTCTATTACTGGCGTGCTAGTTCTAGCTGGAAGTGTTAGCCCGTATCTTGAGAAGCCAGAAAAATGGCGACTTCCTTTTATTTGGGCACCAGCCTTTGTTCCAAGGGCCCTAAATGTAAGTAACCAAGAGCTTTGGTGGCTTAAACAAGATTTATACCTACTCGAGAAAAACCTCAGCCTAATTAAAGCAAAGGTCTCTTTGGTACATGGCAACTTAGATCGTTTAGTGCCGTATGAAAATATGCAATTTAGCTTTGATAAGATAACTAATGCTAAATCAAAAGATACTTTAACAATTGTTGGAGCCGACCATTTTATTCCTTGGTCGCATTATCCAATTGTTAAAGAAGCTTTGCTTAAATTAACTTCTGAATAATAAGGTAAAATATAACTCAGCTTACTATTTTAGTTTAATTATTAGCAATTAAAAATCTAGTGGTATAGGACTTTCCATCCGAATCAATAACCCTAATAAAATAATAACCCTTAGACCATTCTCGAACATTGATTTTTGAATTCTCATCTGTTACATTTCCTGAACTAATTTCTGCGCCAAATACATTAAAAATTTGGTAGCTAAACTCCTTTCTATTGGATAATCTTAATTCAAACGCATCT
>JAIYAT010000025.1 GCA_027488905.1 Bacteroidota bacterium
CCTTTCCGAACAGAGTAGTTAAGCCCATCAGCGCAGATGATACTTGGGTAATACCTGGGAAAGTATGTCGTCGCCAGATTCTTTAAAAGCCTGCACTTTTGTGTAGGCTTTTTTTTTGCTCCCCCCCTTCGACAAGCTCAAAGGGCCGGCAGAAAGAGAAAGAGTAAGAGTAAGAGAAAGAGAAAGCAATCCATCTAAAGACTAAATGAACAATCGTTCATGAACTTCTATAAGAGAAGCGCCGAAGACACTAAATTCAAACTATGCACTTTTTCAATAGTGTCAGATAAAACTTTTTCGGTTTAATATTACTAAGTTAAAACCTTTATTCAAGGAAATTATTTTTTTGAATTATAACTACTCAAAACTTTATTCTTGAATTTCATAAAAGGGATTAACCTGATATAAAAACTATGAATCGTAATTAGTAATAAAGCCAAAGGAATAATTATATTTTTGATTTTTAGATATATAATTCCAGCTAATAATGTAATGCTTATTAAAACTATAACGAAAACTATCCCCAAGATAGTAAAAGAATTATAACAGAGACTAATACTTGTAATCTTTCTTTCAATGTCATGTACAACTTTTAAATAGGGTAAACTGCTAAATTTATTTATGATAGTAGAATCTAGATTTATAACATTTCCTGCGTAAAACAAGACTTGATTTTCATCTATTCTTCTTTCAATTGTAAACCCCGCCAAAAAAGCAGTTTCTTTAATAAATGTAATGAATTCTGAACATGATAGTGTTTTAATATTCTGAAGACTTATTTTGTAAACTTCCATTTTAGTCAAAAATCCCATTGTGGTCTAAATTCGGATTTTTTTTATTTACTTTTCTAGACCTTGCATATAAATGAAAAGGGGAACAAAACCTTGAATAACATTATTTAAAGTTGAAACTTTACTCGTCTTTCTTCTTGGCTTCAAACAGTTGCTCCTTGCTTACTACCTCAATAGCGTCATTGTGCTTTAGTAATTTTGAAACCGCTGTATATGGACCAGAAATAAGCTCTTCACCTTCTTTCATTCCTTCTAATATCTGAATCATTTTGTCGTCTTGAATTCCAGTTTTAACTTTTCTAATACTTGCCTTATCTCCATTCTTAATAAATACCACTTCAAATTCTTCTTCCTTGCCTGCGCTTGCCGAAACTGTTTTGTTTTCTTTTGTTTCTATTTTATTTGTATCTAAATCTGATGCAACCCTAATGGTAACAGCTTCAATTGGAACTGCCAATACATTATTTACGCTTTCGGTCATTATTTCAACACTAGCGCTCATGCCAGGCCTAAAAACAGACTTTCTCTTCCCAAATTTCTTTGTTAAATCCTCATAAGAACTTCTTAGAATTCTAATTTTAACCACAAAATTAGTTACCTGATCACTTGTAGTTGCCAAGGTTGTACTGGCGCTATTTGCGATTTCTGTTACAATTCCTCTGAACTTTCTTCCTGGATAGGCATCCACCTCTATTAAGGTGGTGTCCGCAAGTCCAACCTTTACAATATCATTTTCATTGACATCTACGCTAACTTCCATATCGTTTAGGTTCGCAATGCGCATCATTTCTGTGCCGGCCATTTGCGAGGTGCCCACTACACGCTCCCCTTTTTCTACACTTAGCTTAGAAACAATTCCGTTTACTGGCGCATAGATTAAGGTTCGGTCTAAATTTTTCTTTGATTCTTTTACACTTGCCTCGAAACTTTTTACATTGTATTCTGCTGCTAACACACTTTGTTTGCCAGCTTCTACCTCTGATTTAGCATTTAAGAAAGTGCTTTTAGCTGTTTCAAATTCGCCATCAGAAATTAACTTTTGGGCATACATTTTTTCGTTCCTATCAAAGGCACTCTTAATTTCGTTAAACCTAGCTTCTGCTTGAGCTAGCCTAGCTTTAGCATTTGCTAAATTTGCTCTGATATTATTTAAAGAAGCATCTGAACGATCAAGTGCACTTTGGTACAACTCTGGGTCGATACGCGCAAGTAACTGTCCTGCCACTACTGAATCTCCTTCTTTTACATACAATTCGCGAATTTCTCCGCTCACATCAGAGCTAATTTTTACTTCTTTTTCTGGTTGAACACGACCATTTGCTGAAACCGTTTCAATAATTGTTTTTAACTCCGTCTTAGCTACCAATACCTTAACCCCATCTAATTTACCAATCCATCCCGCTTTTTTTCCAACAATTGCAATGATGATTAGTATAACCACGGCAATGCCAAGGTATTTGAAGGTTTTATTGTTATTTTGTGTTTTCATAAAATATTAAAACAAAGGTTTACCAAGATAAAAGTCTAGTGTTTTTCTGCGAAAGATGAGTTCATACTTTGCTTGGGTAAAATCTGCTTCTGCACGAATGTAACTGTTTTTAGTATTCAAGTAATCAGCAAGATTCATGGCACCTAATTCAAATTGCTTATCTGCCACGTCAAATGCTTCTTTGTTTGCGTCCAAATTGTCTTGATTAGAAGCAAATCGCTTATAGGAAGATTTAAAATCTACATAGGCTTGAGCAATGGATCTATAAAGGTTATTTCTAACTTGTTTATCCTGTAGCTTAGCATTTTGTGCGTTAAGTTTAGCTTTTTCAATATTGGTATTTACACTCCAACCATTAAAAATGGGGACACTTAGGTTCAAACCAACTTGGGTACCTAAATTTCTATCGAACTGGTCATTAAAGGGTGTCGTTTTATTCTCTTTGTAATTTGTGATTGGGGTAAATACCGGCAACAAAACACCTCCATTGTCTGCAAAACCCGAGGGTACTAACCTAATAGTGGTGTCTCCAAATCCCATAGTGCTTTGGGTTGTAAAAAAAGAATTGGCACCAGCACTTAAGGTTAATCTAGGAGAACGCCCCCCTTTTGCAATGCTATGCTGAATTTCACTTGCCTTGAAACGCAGGGCTGCTGCCTTAACATCAGGACTACTTTCAACAAACTCTGAGAAAATTAAATCGATAGATTTTGGTTCATCTTCTACTTTTAAATCCTTGGTTTCAATTTTAGCAATGGTTTGATTTTCGCTTGGCGGTATTTCAATAAGCAACCAAAGTTCTAGGTAGGATTGCATCAAAGTGTTTTCTGAGTTGATAAGCGCTAACTCTTCACCCGCGAGTTGCGCTTTAAGTTGCAAATACCTACTTTTATTGCTTGAACCTAATTCGAACATTTTCTTTTGACGATCTACCTGAGAGCGTGTTGCATCAATTCTAGCCTTTGCACTATTTACCAATTCAACATTTTGTAGCACTCGTAAATATGCTGCAGAAACATTGAGCGCGATATTATTTTTAATTTGCAATAAATCTTGATCACTTGCCTTTGCATTAGCTTTGGTAAGTTTTACATTATTGGCGTTTTGAAACCCATTAAATAAAGGGACGCTAGAACTTAACCCAAATGAGTTGGTTCTAAAAGCCACACCCTTTTGCGCAAAGTTAGTGGCCGGATTAATTGCAAAACCAGTTTGCCAATTATTGGTTACACTTCCATTTAGGTTTGGCAATAGCGCCATTTTGCTTTGAAAATAGTCGGCCTTAGCAGATAAAGTTTGTAATTTTTGCTGTTGAATGCTAATGTTTTTACTAAATGCTTGTTCGATGCATTCTTGTAAAGTCCACATTTTTGCCTCTTGAGCATGTGCGTTTATTCCGATGCACAGCAGTAACAAAGGCAGTAGGTTTTTAATTCTGTTAAGCATTGTTTAGTTTTGAAAGCGTATTCGGCAAAAATAATGTTTAAATATACAATCCCACGAGTTCTTATTAGCTTATTTCCTTCGTGTACATGGAAGGTGAAAACTTGGGATAAAGTAATCTATTTAACTTTTGATGATGGCCCTCACCCACAAATTACGCCATGGGTAATTCAACAATTGAATGACTTTCAAGCCAAAGCAACCTTTTTTTGTGTAGGCGATAATGTTAGAAAATATCCAAACGTCTATCAGCAAATTCTCGAGGCAAAGCAAGGGGTTGGCAATCATACCATGCATCATGTTAAAGGTTGGCAATTATCAGACAATCAGTATTTAAATGAGGTTAACAAGGCTTCTAGTTTGATCCAAAGTAAGCTTTTCAGGCCTCCTTATGGTAGAATAAAATTATCACAACTTAAAAAATTGAGGGGCGATTACAAAATAATTATGTGGAGCAAACTCAGCAGAGATTACGATGCTAATTTAAATATTGCTGAAAGTATAGCAGCAATGAAAAAAATTAATTCTGGCGATATCGTTGTTTTTCATGACAGTGAAAAAGCATTCCCACAGCTAAAGCAATTATTGCCAGCGTTACTTGCACATTATTCAAAGCTTGGGTTTAAAATGGAAGTCCTAACATAATTTGAAATGCTAGAACTTATATTTATACTTATTTTATGGGCTTATTTGGTTTTGCTTTTAGTTTTGTTTGCTGCTTATTTGTCTGCTGGTAAGTCAAATGGCGCTTTAAGAAAGAGATCAGAATTAACCCATTTACCAGAAGTTAGTATTTTAATTCCAGCCCGAAACGAGAAAGAGAATATCCTAAAATGCCTTGAGTCAATCCTTGCTTTAGATTACCCAAAAGATAAGCTTCATATACTAATTGGGGATGATAAATCTTCTGATAATACTGCTAATTTGGTTGAGGCGTTCATAGAAAAACATCCGCATTTTCAGTTCATTTCAATACAGCAAACACTTGGTTCAGCAAAAGCTAAAGGAAATGTATTGGCTAACCTTATGCGTTTGGTTCAAACCGAAATAGTATTTGTTACTGATGCAGACATTGTGGTTAATCCAAAATGGCTAAAACGGATATTACCCAAAATAACCGAGGATAATTGCGCGATTGTAAGTGGTACCACAATAGTAAAAGGGGCAAAACTATTTCACAAATGGCAAGGACTTGAATGGTATTTAGGAACAGGATACATTGCTGGATTCGACCAATTGGGGGTTCCTACAACAGCAGTTGGCAACAACATGGCCTTTACAAAAACTGCTTACTATGCAACTGGGGGTTATGAAAATATGCCTTTTTCTGTTACAGAAGATTTTCAATTGTATGCAGCAATTAGGGAAAAGGGGTATCGCTCCTACAATGAGTCGCATGCCGATTCTGTAAACATTTCTGCTGCTCAACATTACATTAAAGCATTTCTTCATCAGCGCAAAAGATGGTTGATGGGTGCCAGAGCTTTGCCTTGGTATTGGCTATTTATTTTCGGACTTCAGGCCTTATTTTATCCTTGTTTGGCAGGTATGCTCATCTTGCATTTGAGTTTAGCCATAAAAATCTGGGTAGTTAAAATTGTACTACAGCAAACCTTTTTGTTAACCATGCAAATTCGTTTGAAACAAAAAACTGAATGGGTGGCTATGTTGAGTTTCGAATTTTACAGTATCTGGTCAACCTTAGCAATGATGTTGTTTTACTTGGTTGGCAGTAAAATGGTTTGGAAAGATAGAAGTTATCACTAGTTTTCTTCCTCCTCAGGAGCAACTGTTGAGGCATCGATGTTTTCGCAATATTTATTTAGGATATAAAAGGTATAACCAATTTTATATTTAAAGTAATCGCCACCAGGATTTTCTGCAAACCAATCTAGGTTCAACCAAAGATTGCCTTCTTTGTCCAATTTTCCATTAAGGTTTCCTCCAAACACCTTTAGGTTATAGTACCTATTGGTGATGTAGTTAATCACCTCTTGTTCATCTGTTTTGCCTAGGTTTACCTCTGTAAAGGCATGTCCTCCGTCTTCTCCCCAAGCATAGTTGATTCTAGCTTCACCACCCACCGCAAGTATTGATGAACAGAGCATAACAGCAAAATCATCACAGTCTCCGTTTAAATTATTTTCTACAGTTTCTGAGGCTTTGGCCAGGTATTCAGTAGTGGCGGGGTCATTCACATACTTCCAATTGTGGTAAAGATGGTCGAATAGATCGCAAATTTGAGCTAGGTTAAAGTTGCCAGGGTCTTTGCCAGCAGTTTGTACGGCAAAGTTTCGTACTTTTTGATTTTTGTAGTCACAAGCCTTTATCAATTTTCGTTTGCTTTTATTGCAGTCTTTAAACATTTCTTTAAAGAGCTTTTTTTGCTGCTTGCTAACGCGATAATCTATTTCTGGGGCATATATTTCTTCCTCGGTTTCTGTCCATTCTGTGTTGCTTTCGTATGATTCTTCGGATTCTTTCCAGTTAACAGTTCCTTTAGAGTTTTGAGGTGCCACATAAATTGACCGATAAACGTAGTATCCTATAAGTGCCAAAGACAAAATTAAAATAAACGTACCAAAGGCACCTATGCCTTTCTTTTGAGGTTCTGGGTTTTCAACAGGGTTCTCAGAAGGATTTTCCATGTAAGTTGTTTTTGGTTTTTTTGACAAATATGCAGAATTGAATTTTAATTACCTTCGCCTCATGAAATTTGTAGATACGCATACCCACATGTATGCTGGTGAGTTTGATGGAGATAGAAAAGAGGCCATGGATAAGGCCATAAAGAATGGTGTTTCTCATTTTTTTCTGCCCAATGTAGACGTTCATTCCATTCAGCCTATGTTAAACTTGTGTTGGGATTATCAAGATAATTGTTTTCCCATGATGGGTTTGCATCCTTGCAGTGTGGATGAGCATGTTGAAGCCCATTTGTTTCAAATTCAGAAGTGGTTTAAGAAACGTAAGTTCTATGGAGTAGGCGAAATTGGTTTGGATTATTATTGGAGTTTAGATTTTAAAGAGCAGCAGATTTCGGCATTTAAAAAGCAAATTCAGTGGGCCATTCAAATGGATTTACCTATTGTTATTCACTCCAGAAATAGCACAGAGGATGTAATTAGTATTTTAAAAGAAATGCATCATCCCCGATTAAGAGGAATTTTTCATTGCTTTAGTGGAAATAACCAACAAGCAAAGGAAGTTATATCCTTGGGATTTCTTTTAGGTATTGGCGGGGTTTTGACTTTTAAAAATGGTGGCTTAGACAAGGCTATTGAAGACATAGATTTAAAGCACATGGTATTAGAAACCGATGCTCCCTATTTAGCGCCTGTGCCTTTTAGAGGCAAAAGAAACGAAAGCTTTTATGTGTTAGAGATTGCTAAAAAGTTAGCAGAATTAAAAAATGTTGGTTTGAACCAAGTGGCAGAAATCACTACTCAAAATGCGCTAGCTGTTTTTTCGGTTTGAACCTAGACCACTGGAAAACTAGTTAATTTGTTTAGGAGTAGTTTCTATTGAAGTTATTGATAAAAGCTTGGGTTCAAACCATAGCTTACTGCTGCGTCTTTGAAACTAGTCTTAATTTTCAATTGCAGATTTTGCAATTTTTTTAAGTATTCATCAATAATTTCTTATAATTGACCACCTAAAGTAAAAGATATTGAACACAAGAATACTTTCTATTGTATTGTTTTTATTAGTTTTTTTGCCAAGTATAGTAAAAGGGCAGGCTAATGCAGTTATTAGAGGAACAGTTAAAGACGCAAAAACAGGGGAGCCGCTCATTGGAGCCTCTGTAGGTCAAAAAGGCACGAGCTTTGGTACTTCAACAGATTATGAAGGTTCCTTTCAATTGAAGTTACCACAAGCATTCCCAGTTACAATTATTGTAACTTATGTTGGATATGTTAAACAGGAGTTAATTGTAAACAGTGGGGCGAAACCAATAGAGATTAAGTTGAAAGAAAATACTAGAGAACTTAAAGAGGTTGCCATCAAAGATTCTCGCGTAACACAAAAGCAAAAACAGGCACCTCTTACAGTTGAAACAATGGATGCTATTGCTATTAAAGAAACTCCTGCTGCCAATTTTTATGAAGGATTGGCACATTTGAAAGGTGTGGATTTAACTAGCGCATCTATTGGATTTAAAATTATAAACACCCGCGGGTTTAACAGCACCTCTCCTGTAAGAAGTTTGCAATTAATAGATGGTGTGGACAATCAGGCGCCTGGATTGAATTTTTCTTTAGGTAATTTTTTGGGTTCGAGTGAATTAGATGTTCAGAAAGTGGATTTAATCGTTGGTGCAAGTGGCGCTTATTATGGCCCTAATGCATTCAATGGAGTAATTAACATGCAAACAAAAAGTCCATTT
Organism: Bacteroidota bacterium; assembly: GCA_027488905.1. GTDB lineage: Bacteria > Bacteroidota > Bacteroidia > UKL13-3 > UKL13-3 > B1. The sequence goes on from JAIYAT010000025.1 coordinate 8,111, forward strand.
TTATTTCCTGGGTTAAGTGCTCAAATTAAGGTAGGTGAAAGAAAACTAACAGAAATAGCCGTAAGGTATGCCGAAGTAATAAAGAACAAGAAGGGAGAGGAGAAATTAGCCTATAAAATCAATTTGTCTGTGATGAGTGCTAATGATTGGGAGGCAAATAATTACCAAGCAACAGAACAAAGCCCAACGGGTGTAAACAACCCTGGCGGGTATGATGCAGTAAATATTTATGGAGATGAAAATTCCTTTGCTGGCTTTAGACAAACTGGCTTGCCATTTTTAGGCCATGGGTATGCCTTGAGAGGTGGTTATAAGGAGGTAGATTTAGTAGATTATAATACCCGTAACTTAAAAATGGGTGCAGCATTGCATTACAAGGTTAAAAAAGACCAAGAATTAATTTATGCCTTTAATTACGGTAGTGGCACAACCGTTTACCAAGGGGATAACAGATTTAGTTTAAAGGACATAACCTTTTTTCAAAATCGAGTAGAGTGGAGAAAGGAAAATGACTTTTTCATTCGTGCATATATGACAAAGGAGAATGCAGGTAATAGTTATGATGCTTATGCAACTGCCTTATTGCTTCAAAATGCAGCAAAGTTGGATGCTGATTGGGCGTCTGATTATGCTAATTATTGGTCATCTAATATTTACAATAAAATTGAAAAGATTAGACCCCCATTAAACAATCCGCCGCCAGGCGTAAACTATGGCAGTTACGCTAATTATTATTTAAATACCTATTACCTTGATTCATTAACAAAATACCATCAACAAGCGAGGAACTTTGTAGATGCTAATGGTAATTTTGTAAATGGAGGTTTACCTCGCTTTGAGCCAGGCACACAGCGATTTGATTCGGCCTTTGCATCAATTACTTCTCGCACCAATAGAGAAGGAGGTTCTCGCTTTTTTGATGAATCGGCATTGTATCATATAGTAGGAGAAAAGCAATTTCAATGGTTTGAGACAGAATTTAGAATTGGTGGCAATTACAGATTGTATGCGCCATTATCTAATGGTTCAATTTTCTTGGATACCATTGCCAATCAAAGAATATTTAACCAAGAGGTGGGTGCTTATTTGGGAGTGGAACATAAATTTTTGGCTAATAAATTAAAGGTAAGCTTTACAGGGCGAGCAGATAAAAATCAAAACTTTGCGCTTTTATTTTCGCCAGCAGCTTCTGCAGTTTACACTCACAAAGAACATGTATTAAGGTTTTCGGCGGCAAGTGCTATTAGAAATCCTACGCTTACCGACCAATACATTAATTTAAATGTAGGTAGAGCAACTTTGCTAGGGAATTTATCTGGATTTGATAGTTTAGTTACAATCTCTAGTATGATAGATGCCTTTAATTTTGGCAAAAATCAATTGAGTTATTTTAATGTGGCTCCAATAAGACCTGAGCGTGTTAAGACAATTGAATTTGGGTATAGAGCAAATTTATTTGAAAAATGGTTTGCAGATATTAGTTATTATTATAGCTGGTACACCGATTTTATTGGATACAAGATTGGTGCTGATATCACATGGGAAGGTCCACTACCAGAGAATGTGAAGGTTTATAGGGTTAGTACAAACGCGGTAGACCAAGTAACAACACAAGGTTTTACCATAGGTTTAAATTATTTCTTTAGAAAAGGTTTAGGTTTTAATGGCAATTATTCTTGGAATAAGTTGGATCGTCAAGGTTCAACAGACCCATTGATCCCCGCCTTTAATACGCCAGAACACAAATATAATTTAGGCATCAGTGGGCGGGGAATTGAAACTAAAATAGGAAATAGGGTTTTCGATAATTGGGGATATGGCATCAATTGGAAGTGGCAAACTGGTTTTGTTTTTGAAGGCTCTCCTCAATTTACAGGGGGAATCCCAGCCTATGGGATGTTAGACGCTCAGTTTAATAAAACTTTTCCAAAAGATAAATTGACTTTAAAAATGGGAGCAAACAATATACTTAATAACAAGGTTATTCAAGTATACGGTGGACCACTTGTTGGGCGACTTGCTTATATTTCAGTATTGTTAGACTTGGGAAATTAATTGCAGAAAACCCCAAAGTATTGCATTTATAGTACAAATTATTTTAATTAGCATAAAATTAACAGACACTAAACAATCAAATAATAAAAATGAAAAAAAATCTACTTTCGATTTTTGCTTTAATGGCGATGCTGTTTGCAGGCCTAGTGGGCAAGGCGCAAGTGCGCTACTTTGCACCCGTGTTTGCGGATGTAAACAAAATTTCCCAAGTATGGTATGATTCGAACTATGCCGTAAATTTACTTTTCGGAACACCAGGATTGCCACCATCGTTGAATGGCAGCCCAGTTTTCATGGCATCTCAATTTGTGGATATATACCAACCATCAGGTGATACAGCAACAGCTCGTCCTTTAATCATTTTAGCGCACACTGGTTCTTATTTACCAGCTTTTATTAACCAACAAACTACTGGTAACAAAGAAGATTCTTCAATAGTTGAAGTAGCTAAGAATCTAGCAAAACGTGGTTATGTGGTTGCATTAGCCTCTTACCGTTCAGGTTGGAATCCAGCAACAACCATTCAAGCTGTTGCGCGTGAACAATTATTAAAGGCAACCTATAGAGGTTTGCAAGACATGCGTGCTTGTGTTCGCTTCTTCAGAACTAACGCATCAACTTATAAGATTGATCCAAACAAAGTTGTAGTGGGTGGACAAGGAACAGGTGGTTACATTGCACTTGCTTTCGGAACAGTTGATACAAGAGAAGACATCGAATCTAACATTAAGTTCTTGCGTGATAATGCAAGTCCGATGGTTAGCATGGATACCTTAGGCGATTGGAGAGGAGTTGGAGGAATTCCACCTTACAATTTGCCTCACCCAGAAACTGTTTCATCTTCTGCACAAATGATCATTAATTATGGTGGTGCAATGGGCGATACTGCTTGGATGAAACCTAATAGTTTACCAATTGTATCTTGTCAAGCAAAAGGAGATTTATTTGCCCCTTATTTTACAGGAAACGTATTGGTGCCAACAACTGGTGCCGTTGTAATTCCAAATGCTTCTGGTGCTGGAGATGTAATTCCAAAAGCTGATGCAATGGGTTTAAATAACGCAATTAATAAGTATTTTTATGTTGACCCAATCTCAGCGAGGGCTGCAACTGTTAACAAAAAATCAGTAATTATGCCTAACAATAATTTTGGTTTTGAAACTTCATTCCCTGTAGAAGGTTCTCCTTGGGAATGGTGGGATGGACCTTCTGCTAGAGCAAAAACTTCACAAGTTTACCGTGGAATTCCTCTACCAGTTAACGGAAGAGTAGTTGATTCACTTTCTATGATTACCAATCCATTTATGGGTGCAGTTAGAGGTAAAACATATTGCGATACAATTGCCTCATTTTTTGCACCTCGTATTGCCGCAAGATTTGGATTAGAAGGAAGCAACGCAATTGCTGCTTTTAACTTGTTAACTCCTGCTAATAATGCATCTTTAACTATTAAAGAAAAAGATTCTAGCATGGTTACAATTACTTGGGAAGCGACAAGCGGACAAATTGCCTATTCATTTGGATTGAAATTGCCTGGTAACAGTCCACCTCTTTTTGAGCAAGGAGCGCTTACCACAAATAGTTTTTCTGCTAAGGCATCAGATTTATACAGTATTCTTAAAACAGCTGGGGTAGTAGAAGGCACAGCAACTAATCTTGAATGGCAAGTTTCTGCTATTCGCACAAATGTTGGAATAGGCAGAATGGCTGCTGCTCCTTTTAGTGTTAAAGTAACTTTAGAAAAAGCAACTGGTTTAATAGAAGCAGATCTTAAGAATATGCTTATCGTATATCCTAATCCTGCAAGCAATGATATCAAAGTAACCTTAAATGGCAATTCATCTCCAATGAGTGAAATTGTAATAATGGATATCATGGGTAGAGAAGTTCGTCGTGCTACAAACTTGAATACTTTCTCTCAACAAGTGAATCTAAACGGATTGAATGCTGGTATTTATTTTGCAAATATCAAAACTGCGTCAGGTGGCGCAGCAACACAACGTTTTATTATTCAGTAATTAGAATTACAATAAATTGATTGCCGTGGGGTTTGCATACTTTTGCAAGCCTCACGGCTTTTTTTATAATACAAAAACAACAATATGGAATGGATTGAAGCAAACAATAAATTGACTAAGACTTATATTTTTAAAGATTTTGCCACTGCAATTGCTTGGATGGTAGCCGCTTCTTTTGAAATTGAAAAGCTAAATCATCATCCTGAATGGAAGAATGTTTACAACAAGGTGGAGGTTATCCTTACAACGCATGATGCCTCAAATACAGTTACGGAAAAGGATAGAGTTTTAGCGAAAAAACTGGATGCAATTTAGAAATGCATTACCTCTTTGATGATAATTTTCCAGACCCAGAATTAGCCGACGAAACGGGCTTATTAGCAGTTGGTGGGAATTTATTACCTGAAACTTTAGTTAAAGCATACCAATTGGGAATATTCCCATGGTTTAATGAAGATGAACCCATTTTGTGGTGGTGTCCAGACCCAAGATTGGTTTTGTTTCCTTCAGAGGTAAAAGTAAGCAAGAGCATGAAGCAAATTTTGCGACGAGGGGATTTTACCTTTAGCATAAATACCTGCTTTGAAGATGTTATTTCAGCTTGTCGGGATACCCGAGTTGAAGACGGCACTTGGATCAGCCCAGAAATAACTGAAGCTTATACCAACCTGCACTATTTGGGCATAGCACAAAGTGTTGAAGTTTGGCAAAAGGATGATTTAGTAGGAGGCTTATATGGCGTGCAATTAGGCAAAGTTTTTTTTGGAGAAAGTATGTTTAGTTTGGTTAGCAATGCAAGCAAAGCTGCCTTAATTTATTGGTGTTTACATTGCATGGAAACTGGTATCGCGCTAATAGATTGCCAACAGTCTACTTCTCATTTGCAATCACTTGGTGCAAGAGAAATTTCAAGAAAAGAGTTTTTAGAAAGTTTGAACCAATTAATCGAAAGCAGTTCTTAGTTCATTAACTCGGTTTGCATCTAATCTAATAAAGATAAAAAGTAAAATGGTAAAGCTTAAAAGTGCCGAGCCTCCGTAACTGATAAATGGCAGGGGTATTCCAATTACAGGCATCAAGCCTAGGGTCATTCCAACATTGATAAGAAAATGGAAAAACAGAATACAAACCACACTATATCCATAAATTCTATTGAACTTTTGTCTTTGTCTTTCAGCCATCAATAATAGTCGGTAAAGTAGAAATACATAAAATCCAATAAAAGCTACTGAGCCTGCAAAACCATATTCTTCGCCAATGGTGCAAAAAATAAAATCTGTACTTTGTTCAGGCACAAATCTAAATTTATTCTGAGTACCTTGTAATGGCCCTTTACCCCATAAACCGCCACTGCCTATAGCAATTTTTGATTGTTGCACATTGTAACCAGCGCCTTTGATGTCTACATTTTTTCCTAATAAAACATTTATGCGTGAGCGCTGATGCGCCTGAAGTACATTTTGAAAAGCATAGTCAATACTTGAAACAAAAAGTCCGGCCACTACTACTGCACCAATAGTTATCAAAACAAGGCTCCGTGTTCTCCTCACAAGAAGGAGAAAAATTACAGCCAAAATGCTAACACCTATTATTAGATAAACTGGTGGATATAAGAGGGCTAAAATAGATAATACGATAAAAGTGAATCCAGCTAGTAAAATCCAACCGGGCAAGCCTTCTCTAAAAAGGACAAATATAAATGAAGCAAAAACGAGGGTTGACCCAGTTTCATTTTGAAGAAGAATAATCAGCATCGGAGTGAAGATGAGCAAGGCGCTGATGATTTGTACTTTTCTATTCTTTTCAAAGTTAACATTATACCCGCTTAAGTATTTTGCCAATGCTAAGGCAGTTCCAAATTTTGCAAATTCCGCGGGTTGCATTCTAAAGCCACCAATTTCTATCCATGAAGAGGAGCCATTTACAGTGGTTCCAAATCCTAAAACAGCAATGAGTAGGATAATAGAAAACCCATATATGAAATAGGCAAAGGCAAAAAAGAACTTTTCATCAATTACCAAAATCATAAGGCCAACAATAGAGGAAACGCCAATCCAAATAAGCTGTTTTCCGTAGTTTTGACTTGTGTCCCAAATATGAGGATGTGTTTCTTTGAAAACTGAGGCGTAGATACATACTAAACCAAAGCATACCAAAATGGCATAAATTAGAAGCGTTAACCAATCTATTCTACTTGGCTTTGGCTGATGTGCTGTCATTTCGTTTGATTAAATCTGCATTTAACATTCTATCCAAAAGGTACTTCCTTGTTTCGTGTTTACCAGTTAGGTACTCTTCAATCATTAAGCTTGCAATTGGGGCTGCCCATGTGGCTCCAAAGCCAGCGTTTTCTACAAAAACTGCGATTGCAATTTTGGGATTTTCTTTAGGTGCAAAGGCGAAAAAAACCGAGTGGTCTTTGCCATGCGGGTTTTGGGCTGTTCCTGTTTTGCCACACACAGTTATATTTGGGATTCGTGCGATATAGGCTGTTCCATGTTCAACAACATCTTGCATGCCATCGATTACTACTTGGAAATAGCCAGTGTCTACGCTTGTCCAGTTTTTTTTATTGAATGATGGGTTTGGGTTACTTTTATTATCAATTTTTTTAACAATATGAGGTGTAATAAAATAACCTTTATTAGCAATTGCGGCGGTGGCATTGGCCATTTGCAGCGGGGTGATACCAAGTTCTCCTTGCCCAATTCCCATTGATATAGTTGTAAGTGCCTGCCACCTGTATCTTCCATAAATTTTATCGAAGTAGGTTGATTTCTTTAGCACACCTGGTCCCTCTCCAAACAAATCAATTCCAAGTTGATGACCCATCCCAAAGCTATAGGCATGGTCATAAAACTTTTGGTAGGCGTCTTCAACATGTTTGTATTTTGGGTTGTTTACAACTGATCTATACACTTGACAAAAATAGGCATTACAGCTAACAGCAATCGCACCTCTTAATTGAAGTGGTGAGCCATGTGGGTGGCATCCCACAAATAAATAACCACCATGACAACCATAGCTTGTAGCAGGTGTTAATACTCCTTCTTGTTGTCCCATGAGGCTCATGATAACTTTAAAAATTGAACCTGGAGGGTAGGGGGCAGAAATTGGCCTATTAAATAAAGGTTTGTAAGGGTCTTTGAGCAATTGCATATACATATTGCCTCTTTCCCTTCCAACTAGCAAGTTTGGGTCATAAGTTGGGGAACTCACCAAAGAAAGTACTTCGCCTGTAGAAGGTTCGATGGCAACAATACTTCCAATTTTATTTTTCATTAGGGCTTCGCCTAATTGTTGCAGTTTTAGGTTAATGGTAAGGTGGATGTTTTTTCCTGCCAATGCTGCAGTATCAAATTCTCCGTTTTTATATCTTCCTTGGGTTCTACTTTTACTATCCACCAAAACATAGCGGGTTCCTTTAACACCTCCTAAGACTTTTTCATAAGTTCTTTCAACGCCACTTTGGCCAACAAAATCTCCCATTCTGTAGTAACCGTTGCTATTTTCAATTTGCTTTTCGGATACTTCGCCAATGTAGCCCATTACGTGGGCAGCATTACTATGCTTATATTTTCTATCCGTTCTAACCTCTACAAAAAATCCTTGAAAGTCGTATAGCTTTTCTTGAAAAGCTGCATAAGTTGGAATAGTTATTTGGCGCTGAAATACAATTGGGCGCCAAGGGCTATAGCCTTTTTGTCTTCTTAACCTAGCAAAAGTGGCTATAAACTCTTCTTTAGTTAGGTTCAAAACGTTACAAAATGCAAGTGTATCTAGATTTTTAACTTGTTCAGGAATAACCGAAAGATCATAGATGGCATCATTGTAAACCAATAACTCTCCATTGCGGTCATAAATTAATCCACGTGCTGGGTAAATGGTTTGCTCCTGAAGTACATTGTTTTGGGCAAAGTAAACATAGGAAGTATCTATCACTTGCAAGTAAAACAACCTTGCTATATAGATCAGCGCTACACTCAGAAAGATAATGAGCAGCGTTATTTGTTTCTCTCCACTGCGCATGATTATCTTGTTTTAGTCTTCTTGAAAAACAATAACTCTCCAATAACAATAAGGAGTACACTAAAGAGCGCACTACTTGTAATTCTTAAAAGAGTTCTAAAAAACTCAAAGAAGCTGTAAACTTCAAAAAAGAATAGGAATAAATGATGGGCTAGGGTTAGTGTTAAGGCGTATACTAAGAACCAAACAATTCCTTTATCTGCAATACTGGGAGAAACGCTAGTTTCAAAATCTTCTTTATTTGCAGCAATCCTAAGGTAGAATCCTCTTAGGTAGCCCATGAAGATTGTTGCTCCCATGTGCAAGCCTGGCGTGCTATAAAAGCTATCCATTACCAGGCCTGTAAAGAAAGAAATAATTAATACAATCCACGGTTTCATGTTAACCGGTAAAGACAAAATAAAGATAATATAGATAAATGGATTGATGTATGTGGTTAATTCTAAATTGTTAACCACTAGAAGTTGCAACAAAATTAGCAACACAAATCGGGCGATATAGGTTAGCAGTTCAATTATCACTTTTGTTGGTTGCCTCCACTTTCAACTGTTCTTCCTTCATGAAGTTTACAATTACATACACATTTTTAAGGGTAGAGAAATTAGTATTTAGCTCTACTTTGATATTGTAAAAGTTATCATCGGCTTCAATTAAATGACTATAAACCTTACCCACTGGAATTCCTTGGGGGAATAGCGTTGAGTAATTACTTGTTACAATCTCATCATTCATGGTAACTTCTACATGTTTATTTACATATTTCAGCATAGAGAATTTTGGGTCATCTCCATTCCATTCTAAAGAACCAAAGGCATTGTTCTTTTTAAACATGCAGCTAATTTTGGTATTGCTATTTAAGGCAGAGCGTATGGTAGAATAATGTTCTGAAACACTTGTGATAATACCAACCACTCCGTTACTGCCAATTACACCCATATCTGGTTTTATGCCATGAGCAGCGCCTTTATCAATGGTTATGTAGTTGTTTCGTTGCATGATTGAATTATTCACAACATTGGCGGCAACGTAAGTATATTGTTGCTTGTAAACAGTGTCGTTTATAGAGGTTTGAGCCAAGCCATTTTGATAATAGGCGTTTAACAATTGGCCTCTCAATCTTGCATTTTCAGTTAATAAACTATCATTAATTTCTCTTAAACTAAAATAGTTTGTAGTATTATTTACAGTCTCGTAAAACTGACTTGCTATACCACCTGTAAAGTTTAGGAAATTTGCTTTTTGGTAATTGTTGTACCTGTAAAGAATAATAACTGAAAACATTTCTAATGCAAAAAACAATAGAAACGTATAGTACTTATAAAGGAAGTATATGAGGTTTCTCATGTCTACTTACCTAATCAGGTCATCAAGAATTTGTGGTTTTTCAAGTTTTTCAAAGCCATTCCTGTTCCTCTAACCACGGCTCTTAATGGATCTTCAGCCACATGAACAGGTAACTTTGTTTTAGTTGCAATACGCTTGTCCAAGCCTCTTAATAAGGCGCCACCACCTGTAAGATAGAGACCAGTTGAATAAATATCAGCAGATAGTTCTGGTGGAGTAAGCTCAAGTGCTCTAAGGATAGCTTCTTCAATTTTAGAAATAGATTTGTCTAATGCAGAAGCTATTTCACTATAACTAACGCTAATTTGTTTTGGAATACCAGTCATTAAATCCCTTCCATTAACTGCAAAATCTAAAGGAGGGTTTTCAAGTTCTGGTAGTGCCGAACCAACTTCAATTTTAATTCTTTCAGCAGTTCTTTCACCTACAAGTAAATTGTGTTGCCTGCGCATGTAATCCAAAATATCTTCTGTAAACTCATCTCCAGCTACCCTAATAGATTGGTCACAAACAATGCCCGCCAATGCAATAACCGCGATTTCTGTGGTTCCTCCGCCAATGTCAATGATCATGTTTCCCATTGGTTCAAACACATCTATGCCAATTCCTATGGCAGCGGCCATTGGTTCATGAATTAGATAAACCTCCTTTGCGCCTGCACGCTCTGCAGAATCTTTTACTGCACGTTTTTCCACTTCTGTGATACCAGAAGGAATACATATAACCATGCGTTGCTGAGGTTTGATAAGCCTATTGGTTTGTGGTATCATGTTAATCATACCACGTATCATATGTTCGGCTGCTTGAAAATCTGCAATAACACCATCCTTCAAAGGTCTAATGGTTTTGATATCTTCATGCACTTTCCCATGCATCTGTTGTGCTTGACTTCCAACAGCTATGACATTGCCGGTTCTTCTATTAACTGCTATGATAGAAGGTTCATCAACTACCACCTGATCTTTATGTATAATTAGCGTATTGGCTGTCCCTAAGTCGATGGCCAAGTCTTGCGTTAAAAAGCTGAATGCGCTCATGAATATGTTCTCTTGGGAAATTTTGGGTTAAACACCTGCAAATTAATATAAATTCAAAAAAAAGGTGGAAAATTTTTACTTTTAAAAATTAATATTATTCACAAGGTTATTTTAACCCGATTTCAATGTTTAATTTTAGTGTTTAAAATGACGCACACCGGTGAAATACATTGCCATTTTGTGGGCATCACAATAAGCAATAGAAGCACCGTCTTTAATAGAACCTCCGGGCTGTATAACTGCATTAATTCCTGCTTGATGAGCTATTTCTACGCAATCTGGAAAAGGGAAAAATGCGTCACTGCTCATCACTGCATCTTTCAAATCAAAGTTAAAAGTTTGTGCTTTTTGTATGGCTTGTTTTAAGGCATCAACCCTAGAGGTTTGGCCGCAACCTATTCCTAGCAATTGTTGGTTTTTGGCTAAAACAATGGTGTTTGACTTGGTATGCTTCACAATTTTGTCTGCAAACAACATGTCTGCAATTTGTTCCTTTGTGGCCCCTTCCGCAGTAACTAAGGATAAATTACCTTCTTCCAAAACCACTAAGTTTCTGTCTTGAACCAACACGCCATTTAAGGCTGTTCTTACAGTTTGTGTTTTAGGTAAGCTTCCGGTTTGAACCAAAATAATTCTATTCTTTTTGCTTTTTAATATCTCTAAAGCCTCATCGCTGTAGGATGGAGCTAAAAGAACTTCTAAGAAGATTTTATCTATTTCTAGTGCTGTGGCTTTATCAACAGTTTGGTTTAAAGCAATGATTCCTCCAAATGCAGAAACTGAATCTCCTGCTAATGCGTCTTTCCATGCCTCTAAAATATTAGCTCTGCTTGCAACTCCGCAAGGATTATTGTGTTTAATGATGGCAACAGTAGGTTCCTTAAAATCATTAATCAATTGAAAGGCGGCATCCACATCTAATAGATTATTGTAAGATAATTCCTTGCCATGAAGCTTTGTGATTAAACTATCTAAGTTGCCGTAGAAGTAACCCTTTTGATGCGGGTTTTCTCCATACCTTAAAGTTACGCCACTTTCATGACTCACCTTTAGTGCAGGAATGTTTTCTGTTGTATTGAAGTATTCAAAAATTGCAGAATCATAATGCGAACTTACTTGAAACGCATGGGCGGCAAAGGATTTACGCTGAGCCAAGGTGCTGCTGCAAGCTTGTGTTTTTAGGATTTCGAGTAAATTAGGATACAAGTTTGTGTGCGACACTATTAAAGTGTACTTGAAGTTTTTTGCTGCAGCTCTAATCAATGAGATGCCTCCAATATCTATTTTCTCAATGATTTTTTGTTCTTCATTGGTTTGTTTTCTTGTTTCTTCAAAAGGATACAAATCCACCATAACCAAATCAAAAAGCGGAATTTCAAAACTGGCAATTTCAGATAAATCGCTGGCTTCTTCTCTTCTTGCAAGTATGCCTCCGAAAACTTTTGGGTGCAAAGTTTTAACCCTTCCGCCTAAAATACTTGGATATCCAGTTAAAGTTTCCACCGCAATAACAGGTATTCCTAAGTTTTCAATAAAGGTTTGGGTACCACCAGTAGAGTAAATTTTTACACCTGCTTTATGAAGTTCTTCTGCTATGGGTGCTAATCCGTCTTTGTAAAATACAGATATTAAGGCGTTTGAGATTTTTTGAGATGCTAACATGCCGTTTAATTTTGAGGGCACAAAAGTAAGCAAACATTAAGACAATGCAGTTTATTCTAGCATTTTATCTAATACTTTTTCAATCTCAGCTGGAACATGTTTTTGTTCCAAAGTATGCACCTTTTCTGCAATTTCATTTGCGCTATCTGCCTCCGATATTTCAAAAGTAAATTGTGCAATGATTTCTCCTTCGTCAAATGCTTCATTTACCCAATGAATACTTATGCCACTGTTTGTTTCTCCTGCTCGTTTTACAGCCTCATGAACATGCATGCCATACATGCCTTTGCCCCCAAATTTTGGAAGCAAAGCAGGATGTAGGTTTAAAATTTTGTTAGGAAAAGCATTTACTATAAAGGGTGGAATTTTCCATAAAAAGCCTAGTAAGCAAATTAGGCTAGGTTCAAACCGAGATATAACTGGTAAAATTACTGCTGGGTTGTTAAAGTCGGCCCGATTTACCAAAATAACTGGTATCCCTAATTCTTTCATTTTTTCAATGACACCTGCATTGGGATTATTACAAATTAACCCAGTAATTTTTACCTTGGGATTTTTTTTAAAATATTGGCAAATATTTACGGCATTGCTTCCGCTGCCACTGGCAAATAAGAGCAGATTTTTACTCATTAGAATTTTAACTCGTCTACAAATATTTTCTTGAATAATGAATCAGTATTTGCGTTGCCATTAAATTGTTCTAATGGAATACTACTAATGATAAAGTTTGTATTGCCATTTGATGCATTTATTCTTTTTGCCAATACGGTAGAAGTTCCATTCCAGGCGATGGGTGGCTGACCGCTTTTGCTTTCTATGATACCACCTGCATATAAAGAATCATAAGTTAATTGTGCAGTAGATAAGTTAATTTCAAATGGACGAGCCGAAGGAATTATGGCGGTCGATTTTAAGGTTGGCCAACCAGGTGAAACAGGTAAAACCAAACTATTGATATTCACCCTAAATATTGACCCACCAGTAGGATTAACCAATTGTCTAATGGGAGTCCAATCCAAAAAGTTGGAAAGTGGATCGAAGCTAGAATTAATGGCCACCGCCATATATAAACTGCCGCCATTATCAAAAAATGGTCCTGTGGTTCTTTGTCCTAATGAAAAGGAGAAACTTGCATCATCTGCAAACCAAACCATTTTTTTGAACAGGCTAAAGGTTCTGCTTTGTGTTAAGAAATCGGGTTGTAGTTGCGTGTAATTGCTGTTTATGATTTCGGTTGCTTGCAAGGTGTCGAATAGCAAAATACCATTGTTTTTTAGCCTATTTGAGTAAAAATTTTGAACTGCAAATTTACTGCTGCTGTAGGCATTTACTAATAAAACATCGGCATTCACTTTTTTTACCCAAATGGCAGGAGAACCCACAAATCCAGATTTTGATTGCGCTTTGTCTACTGCACGCAGGTAGAAAATATTTGAAGCATTATGCAAAAGTCCATTAACTGTTCCTGCTAGCGCTGTTGTATTGTTGTTGATATAAACTTTGCTTGGACCACCATTGCCTTTTGGATCTTCTGCTACAACAGTAAAAGCATTAGCATTTGCTGGTAAGATGAATGGCGTTGTATTGGTGTCATTTATGTATAGTTCAAAACCATTTAAGTCTTGTTGGCCATCTGGGTCAGTGCCTTCAATGCTATATTTTATGACAGGAAACACCAACACTGGATTTTGGGAAGCAATGCCGCCTAAAGGTTGTGAAAAAATAAAACTAACCTTTGGTTTTGAGTTTTTTATTGGAAATAAAGTAGAAGCTGGACTTTGGTCTTTTCTGCCGAGGTTGTCAATTGCTCGCACATAAATTACAAGGTCCGCACTATCCTTTCCAGGGGGAATAGTAAGTAAAAAACTGCTATCCTGAGTGGTTGTAAAGTGCCAAGTAACTTGGTTGTCTGTTGAAATTTCGTAGCCAACAATGAAACCGCCAGGTGCATTTCCCCACCAATTTGCCTCAACATTGGTTGTGAGTCTGTTTTCTCCTGTTCTAAATATGGTATCTACAACCATAAAAGTTTCAGGGTTTTCTTGAGTAGTTTTTTCATTATCAAAACCACTTTTGCAAGCCATTAAAAAGCTTATGAGGCTTAATAAAATGATAAATAAATTCTTTTTGTTCATGCCTTTCAAACAGATTTTCAAACTTAACAGAATTGCATGGCCAATCCAACAGGATAATATTACTTTACTATTTCATAAACTCATTTTTGTAGCAATAGCATTTTTAGGGCTGTTTCTGCAGCTTCAATACCTTTGTTACCATGCTTTCCTCCAGCTCTATCAATAGCCTGTTGCTGGTTTTGTGTGGTTAATACGCCAAAGATGACTGGCTTGTTGGTTTGTAATCCCACTTGCATGATACCATTGGCGCAGGCCTCACATATAAAATCGAAATGCCTAGTTTCACCTTGAATCACGCAGCCAATTGCAATTACTGCGTGAATGTTTTTTTGCTCAGCCATCCATTTGCTGGCCAGCGGTAATTCAAAGCTTCCGGGTACGGTTTGAACCAAAACCTGATCCGCAGGTACGCCTTTTTGAATTAAAAATGTAACCGCAGCCTCGCTCATAGCAAAAGTAACTTCTGGGTTCCATTCGGATACTACCAGGCCAATGTTAAGGCTTTGGAAAAATTCATTGGATTCGAGAGAGGTTTGCGATAGGTTTTTATTAGCAGTAGACATTAGACTGAGTATTTATAAAACAAAAAAAGGAACTGAAAACTCAGTTCCTTTTCAAATAATTTTTGAATATTAGTTTGCGTTTGCCGCAGTTGCTCTAGCAATAAATTTATCAATATCTTGAGCTTCGCTGCTTTCAGGATATTCATTTTTAATTTTTTCGTAAGCACGCACAGCGTTGTCCATCGACTTTAATTCCTCAAAAGCAATTCCAGCTTTCTTTAAAAAGATTGGTGCGGTAATTTTATTATGACTTTGGCCAGCTGCTTTCATATAAAGTGAAGCTCCTTTTTCGATGTCATTTAATTCTACATAAGCATCACCTTTTAATCCAGTTGCTAAAGGACCAACCAAATCATTATCAGTGCTAAAACCATCTAGCATGTCAATAGCATTTTGAAATTCGCCTTTGCGCATGTAACAAACTCCAGCATAATAGTGGGCAAGTTTACCAGATTTGGTTAAACCAAACTCATCAGCTATTGCAATGAATCCAGCATTCTCGCCTAATCCATTCAAAGCTAAATTAAAACTGTCTTTTTCAAACCAAATTTGGGCTTGATACATAGCAGCTTGAGCTTCTTTTTCTTTTGGTTCAATATAAAACATTTTAAAAGCCACATAACCGCCAACCAAAGCAACAATTGCAATGATTCCTGTGGTAATTTGTTTTTTATAGGTATGGTAGAATTTTTCTACTTTATGACTTGTTTCAATAAGGGTTGTATCTAAATCTAAACCCTGATTTTTTTCTTCTTTGTGCTCCATTATCTTTATCTAAAATTACTTATTCTTTAATAAAAGGGTAGTTTGGTTCAAAATAAACGTCCTCATACAAAGCCGAAGGCTCTGGGAAAGGAGAGTTTTCACTAAACTCTACAGAGTCGTTTATAATTGCCATTATTTTTTCTTCTATCGCTTCGAGGTCTGAATCACTTGCTATTTTCTTTTTAAGCAAGGTATCCTTTACCATTTCGAGCGGGTCTTTCTTTTTGTATTCTTCTACTTCTTCCTTAGTTCTATATTTTGCTGGGTCGCTCATGCTATGTCCCCTGTAGCGATAGGTTCTAATTTCAAGTAAGGTTGGTCCTTCGCCTGCTCTGGCTCTTGTAGCTGCTTCTGCAATTGCTTCGTGCACAGTTTCTGCTTGCATGCCATCAACAGCAAAGGAAGGCATTTCATAGCTTTCACCAATCTTATACATTTCCATTACATTGGTTGTTCTTTCTACAGAAGTTCCCATTGCATAGCCATTGTTTTCTATCACAAAAATTACAGGCAACTTCCAAAGCATGGCCATGTTAAAGGTTTCGTGCAAGGCTCCTTGTCTAGCGGCACCATCCCCAAAATAACATACGGTTACTTGGTCTCCACCTCTGTATTGGTCTGCAAAAGCAATCCCAGCGCCAAGTGGAATTTGTCCTCCAACAATTCCATGTCCACCAAAAAAATTATGTTCTTTGCTAAACATGTGCATAGAACCTCCTTTTCCTTTGGAACAGCCTGTTACTTTTCCATACAATTCTGCCATAACTTCTCTGGCAGGAATGCCACAAGCTAAGGCGTGCGCATGGTCGCGGTAGGCCGTTATTAATCGGTCTTCCTTTTTTAAAGCACTCATTGTACCTGCTACTACGGCTTCTTGGCCTATGTAGAGGTGACAAAACCCTTTTATCTTTTGCTGGCCATATAATTGGGCAGCTTTCTCCTCAAACCTGCGCATAAGCAACATTTGCTCATACCAGTTGAGGTAAGTTTCTTTGGTAAATTTGTTCGTTGCCATTTTTGAAGAGTTGCAAAAGTATAGAAAATATTAGTTTTGACAAGTAATCTTTGAACCAATACAAAAAACCAATCCATGCATTTAGAATCTCTTTATATTCAGCAGTTTAAGAACTATGAGGCTTTGCAGATACAATTTGCACAGGGATTAAATTGTTTTACAGGCAGCAATGGAGCCGGCAAGACAAATATTTTGGATGCCATTCATTATTTGTCTTTTACCAAAAGTTATTTTAATGCAATCGATCAGTTTCAGGCTTTTTTAGGGGGACATTATTTTGTAATTGAATCGGAGTGTAACCAAGGTAATGTGCAAGAAAAGGTTAGAATTGTTTACCAAAAAGGCAATGGAAAAACACTCTTGGTAAATGGTAATGAGGTACAGAAATTCTCAGAACACATTGGTTCAATTCCCTTGGTGATGATTGCTCCAGGCGATATTTCTTTGATTCAAGAAGGGTCCGAAGAACGGAGAAAATTTTTGGATCAAGTAATTTCTCAATATGATAAGTTATACTTAAATGCATTAATTTCTTACAATCGGGTGCTCGACCAGCGCAATAAAATGCTGAAGGATTTTAAATTTCAGGGAGGTTTTAATCGCTCCTTACTAGAAACCTATAATGATCAGTTGGTTCAAGCCGGAAACTATATTTTTACCAAAAGAGCAGCTTTTATAGAAAAGGTTCTACCCGTATTTTTAGGTCATTATAGCTGGATAAGTGGTCCAACTGAAAAGGTTGGAATAGTTTATGAATCTGACTTGTCAAGAACACCGTTTGATATTTTATTGGATCAAACCGAATCTGCAGATTTAGATTTAATGCGCACAACAAGAGGAATTCACCGAGATGATTTAAACTTCACCTTAGCGCATAATCCTTTGAAAAAATTTGGCTCACAAGGGCAGCAAAAAAGTTTCTTAATAGCCTTAAAGCTAGCACAATTCGATTACCTCACAGAGGTTAAGGGTAAAAAACCATTGTTACTTTTGGATGATATTTTTGAAAAGTTGGACCAGCAACGCTTATCGAGGTTATTTGCGCAGATGGGGGAGGGTAAATTTGGGCAAGTTTTTTTAACCGATACTCAACAGGAGCGTGTCAAGGCAATGTGCTTAAACAATGCCATCGATGCTAAATTTTTTGAGATTGAAAGTGGTCAATTGCTTCGTTGAGGCGCAGGTCCCATATTGTAAAGCTTAATAGCATTTTCTAAGTGTCTATTATAATGTGGCCTGCTAATAAGTGTAGATAAACTTGTAATAGCGGCATAGCCTCCAATACCTCCTAGAACAACAACATCATTTTCGGAACCCAATCCAATTACCAAAGGAATTACCGCAAGTATGTCTGCTGATAATTCAGCTGTCCTTACCAATCGGGCTTTTCTTAGGCTAGCTAGCGCTAATTTGTTGCCTTTGATTAGTTTTTTAAATTCGGGATTGGATAAAGTTGATTTGTTTTGAACAGGAAAAATTACACCAAAATGTTTTACAAAATCAATAGAATCCTTTTGCTGGGAAAATGCAGTGCAACAGCTTAGTAGTAAAAAGCTCATGCAAAAAATTATATTTTTCATAAGCGATAAAACGTATTTGATGCTATAAAAGTTTCTAATCTCGATTTAATTAAAAATTTTAGCATCAAAGATTGAATTAAACTGTGTTTTTAACTTAAAACAAATGAGGAGAATTGCCCAAAACTCATTGCATTAAAACAGAAAAGCCGCACAATCGTGCGGCTCTGTTTTCGTCGGGGTGGCAGGATTCGAACCTACGACCTCCACATCCCAAATGTGGCGCGATACCAGGCTACGCTACACCCCGATTCCCTTATTTTTAGGGAGTGCAAATATATGAGGTCTATTTAAATTTGCAAGTATTTTTATGAAAAAGTTTGTTAATGCTCATAATTAACCAGAAAAAGATACCCATAAGTGGGTATATATAAATCTTTGGTGAGTCGGATTTTTGAACCCAATAATATTTAAAACATTTTTTATGGAAAACGAAAACAACACTAATCGCCTTTTTATCTGGGTCGCCATTTTACTGATTTTAATCGTTGTAGGCTCAGTTTTTTATTTTCTTGAACGTTCAGACATTAGTGGCAAAGTAACTCAGGAGAAACTTAGCGAAAAGCAAAGTGAAGTTATGCTTCAGGGGGCTAGTGCAAATGAAGCAATTTCTGCAATAATTGCGGATTCAATAGCAGAGGGATTTGTAGAAAAATACTTAGCAACTGCAAGCTTAGAGGTGCCAGTTTATTGGTATTTTGATAGGTCCCATGTTGAAGATTTGTTTACAGCACATTCATCCGGAAATGCTGTTAGCCATATTCGTTTTTATTCAGCGGTGGATAATTCAATCCCTAACAATGCTAAACTTACTTTTATAGTAGTACCTATTTATCAAAATATAGGTTTTGACAGAACAAAAGCAATGTATGAATTTGCCATAACTTGCCCAGCCAGATGTCCGAAAATATTGCCAGAAGCGCAGCAAATTTATTCTAATATGGATAAAAACGATGTTCCTCGTAGCTTTCAATTTTCTAAATCTGAAGTCCAAAACTGCTTTGTTGAAGGAGATAATGTTTTGAGAGTGGGCGCTAGTATTGGTTCAACTGGAAAATTAAACATTACTTTATGCGGAATTAAAGTGAAAGATGCTAATTTCGAAGAACAACTGGTAAACAATTGTAGCAGTGTAGCACCCACAACCTTAGCCATAGGTGAGGAACATACAATTGGAAACGACTTTCCGAATCAATGATATTATTAACTTATATTTCT
Organism: Bacteroidota bacterium; assembly: GCA_027488905.1. Taxonomy (GTDB): domain Bacteria; phylum Bacteroidota; class Bacteroidia; order UKL13-3; family UKL13-3; genus B1. The sequence goes on from JAIYAT010000025.1 coordinate 27,529, forward strand.
ATTTTATTTTCTGTTATACCGCTTATATCTGGTATCCTTTTTTATCGTACGATAAATTCTTCCCTAAAACCGTTTTTCTTGTATTCTGTCTTTCTGACGTTTACTGAATGTTTTGTTTCTTTTTATGCTTATACATTTGGAGACAATATGTTTATGTATCCCTATTATGGGTTGATTCAATATTTTTTTATCTTAATTGTTTATAAATATCAAGGTGTTTTTAGACGACTCAATTGGTTGTTTTTTGTGCTAATGCTTTTTGGTTTGGCCTTATTTTACCATGATAATTTTTATCTAGATCCTAAACCTTTAATGCCGCTTTTTCTAATGATTGGTTCTGGATTTATTTGCTTTTTACTAGCCCTTTTGTTTTTTTACCAGGAGCTGCAGTTTCCAAAAGCCGACATATGGAAGAACCCTGTTTTTTTCATGGTAGTTTCATTAATGTTTTATGGATTGGGGAATGTATTTTATTTCCTATTGTTTAATTCGGCTCTTTCAAACATAAAGGCATTTGAAGCCATTAGCAATTACCATGAAATACTCAATTGTAGTTTTTATGCGCTCAATGCTTGTGTTTTTTACTTTACCCGTATATGGAAAACAGCTTATTGATTTTTTGGTCGGGTAGTTTGGTAATTATAGTGGTAATTATCATATTAATTATTTTTGTGGTGTTCAACCAGAATAAAGTTCTGCGGCTAGAATTATCTGTAAAGAAAATGGAGGTTGAGCGAGAAAAGGAAGCACGTGCCTTGCTTAGAGAAGGTGAGGATAAAGAACGAAGAAGGATTTCGGCAGAACTACATGATGGTTTAGGAGCTAGACTTGTTTACCTTAAAATGCAATTAGAATCTGGTGTAGAATCTTACGACAATTTGATTAGTGATCTTGATTTGACCATTGAAGAGTTAAGGGAGATTTCGCATAATCTAAATCCTTCCTATCTTAATAAAGTTGGCTTGTTTAAAGCGATTGAGAGTTTTGTTTCTGTGTTAAATAGGCATGGAAAGATTCGTTATCATTATATTGCAAGTAACTTTCCAATGCTCAATTTGGGTAAGGAGGCAACTGTAAACATCATGAGGATAGTAACCGAATTACTCAACAATGTACAAAAACATTCTATGGGAAAGAATGCCTATATACAGTTTGGTTCAAGCAGCGATTTACTTTACTTAACTGTAGAAGATGATGGCTTGGGAATAGGCAATGCCAAACCAAGCGGATCTGTTTTACCTGGAATTGGTTTGCAAACCATTCAAGAGCGCATTAACAATTTAGAAGGGACGCTCAGTATTACCTCTGAAAATGGAACATTAATTACAATAGAATTACCTTTAACCAAACTCGAAGTATGAGCAGGATTAGCCTATTTATTGTTGATGACCACCAAATTATCATTGATGGGTTAAAAGGATTATTTGGCCCACTTGAGGATTTTATCATATGTGGTGAAGCAAATGATATAGAAAGCGCCACCAATGGGATTTTAAATTTAAAGCCAGATATTGCTTTAGTAGACATTAGAATGCCAAATGGAACAGAGGGTTTGAAGCTATTGCAATGGGTAGTGAAAAATAAATTAGATACAAAAGTGGTGCTACTAAGCATGCATCATGATGTAAGATTGATTCAAGATGCTAAAAATTGGGGAGCAAAGGGTTATTTGTTAAAAAATACCGGCAAAGATGAGCTCTTTCATGCACTCAGGTTTATTGTGGATGGTGGGGTTTATTTTTATGAAGCAAAAGAGGAAAAACAGCAACAAGAAGTTGTGTTTACACCAAAAGAATTAGAGGTTATCAGGCTAATTGTGGATGGTTACTCCTCTTCAGAAATCTCACAAAAATTATCCATCTCAGATGAAACCGTAAAAGTTCATCGCCGAAATATTAGAAACAAAACGGGCACCACAAACACCGTTGAATTGATAAATAAATTAGTTGAATTAGGGTTTCCGTATTAATCAAATCCTGTAAAGATGATTAAAGTGAAATCTATAATTCCTATGCCATTGGGGTGCAGATTTCAATAAGAAATCCGTCTATATCTCTAAGGTAGGCAACGGTTTGACCCCAAGGTTTAACTTTTGGTAAGGCTACAAGTGTTGCTCCAGCTTTTTGCGCAGCATCTATTGTCTCAGCCACATTTTCTGTGGTAAAGCCTAATTCAATTCCAAATGGCTTTTGTGTTACATCACTTTGCATAAAACCTTCAGGAAAATTTGAATTGGCCAAATCTAAAGAAGCAAATGAAAGTGTGGTATCACCCATTGCAAGCTCTGCATAATCGTTTTCGGGTGAAATAAATTTTCTATTGAACCCAAATGCGGTTTCATAAAAGGCTAATGCTTTTGCAACATCTTTTACATATAAAATGGTGTAGGCAAACTTTATCATAAATTGAATTTATAGCACAAGGATAGTTTGTTTTTTATTCTCAAAGGTCTTCGAATTCGCTGCTAAGGTCTATTGGCTATTTACCATGGACTCCCCAATGAAACAAAAAATGCCAACAAATTTTGCTGGCATCTAGTGGCGGAGAGAGCGGGATTCGAACCCGCGGTAGATATTACTACCTACGTCGGTTTAGCAAACCGGTGGTTTCAGCCTCTCACCCATCTCTCCGTGGCGGCTGAATTCTTAAGAGGTGCGAATTTAACGCTCTACCAACAATTTGCAAGTATTATTTTCAAATTGATTCTCTTAATGGTAAGAATTAAGTAATTTATTTTAAACGTTTAAATAATAAGTGGCTTATTTCTAATGGCTTAATTGCTGTTAACATTTTTTTTGTAAATTTTGTGCATACCATGCGCACAATTTTTGGCTAAAATATTGTTGTATTGATACACCAATTCTAAACTACCATGACTAAGGACCTGCTCAATAATTACAAATTTCGTGACCTTAAAATTTTTGGTTCAACCGAATGGCTAGCCAATAACGAAAAAAAGTATAGACTTGTCTTTGATGAGTCTGAATGCTCGTTTATCTATTGTGAGCTTTCATTTTTTAACAAACTTTTTGATGAAAATGATTGGGAGGTTAACATCAACCTAAAATGTGTGAACGACGAAGATGGTTCTATCATTTGTAATTTAACCGCAAACAGATCCATCACAAAAGATGAGAATATCGTTTTTGTGCGGGAAGGCTGGGGTGTTAAAAACCCTGGGAACTACTGGAAAAAAGGCGTTTACCGTTGGGAAGCTTGGATTGATGGCGTGTTTGTGGCCGAAAGATTATTTTATATAATAGACCTTGGCGTGGTTTCAGATACCGTAAATCCTTTCTTTAATATTACTAAAATTAAATTATTTGAAGGCCCAGACACCATGCTAGATAAGCCTCAAAGGAAATATTATTCTGTGTTTGGTAGTGAAGAAACGCGCTACGTTTGGCTCGAATTAGAAATGGAAAACATCATTTCAGAGGTGCCTGTTTGGCCTTGCGAATTAAATTTCCTTTTTCATACACACACTGGCCAACTCAAAGGTTCTATAGATAAATTATTGTTTGTTGAAACCCGAGAACAAAAATTTGAGTGTGCCATAGGTTGGGGCAATGAACTTAAAGGCACTTGGGGAATAGATTCTTATACCATTTCTGTAGTATTTATGGACCAAGTAATTGCTACCATTGCATTTGAAGTAGGTCCAGAATTTAAAGAACCTGTGGTGGTTGTGCCAAAAGCAAAACCTCGTGAGTTACCAACACCTACAGTTGCTGGCGAAGAAAGTATCGAAGAAGTGCTTAATGAATTAGATGCACTCATTGGATTATCTGCCATAAAAAAGAAAGTTAAAGAATATACTACCTACCTTAACTTTTTAAAGATTAGAAAAGAAAAAGGATTTGATGACAGTGAAAAAATCAACCTTCATGCGGTTTTCACTGGTAATCCAGGAACGGGTAAAACTACTGTAGCCAAAATGTTAGGCAAAATTTACCATCAAATGGGGTTATTGAGTAAAGGTCATGTAGTGGAAGTAGACCGTGGTGATTTAGTTGCAGAATATATTGGACAAACTGCCCCAAAAACCAAAGAGGTTATTAAAAAGGCTAAAGGTGGAATTCTCTTTATTGATGAAGCCTACGCACTTGCCAGAAAGAATGATGATTCGAAAGATTTTGGAAAAGAAGCCATCGAAATTTTACTCAAAGAAATGAGCGATGGGGGAGGCGATTTGGCTGTGATTGTGGCTGGATATCCAAGTGAAATGAACAGCTTTTTAGAATCTAATCCTGGCATGCGTTCTAGGTTTAGCATGTTCTATGAATTTGCAGATTATTTGCCGCAAGAATTAATGCAAATTGCTGAGTTTACCATGGAAAAAAGAGGCGTTAAGCTCAGTGAGTCTGCTAATGATTACCTCTATAAAATGTTAGTAGATGCTTACCGTGGCAGAGACAATATGTTTGGAAACGCTAGGTATGTTAATACTGTTATAGATGAAAGCAAAATGAACATGGGCTTGCGCATTATGACTAACGTAAATCCTTCGGCGCTTAACAAAGATGAGTTGTCTACCATTAACAAGGAAGATATTCAAAGAATATTTGAAGGCAAGGAAAAAGGTTACGCAGATATTCCTGTGGATGAAGACTTGCTCAAACAAGCCTTAAATACTTTGCATAACATGATTGGCCTAGATGCCGTAAAAACAGAGATTGATGAGTTGGTTAAATTGGTTAGATTCTATAGGGAAATTGGTAAAGATGTGCGCCAAAGTTTTTCTTTACATGCTGTTTTTACTGGTAATCCTGGAACCGGAAAAACCACAGTGGCCCGAATTCTCGCACAGATTTATAAAGCATTAGGAATTTTAGAACGTGGTAACTTAGTAGAATGTGATCGCCAAGGATTAGTAGGTGCATATGTGGGTCAAACTGCCATTAAAACAGCAGAGGTTTTGGATAGGGCGCAAGGTGGTGTTTTGTTTATAGACGAAGCTTATGCCTTGAGTGAAGGCGGTGAAAACGATTTTGGTAAGGAAGCCATTGAAACCATTTTGAAAAGAATGGAAGATAAGCGTGGATCTTTTGTAGTAATTGTAGCGGGTTATACAGAAAACATGCGCAGATTCTTAGAAAGTAATCCTGGTTTACACTCTCGTTTTGATAGGGAACTTAAGTTCGAAGATTATGATGCAAAACAATTGTTCGACATCACCTTAAAAATGCTTCATTCTAATTCTGTAAAGCCTGATGAAGCTGCGGCGGCGCATTTAAGTAAGTACCTTGAGTTTATCCATCAGAACAGAAATCAATATTTTGGGAACGCCAGAAATGTGAGAAAAGTGATTGAGGAAACCATTAAAAATCAACACCTCAGGTTGGCAAAACTGCCTTCAGAACAACGTACCATTGAAATGATTAATACCATTTTATTTGAGGATGTGGAAGAATTTAAAATTGAAGACAAGCCAAATTCAGGTCCAAGAAGTATAGGCTTTAAACAATCGTCTTAAGCGTTAAATACGCAGGTTTCCACGGTAAGGCCTGGTCCAAAACCTGCAGCAAAAACTTTTTGCTGTGGGTTATAATCTGGCTGTTGTAATATTTTGTTGAGTACATGTAATAAAGTGGTACTGCTAAGGTTGCCCACTTCTTTTAGTACTTCATAAGAATGTCTCAAAGGGGTTTCGGTTTGAACCGAATTCGACTGAAGTATATTTGAAATGCCATCCACTATTTTTCTTCCACCAGGGTGAATGGCCCAATGCTGAATATCCTTAAAATCACAAGAAAGATGTTGCAAGGCATCTTGAATGATAGTTCCAAGGCCTTCTTCAATCAACTGTGGAATATAAGCGCTTAGGGTCATTAAGAAGCCATCTTCATGAATATGCCAAGCCATGTCTGCTTTGCCTTTGTAAATTACTTTGGAATAAAAGTTGCTAAATTTAAAATAAGCTTGTTCGGGAGGTTTAGTACTTATGATACATGCTGCTGCGCCATCTCCAAACAGGAGATTAGCAGCCATGATATCCGTGCTTTTTTGTTGATTGAAATGCAAGGTGCAAAGCTCCACCGATACCACCAAAACCCTTGAATCTTCGCTTGAGTTGCAAATGGCGTCTGCCATTTTAAAGGCATGGAACAAAGCATAACAACCCATAAAATTTACAGATGTTCGAGGCGTGTTGGGAGATAGGTTCAATGCTTGCAATAGCATTAAATCTAATCCAGGAGCTGCCATTCCGGTGCAAGAAACTGTAATTAAATGGGTAATTTGTTGTTCTTGAATTGCCCTTTTAGAAGCGGCGGCTGCAAGGTTTGGCGCATGTTCAAAATAGGTAGCCATTCTTTTAGAAATAGGAACCTCTTTACCCAACTCAAAAAATCCTTCATCGGCATTTTGGTTCAAGCCAAAATCTTTTAACACACTATACCGGTGCTGTATACCGCTTCGCCCATACATTAAACTAAGTTTTTGTGCCTCTTTTGGTTCAAACCGATAACAACTGAGCATGTAAGAAAGCAATTGCTCTTGCGAGTATTTATTTTCTGGAAAGGCAATGCCAATATTAGAAAGGTAGCTCATGGGTGTGTTTGATGAAGTATACTAAGATAAAATACAACACCATTGCAATAGAAGAAGTTTTGTTTAACATCATGGTATACCTAAAATTTGCTTGGTTTGGGTCGTCCCAAACCTTATAAGCCCACCATAAGAAAAAGGCAACTATAGGAAAGTTAAACAAAAGAAAAATATAAAAAAGATGTGATTGTTGAAGTTGAAAGAAATGGTATCCTAACAGCGCTGTAGCTATGCCAAATGCGTTCCCACAGAACATAAAAGTACCTTTAATTCCTAATGACATACTCAAGGTGTTTACCCCACTTTTTGCATCGGCTTTATGTTGATAAATTTGAGTCATTGGATAAACACCTGCAATTAAAATTGAACTTATGATTGCAGGAATTTTGTAATTGACTTGGGCTAAAGCCAAATCATAAGAACATACTTGTCCAAATAAAAACACTAAACTATAAATAAATGCCCCTTGAAAAAACATCACAGTTAAGAAGCTAAGGATAGCATATTGCTTAAGCCTAACAGCTTTCCAGCTATATAATGTTGACGCAAGAACATAAGCTGCCAATAAAATGAAAGCTAAACGGCCAATCATAACATAAACAATTACAAACCCGATTGCATTGAATAAAATAGATAACCATAAAACAAGAATGCCCGCTTTGGGTGGGTTTTTAAGTCCACCTATGCTGCCTTCATCTTGGTCCATATAACTGTTGTATGCATTAGAAGCAGGATATATAAACAAATGTAAGGCAATAAATAAGGCAGTCATTTTAATGAAGTCTGGACTGTCGCACATTGCAAATGCAAAAAAGAAAACAGGCGACAAGAAGAAGGAAAATGGTATTCTTAGAAGAATAAGAGCCTGAGCCAAGTTCATTTGCTTAATTATTTCTTTAAAAAATCTAAAGTAAGTCTTAAAACTACCAGTAAAGGGGAAAAGGATATTACTTTATTGATGGTAAAAGTAATAATTTCGTGAGGTAATCACAAATCTATGCAAGAATCTTTACCACATATTTTAGTTGTTGAAGACGATATTACTTTAGCAACACTATTAAAAGAGAATTTGAAATTGAATGCTTTCACTACTCGTTTATGTAAGGACGGAGAAGAAGCATGGCAGGTTTTTCAAAAAGAACGCTTTGATTTATGTTTATTAGACGTAAACATGCCAAAGAAAAATGGTTTTGAACTTGCAAAATTAATTAGAGAACAGGACGCTTTTACGCCCTTGGTATTTTTAACTGCCAACAGCAGCGAGGAAGATAAATTAAAGGGTTTTGGACTAGGAGCAGATGAATACATTACCAAGCCATTTAGCACGCAAGAGTTATTGGCAAGGCTTAGGGCAATTCTTAAGCGTTCGGCAGTAGTAAAACCAGAAATTATAGTGAAAGAAGAGGTTTATGAACTTGCAGGAATGAAAATAGACATTCCTAATCATTTAGTAGTTTACAGTCATGGGATGGAAAAGCGCATTAGCGCCACAGAAGCTGAGTTACTTAAGTTATTTGTCAAGAATAAAAATGTACTGCTTACCCGCAATAGTTTGTTGTTAAGCGTTTGGGGAAGAGATGATTTTTATACTGCGCGTAACCTAGATGTTTATATAAATAAGTTAAGAAAGCTGTTGAAAGATGAGCCAAATGTAGAAATAATCAATGTACATGGTTCTGGGTTCAAGCTTATAGAAAACACTGCTGTTTAGTGTTTAAACTTAGAACATATTTTTGTAAATTATTGATTGTTGTTATTTGCCAATTTTCCGCAATAGAGGGAAAGGCTATAGCACAAGATTCTATTTCTATTAAGCTTCAACAGGCAACGTCATTGGTTTATGTTAATCCAACACTTGCCGAATCCCAATTGTTGGAGGTACTTGCTGCGAGCGAGGAACACAAAGAATTCATTACTTGGTGTGAAGCCGCTAAGCAATTGGCAATTCTCCAGATTAATTCAGGAAGATTTGCCCAAGCTGCTAGCGATCTGCAAAAGGCAGTGCAGATTTCTGAGCAATGGAATCTACAACTTTACCATGCCCACTTTAAATATTTATTGGGGAATTCTTATCATGCGCAAGGAAGATTTTCTTTGGCGGTTGAGAATTATTTAGCAGCGTTAAGGTATTTTGAATCGGCTAAGGTTGAAACAGGTTTGTTAAATACCTATACCTCTTTGGCAGATGTTTATAGCAGACAAAATAATTTTAGCAAGGCCATAGAGTTTAACCTAAAAGCCATAAAGTTATTTGAGCAAAGAAAAGATAGGTTTAGGTTATTGAGCTCTTATGAACAAGTTGGTCTTTGGTATGCTCGGCAAGGTCAAGTAAAGAAGGCTGAAGATGCTTACAAAAAGGCTTTGAACCTGTATAAAGAATTAGGAAATAAGGCAGGTATAGCCGCCACCTACATTAATATGGGAGATTTAAGTTTTGAACTTAAGTCTTACACATTAGCAGTGGAGCAATATTCCTTTGCAAACAACATATCAAATGGGTTAAAAATTACACCTTTACAAACCCGTAGTTTACTTGGCTTGGCTAAGTCACATGCTAGGTTAAAAGACTACGAACTAGCTGCAACTGAGTATAGAAAAGTAACTAACCTAGCCAAAGAAACTGGCATGAAAATAGAGTTGGAAGAGGCTTATGAAGGATTGGCAGATTTATACCGTTCACTAAACGATAAACAAACCTCAAAAGCATATCAAAGTTTAAGCAACGAAATTAAAGACTCTTTGTTCAATGATTCAATTCTGAGAAGAACGTCTGATTTGCAATTGCATTATGAAGCAGAAAAAAAGCAAGCAGAAATAGAAATTTTCAAGAAGGAAGATGAAATAAAAGCCATGCAATTGAGGCAAACCAATCAGGTGAAGAATTTCTTTATTGCTTTGTCTGTATTGTTAGTGCTGCTCATCTTTTTGTTTGTTTATTTCATTTCTGAGAATCGAAAAATAAACAAACAACTTAAGCGAGGTTTAACCGAATTGGAGATTAAGAATCAAGAAATATCCATTCAAAAAGAACAATTAAGTCAGCTTAATCAAGTGAAAGATCGCTTTTTCTCCATTATCTCGCACGATTTAAGAAACAATCTTACCACCATGAAATTGTACTTTGATTTGGTGAGCAATCCTTCTTATGAGGCCAGTTCGCAACAGGAGTTTGGTAAGGAAGTAGCGGCATCGGTTCAAAACACCATCGATTTACTCGAGAACTTACTCGTTTGGGCCAGTGGGCAAATAAAGGGGGTTCGGGTTGAACCAAAGAAAGTTAACCTGTATGCTTTGGCTGAAGAAAATATTGGCATGCTGAGAACCATGGCCATTCAAAAAAATATTTCTTTACACAACGAAACTGAGCAAGATGCATTTTTGTATGCCGATGCAAATATGGTGAACCTAGTTTTAAGAAATTTGCTATCTAATGCCTTAAAGTTTACTAAAGAAGGTGGAGAAGTAAGTATTCTGTCTGAAGAGTTTGATACTTACCATCAAATATCAGTAATTGATAATGGTGTTGGAATTGATGTTCAAAAGTTAGAATCGCTTTTTACCGCACACATGAATGTGAGTACCCAAGGCACTGCAAATGAAAAGGGAACTGGTTTGGGGTTGATGCTTTGTAAAGACTTTACAGAGAAAAATGGCGGCAAGATTTGGGTAGAAAGTGAGGCAGGTAAAGGCTCTAGTTTTATGTTAACCTTTCCTAAATTTCAATAGTTTTATGCATCTTTGTGGAATGAAAAAATTAGGATTAGTTTTTGGATTAGCGATTGCACTAACCGCATGTTCAGACCCTCGTCAAAAATTAGTAGATGCATTAGACCAAGAAGTAATGGCTGTGCACGACGAAGTAATGCCAAAAATGGGTAAAGTCTTAGAATACAAAAAGGAAATCAATCAGAAAATTGAAGCTTGTAAAACGCAAGCATGCAAAGACAGCCTCCAAAAGATTTCTTATTTGTTAACCCGTGCAGATGAAGATATGATGCAATGGATGCGTGCCTTTGAAAGGCCTGTTGGATTAGATTCTGCAGAAGCTTATTATCGATCGCAAAAGGATGCCGTTATCAATGTAAGAGCCGAAGTAGAAGAAGGAATTAATGCAGCCGAAAAAGTTTTAGGTGCTAAGTAATTAGCTTGTTTTTATTTGCCTTATTGAGCGCTTCTGTCCTTGAGTTTACTTGCATTTTGCGGTAGATGTTCTCTACATGTTTTCTCACGGTGCCATAGCTAATGAATAGGTTGTCGGCAATTTGTTCATAGCTTAAGCCTTTAGCCAAATGCTTTAAAACTTCTTTCTCTCTTTCTGTAAGTTCAAAGTTTTCAGGACTGAACACCAGTTCCTGATGAACAGGATTCATTTTTAATAATTGCAGCGTTCTTGCCGCAATACCCGCACTCATTGGAGCTCCACCCTCTAGTATTTCATAAATTGCCCTATGAATTTTTCCTGGAGATTCGTCTTTCATTAAATAGCCTCCAGCTCCTGCCAATATGGCTTTCATTAAATGTTGATCGTCGTCAAAAATGGTGCTAATTACAATTTTAATATGTGGCCATCGAACACTAATTTTCTCAGTAGCTTCAATCCCATTCATGATGGGCATTTCTATATCCATTAGCAATACTTCCAATACAGCGTCCTTATGTAAGAATTCAATAGCTTCCTTTCCGTTGGTAGCCATAAATTTCACCTCGAAATCAGGGGAGAGCTCAAGCTTGTTCTTGAGCGCTAATGCAAGTCGCCCTTGATCTTCAATTATGCCAATTCGTATCATATCAGTTTATGTTACAAAGCTACAACACCTTGAAGATAAAAAAATACGCATTGTTGCGTATAGGTAAAACCTATAATCTCAGGCAGTTTTGTAGTGTAATTAAAATAATATAAATAATAAAATTATGAAAAAAATTATCCTCACAGCCTTATTAGGGCTTGCTCTTACCTCGGTTCAAGCTCAAAACATCAATTACAAAATAACGCAAAACGACCCAGAGAAGTATCACCCTCGGTTAAGCATTAACACCGTTATTGGAGGAATAGATGTTTCAATAAAAAACATCGAAGCAATGAATTTTTATGTTGCAGGTTTTGGGCATTATATGCTGCAAGACAGAATTGGAATTCAATTTTATGGCCAAACATCAATTCTAGCGCTAGGTAAAATAGGCAATAAAAGTATGATTTCACCAAAAGAATTTAGTGCTGGTGCGATGTTGTTTTTAGGTAAAAGAATCAAAACAAAGAAAATTAAGGTAGACCTAAAAAGTGAAAACAAAAGGGTAAACAATAGAGATGTAGTTGCTACCACTTACCTTATGGTGCCAGGTAATGTTGTCAAATACAATGGGGTGCGAGGTGGATTATTTTCTAGGGCTACTGGCTTTAATCTAGAAAATGGAGCATTATTTGAAACTGCCAGCGTTGAAGCTGCATCTATGGTAAATACAGGCTTGTATGCTGGTTTAATAAGCCGTCGTTTATCTAACTTAGTTGTAGAAGCAAATGGTTACGGCAAACGTTTTCACTCCTTAGGATTTGACTTTTATGCTGATGCAATTGTTCAATTTTCAAACAAGTTTACATTAAGAGAACAACCTTCAGCTGTTTTTCAGTCGGGATTAACAGATGGTCAAGACATAACAAAAGAAGTGAAAAGTGCCTTTGGAAGTAACGTTATGGGTTTTAGAATAGGTATCAATGGGTTTCAAATTGCCCCTAAAGATGTTACTGGCAAGAAGTTTGGCATGTGTTATAATTTTGAAGCTGGAATTGCACCTTATGTTGGTTATTATCTTAAAGGAGGCGTGGGTATAACTTTATTTAAAAAATAATTCCATGAAGCGAAGTCTTCTTTTGATTAGTTTTTTGAGTCTTGCTTTTATAAGCAAGACTCAATCTTTAAAAGAGTTTACCTACCTAAAAGACAGGTATCACCTAGAAAGCTATTTTAATTTTTCTGCCATGCTGGCAAATATTGATAATCCTGCTGCGCCAAACAATCGGCAAGCGCATAAACAAAGTGTGCTATTTATCGACTTATACTACCTCAAACCTAATTTTAATAAGGGTGGTTTGAACCGACGCAGCGACTATAAATTATTACCAGATATTTTTTGGCTATTCAAACAAATTACCGAAAAGGATGAAAGCAAATTGAATGCTAGTCAGGGTAGTTCCATTTCTGGTGGAATAATTGGTTGGCATCAATGGACCTGGAATCTCACTGCAAAACCACAGCAATGCATAAGCATAGGATTAACTATTAGTGACTATTTTATTGGTTCAATTTATTTAGATAGCACTCAGTCGAAAATAGTTTTACACGAACCTCAAGGTTGGCAAATAGGAGCTGGGCCGGTGATAGGAATTTCTCAAAGGCTTTCTAATTCATTTATTTTAATTGGTTCAACCGCCTATGTTCCTTCCTTTTTAAAGCCAGTAAGTGTTAGTTATGCAAAAGAAGATGAGAACTATCCTAAACCGCATTTTTTGCATTTGAATTTAACACTTATGAGTAAGTGGGGTTTATTTGCAGAAGGTCAACTTGTACAACTCATCAATAATGGGAACTTGCCTAATACTACTAGACGTCTCGATCTGAAACTTGGGTTTGCATTTGTACTATAATAGGTAAATAAAGCTTAAGCTCTGTTCCATGCCCAGGGCTGCTATTGATAATAAGTTGCATGCCATTTTCATTAGCCCTGCTTTCCATATTACGCAAGCCATAGCCTGCAGCATAATGATCTTCTAATTTAAAACCCTTACCGTTATCCCTCATGATAAGGTGAAGGTTGTTTTCTTGAACCTTCACCTCAATGAGCAAATGACTACAATAAGCATATTTAATAGCATTAGTAATTCCTTCTTTTAAAATCCTATAAACATGCAAGCTTTGAGCTGGTGATAAGATTATAGAAGGGATAGTTTCTGGCAAAACTAATTGTATTCTACCCACCTCTAAAATACTTTTGGTGTTGTCTGTAAGCCTTATAAATAGCTGTTCTAAGGTGCTTTGAGTTTGATGAATAGCCCAAATTGTATCACGCAAACTTCTCATTGCAGACCGCATTTTTTCTGCAAGGTCGTTCAATCGCTCTCTTTGTATAATATTGGTTTCTGCATAGGCCCTCAAATCCATTTCTGAAGCAATCCATGTAAGCTCTGCACCAAGATTATCATGTAAATCCCTTGATATTCTAACTCTCTCTTCGTTCATGGCCAATTGGTTTTGTTGAGCCAATTGCCTTTTCTTTTGCTGATAATATAACCAATAAGCACCAAATGCAATCATTAATATAAATGCTACTCCAGTGCTTAGTAAAAGCATATTGGTACGTCTTACTAAAATTACTTGAGTTTGTAAAAGCGTTCGGTCTTTATTTAGCGTTTCGTTTTTATGTCGCTCTAATTGATATTTTGCGCTATAGTTCTGAACCAAAGTGTTGGTCTCTAAATTATAAACACTATCTGCGCAAGACTTGTGCAACTCTAGGAAATAAAGGGCTTTGCTTGGATTCTTATTTAGTTTATGCCATTCATAAAGGTCAAATAAAATATTTTGAGTTTGATCTAGAAGTTTGTTCTTTCGGGCAAAATACAACGCTTCTTCAAAGTTTTCTAGTGCTTTCTTTTGTTGGTTCAAGTCGCTAAAACAAAAACCCAAATTACGATGAACATTGGCTAAACCGGGCTCGTCTCCTTGCTCTTCATATGCAGCTAAGGCTTTAGTATAATATTCTTTTCCTTCCTCTGGCCTATTAGTTAACCTGCATAAAACGCCAAAAGATTCGTAATACTTTGCTCTTTCATTCGCATAAGCTTTCAGTTCCATGTAAGGCTTTACAGTCATCATTAACAACTCAGCCTTTCTTGTATCTCCAGCTTTTCGGAATAAAATAGATTGGTTAACCTTTGCAAGAGCCTCACTTCTTTCATCGCCAATTGCATGCGCCAATTCTCTTGACTTTGTATACCATTGCATGGCTTCTTCATTGGCTTTGTATTTTTCAAAAAGGGTACCCATGTTATTGCACATTTGAACTAAATGCGCCGTATCAGATAATTTCTCATAAATAAAACATGCCTTGCCATAAGCTATTATGCTTTGTTTATAATTGCCAATTTCATAATAGGCCTGGCCAATTTTTGCCAAGTTTGCTGCCGCCAATGAAGATTTGTTTGCCTTCATTCGTATGGCATATGCACGTTGGTTCAAACTAATAACGGAATCATATTTACCAATTACTAAATAGGGCATGCTCAAATCGTTCAACGCCTGTGCAAGCAATAATGAGTCGGGTTGAACCAAAGCATCTTTTACTGCTAAGCCTCCATAATGTGCTGCTAACCCTGGGTCCTCATACATTAATTGGTAACTTAATTCTCCTAAGGTTTTAATGCGGGGCGCACCTTTTTGAATGTAAACTAGATTTTTTAATGAATCTAAATTTTGCGCTTGCGCCCCAAAAAAACTGAGGGTAAATAAGATGAATTGTAAAAGATGTTTGCGCATAGGTGTCAAATATAGGAAATAGCCTATATTCTAACTTACATTTGCCGCATGAATCGCTTAGTATTTATATCTCTTCTGGTGCTATTAGCCTGTAATTCAGAAAAAAAACAATTGCCTATCTTGGGTGAAAGAACAACCAAAACAGCTAATGTAAATGGAGAAAATAGCGTAGACACCATTTATGCAACTGTTCCCTATTTTTCATTTATCAATCAAAATGGCGATAGTTTATCCCAAAAGGATGTAAATGGGAAAATTTATGTAGCTGATTTTTTCTTTATTTCCTGTCCAACCATTTGCCCAGTTATGAAAAAGGAAATGATTAGGGTATTTAATGCATTCAAAGGAGATACAGCACTAATGTTGTTAAGCCATACTATCGACCCTGTGCATGATACTATTACCTTGCTTAAACAATATGCTGCCGACTTAGGTTCAGACGGCAAACAATGGCAATTTTTAACTGGGGAAAGAGAGCGCATCTACGAGATGGCAGAGAAGGGTTATTATGCAACGGCTATGCCCGATAGCACGGCACCTGGTGGTTTTGTGCACAGTGGTGGTTTTATCTTAGTAGATAGGTTATCTCGCGTTAGAGGTATATATGACGGCACAGATGCCAAGCAAGTGGATCAATTAATTGAAGATATCTCAGTTTTGAAGCAAGAATGAAACACCTAGTTTTAATAGTTTTCTTTTTTTCTATTGCAGCCTGCTCAGATGGAGAGCTAACAAATATGCATAGGCTTAGCAATGGTGCCAAATTGTATAAAACAAATTGTGCCAACTGCCACCAAGAAAAAGGTGAGGGATTAGCTAGATTAATGCCGCCTATTATGCTAAGCGATTGGCTGCTAGCTAATATGAAGGAGCTGCCCTGTCTAATTAAAAATGGAAGCAAACAACCTATGCTTGTAAATGGAGTTCTTTATAAACAAGCTATGCCAAGTTTATCGCATCTCTCGGATTCTGAGGTAAAGGATATTTGTGTTTTTGTGGCTCAAAAGTTTGGAAATTTAACCTTTGAGCAGGCTAACGTAATGTTTTCCGATTCTTTAAATTCTTGCAACTAGGTTTTGCGAATTCAGATAATCAAACTAAGTTTGTCAACCCAAATATTACCATTATGATCATTGGTGTTCCAAAAGAAATTAAAAACAACGAAAACCGCGTGGGTTTAACCCCAGCTGGAGTTTCAGCATTTACCAGAGCAAATCATCAAGTGTATGTTCAAGCCACCGCCGGAAATGGAAGTGGATTTAGTGACGAAGAATATGCTGCTGCTGGTGCAATCATTTTACCTAGCATCGAAGAAATTTACGGCAAAGCTGAGATGATTATTAAGGTAAAAGAACCAATTGAAAAAGAATATCCTCTTATAAAAGAAGGACAATTATTGTTCACTTATTTTCACTTTGCTTCATACGAGCCTTTAACAAACGCAATGTTTGAACGCAAAGCGGTTTGTTTGGCTTATGAAACTGTTGAGAAAAAAGACCGCTCACTACCTTTATTGGTGCCAATGAGTGAGGTTGCTGGTAGAATGAGTATCCAAGAAGGTGCAAAGTATCTTGAAAAGCCAATGGGTGGTAGAGGTATTTTATTGGGTGGTGTTCCCGGAGTTAAGCCAGCTCAAGTGCTTGTATTAGGCGGTGGTATTGTGGGCACGCAAGCGGCTAAAATGGCTGCTGGTATGGCTGCAGACGTTACTATCATGGATATTTCTATTCCTCGTTTAAGAGAACTAGATGATATTCTTCCTGCAAATGTTAAAACTGTTTTTTCTAATGATTATAATATCAAAGAGGCTATCAAAACTGCCGATTTAATTGTTGGAGCTGTTTTAATTCCAGGAGCAAAAGCCCCTCATTTAATCACTCGTGATATGTTGGGTTTAATGAGAAAAGGTACTGTTTTGGTAGATGTTGCGGTAGACCAAGGTGGTTGTATCGAAACGTGTAAGCCAACAACACACGAGAATCCAACATACGAAATTGACGGTATCATTCATTATTGCGTAGCAAATATGCCTGGTGCAGTGCCATACACTTCAACGTTAGCTTTAACAAATGCAACCTTGCCATATGCATTGCAATTGGCCAACAAAGGCTGGAAACAAGCTTGTGTAGACAATGAAGAATTAAGATTAGGCTTAAACGTAGTGCACGGAAAAGTGGTTTATAAAGGCGTTTCAGATGCATTTGGATTACCATTCACCCCAGTAGCAGAAATACTATAAGTTATTAAATTTATATACTTAAAAGGCTGTTTCAAAGTAATTTTGAAACAGCCTTTTTGTTTTGGATGCGTTATTTAATTTATAATAATTTGATCTGTTCAAGCATTAAAATCTTTTTCTCAAGAAAATATTTAGTCCAATGCTCCAAGGTCTTTGACCAATCCAGTTTTCAGCGCTTACCATGTTATTCATTCCTATCCTAAGTTGTGGCATTAATCCAACATCCAACATTGTATTCATTTGCCAAGTTACCGCCGGAGCAACATTTAAAAACCACATATTTTTGTAGGTAGGAAATGACGCTTTGTCACTAACAACCATCAAGCCAACACAGCTTTGATCAGGCAAGTAGGCATTTACTAGGTTAAGCTTTCCAAAACTTGCTCCCAGGTTCAGATCGAATCCTAAATTCTGCCCACGAAATAGCTTATAGCCAATCCAAACTGGGATTTCTGTAAAGCTGTATTTATTTTTTGTAGAATATGTTGCTCCAACCACAATAGAATCCGAATTGTGTAGGTAAAAGTTTTCTCCATAACCTCTAGCGGGCACAGAATCAGCATTGGTTAAATTGTACTTAACATCTTGGGTAAAAGATAAAATTCCAACGCCTGCGCGCACATATAGCTTTTCTGTAATTGCGTATTCACCTGAAAGGTTGGCGCTAAAATCAAATTCGGGGACTTCAATTTCTTTTCTAAGGGCCAAAGTTTTATCAAGGTTTTGGCTGCTATTGCTTGGTGCCATTAATTGCATAAAACTAAGGTGCATGCCAATATTTGCAACAATCGAAAGTTTTGATAAATCTAGGTCGCTTTCCATATAAACATTGGATTTTGCAATTGGCGCTGCTAACTGTGAGTCAAGTAAAGATTTTATAGGAGTGGTAGTTTTTTCTGAAACAATCTCTCTTCCAGCGCTTTGATTTTCGGCAGGTGCCGCCACAGAAGGCAAAGGCGTTGGAATTTGGTTTGCTGCCATAACCTGCTGCGTTTCTATTGGTTTATTAATTGGGGCCTCTGTTTTAGTTGCCTCTTTAGAAACTTTTGTAAGCTCCGATGATTTTGTTTTTTTGCTGTAGTTAGCAAATTTAGCCTGAGAAATTTTGGATTTAACTTTTGAACTATTTTCAGTTTGGTTCAACCCGAATGCGGCTTTATTACCTTTGTTTTGAGGAACAACGCTTGAACTAGTAAGTGCTTTTTCAGTAGTTTGATTTTGAGATTTGTTTTTTGCACCAGTGTTTTTTAAATCCTTGTTTTCGAAATTAGAAGCAGTCCTGCGCTTAAGTTTAGGTTTTTCTTCTAAGGTGTTAAATTTCTCGGTTTCGGTTTGAACCAAAGCCTCGTTTGCAATATTTTGATTAAATTGATATAGGCTTATACCTCCAGCAATTGCAGTAATAAGCAAAATGCTAGACAGCCAAATCCATCCAAAGCGTTTTTTCTTTTCAGGAAGTTGCGCTTCTAGTTGTTCCCAAGTTTCTTCTTTTGGATCAACAGTGAAATCCTGCAATTTATTTTGCAATTTAGGTTCAAAGGTATCTGAACCAATATTTTGAGCAATCTTGTCCCATAAGGCATCTGAAGGTTTGAACTCCATCCCATCTAGGCTCTCTTGCAGTTGCTGTTCAAAACTATTTTGCTTCTTCAAAGGGTTCATTCATTATTTGATAATGCTTGGCCAATAAGGCTTGCATACATTGTTTGGCTCTTGAGTATTGAGATTTAGAAGTTCCTACAGCAATATTTAGCCTCTCAGAAATTTCTTTGTGGGTATAACCTTCAATGGCATAAAGGTTAAAGATTGCACGATAGCCTTCAGGCAAATGTTGTATTAAGGCAACAATTTCCTTGGCACTAATTTTTTCTAAAAGTTCATCATGGTAAACGGCATCAAAGTTTTCTTGGTCGAGGTCTTCTTGAAATTTCCTGCTTCTGTGTTTGTAGTGGTTGATGGCATTATATACCATAATTCGTCTCACCCAACCTTCAAAACTGCCTTCACCCTTAAACTTAGAAATGCCCTGAAAAACTTTTAGAAAACCTTCTTGCAACATGTCTTCGGCTTCTGAACGGTCCTTTGCATATCTCATGCAAACACCTAGCATTTTTCCCGCAAAGTGTTCATACAAAGCTTTTTGAGCGGAACGTTCTCCCTCAATACAGCCTTGAATGATATTTACTTCGTTATATGCCATGGTATTTCTGCTATGAAAGGAGTCAATTCTAATCTGCTTTGGGTTGTATCTTTGTCACGAAAATAGCAAGTTTTTCACCCATAAGGACAAAAATTCTAGGCTTTAGTGTAAAACTGTCAGCATTTTTTGCTTGGCATAGCTTTGGCTAAATGACAAGAGTAATAAATAACCAATATAAATTAAAATTATATGTCAGTAAATTTAAAACCCATTGCAGGAACTCAAAACCGCGTAGTGGTTGAGCCTGCGCCAGCAGAAGAAAAAACAGCTTCAGGTATTATTATTCCTGATACTGCAAAAGAAAAACCACAAAGAGGAACAGTAGTTTCTGTGAGTGAAGTAGATGAAAAAGGAAACAAACCTGCGGTAAAAGCTGGAGATGTTGTGCTTTATGGAAAGTATGCAGGAACTGAAATTACTGTAGAAGGTAAAGATTATTTGATCATGCGCGAAAGTGACATTTTTGCTACCATTTAATTTTAAAACAAGAGAATAAATATTATGACAAAGAAAATTTCATATGGCGTAGATGCGCGCGACGGTTTAAAACGTGGTGTAGATGCTTTGGCAAATGCGGTTAAAGTAACCCTTGGTCCAAAAGGTAGAAATGTAGTTATTGATAAAAAATTTGGTTCACCTTCAGTTACAAAAGATGGTGTTTCGGTAGCCAAAGAAATAGAGTTAAAAGACCCAATTGAAAATATGGGTGCACAAATGGTTAAAGAAGTTGCTTCAAAAACTGCAGATTTAGCGGGTGATGGAACAACAACTGCAACTGTTTTAGCGCAAGCAATTGTTAGTGCAGGTTTAAAGAATGTTGCTGCTGGTGCAAATCCAATGGATTTGAAGCGTGGTATAGATAAAGCAGTTGAATCTGTAGTTGAGAATTTAAGAAGTCAATCACAACAAGTGGGTGATGACAACAAAAAAATCCAACAAGTGGCTACTATTTCTGCAAATAATGACGAAGTAATAGGCAAATTGATTGCAGATGCAATGGCAAAAGTTGGTAAAGAAGGTGTTATTACAGTTGAAGAAGCTAAAGGTACAGAAACAGAAGTAAAAACTGTTGAAGGCATGCAATTCGACCGTGGATATTTATCTCCATATTTCGTTACCAATGCAGATAAAATGGAAGCAGAAATGGATGCTCCTTATATCTTGATTTACGACAAGAAAGTAAGCAACATGAAAGAATTGTTGCCAGTTCTTGAGAAGGTAGTTCAAACTGGAAAACCTTTGTTAATTATTGCTGAGGATGTAGAAGGCGAAGCTTTAGCTACTTTGGTAGTAAACAAAATTCGTGGTTCATTAAAAATTGCAGCTGTTAAAGCTCCAGGTTTCGGAGATAGAAGAAAAGCAATGTTAGAAGATATTGCAATACTAACAGGTGGTATTGTTATCAGCGAAGAACGCGGATATAAATTAGAAAATGCTGATTTAACCTATTTGGGAAGAGCAGAAAAGGTAACTATTGATAAAGATAATACTACCATTATCAATGGTGCAGGCACCAAAGAAGATATCAGCGCACGTGTTAACCAAATTAAAGCACAAATTGAAAGTTCTACTTCAGATTACGACAAAGAAAAATTGCAAGAGCGTTTGGCTAAATTAGCTGGTGGTGTTGCAGTACTTTATATTGGCGCAGCTACAGAAGTTGAAATGAAAGAAAAGAAAGACCGTGTAGACGATGCGCTTCATGCAACTCGCGCTGCTGTTGAAGAAGGTATAGTTGCTGGTGGAGGTGTTGCTTATATCCGTGCTATTGAAACATTAACAAACCTTAAAGGTGTAAATGAAGATGAAAACACTGGTATTGCAATCATCAAGCGTGCGATTGAAGAGCCATTGCGTCAAATTGTAGCAAATGCAGGTGGTGAAGGTTCTGTAGTAGTAAATAAGGTGCGCGAAGGTTCTGGTGATTTTGGTTACAATGCTCGCACAGAGCAATACGAAAATCTAATTGCTGCAGGTGTAATTGATCCAACAAAAGTAGGTCGTGTTGCCCTTCAAAATGCAGCTTCTGTTGCCGCAATGATTTTAACAACAGAATGTATTTTAGCAGAAGAAAAAGAAACCAATCCAGTTCCAATGGGTGGCGGAATGCCAGGCGGAATGGGTGGTATGGATTACTAAATCAGGATTGAGTTGGAGTGTGAGTAGGTAGATCCTGCTATAAAAAAAATCCCGAAGCTTTTGCTTCGGGATTTTTTTTGTAACTTTTTTTGACAATTTAAGTTATAGGTGTAAAAACAGGTAAACCCAAACACTTTATGTCAAATGAAACCAAAGCTCAACAGGAGGAGTGGCAGCAAATACAGCTTGCTCTTCAAAATCTGGATGATTTTGCCCCTTTGTATAAAAAGTATATAAGGCCCATTTTTAATTATTGCTACCATAAAGTTGGCAATCAAGAAGAAGCCAAAGACATTGCTCAACAGGTTTTTGTGAAGGCAATGTTAAATCTTAAGTCCTTTAGAAATAAAGGGTATGGATTAGGTCCATGGTTGTATAAAATTGCTTTAAATGAGGTAAATGATTGGTTTAAAAAGCAAAGCAAAGAAGAAGTTTGGCTAAATCAAGCTAGGCTATGGGAAGAAATGGGAGTTGTTGACCCAAGCCAATCAGAAAGAATTAGCGATGAAATGTTGGAAAAAGTATTGACCCAAATTAAACCTGCTGCTCTAGAAATCATACGATTAAGGTATTTCGAAAACATGTCGAATGCTATGGTTGCTGAGGTTTTAGCCATTTCCGAATCGAATGTTAAAGTACGCTTGCATAGAACTATCCATGAATTAAAGAGTCACCTTTCTAAAATACTAAAACATGAAAACTAAGAAATATAAAATCATAAATAAGTTGCCAGAACCGAATGCAGATTTTTTAGAAGGATTGCAGGATTTTGATGCAGTAAAAAATATGGCACAAACAGTAAACCCCAGTGCATACAAAATTCCTAAGCAATTTTCAGTTACAAAATGGGCTCTGTTAGTAGGTTCAATAATGCTTGTATTGGTGTATGTTTATTTTTGGAGCAATCAAAAAAGCCAAATCGATACTCAAGAAGCAAAAGTTGAAAAGTATCGAAATGTGCCTTTAAAAGATTTTGAAACTCAATTCGAATACTTTGAAATTTACTCAGGTAAAGCAGATACGTTATATACTAAAAGCGGAAGTATCATTGTTTTGCCGCCCTGTAGACTTTTAGATGGACAACAAAAAGAAGTTTCTGGAAAGGTTGAGCTTAAATTTAGACAATATAACAATGCGGCAGAGTTGGCTTTAAGCGGCATTACCTTAAATTACGATTCGGCTGCTAACTCTTCTTTATTTGAGTCAAATGGAATGTTTGAAATATACGCTACCCAACAGGCGCAAAGTTTAAAGATTAATCCTAACTGCCCATGCAAAGTATTGTTGGCAACCAACAGCCTCGATACTCGGTTCAACAATTATTATTTAGATACCAGCAAACAACAATGGCAATATCTTGGGCCAATAGTAATTGAAGAGTTCATTTCATTCAAAACGGATGAGTCGGTTTCGTCTACTGCACCTCCAGCACCAGCCACGCAGGAAGTATTTGTAGAAGAAGTTTTGCCATCCTTGCCAATCAAAAAACTTCCACCAGCTCCACAAGAAGATAATCCTAAGCTTCCCGATTTTAAAATTGTTGCCAATGAAGCGGATTTTCCAGAATTGGCCCTTTATAAGGGGGTTTTATTTGAGGTTGAGCCAATGGAGGCAGAAAGGTCTGTTCCTCTTTTTGCAAAAACATGGAGTAATATAGATTTAGTAACCATAAAATCTGGACGACTGTATAAAGTTAGGATGCAAAAAATGAATAGAAGTGGTTCAGTGCTTGCCTCTGATTCTATCATTGTTCATCCCATTGTTCCAGATGAAAATTATGAAGAGGCTCTTGAAACTTTTAAATCATTAGAAAAGGCATATTCCATAGAAGTTAGGGAACAAAGGAGGCGTATTGCGATGCAAAAAAGGAGAGATATCTATTTGCAAGATAGCCTAGGGAGAGCCATTGAGCGACGAGATAAACTAAGAACAAGAACCACACCCTCGAATACAATTCCTGCTAACCTAGATTATGGCGGTTTGCGAGCATCGTTTTCGGTGGCTTCGTTTGGAATTTACAACAGTGATTGTCCAATTCAACTACCATCCAATACCCTTGTGGCAAATGTAAAATCAAAAAACAATGTTTATTATTCTCATATTTATCAAGTAATACCAGCCATTAATTCATTTATGGCAAATTATTCCACCGCTTACAATTCCAAAGTTGGAGCTGAGTTTGTGATTAACCCTTTTTATTCAGAAAAGGAAAAATGGTTTATTGTTTTGGATAATAAAAGTATTGCGGTGTGGGAGTCTACTTACATCAAAAAAAATCAATTCGACTTGAAAATTTATTTAAATGTTGATGAGGCTAAAATTTATACTGGACTTTCATCCTCAAAAGATGCGGTGGCTGCTTTGTTAAAATAAAATCTAGGTTTGAACCAATATCCATATAATTTATCTGTAACATAAATTGACCTATATTCGTTATTGAAAAAATTTAAACGCTATGAGAAAGCTACTTTTTATCTTCTTTTTTTGCGGAATCCAAGTTTTGGCTCAAGCCCAAGGAAATGAATTTTACAACTTTAACGGTAAGTTTAATAAGGGATTTCAACCTAAAACTGATTACAAAGTGGCCATTTCTCAGGATTCAACTTATAACAAAAATGGAAAACTAAAATTGGTAGAATATGATCAATTCAACAAATTGGGTAAGCTAACTTACCGTAACACTAAAAACGGGAAACAACAAACCTTTTATACCTATTTTAGAGATACAATTTTTAAATCGGGAATTACTTTATGGAAAGGAGACACCGCAGGCCTATGGATGTATGATTTTAATGAGCAGGGGAAAATTATTAAATATAAATATGCCTATAAAAGCATTCATAAAGTAAGGTGGAGTCAAACTACTATTTACGACAGTAAACTGCGTGGGATCAAATACGAAAATCGCAACCAGAAAAACAAACTAACTGGCTATACAGAGGTTTCCTACAACGACAGTGGCAACCTTGCCGAAAGAAAGTATTATAGTAAAAGCGGAAAGTTAAAAAGCGTTTATTCTTATGCATGTGATGCCAAGGGTGAGCAATTAAAAAATGTTAAAAGTGTGAATTATTGCGCAAGCAAAGGCGCACATAACGACGGACGTTTTTATGAAACCATAGAAACCATTAGAAAAGGAAAAGCTGCAAGACAAGTTTATACTTACAGTGCGGATAGTTTGTTGTTAAGCTATGAATTTACCGACATTAAAGGAAAGCCAAAAGGAAAAACTTTGTATTTTTATAATGAGCAAAACATGTGTTCGAAAATTGAGTTTTATAATGCCAAAGGAAAATTAAAATCTTATAATACGTCTAGTTATAATAATCGTGGCTACATGGCAGAGTTTAGGAGGTTTAAAGCAAATGGTAAATTAGCGTTAACTCAAAAGTCGAGTTACGTTTGGCATAATTGATTAAAAGGAAAATCCAAAATTAAGGGTAACTATATGAAAAAAAGCAACATCTTTTCCTGTAAGGTTTCGATAGTAGGTGGTGTTTCCTTGTAATAGCATTTTCGGCCCTAAGCTTATTACCATAGCCGTATTTTCAGATACATAATGCCTTAGGCCTATTGTTGGTTGAAGTATATAAATGGGATTTAAATAGCTGTTTAATATAAACCCTCCAGATATTCCTAAAACAGATGTGTTTTTCCCTTCGCCAGAAGCGATTCTCGCATCTAAAGTAATTGGATACTTTATTGCGGATGTTCCATAAGTAGCAAGTGTAGCTCCAAGACCTATGCCCAAAGAAAAATTATAATTAAATTGGTAGCCATTAACGGTTCTTAATTCAATCAAAACCTCCTCACTGTTGATTGGTCCTTGTTTTCGATAGCCTAAACCAAATTCAGTTATGTTGATAAATCCACGGTACTTAAACCCAGTTTCATTGAATTTTCTTTGAAAAAGTGGAGGGTTTTTGTGGTTGGAGCCGTAAACTAGCATAGTGCTTGTTAAAAATGAAAAAAGTATTAGGGTTCTAAAAAACATAAAAAATTAAATGATATTCAAAAGTATTATAGCAAAATTAAAAAGGAAAGCTATTTTGCAAAATGCAAAAAAAGCTGATAATTGGCTTATTACTTTTAGGAGGAGTTTACCTCTTGTTATTGTTGACAGGAAACAAGCATGTGCCTCGTACGCTTTGGATGACCATATTTCATGGTAAACTAGGGCCAGATATTGATGAACTAAATGATTTTCCTGTTAGAAAGATTAGCAAGTTACAAACTCAAGTTTGGCCACTTTCTTCCAAGTACAATACCTTTGATTTAGGCGATGTGCAAATTTCAAAAATAAAGGCATATGAAACCACTGCAATAGTTGCAATTCATAAGGACAGTTTATTGTTCGAATGGTATGATTTAAACTATGATGTAAAAACAGTAAGTAATAGCTTCTCAATGGCCAAAAGTTTTACTGCTGCGCTTGTAGGGATTGCATTAAAGGAGGGTTTTATAAAAAGCCTAGATGAACCAATTGGGAGCTACATTGAAGCTTACGCTGCAGCGCCTTATGATAAAATTACCATTAGGCACGCCTTAATGATGAGCAGTGGATTGGATTTTAAAGAGGATTATGGAAGTATGTTTTCTTGGCCTGCGAAAGCCTATTATGGAAAAGATGTAAATGCAACTATTTTAAATCCACCTAAAGTAAATGAGCCTGGCGAAGTTTATGCCTACAAAGGGGGAGATACGCAATTACTTGGAATGGTTTTAGAAAAGGTAACTGGTAAAAGAGTTGCTACTTATGCTGCTGAAAAATTATGGGGAAAAATTGGCGCAGAGTCGGATGCTTTTTGGAGCTTAGATGTTAATGATGGAATGGAAAAAGTAAGTTGTTGTTATTACGCAACAGCCAGAGATTTTGCCAGGATTGGAAAACTATACATGAATTATGGTAAATGGGAAAGTGAGCAATTAATAGATAGTGCTTATGTTGCCTTAAGTCTAAGGCCTGGCGCTCCTGTAACTTCTACTGGAAAAAGAAATACTGAGTATGGATACCAATGGTGGTTGTTGAATTACAAGGATAATGAGGTTTTTTATGCCAGAGGAATCAAAGGGCAATACATTTTCGTAGTACCTGCTAAAGAATTAATTTTAGTAAGGCTAGGTCACAAAAGGGCAGAAAAAAAGGGAGATGAGCTGCCTGCTGATATTTTTGAATATTTAGATTTGGCAAATGAAATTGCTAAGAATTAATCCCTAACATCTACCAAATATTCTATATTTTCAGGAGAAGGTCCTGTAATTTTTAATAGACCCTTTTTGCCTTTTCTTGTAACAATTACCAATCCATCTTTATTGTTTCCAATATAATCATAAATTGGATCAAGTAATATTTCTCCTTGTTCATTGATAAGGCCAAGAAGGCCCATTTTTTCAACTCGAGCATAGCCCTTTTCGAACGGATAAATTTGGTCAAATTCAGGTTTAATTACTTCTTCGCCTTGCATATCAATAAAGCCCATTTTGCCATTTCTGATAACCTTTGCCCTTCCATTCTTAAAAGGATAAATTACATCGTATCCCTTCAGAACTTTTCCACCAACTTTCTTTTGGGCAGATAGTTTTTCTGAGCCAAAAAAAAGAAACACCGCGATTAAAAGTAAGATTCTCATTGAGCACGCAAATTAATAGTTTTGATTGAATTTCAAATCTTATGCCACTTTAATGTTTATTTAATTAAAAAAATCACATATTCGCATAAACAATTTAAAAATGGACAAATTTTCCAAGAAAGCTTCAAGAGCATTAATTATTCGTGGTTTTTTATATCTGTTTGCAGGTTTGATAGCTTTTTTCCTGAATCTCGAGCAAGGGGGACAGGCTATACCATTAATGAGTATTCTAACAATACTTAGCGGCGGTTTAGTTTTAGTTGCTGCTTTTGGTCATAAAAAGAAACAACAGGTTTGGTATTATACCGCTGTATGGGGTCTTCTAGAATTAGCCTTAGGAATATATTTAACCTTATTTGAACCAGACTATGAGTTTTTTGTGAATTTAGTAGCTATCTTAGTTATATTAACTGCTTTGTTTGCAGTGGTTTTTTCATTTAATGCAAGGAAAAAGCAAAACTATTTTTACTTAATTGCAATTATCAATGGTGCTTGGGGATTTGCTATGAGTAATTTCAGCGCAGCTTTATTACCATATTTTGGTGTAATGTTAATTGGATTGCTAATAGTTGATGGGTTACTAGGAATTTATGGTGGTCTCTTATATCAATCCGTTCAAGAGAAAATGCATAGGAGAAAAAGTGGATAGAAACTATTGCTTGGTTCAAACCAAATGAAACCTACAAATCTATTTTATGAAAGCCAAGAATAGAAATCTTTTATACTTATTTAGTCTAACACCTTCACTTTTTTGTGTTTTTGGTAACGCAAATGGAGGAGTTTATACTTTAGCTAACTTTTTTTATTCTTTAGTCGTACTTGCATTAATTGAATGGCTTACAAAGCCAATTACTGGAAATGAAGCCACAGCAAAAGATGATTTTATACCTAAAGGGGTTTTGTATTTGCATATACCTTTTCAATTACTAAGTATATCATCGTTAATTTATGGAATAGGTTCAGAATTAATTCAAGGACAATGGGTTTGGACAGCAGCCTTAAGTACGGGCATCAACTCAGGTTCTTCTGCGATTGTGGTTTCTCATGAATTAATTCACCAAAAAAATAAGTTTAAACAGTTTTTAGGTCGTTGGTTGCTTTTTACAGCAGGAAATATGTATTTTTTTGTAGATCATTTAAGGGTGCATCACAAATGGGTTGGAACCGATAAAGATCATGCCTCTGCCAAAAAAGGGGAAAACTTATATTACTTCTTTGTTAAATCTGTTTTTGGTCAATGGAAAGGCGCAATTCAACTCGAAACTGAAAGATTGAAAAAAGAAGGCAAACCCAATTATTTATTTAATCATTATGTTTTTAGGCAATTTATTTTGCATGCAATATTCGACACAATGCTTGTGTATTATGGTGGCTTTTACCTTTTAAGTATTTGGATTTTCCATTGTGTTATTGCGAACTTTTTACTCGAATATGTTAACTATGTGCAACACTATGGGTTAAGTCGCCCAGAGAATACGCGCGTAACCGAACTGCACAGTTGGGATTCTGATTGTTTTGTGAGCAGGTTTTTATTGGTTGATTTGAGTAGACATGCAGATCATCATTACTACGCCTCAAAACCCTATCATACATTGATAAATTATGATAAAAGCCCTAAAATGCCTAGTGGTTATGCTGGCCTGTTTTTTATTGCTGCCATTCCACCTTTATGGTTTGCAATGATGGATAAGCGAATTCCAATCGCTTAATTCAACTGCATTTCTGGAGTATTATCATTTGCCACAAGCCTTCCTTCTGTTTTGCTTATGATATAATCTACACTAACACCAGGAGCCCTTTCAAGTAGAACAAAACCATCTTGAGTAATATCAAATACACCAAGTTCGGTAACAACTTTTTTCACGCAGCCCAAACCTGTAATGGGCAGACTACATTGTTTAAGAAGCTTAGATTCGCCTGCTTTATTTACATGTTGCATGGCTACAATGATATTTTTAGCAGAAGCCACCAAATCCATAGCTCCTCCCATTCCTTTAACCATTTTTCCTGGGATTTTCCAGTTGGCAATGTCTCCGTTATCAGCTACTTCCATAGCGCCAAGAACGGTTAGGTCAACCCTGCCACTTCTTATCATGCCAAAACTCATAGCCGAATCGAAGAAGCTAGAGCCAGCAGTTGTAGTAACAGTTTGTTTTCCTGCGTTAATTAAATCGGCATCTACCTCTTCTTCATATGGAAAAGGGCCAATACCAAGTAAACCATTTTCGGATTGAAGAATTACCTCAATGCCTTTAGGCACGTAATTGGCCACTAGGGTGGGAATTCCTATTCCTAAATTTACATAGTATCCATCTTTTAATTCCTGCGCAATGCGCTTGGCAATTCCAAATTTATCTAACATAATGTTTCGGTTTGAACCTAGGCAAATGTATGCAGCAAAGGATAAGAATGCAAAAAGTAACTATGAATTATGGATTGAAAATGAATTTAAGTGTAATTGTTTTTTCTCCACTTAATTTAATAAAATAAATTCCTGATTGTTTAAGCTCTTTAGAGAGGTCAAATTGGGTTTTGGTTTGATCCAAAGAACCTGATGTGATTGACTTTCCAAGGATATCTGTTATTTCATAAGATTGAAAGGAGTTGTTGTTAGAAATGATTTCAAACTCGCCCTTGTTAGGGTTTGGAACAAGCATTGGAATCGAATTTGAACCCTTGTTGTTTTCGCCTATCCCAACTGGAACAACCCAAAGGGCTTCCTCTAAAAAGATGGTTTCTCCACTAAATGTATTTGGAGGATATTGATCAATTCTCAAGTCATATGTGCCAGTTAAGCTATCTCCGGCTTCCACTTCAAATTCAAGTATGGTGTCATTTAACACCTTGTAAGAAATAGTTTTTAAGTTGTTTTCATAAACAAAATCTTTTCTGAAGTTAAATTGAATTTCTTTGAAGTAGGTCCAGTTTGAGGCATCTGACTGCAAGGTGAATTTGGTTCTAGAGCCTTTGGCTATCCAGTTTGGAGAAAATAGCGTAATGGAAGGTGAATAGACCATATTCATTAAAAAATCGTTTCCAATGAATCCATCAATTTCATTATAAAAAATAGGGTCAGCATTACCTCCTCTAAATTGTATGCATGTGTCGTTTATAACAACTGGGCTGTGGTAATAACTTCCAAGCCTAATTTCTTTTGCTTGTGAAAAATGAGTATTTTTAAACCAACAAGTATACAAGCGAGTTTCTCCACCGCCATCATAGGCTACCGTTTTTGGAGATATCTCTACGGCACGGGAGACATTATTCATCACGTAAATGGCTTCTTTTTGTAAATGCCACTTTTGGGTGAGCGTATCGTAAATTTCTGCATCATAGTAACCTGGTATAGCAAGGCTATCCACATTAAATACTACTGTTCCATAAGATCTATAGTCTGGATGCACCTTAATGCTTATGCTAGAGTCTATTGTGCCATTTCGTAAAAATCTTACAGGGGCTAAATACATTTTAAACCTATTTGCTAATGAAGGCAAAATTAAGGTAAGAATTTTTTTGCTTGAATCTATTCGACCAATATTTAAAAGGTGGTTTGGCCTTAATTCAATTATTAATGGAAGGAATTTGCTAATAAATAATGCATTTTCAAGGATAATCTCGGGTTTATTTACTTGAATAATCTTGAGGTCGAAAATTCCTTCTTTAGAAAGTGTGTCTAAATGTCCCAATAAATATTTTCCACCTTTATGTATGATTATTGAATCAATAAAAATGCTCGAATTCTCTGGAAACTCAAACCTAATTCCATTAGTATCTAAAGGATTTTTTGAGTCATCTATGCTAATTTCAAACGGTAAGCCAGGCATGGAGGCTCCTGATCTTAACATTAAAACAGGGGGCCTATAAATGTATAATTGATTGAGTATCCTTAAATCTGACAATTGAGGATGTTTAAAAACCAAGTCATAACTACCAGATGGTAAGCTACTAGGAATTACTAAGGAAAAATAAAAAGTAGCTTGATGGTATCCAAATGATGGATTTGAAAAATATACCGAATCAAAAATTGCTGAATCTGAAAGGAACGTTTGGGGGATTATTTCACCATTATTATTGGCCAATTTAAGAGAAGCTTGTAAAATATGTTGTAAAGTGTCGGGGTTAAAGTATGGTGTTTGCTTAATTGTGACACTAACCTTGCTGAAACTATTTTGGCCGCTGTATATGAATGGTTGGTTTACAGATGAAAAATACTCAATTTTTGAGTAGCCAAATTGCTTATTTAAAAAGAAAATGCCTGTGAAATTATGCTTAACCCCATCGCGTTTATTTCTATAACCTATTTGAAAGGCGCCTGAACTCCCTTTGGACGGCGAGGGGAAATTTATAATTGCTAATGTATCTGAGATAACTGTTACGGAATCTAACACATTAAATGCATTTATTCCATTGGTAGAATAGCCAAACTCTGTTTCAGTTTCGAGAAAATGAGTCCCCAATCCAACTAGTTTTATTTGAACAAAGTCGCCAATTGAGTCTGAATTTATCATAGGGTTATTATAAATGCTTCGAATTTTGAATTGGTCTGGATTTAATTTAACTATTTTAAAATTACAACGGCCAATAGTTCTTCCTTCAAGACGTTCGTTATCAATGTTTATGATTGATATTATTGTGTTTGCGCTTACCTTGTTTAGTGCTATTTTTAGCTGTAAGGTAGAGTCGTTAATTATTTTGAATGAACTATGGCTATTTAAACCGTTTCCGAAATCTGTTAAGAAATTAGCAGAGGTTCTAGCATTTTGACTGAAATTAGCATTTCCAAAATATAGGTATACTAAATTGGTGTCACCTTCATACACCCAATCTCTGCTCATTCCTTTTAGGTATTGTGCCTTTAAGTTTTGGATGGCAAAACTGCAAAGCAAAGCACAAATAATAAAATGTTTTAAGTTTCTCATAGCTGATAGTCAAAGCTAAAGCATTTGATAGTTTAAATTTAATGAATATTTTATAATTAACATACATTTAATTCCGAAAAAAATCTTCAATATTGAAGGAGTTAACCAAGCTAATGTTTATGAATAATAGAACCCTCCTAATCGTAGAAGATGATCAAATGAGTTTTGAATCTTTAAAGAAAATCTTAGATAACCTAGGCTATCAAAATATGGTTCATGTAAAAACAGGCATGGATGCATTAAGTGAGGTAAAAACTAAGACTTTTGATATTGTATTAATGGACATAGGTTTGGAAGGCAAATTAGATGGAATTGATACCAGTACTTTAATGGAAGGTAAGTCTAGGGTTATTTTCACCTCCGCACACCATAAAGATGGTGAAACCTTTAAGCGAATTGCAAAAGCAGGGAGTTACGGTTTTATTTCTAAACCATATACTTTACAGCAGGTTAGAGAGGCATTAGAGAATGCATTAAATTGAAATATCGGAATTAGTTTTTTTTTGCTACTTTTGCATTTATATAAAGATGCTAAAATAGCAGATGAATACCCCTTTTTTTTATTTTGACAGAAAAATACTTCTAGTGCTTTTCCTCCTTTTGTGGGGAGAATCACTCTTTTCACAAAGTAAAACAATTCTAGAAATTAAAGGTAAGCTTGCCAGTCGAAATACCCATGATACCTCAACTGTAAATTTATTAAACGAATTGGCCTTTGAATTTAGAAATTCGTATCCTGATAGTACCATTTTTTATGCAAATCAGTCTCTTGCAATTTCCAATGAGTTAAATTATAAAATAGGGCAAGCAAATGCTTATAAACAATTAGCAATCGGAAGCTTTTATCAATCTAATGGAAAACTAGCAAAGTTATATAATCGTTCGGCACTTAAATTATTCAAGGAATCTAATGATAAAAAGGGAGAGGCCGCAGTTCTAAATAATTTAGGGATGATTTTTCACAATGAAGGTGATTTTGAAAAAGCACTTTTTCATTACAATCAAAGTTTGCAAATCCGTAAGGCCATTTATGATGCTAAAGGAATGGGGGATAGCTACAATAATATAGGAAACATCTATTTAGACAAAGGGAATTTCAAAGAAGCCATTGAGCATTATTTTGAAGCACTTCAAATTAGAGAAGACAATAAAGATTCGGTTAGTATTGCAAATAGCTATGGAAGTATTGCTGGCGTTTACTTTTTGTTAGGAAAATATGAGGACGCCGAAAAAAATGCCAAGCGTGCTTTGACCATTCAACAGCTAATTGGTGAGCGAATTGGGTCAATACAAAGTAACATTGAATTAGGAGGGATTTATCATCATAGGAAGCAGTACGATTCTGCTATTCAATATTTTAATTCTGCCTACCTTTTGGCAAAAGAAGCTGGAGATCAAGCAGACGAAATAGTTTGTTTGATAGATTTTGGGGAGGTATACAATGATAAAGGAATGCCTGATAGTGCTCTTTATTTTTTCGAATTAGCCATGCCCAAATGCATCAAGTTTGAAGACAAAATTGGTGTTGCATTTTGTGATATTGGTATTGCAAAGGCTAAATTGTTAAAGGGAGATTTACAAGGTAGTTTGCATCATTCTAGGCTGGGTTACGATGCTGCTTTTAAATTGCATAATAAAGTGCAAATTTTAGAAGCAAGTTCCCAGCTTGCTAAGGTTTTACAAAAATTAAGTAAGTTTCAGGAAGCAAATTTTTATTTGAATCAATCTATTATTTATAAGGATAGTTTGCAAATTGAAGAAAATGCAACAAGAACACACGAGTTAGAATTTAATTATCTTTTAGAGAAAAAACAGAATGAAATTACGCTATTAGAAAAAGATAATTCAATTCAAATTGCCAAAAGTAGGTTTCAGTATTCTATAACCATAGGATTACTTGTTATGATTATGTTTTTAGCAATTTCTGTTTATATAATACAAAGATCAAGGGCGAATGAAATACAGGCTAAAGATTTGGTTACCCAACAAAAGCATGCAATTGAAAGGCAAGCCAAAGATTTAGAAGAACTTAATATCTATAAAAATAAAATTTTTTCCATCCTTTCCCATGATATTCGTAATCCTATTTCCTCTTTAAATCAAATTGTTGAGTTAATCAATGAAGACGTATTGACAATTAATGATTTAAACCACTTAAAGGATAGGCTTCATGGTCAATTGAAATCTATCAATATCCTGCTAGACAATGTTTTAAATTGGAGTAAGAATCAGTTAGAAGGTGAGTTACTACCTAATAAAAAGGAAACAAATCTTACCCTTCTAGTGAATCAAAATATTACTTTATTTGAAGAGTTTTCGCAACAAAAGCAGCTTGTTCTTAACAATATGGTGCCTGATGATTTTATGGTTTGGGTTGACCCAAATCATTTGGATTTGGCTGTTAGAAATATTTTGTTTAATGCAATTAAATTTTCTTTCCAGAATGGAACCATAGAAATCAAAATAGAAAAAAAAGAAGGCGAAGTGTTTATCTCAATTTCCGATAATGGGAAAGGTATGGATGACTTGGAGTTGGAATCACTTTTTTCATATAATAAGCAACCTGGAATTTATGGAACAAATGGGGAGCGAGGAGCAGGGATTGGCCTAATTTTGACAAAAGAATTTGTTAGTAAAAATGACGGAAAAATATTGGTTCAATCCAAAGTAAATGAAGGTTCTACCTTTACCTTGGTGTTTCCTGATTTAGTATAATTTGGGTTTTTCGGTTTGAACCCACCCTAAATGCTTAAAATCACCTTTTTCCTTTCTTAAAGTTTGTTAATTTCGCTGCACGATTTTTATAAAATTATTAATTTTTATACCATGACAAAAGTTTCCGTTATTGGAGCAGGAGCAGTAGGTGCAACTACTGCAGACGTTATTGCCAGCAGAGAATTGGCAGATGAAGTTGTTTTACTAGATGTTAAAGAAGGTTTTGCAGAAGGAAAAGCTTTAGACATCTACCAAACTACCTCCTTGAGAGGCATTAGAACACGTATTTCGGGTACAACCAATGATTACAGTAAAACCGCTGGTTCAGATGTAGTTGTAATTACTTCTGGAATTCCGCGTAAGCCAGGAATGACGCGTGAGGAGTTAATTGGAACCAATGCTAACATTGTTAAAAGTGTTGCAGAAAATGTATTGAAACATTCTCCAAATGCGATAATCGTTGTGGTTTCAAATCCAATGGACACCATGACTTACCTTGCCTTGAAATCAACAGGTTTGCCTAAAAATAGAATTATTGGTATGGGCGGCATTTTGGATAGCGCTCGTTTCAAAGGCTACTTGGGATTAGCAACAAATGCTTTAACAACAGATATTCATGGAACAGTTATTGGGGGGCATGGCGACACTACGATGATACCATTAACACGTTTAGCAACTTTGAACGGCGTTCCGTTTTCCAATTTGTTAAGTGCAGATAAGTTAAAAGAAATTAGTGATGCTACTATGGTTGGTGGCGCTACACTCACAAAATTGTTGGGAACTTCTGCTTGGTACGCGCCAGGTGCAGCTTCTGCAATGTTAGTAGAAAGTATTGTGCGCGACCAAAAACGCATTCTACCAAATTGTGTGTATTTAGATGGAGAGTACGGACAAAAAGATATTTGTTTAGGCGTGCCAGTAGTTGTAGGCAGAAATGGATGGGAAGCTATTGTGGATTATAATCTAAATGAGGAAGAGCAAGCAGCATTTAATAAAAGTGCAGATGCAGTGCGCGCGATGAACGCTGTTTTGAGCGAAATTGGCGTATTATAAATTACACCTTCGGGAGTGGGAAGGGGGCGGCCGAAGGCCGCCCCCTTTTTTGTTGCAAATTTCTTCAACCATTTCTGTATTTTCGCTGACTTACCTAAATAACTGCTTAAAAAATTAGGTTGTATTTTAAACATGTCTATAGAAGTTATTGGTTTAAACAAATTATATGGGTCCCAAAAAGCGCTAGATAATGTCAGCTTTTCGGTTCAACCCGGAGAAATATTAGGATTTTTGGGGCCTAATGGCGCTGGAAAATCTACTACCATGAAAATTCTTACAGGATACCTACCTCAAACCTCTGGCATAGCTAAGGTCTGTGGGTATGATGTTAATGCCAACAGCCTCGAAGTGAGAAAACATATTGGTTACCTTCCAGAACTTAATCCGCTCTATGCAGATATGTATATCAAAGAATACCTATTGTTTACTGCAGGTATGATGGGGATAAAAGGAGCTCAAGCAACTACCGCCGTAGAAAAAATGATTCTTAAAACAGGTATTAGTCCTGAGCGCAAAAAGAAAATAGCACAACTTTCAAAAGGATATAAACAAAGAGTGGGACTTGCTGCAGCCCTTTTGCATGATCCAGATGTTTTAATTTTGGATGAACCTACCACCGGCTTAGACCCAAATCAAGTTGTTGAAATTAGAAACCTTATCAAGGAAATTGGGAAAAACAAAACAGTGATTTTTTCTACCCATATCATGCAAGAGGTAGAAGCACTCTGCAATAGAGTGGTAATCATTAACAAGGGCAAAATTGTGGCAGATAATGATATTGCAGGCTTACAGCAAATGATGCGCAAGCAATTTGTATTGCAATTAGAAATAAAAGGTGATTGCACAAGCGCAGATTTATTAGGTATTTCAGGTGTCATCAGTGCAAACGCAAATGGCGCTTTTTGGACTATTAAGTCGAGCCAAGATGTGAGAGAGGCATTGGCAATTATGTCTCAATCCAAACAATGGATTATACTTTCTATGCAATTAGAAGAGCAGTCGTTGGAAGATGTATTTCAAACTTTAACAAAGTAAGCTATGGGTTCAATCTATATAAAAGAAATCAGAAGCTTTTTAAGTTCATTAATCGCTTATGTTGTAATGCTGGTGTTTTTATTGGCTACAGGTTTATTCACTTGGGTGTTGCCAGATTATAATATTTTTGATTATGGCTATGCAAACTTAGATACCTTGTTTAGCATGGCGCCTTGGTTGTTTATGTTTCTTATTTCTGCTATTACAATGAAAAGCCTTAGTGAGGAGAAAAAAACTGGAACAATTGAGATAATTACCACAAGACCAATTACAGATTTGCAAATTATCTTGGGTAAGTATTTTGCTGGTATCACTCTTGTATTGTTTACCATTTTGCCAACCCTAATATATTTCGTAACCATCTTTCAATTAGGCGCACCCAAGGGTAATTTAGATACAGGGGCAATAATAGGTTCATACCTTGGATTGTTCTTTTTAGCAAGCTGTTTTGTTGCCATTGGTATGTTTAGTTCGGCTATAAGCGACAATCAAATCGTTTCCTTTATTTTTTCCCTTTTCCTTTGTTTTCTTTTTTATAATTTGTTTGATTTAATAGCAGATTTTAAACTATTAGGTAGTTGGGATTCGGTAGTTGCTGGTTTAGGAATCAATGCCCACTATGAAAGCATAAGCAGGGGAGTGGTTGATTCTAGAGATTTAATTTATTTTATTGGTTTCGACCTAATTTTTATTTGGGCGAGTAAAACAATGTTTGAAAGCAGAAAATGGTAGGCAAAGAGATGGAAAAAATGAATAAGAGAAAATCAGAACGCTCCCAAAGTCTCATAAAATTACTTTTAGTAATTGCGCTAGTTGTATTGGTAAATATACTGTTTACAAACTATTTCTTTAGGGTAGATTTAACCAAAGAGAAGCGTTTTTCTTTGTCGGAGGCTAGTAAAAATATGGCTGCTAACGTAAAGGAAGTGGCTTATGTGAAAGTTTATTTGGAAGGAGAATTTCCTGCAGGTTTCAAAAGATTGAGCCGGGCAACAAGAGAAATGTTGGATGAGTTTGCATTGTATAGTAATGGAAACATTCAATATGAATTCATAGACCCATTTAAAGGAGCTGATTCTAAAAGAACCTCTGAGATTATTCAAGAATTAGGAAGCAAAGGCTTACAGCCAACTAATGTTCAAATTAAGAAAGAAGATGAATTTGCACAGAAAATTCTAATTCCTGGAGCCATACTCAACTATAAAGGAAAAGAATACCCAATTAATTTGTTAAGAAGTCAGTTTGGACAAAATCCAGAGGAGGTTATTAATAGTTCTGTTGAATTGCTGGAATACGAAATTGCAAATACTTTGCGCAACGCCCTTCAAAGTACAAAGAAGAAAATCGCTATTATAGACGACCATGGCGAATTAGGCAAGTGGGATATTGCAGAAGCAGAAGCTATGCTAAATCAGTTTTATAAAGTAGAGCATTTGCCATTGTCTATTCAAGTGCCGCAAAAACTTTTTGAATATGTTGGCATTATCATCGCAAAACCAACTAAGGAAATTTCTGAATTTGATAAATTCAAAATAGACCAGTTTATCATGCATGGAGGCAAAGTATTGTGGTTGGTAGAAACTCAACAAGCTGACATGGATAGTTTACGAAGGGAAAATTTATTTGTAACACCAACTTATGAAACAGGTTTAGAGGATATCCTTTTTAAATATGGTGTGCGTGTAAATGCAAATATGGTTCAGGATTTACAATGCCATGCCATTCCAGTTCTTTCTGGTATGAGAGATGGTACGCCTCAACAAAAGCTCTTGAATTGGCCTTACTATCCTGTTGCTTCTGGATTTGGAAATCACCCAATTATTAGAGGTGTTGAACCAATCTGGTTTCAATTTGCTGCCTCCATTGATACTTTAGCCAACCCCGATATTAGAAAAACGATTTTATATAAAAGTAGTCTTTATTCAAGGTTATTGACAGCTCCAGTGCGCATAGACTTAAACGTTTCTCGTTTAGATTTACAACCAGAAATGTTCCAACGTAAAAGCAAAGGGGAGTTTATTATGGGTG
This sequence comes from Bacteroidota bacterium, assembly GCA_027488905.1. Lineage (GTDB taxonomy): Bacteria > Bacteroidota > Bacteroidia > UKL13-3 > UKL13-3 > B1. The sequence continues at coordinate 66,564 of JAIYAT010000025.1, forward strand.
TATTGTTAGAGGGCAAATTTACAAGCAATTTTGCCTATAGGTTCGACCAAAGTAGAACGCCCGACTTACCTTTTAAAGACCATGTGGATAACAACAAAATGATAGTTATTTCTGATGGAGATGTAATCCGAAATCAATTTAAAAAAAGCACTGGAGAAGTTTATCCTTTAGGTTATGATAGATTTACCAATCAGCAGTTTGGAAATGAAAAGCTTATTTTAAATTGTATTGATTATCTATGCGATGATTCAGGCATTATTGAAATTAGAAGTAAAGAAATAAAACTGCGCTTGCTTGATAAGGGTAAAATAAAAAAGCAAAGAAATTATTGGATTGCCTTAAACATCGGCGGTCCTGTTATACTAATATTACTCTTTGGTTTCCTCAATAATTTTATTCGTAGAAGAAAATATACTCGATGAAAAAAAGCACGTTTATTTTACTCCTAGTTGTTGTGGTGCTTGGTATAAGTACCTTTCTACTTATGCGCAAACCTTGGTCTAATTCCCAGCATGAAGCAGCTGCTTTTGCTGTTAAAGACACAGCAAAAGTTACACGTGTTTTTTTAGCCGATAAGGTTGGAAAAACGTTAACATTAGAGAGAAACACAGACAACACTTGGACTGCCAATAAAAATATTCTGGTTGATCATACCAAGATAAACTTATTACTAACAACCCTGCATGATTTGCAAGTGAAAATTCCTGTTAGCGCGCCTATGCACAATACAGCAATGGCCATTCTTGGGAGTAAAGGTATTAAGTGCGAGATTTACGAGGGAGAAAGGCTCTTGAAGGTGATATATATTGGTACCGAAACTCCTGAAAAAGAAGGCACATTCATGATTTTGGAAGGCGAAGATCAACCTTATATCATTCAACAGCCTGGTTTTATTGGCTTCTTAACACCTAGATTTAGTACTGATGAGATAAAATGGCGCAGTAAGCTGATTTTTAATGTGGCGAAAAAGGACATTCAAGAAATAACCATTCGCTACCCATCTAATGAAAGTGAATCCTTTGTTTTAAACGCAATTACTGCCCAACAAAAGGGAGTTATACAAGATAGCAAAGGCAATTTGGTTCAAACCGACACCTTAAAAACCAACTTATTATTAAATGCTTTTGAACAATTATATGCCGAAGGTTTTTATGATGAAACCGTTTTTACAAAAGCTGAAAGAGATTCTGTATTTGGCCTTAATGCTTATGTTAGTATAGACTTAAAATTAATAAATGGAGACATCCAACATTTAAGTTTATATGAAAAGTTGGTGGGAGACAAAACTAAGGATCGTTTTGATGAGGATAAAAAAGAAAGGACGATTGACCCCGAAAAGTTCTTTGCAAAAGTGGGTAATCAAAATTTAGCAGCCTCTGTGCAGGAATATGCCTTTAGAAGAATTTTGGTCAAAAAGTCTGATTTACAATTACGTTAGACTCAGGTTTCTTTGGATTTTACCCTAAATATTGATTAAATTGCGAGCCTAAATGGACAACCCTTCCGTCATTATCATAGGCAGTATTTTGTTTTCTGCCTTTTTCGCAGGTATCGAAATCGCGTTTATTTCTGCCAATAAACTACTCATTGAACTCAAAAATAAACAAGGGAGTTATTATGCAAGAATACTTTCTCCTTTTATTGCCAATCCTTCAAAATTTATAAGTACAACCCTTATTGGTAATAATATTGGTTTGGTGGTGTATGGTATTTATATGGCCAAAGTTTTGGATGGTGTGTTCTTAAATCTTTTGCCCTCCTTAACACAGTACCATTTTCTTCTTCTGTTTATCCAAACGCTTATTTCAACCTTAATTGTGCTGGTAACCGCTGAGTTTTTGCCAAAGGTTTTATTTCGCATAAACCCAGATAGTATCCTTAAAATTTTGGTGGTTCCCTTTATGTTTTTCTATTATCTTTTTTGGCCAATAGTTCACTTTTTCACTTGGCTTTCAAAGTTGATTTTATCTAAACTAGGAGGAGGAGAGTTTACAGAAAATACTCCTGCTTTTAGTAGATTAGATTTAGACCAATACATTGATCAAATTAATGAACAAGACCTTCCTGAAGATATTGAGGTAGACACAGAAATATTTAGGAATGCGCTTGATTTTGGTAACATAAAGGTGCGCGAATGTCTTACGCCAAGAACAGAACTTGTGAGCATGAGCATTGATGCTAGTATAGACCAATTGCATCAATTGTTTGTGGAAACTGGTTTATCTAAAATACTTATTTATAAAGATAATCAAGATCAGGTGATTGGATATGTGCATCAAAAGGAAATGTTTAAGCGGCCAGAAAACATTCGTAGCATTTTGATTTCTATTGAAATTGCAACCGAAACCATGTCTATCATGGATTTGTTGAATCGCTTTACGCGCACTAGAAAAAGTATTGCTTTGGTGGTAGATGAATTAGGTGGAACAGCCGGTATCATTACTATTGAAGATATTATGGAAGAGGTTTTTGGAGAAATAGAAGATGAACATGATGTTGAAGAATTGATTGAGCAAACCATTGGGGAAAAAGAATTCAGATTTTCAGCACGCCAAGAAATTGATTACCTAAACAATGAATATGAATTGGGAATACCAGAAGGCGAATATCACACCCTTGGAGGATATATTATTTCATCCCATGAAAGCATTCCTACTGCAGGTGAAAAGCTAATTTTAGACCAATTTGAGATTACAATTGAGTCTATAAACCAAGCAAAAATTGGGACAATTCACCTAAGAATTATCCATGATGCTGAGGAGAACAATTAGTTCAATTCACAAATCTTTACTTGTTTGTTGGCTATAGCAATATAATCACCTTTAGATTTTCCAAAAATTGCCTTTGCCAAAGGTGATACATCAGAAATTATAGCAACCTTGTAGTTATTTACACTTAAATTTCCAATAGCTGCTACAATATAGCATAAGGTGGTTTCGGTTTGAACCAAAGCGCCTAATTCTCCAATATTGGATGTCTTTTCTGGATTGACTTTTAATAATTTATGGTATTCAGTTTTTAAAACTTCAAGCTGCTTAGAAAGCATGTAGATTTCATTCTGACTCATGGCACGAGCGGTTTCATATTTATCTCCCATGCTACTCTTTTGTTCAGAATTACCGCTTTCTTGAACTTTTTTAATGGCATCTGTAAGTTCTTTCATCTTTTGTTCTTGAAAGGACTTAGCAAAATGCCAAATCTCGTTTTTGTCAATCATTTTTTTACTAATCTATCCAGTCACAAATGAAGAGATTGGTATCTCTTGTACCGCCATTGTTGCGGTTACTGCTGAAGATTAGTTTAGAACCGTCTGGCGAAAACATCGGAAATGCATTAAATAAACTATTATTAGTAATTCGCTCTAAACCTGTACCGTCATCATTAATTATGTATAACTGAAAATCATACCCTTTTACACTATGATGGTTGCTGCTAAAGATAATTTTATTGCCAGAAGGATGAAAGAATGGAGCCCAATTTGCTTTTCCTAAGTTTGTAATTTGTTTTAACTCACCTCCATCAATGTTACATGTATAAAGTTCCATGTTGGTTGGAGCAACTAAGCCTTGTTTTAAAAGGTCTTTATAATCCTTTATTTCTGCCTCTGTTTTTGGTCGGCTTGCCCTAAATACCAATCGTTTGCTGTCTGGTGAAAAAAAAGCGCCACCATCATACCCTAAACCTGTCGTAATCTGTTTTACATGGTTCCCTTCAATGTCAGAAATGTATAAATCCAAATCTCCATTGCGGGTGCTGGTAAAAACAATCATTTTGCCATCTGGACTTATAGTTGCTTCTGCATCATATCCTGAGGTATTGGTAATTTGCTTTTTGATATTGCCTTTTTCATCTGCCACAAAAATATCGAACTCAGGGTAAATCGCCCATAAGTATCTGCCTGTGCTCATTGGGTCTGGTGGGCAAGTTTGATGCTTCAGGTGGGTAGAAGCATAAATAATATCATTATTGTTTGGCATGTAATAGCTACAAGTAGTTCTGCCTTTTCCTGTGCTAATCATCTGAGCCTTTCCGTTTGAATCTAGTATTGGTTCAGCCAAATTCATATAAAAAATTTGATCGCATTTTAACCCCCATTTTTTATTGTTACTTTGGAAGCTGATTTTATCTCCATTCGGACTAAAATACGCTTCTGCATTGTCGCCTCCAAAGGTGATTTGTTTAATGTTTCCTAAATGTTTTTCTTCATTTTGAGCTTGGGTCAAGCCGAAAAATAAAAATAAAGCTGTAATTAATAGAGTAAGTTTTTTCATACGAGTTATAATCTTTGAGTCTCAAATTTTGGAGCGCCTTTCACGCCTTGTTCATCATAAAAATCGATGAACCTAAGTTTGTAATAAAAGCCTTTAGTGTCTTTAATAATATAAGTATATTTTCTAACAACATCATATCGGTTCAAATCGAAATCATATCTTTTCCAATCAAATCCAATAACATCTTTTCTGTTGGTAAATTCAAATTCTTTCAGTGTTTCAGCCGTAATATTTTCAAAGCCAATGGTACTATCTTTTGCACATATAACTTTGTTTGGGTTTAGTATCACTCCGGTGACGCTGTATGGAGTTATTGGCGACATATTGTAATACACGTGTCTATACCTAGTAAAAAGAATATCCCAATTTTCTCTATCTGGCTCTAAGTCTATTATTTTGTTGGGGTCATCAAAATTAATGTAGCTGTAGTTACGGTTTGCAATTTTGGGTACTGCATATTCATGCGCATCACTTCCGTCTAAATTAGCAAATAGAAAAGTATAACCTGAAGGATTTACTGTTAAGAATTTCAGTTTTTTATATCTTGGATTTGCTGTTTGTCCGCGGTCTATCAAATAAACGTAACCATGACATTTGCGACTTAATGAATCGTACCAGTCACCAAAAGCTGTGCCTTTCCATTCTCCTGCGGGGTTGTCATATTCCCATTCAACGCCAGCTAGAGTTGGAATTTCGCTAAAGTCTTTTGTGCCTGTATTGGCAACTTGAACCTCTTTTCCGCCATTTATTTTTACTATATATCCATTTGGGTTGCAATCAAATCCCAGGTCCCAGGCCATAAAATCATTTGCTTTTATTGCGCCATCTCTTAGGGTAAAAAATAACTGTGTGGTATAATCTCTGCCAAGTCTAACTGTATAATTTTTTACATCACCTTTGGAAGTTGGCAGAATAAGTGCTTCTTCTTTTTTCTCGCAAGCACTAAGTAAAATTACTAAGTTAATAGCTATAAGGCTCGTATTGAATTTAAAGTTTTTCAAGTATTTACAATGTTAAGGTCATTTGAATAAAATAACTAATACCCCAGCTAACTGGCATCATATTCCCTCCGCCATGCACAGCGCCGCCCCCAGCTGCATTATTAAGATTTGTAACGTTCAAAATGTTTTTAGCACCTGCCGTTAAAGCTATCTTATTTTTGTAAAAAGATTTGCCTGCACTGGCATCTAATAAACTAAAAGGGTCAATTATACCTTGTTCAACTTCATTATTTTGGTTCAAGAAATAGCTAGGAAGTGCGCCATTGTACTTTCCAAAAATATTTATTTGTGTTGTTATTTTTGGAACCAAATAACCAATGTTTAATCTTAATTCTGGCGAATAAGAATAGGCATCTAAATTTGGAATTGTGTTGCTTAAAATGTTATATCTAGCGCTATAAGTAAATCCTCCAACAAGGCTAAGTGTATTGTATTTAAATTCTCCCTGAACATTTAAACCATAAGTTTTATAGGTATCTATATTAACATAGGTGTATAAAGGTGGGGTAGCATTAACATCAATCACTGCCAAGCTAATCATGTTATAAATATGATTAAAGAAAATTGAAGATTCAATGCCAATAATATGTTTTGTATAGGCTTTTCGTCCGCTTAAAACCATATTGAAGTTATGAGAATTTTCTGCTTTTAAGTTCTGATTGCCTTGGATACTATGGTTAAAATCAAAGAAGAATAAGTTTAATTCTTTTAGTGAAGGTGCCCTAAATCCATTTCCATAAGATGCTCTTAGTGTCCAAACGGGCGAGAGGTCGTATTTAATATTTAAGGAAGGTACCAATGGCGCATTAAATCTGCTGTTATAAGCAAGCCTTGCTGCAGGCATAATTTTTAGTCTTGCAATTGGTTTCAATTCCATGCTTAAAAAGGTGGCAGCGTCCACAACAGAAGGATTTCCAGACATGCGGTCGCCACTGCCAATTTCATAAACAATATCATAACCTAATTGGTAATTTAACTTTTGATGTTGCTTAGTGCTGTAAGTTCCTCTAAAGTTAAAATTGCTAAAACTTATTTTGCTTTGGTCATCTTCTACTGGAATGAGTTTTTCATTAAGGGTAACTAGGTCTTTTCTGTATAAAGATTTAGTTCTGTCAAACCAAGAATAGGCATTAATAAGATTAAGATTAGCTTTGCTTTTGAATTTTAGGTTCAAAAAAACATAGTTGTTAATTCTTTTGGTAGCATAATAATCATCAAAGGCATAGGCATCGTAGCTTGTTATAGTTGGAAGGCCTTTGTTAGTTACATTTTCATCAAAATAGGCAGATTGATAGGTGATATTCCCGTTTTTAAAAGTATAGGTATAGTTTAAATCAGCAAAATATTGCTCCTTAGGAAGCCATTGTTGTTTGCGTTCATAAAATCTTTCATAACCTTTTACAATTGCTGGTGTGGCAATATTTTGATCGTAGTATTGTGAACTAGTATAGCCGTCAAAATAATTTCTTCCAAGCCCAAGTTTAATGGCATGTTCATTTTTGCGCATACCTAAACTAGTATTTAGGTTGTATTGTCCAACACTTTCATAATAGGATTGCAAACTGCTGGTAAAATTTGCTTTTCCTTGTTTCTTACTAATCAGGTTTATGACACCTCCTAATGCATCTGTTCCATAAACAACGCTCATTGGGCCTTCAATAATCTCAACTCGTTCGATATTGTTAAGATTAATTTGGCTCAAATCTATATTGCCATTTACTCTGCCTACGACTGGTACGCCATCAATAAGAATTTTTATATTTTGACCCGAGATGCCTTGAAGGGATAATCCAGAGCCCAGAATATTATCTTGTGAAATCCGAACATTAAGTTCATTCGCGAGCAGGTCTTTTAAATTAACGGCACCTTGGGCTTGAATTCTTTTTTGGTCAATAATTCTAACTTTTTGAAGCGATTGTTGCGTGCTAGTTTTCTCATATTCCCCAGTGATAACAAACTCTTCCAAATCATTTGGCATCTCATTTAATGCCAAAGTTTGATTTGAACCTGGAGCTAAAGATATTTTTTTGAGTTCAAAACCGATTTTTTTTACGGTAACTTCATAAGTACCACCAGCTGGTATTTGTGCCTTTCCAGCCAAATCGGTGTACATTATTTCTGTTCTGTTTTTGCAAGGTCCTTCAATGCATTTTACATAAACCATGGCACCTTCAAGCGGCTTTCCAGATTTCTGTAAAACCAATAAAACACTTTGTGCCCTTAATTGCGTAAAGGCACAAAGTGATAAAAACATTATGATTCGAAATATCTTCAATTCTTAACGCTTAACGAGCAATTATAATTCTGCTTACAGCGCTGTATCCAGCACTTTCAAGATTTACAATGTAAACTCCTTCATTAAGATTTTGAACAGATAATTGTAATTCTTGCATGCCTTTCACAACATTAAAGTTTTGTTCAGCTACTAATCGGCCGTTTAAATCTAAAACACGTAAAGTGGCTGAGTTTAATTCTTGGTTATCTAAAACAACTTGCAGGTAATCGCTTGTTGGGTTAGGATAAACAGCTAATTTAGCTATGGTTTTTTGGGTTTGATCCAACAAGCCTACCGTAAATAATTTTTGCTTGTTGAAATATGATTTTCCAGAACCAGAGCCACTAAAGCCCGTAAACCATACTTTCCAAATATCACCATTTTTGGCCTTTACAAAATAAACTGTAGAATCTGCAATTTTCCATTGAAAGGTGTTATTGTCAAATGATTTCCAATCAGCACCAATAGTCGAGATGCTTCTTGCAAATGGGTGCGAATTATAACTGGTATAATTTTCTTTGTCAACACCTGATACCTTGCTTGCCACAACACCTCTGTTATTTAAAACACCTGTTGAAGGATAATATACTTGTTGAGAAGCTTGTAAAGAATTGTATCTTGTAAATACGAAGTCCCAAGTTGAATCTACTGGTTCTCTGTATTCTACTGTGCCAGTAAGCAAGTTAACGTATCCAAAATTATTTGAGCGAATATTGGTATGCAGAATGGTAAGTGTGGTATCTAAAGTTGGGGTTCCAATTCTGATTTTCCAATTACCATAATCTTTTTCAATTACCCAAAGTTTAATCCAATTATTACCTTGTTTAATAAAAAATAATGAATCTCCTGTAACTTTATGGGTAATGGTATTGTAGCTTCCCCAGCTGCAATAAGGGCTATCAAAAGTTCTATTAAATGCACCAATATCCCAGCTGGTGTCTGTGTTAAATACCTCGGTAGTTGCGCTGCTGCTGTCTAAGGTTTTCCATGCACTTGTGTCTTTATTGGTTAAAAAACCTCTGGTTGCATTGGTTGAATTGATAAAAATACCATCGCTTATAAATCCGCTTCTAAAAGCCAAGTGCCAATTATTGTTGGGGGCTTCAGCTACCTTGCCATTTTTTAAACTGTAAAAAATATCTTTACCATAGCCAGGGCCCATGGTAGCAGAATCACTTACAATAGTTTGAGCGAGATTTATTTGGGTAGAAAAGGCTAATGAAAGAAGAAGTATTAGTTTTTTCATTTTTAATTTTTTGTGTGTGCAAAGAAATATCCTTCCTTTCATATGAACACCTAACTTTTATCATGTTTTTGGTTTGTGACATTATTTTGACTTTTCAGTATTTTCAAGGTTTTACAAGGTTTTTACGGTAGGGTTCAAACAATATTATTGATTTGTTATAGCGATAAATTTGTTAAACCAAAAGGATTAAGTAGTAATATTGCCATTAAATATTCTTATATGAAATCTGTTTACATTGTAGATGCTGTGCGCACGCCCATTGGAAAGTTTGGTGGTTCTTTAAGTACAATTCGCCCAGACGATTTAGCGGCTTTGGTAATAAAAGCCTTAGTGGAAAGAAATCCAGGCATAGACGTGAATCAAATAGAGGATGTAATTTTGGGTGCTGCTAATCAGGCAGGTGAAGATAACAGAGATGTTGCCCGAATGGCTTTATTATTAGCTGGGTTGCCCACTAGTATTGGTGGTAATACTGTAAATAGACTTTGTGCCAGTGGTTTGCAAAGTATCATGGATGCTTCTCGGGCCTTGGAGGTTGGTGATGGCGAAATTTATATTGCTGGGGGCGTAGAAAGTATGACACGTGCTCCATTTGTAATGGCAAAGGCAGATACCGCCTTTAGCAGAACGCCAGAAATTTATGATACTACCATAGGCTGGCGCTTCACTAACAAAGCTCTTTCTGCATTGTATCATCCATATAGCATGGGCGAAACTGCAGAGAATGTGGCAGAACAATGGAAGGTAAGCAGAGAAGACCAAGATGCCTTTGCGTATCAATCTCAATTGAAATATCAAGCTGCCCATGATGCAGGTAAGTTTGCGGATGAAATAATTCCAGTTGCCATTCCGCAAAAAAAAGGTGATCCTAAACTATTTGATAAAGACGAACACCCAAGGTTGAGTTCCTTAGAGGAATTGGCCAAGTTAAAACCCGCTTTTCGCAAAGACGGTTCTGTTACTGCGGGCAATGCCAGTGGCATCAATGACGGCGCGGCAGCTTTGTTTTTAGCAAGTGAGGATGCTGTAAAACAATTCAACTTAAATCCAATTGCTAGAGTTGCGGGTAGAGGCATTGCAGGTGTTGATCCTTCTGTGATGGGGATTGGTCCAGTTCCAGCTACGCAAAAGGCTTTAAAAAGAGCAGGTATTGGTGTAAATGATTTGGGTTTAGTTGAATTAAATGAAGCTTTTGCTTCTCAAGGTTTGGCTTGTATGCGCGACCTTGGACTTAACCCAGCTATCGTAAATGTGAATGGTGGAGCAATTGCCCTTGGACATCCATTAGGTGCAAGTGGGTCTAGAATTTCTACAACCCTCTTGCACGAAATGAAAAGAAGAAATGTAAAATATGGCTTAGCAACCATGTGTATTGGCGTTGGCCAAGGTGCAGCCATTGTGTATGAGCTTTGTTAGTTGGTTTCGGGTTGAACCAAGTTTAAAATAAAGTTTTTGGGTATGGTGAATTCGGGCATGCTTTGCGTCAAATTCGTGAAGCTCGTTTTTGGTTCAGCCCAATACTTTTGATTTACAACAAACTTAAATTCTACTTTTGATTTGCCTTTAAAATCAGAAAGTTTCATGCGGTATTCATAAACCTCTCCAACTTTTGTCATTTGATAGTTTTTTGCCGTTGTCATCCAACTATTAAATTCTCCGCACAAAGTAACTTCCTTAACCTTTACGTTATTTTTACTGCGCCACATGCCATAGGAGGTAATAAAATCGCTATGTTCGTTTGGGTTAAAGACAAAAACAACTTCGTCTTTCTCTAGGCGATAACCGCCAATTTTTTGTGTAGCAGAAGTGTCTGTAGATTGTGCTTTTAATCCAATTAAACTTCCAAGAAGGAATAAGGTGCTCAGTATTTTTTTCATTGTTTTCTAAAATTATGGAACAAGAATAATTAATCTGTTTTTTTACAACAATTTCAAAAATGCCAATTTACATTTTTAAGCTCCCAACTTTAATTTTTGGAATGCAAAGTGAATAAACTCTTACAGAATAATTTGTATAAAGTATGCATGGATTTTGATTTTTTTAATCGAAGTTTCATTTATATTTACCTTTTCAAATGTTTAGCAATATGAATTATTTGTTTAGCAAATTAGCCTTCAAATCCCAACAATTAACAAGAAACACGCTGCTATTGGTAGTATTGTTTTCTGTAATTTCAGCTTCGGGTCAAACCGTAAAAGCTTTTAAAGAAGGGAAACTTTTTGGCATTCAATTCATAGATAATGAGGATAAAGTATTTAAGATTATTGAACCCAAATATGAAGACCTTGCCATGATGGTTAAAATGAGCATTGGAGGTTTATATTTGGGTCAAGGGTATTTGTCGTGCAGGTTTTGGTCGGATACAGAATATATGGAAGTACCAATTGATCCAAATGATCCCACCAAAGTGGTGGTTCAAATGGAAGTGGTAGATAAAAAAGTGTATCTCCCTAAAAAACCAATTATGGCCAAACTTAATGGTAAATGGGGTTTACTCAATGAAGAGGGTATTGTTTTAAAGCCATTTGAGTATGATGAAATGCTAGACCTTAACAGGTTTAAGTGGGAAGGCATTACAGAGGAGCGTTTACCTTTATTGTTAATGACCAAAGGAAAGGAAATGTATTTAAGTGATGCGTTTGATATAACGATTATTAAACCCCAACAATTTCCAACTTACTTCGCTGGTTTAAAAAGAAAAGTTGATGCCTTAGAGCTTTTTTATTTTGGTAACTACTTGTTAGTAAATGAGGGTGGTGTTTTGGCCGACTCTATCATAAAAGTAGCTGCAGTTAAAGAACAAGAAAATGGAAGAACTGTAATAAAAGAACCAGCTTATACCTATAGTGTCTATGTTTATAAAAAGGGTAAGTTTAATGTTTTGAACTTAAATACTGGTGAAATGCTATGGCCTAAGGGAAGAAATAACATAGAAATTATGCTTAAGGATGCCGCTGGTAATCTTTATTTTGAAAGCTTAAATCCGCGAAATCCAAAGTCTGTAACTAAGTATCAAGAGAATTTGGGATTAGGGATTAATCCAGCTTTGATTGAATTTGTAGGTAAGGATTAAATCATTTTCTAAATACAAGATTTTGGCTAATATTGAGCCTGAAAATTACTCATATTTATAGATAGCAATGGCAAAAATTAAAGTGGAAAATCCAGTTGTGGAGCTGGATGGAGACGAGATGACTCGTATTATTTGGAAGTTTATCAAAGACAAATTGATTCTTCCTTATTTAGATTTAGATATTAAGTATTACGACCTTGGCATGGAATACCGCGATGAAACCAACGACCAAGTAACCATTGATGCGGCAGAGGCCATCAAAAAATACAGTGTTGGGATAAAGTGCGCTACCATTACACCTGATGAACAACGTGTAAAAGAGTTTAGCCTAAAACAAATGTGGAAGAGCCCTAATGGTACCATTCGTAATATTTTGGATGGAACTGTTTTTCGTGAACCGATTGTTTGTAGCAATGTGCCAAGGTTAGTGCCAAATTGGACTGCCCCAATCATGATTGGCCGTCATGCTTTTGGCGACCAATACCGTGCAACGGATTTTGTGACCAAAGGAAAAGGTAAACTTACCGTGAAGTTTGAAGGCGAAGATGGCACTGTTCAAGAATTTGAAGTGTATAATTTTAAGGGAGATGGCGTAGCCTTAACCATGTACAATACAGACGAAAGTATCATGGGTTTTGCCCACTCTTGTTTCAACATGGCTTTAAGTAAAAAATGGCCATTATACCTTTCTACTAAAAATACCATTTTAAAGAAATATGATGGTAGGTTCAAAGATATTTTTGAAGAGATTTACGTAAACAATTATAAAGCACAATTTGAAGCGGTTGGCATTACTTATGAACACCGTTTAATTGATGACATGGTGGCTTCTGCACTAAAGTGGAACGGCAACTTTGTTTGGGCTTGTAAAAACTATGATGGCGATGTTCAAAGTGATACCGTTGCACAAGGATTTGGCTCATTAGGCTTAATGACTTCTGTATTGGTAACGCCAGATGGCAAAACCATGGAAGCAGAAGCAGCCCATGGCACGGTTACTCGCCACTTCCGCGACCATCAAAATGGTAAGCCAACGTCTACCAACCCAATTGCAAGTATTTTTGCTTGGACAAGAGGTTTGGCGTTTAGAGGTAAATTAGATGGCAATGAGGCTTTAATAAATTTCTGTACAGCATTAGAAGAGGTTTGTATTGAAACTGTAGAAAGCGGAAAAATGACCAAAGATTTAGCGGTTTGTATTCATGGCAATAAGGTTAGTCATGGTGCGCATTACCTTTATACAGAAGAGTTTTTAGACGCATTAGACCAAGGTTTAAGAGCGAAATTGAGCATGTAAAAATTGCAAATATTATTTTGAAGAAGGTCACTTAATTTTTAGGTGACCTTTTTTTATGTAATGCAATTTGCTAAACCTTTAACATAGCCTTTGGTAAACTTGCATTACTTCTTCCGCACAATGCTCCCATGTAATGGCTTTCAAGCTTTTTGCATTGCTTTCTATAACACTACTTTGAAGGCCATTATATTCAAGTGCTGCGATGATGTATTGCGCAAATTTATGCGTATCCCAAACTTCAAATTGCAATGCGCCATTGAGCACTTCTGCTACACCAGAGCTTGTTGAAATGATGGTTGGAATTTGATATTGAACGGCCTCCACAGCGCTTAAGCCAAAGGGTTCGCTCACACTTGGCATGCAATAGACATCTGCAATGGCTAATAATTCATTTAATCTTTGTTTATTTAAAAAGCCAGTAAAGGAGAATTTATCACCCAAGCCATAAGCAGAGATTTTTTCAATGATTGGGTTGAGTTGGTCTCCACTTCCAGCCATTACAAATCTAACATTTGGGCAATGTGCTAAGACAATTTTAGCAGCTTCTACAAAAACAGAAGGACCTTTTTGCATAGTAACCCTTCCAAAAAATATAACTAGCTTTTCTTTAAACGGTTTGAACCGAACCAGAGGCTGAATAGGCTCTATTCCATTATGGATTGGACTAATTTTATACAGTGAAATGCCATAATGATTTTCACAAATCTTTCCAGTATATCTGCTCACTGGAATAATACAATCTGCGTATTGCATAGCTTCACGCTCGAGCTCATATACCCAGTTTTTGCTGTTCGCACCTGCCCTGTCATATTCAGTTGAATGAACATGTAGTACCATAGGTTTTCCTGTTCTCCGTTTCAGTTCCATAGCAGGTAAGAAAGTCATCCAATCATGGGCATGAATTATATCAAACGTTTGGGTCAAACCAAAACGAACAGCTATTCTGGCAAACTCAATTACTTTTTTAATGACATCACCAGCATATAAATCTTGTATTTCAAAGGGTTGAACCGATTCTTGGAAAACAGTAGAAAATCTACTTTGGAAGTATTCTCCTTGAGGGATTTTTTCATAAGGATTAAAACTCCAATCACTTTGAGCTTGAAAATATTCACTAAAATTGGAGTGTTCGCCTGTAAACAGCGCATCTAATTCTTGCTGAGTAAAGCTATTGAGCCCAATTAAAGTAATGTTAGGAATAGAGAATTCTGAAACACTTTTTGGGATAATCATTTTAACATCAGCCATGGGAGCCAAAGCCTTACAAAGTCCAAGCGTTGCTACCCCCAAGCCACCAGAAATCACAGGAGGAAATTCCCAGCCAAACATCAAAATTTTCTTCCTATTTGTACTCATTGTTAAGCGTGCCTTATTTTTGTAAAATTAAATTATAAATATTAAGACTTTGCAACTAAAATCTAAATTTATTTTATTAATTTGAAAAACGAATTCTTTAGATTGCATAACTATGCAAGCCTTGTTTTCAACATAAAAATAATCACTCGAAATGCAAATCACAGAATCTAAGTCAAAATACTCCATAAAGTACTATCCAGGCCGCATTCATAGTTACAAGAAAGAAGGTAATTTTTTCTATTTCTACAATGAAGATACTATTTTAGAAGTCAAAGTAAATACAGATAGCATTATTCGATTTAGATATGCACCAGATGGTTTTTTTCAGAAGGACTTTTCTTATGCAGTTAGTAAGTATTTTCGCATTAAGTTAACTTCTTTGCAATTTGAAGAACATGATGAATATTATGAAATAGAAACTGCAAAGGTGATTTGTCGTATTTCAAAGGCCAATATCAGTGTTACAATGATGAACAAGGACCGAGAAATTATCTTGGAAGATGAGCTTGGATTTCATTGGCAACATTACCTTCTAAAAGGAGGGAAAATAAACTATTGTAGTAAGAAGATTCAACCAGATGAATCTTTTTATGGCATGGGAGATAAGCCTACCGAATTAAATATGCGTGGCAAGTACTTTGAGAATTTTGGCTCTGACGTTTATGGATATGTAAAAGATACAGACCCTTTATACAAGAACATTCCATTTTACATGGGCTTGCATGGAGAAGGTAAACATGGTTATGGTGTTTTCTTCGACAATACCTTTAGAACAATTTTTGATTTTGGCAAAGAGCAACATGATGTTTGTAGTTTTTGGGCACGTGGAGGCGAAATGAACTATTATTTTATTTATGGCCCACAGCTTACAAATGTTGTTGAACAATACGCCTCTCTAACAGGCACCCATGAGTTGCCACCCTTATGGGCGCTTGGTTACCATCAATGTAAATGGAGTTATTATCCAGAAAGTAAAGTAAGAGAGGTAACAGAAGAGTTTAGAAAGCGCAAAATTCCATGCGATGTAATCTATCTTGACATTGATTACATGGAAGGCTTTAGGTGTTTTACTTGGAGTAAAGAATATTTTCCTGACCCAAAAGGTTTGTTGAGTGATTTAAGTGAGCAAGGTTTTAAAACGGTTGTCATTATTGACCCAGGGATAAAAATTGACAAAGATTATGAGGTTTGGAAACAAGGCATTCAAAACGACTTTTTTTGTAAAAGAGCAGATGGTACTTTAATGGAAGGAGATGTTTGGCCGGGTAAATGTCATTTCCCTGACTTTACCAATCCTCAGGTGAGGGAGTGGTGGAGCACCTTGTTTAATGAACTTGTTGAAGTAGGTGTTAAAGGGGTGTGGAATGATATGAATGAACCTGCTGTTTTTGAAATTGGTACTTTCCCAGAAGATGTGCGTCATGATTTTGATGGAAACCCTTGCAGCCATAGAAAAGGGCATAATGTTTATGGAATGCAAATGGCCAGAGCCACTTATAATGGTTTAAAAAAGTTCTTAATGCCCAATCGTCCATTTGTGATTACTCGTTCTGGCTACAGTGGATTACAGCGCTATTCAAGTGTTTGGACAGGCGATAACACTGCGAGTTGGGAGCACTTATGGTTGGCAAATATCCAATGTCAGCGACTTTCAATTTCAGGCGTATCTTTTGCTGGCAGTGATGTGGGTGGATTTATTGGTGAACCAGATGGAGAGCTTTATACACGTTGGATTCAATTGGCTACTTTTCATACATTTTTTAGAACTCATAGTGCAGGAAATGAAACCAAATTTAACCAAGAGCCTTGGAGTTTTGGTAGCAAATATGAATTCATTGTAAAGAAATTTATACACTTAAGGTATCAACTTTTGCCTTACTTCTATACCTCATTTTGGCAGCATACTACTTATGGCACACCGATTATTAGGCCATTGTCTTTTTTGGATCAAACCGACCCAGAAACCAGAGACAGAATGGATGAATATTGTTTTGGCGACCATTTATTGATTTGCCCTGTATTGCATCCAAACACCAATGAAAGAGTAGTTTATATACCAAGAGGCTCATGGTATCATCTATGGAACGACACAGAATATAAAGGAGGAAAGGAATATAAAGTTACTTGTCCAATTGACAGAATACCAGTTTTTGTGAGGGCAGGTGCTGTGATTCCATATTATCCAAAAATGCAGTATGTAGGCGAGTTTGAAGTGACAGAAATTACCCTAAATGTTTATTATACTAAAGGCAAAGATGTACTGAGTGTTTTGTATGAAGATGCTGGAGATAATTATGGATACAAGGCTGGAATTTTTAACCACAACCGTTTTTATGTAACTGGAAATGATAAGAACTTAATTCTTAATCATATTCTTGAAGAAGGAAATTACGATTCGCCTTGCAAGAATTTTAAAGTAGTGTTTCATGGTGTTCCTTTCAATTGCACTGAAGCCATTGTAGATGGAAAAAGCATCAAATTAAATGAGAAACACTTTGCTGTAGGGATGATTAAATTTAAGGTAGATAAGAACTTTGAACGAGTTATTTTACGTTAAGGTTCAATCATTTTACTTGCTTTTCCCTCCAAACACGCTAACATTAATATAGCGTTTTGGATTTTCCCTTAGGTCTTTTAGCAAGGCATTTAGTTCTAAAGTAGTTTTATTTAAGTTGTTATAAAGCTCTTCGTCGTTAAGTAGCTTTCCAGCTGTGCCTTGTCCATCATTTAGCTTTTTGGAAATAGCAGCTAATTCTTCTGCAGTATGATTAAGCTGTTCAATGGTAGATTTTAAAGGTGCTTTTGCTAAGGAATCACTCAGCTGGTTCATGTTTTTGAGTGAATTTGCAATATCATGATTACTCTTTTTTAGGTTCCCAGTAATAGATTCCAAATTTTCTGCAAGCTTGCCGGCATTTCCTTCTTGTGCGCTCAAAACCCTATTTAAAGTAGCAGACATTTCACTCAGGTTTTTCATGATAATTGCAAGGTCTTTTGTAGAAGCAGTTAGGTTTTGGGTTCCGCCTTGATCCAACACCTTTTCGAACTCTCCTAAAACATGATTTAAAGAAAGTAATACACTTTCAGTTTTGTCCTTAACAGGGGTGATCATTTCAGAAATAGATGCAGATAAAGTGGATTCAACACTGCCAATCAAGGTGTCTTTGGATTTAATTGGGTCAACCAAACTTGGAATTATTAAAGAAATGGCTTTACCACCTAATAAGTCCATGCTAACTATTCTTGCTTCTGAACTTCTGCTTAATTGAATTTTCTTGTCAATATTTAACGTAACTAATATTTGGTTGGCGCTGTCTGTTCTAAATAGTTCAAGTTTTTCAACCTGGCCAACTTTAAGTCCTTTGAAATAGATGGGAGTTGATTTTACTACCCCATCAATTTTATCATAAACAACATAATAGGTAACCAATGGCGAAAATAATTTCTTGCCTCTCAAGAAATTATAACCAAAGTACAATGCGGCAAGTGAAAATGCTGCAAACAAACCAATTTTTGCTTCTCTTGTGATTTTCAAAACTGTTAATTTTTAACAAAAATAAGAAATTTACACACCTTTGCTAATTACTTGGGAGTTGCGGGAGTTTCGAATGACTTTTTATACTCTAATACAGCTGTTGCCATTGCGCATGCCATTTCTTCAACACCAGCTGTACTCCTAAGGTAATCACGGTCTTTTAGGTTAGAAATAAAGCCAGATTCTACCAAAATACTCGGCATTCCTGTCTTCCATAAAACTACAAATCCAGCTTGTTTAACCCCTCTGCTAGGTCTATTTAATCCTTTAGAAATCTGATGCTCTACTTTAGCAGCCAGTTTAATGCTTTGCTCCATGTAGGCATTCTGATACAAAGAAAAATAGATATGAGACTCCGGAGAATTTGGGTCGAATCCTTCGTAGCGCTCTTGGTAATCATTTTCTAGAAGGAGTACATCGTTTTCCCTTTTAGCCACTTCAAGATTACTTTCGGCTTTGTGCAATCCCATGGCAAAAGTTTCTGAGCCTGTAATTGCGGTATTCGAATGAGAGTTGCAATGAATAGAGATAAACAAATCGGCAGCATTTTTATTTGCCACTGTTGCACGCTCCCAAAGCGGAATAAATTTATCGGTTGAACGTGTATAAATAACTTTAATATCTGGTATCTGTTCTTGTAGTTTTTTTCCGAAGGCAAGGGCAAGCGCAAGGGTAATGTCTTTTTCTTTAACACCATTGCTCATTGAACCTGGGTCATTTCCTCCGTGTCCGGCATCAATTACAATTGTAGAAATGGTTTTTTTGAACCCACTTGGTCGCTTTAATGGAATAGCAGAAACCAATATAAAAAAAAGAAAAAACGGCACAATTTTTTCGTAGTTCAGAAATTGCCTTCCTTTAATTAGCTTTGCCCACCATATTGAATACAATCTTTTCATATCAGTTAACTTTTCCATTTAATAATCGCATCAGGCTTTGTTTCATTGCCATGCTAATGTTTGGTGGTGTTTTTTCAAATTTTGCGTCTACCTTCAATTCAAAGGCAAATTTAATCAATCTATCAGCTATATCCACAAAACATCCAAACAGTTTAGCAGGGGAGTCCTATAAATCAAACAGCTACCCAATTCCAGATACAAATATTGTTGTCAATACTTCAATTCCAGATTCATTGGCATTAGATAGCAATTACCTTCCAAGGACTAAATCTGCTATTAAAACTAAAATCAAATACAACGCCAAAGATTCCATTGTGTATGATTCTGAAGTAAAAACTGCAGCACTCTTCAGTGATGCTCATATTACATACGAGGATTATGATATGAAATCAGCTAGGATTATCATTAATCTTGATAAGAAATTAATTAATGCTACAGGAGAAAAGGATTCTACAGGCAAACTTGGCAACACACCGGTCTTTAAGCAAGGTGCAGACGAATACAAAATTGAAGAAGTTACGTTTAATTATGAATCAAAAAGGGGATTGATGCGGGCCTTTAGAACCCAAGAAGGGGATGGATTCATAAAGGGGGAACGGGTAAAAAGAGATGAGTTTAATAATTTTTATATCCGCGATAGTTATTATACAACTTGCGATTTAGACCATCCACATTTTAGCATAAAAGCAAAGAGATTAAAAGTAATACCTGGAGAAAAGGTAATTACTGGTCCTGCTAACCTAAG
This sequence comes from Bacteroidota bacterium, assembly GCA_027488905.1. GTDB lineage: Bacteria > Bacteroidota > Bacteroidia > UKL13-3 > UKL13-3 > B1. Next base: position 86,262 of record JAIYAT010000025.1, read on the forward strand.
CATTGGAGGGATGCCAACACCTTTGGTTTTGCCTTTTGGATTATTTCCTCTGAAGCGCGGGCAACAAAGTGGAATTATCATTCCAGCATACGGAAATGCATTAGGCAGAGGCTACTTTTTAAGACAAGGTGGTTATTATTTTGGAATGGGTTCAAAAATGGACCTAGCCCTTTTGGGGGATATATTTACTAATGGGAGCTGGCAGTTGGGGGTTCGAACCAATTATATTGTAAGGTATAAATTCAATGGAAATTTTACCGCTAACTATGCTTTTAATAAAAATGGTTTACCAGAAGACAGGAACTTTCAGAAGTTTAAAACTTTTAATATCCGTTGGACACACGGCTTGGATTCGAGAGCCAAACCAGGAATGACTTTTAGGGCCGATGTAAACCTTGCGGGTAATCAATACTTGGCATTTAATACCTATAACAACAATAACAATACAGCTTTTCAAAACAATATAAACTCCTCTGTGAACTATAGTCAGTCTTTTGGAAGAGGAAAATATAATTTGAATTCTTCGGCTAGGGCTTCCCAAAATATGGCCACCCGCGATATTAGTGTTACTTTGCCAGATCTCACTTTTACTGTTCCTTCATTTCAACCGTTTAAGCCCAAGTGGAAACCAACTGCAGATAAATGGTACGAAAAAACGAGTATAAATTATACAGGTCAGTTTCAAAATATCATCAATACTAAAGATACTCTACTTTTTAAACAAAGAGATTCGGAGTCAAGCAAAAGTTATTTTGACAGCATCATGCGCAATGGGTTTAACCATAATGCAAGCATTCAAAACTCTTTTAACTTATTAAAGCACTATACACTTTCGGTAAGCGCAAATTACAGTGAAGTTTGGGTGTTAAAAACTATCAATAAAACTTATGACTCCACAAATAGAACAGTAATAACCGAAAATAACAGTGGTTTTGATAGGTTCAACCAGTATTCTTTTAGAACTGGAATAAATACTCGTTTTTTTGGTATGGTTCAATTTAAAAAAGGTAAATTAATGGCCATCAGGCATGTGATAAATCCTGATGTTAGCATAAGCTATACCCCAGATTTTGGCAATGAACGCTATGGTTATATTCAAAGGGTACAAATAGACACTGCTGGCAATACCCAAGAATATACACGCTTTGATGGTTCTTTATATGGCAGCCCAGGAAGAGGTAGGCAGGGCAATATTAATTTCGGAATCGACAATAACCTTGAAATGAAGTGGAAAAAAGGCAAGGATACTTCTGAGAAGATTGAAAAAATTAAGATTTTTGAAAGCATTAGGTTGAGCGGTGCTTACAATATTTTTGCAGATTCGCTCAAGCTTAGTGTAATCCCAATTTCTTGGCGTACTACCTTGTTTAAAACTATCAGTTTAGTTGGCGGTGCCTCCCTAGATCCTTATGTAAACGAGGTAATCACAACTGAAAATGGAAGTAAATTTTACCAAAGAGTAAATAGGTTTTATATTTCTGAGCAGGGTACTTTGGGTAGAATTACCAATGGAAACATGGGTATTAACGCTGGAATAACGCCACAAATGTTCAAAGGCAAAAGTCAAGACCGGGCAGAAGCCCGGAAAAAGGAAATGACCAAACTAAATTTTACTGAGCCAGCAATTGATTGGTCTGTTAACTTTAATTATACCATTAATTACAATCATAGTTCTAGATTATTGGAAAATGAAAAGCCTTTTGTTCAAACGCTTTCCTTTAATGGTAAACTCAATCCAACCAAAAACTGGTTCATTGATTTTAATTCGGGATACGATTTTACCACTAATAAAATTTCTCACCTAGGAATTGATCTTCGTCGCGATTTACATTGCTGGCAGTTTACCTTTGGCTGGGCGCCGCTTTCAGCATTTGGTACCCAATACTTTATATTTAACATTCAAGTGAAGTCTCCAACCTTGCAAGATTTAAAAGTACCTAAACGTAAAGATTGGTTCGACAATAGAAGGATTTAAAATATTCTACAGATTTATGTTAATTTGAACCCGTAAAATACACAACAAATGAAATACGTAGCACTCAACGACCTCCATGCTTCTCTTGGAGCCAAGATGATTGAATTTGCAGGATATAATATGCCTGTGCTTTACAACAATTTAATTCAAGAGCATCAAGCAGTACGCAACAGTGTTGGCGTATTTGATGTAAGCCACATGGGTGAATTTATGTTAAAAGGGGAGAAGGCGTTAGATCTAATTCAGTTGGTTACTTCAAATGATGCTTCAAAACTAACGGATGGAAAGGTTCAATATAGCTGTCTTCCTAACGAAAATGGCGGTATAGTAGATGATTTATTGGTTTACCGCTACAGTGCAACAGAATATTATTTAGTAGTAAATGCAAGTAACATTGAAAAGGATTGGAATTGGATCAGCAAACACAATACGTTTGGTGTTGAAATGATAAACATGAGTGATGATTTGAGTTTGCTCGCAGTTCAAGGTCCAAATGCCATAAAAGTTATTCAGAAACTTACAGACGTAAACCTTGCCCCAATGGAATATTATACTTTCACCAGCGGCACAGTTGCAGGTTGCGAAGATGTGATTATCTCAAACACTGGTTATACTGGTGCAGGTGGTTTTGAGTTATATGTTTGGAACAAAGATGCGCGTAAACTATGGGACGCCCTTTTTGAAGCGGGTGCAGAATTTGGAATTACCCCTTGCGGCTTGGGTGCGCGCGATACCCTGCGTTTAGAAAAAGGTTTCTGCTTGTATGGCAATGATATCAATGATGAAACTTCTCCAATTGAAGCTGGTTTAGGTTGGATTACCAAATTTACTAAGCCATTTATTAACCACGAACACCACAAGGCCATTAAAGAAAATGGTGCTACAAAAAAATTAGTAGGATTTGAAATGGTAGAACGTGGTATCCCACGTCAACATTATATTATTAAAGATGCAGAAGGTAATATTATTGGAGAGGTTACCTCAGGAACACAATCTCCATCGCTTAATAAGGCTATTGGCATGGGATATGTGAGTGCTGCATTTAGCAAAGTGGATTCTGAAATCTTTATTGAAATCAGGGATAAGGTGATTAAAGCTAAGGTGGTAAAAATCCCATTCTTATAATGAAAGCAGAGGTTGTTCATACACCTGCTTTATTGCCGCTTTACGACCTAAAGGATAAAGTGGTTGTAGTAATAGATATTTTGAGAGCTACCACCACCATGTGCGTAGCATTTAATACAGGCGTAAATAAAATTCTTCCGGTTTCACAGCCGGAAGAATGCCTTATGTTCAAAGAATTTGATTTTATCATTGCTGCCGAACGCAATGCTGTGAAGGTGCCTGGTTTTGACATGGGCAACTCGCCATTTGAATATGAGAATCCTTTTTTAAATGGTAAAAACATTGCCTTTACCACTACCAATGGCACCAAGGCAATTAAGCTGGCCAAGTCAATGAATCCTCATAGTATTTTGATTGGTGCTTTCTTAAACTTAGATGCACTTTGTAAGAAAATTCAAGCAAGTGGTAAAGACCTTGTGCTTCTTTGCTCGGGATGGAAAGACAAATACAATATTGAAGACACATTATTTGCTGGGGCAGTTTTACATCATTTAAAAGACAGTTTCGAAATGCCCGATGATGCTGCACTTTCTGCGCTCTTATTATTTGAGCAACATCAAAATGATTTAGAAGCCTTGGTTAGAAAAAGTTCTCATGCCAACCGGTTTAAGTTGTTACATCTTCAAACCGATGATGTAAGTTTTTGCTTGCAACAAAACATTTACTCAGTAGTTCCAGAGATGGAAGGTGAGTACTTGGTTTGCAAAAAGTGAAATATAAAGCTAAAGAAGATTACCAAAGCACTACCAAAAAGGTTGAACCAAAGGAAGCTAATATTGGTGAAAAAATATAGGTACAATACAATTGCTTCTGCAAGTACTGCAGCATAAAATGCACTACCTCCCTTAATCTTTTTAAACATAAAGGCAACCAGAAATATTCCTAGAATGGTGCCATAAAACAAGGAGCCTAACACATTTACAGCTTCAATTAAACTTCCTAGTTTATTGGCAAACATGGCTACGCCAATGGCATAAACGCCCCATAAACCAGTTGCCCATTTTGAGGCTTTTAAGTAATGGGCATCGCTTGCATTTTTAACAAAGCTTCGTTTGTAAATATCTACCATGGTGCAAGACGCCAAGGCGTTTAACTCGGCAGATTTACTTTGCATAGAGGCCGCAAATATTACAGCTATCAACAAGCCAATTAAACCATGAGGCAAGTAATCTATTACATACCTTAAAAAAATATAATTGGTATCGTCGGTTTCAGCTTTGGGGTCATTTAATTTCATTAAATCAGTGGCCTGCTTTCTCAAGCCTTTCATTTCTTTTTCGGTTTGAACCAACACCGCCTTTTGTGTTTCGATTTCTGAATCCTTGCCTGTCTCAATGGCTTGGTTCAAACCAAAAGCTGCTTGTTTTTTTTGCTCGAATAAAGCGGAATGCGATTGGTTAATTTGTTGCCAATCTTTTGCATACGGACTGCTTTCTAACTTGGTAACTTCATTTGAATTAAAAAATAGCGGTGCAGGTTTAAATTGATAAAAGACAAAAAGCAATACACCTATCAATAATATAAAAAATTGCATAGGTACTTTTATCAAGCCATTCATTAATAGGCCCATTCTACTTTGCTTTAGATCTTTTGCGCTAATGTACCGCGAAACCTGTGATTGGTCAGTACCAAAATAAGACAAGGCTAAGAAAAAACCTCCAATTAAACCACTCCAAATATTGTACTTATTGTTAAGGTCGAAGTTGAGGTCAATCACATTCATCTTTCCTAGTTTGCCTCCCATTTTAATGGCATCTGTAAATCCAATTTCATCTGGTAACAAGCGAACAATCATGTAGCCAGCGATGAACATCCCAATAAAAATAATGGTCATTTGTTGCAAATGCGTATAACTTACGGCTTTTGAACCACCAAGTACCGTGTATAAAATTACAAAAGCACCAATAAATAAATTGGTATAATAAATATTCCAACCTAATAATGCAGAAAGGATAAGTGCTGGGGCATAAAGTGTTAAGCCAGATGCTAAGCCGCGTTGGGTAAGAAATAAAATGGAGGTGAATACCCTTGTTTTTTGGTCGAAACGCTGCTCAAGAAACTCATAAGCAGTATAAATATTGAGCCGATGGTAAATAGGCAAGAAGAAAATGCTTAAAACCACCATTGCAATGGGAAGTCCAAAATAGTACTGCACAAATCGCATTCCATCTGTATAAGCTTGCCCAGGTGCTGAAAGAAAAGTGATGGCGCTGGCTTGAGTAGCCATGATTGAAAGTCCAACCATATACCAAGGAATGCTGTTGTCTCCTTTAAGATAAGACTCGATGTTTTTTTGACCTCGGCTTTTCCAGATGCCATAGCCAGAAATAAAAACCAAAGAGCCAATGAGCACTAACCAATCTAACCAACTCATGAAAAAGAAATTGTTAAGAGGTAAGCCAATATAATTTCAATAACCAAAAAAGAAATAACCAAAACATACCAACGCTTGAGTTGCTTGTCTGATCGAATTTCCGAAGAGGGGTCTAAAATTGCCACTTAAAAGTTTTTTTATTTATATTGTGAGACATCAAATATAATTGCCCTTAATTAACAAACCTAACAAATGAGAAGAGTTGCCTTATTAGCAGTGAGTATTGCACTAAGTGTTTCGCTGTTTGCCCAAAACAAATCTAACAAAAATTGGTTCAACCAAGACCCACAAAGCGATGGCATTTGGGGGCTAAGCACAGAAAAAGCCTATCAAGAATTTAAGCTAGAGGAGAATGGAAAACCTAAAATTGTAGTAGCAGTAATTGATGCTGGAACAGACATTGACCACGAAGATTTAAAATCAATGCTTTGGATCAACAAAAACGAAATTGCTGACAATAACATAGACGATGATAAAAACGGATACATTGACGATGTTAATGGTTGGAATTTTATTGGCGGTAAAGAAAAAAATGTAGGGGAAGACACTTATGAATCTACCCGTTTGGTTGCAACGCTAGAAAACAAGAGCAATCGCACCCCCGATGAAGAAGCTTTGTATCAAAATGCTTTGAAGCTTTATAATGCTTCTTTGAAAGAAACAGAAGAACAAGCAAAACAGTTAAAAGATATTTTAGACGCCATTCAAAATGCGCTTAAGAAAACTGGCAAACCAAATCCTAGTTTAGATGAGGTAAAAGCCATTGAAGCAAAAAGCAAAGAAGAAAAACTTGGCAAGCAAATTTTACAATATGTAGTTCAAACAGGCGGCATGTTAAATTCACCTATTATGAAGTCTTTGAAAGAAGGCCAGGAGCAAATTCAAAACATGTTGGATTATAACCTCAACAAAAAGTTTGACCCACGCAATTTGGTTGGTGACAATTACAATGACAATAAGGAAATTGGCTATGGCAATAACCGTGTAAACGGGCCTAAAGCTGATCATGGCACGCATGTAGCGGGAATTATTGCTGCAGATAGAAACAACAACAAAGGTATGATGGGCATTTGCCAAATGGCAGAAATCATGACGGTAAGATGCGTGCCAGATGGGGATGAGCGTGACAAGGACGTTGCCAATGCCATTAGATACGCAGCAGACAATGGTGCCAAGGTAGTGAACATGAGTTTTGGTAAAAAGATTTCTCCTTACACAGCAATCGTTCAAGAAGCCATTTTATATGCACAAAGCAAAGATGTTTTATTGATACATGCCGCAGGCAATGATGCCGCTAATTTAGAGAGCGAGGTATTTTACCCACAAGGTTATGTAGCAGCTACGGCCGTTAACTTCAGCCATTGGATAGAAGTAGGTGCGATGAGTGCAAAAGAAGGCAAAGGAAGAGTTGCATCATTTTCTAACTATGGAAAAACCCATGTAGATGTATTTGCACCGGGTGTAGATATTTACTCTTGTGTTCCAGGAAGTGAGTATAAAAGTCAGAATGGTACCAGCATGGCAGCTCCAATGGTTTGTGGTGTTGCGGCGGTGGTTCGCCAAAATTATCCTAACTTAACTGCTGCCCAAACCAAACAAATCATTTTAATGAGTGCTATTCCTTGTGCGGAAAAAGTATTGATACCAGGTACCAAGAAAAAAACCAAGTTGGCAAAGATTAGCAGAACAGGTGGTATTGCCAATTTGTATGCTGCTTTAGTATTAGCAGAGAAAGTAAGTAAAGGAGAGGTTAAGCTGCCGTAAACATGAAAAAGCTTTTTGTCTTGTTAGCATTAGGTTTTGGTTTGATCCAAAGTTGCAGCAAAAAGAATTGTAGCAATGCAATTTGTACAGAGCAATATGCCATGTTACTGGTGAAGTTAAGCGTCAATAGCAATCCTAATTTAAGCGAAATAAGAACAGAGAGTATACTGCTAAATAACAATGTTGTTTTAGCGCGAGACAGTTCAAAAAATGCGTTTCAGGGCCAATATTTTGAATTGGCCACTGACTCGCATTTGAAAGTTTTTGGATACAATAGCAGCAATGCAATTATATTTAAAGTGTATCAAGCGGATTCTTTAATTTATCAAAGCAATTATACAGTAACTACAGATTGTTGCCATATAGATTTAAAGGAAGGGAAAATGGAGGTAGTATTGTAAATTAAACTTTCATAATCACGCGTGTTCAATCCTTATATGATTTTCAACCATAATTTTAAGGTTCAAAATCAATCATCCATTCAATGCCATACTTATCCCTAAACATGCCAAAGTAAGAACCCCAAGGGCTATCTGCAATGGGGAATTCAATTTGTCCACCTGCCGAAAGTCCGTTGAATAACTTGTCTGCTTCTTCTTTACTTTCTGCACTTATTGAAATTTTGCTTCTGTTTTCGTTTTCATTTGTCCGTCCCATAATTTCGGGCACGTCATTGGCCATTAATAAGTTCTGACCAATAGGCAAAGTAATGTGCATTATTTTATTTGCTTCATTTTCGGCAACAGGAAAATCATCGTTTGCCATGTCTTTAAAACGTATGATTTTTCCAAACTCTCCGCCGAATACAGATTTATAAAAGGTAAATGCTTCTTCGGCATTGCCGTTGAAGTTAATATGGGGATTAATAAGCGCCATAATTATTACAAATTACTTAATTTTTCAATGTCAAATTTGGTCATTTGCATGAAAGCATACATTGCTTTGGGTGCTTTTTCTGGGTCGCTCATTAATTTTCCTAAAATAGAAGGAATAATCTGCCACGAAACCCCAAACTTATCGTCGAGCCAACCACATTTACCAAGGATTCCTCCAGCTCCCAATGCCTCCCAATAATGGTCAATTTCTTCCTGCGTATCACAGGTAATTACATAAGAGTTTGCAGGTGAAAATTTATATTCTGGTCCACCATTTAGGGCCATAAATTTTGTTTGGTTCAATTCAAAAATTACTGCCATAGGATTTTCAGTAATTATTTTTGAGTGCTTAAAAATAGAACAATAAAAATCTGCTGCTGCTTTAGCTTGTCCATTAAACCAAAGGCAAGGAAAAAGATTGTATGTCATACTTGAGTGTGTAAATTTCTTGATAGGTTAAATTCTAAAAACAAATATTATACTTTTATATTAAAATTGCTTTATTTGAAATCATGAAGAAATATATTCCTCTTTTCATTATTGGTTTGCTGATATTAATTTATTTCATCGGGCCAAAAACTGTAAAATTTGATGCAGATGATAAATTACCTGCGGCCAAAGCAAATATTGCAGAAGAAGTAGCCTCTGTACTTTCTAGGGATAGCCAAGCGCTGGTAAAAAGTGGTAATCAATCTTTTTTTGTATTCGCAGATTCCATTCCTCAAAAAAGGCCAGTTGTTGTTTTATACCTTCATGGTTTCGCGGCATCTCCCTTCTAAGGAGAACCTGTCCATAAATGGTTTGCAAAACAATATAACTTAAATTTATATGTACCACGTTTGGCTCACCATGGAATCATTGGCGGGAACGCCATGCTCAACTTAACCGCCAATGAGCTTTGGGAATCGGCAAAAGAAGCTTATGTAGTTGCTAAAGCACTTGGCGATTCTGTGATTATTATGGGAACCTCAACCGGCTGCACACTTGCTTTGATGCTTGCTGCACGTTATCCCGAAATTAAAGGTCTTATCCTACTTTCGCCAAATATTAGGATTAAAGATCCTGCTGCCTTTGTACTCAATAATCCTTGGGGACTAAACATTGCAAGATTAGTGGTGGGCTCAGACTCACTAACTTTCCAGAATGAACCTGAGTTTGGGAAGTATTGGTATAATTCTTATCGACTGGAAGCCACTGCCCAGTTGCAAGAATTGGTAGAAAAAAATATGACTGAACAGACTTTTGCTAAGATCCATAAACCAACCTTAACTTTATATTACTTTAAAGACAAGGAACATTGCGACCAATTGGTGAATACAGATAAAATTATTTGGATGCATCATCAACTTGCTTCTACAGAACCTATAAAGCGCTTGGTTAACTTACCAGAAGGAGGCGACCATATCTTAGGTAATCCCATTAGGTCTAAGGATGTGGCTGGTGTGCAAAGAGAGATACAATCTTTTTCTCAAGAAATATTTAATTTAAATCCTTAAGTTTTTTTTACTCCTTATAAAATTGGTTCAAGCCATATTAACTTTTTGATGCTCCACTTGGAAATGTAGTTGGATTTAAATAGAATTTCATAAATTAGTACCGCAGAACTTCTATATTTCAAATTTACCATTTCTAAATCATAACCATTATGCCTTCAATTTGCTTCTACTTTCAGGTGCATCAACCTTACCGTTTAAGAAATTATAGCTTCTTCGACATAGGTTCAAACCATAATTATTATGATGATGTAAAAAATAAGGAGGTATTAGATAAAGTTTCAGAACGTTGCTATTTGCCTACCAACCAATTGATGCTTGAACTCATCAATAAGCATGAAGGTAATTTTAGAATAAGCTACTCTGTAAGTGGTGTTGCGCTTGAACAATTTGCTACTTGGCGACCAGATGTGCTGCAATCTTTTGTTGACCTGGCAAACACGGGTTGTGTTGAGTTTATTGCAGAAACTTATTACCATTCATTGGCTTATATTTTCTCTAAAGAAGAATTTAATAAACAAGTAGAAGCCCATGGAAAACTCATTCAAAAATACTTCAACCAAAAGCCACGTGTGTTTAGAAATACAGAGTTACAATACAACAATGAATTGGCAGCTTACATAGAAAACTTAGGCTATGAAGGCATTATTTGCGAAGGTGTGGATAGACATTTGGGAGATAGAACACCCAACTTTTTATACAAAGCACCCAATGCCAATCACATTAAATCTTTGCTTAAAAACTATAAATTAAGTGATGATATTGCTTTTAGGTTTAGCAATCAAGAATGGAACGAATGGCCTTTAACGGCTGATAGATTTGCCTCATGGGTACACGGCATTGCTGGCCATGGAGAAACAGTTAATCTATTTATGGACTATGAAACATTTGGCGAACACCAATGGGAACATAGTGGTATTTTTGAGTTTATGCGCCACTTGCCAGAACAAGTGTTAAAGCATACAGACTTCGGATTTAAAACTGTTTCCGAAACCATCGATGCTTACCCAGTTAGAGATATTTACGATTGCCACGAGCTTACCAGTTGGGCAGATACAGAACGCGACCTTAGCGCTTGGATTGGGAACCCAATGCAAGATGAAGCCATTGCCAAAATATATCAATTAGAAAATGCTGTATATGCCAGTAAGGACGAAAAACTGATAGACGATTGGAAGAAAATGCTCACCTCAGACCATTTTTATTATATGACCACCAAGTTCTGGGCAGATGGCGATGTACACAAATATTTTAGTCCGTATGACTCTCCATACGATGCTTATATCTATTATATGAATGCCCTAAGTGACCTAAAGATTAGGCTTGAACCAAAAGAAAAAGCTCAAAAGGCTTAATATACAGGCAGTTTGAAGGATTTTATTTCCTTGGTTTTTTCAGTTGTGAAATGCTAAGGCTTTCCTTTATTTTGCAGCTTCAAATTAGAAGATATGCTTCAAATTAAAGTACCTACCGTTGGCGAATCAATTAGCGAAGTAACCATTGCTCGCTGGAACAAAAAAACTGGTGATTATGTAGAAATGGACGAGTTGCTATGTGAGTTAGAAAGTGACAAAGCAACATTTGAACTTAACGCAGAAGCAGCAGGTGTGCTTAGCACCAAAAGCAATGAAGGTGATACCATTAAGGTGGGCGATTTAATTGCAGAAATTGATACAGATGCTAAACGCCCAGAAGGCACTGCAGCACCCGTTGTAGCCGCTAAAGTTGAAACAAAAGCAGAAGCACCAAAAGCAGAAGCTAAAGCAACTGAACAAACTACCTACGCCAGCGGAACACCTTCGCCAGCTGCACAAAAGATATTAAACGAAAAGGGCATAGACCCGAAAGAGGTGAAGGGGAGTGGCAAAGATGGCCGCATTACCAAGGCTGATGCCATGGGTGCAGAATTGAAAGTTACTTTTAATGAGGCTAAATCACGCAACGACAGAAGAGAAAAAATGACCAACTTGCGCAAAACGGTTGCAAGAAGGTTGGTGGCAGCCAAAAATGAAACCGCCATGTTAACTACTTTCAATGAAGTTGACATGAAGCCTATCATGGATTTGCGCAACCAATACAAAAATCAATTTAAAGAAGCATTTGGGGTGAACCTAGGATTCATGAGTTTCTTTACCAAAGCAGTTACAGTTGCCTTAAAGCAATTTCCTGCAGTGAATGCCTACATTGATGGGGAAGAAGTTATTTACCATGATTACTGCGATGTTTCTATTGCTGTGAGCGCGCCAAAAGGTTTAGTGGTGCCAGTGATTAGAAATGCAGAAAGCATGAGCTTAGCCGAAATTGAAAAAGAAGTTATGACCTTAGCCGGTAAAGCCCGCGATAATAAATTAACCATAGAAGAAATGACTGGTGGAACTTTCACTATCACCAATGGTGGTGTTTTTGGTTCTATGCTAAGTACCCCAATTATTAATCCACCGCAAAGCGCCATTTTAGGCATGCACAACATCGTAGAAAGAGCAGTGGTTAAAGATGGTCAAATTGTGATTAGACCAATTATGTATGTGGCTTTAAGTTACGACCATAGAATAATTGATGGCCGCGAGTCAGTTGGATTCTTGGTTAAGGTGAAGCAGTGCTTAGAAAATCCAACCTTGTTGCTTACTTCAGGCAACGATCCTCAGAAATTATTGTTAGGTTTATAATCAGTTTTGGTTCAAACCGAAACCTTTTAAAAGTTTATACTTTAGGTAAACTTCTTTGGCGGTAAGTGCGGCTATAATTAGGCCGTTCTTTCCGTCTAAGAAGCCAAGTTTGAAAAAATAGTCTCTTACGAATCTAAAAACAGGACTCATTACAATTTTAAAAGCAGAAGATTTTTTGCCAGTTTTTTGGTAGGCTAGTGCTGCAATTTCTGCGTATTTATTAACCTTATTTTGGTGTTCTGCAATGCTGTTATAGCTCCAATGTAATAAGTTTCCTTTTAGGGTTTCGGGTTGAACCGACTCCGACAAAACAATTCTGTCATGCGGATTAATGCCTCCCCATCTTCCAAAGTGTTTGTTAAATAATCTAATTTTTTTATCGCTACGCCAAGCGCCATATCTAATCCATTGGCCGCAATAGTTGTTGAATCTATTTACCAAATAAGCTTGCGCAGGAACACCTGCTTTTTTGATGGACAAAATCACCGAAGCAAGTTGTTCATCCAATGCTTCATCGGCATCTATAGAAAGGATATAATCATGATTTGCATAGGAAATAGCAAGATTTTTTTGCTCGATATGCCCCAAGAATTTTTGAGAAATTACAGTTGCTCCACATTGCCTAGCAATTTCTGCTGTTTGGTCGGTTGAGTAGGAGTCGAGCACTATGATTTCATCTGCTACAGAGGCAACAGATTGCAAACACCTTTTTATATTGCTTGCCTCATTAAAAGTGATAATGGTAACACTAATTTGCATGAAAAATTACTCCCTAGCAATTTTTGCGGCGCGCATTTTGGCCATTAAATAGGCAGCATTTTTACTGTGCTCAAGGTTTTGGTATGCTTGATGGTCTTTGCCCATTTGAAGCATATTTTTATAAAAGTAAGAAGCAGGAATTCCCCACTTGCTTGCAAATTGTTTGCGGCCATCATTTTTTTCTACCCTAACAGTAGATTTGCTTTGAAAGTGATAGACCATGCTTGCTGCAATGCCTTTAAAATTGCGTACGCCTGCTTGCCAAAGCTTCATGGAGAAATCGGGGTCGCTGTACATACCCGGACTAAATTCTACACTATAGCCACCTACTTGAAAGAATAGATCTTTGCTTACAAGACTAGGAGGCCAACTGCCACCATACCAGTCTTTTCGGTGGGTGGTTTTGCAAAATTCGAGTAGTTCTTTTTCTTTAAAGCTTTTTACATCCAATCCAAAATCAAAAGGGGCTAAATTGCATTTGTTGGAAGAAGGATGAGGTTCTATCATGGTGCCGCTGAAGTACCAAAGCGGATTAGTGGTAGTGGTTACTTCATTCATTAAATGCAGGTCCCAATCGGGGCAAACATACATGTCGTCGTTTAGGAATAAGATATAGTCTGTATGAGCCAAATTTGCCATAGCGTTTACTGCGTAGCAAATTCCAGCATTCTGAGCAGAGAAGGTATGGTCTAGGTTTTGCGACTTTACCCATTCCAAAGAGCCGTCTGTACCTTCATTAAGGTGAACAATAATTTGGTGTTTGAACCTAGAATTTTTAAGAATCGATTGCACACAAAGTTGGAGCATTTCTAGGTTATTCCAACTGGGTATTACAATGCTAAATTTGTTTGCAGCATCAGGTTGTGATAAGGGAAAAGAAATAATATCAGGTTTTGGGAAAGGCGTCATATGTCAAATAATCTAAACAAAGTACAAATATACATAAGCTTAACGGTCAAATGTGAATGAAATTACTTTTCATTAAGGTCTAGGAAAATTACCTTTGCCCAACTACTTATTAATCTCAATTCACATGAAATACGATGTAACCATTATTGGTTCTGGTCCTGGCGGCTATGTTGCAGCCATTCGTTGCGCACAGTTAGGTTTTAAAACTGCCTTAATTGAAAAGTATAATACCCTTGGTGGTACTTGTTTAAACGTGGGTTGTATTCCATCTAAAGCTTTGTTGGATAGTTCTGAACACTACCACAATGCGGCCCATAACTTTAAAACGCACGGTATTGATGTGGTTGATTTGAAGATTAATTTAACCCAAATGATTGAGCGCAAAAACGGTGTGGTTAAGCAAACCTGCGAAGGCATTGATTATTTGATGAAGAAAAATAAAATTGATGTGTTAAAAGGCGTTGGATCATTTGTGACCAAAAACACCATAAAAGTAAGTGGTGAAACAGAGCAAACCATTGAAACCGACAAAGTAATTATTGCCACGGGTTCTAAACCGGCTTTGTTACCTGGTATTGAATTGGATAAGAAAAAAATCATTACTTCAACAGAGGCTTTAAATATGACTGAAATTCCAAAGCACCTTATCATTATTGGTGGTGGCGTAATTGGTTTGGAATTAGGTTCTGTGTATGCACGTTTAGGCGCTAAGGTTTCGGTGATTGAATATACCAATGCCATTATCCCAACCATGGATGCCACCTTAGGCAAAGAATTGCAGCGCAGCTTGAGAAAGCTAGGCTTTGAGTTTTTCTTTAACCATAAGGTAAAATCTGCTAAGGTAAAAGGCAAAGAAGTTACCGTTTTGGCCGACAACGAAAAGGGGGAAGAGGTTAGCTTCTCTGGCGATTATTGTCTAGTTAGTGTGGGTAGAAAAGCTTATACAGCAGGTTTGAACCTAGAAGCCGTTGGTATAAAAGTAGATGAAAGAGGTAGGGTAGAAACAGATGCACATTTAGAAACCAATGTAAAAGGAATTTACGCTATTGGTGATGTAGTTAAAGGAGCCATGTTAGCCCACAAAGCAGAGGAAGAAGGTGTTTTTGTGGCAGAGACAATGGCTGGACAAAAACCACATATCAACTATAATTTAATTCCGGGTGTAGTTTATACTTGGCCAGAAGTTGCGGGGGTAGGCGCTACAGAAGAAGAGTTGAAAAAGGACGGTAAAAAGTACAAGGTTGGGTCATTTCCTATGCGCGCCCTAGGGCGCGCCAGAGCCAGCATGGACATAGACGGTTTGGTGAAGATACTTGCAGATGCCGAAACAGATGAAGTATTAGGCGTGCACATGATTGGTCCACGCGTAGCAGATTTAATTGCAGAAGCTGTTACCGCCATGGAATTTAGGGCCAGCGCAGAAGACATCGCCAGAATGAGTCATGCGCATCCAACCTACGCTGAAGCCGTAAAGGAAGCGGCATTGGCGGCTACTGCTAATAGAGCTTTGCATATTTAATGGAGCGGAGCCTATCGGTTGCCGAGCGGAGCCGAGGCAAGCTTTTTCCAATAAATACCTTGTTCTGTTTTTATCTCCACGATAAATATGCCCTCACCCATTGGAGGCAACATCAATTTTGTTTTGGGATTGTATAAGGTTTCGGGTTGAACCAATGCCCCTTTTGCTTCTCTAATACTGATGAATGCCTCTGTGATACCATTGGGTAAACTTATTTGAATACTTTCATATGCTGGGTTTGGATAAACCAAAATTTCGGATGCTTTTAACTCAGGTTGACTTAAGGGTAATAAGGCTTCTGAACTACTGCTTTGTAAAACCATTTTGGTTTCCTCATCTTGCAAATAAGCAACCGCATATACGTTTTCAAAGTTTTCTACCGAGTGTTCAATCAGTGGATTGATAATCAAATTTGGGTCGCCACTTGCGGGTAGACGATAATTTCCTTTGAACGTAAAACTGTCTAAAACTTGCACGCTTTTTCCTTCCAGCAATTGAACCGAAGTTCCCGTTGAAGTTGGCAATAAGGCCTTCACAATATGGTAAAATTCTGTTTCGCCATTGTTTCTTGTGTTATTATAAGTGACTTTCTCTACCAAGGCCACATGCAAGTAAAGTTGCTTGCTTTTCAAGCCATTGCTTGGGGTAATTTGGGTGTTAACTGCAAGCGATTGTGCGTTTCTGGTAAGTTTACAATCTATTTGAACCAAAGCCTTGTTACCTGCAAACGTTTGGAAATAACTTGGTTTGTAAAGACTAAGATTAGGAACTTCTTCTCCCCAGTTTTTGTTTCCATTTACCACCAAGGCTGGAGACATATTTAATTGGTATTTGAGAAAGAGGTCGGCACTAAATTGCATGAAATAAGGGTCGCCAAAATTCGGGAAATTCATGGGATGGGTAAGTACAATCCATTGCCCAAGAAAGTTATTGAGCGTTTGAACAAGTGCTTCTTTGGCTATTTTTCCTTGTCCTGTTGAAGAAGATGAGAACACTTCATGCAAAACAATTTGAGGATAATTTGAGGTATAAACCAAAGCCTCTTGACTTAAAGAATTGTTGCTACTGTCTTCATCTGCTTGTTGGTTTGGTTCAAACAGAACCAATTGAAAAAGCTTATAACCCGTATCTGTGTTCCATTGAGATAGGTTAAATTCAAAATTATACTTTTCGCCAGGAGCTAGGTTAACAAAAGAGCTAGGTAGGATTTCAGTTTGTGTAAGGCCAATTTTAAGGTGTGATTTAAATTGTTTTAGCGAATCCATTCCTAAATTTAGCATTTGGACTTTAAGGGTAAATGGTTTGCCATTTTCTAGGTAAGGTGCAATTTCAAATGAAGTTAAGGCAAGATTATTTTGTTTTTGAACACCTGGAATAAACTTAAATTCTAGGACAGAGTCTGGGTGATAGGCAAGGTTAGTTCCGCCATAATTGCGCATTGGCGAGCCATTTACTTCTAAATAAGATTGGTTTTCCTTTCCTTTTATTCCAACCGTGGCAGAGAAATTTCCGGTACCGTATAAATGTATAATATCAATTTCGTTCGTTTCATAAAGTCGAATCGCATAATAAACATAGGCGTTTAAGCTGCTACTGTTATTAGGCCTAATCAATCGCCAAAGGATGGTTTGTACCTTTTTTCCATTAAGGTTTTCTTGCCAAGTATGAATGTCAGAGGCATACGTTTTGCCTCCTAAGCTGAAGTTCTTTAATTCGGTTTGATCCCAAAAAGCGTAAACACAATTATTGGGTGCAAGCGGGTTTGATAAAGAATAATTAGAATCTGAAGTGGGTAAAGGCAAAGAATCTAATGCCAATCTTCCATCTGAGTAGGCTCTAAAACCTTTGATGCTTTGGCCGTAAAAGGTAAAAGGAAAACTTAGTGGGATGAATTCGCTATAAGTATTTTGGCTTTTATCGTTTAGAATAGCTTTTTCATTGCTTTGCGCCAAGTTGATAGGTTCAGCAATTCCTTTACTAGTAACTAAGTAATACTGAGCAGTTGCAAGTTGGCTTGCAAGTGCAAATAGGAAACAAAATACTAGCTTCAATATTTTCATGGTTTAAAGATAATAAATAGGCATAAAAAAAGCCCTTCAGAATTTCTGAAGGGCTTTTTGAATAATATAAGAATTCGATTAACGAATGATGTTTAACTTCTTAGTAGCAGTTTTGCCAGCAACAGTTAATTCAACAAAGTAAAGGCCATTGCTTAAGTTTTCGCAATTGATTTCGCCATTTAAGCTGTTGATAGTTTGAGCAAGAACTTCTTTACCATTCATATCAACGATACGAACTGAACCGTTACTGCTATTTCCACCAAAAGTAACATTGATGTTTCCTTTGCTTGGATTAGGATAAATGTTAAGACCTAACTCATTGATTTCAGTTACACTCACTGGTCCTAATGGAGTAGTGGTTTCACTTTGCCAAACAGTTTTGTCTGCATCATCTTGTAAGAAAACGATAGCATAAAGGTTATCAAAAGATTCAACTGAGTGTTCAGTTGCTAAGTTGATAATATTAGCAGTTTGACCATTGGTTGGCAAACGATACTCTCCAGGGAAAGTGAAAGATTGAGTGTAAGGAACTGCAGTACCAGCAGCTAAGCTAACCGTTGTTCCTGAAGCATTAGGAAGCATTTTTTTCATTACTGAATAGAATTCAGATTCACCATTGTTTTTAACATTTTTGCTTGTTACTTTTTCTACCACACAAATACGAAGTCTCATAGTTGAATTAGCGAAACTTTGTACTGGCGTTACATTACCACTTACTGTTACAGTTTTGCCTTTGATAGAGTAATTTGCAGTAATTGAAGCTAAAGATGGTGTAGCTTTTTTGGCATCAAACATTGCTTCTGTGTAAGAATTTGCATTTGCAGAGGTAGCACCCCAATTGTTTGCACCATCAATGGTTAACCAAGGAGCAAAGCTAGCGCCATAATAACTAAAACGTGTTGCAACTTCAGAAGTATAATACGGGTCGCCTGTTCCAGGGAAATTAACTTGATATTTGATAGCTGTCCACTCACCCACTTTAAAATCTAAAACTGCTTTTAAGTTTTCATTACCTGGCTTACAAGGAGGACAAGTAGATGAAGTGAATACTTCATGTAAAACTTTACGAGGTACAGTTGAATTTACAATGGTAAATGAACCGCTTTTGCTGTTGTTAGTTAAATCACCGTCAACACCTGCGTTAGGATCAGAAATGCTTACAACAATGTTCTTAGCTCCAATGGTTGGGCTTGTGTAAGGTACATTGTGTGTAAATGCATAAGTACCGCCGCTAGCAGCTACATTTAAACCACTTAATTGCATGGTTACTTCAGAACCGCCATCAACAGCATACTTCAATTTGAATGAACTTAAGCTTTGTGCACCATAATTAGTAATAACACCTTTAATAGACATATTGGTGTTTTTTGGAGTATATTTAGGTAACTCAATACTGGTTAATTCTGGCTCGTTAGCTGCTTGAATGCCATAAGTAAATTTATATACATCACTTGCAGTTGCATCATAACTACCATTAGCACCACCAAAATTCATATTTGGAGTTCCAGTAATTGCTTTGCTAGAAGTACCATCAGCGTTTCTTGTTCCAGCGCTAGCCGAGAAAGTTCCAAAACCGTAGTTTAATACGATATCAAATGTGTTGTCTTCTTTCAAACGGATAGCATAATAAGTTACGTTGGTTGCTGCAGCACCAGTAGATGTTTGAACCAATCTCCATTGGATAACAAACACACGGTTTGGAGCAGTTCCATAAGTCCAAGTGCGGATATCTGAAGGAAAAGTATTAGCACCTTGTGTGATAGGTTCTAACTTAGTATCATCCCAAAAAGCAAAAATTGAATTGTTTGGTGCAGCTGCATCACTTAATGCTACATTTGATTGTTTGCTAGTAGTTTGGGTAACATCAAAAGTGATATAACCTGCAGTGCTAGCTTTAAATTTAGTAACAGGTTGACCATAGAAATTCCATGCAAAAGGCAAAGTCGCTTCTGGACTTAAAGCACTAGATGATGGTCCGTTTAATAAAACTGTAGCTCCAGTTTGATTCATGACATACTCAGAAGTTGTTCCTTTAAACTTAAAGTAGTAATAATCCTGAGCATAGACTGTTGCGAATGAGAGAATCGCACCAATCATTAATAGTAATTGTTTTTTCATTTTATTTTTTTGTGTTGTTTAAGGTTTTCTTAATAGTGCAATTTCATAAAAAAAAATTAATTTACAATCAAATTTTATCGGTGATAGTAATTTTTTTTAATGATTAGATTATTTATTGATGAATTTTGGGTTAATTAAGTTTTCAATTGAATAAATTTCATTCCATTTTTCTTGTGTAATTAAATTTCTCTCTAGTACTACTATTTCATGAACGCTTTTACCTGTTGTTAAAGCTTCTCCTGCAATGCTAGCGCTAGTTTCATAGCCCAAAATTGGGTTAAGTTGTGTTACAATTCCTATACTGTTCATCACCATATCTTTGCAGTGTTCCTCATTTGCGGTTATCCCAACAATGCATTTATCTACCAAAGAAATTATGGCATTTCCTAAATATTCTAAGGAGGTAAACATGCTAAATGCAATAATGGGTTCCATTACATTTAGCTGCAATTGTCCAGCTTCTGCTGCCATGGTTACGGTTAAATCTTGGCCAATCACATAAAAGCAGCTTTGGTTTACCACTTCAGGAATAACCGGATTTACTTTTCCAGGCATGATGGAGCTACCAGGCTGTCTTGCAGGTAAATTTATCTCATTAAAACCTGTTCTTGGTCCAGAACTTAGCAGTCTTAAGTCGTTGCAGATTTTAGAAATTTTTATGGCATTTCTTTTTAGCGTTCCCATAATTTGAACATAAGCCCCTGTGTCTCCTGTAGCCTCAATTAAATCCGGCGCCAAGCAAACGGGAATGCCGCTTTCTTTGGCTAAATATTCTACACATAATTCTGCATAGCCATCTGGTGCATTAACTCTTGTTCCAATGGCAGTTGCGCCCATGTTCACTTCCAGAATCAACTGTTGTGCTTCTCTCAAGCGTGAAATGTCTTCTCCTATGGTTGTTGCAAAGGCATTAAATTCTTGTCCTAAGGTCATTGGCACAGCATCTTGTAACTGCGTTCTTCCCATTTTTAAGACATGCGAAAATTCAGTTCCTTTTGCTCTTAATGCAAGTACCAAATCTTCAAGAATTTTTAGATAGTCTGTCATTTTTAGGTACAATGCAATCCTAAAGGCAGTAGGGTAGGCGTCGTTGGTAGATTGTGAGCAATTCACATGGTTATTGGGATGCACATGGTCATAATCACCTTTTTTATATCCTAAGTATTCTAACCCAAGATTAGCAATTACTTCGTTTGCATTCATATTGCATGAGGTACCAGCACCGCCTTGAATAAGGTCGCTCACAAATTGGTCTTGGTAATTGCCTGCAATCAGTTGGTCGCAGCCGTAACAGATAGCTTCCGTTACCTTAGCATCTAATACACCGCAATCTCTATTGGCTAATGCTGCAGCTTTTTTTACATAACCTAAAGCTTTAATGAAGCGTATTTCTTTAGAAATGGGAATGCCAGTGATATTAAAGTTTTCTTTGGCTCTATAGGTTTGAATGCCATAATATAATTCATCAGGGATATCTAATTCTCCTAAAAAATCATGTTCTCTTCTAGTGGTCATGCTGCAAAAAATTGAACTCAATATTAGGATTATTTTTTTCTAGAAAACAAGCCTTTCGAATAAATTAGAAGAATTGTATTTGTAAATTTTGTTTTACACCACCATTAAAGAACAGCCACGGGTATCTGAATGGTCGGCTCTTCCAAGAATTTCAAAGCTTCCATCTGCATGCTTTTTACCTAAATCAGAAGTTTGAATAAAGCAGCAGCTTTCTATATTAGCTAGGTCAATTACATTGATAATACCCGCTTTTTGTTCAGGTAAAATGCAAAAGGGGTCATTAAGGTCGGTAATTAGCACTTTCATCCAAGGTGCCGGAATGTATTTTCCATCTCTTGCTGCATAAGCTTGGCTCAGGAGCTCTGTCATGCCATATTCACTAAAAATTCGGTTTGAACCAAACCCTGATTCGAGCACAGCCATTAATTCATCCCTTGTAATTTCTTTTTTGCGCCCTTTCATGCCACCTGTTTCAATGATTTTGCCGTATTTAAGTTTCAACTGTTGTTTTTTCGCAAAATCTACCAAGGCAAAACTTACCCCAAAAATAAAGTAGGACATTTGTTTACTTTCTAAGAATTCAATACGCTCTAGCAATTGTTTGTGTTCAAACAGAAAAAAACCATTGAGTGGATGAGTAGAAATTCTCATGAGGTGTTGAACCATGTAAATGAGCGAAGAGCCTTCTCTTTCTAAGTAAGAAGGCAGCAGTCCAAGTATACAAGTGTTTTGGATTGAACCAAACTGTTGCTCGAAGGTATGGATGAAACTTTTCTCATAAAAGGATATATCAGAAATATGGTGCTGACTGCGTCCCATATTTCCGGTTGCCGAACTTTGGAAAGATAAGCTTGGTTTTTCTGGAAAGGATTTTACCGCATGCGTTTTAAAAAATGAGATAGGCAGGAAGGGAATTTGTAAAAGGCTCGTCACACTATTTGGGTCAAGCAAACCAATATGCTTGCAATAGCTTTGATAAACCTCATTATTTTGATATTGGTATTGAAAAGCAGCTAATGAGTTTTGCTCAAAATTCTCTACTTTCGTTTCAAAGATATTTGGTTTAACATGCATCAAGTACGCAAATATACATTTCTGCTGTTCCTTGCCCTAGTGCTTGGAATGTTTGCCTGCAAAAAAAAGGAGGTTTATCCTGCCATTCCTTCCATTGAATACAAGGCCGCCTATTTTTATCAAAATGCTGAAGGCGTTGATACTGCAATGGTTTTGGTTTTTAGTTTTAAAGATGGAGACGGTGATTTAGGCCTCGATGGAAAGGATACATTAGCCCCATTTAATGCGGTTTTGGATGCCAATGGAAAGAATTTGAATCCTTATTATTATAACTTAAGAGTTGATTATTTAGAGAAAATCAACGGCTCATTTCAGCATGTAACCTTGCCTTTTTCTTCTGATACCTTGCGTTATTCATTTAGGTTTGAAAACATTACTCCAGAAGGCAGGCACAAAGCCATAAGAGGTGATATCGAAATTAAGATTAGTCCATCACCTTTCCCAAATCCTTCAGATACAGTAATGTACCAATTTTATATTTATGATAGGGCTTTAAACCAAAGCAATACGGCTATATCTATTCCTTTGGTTTGGAACAGATAATATTAAGACGAGCGATGATTAAAAATCATCGTCGTCGTCATCATCATCAAATGGATCAAAGTTCTTAATTACGATTTTTGAATCGTCCAAGTCTGTGTCCAAATCATCATCGTCATCATCATCGTCTTCAATTGAACGAGATTTTTTGGTTTCTTCATCGTCATCCTCATCTTCTTCATCATCTACCATGTAACTCTTCTTTTGAGAAGTTGGATTTTTACCCTTAGAAGCTACTTTCTTAGGTGTTACATTTTGCTCTGTTGACTTTTTAGGCCTGGTCATGTTCGTAGTAATTGTTCTTACAAATTTATATGTTTAAAAATCGAAATGTTCAATTGCTTTTACTAACAATTGAGGTCGTGAAATAAATTCACAAGATTTAAAAAATCAACAGAAAGTTTTATTTAATCAAAAAAAAATGATGCAGCCATTTTAAAAGTATTGCAATGTGCATCCACAATGTCTTTAATATTTGGCGAATAACCGCCGCCCATTGCCACAGCAACAGGCACTTGGTGCATTTTGCAGCGCTCAAAAACAAGAGCATCTCTGCCCATGCAAGCTTCTTTTGAAATGTTTAATTTGCCAAATTTATCTGTAAATAAAATGTCAACACCTGATAAATAAAATACAAAATCGGGCTTTATTTTTTCGAAAATTTTGTTAAGAGAATTTTCAAGTAGATTTAAATAAACTTCATCGCTTGTACCATCTTCGAGTTCGATGTCTAAATCTGATGCTTCTTTATGAAAAGGATAGTTGTTTTTGCCATGCATGCTGCAAGTAAAAACATGTGGATTTTTGGCAAAAATGGAAGCTGTTCCGTTACCCTGATGAACATCTAAATCTATGATGGCAATTTTATTTGCGAGTTTTTTATGAAGCAAAACATTTGCTGCTACAGCGATATCATTTAACAAGCAAAATCCTTCCCCTTTGTTTGCAAATGCATGGTGTGTGCCTCCTGCAACATTTAAGGCTACGCCATTTTCTAAGGCGTAAATTGCAGCATCTAGGGTGCCTTGAACCAAGATCCATTCTCTAGAAATTAGCTCCTGAGAAAGTGGAAATCCAATTCGTCTTATATGTGAGGCATCCAAGGAGAGACTTTTTAAATCATTCACATAGGAATGCGTATGGGTTAAAAGAATATCCTCATCCGAGGCTGGTTTAGGTTCAAACAAATTTAATTCAGTAATAATACCCTCATGCAGCAATTGCTTTGGGATTAATTCATATTTAAGCATTGGGAAACGATGGCCTTCGGGCAAGGGATGTTGATAGATGGGATGATAGGCAATCTTGAGCATGATATAAATTAGTTTGTAAATGGGTATAATTATGTATAATTGAATTAGATTTGGTTTAGGAACAGTCTGGCCAAAATAATGTTTTAACTTATCAAATGAAGATTGCAGTAGTAAAAGAAAAAAGAGTAGCTGAAAATCGAGTTGCCATTACACCAACAGTGGCGCAACAACTGATTAAAGCAGGGTATGAAGTTTGGGTTGAACCCAATGCAGGATACGCTTCCAACTTTGATGATGGCGCTTATGAAAAAGCAGGATGCATGATTAAGTCTAAGCAAGAATTGCTTCAAGGTGCTGATATCTTAGCCAAGGTAAATGCCCCAGATGAGGAGGAGATAAATTCAATGCGTTCAGGCATGTCTTTAATTTCATACTTGTACGCAGCTTTTAATGAGGCCATGGTGCAACAATTGGCTGCAAAGCAAATTAGTGCCTTCAGCATGGATGCTATTCCAAGAATTTCTCGTGCCCAAAATATGGATGCTTTAAGTTCTCAAGCGAATTTGGCCGGATATAAAGCCGTTATTATTGGAGCAGAGGCGCTCAGTAAAATTTTCCCTCTGCTAATGACTGCCGCTGGAACTGTTACGCCTGCAAGGGTTTTAATATATGGAGCAGGTGTTGCTGGTTTGCAAGCCATTGCAACAGCTAAAAGACTTGGGGCAGTTGTAGAGGTTACAGATGTTCGACCAGAAACCAAGGAGCAGGTAGAGAGTTTAGGTGGAAAATACATTGAGGTTAAATCAGAAGAAGCTGCAAAGGTAGAAGGTGGTTATGCCAAAGAAGTGTCGGCCGAATACCTAGCCAAGCAAAAGGAAGCGGTTAATAAAAGTTTGTTTCAGGCCGATTTAGTTATTACAACTGCTTTGGTGATGGGAAAGAAAGCACCTGTTTTAATAACTGAAGACCAAGTGGAGCAAATGAAATTAGGAAGTGTCATCGTGGATATGGCGGTGGAACAAGGGGGTAACTGTGCTTTAAGTGAGTTGGATCAAACCGTCATAAAAAATGGCGTAACCATTATTGGTAAAAGTAACCTGCCCTCAACTTTAGCCACCAATGCAAGTGAGCTTTATGCTAAGAATATACAAAATTTATTGAATCATTTAGCCACAAAAGATGGCTTTAAATGGGAAATGGAAGAAGAGATTACCAAAGGAACTTTGATTACGCACAAAGGCGAGGTATTAAAAAAATAACATTAATAAAATATGCTATCATTTATAAACGAACATTTACAGCTCATTTACCTCATTGTGTTGATGGTTTTTGTGGGCATTGAGTTAATTGGGCATGTGCCATCTGTATTGCATACTCCTTTAATGAGTGGGGCAAATGCCATTCATGGGGTAGTTATCATTGGTTCTATCATTGTAATGGGGGAAGCAACGCATACTATTTCTTTGGTATTAGGATTTTTGGCAGTGGTATTGGGAACCCTAAATGTAGTGGGTGGATTTGTAGTTACAGATAGGATGTTAGAAATGTTTAAAAAGAAGAAGTAAGATTATGACATTACAGATTACACTACAAATAATATACTTAATAGCCTCAATTACTTTTATCCTTGGATTGAAGTTTCTTGGCAACCCAAGCACTGCGCGTAAAGGAAATTTAATTGCAGCATTTGGAATGGGAATAGCCATTTTTGGAACCATATTTTTATATACAGATGCCAATGGCCATCATTTAAAAAACCTTCCGCTCATTTTTGGTGGATTGGCCGTAGGAACCGTTATTGGTTGGTTAGCAGCCAAAAAAGTTCAAATGACAGCCATGCCAGAAATGGTAAGTTTATTTAATGGAATGGGAGGTGCTTGTGCCATGTTGATTTCTATTATTGAGTTTCAGCATATTCAATCAACTTTTGCTGAACCAATGACAATTGCAGCCTTGTTAATGCCAGGTGCTTCTGCGGCTTTAAAAGGTAGGTTACTTATCATATTGTTAGGAATGATCATTGGTTCAATTTCTTTTTCTGGTAGTATGATTGCTTATGGCAAGCTAAGCGGTAAGGTAAAGGATAAATCTTTTGGCTTTCAGCAATTTATTAATATTGGCTTGCTGGCAGTTATTCTTGCTTTTACTTGGATGGCCATTATGGGCGAGAGCAACCAAGAGTTTTGGTTTTATTTGGTGTTAGCGCTTTCCTTGTTGTATGGAATTTTATTTGTGATGCCAATTGGCGGAGCAGATATGCCTGTAGTTATATCATTGTTGAATTCATTTACAGGCGTTGCAGCGGCCTTTGGCGGATTTTTATACGACAACAAAGTGATGTTGGTAGGAGGGATTTTGGTAGGCTCTGCTGGAACTTTATTAACGATAGTAATGTGTAAAGCCATGAATCGCTCTTTGTTAAATGTGCTGATTGGTAATTTTGGCGGCGGCGGCAAAGCCGCCGCCGCATCTTCTTCCGCAGGCTTCGAAGGCACCATCAAAGAAGTAAATGCCTCAGATACCGCCATCCTAATGAAGTATGCCAAAAAAGTAATTATAGTACCTGGGTACGGACTTGCAGTAGCCCAAGCACAACATGTGGTGCATGAGTTAGAAACACTTTTAGAATCTGAAGGTGTGGAAGTGAAGTATGCCATTCACCCCGTTGCTGGTCGTATGCCCGGTCATATGAATGTATTGCTTGCAGAAAGCAATGTAAGCTACGATAAGTTAGTTGAAATGGAGGAAATAAACCCAGAGTTTGCAACAACCGATGTGGTGCTTGTGGTTGGTGCAAATGACGTAGTTAATCCTGCTGCTAAAACAGACCCAAGCTCCCCAATTTATGGTATGCCAATTCTAGATGTAGAAGCTGCTGCACATGTGATTGTAAACAAAAGAAGCATGAAGGCTGGTTATGCAGGAATTGAAAATGAATTATTCTATAAACCAAAAACTAGTATGTTATTTGGTGACGCTAAAAAAGCGCTCAACCAATTGGTGAGTGAGATTAAAGCCTTAGGATAAGGCAAAAAAAAGACTTTCTTTTCTTGGTTCAAACCAGAAAAGAAAGTCTTCTTATATAAAGAATTTTTATTTTTATTAGTGGTGATGGCCACCAGGTCCATGAACATGACCATGGTCTAATTCTTCTTCACTTGCTTCACGTACTTCTAATACTTCCACATCAAAGTTCAACTCTACTCCTGCCAATGGATGATTGCCATCTATCGTTGCAAATTCATCATTTACGTCCGTAACTGTTACGATAAATCTTTGCTCCTCTGTACCAGCTTCGAACTGCATGCCTGGACTAACCATTTGACCGCCAAATGCACTCATAGGAACTTGCTGTATCATTTCAGGTTGGTGAATACCATATCCTTTTTCAGGCGCTATTTTTAATTGAAGTTTGTCTCCTTTTAACTTGCCTTCTAAACCTTCTTCCATTCCAGCTATTAAGGCACCGATACCTTGAATATAATTCAAAGGTTCTCCGTTGCTTGATGTGTCTAGAATATTGCCATCATTGTCTGTAAGCGTGTAGTGGATGGACACTACCTTTTGTGCACTTATTTGCATATTATTTGATTGTGGGTTTGAACCCTTGTAAAAAATGTTTATTAATTGTCTTGTCCCAAGTTAGCACCAATGTTAAATCTAACTAGGTTTTTGAAAGCTTG
This sequence comes from Bacteroidota bacterium, assembly GCA_027488905.1. Classification (GTDB taxonomy): domain Bacteria; phylum Bacteroidota; class Bacteroidia; order UKL13-3; family UKL13-3; genus B1. Next base: position 113,964 of record JAIYAT010000025.1, read on the forward strand.
GATACGATCGTCTAATTCGCGCTGACTTAAATCTATGATTCTTTCAGTGCCAAAGCGTTCCACACAAAAAGAGGCCATGGCTGAACCAAAGATGATTGCATTTTTCATGTTTTCGAAACTAATATCATCTGTTTTCGCTAGGTATCCTATAAATCCTCCAGCAAAAGTATCTCCTGCACCAGTTGGGTCAAATACTTCTTCTAAAGGAAGTGCCGGAGCAAAAAATACTTGCTTGCCATGGAACAACAATGCTCCATTTTCACCTTTTTTAATAATCAAGTATTTAGGTCCCATTTCTTGAATTTTTGCAGCCGCTTTCACCAAAGAATATTCACCAGAAAGTTGACGTGCTTCCTCATCGTTAATAGTTAGAACATCAACCATCGTTAGCGTTTGACGTAAATCATCCATGGCTACCTCCATCCAAAAATTCATGGTATCCATTACAATAAGCTTTGGTCTTTTGGTTAAACGCTCAATTACAGTTTGTTGAACTTTAGGTGTTAAATTTCCTAACATTAAGTATTCGCAATCTTGATAAGATGCAGGTACAATTGGGTCAAAATTACCTAATACATTTAGTTCTGTAATTAAAGTATCTCTTGAGTTCATATCTGTGTGATACTTGCCACTCCAGAAAAAAGATTTTTCACCTTCTTTTATTTGCAAGCCTTCTGTGTTTACACCGTGTTTGTTAAGGTGTTGAATGAAGTTGTGCGGGAAATCATCCCCAACCACAGCAACAAGATTTGTGCTTCTGGTAAAGTAAGAAGCAGCTAAAGAAATGTAAGAAGCGGCACCACCAACAATTTTATCTGTTTTTCCAAAGGGTGTTTCAATGGCGTCAAATGCCACACTACCAACGACTAATAAACTCATGTAAATATTTTTTAAAAAATTATGCCGCAAATATTGCGTTTTTTAAAATCAATTCCTATCATTGCATCCCCGAAAGGGAAATATATTCCTTCTTAGCTCAGCTGGTTAGAGCACATGACTGTTAATCATGGGGTCCCTGGTTCGAGCCCAGGAGAGGGAGCAAAAAAGAAAAGCCATCTATGTCGGATGGCTTTTTTTATGCCCGATTCTTGAAAATCTTTGATATCAATGAAGATGAGAGAAACCAAAATGCTAAGTTGAGTGGTTCGATATACTCCACCTTCATAAATCATAGCACAGAAAAACTTTATCATATTTACTACCTTTGGAAATAAAATTATGGATAAATTTAATAATGATAAAAAAAATAATACTGACCATAATTTTAAATTTTTTTATATTTTCAATCTCTTACGCACAAACAAACGTAACTGTTTCTGGTATTATAAAAGACAAAAACACCAAGTCAGTTTTACCTTATGTGAATGTAGTTTTGAAAACTGAAAAAGACAGCAGTTTTGTAAGCGGTACAATTACCAGCGAAGAAGGACGATTTTCATTATCAAAAATAAAATCTGGAAACTATTACTTAGAAGTTTCTTTTATCGGCTACAACACAACAAAACAATCGCTTTTTATTGGAAATCTAACAGAATATCTTGACGTTAAAAATATTGAGATAGAAGAAAATTCAACATCATTGCAAGAAGTTGTTGTGACAGGAAAAACAACAGAGATAAGTGAGAAAATGGATAAAAAAACATTTTCTTTGAAAGACAACATCAGTCAAAGTGGTGGTTCGGTTTTACAAGCAATGCAAAATTTGCCCAGTGTAACAGTGCAAGATGGAAAAGTACAACTTCGTGGAAATGATAAAGTAACAGTGCTAATTGACGGTAAACAAACAGCTATCACAGGTTTTGGAAGTCAAACAGGATTAGATAACATACCCGCTTCTGCTATTGAAAAAATTGAAATTATCAACAATCCTTCTGCCAAATATGATGCGAATGGAAATGCTGGAATTATCAATATTATTTATAAAAAAAATAAAAAAGATGGTTTTAATGGTAAGGTTGGATTTACAACAGGAATAGGATCACTTTGGGTGCGAAAAGAAAATTTACCATCCATAAGACCGCAATATACTAATACACCAAAAATCAACCCGAGCGTTTCACTTAATTATAGAAAAAATAAAGTAAATATTTTTTTTCAAGGCGATTACTTATATACTGAAACGCTGAACAAAAATGAATTTGTAACAAGAAGTTATGATAATGGAGAAGTCATAAATTCACAATTAAAACGTAATAGAAATACGCATTTTACTACATTGAAATCGGGAATTGATTACGCAATCAACGAACAAAATTCATTGACTATTTCAGGACTTTTTGGTAGTGAAAAAATTATTGACCGTGGCGACCAACCATTTTTTAATGGCGATTTATCACAACGAAAAAGACTTTGGCAGTTTTTAGAAGATGAATTAAAAACAACCATAATGGCAACTGCCAACTATCAACACAAATTTAAAGAAGCAGGACATTTACTAAATATTGGTTTCAATTATACTTTTCACAGGGAAGATGAAAAATATTTTTACGACAATTATTTGCAAACTTCC
>JAIYAT010000023.1 GCA_027488905.1 Bacteroidota bacterium
CTGTTGGTCCGCCAAAAAAGTTATTGAAATAAGGAGGGGTATTACATAAATTACACCATGGATCTGCACTCCATGACCATTGGTTAGGACCACCTGTATTTAAATCTACCAAAGTTAAAAAGTCGCCAATACCAATCTTTCTTCTCGCTGAGAAAAAGTTTGCAACGGGCGGTGCACTTGGGGTATCTACATAAATAAACTTTACAATTGAATCTCTTAAGCTATCACGCTTCAAATTACTTACTGCCAATAACCTAACTGGCCAAAAGCCTCTTCTATTAAACGTATAACGTAATCTTTGGTCATATTTTGTTGTATCAATATACTGTTGTGATGTCCAAGCTACATTGTTTCTGAAATAACCTGCTAACAATGGGTTCTCACCTGGCAAATCCCAGAAGTTACGACTTGTATTAGTACTTGTAGCTACTAAGTTATATGGACTGTTGATCCATACTGTATCTGTTGGGATGGTAGAAGTGGTTGCTTGACTTGGGAAAAAGTTTGCAATTGGTGGTAATACTGGGCCGCTGCCGCCTGGAGCTGGAGCATCATAAATTTCTATTTCCCTAAAATTAGGATTTGAATTTTGACCTGTTGGGCCCATTACAAAGTTGGTAATCCTTAATCTGGTTGAGGTAACTGCTGGGTAGGTAAACTCATTTTCACAATTAGCCATAGGTAAATTAGAAAAGGTGTGATGATTTACCCAAGCCGAACCATTCCAAGTCTGTAAAACCCCACCTGCAAGAAAACGACCAGTGGTTTGAGCATGAAAAATTTTAATCCTATTAGTTGTCCTTGGAGTGGTCCAAGTCCATGACATCCATTCAGTACCATCAGGAGGTGCAGCTGTCCAAACAAAAGCATCTTGAATGCCACAGGCACTAAAGGTGATATTATTTATATTAGGCCAATTCCATCCTGGTTGCGCAGCGCCAAAGGCATCTACAACTGCTAATGGAGCGATGTTTGTCTGAGAAAATCCCTTAAAGGTATTCCCTAAAAGAAAAAACGACAATAAGTAAACCAAGGCAAAAAATTGCTTCAATTTGGTTAGTAGTTTTTGATTCATATAGTTGTGCTTAATTTATTCAAAAGTGGTAATGCAATATATTCAAATAAGCGTGAAACAAAAAAAATGGGGAGCAAAAATTACTTTCGCTCCCCATTTTTAATAAAAGATTAATAATTTTAGTTCACTTGAATTTTCTTCATGTAAACTTTATCTCCAGTTTTAACTTTCAACAAGTAAACACCAGTAGGAATGATACCTAAATTTAGTTCTTGTGCTTGCAAAATGCTACCACTAATCTCAGATTGTAACATTGACTTTCCTAGCATGTCATATACACCAATTGAAGCATTCTCAGGTAATCTCTCAACTAAACGGAAATAAATTTTACCACTTGTTGGATTTGGATAAACACTCATAATTGCTTCAATGTTCATTACCTCGTTAACAGACGCTGGACCTTCATTCAATACATTTACCGTCCTTACAAACTCATCAGATTGATTTCCTGATAAATCTGTTGCTCTATAACGCATGCTATATAAACCAGGAGCATCTCCCCAATATTTAGTCCCATTGAAAGGTAGGTCTGATGAAATAACAAGACCTTTATTGGCACGTATAGTTGAATCAGAATCATAATTATCAACAATAGCGAAAGGCAAATCATTGTACTCTTTCCAACGCTCTAGGTTAACAGTATTGATATTTAACAAATCAATAATTGGTTTTTGTGTATCTCTAACCTGAACCAATCTGCTCACAGAATCTTTATTTCCTGATGGGTCAGTTGCTACATACCAAATTGTATAATCACCAATCTTATTGACAATTACTGTACCCTTCTTATTGACCAAGACAGTGTTTGCAGGCCAGAAATTGTCTTTTGCAGTAAATCCTGGATCTGCAAATGGAATCATGACAGGCCAAGTCAAAGGATTTGCACCAGATAAGGTAATTTCTGGAGCTTTAGTGTCTTGTACACGTACCTCTAATACTACCTGATTTCCAATATTTCCTGAGTTATCAATAGCATTGTAACTTACAAAGTAAGAACCCACTTGATTTACATTTACTATTCCTTGTACTGTCAAATTAATAAAATCTTTTGACCAATAGTTATCTCTAACTCGAACAATTCCAGGTAAGTTAATCGCTGTTCCAACTTGATGTATATATGGCGATGACAATGGAGTAATAGTTGGTCTAGTTGTGTCTCCAACTTGAACCGCTCTGCCTGTTGCTGCACTTAATCCAAATGCATCAATAACTGTATAGTTGATTCCAAATAGACCCAATCTAGCAGTATCCACAGTGCTTGTCACAATTACTTGGTTTGTGATTGAATTGCCGTTGTTATCTTTTGCAGCATATCCTGGTTCGGTATAGCTATTGTATACTTCCACATACATTGAATTTGAGCCATTCAATATTATACTTGGTCCTGTTTGGTTCAAGATTACAAATACTGTTCTGTATAAAGTATCACTCACATTGCCGTATAAGTCGCGTACAATATACTTCAAGTAGTTTGGTCCTACTTTCGTATTGTCTACACTGCCTATGATTTCATATTTAGAACTAATGTTGCCTTCGATGTTATCCACGGCCACGATACCTGAATCGTTGTAGGTCTTGTTGATTTCTGCAAATACCGTTGCGCCACCTCTCAAATTGGCAATTGGCTTAATTGTATCTTGTGGGAAGTTGATAACAAAATCCTTAAACAAGCCCAAGAAGGTTACACTTGAATTCAATTGTGTGCCTGCATACGTTACGCCTACTCTCATGCGGGTAGTTCCTAATGGTTGAGTTGTGCTTACTGTTACTGTATCCATCTTCATTAAGTTCTGTGCATTCAACTCATTCATCACCAACTCATCATTTGTAAACAAACCATCCATGTTAAAGTCTATCCATACTTTTCTATCCATTGGACTGCTTACTCCCGGTCTGCTCACACTCAATACACCTTTGCTGCCTCTGTATAAGTTTGCACTTTGGTTTCCACCTACCAGCTCATAACATGGGTTGATTGGGTTGGTTGCTGTGTCTATTCCACCTGTTAAACTTACTCTGCTTATTCCTACGCTTCCGTCAGACAAGTTGATTGAACTCAAACATGCTGGTTGATCATAAGCACCTATGTTTACATAATCTGTTACTGTGATTGAATCACTTCCAAATGAATTTCTTACCACCAACTTAACTGTGTACTTTGTACGTTGGGTAAAACGTATCAATGGATTCTTGCTTGTTGCACTTGTACCAGATAAAAACTGTGCTGTTCCTGGCGTAAATGTCCATCTCCACTGACTTGGACCGTTGGTACTCAAATCTCTAAATCTAAACGTATCTGTGTTAAATCCTTGTACTTTATCTACTCCCAATCTTGCGGTTGGACTATTGGTAATTGGTAAAAACAATACATTCTTACATGCTGTATCGCTGCCCACACAATTGAAGGCTACCAAGCATATCCTCCTATACTGTGGTGTGGTAATTAAAAAGCTTCTTGTAAAGTTAGCTGCTGTTGAATCATAAATACCATTGCCATCTCCATCCCATGCAAAGTTCATCAAAGTGCCTTTTGAGGTGCTGCTAAATTGAACTGGTTGTAAGCTATAAATGGTATCTTGTAAGGACATTGATGCATTTGGTTTGCCATAGCTCGCTGGCTTAATCGCCCATCTTATACTAAAACCTGCTGAATCATATGGGTTTGGTACAGCTTGCGTACCTACTTGGAATCTTACAAATATTCTACTTCCGCCTCTTACCCCATTGTTGCGTATCGCCGCTGGTAAGTTCTGTATTCCATTACCGCCCAACTTCGCCAATATCGGTGCTGCACTTGAGGTTCCGTTGTGTATCACCAAGGTATCTGATGGTAACATCTTGATGCGCTCTACAAATAAATAAACACTATCTGCACATGGATCTAACAAAAACCCTTGGCAACCTATTAACTGACTTCTTGTATAGCTAAAGTTTGGTCCTGATGGGCCAAACAAAAACCCTTCCTCTAATTTACTTGAACTTGAAGAGCCACTACATACATTCACACTATTCACTACCTCTATATAATCCTTAATACATACCGTATCATCTCCGCGTGCATTCCATGCCTGTAAACATATTGTATACTTGCCCGGGTCACCAGCAAAAAACAATGGGTTTTGGTCTGTTGGTCCGCCAAAAAAGTTATTGAAATAAGGAGGGGTATTACATAAATTACACCATGGATCTGCACTCCATGACCATTGGTTAGGACCACCTGTAGTTAAATCTACCAAGGTTAAAAAGTCGCCAATACCAATCTTTCTTCTCGCTGAGAAAAAGTTTGCAACTGGCGGTGCACTTGGGGTATCTACATAAATAAACTTTACAATTGAATCTCTTAAGCTATCACGCTTCAAATTATTTACTGCCAATAACCTTACTGGCCAAAAGCCTCTTCTGTTAAACGTATAACGCAATCTTTGGTCATATTTTGTTGTATCAATATACTGTTGTGATGTCCAAGCTACATTGTTTCTGAAATAACCTGCTAACAACGGGTTCTCACCTGGTAAATCCCAAAAATTACGACTTGTATTGGTACTTGTAGCTACTAAGTTATATGGACTGTTGATCCATACAGTATCTGTTGGGATGGTAGAAGTGGTTGCTTGACTTGGGAAAAAGTTAGCGATTGGTGGTAATACTGGGCCGCTGCCGCCAGAACCCCCAGGAGTTCCAGCCCTAAATTCATCTACAACTACCCCTCCAAACCCTCTGAGGGAAAGTCCTCCAGGTGAAAGTCCTGCAATAGAATAGCTTAAAATTGAGTTGACTAAAGTAACACCATCAGGACCATATAAATATGCAGAAACATTTGTAGAAGAATTAAAAACCACTTCAGCTCTGTACCATTGGTTAAGCGTATAGGTTTGAGCCGAAGAAATTAAATCAACATAACCCCAACCAGTATTTTGTTGAATTAAAAAAGTGTTTGTATTTGGAGCGAGCAAAAGAGAATAGCTTCCTCCTGCAGTTGCGCCAAAACCAAGGTAAGCTCTTCCGTTACCTGAAAAGTTAACCCACCAACTAATTTTTTGTCCGGCAGTTCCAACAGTCAAATCAGTTCTATATGCCCAATCCCCTCCGCAGGAAAGCGCCTTCGTACCTGAATAAATAGGTGTTGTAACAATAGTGGAAGTTCCAGCTGCTGCATTAATCCAAGGAGCAGTTGGCCAAGTAGTCATGGTTTCAAACCCTTCCACAATAGGCGGTAAAGTTTGTCCGTAGAGCTTAAAAAATCCTAAAGTTAAAGCCCAAAATAACAAATAGATATTTTTCATATTGGTTTGGTTTATAATCAAATATATAAACAAAAAAACTTAATTTTAAGCTAAAAATAAAAAATAAGCGGGAGTAGCACCTAGGTGCTACTCCCGCTTATAAAATGAAATTTTGAACGATTACTTTATTTGAATCTTTCTAACATATTTATTACCATCCAAAGTAATTTCTAAGAAATAAATTCCAGAAGCATTACCAGTCAAGTTTAATTCTTGTTCAGATAAAGATTTACCACTCAAAGTAGTGCGGTTAATTCTATTTCCAAGCATATCAAATACATTAACCTCAACAAAACCTGAAACTGCTTTCAATAATTTAAGATTAATTAAACCATTGCTTGGATTTGGATATACACTTAAAAGATTTTCAATACTTAATTCGTTTATTCCAATTGGAGAAGGCACTGTTACATTAATTTTCCTTATAGCAGTAGCAGAAACATTACCAGAAGAATCTCTTACGCTATAGGTTACGTTAAACAAACCTAAACCATCTCCAAATGGATTGCCTGCAGCATTCTTAGGCAAGGTATTAGTTATTACTAAGAATCCTCTTAAGCTCGCATCTGTATTGTAATTATCTACTATTGCAATCGGAGGATCGATATACTCTTTCCATCTTGGTAAGTTAACATCATTGATTCCTAATAAATCTATCATAGGTGCCTTGGTATCTCTTACAAATACTACTCTGCTTACTGAATCCTTATTGCCAGATGGGTCAGTAGCAATGTACCAAATTGTATAATTTCCAATTTGATTTATATTAACTGTTCCTCTCTTTGTAACCACTACTGTATTCGCAGGCCAGAAGTTGTCTTTTGCGGTAAAGCCTGGGTCAATAAATGTTGTCTTTACCTCCCAATTCAATGGGTTTGCTCCGTTAAGGGTTATCTCAGGTGCTTTGGTATCCTGAACTTTAACCTCTAAGATTATTAAATCACTCAAATTACCTGAGTTATCTGAAGCCTTATAACTTACAAAATAGGTTCCAACCTGATTCACATTAACTGTTCCTTGAACTGTTAAGGTGATAAAATCCTTTGACCAATAGTTATCTCTTACCCTTACTATGTTAGGTAAATCAATCGCAGTTCCTACTTGGTGAATATATGGACTGGCTAATGGTGTAATGCTTGGTTTTGTGGTGTCGCCTACTTGTACTGCTCTTCCTGCAGTTGCGCTCAAACCAAATGCATCAATAACTGTGTAAGTTATTCCGTATAAACCAATTTTAGCTGTATCTACTGTACTTGTCACAATTACTTGGTTGCTAATATCTACACCAACATTGTTTACAGCATTAAAACCCTTTTCAATATACCTATTATAAACCTCTACATATACAGAACTTGGTCCTGTTAATTGAATACTTGGTCCTGTTTGGTTCAAGATTACAAATACTGTTCTGTATAAAGTATCACTTACATTGCCGTATAAGTCGCGTACAATATACTTCAAGTAGTTTGGTCCTACTTTCGTATTGTCTACACTACCTATGATTTCATATTTAGAACTAATGTTGCCTTCGATGTTATCCGTTGCAACAATACCTGAATCGTTGTAGGTCTTGTTGATTTCTGCAAATACCGTTGCTCCACCTCTCAAATTGGCAATTGGCTTCACTGTATCTTGTGGGAAGTTGATAACAAAATCCTTAAACAAGCCCAAGAAGGTTACACTTGAATTCAATTGTGTGCCTGCATACGTTACGCCTACTCTCATGCGGGTAGTTCCTAATCGTTGAGTTGTGCTTACTGTTACTGTATCCATCTTCATTAAGTTCTGCGCATTCAACTCATTCATCACCAACTCATCATTTGTAAACAAACCATC
>JAIYAT010000019.1 GCA_027488905.1 Bacteroidota bacterium
ATTACGAATATGAAAGGCACCGGTGTTGCTCTTGTTACTCCCTTTACCAAAACAGGTGAAGTTGATTTTAATTCTCTCTCAAAAATTATTGAACATGCCATTACAGGTGGTGTTGAATATCTTGTAGCACTTGGCACTACTGGAGAAAGTGTAACCTTAAACAAGGAAGAAAAAAAGCAAATCTATGCGCATATCGCTAAACAAGCGGCTGGTAGAGTAACTTGTGTGGCTGGAATGGGTGGTAACAATACCCAGGAAGTTTTAGAAGCCATAAAGCACTTTGAGATAGATGGATACGACGCCTTTTTATCTGTAAGCCCTTATTATAACAAGCCTAGTCAGGAAGGCATTTACCAACACTTTATGGCTATTGAAGCTGTAAGTGAACTGCCTATCATTTTGTATAATGTTCCTGGCAGAACTGGGTCTAATATGAGTGCGGCCACAACCCTTCGTTTGGCAAATGCTTCAGAGAAATTTGTAGCCATTAAAGAAGCAAGCGGCAATGTAGAACAATTTATGGACTTGCTCAATGAAAAGCCTGCTGATTTTGAAATTATCTCAGGTGACGATAACCTTACCTTACCCTTTCTAGCCATGGGCATGAGTGGTGTAATTTCTGTGATTGGACAAGCTTATCCCAAAGAATTTACGAGCATGGTTAGACTTGGGCTAGATGGAAAATTTGTAGAAGCCCGCCAATTGCATTATAAATTGTATAACCTCATGAAAGGGATTTTCTTAGATGGAAATCCAGGTGGGGTAAAATATATAATGCATAAAATGGGACTTTGCGAAAATGTGGTAAGGCTGCCGCTAGCACCCATTCACAAGGAACTTGCTACTAAGCTAGATACCTTGATGGAACAATTTTAGGCTTATTGCACCTTCATTAACTTCCGAGTATAGCTTTCACTGCCATGTTGCAAGGCCATAAAATAAAGACCAGCAGGTAAGTCTTTTAAATTCATTTTATGACTGCCATTTTTCATAGGAATTAGTTCTTCGCTAAGAATCAATTCGCCAGTTATTTTATGAAGGCTTACAATTGTTTTTTCGCTTGTGCTGTAGTAAATGGTAAACTCGCTATTAAAAGGATTTGGTGCTATAGTAAATAAGGCCACTTCAAATTTTGGTTCAAGACTTATTATTTTTGAATAGTTAGCCATTCCATCAAAGTCTATTTGCCTCAATTGAAAGTATTGTGTGCCGATGAATCCATTCCTATTTTGCACTGAAAATGCATAAGCATTCAGTCTGTTTGAATTCCCTTTTCCAGCAATTGTTCCAATGGGTCTTAACATTTCAATTGAGGTTCCATGCCAAATTTCGAAAGCTTTGTTATTAATTTCTTGCGCGGTTGTCCAGCTTAACTGAATGTCTTGTGCATTCTTTTGTTCGGCTGAAAACTTAAGATAAGTCACTGGCAGCGCCAATAAGGTTTGGCCCCCACTGATTACCAAAGAAAACTTTTGTGCGATATTATTTTGAAGAATTCCTTTATGTTTTACTTTTACTTTATACCAACCTGCTGCAAGATTTGTTTTAATAATTTGCTCCACATTGTCCCTAAAATTATCGCCTGTTGTGGCAGCCAAGGCAGGATTTGAAGGGTTTAACACAAAAGGCATTCCCACCAAAGAATCGTTTTGGGTAAGCAAGCGCATGTCTAAATCATTTACCAATTTCAAAGTAGTGTCATTGTAAATGGGCGCAGCAGTAACGCCTTTGGGGTCTGTCCATACCAAAGTGCTTTTAAACGTATCTGTTGGGTTCAAGTATACAAATAGTTGAAAAGAATCTTGGTTCTGTAAATTAACTTCAACTACCCTATTTTTCAAAGAATCTTTAAGGCATAAGGCAGCTTTGTTTAAATCTGGAATGCCCCAACCACATTCATAATCTGGGCCAGGTAAATTTAGTTTGCACCTTCTTGCACTATGAATGGCTAAGGCCTTAAGGGTTGAGTTTAATAGGTAACTACCTTTGAGTTGGTGGTTATATTGTTGCAACAAAAGCAAAGAGCCTGTTACATTGGGTGCAGCAATGGAAGTACCACCAAGGCCAGCATATGCTGAATCAGTGGCTGATCCCACAGAGATAATATTTCCACTGGCAGCCACTAAATCTGGTTTAATTCTCCCATCATCAGTTGGGCCCCAAGTGCTAAAACTTAAGGTATTGATATTGCCTGTTGGTCCATTAGGCTGAACGGGAATGGCGCCTACACAAAGGATATTCTTTGCATTTCCAAAAGTAGAAATGCAATCATAAGGACCCACAGAATCACGGGTAGTTGTGCTCAAAGCCCAAGCCGTTCCATTCCAATAATAATGGGGTGTTCCAGGTGCAATACCTGCGCCGCGGTCGTTGCCACTTGCTTTAACCATTAAATAATAAGGATTGGCATACATTACACTGTCCCAAATTCTGCTGCGATTATCATAATAACCAAATTTCCAATCGCGTGTAGGATGTAAACTGCTATCGCCATACCAGTACCATTGCCCACTGATATTGGTCCATGCAGCGGTGGTGGCATAGGAATGGTTAGATAAAAATAAATCTGGAGCGGCCGCAATGATTTCTGCATTATCACTTGTGAAATTCCAGTTCTTTAATTGTGCAGCAAAGCTCATTCCTCTGGCATTTGGTAATAATCCAGCAGCAATCATATTTCCAACCACTGCGGTAGTATGTGCACTTAAGGTGCCTCCAGAATCCATAATAATCACACGGCCTCCAAATTCTATATGAGAAGTTCGGGCCCTTCCCCCATCCCAAACGCCAAGTTTATTTAAGCCTGCTCCGCTTAGGTTCAAACCTAAACTACCGCTTGGCCATAAGGCATTTGTTTGGATTGTTTTTGCTGCGTCCAGGTTATTGCAAGTACAAAGGTATTCGGGGATGTTATTATACCCCCAAGCATCCCACTCGCAGTATTTACCAGTGGAGTCTGTAAAATAACGAGGTGTTTTTTCATTAAAAACCCTTTGCCCTGAAAGTAGTTCAAGACAAAGGGTTTGAATTAATAAGACTGCAAATAGTCTTTTCATTTATTTTTTGGCCAACAAGGCTTTTATCTTTTCTTCAAGTGCAAGTTCATCACCTTCTACATAACCACTGTGTTGGTAAACTATTTGACCATTTTGATCTAAAAGAAAAGTATGTGGTATTTGAACAATGTTCAAGGCTCTTTGAAAATCTTGGTTTACGTCCATAATGATGTCGTACTCCCAACCTTGACCATCAACATAAGGTTTTACCTTTTGCGTGTTTCTGGCATTGTCTGTATTTACAGCCACTAACACAAGGTCATACTTGTTTTTCCAATCATCGTATAATTCATTAATATTGTTAAGTTCTTTTTTACAAGGTGAGCACCAAGTTGCCCAAAAACTTATAATGGTTATTTTTCCCGATTTAGAATACTCAGACATGTTTTTAGGTTTTCCATTCATATCTTTCAAATCTATGGATGGCATGGTTTGCGATTCCTTTTGCGCATGAAGATTGTTTAAACAAATGGCGCTAATAAAAAGGATTAAGAATAACTTTTTCATGTTACTGTAATTGGTTTGTAAAAATAGACAAAATTGGATAAACAACATACAAAAGAACAAATAAACCTAATTGCGCTTTGGGCATTTTGCGAAAGTGGCCTTGGCGGCATTTTACATGCCATCAAACTTCCCTTTACAGGATTTTTTGTGGGTGGGTTTGCTTGTATTATTCTCATGTTGCTGGCAGAGCAATTTAAACATAAACCATACCAAATACTCAAAGCCACTTTATTGGTGATGTCTATAAAATTCATGGTAAGTCCGCAGGCCCCTTTACCAGCCTACATTGCTGTGGCTTTTCAGGGCTTATTTGCTTGGCTTGTGTTTGGTGTTTTGGGAAGAAATTTGCTCACTTGCATGCTGTTTGCGTCAATTGCTTTGCTAGAATCGGCCTTGCAAAAGTTTTTATTGGCAACTTTAATTTATGGCAAAAGTATTTGGGAAGCTCTGGATTTATTTGTGATTGGGCTGCTAAAAGACTTTCACCTTAGTCAAAATTTTTCATTTAGCTATTGGCTATTTATTATTTACGCCTCGATTTACTTTTTATGGGGATTATTTTTAGGGTATAAATCTTTTTTCCTCCCTCAAAGGCTTTTTAAGTTGGCAAGCATTTTACCTCGGTTTGAACCAAGCCCAGTTACAGCAAGCAAAAAGACAAAGAAGCTTTCTTTAAAATGGCTTAGCCTGCTGTTAACTATTGTATTCATTGGGATTACGTTTTGGCTTAGCGAGGGTACCATGCACAAAGGTTTATATGTATTTACTAGAACCCTTGTGGTGTTATTTGTACTACTTTTTATAGTGAATCCTTTATTGAGAATGTTGTTGCAGAAAATGTCAAATAAGATGGCATCAGAAAGTCTTTTCGCTTTGGTGAGCGAGCAAATGCAGTATTTTACAGAAAGTGTTCAATCGGTTTGGCAATTTAGTGGAGGGAGCAAAAATCGCGTAGTAAGGGTTTGGTTTTTCATGGAACTGTTACTAGCCATCAGCCTTTATCCAACGGATGATAACTAAATTTACCATCATTAGTGACCCTATAAGGTCTGGTAAAACGAGTCGATTAATTCATTGGCTCAACCAACACCCGCAAGTGTTTGGGGTTTTAATGCCCGACTTAGCTGGAAAAAGGAAATTATTCTTAAACACTTTAAACCTTGTTTTGCCTTTAGAGGTCTATGAGAAAGACTTTTCAGAATCAGAGTTGGTTCAAATAGGAAGATTTACTTTTCTAAAGCAGCCATTTCTATTGGCACAAGAACTGCTTTTAGATGCCATAAATCTTTCAACTAATGATATTGTAATCGATGAAATTGGGAAGTTAGAATTTAAAAATAAGGCAGGGTTTGAACCTGGATTGAGCAAAGGTTTGATGACATTATCTTTAGAAAACAAGGATAGAAAATGTTATTTAGTGGTTAGAGATTATCTGCTGGAGGAAGCAATTTCATTTTACTCCTTACAAGAGTCTGAAGTAATTGGGAGTGAGCAATTGGTTGAGGTTATTCCTGCGCAGCCCATGGAAACTGTTGCGTTGGTTTTATGCGGCGGCGCAAGCCGCCGCATGAAGCAGCCCAAATCACTACTTTATTACCACGAGTTACCGCAGTACCTCTGGCTAAACCAGTTAATGCAACCCTTGGTAAATGACGTTTTTCTATCCTGCAAAAAAGAACAATCAGATTGGTTCGATACAAGCCTTAAACAAATTCATGATAATCCTAAGTATGCAGATGCCGGTCCTTTAGCCGGTTTGTTATCCTTGTTAGAAACTAATATTACTTCTGCCATTTTAATCATTGGCTGCGACTATCCCCTATTGCCCAAAGAATATATGCAGCAACTTACAGAAGCTTGCCAATTATTTAATTGTACGGTAGCATTAAGCAAAAGTTTGGATGAGCCACTAGAACCCATGCTTTGCTGCATACATCCAAAAGATTTTAAAGCAATTCAAAATTTATACTTTGATAAAAAGGTAAACTCACTTAGTAAAGTACTTTTACAACTCAATGCTATTAAAATAGTTGTTGAGCATCCAAACAAGATTAAAAGCTTCGACACTCCAATGGAATTCAGCTCTTTCCAAACCTATCTCTAATCTACCAATAACTTTCTAACACTAACGCTTTCTGCCTGCTTGCAATAAACAAGGTATAATCCAGATTTATCAAACATTACCTGATGCAAACGTTTAGGTTCAAGCCGAAAACTTTGAATTAAGCTTCCTTGCACATTCCTGATTTCAATTTCACAAGCTTCGTTGGCCTCCAAATTTACAAATTGGCTTCCCCCAGTAGGATTAGGAAATACCTTTAAAATATTTTGGGTTTCGGTTTGAACCAAACCGGAAGCGGTTTCTTTAGTATAAAAAGTATCAGAAGCACCAAAGCTTCCACAGGAATAGGCATTAGTAATTGCCTTTACACGCCAGGTGTATTCCCATGAGCCAAATAAATTTAAAACAGTAGTGGTATCATAAACCAGAACATCATGGTTTATAAAATTCCAATCGCCAAACCTTGCCACCTGCAAGTGATAAGCAAAAGCACCTGCCACTTTGCTCCAAGTAAAATTAACGGCGTTAGGGGAAATATTTGAGTCCAAATTTTGAGGAGAAACTAATTTAGGTGCAGGTAATTCTCTTATATCGGCAGTTAAGGTAGAAATACCTCTAGCAGCAACATTGGCTCGCATAGCAGCCATTTGCTCCTCACTAAACCTAGATTGACATTGGTCTGAGGAATAGCTCATATAAATAGAACTATCGGGCTTAAAACTTGCTCCTGTTTGGTCTTTGAGTGTCCAAGGTAAAGGGCAACTCCAGCGCTGACTTACATAATCTGCTTTGGTATCGCAAAACCCATCACCTGTATTCCTACAATTGGCGCCATCTAAGCGCTCCCAAACCCCAGGATCATTTCCACCCTCCCAACCCGAAAAGGTATGTGGCAAACTAAAAAAATGCCCTAGTTCATGTGTTAAAGTGGTAGCAGTGCTTCCTTGACAAGAATTTTTAACAAAAACAACATCCACCCCTGGAAAATATACACCACACCACTGCATGCCAGCGCCATGAAAGAATACATTAACAGCTCCATCTTTCTTATAATCTTCCGACCGAAACCAAATTGCATCGCTGTTTCCTGCATATAACTCATCATCATCTATATAGCTAATAGCCTCAGCAAAATAAAATTGCAGGCGAGCAGGAAGAAAATCCTCGTTTAAATCGCATAAAGCACGTAATAAAGAACTTACAGAATAATATCCTTTTCCTTCATTATTTCCAATAATGTGAAATTTAACAGGAACATAGGTAATCACCGCAGATTGTGAAGGCAGTCCTTTAGTGTCAATTTCGCTTTGAAATTGGCGCAACCATTGCAATTGGTCTTGTGACAATTTTGTTGGACAATAGGTATTTTGGGCATTTGCCCCAAAAGCTAATAAACTAAAAAGCAGTCCTATAAATGGTTTCATAATTATTTAATCAAACATAAGACAAAGATTTGTGGTTTTTAGTTCATTCATTGCTTTTTTATCTAACATCCTTTTTTACATTTGCGCAGCATTTTAAAATAAGAATATAATCAAATTATGAAGAATATAACAGTTATAGGATCAGGCACCATGGGAAATGGCATTGCCCATGTATTTGCACAAAACAACTATAAGGTAAACCTTATTGATGTGAATGAGGCTCAATTGAAGAAAGCCATTGAAACCATTGGTAAAAACCTAGACCGTATGGTTAGCAAAGGGAGTATTACCGAAGAAGTAAAAGCTTCAACCTTGGCAAACATCACAACTTTTACAAGTTTAAAAGAAGCAAGTGCAAATGCCGACTTAATAGTTGAAGCAGCTAGCGAAAACATCAACATCAAGTTAGATATTTTTAAGCAAATAGACGAATATGCGCCAGCGCATTGCATTTTAGCTTCTAATACCTCTTCAATTTCTATTACTAAAATTGCAAGCGTAACCAAACGCCCAGAACAAGTAATTGGCATGCACTTTATGAATCCAGTGCCTGTGATGAAGTTAGTAGAAGTAATTAATGGCTATAAAACTTCAAAGGAAGTTAGCGAAGCAGTGGTAAACTTGTCAAAAGCCATTGGCAAAGTTCCTGCAGAGGCTAATGATTATGCTGGATTTATTGCAAACCGTATTTTAATGCCAATGATAAATGAGGCTATCATTTGTTTGCAAAGTGGCGTTGGAACGGTAGAATCAATTGATACCGTAATGAAATTAGGTATGGCCCATCCAATGGGACCTTTGCAATTAGCCGACTTTATTGGTTTAGATGTTTGTCTTGCTATCATGAATGTACTTTATGATGGATTGGGCGACACTAAATATGCACCAAGTCCATTATTAGTAAATATGGTAACCGCTGGTATTATGGGTGTAAAATCTGGAGAAGGATTTTATGTTTATACACCAGGTTCTAAGGAATTAGTAGTTTCTCCTAGGTTCAACTAATTTAACTTTATATACATAAAAGCCGTAAGAAATATTAATTTATTTCTTACGGCTTTTTTTATCAGTTTTGAACCAAAACCAACAGTTTCGAAAAATGATTACAAAAGACCTGCAATTGGCAATTGACCTTTTAATGGCTGGCAAATTGGTTGCCATTCCAACCGAAACGGTATATGGCCTTGCAGCCAATGGGTTTAGTGGAGCAGCAGTTGCAGAAATTTTTCAGGCTAAAAATAGGCCACAGTTTAATCCATTAATTTTACACTCCAATTCCATAGCCCGATTTAAGGAATGGGGAATTGAAATCCCAGAAGAGGCCTTGTTATTGGCCGAAAAGTTTTCTCCGGGTCCAATTACCTTTGTTGTTCCAAAAAGCGAGTTGATTCCAGATCTCGTAACTGCTGGCCATAACAGTGTTGCCATAAGAATTCCTAATCATCCTTTATCCTTAGAATTACTGCGCCAACTTCCCTTTCCATTGGCAGCGCCAAGTGCCAACAAATCGGGAAGTATTAGCCCAACCCAAGCAAAAGATGTAGAAGATCAATTTGGAGATGAAATAGCAGCTGTTTTGGAGGGTGGACCTTGTGCGATAGGATTAGAATCTACCATAATTTCATTTATGGGAAATCACCCAAAACTATTGCGTTTAGGAGGCTTAAGTTTGGAAGCAATCGAAGAAATCCTAGGTAAGTCTTTGGATCAAACCAAACTCATAAATAATGAAAACCCAGAGGCACCAGGTATGCTAAGTAGGCACTATGCTCCAATAACACCCTTGTATATTAACGCGGCTAGTTTGCATTTGACAGAGGCTAAGTTCTCCGAAATGGTTTATATAGGATTTAAGCTTCCGCATACTCAAATACCCTTAAGTAATCAGATTTTATTATCAAGTGCTGGCAATTATGCAGAGGCTGCGCAGAACTTATTTGGAGCGCTAAGGCAGGCCGATAAAATGCAACATAAAATAATTATAGCCGATTTATTACCCGAAGAAAATTTAGGTAGAGCAATTAATGACCGATTGAGAAGAGCAGCTGTAAAACAATAAAGGGGCGGCCTTCGGCCGCCCCTTTATTGTTGTCATTAAAATACCTCTGTTCTATTCCTTAACCAATCTAAGCACTTTAAGTGTATCTCCCATGCTTATCTTTATAAAGTACACACCACTTGCAAGTTCACTAAGTTCTGAAACATTTACAGTTGCTTGTGCAGCTTTTTCAATTTGCTTTAAAATTCTTCCATTTACATCCAACACTTGAATTTCAATGGTTTCGGTTTGAACCGAACTCAAAGTAATTGTAAAGTTCGCAGTATATGGATTTGGATACAACCCTACAGCTAACGCTAATGCAGTTTCTTGCCCTACAATTCTAACTTCAGAGTAAGTAGTTGTACCATCAAAATCAACTTGGTTCAAACGGTAGAACAATTGGTCTGAATTTGTATTTTCAAATGCGTTTCGGTCAGAGAAATTATAAGAAATAAGTGCTTTAGAATTTCCTTTTCCTTTAATAAAACCAATGGTCTCAAATTTCACTCCATCTATTGAACGCTCAATATAGAATCCTTTATTGTTTGATTCACTAGCAGTCTTCCAGCTTAATTTTACATCTTCTTGTACCTTATTGGCAGTAAAAGCGAGCATCTCTACAGGTAAAGGATTAGAATTACCATCTGTTCCTGTGAATATTCCAAAAGCATTTTGAGAGGCAACGGTTGATAAGGTTCCATTGATACCATTTCCAGTTGAGCTGGCTATCAAGTTCCAAGCTGTATCATAACGTGCTACCTTAGAAGTGCTTATGCTTGCTACAGTGCCAAGGGTAGCCGAATCTGCCAAAACATTCATTGTATAATTATACCCTGTTCCGCCAGTTGCAGAAACCTCATAATATGCATTGTAACGCGTTCTGCCTGCAATTAGATTTGGTGCATTTTCGCCACTGTAATACCTAATGGCAACTGCACTTGGAACAGTTCCAACATTACCCCAAGTAAGGCTAGCAATTTGTTTTCCACCAAAAGTATAAGTAGTAGTGTTGCCTAAGGTAGGCGCTGCATTTGCAGTTGCTAAAGGTGGCAAAGTTGAAGTTGTAAATTCATTGGAACCAATATCTGTTGCTCCATTTGCAATAGAAGTTGAACGGGTATTGTTGTTAAAGTCATTTGATACCGCTGTTAAAGCAAGACCTTTTCCGTTGACATACCATGCATTGGCGTTTGAGTTAACAATGTTTAAATTAGAAACTAGCGTGTCATTAAAGATTGTTGCAGCAGGAATAGCAGAAGCTAACATATACCAATTTGAAGGATATGCACCAGCACCAGAATAAAGCGTATTAAATAAACTAACACTATTGGTAAAGTTTATAGGAGCTTCTGCAATTCTATTGGTATCATTAACTACTATTAGATTATAATTTACGGTATTGGCGGCAACCCCAGTAAGCGAGTTTGAACCAAATGCAAAGCCAGCACCAGTTCCTAAAGTTGAACGTTTATTATATAAAATATTGTTAAGACTAACCACATTGGCTAAGCCCGTGCGTTGAATGCAATATGAGTTGTTTGTGCCACCAGAAAGTAAACCGTTAATAAAAATTGAATTGTTATAATAAAGGTTGTTTCCAGAGCTAGCAACATCTTGTATACCATAAACACGTGTTTCGCCGATAGTATTATTACCAATGCTTATTTGGTTGTTTCTCACATTTACCCCACCAGTACTTGAAACATACATACCAAAAACTTGGTTAGAACTTGTTCCAATTCCTGTACCAGTGCCATAAACAGTATGGATTCTATTACGTAAAACAGAAGTGTTTGTTCCACCGATAACATTTATTCCAACGGCTGTATATGCTCCTGCACCTCCATTAATGTTAAAAATATTAAATACCGTGTTTTGTTCAATTACATGGTTGGCACCTCCACTAATATGCATTCCAGTGATTAAAAAAGTAAAGGCAGTTCCACTAGAATTACCTTTAATATCTCTAATTGTATTACCGGTAATAGTGGCGGTTCCGCCAGAAACAGTGATGCCACTCGTTCTGTCTCCAAATCCATCGTAGTAAGAAATATTGCCAATGGTATTGTTAACAATAGAAACTGTTCCTCCTGTAACATTAATAATTCCATTGTCAAAACCATTTTGTACAGTATCATATGGCATGGCACCACCGCCGATAGTGTTATTGGCAATGGTAACATTGCCTGCCGAAATATTAATTAAATGAACGGCACTAATACTGGCAATATTAGAAAAAGTATTATTGATAATTTGAGCCGTTGTAGCTGCATTGTTAATTCTTATTGCAGTAATATTTGGATTGGTTGCATTAGTTGTTGTTAATGCTGCTCCGCTTCTATTAGGAGCCGAACCACCCATGCTATTTCCATTAAAAACATGTCCTGTTCCACCATCAATTTGAAAAGCTATAATAGGATTTGCTTTTACAATGATTTGATAGAAACTATTGTTAGAAAAATTCCAAAAATCACCAGCGGTAATGGCCAAATTAGCAAGAGCGAAGCCATGGTTAAATACCTCATTATTGGCAAATGTATTATAATCATTGCCTATACCAGCAGTACCTTGGCTTTGAAGTGCAGTATTAGGAATCTGACCTGTAGAAGGGTTGCCTAATGTATCTCTTATAACACAATTGATAACCGCATTTGAATCGTTTCCAAAACCTCCAACCACATTTGTCGTGCCAAAAAGGACTGTACCTACAGCTTGATCTGTTCCTTCAATAAAACAGTTTCTAACCGTATCTAATTTTGCATCGTTTTGAAATCTAAATGTTGCGTTAGGGATAAAAGTGGTATTAAATGCTCTATTTCTAAATCTTAAAAATCTACCACTTCCTCCAAAGCTTCCATCTATTAATACTCTATCAGCACCATTTAGTCTTATTAAACCTCCTAAATCACCAGCACCCTGAACATTGCCTACAATCAATCTTTCAGTAGTTCCATCAGGTACAATCCTAAAGGTGTAATTTCCTGCGCCTGTTTCGTTAATTTGGTTAATACCATTATTTCCAGTCTCCAATAAGTCACTAGTAATTACAGCTGTTAAATTACCGTTTAATGAACCATTATTTATTGCTTCAAATAAACCACCAGCTCCTGTTAGGGATGTATAGGTTTGACCTGCCCCAACATTAACAATTCCGCTTAAGCCAGGCACAACTCTATAAGAAAGCAAAGTAGCAGGAGGCGAAGTAATTACGCTTACATTGGTAGCAACTGCGCCGCCAGGGAAAGAAGCAATATTTGAACTAGCTGCAGAGTCTTGAGCAACGACATACACATAAACAGAATCACCCAAAATTAAACCACCTAAAGTGGCTTGTGGAATAGTAAAACTCCAAAACCCATTTTGCGCGGTACCACTAGTTCTTATAGCTGGAGTAGAATTCCATGTGCCAGAAGCAAATTTTCTAAAATATACTCTTGGTTCAGAACCAGCGGCAGTTGGAATTCCGGTTACATCTGTAATGCTTACACTAAATGTTCTATCACCTGTAGAAGAAGTGTTTGAAAGCGTAAAAGGTGTAATGTTAGGTGGGAAAATATCTAATGGAATAAAATTACCTGCATCGGCACCTATATCAGTAGGAGTTAAGCTAGTTCTAGTTTGCCCATCAAAATCATCAGTAAGTCCTGCAATTGCGGCGCCAGAAGATTCTATTGGTGTAGACAAGCTTGTAGTAATATGTAAATCTCCATTGTTTGCATTACCAGAAGCATTAACAAATTGCGGATTAGCTACTCCACTTGCATTGTCTGTAGCAACCCAGCCAGAAGAATATGCTGTTACATCACTAACGCCATTGTTTATGGTTCCAAAAATAGAACCTGTTCCATTGCCAAAATAAATGTTGTTATTAAGATTTAAAGTGGTCGTATTTACTAAAAACACTTGGTAATGTTTTCCTGTTCCAGCAGCATTTGAGCGGTTATTTACAAAAATATTGTTTCTAACAATTTCTGTACCTGCACTATTTCTTGCAAAAGCAAATGTATTTGAAGCACCAGTTGTTACGCCATTACCACCAATAAATACGGAGTTGAAGTAAAAGTTGAAACTGCCAGCAAATTTTGTAATACCTCTAAAGGTAGAAGGCGAGGTAACATCGACACCTAAAGAGTCATAACCCAATCGAATCATATTGTTTTGAACATTGGCAATACCTCCAGAAACATCAAATCCAGTGATAAAAGCGGCTGGGTTGCTAGCATTAATAGACAAGCTATGAACCGAATTTCTGCTGATAACATTTGTTCCTGTAGATGCTCCGCTAAAAGAAATACCAGTCGCTTGAACCGCTGCTGTTGTGGATGGGCCTGTTAAAACCAAAGAACTAACGGTATTTCCTGTAATATTTGCTGGCGCAGTAGTTGAAGTATAAACAATCCCTGTAACAGCTGCATTAGGCACACCAGCGGTAGTTTGGGTAGCAGTAGTTAGATTTCTAACGATGTTACCAGAAACGGTACTTGCCCCATTTGTTACTGCAATTCCAGCTAATGTTGTGGCTTGTGCGCCAGCTGCTGAATAATTTAAATTTATATTTGAAACAATATTATTCGTTACTGTATTTACAGCTCCTGCAGTTAAACTATTGCAAATAATGCCTCTAAAAGCACATGCCCCAGTTGCAGTTGATGAGGTAGAAACTCCATTGATGCTATTTGCTAAGGTAGTGCTTCCAACAGTATTGTTGTTGATGGTTATATTTAAACCTCCCGAGGCTGCTATCCCATTAAAGCCAGCAAAAAGAGTGGTATTGTTACTAATTAAATCAACACCTGAAATAATATTGTTTGAAAAATTGAGCGTTCCACCTGCACCTGACCTTAAAGGAATTAAACTACCATTAGCAACGGTTGTAGTGAAAGAGAAAGCACCATTGGTAGTTGTTGATCCAAATAAATTGCTGAAAACATTTACATTTCCATTGGCAATATTTATACCGTAAGTACCATTGCCTGCAAAACCACTGGTAAATGAAAAATTAGTTATGGTATTGTTTTGAACCAAGGTTGTTGCTCCCAAACCAACAGAAATATCCATTCCAAAAAATTGGTATCCCGAGGTTCCAGCCATGGTATAAACACCACTGCCATTTGAAGCGTTTCCGCCAATAAAGTTATTGGTAATAACAAACCCACTTGCCGAAGTTAATGAGGCAACATTTGGGGTAACCCACATCACACGATGTGTTGGCGTTCCAGTTGTTGTAACGGTTGATGTTTGGTAAAATCTATTGGCATTAATTGTCCAAGCACTATTGTTTGCACCAATATAAATACCGGCAGTAGCAATTGTTGGACTAAAGAAATTATATATATTACAGCTATCAACAAGGTTATTATCATTATTTGCAGCAATACTAGACGCAGAGCCGATTGATGATATTGCAATAGTTGGATTGCCTCCTGTAACTTCATGAATATCGCAGAATTTTATGGTATTGTTATCATTTCCATTTAATCCAGCACTTGCTCCAAAATTAACTACGCCTGCATTAATTGCCCCTGGAGCTGTGCTATTATTTGATCGTAAATCGCAATATAAAATTCTATTAAAGGATGACTCATTATTTAATCTTATAGCCATACCTGCAACATTTGAATTAGAGATGATTAAGTTATTTGCAGTAACAAAACCTCCAACTCCGCCTGGTCTTCCATCAATAATAAAGTTGTTGATTCCATTCAAATCAAAAATAGGAGTAGCACTTGTGTTTTCTATAGCAGAAAAAACACCAGTACCAGGTCTAAGCGTTACCGTATTAGTTGCCGATGAGCCAGTGAATGGGTTCATTACAATAGGGAAAACTTCACCAGAAGCTGCATTATATAAAATGTCCGTTAATATAAAAGTAACAGGACCAGTAACACCTAAAGTTCCAAGATCTGCTGCAGCAGCTGTAATGGTTGGGTAGGTTTGACCCGAGCCCACGTTATAGTTTCCATTCAATGGAGCAAGGATTCTTCTTGAACCAACAGGGTTTCCATCAATTGGCGCTGTATTAATACCACCAATCACCAAACTATCTACCCTTGCATCAATAAAATTATTGACTACTGAGGTGGCTTTTGTATCATAAGTAACCCAGAAATAGCTAATACCTGCTGGAAGGGTTAAGCTTCCATTTGCATAGAAAACCCCATTCGGATTGGCAACGGTGCTTCCAAATTGATTGGTAGCTGCAAAAACAGTGCTAGAGCCTGTGTAAAACACTTTGGCATTTTGAATATCCGTAACGTTTGTAGTGCCAGCAGTATTAAGTTTTAGGGAGCTTAAGGTTAAGGGATTAAAATTATTAGAAGTATAAACGCGTATTCTTAACACCTGTTGGTTAGCCAAATTGATTGGTACTGCCGCAGAGTTTTGGTCCACATTACTTGAATCTAGCACCATTCCAATTCCTGTAAACTCGCCTTCATCAGCGCCAATATCTGGCGCAGAACCTGTTCCTAAATATCCAGTGCTTCCTTGTCTAATTAAGTTGTCTGCATCAAAAGTGATTCCAGTAATTATAGAGCCACCACTTTCTGCACGGGTTGGAACTGTAGCATCTAAATGCAAATAATTAGGGTCTGAACCTATATTACTTAAAAAAGTAGGTTGCTCTGTAACCGAAGCTTGTTCCAAAGTGAGTAACCTTGCTTTGAAATCAGCCAAAGTTGAATCTCCAACAGCTCCATCGAAATAAATCAAACGATTTGCAGCAGGTGTACCTGCATGTAACATGTTTCTATTTGAAGTTGCAGCATAGTTTGCAGTTGTTGCTGCCGACCTTCTTATGGCAACTGCATTACCCGTACCGTTTGGCGTAGCGTTATTAATTAAAATATTATTGCGTAAGTCAAGTGTTGCAGTTGTGGCGGTGGCATTTGCGGTATGCAAAATACATGCAGTAGAAAAATTAGTACCTGAAGAAATAGCATTTAAACTTACTGTGTTATGGTAAACACCTAATGCTGTGGATGCCGTTACTGTTGTTAGATTAATACCAATTACGGTTGGTGTAGTTGAATTGGATAATGGTGCAAAAATTCTTGAAATAAGGTTATTAAAAATTTGTGGAGAACCTGCTGAAGTTGAACTTATGGTAATTCCAGAAACAATAGACGCAGTTCCATTTGTTGTTAAATCATATAACCTATTATTAAAAATTCTTGGCACACTAGATGACATTAGAATTCCAGTTACAGTAGAAAAACCACTTAAATTATATATATTATTATAAGAAACATTCCTTGTTCCTGCTGCTGTAAAGGCGTATAAGCCATAAACAATCCCAGTACCGATATGTGTCAGATTGTATATATTGTTATACCTAAAATTTTCATTGTTAGGGGATGAAATATCATAAATACCATAAAGTGCTCCTGTTGCAGTAGCTTTGGCAACATTTAAATTATAAACATTATTGCTATCACACACTATGGTAGTTCCAGTCATCTGAATCCCATACATAGTAGATGCTGTTCCAGCACCTGTGATATAAAAATTACGAATAATATTATTTTTAACATTTTGGTTTGTGCCACTTGCTATATATAAACCAATTGTTGTTCCACCTGTAGACCCATTTCTGGTTAAACTGTCTATGAGATTGCCATTAGCATTTACAGTTGTAGCTGCGCCACTATTAAAAATTGGGTAAAAGGTTCCTGCTCCTGTGGTAGAAGAATTATATATGGTTCTGGTAATCGTATTATTGTTAATATTTAGATTGGTTGCAGTTGCAGTTACTCCAATTCCATATTGGTTAGTAAATATTCCAGAGATAGACGTTGAATCAATAATATTGTTGTTGATATTTAAAGTGCCTATACCAGCCAACTGACTAAAGATTATACACTGAGTTCCTGTAGTTGCGTTTTTTGAATAACCATAAACAAGGTTATTGTTAATATTCACTGTACTTGCAGCTGAATTTACCCAAACAGCAGTGAATTGAACTGAGGTATTGGGCGAACTGGTACAATTTAAAAAATTATTATTATTTATATTAAGTACATTTCCATTGGCGCCTGTTTGCGCCATTTCCATATCAACGCACCAATTGATGGCACCAGCATTGGCTCCTCCTATAATGGTAATTTTATTATTGTTTACATTACAACTGGCTCCAGGAGAATTTGCAAATAACCAAACTCCCCTATTTGAGGTAGGATGATTTACCCCAGTTCCATTGTTGTTATTGATTGTATTATAGGAAATATTTGAACCATATTGATTGCTTATGTAGGCAGCAGCACAAGCATTTCCTGCCCCTGTACCTCCGCCAAAATTTATAATTGTATTTCCTGTTAAAAGAGAGTTCCCACCAATATCATTATTCAAATCGGCCAGGGTATACGGCGATGCAACAGCCCCGCCAGCTAAAGCTATCCCAATGTTGACATTTTGAATGGTATTACCATAAAATTTATTGTTTGAACTTGCTCCTGAAATACTGGTTTGAACCAAAGCTGTACCTACTGCAGTCCTTAAACAGTTAATGAGCTCAATAGCTGTTGACCCAGCAATATTGTTTCTTGGACCCGCACCATTGGTTATATTATTTCTGTTTAATGTAATAACACAGTTTTTAATGGTAACATTATTTACCCCATCTGTCACACTTGTCTTGTACAATCCATACCCTACTTCCATCCAAGTAACGCTGGTGGTGTTAGTGCTAGACTCTATTAAGTCAATACCATCAAGGGTAACCCAATCTGTTCCAGCAATTGCCCACATTACATCTATTGAGTCTATTGAACTGCTAATTTTTGTTCCAACATAGGCAGTAATTTGTGGGTTAGCTGTAGCTGTAGCTGCCTTTTGGAAAGTTATGGTATTAGTTGAAGATACACTGGCATTTAAAGCTGGACTACCTAAAACAATTGTTCCAGCTAGCGTTTCAGTGTATGCAGCACCTGCACCAATATTAAAGGTTACAGGCCCACTCACCCCATAGGTATTTAAGGAATCTACTGCATCTTTAATAGTGCTGTAGTTGCCAGGAATGGAATAAGTACCTGAAAGCGCTTGGGCGCTTACCTCTGAAAAAAATGTTGCGCTTAAAATTATAAAGGTCAAAAAGCGCTTGACCATTTTAGTAGAATTATTCATAAACATAGCTAAATTTTATTTTTCAAATACTTCAAGCATTTTGGGTTGCTTTTCCCATTGCCCCTTTTTGTTCCAAATCATATAATCAAAAGAACCATCTGGGTAATAATGCTCTGCGAAAGCAGCGTTCTCTGGCTTATCAGGAACAATGTTTTCATAGATCAGGTATTTTCGTTTTTCATCATATCTCAAGGCCATGGTAGCCTCATCATTAAATTCAAATACCATTCTATAAAAAACTGTTTTACGCTTCAAATCAAAGATAGGTGCTCCGAATCTAGGTTTGCCCTCTTTGAAATGTAAAACATCTGCAATCTTTTTGGTAATCAAACTGTCAGCGCCATCCCACCCTAATAAAGTATAATAATCTTTTTTGTTAAGTGAGGTCTTTATTATTTTGTAATAATTTGCCCCATACCAATGATTCGCGCCAGTTTCAACAAATAAATAACTCTTTAAACTATCACTTCTATCTATTAAAGGGTAAAAAGACTCATACATTGGTTCAACACTATTTAGCTCTTCTAGCTTTTTGGGGTTCATTTGAACAACCCCAAAATACCTAAAATGCTCATCATTAGTGGCAACATTCCAAGTCAACATTCTAAACAACCCATCTGGAGAAGTTAGTTTCATGACGTTTTTCAACGAATCAAAGGGATAATAAAAAGAGCCCTCTACGCGGAGGGCTCTTGATAATTGCATGATAAAATTTTTTCCAGAAGTAATGCGAGTCGCTTCGTCATAATTACGAACCATATTTTCGCCTAATCCACTTAGTCTAATTTCATAATCTCTAAGCACCTCAAGGTTGGCTGAATCAATCTTTTGGGCCTTTAAATTAAAAACAGAAAAGAGTAAAAATAGAATACTAAAATACTTCATAGTTTGCTAACGTTTCTCTTTTCATTTTCTTATTAAACTGCTTCTAGCACAATTGCAGAAGCACCACCACCGCCATTACAAATGCCAGTTACGCCATACTTGCCACCTTCTTGCTTCAAAACACTTGTTAAGGTTGCCACAATTCTAGAACCAGAACTTCCTAATGGATGTCCTAATGAAACTGCCCCACCATAAACATTTACTTTCTTGTCATTTAAACCTAGTATTTGATTATTTACCATTCCTACCACAGAGAAGGCTTCATTTAATTCAAAATAATCAATGTCTTTTATCTCTAATCCCGCCCATTTCAATGCCTTTGGAATGGCTAAGGAAGGCGCTGTCGTAAACCACTCAGGCGCTTGAGCGGCATCAGCAAAAGCAATGATTTTTGCCAAAGGCTTTAATCCCAATTCTTTTACTTTCTCTTCACTCATCAATACCAATGCACTCGCACCATCATTTAATTTCGAAGCATTTGCGGCCGTAATCGTACCGTCTTTCTCAAAAGCAGGCTTTAATGTTTTTAACTTATCAAAATTCACCTTCAAATATTCCTCATCTTCAGTTATTCTGATAGGATCTTTACCTCTAACTGGAACCTCAACAGCAACTAATTCAGAATCAAAAGCATTTTTCTTGTAAGCATTTTGTGCCCTAGTATAACTTTCAATGGCAAATGCATCTTGGTCTTCACGCGAAAATTTATAGTCTCTAGCACACATCTCGGCCGCGTTACCCATATGAAAATCTTTATAAACGTCCCACAAGCCATCTTTTATCATCCCATCAATAATGGTTCCATGACCCAAACGGTAGCCGTTTCTAGCCTTATCTAGGTAATAAGGAATATTACTCATGCTTTCCATTCCACCTGCTACTACAACATCATTGATTCCCATCATAATGCTCTGAGCTGCAACCATAATGGCTTTTGAGCCAGAAGCACAAACCTTGTTAATTACGGTAGCTGGAACTGTATTTGGAATTCCAGCATAAATCATAGCTTGGGTTGCAGGAGCCTGTCCTAAGCCTGCCGAAATTACATTTCCCATAAATACTTCATTCACCATTTCAGGTGCAACTCCAGCCTTTTCTAAGGCTCCTTTAATTGCAATTGCGCCCAATTGTGTAGCACTTAAAGGTGCTAAAACACCATTAAATGCACCAATTGGTGTACGAGCAACAGAAACAATATAAACTGTTTTCATATAAATTTTAGATTTGGTGGGGCAAATCTATGATTTTACCTTTACGAACAAATCATTTTATGGAAAGAGCCAATCAATATGGAGACCTTTTATTTGAAACCATGCTTTTTGAAGGCAACGAAATACGTTTTGCCAATTTTCATTTCGAGCGTTTAATCAAGGGTTTAGAAATTCTAAAAATGCCTAAACCCTTTTTATCATTTGAAGAATTCTTAGAAATAGCTAAGCAAGCAGCCATTTTCGGTTTGAACCAAAACCCAAATGAAAGTATGCTAAGAATTAGATTTACAGCTAAAAGAAATGGCTTAGGAAATTATCTTCCTATCAATCCTCAAATCATTTATGAAACCTCGGTTCAACCCATTTTACCAAAAAATAATAAATTCTTAACCCTTGGAATTTACCCAGAGCAAGTAAAAGCACCTGGAATAATCGCAAACTTAAAAACTGGAAATGCTCTAATTTACATAATGTCTGCCCTTTATGCCAAAGAGAACAATTGGGATGAAGCGCTCATCCTAAATACCTTTGGCAATATCATCGAAAGTACCAGCAGCAATATTTTTTGGTTCAAAAATAACCAATGGTTTACTCCCCCCCTATCAGAAGGTTGTATTGAAGGAGTTGGTAGAAGGGTTTTCATGGAATCTCATTCAGTCATTGAAATGCCTTGCGCATTATCAGATTTGCAAACCGCCGAGCAACGCCTACTCACCAATGCACTATTCCTTCAAAGGGAATTTATTTTGAATCCTTAGCCTTTGCACATTTTGATTATCTTCGCCGCATGAGTTTTCCTATAATCGCTCCCTCAGTGCTTTCAGCAGATTTTGCCAACCTAGGCAACGACATTGAAATGATAAATGCCAGCAAGGCAGATTGGTTTCATATAGATGTAATGGATGGGGTTTTCGTACCCAATATTTCCTTTGGATTCCCAGTAATCAAGTCTATCCAAAAATTGGCAAAAAAACCTTTAGACGTGCACCTAATGATTGTGCAACCTGAACGTTATATAAAAGATTTTAAGGCAGTTGGGGCAGAATATCTTTCTGTACACTATGAGGCTTGCACCCACCTTCATAGAACTATATTTGCCATAAAAGAGGAAGGCATGAAAGCCGGAATCGCCATAAACCCACACACGCCAATCAGTTTGTTGAAGGATGTAATTAAGGATACCGATTTGGTTTGCATGATGAGTGTAAACCCTGGTTTTGGGGGACAAAAATTTATTGAACAAACCTACGAAAAGTGCCGAGAGCTCCGCACCTTAATCGAAAATTCAGGTTCAAAATGCCTAATTGAAATTGATGGCGGGGTCAACCAAAATACTGCACCTTTATTATTGGAAGCTGGCGCGGATGTGCTAGTAGCGGGTAATTATGTTTTTGGTTCAGAAAATCCTCTGGCAACCATCGAAAGTTTAAAAAATATTCATGGCAATACCACAAGTAAGGCCTAATCGTTAAGCATAGCGTTGAGAAATTATATAGCCTGTTTTTTGTTCGGTTTGACCCAACTCCTGATTGCCAATGTGAAGGCGCAGGATAAAGCCACCTTATTTGGCACCATAAGCGATTCCCTCAATCGGCCAATTGAAGATGTTAATATTCAGATCTTTCCAAGTAATGCTACTGGCAACAGTGATAAATTTGGATATTATTCTTTTCAAGTCCCAACAGAAACTGCCTTAACCTTGGTTTTCACGTATGTTGGTCGCCCACCCAGAAAAATAGATGTAGCACCACTCCAAAAAGGAGAAAAACACAAACTTGATGTTAAAATGGAATATGGCGTTTCCTTGCGTGTTTTTGTGGTAAGTGAAGAAAAAGACAGAGACAAAGTTTCGATGTATACCATCGACCCAAAAAAGGCGAGTATTTTGGCTAATGTGAGCGGCTCATTTGAACAAATTCTTAAAACCCTCCCCGGCGTTTCTTCAAACAATGAACTTAGCTCGCAGTACAATGTGAGAGGTGGAAATTATGATGAAAACCTTATTTATGTTAACGACATTGAAATCTACCGTCCATTTTTACCTCGCAGTGGTCAACAAGAAGGATTAAGTTTCATTCATACCGAATTGGTTCAAAACGTAAAATTCTCTGCGGGTGGTTTTGAAGCCAGGTATGGAGATAAAATGAGCAGTGTCCTCGATATCAAATACAAAGACCCTAAAAAATTTGGCGCCTCTGCAACTGTCAGTCTCCTTGGACTTCAAACCCATGTAGAAGGTGCTTCAAAAGATTTAAGATTTACTTGGTTATTGGGCGCAAGATATTGGAGCAATGCCTATGTGCTTGGCACATTTGATGTGCAAGGCGATTACCAACCAAAATTTTATGATGTACAAACCCTTCTCAATTGGCACCTCACAGATAAATTAACCCTTAGTGCTTTAGGAAGTTTTGCCAGCAATAAATACTACTTTGTACCCCAAAATAGGCAAACCACTTTCGGCACGGTAAATAGGGCGTATCAGCTTAATATATTTTTTGAGGGTGCCGACTTAATGGAGTACCAAACTGGCATGGCTGCTGCTACTTTAGATTATAAACTCAACCATAAAACCCAGTTAAAATTAATCGGTTCAAGCTTTTATTCTAACGAAAATGAAATCTTTACAGTTGAAGGAGCCTACCGTTTAAGCGATATCGAAACCGACCTAGGATCTGATAATTTTGCTAGAGCAAGAAGTTTAAGAGGTGTTGGCTACTTTATAAATAATGCAAGAAATTCTGTGATTGCGAGGGTAAATAATATTGGCCACAGAGGTTTTCATAGCGCAGGAAAAAACACCTTGCAATGGGGCGCCTTTGTGCAAACAGAAGCAGTTAACGACAAACTGCATGAATGGTACTACGATGATTCTGCAGGATTCTCGAGACCTAAAATAGATACTAGCGGTAACTTTGAATTGAGCAATTATCTAAGTACAAGATTGCGTTTAGAAACCTACCGTTTAAACGGGTACTTTCAAAACACACAACTCCTAAATAAAAGCAACAACGCTAGTATTACGTATGGTATCAGAATGAACTATTGGAGTTTTAACCAACAAACAGTTGTAAGTCCAAGGGCACAGTTTTCGTTTGAACCAAATAAAAGATACAATAGGCTTGTGAAGGAGCAGAAATTGGATAAAAAAGTTCGGAAAGATTGGTTGTTGAAGTTTGCTTATGGTTGGTATTATCAGCCGCCTTTTTACCGAGAATTAAGAAATTTTGATGGCGTTTTGAACCCAACCATCAAAGCACAAAGAGCCATACATTATGTAATGGGTGGTGACATGAACTTTGTGGCTTGGAACAGACCATTTAAGTTTATTGGAGAATTATATTATAAGCAACTTGACTTTTTAGTTCCCTATGAAATTGATAATGTTAGGATAAGGTATTTTGCCAATAACAATTCTAGTGGATATGCGAGTGGAATTGACCTTAGGGTAAATGGCGAATTTGTGAAAGGAGCAGAAAGCTGGGCCAGCATAAGTGTAATGAAAACACAAGAAAAGATAACAGATGCAGTAGATGCTCAAGGAAATGCCATTACCCCTTCTTATATCCCTCGTCCAACTGACCAACGTGTAAACTTCGCGATTTTCTTTCAAGATTATCTGCGTAAAAACCCAAAGTTAAGGATGAACTTAAACTTGGTTTATGGTAGTGGCTTACCATTTGGGGTGCCAGATAGAAATCGTTACAATGATTTAAATAGAATTCCGAGTTATAGGCGAGTTGACCTTGGTATCAATAGGGTTATAATAGAAGAGGACTCTAAAAAGAGAGATAATTTTTGGCGTAAAAATATTCAAAGTGCATGGATTGGTATCGAAGTGTTTAATTTACTAGGAGTAAAC
Source organism: Bacteroidota bacterium (assembly GCA_027488905.1). Taxonomy (GTDB): domain Bacteria; phylum Bacteroidota; class Bacteroidia; order UKL13-3; family UKL13-3; genus B1. The sequence continues at coordinate 24,169 of JAIYAT010000019.1, forward strand.
AATACCATCAGTTATATCTGGATTGAAGACGTAACTGCTGCAAGATATGCAGTACCAAACTATCTCACCAATAGAAGGGTTAATATAAAAATGCAGATGCGTTTCTAGTCATGACAAAAACAAAGAAAAAGGAATCCTTTGATTGGAAATTACTAGTAAGGGTTTTTTCTCTTGCATTACCCTATAAAGAAAAATTCTTTACTGCAGTTTTTTTAACGGTTAGCATTGCAATTCTTGGCCCTCTCAGACCCTATTTAATTCAAGTTACCATTGATAAGTATATTGCTATTGGAGACGGAAATGGCTTATTAAATATGTCAGTTCTTTTATTGTTTTTACTTATCCTTGGTGCAGCAATGCAGTGGTGGGGAACCTTACTTTCTAACTTTTTAGGGCAACAAATTATTTATGATTTACGTAACAAGGTATACAAACACTTATTAAGTTTTAAACAATCCTATTTCGACAAAACTCCTGTAGGGAATTTAGTAACCAGAAGCATTAGCGATATTGAAGTAATTAGTGAAGTATTTAGTGAAGGCATGATCAATATTGTTGGCGATATCCTTCAAATTGCTGTTTTACTCATTCTCATGTTTGCAACCGATGTGAAATTATCATTGGTTTGTTTGTCGGTTTTGCCTTTGTTGTTTTACAGTGGTTACTTATTTAAAGAGGCGGTGAAATCTAGTTTCGAGGAAGTACGAAACAAAGTATCTCAAATAAACACTTTTGTTCAGGAACACTTAACTGGAATGCAAATTGTTCAAATTTTTAACAGAGAAGAACAGGAGTTCAAAAAGTTTAAGGAGATAAATGCTGAGCACCGCAATGCAAATATTCAGAGTGTTTTTTATTACTCTGTTTTTTTTCCGGTGGTTGAGGTGTTAAGTGCCATAGCAATAGGACTAGTGGTTTGGTATGGTTCGAGTGGTGTTATAAATGGTGAGTTTTCTGCAGGTGTGCTGATTGCATTTATCATGTATTTGAATTTATTCTTTCGTCCAATTCGCCAACTGGCAGATAGGTTTAACAATTTGCAAATGGGAATGGTGGCGTCAGAAAGAATATTCAATCTTTTAGATGATAATCAACCCAAAGAGGTGGATGGAAACTTAACTGCAAATGAGATTCAAGGTAATATCCTTTTTGACAAAGTAAACTTTTCATATAATGAAGGTCAACCTGTACTAAAGGATATTTCATTTGCTCTAGAAAAAGGTAAAACTTTAGCTTTGGTAGGTGCAACAGGGGCAGGCAAATCAAGTATTATTAATTTATTGAGTAGATTTTACGAAATATCGAGTGGCCAAATAAGCATTGATGGAATATCGGTTCAAACCTACACCTTGGAAAGTTTAAGAAGCAAAATTGCAGTGGTTTTGCAAGATGTGTTTCTTTTTAGCGGTACAATTATGGATAACATCAAGTTGTACAGTTCAGAAATCAGTGACGAAAAAGTTATTGAAACCGCAAAATTATTGGGCGCACATGATTTTATAAGCTTATTGCCAAAGGGTTACTTTCAACCTGTCATGGAAAGAGGTGCCACGTTAAGTGTAGGGCAAAGACAACTGATTTCATTTGTGCGCGCCATGGTGCATAACCCAGCTATTTTGGTTTTAGATGAAGCTACTTCCTCCATTGATCATGAAACAGAAGAAATTATTCAAAATGCCATTGAAAAAATGAGGCAAGGAAGAAGCAGCATCATGATAGCACATAGACTTAGTACCATTTCACATGCAGATGAAATCATTGTGCTAGAAAAAGGTGAAATAGTAGAAAGAGGGACGCATACTCAATTGCTACAAAATAGCAAATTCTACAAAGAATTGTATGAACATCAGTTTGCTTCTACAATTTCATAAATTGAGTATATTCGCATAAAACGTTAAGTAAATGAATTTACAAGGAAAAACAGCTTTAGTAACTGGCGCAACGCGCGGAATTGGAAAAGGAATAGCTTATAAACTGGCACAAGCAGGCGCTAATATTGCCTTCACTTTTGTGAGTTCGGTTGAAAAGGCAAAAGCATTTGAGGCAGAATTGCAAGCATTAGGGATTAAAGCCAAAGGATACCAAAGTAATGCAGCTGAGTTTGCAGAAGCAGAAAAATTAGTGGATGAAATTCTAGTTGACTTTGGAAATTTGGATGTTTTAGTAAATAACGCAGGAATTACGCGCGACACTTTAATGATGCGTATGAGCGAACAGCAATGGGATGAAGTAATGGATACCAATCTAAAATCTGCTTTTGCGATGACCAAAGCTGCTATGAAACCCATGATGAAAGCAAAAATGGGCTCCATCATCAATATTACTTCTATTGTTGGTATTACTGGAAATGCTGGACAAGCAAATTATGCTGCCTCAAAAGCAGGAATGATAGGTTTAACAAAAAGTGTGGCTAAAGAACTGGGTTCAAGAAACATTCGTTGCAACGCCATTGCACCTGGTTTTATTGAAACAGAAATGACAGAAACCTTAACAGAAGAAGTAAAAGCGGAATGGATTAAAACGATTCCACTTAAAAGAGGAGGAAAACCAGAAGATGTTGCAAACTGTGTTTTGTTTTTAGCAAGTGATGCTTCTGCATACATTAGTGGGCAAACCATCAATGTTTGTGGCGGTATGGTAATGTAAAAAATGAGTTTTAGTACTCCCTATCCATTTGCTTTTATTATAATTTGGCTACTGTTATCGGCCGGAATTAGTTATTTCTTATACCAAAATAATCCATTAACCTTAGCCAATGTTTGGCTGAGAAGGTTCCTTTATTTTTTAAGATTTAGTGCTATTTTCCTAATTCTCTTCCTAGTCTTAGGTCCATTATTTCAACTTAAACTCCAAAGAACAGATAAGCCTATCATAGCTCTTTTAATAGACAATTCTAGCTCTATGGTACAGGAAGCTACTACTAAAACTTCTGTAAATACTGCGGTTTCAGAATTATTAAAACTTCAGCAAGAATTAGGTGAAGATTACTTGGTGAAAACTTATACCATTGGCGAAAAAACAAAGCAAAGCGATAACATTAGCTTTAGCGAAAAACAAAGTAACCTTTCTGAGGGAATTAAAACTGTTAGCGAGGCGCATTATAACCTTAACCTTGCTGGAATCATTTTGGCAAGTGACGGAATTTACAATGTTGGAGAACAGCCCTTGTATGAGGCGATTCAACAAAAAGCAAGAATTTATACCATTGCTTTTGGGGATAGTTCGCGCAAAAAAGATGTTTGGATTAAACATATCAAACACAATGAAATTGTATTTGAAGGAAATAACTTCTTGGTTCAAGCCAATATCGCTGCAAATTATTTCAAAGGAAGTTTAATTGAGTATTCGATTAGCGAAAATTCAAAAACCATCCTAAATGGCCAACTCAGGCTTAACAGCGACCCAGCTAGTGAAATTTTAACACTCAATATGCCGGCGGCCTCAGAAGGATTGCATACCTATCAATTAAGACTTAAACCACTTTTCGGGGAAAAGAATTTATTGAATAATGTTTATTCATTTCAAATAGAATCACTTAAATCCAAACAAAAAATTGTGCTACTTGCACAGAGTCCTCATCCCGACGTTAGCGCTTTGGTTCAAACCTTAAAAACGAACCAAAATTTTGATGTTTTTAGTTATCTTATACAAGATTATAAGGAAGAGCATTTAAACGATGCTTCCTTATTTATTTTGCACCAATTACCAGGATTGAATGGCACTGGAGAGACATTAATAAAAACCTTAAAGCAAAGAAATAAACCCATATTTTTTGTGCTTGGTAAACAAAGTAACGCAAATGCACTTGCTAACCTTGGAATTGTAAATATTATTGGCCCCCCACAAAATTTCAATGAAACCCAAGGTTGGATAAATGAAAATTTTTCTCAATTCATCATAGACGAACAGCTCAATGAATTCATAAAAAAGGCTCCTCCCCTTATTAGTTTATATGGAACTTACAAAGTTTCGACAGATGTTTCAACCTTGCTTAATCAACAATTGGGGTATGTTAAAACCAATAATCCATTGTTGTTTTTTAGTCAGGCCAAAGGAATGAAGTATGCAGTTTTAGCAGGAGAAGGATTTTGGAAATGGCGTTTACATGATTTCTTATTGAACCAAAACCAGTTAATTACTCAGAATTTTGTTTCGAAAATTGTGCAATGGACTGCTTCCAATACAGATCAAAGTAGGTTTAGAATTTACCCAATGAAAAAGCGCTTTGATGAAACAGAAGCAGTGTTATTTGAAGCTGAAATTTATAATGAGTCCTTTGAACTTATCCAAAACCAAGAAATTGATTTAAAAATACTTGGAGAAAATGGAAGAAGTTATCAATACAATTTATCAAAGAATGGCAAAGGTTATGAGTTAAACGCAGGCAGATTAGGACCAGGCATATATTCTTATGAGGCATCTGTATTGAATAATAAATCATACCCTCCAAAAAAGGGGAAATTCATGGTTCAGGCCTTGCAAACAGAGTTGGTTCAAACCAAAGCCGACCATGGAATGCTCAATGCCTTAGCTAATGAAACAGGTGGAAGTATGTTTTTACCAAACGAAATAGAAAAGCTTAAAAAATCCTTACAAGAGAATGCACAAATAAAACCTATTATTTATGAAGAAGAAGATTTACAACTTCTTCTAAATGCTAAATGGTTATTTGCTTTGATCCTAATGATGATGACAGGTGAATGGCTCATTAGAAAATGGAATGGCCATATTTAAAGCCTATTTGGCTAAAAAGGTTTCAATTAAAAGTTTAAATTGTTCAGCCCTTATTTCCCAAGTATTATGAGCAGCCACCTCTATTCTGCTATGTTGCAATCCTGCGTGATCTTCAATGATGGCCAACTCAATTGAATTTAAAAAGTCTTCGTAATCATTTGCCACATAAACTACATCTTTAAATGCTTGCATATCTGGACTAAAATTGGTTGAAACTACTGGTTTCCCCATGGCCAAATACTCATTAAGTTTTAGCGGGCATGAACCAATGTTTAATTCATTACATAAATAAGGAATCAGCGTTACGGAGGCAACTTTGAGGTAAGATGGAATAGACTCATAACGTCTATTACCAAGTATAATAAGATTAGGGATTTGATCTAGCTTATACCGGATTAAATCTACCTCATCATAAGTGCCTATTAGAACAACTAAATACTGAGGGAAATTCTCACATACAGCTCTCAACAATTGGTAATCTAACCTTATACTGCTAATATATCCGCAATACATTAACACTTTTGTATCTCCTATATTAAGTAAATCATAGGGTCTTGCAATTTCTTTGTTGCGAATACTTTCAAAGAATGGCAAATCAACTGCATTTGGAAAGTAATGCATGTTTAATTTCTTTTTTAAAATTCTATCGTAATGAAACTTAGAATTTACCAAAACAAGGTCTGTCTCTTCGAGTGTTTTTTGCTCTGCTGCGGCGCCATGTTTTGATAAATATTTAGAGGTATTTATATCATTTGTGACATAATAAACATTAATCTTTGGCTTGTAGAAAATACTTTCAAAAACTGGAAGAATTACTGGATTAAAATAATTGAAGTAAATAAAATCTTTGACTTGGTACTTACGAATGGCTGATTTAATAGCCCTTGCCACCACCAAATTGTTGTAGGCATTGAATAATTTATAAATAATTCCTTTGGGTAAAAAATTAACAGGCAAACATAAACCTGGTGTTACTACCACAAAGTTTGAAAACCCAGTATCTACCTCTAAATAAGGCTTGTGACGAAACAAGACTGCAAATTTTCTTTGCTTTAAGGCAAAGCTATCCCAACTCTTAATCAAATCCCAAATAGAATAGGGTCTTTCTATAAAAAAAACGCGATAATGCTTACTAAATTCTTTGAGTAAAGAAATAGATGAACCAGGATTAGATTGATTCCAACGGGTTACCGAAAAAAAGATAAGATCCTTTTTATCTATCATATTTGTTCACTCATTCCTTTATTAAAACAATGCCTGCAACGTGCTTCATATGACTCTGTTTCTCCGAGCATAATTAATGCTTGATTGTTAACTTTACGAAAAGAGTGTGTTGCTAAATCACCACAAGAAACGCAAATAGCATGAACTTTCGTTACATATTCTGCAACAGCCATTAATTTAGGCATTGGTCCAAATGGTTTTCCCAAATAGTCCATATCAAGTCCAGCAATCATAACTCTAATTCCTTTGGAGGCTAAATTCTCTGCAACGTAAATCAGTCCATCATCAAAAAATTGTGCTTCATCAATGGCAACAACAGTGGCAGTGTTAACCATTAAAAGAATATTCAATGGGCTGTCAACTGGCGTAGAAATTACTTTGTTATCATTATGAGAAGTAACTTCAACTTCATGATATCTTCTATCGATAGTGGGTTTGAAGATTTCTACTTTTTGACCAGCGATTTTTGCCCGATTAACCCTACGAATCAACTCTTCTGTCTTACCAGAAAACATAGAACCACATACAACCTCTATCCATCCTTTGCGATGATGAGGAAAATAACGGGGTTCTATGAACATTTCTTCAGACATGTTTAGTGTTTCAAATAGTATGCGATTACATTGTAGCCAAACAAAAATGTTAATTAATCTTTAATTCTAATCCTAAAATTTGCATGAATAAACTAATTAAAATGAATTCACTGCAACTTATAAGCAAATTAAAGGGAAAAACTGAGGACCTGCATCAAAATATTAAACAAATATTATCAAATGGAACAACTTTCTCAATTCTTGAAAAAGAACTACTTAAAAAACAGTGCATTGATTTGTTTGAACTCATTTTAAAATTGAAGACAGAGGATCAAGATCAACAAACCCCAGCACAGAACTTGGTTCAAACCCTAAAACCAGAAGAAACCATTGAAATGCCAAAAATTGAAAAACCAATTGCACCATTGGTTGAAGTTCATGATTTTAAGGACCTATTGAAAGACTTTTCTCCTGAAACTACCCTTGATGAAATTGAAATAAAAACAACGGAGCCCATTGAAGAATTGCCGCTACCAATTGAAAACCCAATTGAACCAGAATTTATAGCACTCCCAAAAGAACATGCAATTATTCCGAAAAATGAATTTCCTATAGAAATAAACATTGAAAAAGCAGTTGAGAATAAGAGAATTTTAAAAACTGTAATGCCAGAAATCTCTGAAAAACCAGCCACGCCACTCAATGAAATATATAAAGAAAGAGAGGCGAATTACAATGATAAAAATAGCAAAGAAAATATAAGTCCTATAGTAGAGAAAACACTTGAAGCCCCTATTGACAATATAAAAGGCGCAATAAGCTTAAACAAGAAAATTGCATTTGTAAATGAGCTATTTAATAAAAATGTTTTTGAGTATGCCAAATCAATTGATAGGTTGAACCAAGCCCTTGATTTAAATGATGCCTTAAGAATTCTTAGTGAGCTTAAACATCAAAACACTTGGACCAATAACAACGAATTAGTAGTAGAACTAGAAAGAATTGTTAAAAGAAGATTCGCTAAATAAAATTTACTCAGGCAGAATAGGTAAGGAATTACTACTAGTTAGCTTTAAGGCATTTTCAACTTGAATATATAATGCTTTTAATTCATCTGGGTAATCTTTTGAACCACCGTAAGGCCATGTCCAGGTATACTCAATATCTTGAACACTTGATTTTAATGTAATATGTGCCATGTAGGCACCCTCTTCTCTAATTTTATATCCAGAACGTTTAACCCGTTTGGCTTCAGCAAACAATGAAGAGGCTATGGCTTTTTTCAGGGGCTTTTGCTCAGATATAAACAAATTATTCTTATAAAAAACCTGTCCGTTCTCTAGAAAGATCCATGAAACTTTAACACCAGAAGTTGTATTATACGTACCAAATTCGAGATAGCTTGCAGGTAGGTTTGAAGCTTGGTATACCTGTTTACTTTTACAAGCTGCAAAGTTTAATATAAATAACACAAAGGCGGTTTGAACCAAATTTTTCACATTCATCTACATTAGGTATAAAAAAAAAGAGGCTGCCTTCGGCAGCCTCTTTTAAATAAACTCAAAATATTAATCTCTAATAAGGGTTATTGAACCTCTAACTGTTTCTTCAGTCTGACCTCGTAAGGCGTACTTGAATACAAAGTAGTAGGTACCTTCTGGATTTTCTTCACCCACATTTTGGGTGCGTCCATTCCACATAATCTCTGAATTTGTACTTTCAAAAACTAGGCCACCCCAACGGTTCCAAATTTTAAGGTCATACATTTCTTCACCATTGATGTCAATATTAAAGACATCATTCTTAGTATCCCCATTAGGTGTAAACACATTTGGAACTTTGATTTCTACTTTAAAGTCATTTACAACCTCCTTACAAGCACTGTCTATACAATACTCCAAACCTTTAGTAACAGCCCAAACACAAACTTTAAATACTCCAATGTCGTTCTTAAAGTCGAGTTCACCTAAGTTGAAAAACTTATCACTATTACTAGGCACTTGTACTTCTGTACGAATACCGCCATCTGGGTTATACACACGCCATACATAGGCATCTGCGCTAGTACTATCAGATTCATTCCAAACAATGTATTTAGGTACACCTATGCTATCTATCCTCAAGTCTGCTTTTGCTTTCACAGCCTTTATTGTAACAGTATCTGTGCTAGAACATTTAGGTGTGTTCTCTATAAAGCTGGTTGATTGCATTACTAAATTGTAAGTACCAGCGTTTTGGAAGATGTAACCAAACGAAGTATCTTGGAGGTAATTAGTCTTGAACATGGTATCAACTATCGCCGTGTAATTAGAATTATAAGCATACATTCTAAACTTGGTAATGGTATCCATTGACGAACGGTTAGATATTATAAATGGTTCTCCCACACATACTAAGCTTTTAGAACTAGCAACCTCTACCTTATATGGATTCTTCACATAGATTTTTATTCGTTTTTCCCCTCCAGCAGTATCAGGAACTACAACTGGTGGACAGAGTGCATTTGTAATTGGATAAGTATCATACCCAACAGCAGTTAACTCATATACCCCTTCATAGTCATATACAACTTCAACAGTATCTGGGTTATTTAATAGAATTGTTTCGTAAGCTCCATCTGGTCTACCTGGTCTAATAAAGGTAGCTGGAGTAACACTAAATATTCCTGAGTCATTTGGATACGATACAATTTTCAACCTATAAGGCGTACATCCTAAAGTATCACCAAGTAGCTTAATTCTAGGACGCGGACCTCTTAAGTATATGTCTTTACGAGCCGTATCATAACATCCTTGCTGTGTTTTAAGTACTTGCATTATCGAGTACCAGCCATTTTTCTTATAAGCATAGGTTGGATTTGGCGCTTCAGACCTCCAAGCCAATGAATCAAATCCAGCATCACCAAACCACCAACGTCTCCAATCAACATTATCACATGGGAAACCTTGAGATGCAACACAGCCATCAACTATATAAGAAGAATCAAAGAACTGAACCGGATTATCACAATTGAATAAACTCGCACTAGAAATTCGAGCAACTGGTTCAACAACATTTAATACTGTAAAACAAGTATCGTAGTAACCCACAGTATCTCTGGTAATCATAGAAACGGTGTATCTACCAGGCACTTTATAGGTGTGACGCGCATTTTTTCCTGCGAAATCAACTACCCCATCCGATTCAAAATCCCAATAGATTCTTTCAAAAAATGCAGTATCAATTTTATAACAAGTATTGTTGATAGTTCCAGCTTGTTGCACCCAACCAAATGGGCAAGTAGCAGCGGTAGTAACATAATACTTAGAATAATTAACAAAAGTTTTGATAGAATCATTAGGATAACCATTCATTGCTCTGCCATGGTTGTCGTTGTAAATTTCAACTTCTCCACCAGGGAAGGTATAATCTGGTATATCCAATGGACGGCTAGGTCCAAACACATTGTTTGCTCCATAAGGTTTAGGGAACCAATAACGGATAGAATCTACAAACAATGCTTCTTGGCCAATACAAAATACACCATCTGAAAGTCCATTTTTTTCAAAAACAGTGAAAGTGTCTACCGTACCAACCACAAGTTGTCTTTGCTTAGAATTCAAACATTGTGTGGTAGTTACTAATATATGATCAACTGGTGTAATGGCACCTCTCTTTATAGTTGTTCCCGGACCAGCAGTCATCTCATACGATGATTTAAAGTATTGATGCGTAAGTGGCCACAAATGGAAAGCTGAATCGATTAGCACATTTGTTACCTTAATACTTTGCGGAGGAAAAGCGCGCGTTGGGTCATCACATCTCCAAATTGTATCTCTCTTAATTCCTCTGAAAACTCTTACACCCATAGGATGCGGCACAGTTGCACTCAACACCGTAAATGGAATCGTTTCAGTAGATAAAAAGAACCTTACACGATTAATTGGATAAGTATATCTTTCAAAGAAAACACTATCGTTAGGGAAATTTACAGGGTCTAATCTTACAAAAGTATCTTGCTTATTAGTATAAAATGAATCGATGGTTAAAGTACCATCACCCCAATCCCAAATGTCTGCTAAAACAAAATCCTGCTCTTTCACATAAGTTTCAAACTCAATGATATCTCCTTTACCATACAAACGATTCCATGGTTCTCTCCAGTTACCATTTGGCAACGGACCAGCAGTTGAAGGATAGAACTGAGCCGAGTCATACGTATAATCTTGACTAGGCAATCTGCTAGGAACACCATAAGCAATGTTTCCACCTGCTTTACGGAAGGTAAAAGTTGCGTTTAAGGTAATCAAATGTAAAAATTTATGATACCAAACTGTATCTGATATACAATTAGGATCTGGGCCTGTACAACCACTATTATTACAACCAGAACCTAACATCAATCCTACTGTAACATAACCTTTAGGGTCAACAGGACTGTTTGTATAAGGCCATGGACCAGCTGGCAAATAATGGGTTATACTAGAGGTTCCCCCTGGGCCTGTCCAAGCTGTTAAAGGATTAAAGTTTGGCGCATTATTAAATGCAGGCCAAGTATTTCCACCTGGTGTCATTGCATTCTGACCCGGAGGTGCTCCACCCCAACTACCATCAAAATGAACGAATCCATCCAAATCGCAAGGCGTTTGGTCTCTTCTATCAGCTAATGAGTCATAATTAAACAACATGAAAGTTCTTCCACCACAATCTGGGTAAGTTCCAGGAATGGTATCCACTCTTCCAAATTCGAATCTTATACGACCTCCTGAAGCTCCACTAAATAAATCTGGGCAAATTTTTCCAGTTCTTCCCAAACCAAATGCATCTGCGCCTACCAATGGTAATTGTAAGGTTGATGTACCACCACAATCCAATCCATCTACATGGAAATTGTCTTCAGGGAAAAGGATATAATATTGATTATTTGAAGAATCATATTGCAAATCATAAGAATAACTATTATAGATTAATTTATACTTCCCAGATTTACAAAGAATATTATAATCAATAAAAGAATCTGCTGGAATAATTACTATACTTCCTCCATAAACAACGGTATCAGCTTTTTGATAAAAAGGTTCACCCCATCCACAAAATTTAGTTACAAACACACCATTCTCTAAAACTAATGAAGAGTCTGATGGGAAATAAAACTGATCCCATACCCAGCTATATCTTAAAGAATCAAAACTGGCTGGATTTTTATACCTAACCTGTCGAATGGAATTAATTATATTACCCTTTTTAAAACTAAAGGTATCGGTATCTAGTATCAATTCCTTTCCTCCTACAGACATTTCATGTCTTTGATTAATGATTATGGTGCTATCAGACATATTCATGTTGATACGTCTTAAGGTTCTAATTGGGTCGGCACTTTGGTTATTGAAACTATCCTTCATCAACAGGGTTACAGTAGGACATCTTTGAACTACCCTATTGAAAATATACTCATACATAGTCATATTGGTTCCTGGAATTATCGTGTTTCCACGATATCTTCTGGAAATTCCATTTGGCATATTAGGCATATTCAAATTTGGGCCACCTGGACTTTGCCTTAAGAAACCACTGGTATCAGATGTTGTGCCATTTGGCAAGGTCAATTCCCAATAACCATAATAGTTAGCAATTGGATCAGGAATCACGCCATTTCTAACTGTAATAGGTCTGTTGGGCTGTATATCTTGTGGATACATATCCAAAGTATCTATTCTAGAAGGTGTTGGACCAGAAGAAAACATTGGTTTTCCCCAATCTGCAAGGTCTATAGCGGCTACAAGTTTTTTACCTCCTGGTGAAGCTTGGGCTGGGTCTTTTGTCCATCCTGTTGCAGAAGAATCATAAGGAGGATAATCGTGACCATTCCTTTGCCATTGGTATATTCTGCTCCAACGCTCATATTTATGAATTGGTAAAGTATCATGAGAGAAGGCACAATTAACACCTCCTGGATAAATCACACCTCCTGTAATAAACCTAGGCAAAGTTCTGTTTGCCAAATCAATGGCAGTAGTATAGGGTTGCATCCCTCCATTAGGCTTACTAGGATCAGGCACTGAAAAAGAAGTACATCTTGGCGCATATTGATCCCCAAATTCCCAACGTATGTATAAATTATGACTTTGATAAATACTACTAGCATTTACAAATTCAACTGGGAATGTTGGTGCACATTGCACTTTTAAATTTTGTTTAACTACTATTGGAATAATTGGATTCTCAATCGCAACCGTTGGACCAAGCACATTAACACCAAACCCTACAAGGTCTGCACGCGTTTTAAATTTAAATCTATCTAAAGTATCGTCAGTAAAGTACTTCCAATAACTAACAATACTATCTCTTGGCGCCCCGCCTGAAATAGGTATCCAACGATACTTAGAAATAATGTCATTTGCTGAGAAAATATATCCATTGATGGTATGCAATCTAGGATTGGGAATAGGAGGAACATTATACAAGGTATCAGAAGGACTAGGCTCGCTAATTCTCGACCAAAAATCTACTCTTTTTAAAGGTTTACCAGGGCATTGTACATAAAGTTTTGGGAAATAGTGACCTTGACCTTGGTATTTATAACAAGGACCTGTTTGGTTTAAAAACTTATCAGAACCAGGTGGGTTTGCATTTGGATCAGCAAAATCCCATAAAATTTGAATAGGAGTATTTACACCTTGCAAAGGATACATATTGTATAAACAAACACCTCCTGCCATTAAATTAGCAATACAAACACTGTCTGCAATTGTATCATTCATAGAACCTCTGCGAGAGCGTAAATCATAACGAATGATGATATTTTCAGGCAATTGATTTCCAGACATACTGTACTGAAATGATTCTGTACAATTTAAAAATTTACCTTTAATGGTTAAGGTCGGGTTGAAAACACCATCTTTAATATAGAAATGGGTAAAATTACTCCACCAAGCTAAATCAGCTGGCTTTATAGGATCGGATGAGGTATAAGTAGAGTCATCACCAAAATCCCATTTAAACCATTGTAGACTAGAAGGAGAAACTGGTGTTTGGTTAATAAAAACATACGGCGTTGTATCACAACGAGGGTTTCCACTTACTGCGAATCTTGGCCTTAAATCGTTTCCTACATATATGGAACGGAAGGCTTGAGAAGCACAACCACCAATATCAGAAACTGAATAACCCACATTAAATGGAACGCCACCTTTTGAAAAAGAATGACACTTAGTTTCACTAACGGCTAATTGATCCTGATTACCATCTCCATAAGTTAAAGTTCTTAAAACTAATGGTAAACTTGGCGCTGGGCCTTGTGTTGCCGCTTCCTTAAAACAATAGCTATTCCCAGAGTAGCATTGAGAATCTAAGCTAGTTAAAGAAAATCCGGCTACTGGAAGATTATAAACTGTGTCTATGTAACTAGCAGTTAATGGACCACGGTTTGAAAATCTAGCGGTAACCGTAATTAAATAAACACCAGCAGCTGCGTACTGCTTGGTTGCAAAATTTACAACTGGATTTCCAATAAAATTAACAGTTGAGTCTCCATTACCCCAATCAAAACGATAGGCAGTAACATCTGTAGGGCTTACCCCTGTTAGCACAGCTCTTATTTGAAGCGGCTTGCCAAAACAGATGATGTTTGGACCCACATCAAGGGAAAGCGTCTGCGCAAATGAGGATGCAGATAGTAACACTGCAATCACCCAAAAGGCTAATCTGGTAAATAATCGATTCATATTATATAATTTAGTGTGTAGTTCTTTTTAAAATTGTTTGCCAATCTATTCATTTTATTTCAATTTTCAAATTATCTAAATAGCATTATTAATCCCTGGTTGGTGTTCATCTTTGTTTCATTTTTATACCTATAGTTCAAAACAAAAGCAAATTTACCTGTTGAACATAATTCCCCAGTTCTTGTATTCTCGCCATTCCAATGCTCATTTACTTTATCTGATTCAAATACCAATTGGCCTTTAAAATCATATATACTTAAATGGTATTCAGCTATTTCCTCTATTTCTACAAACCAAGAGTCATTTTTTCCATCACCATTTGGTGAAATTACATTGTAAAACTTAGGTTGTCTATTTTCTGTAAAATCTGCATTATTTTGTACTTCATTTAACAATTCTAAGGACTCTTCAGTTTCGTTGGCTGGGCGACTCAATGCCTCATTTTCTTTTGAACCTGGTAACTGCTCATTTTTATTTGATTCTTTTGGACTTTCGAGCTTTGAAATTAAATCCTCAATAGTTCCCACATTAGTTTGAACTGGAGCATGTTGAGTTTCTGATTCTATTGATGTAGGCTTAAGGTCTTGAGTAGTTTTGTTGCTTGATTCTAAAGCAATAGATTTATTTTGTGCTACTTCTTTCTTTTTATCCAAGCTTTGAACCTCCATTTCGTCCTTTTGGTTCAAACCTATACTTGCTGTTGTTGCTTCTTTAGTAATTTCTGTTATGGGTTGAACAACAGTTTCTTCACTTAAAAAATAATAAGCAATTGACCCAACTGAGAGGGTGCCCGCTACCATTACCACTTTAGTAAAAGTTGAAATGGATTTTGCCGCACTGATAATTGTATTGCTAGCTGGCTCGGCAACGTTAGAAAAGCCCGTTGTTTGCAAATCTGCTTGGATTGAATCCCAAACATTCGCCGGTGGCTCTGCCCTATAACCGTCCATTTTAGCGGATAGCAATTGATCTATTTTATTTTCTATTTTCAAAACCTATTCTTTTTCTTTATTTAATGCCTTCCAAGTTTGAATGAAAATCACACGTGCCCTAGACAACTGACTTTTTGAGGTGCCTTCATTTATGCCCAGCATTTCTGCAATTTCTGCATGAGAATAACCTTCAATTGCATACAAGTTGAGTATGGTTCGATAGCCAGTTGCCATGTTTTGCATTATCTCAAAAATCTCTTTTTGAGAAATTTTACCCATGGCATCTGCTTCTTGGCCTATGTTATAAGCCTCTTCCACATCACTTTGATTCATGTGGTTTTTATTTACGCGATAGTGCTCTAAAGCCGTATTAATAAAAACTCTTTTCATCCAACCTTCCAAAGAACCCTTTCCTGTATACTGATTTAGCTTAGTAAATACTTTAACAAAACCTTCTTGTAAAATATCCTTCGCATCTTCCTTGGTATTACTATACCTAAGGCATACTGCATACATAGTACTGCTAAAGTGTTGGTAAAATTCCTTTTGGCATTTTACCTCTTTCCTTAAACACCCCTGGAGAATTTTTTCATCAAGCTGTTTGTTCACTTTAACTTACTTATTGTATCAGATTAAAAAGAAATACATTTGGT
The DNA here is from genome assembly GCA_027488905.1 of Bacteroidota bacterium. Lineage (GTDB taxonomy): Bacteria > Bacteroidota > Bacteroidia > UKL13-3 > UKL13-3 > B1. The sequence goes on from JAIYAT010000019.1 coordinate 39,948, forward strand.
TGCAATGCTCTTATTTTTTTTCTTAATTAATCCATAATTGAGTTACCGTTTGTCTTTTACCATGCGAATTGCCTAATTTAGTGGAGAAAATAAATACGGTTTGAACCAAAAACTTTTGATAATCCTTATCCTGCTTTTTCAAATCCTTGAAATAAGCGCCAGAAACTCTTCAAATGATAAGCCTCAAAACAATGGTTTCCATTGGGTACAAAATAACGGCCAATGGGATAAGGCTATTTTATTTAGAAGCATTGCCGCAGCTCATGAAATTCAGCTTCAAGCCAATGGCATTCAATATTACTTTTTTGACCCAATTCAAACTAGCAGATTAGCTGGGCATCATGCTACAAAATTGGCCTCAGATACAGCCTTATCAGTTCACGGTTTGAACCTAACCTATTTAAACGCAAAAGGAGGAAAACCACAAATAGAAATAGCTACTGGTTTTTACCATAACTACTTTCTGGGGAATAATCCCGCGCAATGGCAAAGCAAAGTGCCAGTTGCCACAGCTGTTTCCTTACAAAATTTATATCAAGGTATCAGTTTGTATCTTAAAAACGACCAAAACAAACTAAAATACGAATACCATATAGCGCCAAATGCAAAGCTTGCCGACCTACAAATAAAAATAGAGGGGGCACAAAAAATTTACATACAATATGGCGAGTTATACATTCAAACAAGTTTTGAAACCCTCAAAGAAACTCGTCCAATAGCTTGGCAATACATAGATGGAAGAAAAGTTGAAGTTGAGGTAAACTTTAAATTAGAAGGGTCTATAATAAGTTTTGAACCAAACACATCTTATAATACTAATTATCCGCTTGTAATTGACCCTGAAATTGTCTTTCTAACCTATTCTGGCTCAACCGCAGATAATTTTGGTTGTTCTGCAACCTATGGAGAAAATGGAACTTTATATGCCGCGGGAATAACCACTGGACCAAGCACCATTGCGAATGGAAAATACCCAACCACAGCAGGCGCTTTTCAATTAGACTTCGCAGGAGGTGGTTTTTCGGAAGGAGAAATTGGTCTTTCTCAATTTCCTTGCGATATCACCATTTCCAAATATAGTGCAGATGGCAGCCAACTACTTTATGCTACTTATTTAGGAGGAACCAACAATGAAATTCCACACAGCTTGGTAGTTGACAATAACAACAATTTAGTAGTTTTAGGAAACACCTATTCCGCTAACTTCCCAACTACTTCTGGCGTATTTGATAATAGCCATAATGGTAGGCATGATATTATCCTTTCAAAGTTTAATGAAAATGGGCAACTAATTGCCTCAACCTATTTAGGTGGACCTGCCAATGATGGCATCAATTTTAATAATATTACCAATTACTTTTTTGCAGATAGCTACCGAGGTGATGTTATTACCGATGCCGACAACAATATTTTCATTTGTACTTTTACGCAATCTGACACCTTCCCAACAAGCAGCGGTGTTATTCAAACCAAACTCAATGGCACTCAAGATGGTGTAGTGGCAAAGTTTAGTCCTGGTTTAAGTACAATAGAGTGGAGCACCTTGCTTGGTGGCTCTGGCGTGGATGCATTTTACAGCATTGATTTTGCAAAAAATGGAGATATCTTACTCTGTGGTGGCACCAATAGCATTGATTTTAAAACAGCGCCCAATTCCTTTCAACCTTCCTTTGCTGGTGGAACATGTGATGGGCTCATAGCAAAAATTTCAAGCGATGGAAAGACACTTTTAGCTGCTACCTATTTTGGAACTGACCAATACGACCAAACCATTTCTTTGGAAGAAGACGCTGATAACAACATTTATGTGGTTGGGCAAAGTAAAGGAACTATCCCAGTTACATCGGGGAAATACAATAATCCTAATTCTCATCAATTTATTGCCTCTTTAACTGAAGACTTAAAATCAAAAAGATGGTCAACCGTTTTTGGTTCAGGCCGAAACCAAATTGACCTAACCATAAATGCCTTTTTGGTGGATGACTGCAAACGAATTTATGTAAGTTCTTGGGGCGGCAGAACAGCTACTAAAATAGATGGAACAAATTCTTCAACCGTTGGTTTACAAGTAACAGCAGATGCTTTCCAAACCAAAACAGATGGAAGTGATTTTTACTTGATGTTGCTGAACAAAGAAGCAAGTGACTTGCTCTACGCCACCTTTTTAGGAGGTGATAACCCAAATAATACGGGCGACCATGTGGATGGAGGCACGAGCAGGTTTGATAAACGCGGCGTTGTATATCAAAGCATGTGCGCAAGCTGTCCACTTGGGACTACTCCATTTACTGACTTAAAAACCACTCCAGCAAATGTGTTTGGACTGGTTAATGTTAGTCCACGTTGCAGCAATGCGGCTCTAAAATTTGACTTTAGGATTTCAAAAACGCAATTTAGATATACTATAGACACTTGTTCATCAACCTTTAGTTTTTTCAATGAAACACCTGGTGCTGCAAACTTTTTTTGGCGCTTTCCAGATGGAGATTCCAGTTATGAAGAGAATCCAGTTAAACAATTAAGTAGCAAGTACTATAATCTTCCAATTGTGTTAATTACAGAATTCGGGACAAATTGTGCAGATACTGCGCCTGGTTCGGTAAATATATCCGACTCTTTGAGTAATATTAAAAGAGCAAATGTATTTACTCCGAATGGAGATGGCTTAAATGATGAGTATCGGTTGGATGGCGCAATTGGTCAATGCGAGGAAGGAGAAATATTTATATACAACAGATGGGGCCAATTAGTCTTTGAATCTAAGAGTATTAATTTCAGGTGGAATGGTAGAGACCAAGTTGGTAATGAAATGGCTGAAGGAGTTTATTATTACTTATTAAAGACCAAAAAGAGAACAGAGGAACAATGGAAAGATGCGCATGGCACCATAACTTTAATAAAATAAAAAAGGCCCCCAAAATTGGGAGCCTTTTCATATAAGTTAAAAATCTTATTTCTTTCCTTTTGTCATAGAACCAACTCTGTCCATTACACAACGGAAACCGATTGTTGCAGTAGCTTGTTCTTGATCCAAATAACGGCGAGTTCCTGGTACTAACCAATATGCTTTATCAGCCCATGAACCACCTTTGTAAACTCTTGCTGCGTTATCAATTAATGAACTAACACCATACTCATATTTCATTTCGATGTCTGTATATTGTAGTTCATCTTTATAACCAATATTGTCTGCTTTTTTGTAGTTTCTACGTTTTGCATTATCCTCTTCGGTTACATCGATATAAATTAAGCGGCCCAATGAATCCTTTTCTGAAATATAACCATCAGCATCTGCTTGAATTTTCTTGTACTCATTACCACGATATGGGTTAAAACCAGTCATATCCTCTAAAGACAATGGACGGTAAACGTCATTAGTCCACTCACTTACATTACCAGCCATGTGGTATAAACCGAAATCGTTAGGTAAATACGTTTTGTCTTTAACCAAAGTAGTGTAAATAGCACCGTCATTTAAGTTACCAGCAATACCTGCTCCGTCGCCACGTCCACGAGTATAGTTGGCATACATACGACCACGAGTTTTTTCAGTATCAGCTCTGCGCAAGGTTAAACCATTCCAAGGATAAATTCTTTTCACATCAACGTTTTCATTAAAACCTGCTGATTTGTATGCATTAGCTGCATATTCCCACTCAGCTTCTGTTGGTAAGCGGTAAGAAGGTAAAAGGATACCATCTTCCATACGAACTTGGCGTTGCTTTCCGCCTGGAGCGTAATCACGAAGTTCTTTTTTAATGGTAGGTGTATAAAGGCCAAGAAGGTAAGCCTCAGTATTAAAATTATTGTCACCTGTTTGCTTTTGTATATCAAGGGTAACAAATCCTTCTCTCACCATAATCATTTCATTTACCCTGTCTGTGCGCCATTTGCAGTATTCTGCAGCTTGCACCCAGTTAACACCAACTACAGGATAATCTCTGTAGGCAGGGTGACGAAGGTAATACAATACATAAGGCTCGTTGTAAGAAAGCTTATCTCTCCAAACTAAAGTATCTGGAAGTGCCTTTGTGAAAATAACAGGGTTATCAGAATATTGGCGCATTAACCAATGCAAATATTCTAAGTAGTGAAAGTTAGACACTTCTGTTTCGTCCATGTAAAAACTGCTCACAGAAATTCTACGTTTCATATTGTTATGATCGTAGGTAAGATCTTGTTCAGCCTGACCCATTGTGAAGGTACCACCTTCAACAAAAATTAAACCTGGCCCAGTTTCTTGCTCCTTAAACTTATGTTTCTCGAAGCCACCCCACTTTGCGTCGTTGTACTTCCACCCAGTGGTGCTGGATTTCCCGGCCTTATTACATGAGGTGCCAGTTAAAATACCGGCTGCTGCTGTAGCAATAAGAAAGAATTTTGAGATACCTTTCATAATTTGATAACTATTGGAATTTTCAAAACTAACGAATTTTTTAACAAAATCATGTAATTGTCCACTTTTTTTTATAAAATTTTATAGTGCAGGACAAATTAATTTTTTATTATAACGCGCACCCGATTTGTTCTTAGGCTTTATTTCGAAGCCTAAAGAAATCTCATGAGAACCGATGGTGGCGGTTTTAGCAGAAGAAATTATGGCATCATAGCTATATCCTATTCTAATAGCAGGTAGTTTAAACCCTATCATAAAAATAGCTGCATCGCCATTTGTAGAGGTTTGTCTGTACCATCCGCCAATTGTAAGTGCCTTTTGCTTAATGTATAAACCTAAGTTCATTTGATAGAAATTTCTTTGCTGCATGAACAAAATATTAGGGGACAGAATCACCCTGTTTTCCTCATACCTAGATTTATTTAAATAAATATTCAAACCGCCATGTGCTGTATATTTACGTGGGAGTTTGAGCGCTTCATTGTCTGCATCGGGTGTATAAAAGGACATGTTTGGCTCAAGCAAATTGTGAATTGCAGCGCCAAAGAAAACTCTGCTACTATAAACTAAACCTCCAAATCCAAAATTTGGAACTGCAATTTGCTCCAAACCTTTGGCTTCAGCAGTTGGTAATATTGGCCCCCTAGTTGGATCAATCATGTCTCTAAAAACAAACTTGCTAAAGTCGTATCTTCTTTGAAGGATTCCTCCTTGAATTGCGGCATTAAATGCCCACTGTCTATTTATTTCTAAATTATAAGAATAAATAGCACTAATACTGGTTGTTGTTAGATTCCCGTCACCTGCAATATCATACATGGAAACAACTCCAAGTCCACTTTTAATCTTAGGCAAATAAGTATCTAGACCTACTACTGCAGTGCGATAATTATTATTAAGTGCTGTATATTGGTCTCTAGCATTAAGCGTGAAACGAATTTTTCTAGCAGCTCCAGCCATTGCGGGATTTGTATATAATGGAGATGCATAGTATTGTGTGAGCTGAGGGTCTTGTGCAAGAACATCCCCTAGCATAAACAATAACAACGTAAAGAATAAAATAATTCTATTCATGGTATAAATCGACATCGGAATAATTAAGAAACTGATTAATTCTTAATAAAGTATATCGTATTGCAACTTAAGAAAAATTTACAAAATTAAAAATCAGGACAAGTAACTTTTCTAATTTTTACGCGCGGATTTCTTTTTTTGATTTCATAAGCAAGTGAAACCTCGTGCGAATTTACAGCGCCCCTTCTAGCCTCACTAAGGGTTCCATCAAATGAATAACCAAATTTAAGTTTACCTGTTCTAACACCTGCCACAATAATAAAAGCATCCGCATTAATCGTATTTTGACGGTAGTATGCACCAACTATATAAGGCCCGCGGCTGCCATACATACCAAGATTAACTTGGTTGAATTGCCTTTGTGACATTACAACTACATTTGGATATAAGTTTACAGAACGTTTATTTGATCGATCTTCTATAATTGGGATAACTAAACCCATATTTCCTGTAAATCTTCTTGGAACTGGATTAGCTGCGCCTGAATAAAATTTTTGCGAAGGCTCTAACAAATTATGAACTGCAAATCCAGCATAAAAATTTCTAGAATACCCAATAATACCTGTTGCGAAATTCGGACTTAAGATAGATGGCGTACCTGGTGGCTCGCTAGTAGGTAAAACAAAACCCTGAGTTCTAACGATTTGATCATACCATAACAGTTTTGAAAAATCTATAGTTTTCTGAAAAAAACCGGCTTGAATAGCAGCTCTCATGGTAAAGTTCCTTGTAACTGGAATTTCATAAGCATAGGCAAAATTTACACCAACTGTTCTTAAAGTACCTACCCCTTGCTCATCATAAACCGCTTGTATTGCTATACCACCATTGATATTATTAAAATGTTCATCATAACTTAATGAACCTGTAGTGAATGACCCTGAAATACTTGGCCACTGACTCCTAGAGTTAAGTACGAAACGCCCAACCTTTGAGCTACCTGCAAAAGCAGGATTGACGTAAACCGGATTCGCATAAAATTGCGAAAACTGCGGATCCTGCGCAGACACATGCCCCGCAAGGAGCAATGTAAATAGCAGAAATAATTTTAGCCTTGTAAGAAAGCTTTTCACCCGATTCATTTGTTATTTTAATGGCCTTTATTGAAAAACACAGAAATGCAATTATAAGAATAGTTTTAATATGTTGTTACGTGTTCAAACAATTTACTTTAATTTGTTGTCGTTATTGTTTCGAAATAACGCAATTTGGTATTAAATATTTCGACCATAAAAATGAAAAATAGCCAAGGTAATTTTTTAATTAAGTATTTAGTTTTCAGTTTTTTATTGTGTCTGAACCTAAAGAATGGTTCTGCTCAAAAAGTAAGTGAACAAAGTACTATTACGCAAAATAAGAAGAAACCCAATTTTGTTGCCAATTCAGTTTTGGCTTCAGGAAATTGGTTCAAAATTGCCACAACCCAAAATGGGATTTATCGAATTGACTATACTTTACTCAAATCAATGGGTTTTAACGTAGATCAACTTAATCCAAAAAATCTTAAACTTTATGGCAGAGGTGCTGGCATGCAACCTGTGCCTAACAGCATTCCTAGAATTGATGATCTAAAAGAAATCGCAATCAGTATAACTGGCGAAGAAGATGGGAAATTAAATCCTAGTGATTTTATTATTTTCTACGGGGAATCTCAGGTAAATCAATGGAAATATAATGAGCAAACAAAAAATTATGCTTTCAATTCCAATTTATATTGTGACACGACTTATTACTTTTTAACCCTTTCAAACGCACCAGGAAAACGAGTTTCAAAAGTTGTTTCTCCTAGTAATACTGATACAACAATTTCTACCTATAGGCACTTGTATGTCTATAATAACGAAAAGTCTAATCTTGGCAAATCGGGTAAAGTATGGGTAGGCGAAGAATTTGATAAAGTTAACCAACAATCTTTTAATGTGAGTATTCCTAATTGGGAAATTGGGTCTTCCGTTACTTTAAAGTCTTCTGTAACCGCAAGGTCATTTTTTCCAAGTACGTTCGACTTAAAAATTGGAAACTTAAATATTCTAAGTCAAAATTGTTTACCAGTATCTCCAGGTTATGAGGCTCCTTATACTTGTGGTTTAGTTATCAATACTGGAACTTTTAAACCTACTTCTTCCAATTTTACCCTGACTTATGTTTATAACAAACCTGTTTCTGGCAGTGTAGGTTGGTTAGATTATTTTGAAATTCAAGCAAACGCGGTTCTAAGAAATATCAATGGTAATTTTGTATTCAAAGATGGTTCTCATATAGGGCTGGGAAACACTGCTAGCTATGCAATTGGTTCAAACCGAAACCTAATTATTTGGGACGTTACAAGCCCGCTTGAACCTAGTTTAATTGAGGGAAATTTAAGCGCAGGCCTATATACTTTCAAAGCCAAAACCGATTCTTTAAAAACTTTTGCTGCCTTTGACGGGAGCAACTTTTTACAAATTTCTGGATGGCAATCAATGGCAAACCAAAACTTGCATGCTTTAAACATTCCTGATGGTTTTATCATTACCCATCCTGCATTTACAAAAGAGGCAAATAGGTTAGCTGAGCATCATAAGAAAAGTCAAGGACTAAATATTCTAGTAGTGAACATACAAGAAATTTACAATGAGTTTTCTGGCGGAGCCCAAGACATAACAGCTGTTAGAGATTTTCTGAGGATGTTTTATTTAAGGGCAAATACTCCTGCGCAGGCACCAAAGTATGCTTTACTTTTTGGAAGGGCTTCTTATGATTATAAGTATCGTCAAACTCCGAACACCAATTTTATTCCAACTTTTGAAAGTTTAGAGTCTTTTTCTCCAACGAGCACTTACTGCAGTGATGATTTTTTTGCACACTTGGAAGATAACGAAGGTTTATGGGATGCTCCAGAAGATTTTCCAGCAGGTGTCAAAGAAACTTTAGATATTGGCATAGGCAGATTAATAGTTACTAATGAAGAGGAAGCTGCCAACATGGTAAATAAAGTTATTTCTTATTCCTCGGCGATTTCTTACGGAAACTGGAGAAATAAAATTGTTTTCTCTGCAGATGATGGAGATGGAAGTATGCATATTACCCAAGCAGATGGAATAGCTTCAAATATTCAAAGCAAATATTCTGAATACAATATTGAAAAAATTTACCTAGACGCCTATAAACTTGAGAGCACCGCTGGTGGCGCAAGATATCCTGATGCCAAAAAAGCCATTAATAATAGTATTGAAAATGGATGTTTGATATTTAATTATACGGGCCATGGTGGCGAAGTAGGGTTGACTGCAGAACGCGTGATGGGCATTGAAGATGTTACTTCTTGGACCAATGGGAAATTAGAAAACGGCGTTAAGTTGCCTATGTTTCTAACCGCTACCTGCGAGTTTAGTAGATTTGATGACCCAGGTAGATATTCAGCTGGTGAACTAGTGCTTTTAAATCCTATTGGTGGAGCAATTGCACTTTTTACCACCGTTAGATTGGTTTTTAGTGGTCAAAATCTCTCTCTTAACAATGCATTTTATCGACATATTGGTTTTGATTCCATTTCGCAATTAAATCCACCAAGGTTAGGTGACATTATTAGGGACACAAAAAATGATTACAACGATAAAAACACAAGAAACTTCGCATTACTTGGCGACCCATTTGTGAGATTAGCTTATCCAAAATACACGATTAAAACTACACAAATAAATGGAACTCCAATTAGCATATTTAATGATACTTTGAAGGCCTTAGAGAAATTTGAGGTAAAGGGAGAAGTATTGGGACAAAATGGTGAAAAGCTTACGAATTATAATGGGGTAGTTTACCCAGTAGTGTTCGACAAATTTGCGAAATACCAAACCTTAGCAAATACAGTCGACAATAATATTATTCCATTTGTGATGCAAAACAATGTGCTATATAGGGGAAAAGCTAGTGTTGTAAATGGAGAGTTTAGCTTTAACTTTATAGTGCCAAAAGACATTGCCTATGAATATGGTTTAGGAAAAATTTCCTATTACGCAAATACAGAAACTGTTGATGCAAATGGATTTACAAATACAATCCTTATAGGTGGCACAAGCAATTCTATTGAACCAGACAATAAAGGACCTGAGATTAAGTTATTCCTAAACAATGAAAATTTTGCCAATGGAGGCCTCACCGGACCTAATCCAAAACTTATCGTGAAATTATTTGACCAAAACGGGATCAATACCACTGGAAAAGGCATTGGAAGAGACCTAAATTTTTACCTAAATGATAACCTTACCCAAAGTGTGGTAGTAAATGATTATTACCAAGCCACCTTAAATAGTTATCAAAGTGGACAAGTTACCTATGAATTAAAAGATCTTCCTCCTGGCAAACATGTCCTAAAATTCAAAGCATTTGATACTTACAATAATCCTTCTGAGGCAAGTTTAGATTTTGAAGTGAAAGACAATAAAAAAGCTGCAATTGCAAACTTGTTAAACTATCCAAATCCATTCACTACAAAAACTACTTTCCATTTTGATCATAATTTAAGAGGTGAAAACCTTCAAATTATGCTGCAAATTTTTACCATAAACGGAAAATTAATTAAAACTTTTCAAGACCAAATTCTTGCAGATGGTTCTCATTTCGAATCATTTGTATGGGATGGAAAAGATGAATATGGAGACAGGCTTGCAAATGGCGTGTATATCTACAAAGTAAAAGTGAAAGCAGAAGGACAATCATTTGTAGAGAAAATTGAAAAACTCTTACTTTTAAATTAAGTTGCCAAAGTTATTCCCTTTCTTATTTTTGCTTAGAGACGCGAACATGAAAAATAGATATTTTAGTTTTAAAACAATGCTTTTAGGTGCCCTATTTACGACACAGTGCCTTGAACAAAGTAATGCTCAAATTGCAGGATCCAATTCCCAGTTAGATGGAAGGCAAAATACCATAACTACAGCTGTTCCTTTTTTAATGATTACGCCTGAAGCTAGAGGCGGTGGAATGGGAGATGTAGGCGTGGCCACACCAAACGACCCATATGCAATGCACTGGAACATTTCTAAGTTACCTTTTAATGACAAAAAAGGTTCTGTGGGTTTATCCTATACACCATGGCTAAGGAGCTTAGTTCCAGATATTTCATTGACTTATTTAACTGGTTATGCAAAAGTAAATGATCGCTCTGCTGTAGCTGGTTCATTGCGCTATTTTTCGATGGGTCAAATTAATTTTACAGACCAATTTGGCCAAGGAACAGGTGATTATACCCCAAATGAATTTGCCATAGATATTGGTTACGCCTCTAAACTTTCAGACTATTTTTCTTTAGGTATTGCTATGCGATACATTCGTTCTGACTTAGCTGGTGCCTTAAACCGCTCCCAAAATGATGTAAAGGCAGGTAATGCCTTTGCTGGTGATATCACTGCATATTATAAAAATAAAACAAAAATTAAGTTAGAAGGAAAAAAGTATACGCTTAACTATGGCATTGGCGCTGCTGCCACAAATATTGGTTCAAAAATTAGCTACACTTCTAAAATAAATGAAAACTTTATTCCAATTAACCTAAGAGTAGGCGGGTATGCACAAGTAGAAATAGACCAATACAATACACTTGCAATAGCTTTAGACTTTAACAAATTATTGGTGCCTTCAAATCCAGTTTATAAAAGAGATTCGCTTGGTGATTTTGTGTATGACAATGATGATAACCTAATCATAGAAAGAGGTAAAGACCCAAATCCTCCAGTGATACAAGGAATGTTACAGTCTTTTAATGACGCGCCAAATGGCTTTAGAGAAGAAATGGAAGAAATAAACATTTCTTTGGGTCTGGAATATTGGTACGACAAACAGTTTGCGTTAAGGTCTGGATTTTTTTATGAACCTGAATCTAAAGGGAACAGAAAATACTTAACCTTTGGTGCTGGATTCAGATTTAATGTCTTTGGTTTAGACCTTTCTTATCTAGTGCCAATTGAACAAAGAAATCCGCTTGAAAGAACGATAAGATTCTCGATGTTATTCGACTTAGATGCATTTGTGACTCAGAATGAAGAGGACAAAAAAGCACCAATTAACAATTAATAATGCGCATTGGATTTGGCTTTGATGTCCATCAACTCGTTGAAGGAAGAGATTTTTGGTTAGGCGGAATTCAAATTCCTGCTCAGAAAGGAATTCTAGGTCACAGTGATGCAGATGTATTGTTACATGCAATTAGTGATGCTGTTTTAGGAGCTTTGGCCTTAGGAGATATTGGCATCCATTTCCCAGATACTTCTGATGAAAACAAGGGCATTGATAGCAAAATAATTTTCAAAAAAACAATTGACCTTATAACTGAAAAGGGCTACAAAATTGGAAACATTGATAGTTCGGTAGTTTGTGAAAGTCCAAAAATAATGCCTCATGCCTTGGCCATGCGCAGTAAAATTGCAGCAATAGCTAATGTATCAATTGAAGATGTTTCAATTAAAGCGACCACTAACGAAAAGATGGGTTTTATTGGAAGAAGAGAAGGAATTGTAGCTTATGCCGTTGTTTTGTTAGTAAAAATTTAACTGCATTGTTGTAATTTTAAGCCCTATGTCGGGTAAAAATTACACAGAAAAATACAAAGAGATTTATCAAAATCTTAACCAACAACAAAAGTTAGCGGTTGACCAAATTGATGGACCTGTGATGGTGCTTGCAGGACCAGGAACGGGGAAAACACAAATTCTTGCTGCAAGAATTGCGAACATACTTTTGCAAACGGATAATAATCCAGAGAATATTCTTTGCTTAACCTATACAGAGGCAGGAACGGTTGCCATGCGCAAGCGTTTACAAAGCTTTATTGGACCAGATGCTTACAGGGTTCAAATTGCAACGTTTCATGCATTTTGCAACCTAGTTATACAAGAAAACTTAGACTACTTTGGATACCGCAACTTAGACCCTATCAGTCAATTGGAAGAGGTGCAATTCTTAAGAGCACTTATAGATGGCTTGCCTAAAAATCATATTCTTAAAAGATACACAGGTGAGGTATATTTTGAAATAAACAGACTTAAAGATTTGTTTAGTGTAATGAAAAAGGAGGATTGGGAGCCCGCATTCCTGCTAGAAAAAATAGAATTGTATTGCAAAGATTTGCCTTTAAGAGAGGAGTATTTTTATAAAAAGAAAACTACCAATAAAAAAGACGGAAAAACCTATGCACCTGGAGATTTAAAAACGGACAAGATAAATGAAGAACTTCGAAAAATGGAGTTGCTCAAAGCAGGTGTAAATTTATTTGAACCCTATCAAAACTTACTCCTCAAAAATTTCAGGTACGACTTTAGCGATATGATTTTATGGGTTTTAAAAGCCTTTAGAAAAGAACCAGCAATGCTTGCAAATTATCAAGAAAAGTACCAATACATTTTAGTGGATGAATTTCAAGATACGAGCGGTTCTCAAAATGACTTGTTGCAAGAATTGATATCTTATTGGGATTCGCCAAACATTTTTGCAGTGGGTGATGACGACCAAAGTATTTACAGGTTTCAAGGAGCAAGTGTGGCCAATATAGAATTATTCATAAAGCAGTTTGGTTCGAACCTAAACCTTGTGACACTTGAAGAAAATTACAGGTCGACACCACACATTCTAACTGCTGCAGAAACCTTAATTCAAAATAACAGCCAAAGGATAAACCAAAGTAAACATTTAGTGGCCTCAAACCCGCATAGATTGATTGGTTCAAACCGACCAAAAATAAAAAAATACTACCACCAAATACATGAAAGTGCTGCCATTTGCGATGAAATTGTAAAACATAGAGATGCAGGGCAAGCCATGAACGAAATTGCAATTATATATAGAAAACACAGCCAAGCCGACGAGATGTTGCAATATTTAAAATGGAAGCAAATTGAAGTGAATACACGAAAGAGAATCAATATTCTTGAGGAACCAATAATTAAAAAGCTTCTACTTTTGATGCGCTATCTGGTGGCAGAAAGTAAACATGCACATAGCGGAGAATCCTACCTTTTTGAAATTTTACATTTTCAGGAATTTAATTTAGACACACAAGAGATTGCAAAATTATCTTTAGCCATAGCAAGAACTAATTTTAATGAACGGCAAACTAATTGGCGAGAGGAATTGAAAATATTGGCTCGTCCAAAAAAAGCAGATTTATTTAGTCAAGGAGAACTTGGTAATAATTTCGGGAAATTTATTCAAACAATTGAGTATTTAATTTCATTTAGTTTGAACCAAACCGCCCAAGAAACATTACATACTGTAATTAGAGAATGTGGTTTATTGGGTTCTGCTTTAAGCAATAATGAACGCAACTGGCAAATGGAAGTACTTCAAACTTTCTTTGATTTCATTAAGCAAGAATGCAGCAAAAAACCTGGCCATAATCTAATGAGTTTACTTGAACTTTTAGACCTTATGCTGCAAGACCATATAGATTTACCAGCAGAAAAAGTTTGGTATGCAAACAATGGTATAAATTTTATCACTGCGCATTCAGCAAAAGGGTTAGAATTTGATTATGTATATATGATTGGCTGTGATAGTAAATCATGGGACAAGGCACAAACAAATAGAGGATTTAAATTGCCAGATAATTTATTTACCATTACAGCAGATGAAGCAGAAGAAGCAAGGCGCTTATTTTATGTGGGCATTACAAGGGCACGAAGGCAATTAGAGCTCAGTTACTGTGCATTTGAATTGAACCAAAAAGAGCTAGAACCTTCGCGTTTCTTAGCAGAATTGCTAGAAAAAGAATCGGTTGAAGAAACAAGCATTCCATTTGAGGAAAGCATAGTTGCAAACTATTTACAACATGCCTATCCAGAAGCAGAAGCTGGCATTCCGGCATCTATTATTGACAACGCTTTTACAGATTCTATTCTTGAAAAATATAGTTTAAGTGTTACCCATTTAAACACCTATTTAAAATGTCCAGTTAGTTTTTATTTCAATAATTTCATACGAGTTCCCGCTCCCAAAAGTGCAAGCATGACATTTGGTTCAGCCATTCATTTTGCGCTTGAACAATTGTTTAAAAAGATGAATTTAGACCCAGAAAAATCATTTGGTGGAACAGAACAAATTGTGAATGATTTTAAATGGTATATGAAACGAAACAAAGACAGTTTTACAGAACCTGAATTCAAAAGAAGAATAGAATATGGTGAAACCATCTTACCTGCATATTATAATGAATATGCTGCAAGTTGGAATAAAATCACTAGTGTTGAAAAGCCATACAGAAATGTAGTAGTAAAAGGAATACCACTCAATGGAAAACTAGATAAACTAGAGTTTACAGGGAATTTAGTGGATGTGATAGATTACAAAACAGGCTCTTATAAAAATGCAAAAGACAAATTTAAGCGTCCTAATCAAGAAGCCGTTGAAATAGCTATAGCAAAAGGAAAAGAACCTTCATTTGAAGATGTTCATGGAGGTGATTATTGGCGTCAGGCGGTATTCTATAAATTACTAATGGATTATGATGTTCAAAAGAACTGGGAAATGCAAAAAAGCATTTTTGATTTTGTTGAACCCATAGCAAGTGCAGGTGACAAAGGGGTAACAGCTTATACCTTTCATAAAGAAACAATTACCATCTTACCAGAAGATTTAGAAATTGTTTCCAAGCAAATTCAAGACACCTTCCAAAGCATTCAAAACAAGGAGTTCAAAAATGGCTGTAATAAAGACGATTGTCATTGGTGTAATTTTGTTAAAAACTACTATAATGGAAAAGTCTTAGATAGCAAAATTGGGTTGATAGAACAGGAAGAGGATTAGGCAAGGAACTCATCAAAATCTCTTTCCAACTCTACAAACAATTCAAGAAACCGATTGAATTGGTCTCTTAAATTTACATGTGTTAATAGCAATAAATGTGCGGGTTGATCCAATTGTTGAAGATGGTTTTCATGTTGTTTGATTTCATGCCTTAACTCATCAATCACTTCTCTTTGACGGATGAACCTATTCTGAAAAGATTCAACTTGAGGCATTAACCTAGCTTTGGTAAACTCCTTTAAACCATCTTGCAATTGCAATTCTAGCGCTTTAAAATACATTTTGGTACTATCTAATTTAGCTAGCCAACCAATGTGTTCTGTAAGAAATAAATCTTGGGTAATTTCAGTTGCCATAGTGGTAATCATTAAAAAACCAAGGTAAACAAATTATAACTAATTCAATACTTGACATTTAAGTTCTTTATTGCTAAATTGAAAAAATCTAGGATTAGATAATTTATTCTAATTGGTATTATCCTATTTTTGCCAAAACTATAAACACTATGGAATTTAGAACAGAACATGATACCATGGGCGCAGTGCAGGTGCCTGCAAATAGGTATTGGGGAGCACAAACTGAGCGCTCAAGAAACAACTTTAAAATAGGGCCTGAAGCTAGCATGCCAAAAGAAATTATTTATGCCTTTGCTTACTTAAAAAAAGCAGCAGCGCATGCTAACAAAGATTTAGGTGTATTGAGTTCCGAAAAATGCGAATTAATTTCTGGTGTTTGTGATGAAATATTAACTGGAACTTTAGACAATGAATTTCCTTTGGTTATTTGGCAAACAGGTTCTGGAACGCAAAGCAACATGAATGTAAATGAAGTTGTAGCTTACAGAGCGCATGTTTTAAGTGGCGGAAGTTTAACAGACGAGAAAAAGGTTTTACATCCTAATGATGATGTAAACAAGTCGCAGAGTAGCAACGACACCTACCCTACTGCTATGCATATAGCAACTTATAAACTAGTGGTAGAAAACACCATTCCAGGTATAGAAAAATTAAAAAACACATTAGCACAAAAGGCAAATGAATTCAAAGACATCGTTAAAACTGGGCGTACCCATTTTATGGATGCAACACCTTTAACATTAGGACAAGAATTTAGCGGATATGTGCAACAGTTAGAAAATGGAATTAAAGCATTAAAAAATGCATTAGTTATGGTTTCTGAATTAGCACTAGGTGGGACAGCAGTAGGCACTGGACTTAATGCCCCAAAAGGATATGATGTTTTAGTAGCAAAAAAGATTGCAGACTTTACAAACTTACCATTTGTAACTGCTCCAAATAAGTTTGAAGCTTTAGCTGCCCATGATGCAATGGTAGAAATGAGTGGTGCGTTAAAACGCGTGGCAGTAAGCTTAATGAAAATTGCTAATGATATAAGAATGTTATCCTCTGGACCAAGAAGTGGTATTGGAGAGATTATCATTCCTGATAATGAACCTGGTTCATCAATTATGCCTGGAAAAGTAAATCCTACCCAACCAGAAGCCATAACCATGGTTGCAGCACAAGTTATTGGCAATGATGTAGCAGTTTCAATTGGAGGTAGTAATGGTCACTTTGAGTTAAACGTTTTTAAGCCATTAATTGCAGCTAACGTGTTACAAAGTGCAAGGTTAATAGGAGACGCTTGTGTGTCTTTCAATGATAACTGTGCAGTAGGCATTTTACCAAACCATGATATCATCAATAGGCATCTTGAGAACTCCTTGATGTTAGTTACAGCATTAAACCCTCATATTGGGTATGAAAATGCCGCTAAAATTGCTAAAAAGGCTCATAAAGAGAATTTGACACTTAGAGAAGCAGCAATTGCTTTAGGATTGGTTACCAATGAGCAATTCGACCAATGGGTAATTCCAGCCAATATGGTTGGAAACTTATAGTTTAAAAGATTATAACTTGCGGTAGTATGCATTTACCAAATTTATTTCTGCAAGGCGCAATTACAGGCCTGCTCTTAACCATGTCGTTTGGAGCAGGCTTTTTCGCATTGGTTCAAACCAGCATTACAAAAGGGCTACAAAAAGGCCTAATGATTGCACTTGGAGCAATTTTAAGTGACATCATTTTTATAGGAATCTCAATATTTGCTACTTCAATTGTAAATGAAGAGCTTCCTAAGTATAGTGAAGCAATTCGCTGGATAGGTTTATTTACCTTCTTAGCTTTAGGTATAAGAACCATTATCAAATCAAGTAAAATTGTATCTGGTTCAGAACAAGGAAATCGACCATTGTATTATTATATAACAAAGGGATTTTTATTAAATATCATCAATCCTCTAGTTTTGCTAACATGGCTAGGCATAAGTCTATACCTGCAATCTACACTTAGGTACAATAGCCAAGAAACACTCATTTTCTTTAGTGCAACCATGCTTGCAACCTTTGCTTCTCAGGCAGCTATTTGTATTTTTTCTAACAAGATTAAAGGCTATTTATCTGAGAAGTTTTTACATAAAATGAATATTGTTATTGGGGTATTATTTATAATAATAGGAATTGGACTATTTATAGGAATTGGTGGTCAAACATCAGATAAGGTTCAAACTACAAAAAAAATATTTGACAGTTTGAATTAAAAAAATTAAGAGCAGATAGAATAAACTATACCAAAGACTCAGTTAAGCATTATACAAAAAAAAGAGGCTGTCCAAATGGACAGCCTCTTTTTGTATTAGCTATTTATTAATACCTATTGTTTTATCATTTGTTGGTAAACTGATTTACCATCAATTTCAACTTTAATCATATAGGCACCAGCAGCGCCAAAGTAGGTTTCATCTAGGTAAACTTCACGCTGTCCAGCATTCACTTTTCCTAAATTATTTACTTTGATTGCTCTTCCTAACATATCAAGTGTAGTAATCTTAACTGTTGCACTACTTGGTAGTTCAAAGCCTAAGTTAGTTCCATTGTTAAATGGATTAGGATAAGCAGTTAAACTATAGTGAGAAGCAAGTGCATCTTCATTACCTACATTACAATAGATGTAAACACTGTAATTATCAACGGTAGAACATCCACTTTCATCTTTAATTGTGAGTTTAACATTATAGGTTGAACTATCTCTAAATACAAACTCTATTGGATTACCAATTTTGATGGTATTTAACTTATCACCCATTTCCCACTTGTATTCTGCATTTAGTACAGAAGCGGTTAAACGTCTACTATTAAAGCAATAACCATATTGGCTTGCATTTAAAGTATCCATGGTAATCGTGTTCTCTTGTGGTAGATTTATGATGATACTTTTTTCTACAGTATCCTTACATCCACTAGCTGTTGTGATAACTAACTTAGGTGTATAACCACCATGAACAGTATAAACTCTTGTTGTTAAGTTACAAATGGTATCAGTTTTGCCATCACCCCAAATCCACTCACATTTAAACTGTTCGCCATCGATAGTATAAGAAGTGTTTACAAAATTAAGTGGATTGTTTTCACAACCAAAGTCTGGCATACCAAAACCTGCATTAGGTTTACGATTAACATCAAGATTAATGCCTAATGAATCACGACAACCATTTACTTTATCTACAGCAAGCAAAGTAACACGCAATGGAGAGAAATCATCTGTTGGTGAAACGTATTGGTAAGTTGGATTAATTTGGGTAGATGTTCCGAAGTTATCTCCAAAATTCCATGTGTAATTAACATTAGATTGACCACCTGTAAAGACTGTAGTATTGTTAAACTTGGTAGCATCACCTACACAAGGGTTTTCAATATTGAAACCTACATTTGGTTTATCGTAAACGGTTACAGCTCTAACAATTGAATCAATACATCCAAAAGCAGAACTTACGCGCAATTTAGCGTTGAACGTACCACTTTGAGGATATTTATAGGTAGGGTTTGCACTTAAACTTGTTTGACCATTACCCCAATCCCATGTATAACCCATTACACCTGTTGGAATAGTACTTGAGTTAGTTATTGGTACGTTAAGACCTCTACAATGTGCCAACGAACTAAATGAGGCAGCAGGTTTTGCGAATATGTAAACGTTTTTACTTGCATCAGTAAAGCAACCAGAAGAGTTGGTTACTCTTACTCTAACGTTATAGGCAGTGTCAAACTTAACATATCTAAACTTGGCTACCTCTCTACCTTGCGTTGTAAAATTATGGAAAGACCATACAAAATTAGAACCTGCAGGCTGAGTTGAAGGTGTGAAAACAGTTGAATCTGTAGCACAAGGATTAGTTACAGTGAAATCTACTATTGGCGAAGGCAAAATAGTTATTTGTTGCACTTGCTCTGAAGATAAGCCAAACCTATCAGTTATGGTGTATCTAACAGTGTAAGTTCCAGGATTTTGATATAACTTAGGTTGTGGAACTTCTTCTGTTGAGAAAGTACCATCACCATAATTAAAAGTAAATGTAAAAGGAAATCCATTAGCAGGTTTAGGATTAGAACATAAACCAGAGAACTGAATTGGATTACGAGCACACTGGTTAGCAGATGGTGTTATTGTAAAACAAGCATTTGCTTTTGTAACAATTCTTAAAACTCTTGTTACAGTGGTATCACAATTAGAACCATTCAATCTAAATCCAAAATTGAATACAATGTTACTGTCTAAATAAGCTGCTTGTGTAATGTATCTAACAAAACCATTTGAAGATGGTGTAGGTGGAACATAAACAAAATTGGTTAACGGTAATAAAGAACCCTCTCTGTAAGCATTGATTTGAGTAATAGACCAAAGTGAACCAAAGTTTGCATTGGTATAGAAAGAAGGAGGAATAATACTATAAGTAATTGTATCTCCAATTTTAGAACCATCAGGACCATTTGAAGTACCGCTATTAAATGAGCCATTAAAAGGCAATCCAGGCTGAATTAAAGGATTGGTATTATATCTATTGATAATGGCTACAACTGTATCAGGCATAACGTTTCTACAAACAGTTAAACCACCGCCGAAACCTGTGAAATTAGCTGCAGAAGTAAGATTACTAGCTTCAACAGCAAACCTTAAAGTATCTGCATTCTGAGGCACATTAACTCCCATTTGTATGGTTTGATCCAATCCGCCCTTTTCTCCAAGTGTGAAACCTGTTCCTAATTGGAATGCACGGTAAATATATCTGCTATCCGAATTATTCAAGGTTAATTGAATAGAGTCTCTATAGCAATGATTCAATAATTTTGGTGTAAAGTTCTGTGCTTGAACATCATCATAAATTGTGATATCGTCAATTTGAATGTTTTGGCCAGTACCTGAAGAGAAACCTTCAAAAGAAATTCTAATACCATCTTGACGGTGCTCAGCTAAACAAACTTCAATCATCCTGTAACCTGGAAGAGGGAATGCTGTATTAACGCGTTCAACACCTTTCAAAGGATTTGACCAAATATCATTTCCATAAGAAACAGAAATTTGAATTGAGTCACGCTTATTTGGTAAATCACTGTTTTGAGAAATATAGAAGCGCAAAGTAGGGCTCTTAAGATTGCTTAAATCCAAACAAGGTGAGATTAACCTAGCACTTGCACCTGCAGCCATTGTAGATGAACGGAACAATGCTGAACGAATTCCTCCTGGTCTTGCAGCTTGAGGTGGGTTAAGGTTTGAACCAGCTACACCTATTTCCCAAGCTCCGTTTCCATTAGTTGTTTTGCTAGCCCAAATAGGATTATTTACACCTTCAAAACCATTTGTATAAGGGAACGTCTTGATACCAGTACTAACAGTATCCCATAATTTACCAGTTGGGTAAATACCTGTATTTGGAGGAGTTGGGTAATCTACCGCGGCCACCCTATACTCGATGATTGTACCACTAGTTTGAGGTGGAATTGCATACTGACGGAAAGTTGTTCCTGAAACGCTTGCTTGGGTAGACTGAACAGCGCCTCCATTTATTCTATAATACAATGTATCACCTACTAGGAAATTATCATAGATATTAAAGTTTAATAATATAGTACCTGCCTGACACAAAGTTGGATCAGTAACATTAAATACACGTGGAGCAATATCGTCAACATAAGTACCTGAAAATTCATGAGCACCCATTGAAGGGGTAAAGAAATTACGAGTTGAAAGATTTATGTCCAAATTGTTACCAAAGATTGGCTTACCACTTTGATATAAATTGGTATTTGTATTTGCAGGAATAAACAAGTTATTATCATTGGTAAATGGCACCGGAGAAGTTAAAGATAAAGTATCTTGTCTTGTGAAATTCATAATCTCGAACCATTGATTATAATTTACAGGTGTAGCAGCACTTACATTTGAAGCAAAGTTTGCCGCAACTGAGGTACCTTGATTAACTGCATAATAGTTGTTGAAGTTACTTATTACAAATGGCTCAACGGCTCCACCTACTGCAACCGCATAGTTATTGGCAGGTACAGTGGCAGCACCCAATCTATTTTGGAACAAATTATTTTGCATGGTTATACCATTAGAAATAAAAGATGGTATACCAACACAAGCACTAATTGAATTTGAAACAGTTAAGCTATTAGCTTGTCCTAAATTAATTGAATTAAATAAAAGGCTAACACCTACATTGCTGTTAGGGCCTGTTCCAATATTTGAAGTTGCATTTAAGTAAACACCAAATGGGTTACCTGCAAACGTAGCTCCTATGCGAGAAGAACCTCCAGAGAATACCCCAGAAATCATATTATTGTCTATCACAATACTGCGATCAACATTTGAACTTGTGCCTCCAAAGTCTACGTAAACTCCATATGCGCCACCTGTCAAGGTAGTTCCAATATTCCTGATAATATTACGACTAATAGTTACATAGCTGCTTAATGCAGGAGTGTTACCTGCAATTACAGCTAATTCAATACCACGTGGAGATGCAAATGATTGAATATTATTCTTAACAATATTTTTCTCAATGTTTACGTTTGCTTGGCTCAAAACATAAATACCAGCAGCATTTGTAATACCACCAAAATAATTTGTGTTAACTGAACCGCCTGGGGCAACATCTCCACCAATAGTATTATTAATAATTGAGTTGTTAAAATCAAATTCTGCTACTTGTGTAGCACCTCTTAAATAAACACCATATTGCGTGGCTCCAATAAAGTTATTGTCAACCGTGTTATAACCGTTTGAACCAACTGTTGCGCTAGATGGAGCAGAAACACCACCAAAATAAACACCAGCAAAAGTTTGAATGGCGGTAGTAGTAGAAATTCCAATAATATTACAATTTCTAATAGCATTGTATTGAGTACTAGGATTAGTTGAAACAACTGTATTTACACCACTGATAAAATCTACTACACGATTGGTAGTTGCAGTGAAGTTAGATGGTAACACCATGGTAATTCCTTTTCCAGTGCCATTGTTACCATCAATGCTAAAGTATCTGCAACCAGCAAATCTGAATAAGCTATTATTCGCAGCGAAGGCTGCATTAACAGTACCAGTAACTTTAATAGTATCATTTCTGCCATTGGCAATACCTAAAACAACAGGACGAGTTAAAGCCATTCTTGGGTAGTCCAAAACGGTAATAGGCATGATGAATGAATCTGTTTCACCCACATATCCTTGTTGGATTTCCAAACGAATGGTTCTAGAACCTCCAAAATTAGGATCGTCTACTCCCTGAGAATTTAAATAATTTACAGCAGCTCTTACGGTTTTGAATGAACCACTAGCAGGTCTGATTGGTGTAGGTGGATCATCAATACCATTAATTGGATACGTTACGTTTCCTTGTAAAGCTGGGAAAGGTAAACCACTTTCAAGAGCTCCAACCCAGCGTGTAACTGTGGTTGAACCACCAGAACACAAGTACCTTGGGTTACCATATAAATCTATACATAAGCCTGAAATAATTGATGCTCCTCCTGGTACTAAACCTCCATCAATCAAACTGATATGAGGGGTTGTATCATTTAGGAAAACCGTTGGCCAACTGAAAGAATTTCCATCCATACCCGGGAAACCTGTTGAGGTAAATGTTCTCCAATTATTAATATTAGCATAGTTTACAGTACCATTATTTGCACCACCAATAAAATTATTACCAACACCAAATACATAATAATTATTGCTATTAATGTTAAAAGGCAAAACAGCCGCTGTGGTAAATGGTGTAGTTGTACTTCCCATCAAAACAGCATAACGATTTCCTGTTGGGCTGGTTCTGTTCATTCTATTAACTAGCAAATTATTTACTAATTCTATACCACCTCTTACGTTTCCATTTAAGAAAACAGCAGAAGATGAACTGTTAGTTGCTCCTAAGCCTGTTCCTGATAAATGCACAGTATTGTGTGCAATAGCAACTCCAGCATTATTTAATGCTCCACCAGCCTCAATCATTATACCTGCTGGGTTTTGGTTACTGAAATTAGATGTAGTACCATTACCTAATATCTTACCAATAAAGTTATTTACTAATAAAATACTCCTAGCAGGTAGTGGTGCCGCAGGCACAACTCCTTGTAAGCCGACACGAATACCGGTACAAAATGTTCCAGTAGTAGTTACCAAATTATAAATTAAATTCCTGCTAACTTCTACTGAACCTAAAGTGGTTCCTGCAGGTTCTTCTAGGAATATACCCATAAAACCATTTGAAACAGTTGTGGTAGGGATACAATTTCTAATTACGTTACTATCAATAATAGAATTTCTTAATCCTCTAACCAATATACCTGCTTGGTTTACTGAACCACCAATGAAGGTTGTAGGCAAAGCTCCACCAACAGGTATTTCACCTCCTATTATATTACTTTTTATTAAGTGGTCTGAAGCGCTGATTGTTCCAGTATTGGTCATTAAAACGGCAATACCAGTTCTAACAGCCATTATTCTGTTTCCAATCAATTGAATGAAGCTGTTATTGTTTTGTGGAGCCAAGTTTGGTGCTGTAATAGCATTTCCTACATATACCCCATAACTTGTATTAACTCCTGTAGTAGTCGAGTTACCAATTAAATTACAATTGCGAATGGTAATATTACTTGAATTTGTATCGATTGGAGTAATACCAATAACGCGAGATACCGCATTTGTGGCAAGAACAGGCAATGCAAAGGTTAATCCATTGTTTGCCCCCCCTGTAATGCTGAAGTGTCTACCTCCTATTATTCTAAATACCGCAGAATTATTAATTACTTGTGCATTTGGAATGCTAACTGTAGTTGAATAATTATCAGCAGTTCTTAAGGTTACTGGTGTACCAACGCTAGCACCTGGGAAATCTATTAAGGCTGGAATTGAAGTAGTTTCGCCGTTATAACCAGGTTGAATCTCTAATACAAGACTGCCAGAACCTGTAATCCCATAATGGTTTAAGTAATCAATTGCTTCAGCTACAGTTGCAAACTGTCCATTTAAGTTTAAGATGGTAGGTCGAGATGTAAATCCATTAATTGGATATACCCTTGGAGCTGTTAAAGCTGATGGGCTATTAGTAGAATCACCATTCCATAAATGTGAACCAATGGCTGTAAACCTACCCATGTTATTTCTAGCAGTGCCAAATCTATCTACTGCAACTTTGAAATTAATTGCATTGAATATGCTTGGATAAAAATTATTGAACTGTGGCAAACTAACACCCGTATTAAAGTTTCTATGATTAACACCGGTTGCAACTGTTAAATCTGAATCATTTCTAAAAGGAGGAATCAAAGAATAAGAAGTTGAATCACTTCTAGAAATTAACCTATAGGTTTTAAGCGCTACATAATCTAATGAGCCAACCCTAGCAATATAAGCAATACCACCATCAAAAGTAGTTGTATAATAGTTATTAAAACTAGAGTAGATAAAAGGACTTCCTCCTAATAATAACATGTTGTAAACTGAGTAATTGGTAATATTCGCTGTAAGTTTACCCATAGTATTGGCAAAAGAATTATTCATCATGATAATTCCACCAGTAGTTAATGGACCTGTAACAAAACAAGCAGACAATGCATTAATTGGCAAGGAAGAACCTGAAAGATAAACTGAGTTAAAGAAAACTTCTGCTCCCACATTCGCTGAACTGTTATCAATAAGAATTCCGATAGGATAGCCAAACCCAGCTGGTAAATTTTGTGCAGCAGTAGCTGAAAGCTTAGAAATAGAGTTATTTGCAATTAACAATCTTTTTGGTGTAGTATGGGTATTCAAGCTTACCCTAATACCTATAACACCACCTGTAGCAGCAATCGAAAGATTTGTGATTTCATTTGAAGTCACCTGAATATTTGAATCTACTGATAAATCATTTGATCCACCTTCATGGTTTAGAAAAATTCCTCTGTAATTAGTAGAAGTAGATACTATATTTTTAATTACGTTTCCATGAATATTAGAATTAGCAGCACCCATTAAATAAATACCCGAGCTATTAGCTCCTCCAGTGGCTGCTGTAGCTGTAGCACTAACGGGGTTAATGTATCCTCCAATGATGTTGTTTCTAATGTCAATATTTCTATTATGGTTATTTGCAGCATTACCCAAACCTTTTATATAAATACCATTTTGAACACCAATAATATAATTGTTCTCAACAGAAATATTTTGATTTTGACCATTGACTGCATTTTGTGAGGCAGTAGCACCTCCTAAATAAACACCTGCATATGAAAACACACTGGTAGCATTTGAGCCACCTACTAAATTACAATTTTTAACACCAACCCCTTGAATCCTATTTCCAGCGGTAGGTATGATGTCTATAACCCTAGCAGTTGTTTGGGTATTTGTACTCATGTTAAAGGTCAAATTTCTTTGCCCAGGCGTAGACTCACCATCAATTGAAAAAAACCATGCACCATTAAACCTAACTAAGGCTTGATTACCACCAACAGCAGCTAAAGATGTAATGGTAAAGTTTTGACCCAAAGCGGGTTTTAAAACAATTGGCGCATTAGCGTTCCAATACATATTTGGCCAGCCACCTGCGCCTGTTGGTTGCCCAATGTTAATTAGGGTTGGCTCAACAGGATTATAACCTGCACTTAGTAAAAACACCACAGGGCCTGAAGCAGTTTGGTTCTGGTCCATACCAAATTGATTTAGGTAGGTGATTGCTCCGAAAGAAGGACCAGTAGCCGAACCAGTTAGGTTGGCAAACGTGTCAACTGGAGCTACTAAATCTTGCGCACCATTAATGATGTAAGTGGTGTTGTTTTTTAATCCTTGCCCCCAAGCAACGGGATAACCCATTAGCCCTCCTAGGCAAAGCATCAATGCGAGTCGAAGAAAATTGATCCGGTAGTTGTATTTCATGATATTAGAATTGATTTATTATTGATTTGGTTGCTCAATTTTGTAAAAATTATTGACATATGCAAGCATTTGGAAATAATTAATAAGTTATTGAGCTAAACCAAAAGTAGTTAAAACAAAGTTAAAGGTCAATACTCATTCTGTTTTTTTATGGTACAATTTTGAATTAATTCTACTTCAATACTGAAAATTAAGCCTTTGAGGTCGCTTGTATTCCTGCCACTTAAATCCCTTTAACCTAAAATCTTCTGGTTTAATTGCATCGGGTGGGTGCATGGTGGCTGTTGGCGCTGTTTCAAAAACTGCTTTCTTAATTTGACCTTTTTCAAAAATAAAATTCATATAACTGCAATCAATTTCATTTACACCAATAAAATTAATACTGTCTTCCTTTTCGTAATGTATACTTTGGGCATTGCCTAATACCCTAACAAATTCTATTCTACCCGAATCTAATTGACCCTTCATATTCCTTCCTCTTATCTGGTCAAAATGTGCTCCCTTTACTTTACTTATGATTAAAGCATTTGCCATTAAATTAAATGAATCCAATTTTCCTGCGTTTAAAAAGAAACTGATAGTATCTGAAGTAATTTGATTTAATCCACTCCACATGATTGGTTGCCTATACATCCAGATAGTTGAATCGTCTCTTACATAAACCAAACTGTCACAAACTGCTTGCAAATCACTTTTAAAAATTTTTACTTGATGAAACAATCGCAAGGTTTCTTTTTGCTTTTTATATTTCTGTGTCATAAAAATAGTATCAGCATACAAAAACAAACTGTCTCCTTCATCCATTAGCTTAATGGCTTTGCTTTTATGACTTACTTGTGTTACGCCAATTTTTTCATTACTGTACCCAAACTGGCCATACAAATGTATTTTTTGAATTGAATCGTAGATATGGATATTTCTAAAGGCTTTACCTAATTGTAATTTTCTATCATAGTATAAACTATCTGCCATCAATACTTTTCTTTCCGAAATTAGCACTGCATTGTTGCTAAACTGCGATTGGTCTTTGGCCGTATTATACCAACCATTCTCACAATAGATACTTTCCTTTTCTCCAATAATTTTGGTTGAACCAAAAAAGTATGCAGTTTTAGTTTTAGTGTTATACATTAAAGTATCACTCGTCATGGTATAATCTGCATTGGTTAATACCACTTGTTCTTTAAAGAAGAACTCATTTTTTCTAGCATAAAAATAGCCAAGCTTACTGGTTAACTTATTTTCCTTAGTGGTAATTGTTGCGCCATTTGCATAATAGCCATACTGATTATTTAAATCGTAATCCAATTGCTCTGTTGAAAGCAACATATTCTTATCTTCCAAGGTAACACTTTTACTTATCAAAGCCTTCTTGGTTGCGCCGTCATAAATCAAGTAATTGCCAGTGATGGTTACACTGTCTCTATACTTAATTCGAACATTAGAAAAAGCCTCTACTAAGTTCTCTGCTTCATAAATTAATGCACTATCACAATCCATATAAGTGTCTTGTTGCTTTAATTTAACATTGCCAATAAGCTTACTTACATTCTTATCTTGTAACTTAATATATTCAAAATTCTTTGCCGATAATATCTCAACTTTCTGAGAAGCTTGCGCTATTAAATGGGTTTGGTTCAAACCGAATAAGAAAGTGAGTATAAAATAAAATGAAAGATTACGCATGATTATCTGTCAAAACTAAATAATTTTGAGTTCTAAAATGAATCTTTTGGATAAACTAAATCATTATTTTTTGGAGGAACCTTGGTTCAAACCAGAAAGTAAAATATTGCTGGCAGTTAGCGGAGGCCAAGATTCTATGGTGCTTTTTGAGGTATGTCTACACTTAAAACTAAACTTTTCTGTAGCCCACTTTTGTTATGGTTTAAGACCTGAAGAGAATAAAACTGAAGTTCAATTCATTGAAAAGACCTGCCAAATAAACAATATACCTCTTTTCATCCAACATGTTTCTCAAAAAGATTTAGAAGATTTACATGCGGGTGGTATTCAAGAAAAGGCCAGAACGCTAAGGTATAATTGGTTCAAGACCTTAAAAAATGAATATCAATTTGATTATTTATTTACAGCACATCATGCCAACGACCAAGCAGAAACCATCCTATTTAACTTAAGCAGAGGCACTGGCTTAAAGGGTTTAGGCGGCATTAAACTAGTGAACGGTTGGCACATTAGGCCACTATTGCAGGCCAGCAAAGACGAACTCTCAACTTATGCTGAACAACATAATATTCAATTTTGCGAAGACAGCTCTAATGCAAAACTTGACTATAGTAGAAATAAAATTAGGCATGAAGTTTTAAAACCCCTACAAAGTGCTTTTCCTAACGCTATTGCTAACATATCCCAAACAGCGAAAGTCCTTCAAGAAACACAGGCATTACTAAATGCTTTTGTTGAGGATTTTATAGTAACCCATTGCAAAAAAGACAATGAAGCACTTATCATCCCAGCGGAGGCATTGCTAAATTTTAATGAGGCAAAAGGATTATTGTATGCAATCCTAAACAGGTTTAATTTCAACTTGGTTCAAACCGAAAACATTTTAACTGCCATTGCTAACAAACATGAAATGGCAGCTATAGCTTCATCTGAGTGGGAAGTGATTTATAGTAGAAATAGTTTGTATGTTTTGCCACAGATTGAATTTACAAGTTCTATGGATGTAACTACACTCAATCAAAATTACCACTTTAATCAACAAATTATTTGTTTTCAGGTTGAACCAAAAACAGATGGGCTAAATTTAAAAGATGGTGCTATTTATTTGGATGCAGATAAAATTAAACTACCCATACAATTAAGGCTTGCAGCGCCAGGCGATAAGTTTAAACCTTTTGGGAGCAAGGGTTCTAAGCTTGTATCTGATAGTATCAACCAAAAGAAGTTAAGTCCGATAGCCAAAAGAGAAGTTATTGTATTGACCCAATCAAATGAAATTATTGTGCTATTACCTCTCTTTCCTTCTCAAAACTTTGCTGTAAGTAAAGCAACACAAAACATCTTAAAAATTACTTATAAAAAAAGCTGAGCTCGTTTAAACAAGCTCAGCTTTTTTAGGTTTCGGTTTGAACCAAACTTTAATTCAGTTGGATTCTGCTGTAATAGATAGAATTGTCTACTTTAATTTTTACCAAATAAACACCTTTAGCAAATGCAGTTAAATCAATTTCGCTGCTGGCTAAATTATTCTTTAAATGGGTGGTATGCAGCATTTCTTTTCCTTGCATATCTAGTATCTGTATTTGTAGGTTTTCTGATTGTGCCTCCAACAAACCAATCTTAATGATACCATTGCTAGGGTTTGGATACACACGCAACCACTTAGGTAAGTTCATTTGCTCTTCTAATGCGGTTGCTGGTGGTCCAACAAAAATCCTTCGAATAGCTGTTTCAGAAACATTACCAGATAAATCTCTTACAGAATAAGTTGCATTAAATAGTCCTTCCACATCACCAAAATATTTTCCTTCTTGATTTTTTGGAAGTCCAATATTTATTACTAAAAACTGTCTTAAAGTCGAATCTGAATCTAAGTTATCTACAATGGCAATTGGTGGATCAATGTATTCTCTCCAACGAGGTAGATTTATATCATTAATGCCTAGTAAATCTATCACTGGCTCACTTGTATCTCTAACCCTAACCACTCTGCTTACAGAATCTTTATTTCCAGATGGGTCAGTAGCAATGTACCAAATTGTATAATTTCCAATTTGATTTATATTAACTGTTCCTCTCTTTGTAACCACTACTGTATTCGCAGGCCAGAAGTTGTCTTTGGCACTAAATCCTGGGTCAACAAATGTTGTCTTTACCTCCCAATCTAAAGGATTATCTCCAAGCAAGGTTATTTCAGGCGCTTTGGTATCACGCACCCTTACTTCTAAAGTTGTAATTGGAGAAGTATTATTAGAATTATCCTTTGCTTGATAAGTTACAAAATAAGAACCAACCTGATTTACATTAACTGTTCCTTGCACTGTTAAGGTTATAAAATCCTTAGACCAATAATTATCTCGTACTTGTACCACAGATGGTAGATTAATTGCCGTACCCACCTGATGAATAAATGGATTTGAAAGCGGCGTAATTACTGGCTTGGTTGTATCTCCTACTTGTACCAACCTGTTTGCTTGTGCTGATAAGCCAAAAGCATCTATGATTGTGTAGTTATTATTATATAAACCAATTTTTGAAACATCAAGATTGGTAGTTAATATCACCTGATTGGTTATATCAATTCCATTATTATTGGTTGCTGCATACCCTGGTTCAACATAAGTACCAAATACTTCAATATATACAGATGAACCTGTAAGTAAAATGCTTGGTCCTGTTTGATTAATGATTACAAATACTGTTCTGTATAAAGTATCACTTACATTGCCGTATAAGTCGCGTACAATATACTTCAAGTAGTTTGGTCCTACTTTCGTATTGTCTACACTGCCTATGATTTCATATTTAGAACTAATGTTGCCTTCGATGTTATCCACGG
>JAIYAT010000030.1 GCA_027488905.1 Bacteroidota bacterium
GAGAAACCACAAATCCACAATGGAGCAGACGACAATGCCAGTGGCACTGCGGCTTTAATAGAGATGGCGGAGTTGCTTCAAAAGTCACCTTTTAGAAACCAAAACTACCTTTTTATTGCTTTTAGTGGCGAAGAGGAAGGTCTCTTAGGTTCACGCTATTTTGTAGAACATCCAACGGTTCCTTTGGCACAAGTAAATTATATGTTGAACATGGATATGGTTGGCCGCATTGACACAACCAAAAACATGATTAGCCTTAGTGGAACTGGCACTTCTCCAAAATGGGATAGTATTTTACCGAGTATAGACATTAACGGTTTAAAAGCTAAGTTTGACCCAAGTGGAACTGGCGCTAGCGACCACACCAGTTTTTATAATTTAGGAATTCCTGTACTGCATTTCTTTTCGGGTCAACACAGCGATTACCACAAACCTAGCGACGACTGGGAACTCATTAACTTCGCAGGCACGCTAAAAATCATTAAATACATGTATAGCCTAGTGGGTAAGCTAGATAAAGAACCTAAACTTACTTTTACCAAAACCAAAGAAGTTCAATCTCGCAATACCAGTTTTAAAGTAACCTTGGGCATTATGCCTGATTATTTATACGAGGGAAAAGGCGTTAAAGTAGATGGCACCACCGATGGTAAACCTGCTGCCGTTGCTGGTGTAAAACGTGGAGACATATTAATTCAATTAGACCAATATCAATTAAATGGCATGGAAGAATACATGCAAACTTTGGGCAAGCTAGAGAAAGGTTTAAAAACCAAACTGAAAATTATTAGAGACGGCAAGGAACAAGAATTAGAGGTTCAATTTTAAGCCCTGCTAATTTCTGCCATGGCATGTACACGGTATCGATGTATGCCATCCAAGCTTTCGCAAAGGATATAGGTTCTTAACTTTTTAATTCTACGCATCACTTGCGGATGTTGTTTTAACTTAAAGGTTTCACCATCTTCTAATTGAGAAAGGGTGAGCAAGTGTGATTTTCTGCTATCGTATTTTTTGAGTACTTCCAACAATTTTACATCCGCACTTTGGGAATATTTGGGGTTGTTCATGTGCTTTGCCAAGGCGGCTTTTAGATCATATGGAAATAAGTCTAATTCAAAAAATGGACGCATGCAGCTTTTAAATTCCTGCTTCCACTCGGCCCCATGAGGCTCATGCCTGCCACCATATTTGAGAAAAGCGGTATGGTGCGCAAGTTCATGCACAAACGTAATGAGAAATTCAAACGGACTTAAATTGTGGTTAATAGAAATACGGGAACCTTTGCCTGAATGCGGCGTATAATCGCCATAGCGGCCCTTGCGCTCCACTTCTATGTGCAGGTGGAGTTTATAATACATGATTAATTCTGCACACAAAGACAAGGCTGCGCTAGGTAAATAGGCAGTTAAGGCTTGAACCAACTTGTCTTTGTGCGCAATTTGGGCAGGCGTTAAAGAATCCGGTTTGAACACTACCCTATTTTTTAGTTAATTTTATCCGTTGGCCTTAGCATGATCTGCTAAAAATTGCGCCAAGCCTTTGTCGGTTAAAGGATGGTTAAGCAAAGCCAAGATTGAAGGCAATGGACTGGTAATAACGTGTGCGCCCATTTCTGCAGACTTAACAATATGCACTGGGTTTCTGATAGAGGCAGCTAAAATTTGGGTTGGATAAGCTTGAACTGCAAAAATGTGTGCAATTTGTGCAATCAACTCCATGCCATCAAAGCTAATATCATCTAATCTTCCTACAAATGGAGAGATATAAGTGGCACCTGCTTTTGCTGCAAGAATGGCTTGGCCTGCGGAAAACACCAAAGTACAATTGGTTCTAATTCCTTTGGATGAAAAATACTTAATGGCTTTGATACCATCTTTGATCAAAGGTATTTTAACTACAATATTTTCATGCAACGCAGCTAATTTTTCACCTTCTGCAATCATGCCTTCATAGTCTGTGCTAATAACTTCTGCACTTACATCGCCATCTACAATATTGCAGATGTCGACATAATGTTTGAGAATTGCCTCTTGCCCTACAATGCCTTCTTTGGCCATTAAGGAAGGATTGGTGGTTACACCGTCTAAAATGCCTAAGTCGTTAGCTTCTTTAATTTGTGCAAGATTTGCTGTGTCGATGAAAAATTTCATGAGTTGGATTATTTTGCACAAATATATATTAACACATTCAAAACAAATTAACAGCATGCCCACATTAAACGAGATCTATTGGGAAAATCGCTACAACACAGGGGAAACTGGTTGGGACACCGGAAGTGCCAGCCCAGCAATTAGCGATTACGCAGCCCAATACGCAGATAAAAGCATAAAAGTGATGATACCCGGTTGTGGCAATGCGCATGAGGCTGGTGCATTGTTGAACCTAGGATATACCGATATTACCCTGCTGGATATAGCTGCTAGTCCGCTAGCTGCAGCAAAAGAAAAGTTTAAAGCTGCAGTTGATTTGGGGTACTTGAAATTGGTTCAAGATGATTTTTTTAATCACCAGGATAGTTATGACCTTATTTTGGAGCAAACTTTTTTTTGTGCCATTCACCCTACTCAAAGAGATGAATATGCAGAAAAAATGCATTCCCTTTTGAGAAGTAAAGGGAAGTTAGCAGGATTGCTTTTTGATTTTCCGCTCACTGAACAAGGACCGCCATTTGGTGGAGGAACGGAGGCCTATTTGGCGCATTTCGAGCCTTGGTTCAAACCGAAAACTTTAGAAAAATGCCATAACTCTATAAAACCTCGTGAGGGAAGAGAATTGTTTTTTATTTTAGAAAAACAGAAAGCTTAAGTTAATTTCGCAAGTCAATTTTTAACTATGTCAGATCACAAGATTATATTTTCGATGGCGGGTGTTTCCAAAACATTCCCTCCACAAAAACAAGTACTAAAAAACATTTACCTAGGCTTTTATTATGGCGCTAAGATTGGCGTTTTGGGTCTAAATGGCTCGGGAAAGTCTAGTTTATTAAAAATTATTGCTGGAATAGATAAGGAGTTCCAGGGAGAAGTAGTTTTTGATAGCAAAAATTATAAGATTGGCTTTTTAGAACAGGAGCCTAATTTGGATGAAACCAAAACTGTAGTTGAATGCGTGCGTGAAGGCGTGAAGCATGTGACGGATATGTTGGATGAATTTGAAGTAATTAACAACAAATTAGCCGACCCAGAACTAGATGGAGACGAGATGATGAAAATCTTGGACAGGCAAGCCGTGGTGATGGAAGAGTTGGATCGCCTTGAGGCTTGGGAACTTGATACCAAACTAGAAAAAGCCATGGATGCTTTGCGCTGCCCAGAACCAGACCAGCCAGTAAATGTGCTTTCTGGTGGAGAGAAAAGACGCGTTGCCTTGTGCAGGTTGATTTTAAGTCAGCCCGACATTCTATTATTAGATGAACCAACCAACCACTTAGACGCAGAGAGTGTGGATTGGTTAGAGCAATATTTAAAGAACTTTCCGGGAACTGTTATTGCGGTTACCCATGATAGGTATTTCTTGGACAATGTAGCAGGTTGGATTTTGGAGCTTGACCGCGGGGAAGGTATTCCATGGAAAGGCAACTACAGCAGTTGGTTGGATCAAAAAGCCAATCGCTTGCAAGCCGAAGACAAGGCAGATAGCAAACGTGCAAAGGCTTTAGAAAGGGAATTGGATTGGGTGCGTCAGGGAGCAAAAGGCAGACAAGCCAAGCAGAAAGCGCGTTTGAACAATTACGAAAAAATGCTCAACGAAGAGCAAAAAGAAAAAGAACAACAGTTGGAGTTGTTTATTCCACCCGGACCAAGACTGGGAGATATTGTTATTGAAGCCAAAGGCGTTAGTAAACAATATGGTCCTAAATTATTGTATGAAAACCTAAACTTCTCTTTACCACGAGGTGGTATTGTGGGCATTATCGGCCCGAATGGGGTAGGTAAAACTACTTTGTTTAGATTGATTATGGGCTTAGAACAAGCAAATGCGGGTGATTTTAAAGTGGGTGAAACCGTTGAGATTTCTTACGTAGACCAAAGCCATAAAGATTTATTACCAGACAAAAGTGTGTTTGAGGTTATTAGTGGTGGCACAGAAACCATGATTGTAGGTGGCAAGCAGGTGAATGCGCGTGCTTATATTTCTAAGTTTAACTTTAGCGGTACCGACCAAAGCAAGAAAGTTGGGGTGTTATCTGGTGGAGAAAGAAACCGTGTGCATTTGGCCATGGCTTTGAAACAAGGTGGTAATGTATTGTTACTGGATGAACCTACGAATGATATTGACGTAAATACCTTGCGCTCTCTGGAAGAAGCCTTAGAGAACTTTGCAGGCTGCGTGGTAGTGATTTCCCATGATAGGTGGTTTATAGATAGGATTGCCACACATATTTTGGCATTTGAAGGCAACAGTCAGGTTCACTTTTTTGAAGGCAATTACAGCGATTACGAAGAGAACAAGAAACATCGCATGGGAGATGTAGCGCCGCATAGGGTGAGGTTTAAGAATATTAGCTAGCAGCAGCCAATTGGCTGCTGACAATCCAAAAGAGATGGAATATTCCTAGCAGGTAATTTACGGAAAAATTCCATCTTTTATTCTTCCAAAATCTAAAAACCAATTAATATAAATTTTCTCTAAACCATTGTTGTTGTAATTTCTATTGTTTATGATGGTTATTTATTGAGAAATTATAGTTGATAGAAAAATCTGTTTTCATTAGATTTGAATATGCCTACAGTTTTATTCATTTATGGGTGGAGATTATTCTTTTATGCAAATGAGAACAACGAACCTATACATATACATGCTGAAAAAGGAGATATGGAATGCAAGTTTTGGATTTTAGTGGAAGAAGTTGAAATAAAGGAAGAGTTTGCATTTAACATGTCTCCAAATTCAAAAAGAGAAATTAAAAAAATAATCTACCAAAACTTTGATTTGATTGTTAATTCTTGGAATAGCTTTTTTAAAAAATAATATGATTGCAACATATAGCATTGAAAAGGTAAGCTTTGATGCAAACCTTATGGTCCTTCAAATTGATGGAAAAGTTATAACTCTAAATTTGGACAAGTTATCGCCTAAGCTTTTAAATGCCTCCCAAATAGAAAGAGAATTATATAAGATTTCACCATCTGGTTATGGAATTCATTGGCCATTGATAGATGAGGATATTTCCATACAAGCAATTTTGAAAAATCGCGATTGACATTGATTGAACTAACAGCACTACCTACTTCAGCAAGCTGTGACCCTTGAGGCTGCCACTCGGCGACCGTTGTTTTTAAAAGCTTTCAAAAATCTGTGTTAATCTGTGTTATCTGTGAGCCACATTTTTTCTCACAGATAGCACAGATTTTCACAGAAGCCA
Source organism: Bacteroidota bacterium (assembly GCA_027488905.1). GTDB lineage: Bacteria > Bacteroidota > Bacteroidia > UKL13-3 > UKL13-3 > B1. The sequence goes on from JAIYAT010000030.1 coordinate 5,369, forward strand.
GCACCTCGACAATGTTCCATGAAACAATGCTTTGTAACTATGGTTTGTCATTAGTCGGCTAGCCTCTACCTGCAAGTCTATCCAATTAAGAATAAGTTCAAATATTTGTATATTTGTTAAAACCTTTGAGTCATGAATATTGAGGCCACAAAATACGAACTATTAAACAAACTGCTGAGTACTACAGATGAAAATCTTTTAAAGCAACTATCTGCCGTATTTAAAAATTCAGGGCGTAAAATTGAACCTATTTCTATTACACAATATAATAGTGAAATCTTGGCTGCCGAATCCAGAATTGAAAATGGACAGTTCACTAGCCATGAAGACCTTGAGAAGGAAAGTGAGGAATGGTAACAAAGAAAGGAAGAAGCATCAAATGGGTAAGTTCTATTCTATTTGCTCCATGAATAATTATATCCAAAATAGCATCAACAATAGCCTTTTCAACAATTAGAGTTTTGTTTAGTTTATTACCAAAGAAACTCTCTTAATGGTTTTTAAATCAGCATAAACTTGCTAATTTTGAGAGTGGTCAATTTATTGCGAAATTACCTTGTCAATTTCCGCCGCGCTGGTAGGTTAGTTTATTCCGCGAAAAGGTGGTCAATTTCACCGTTTTCTCCAGTAAGCTTTACGCGGTGGTTATTTTGGTGTTACGTAAATTTAAATACTGAAAACAAAACAAATGCTCCATATAAAAATAAAAATTTATCAAAGCATTTTGTACTAATTAAAATATAGCCCATGAAAATCATTACGCCTTTTTTGCTGATTATTTTGATTTGTTCATGTGAAAACAAAAGTCAATCAGTAGAAAAAAATCCAGAATATTTGTATAATAAGTTTGTAGAAAAAAATGCCACCTTATGTTCTATTGATTCCTTTATGGGGAAGATGTCTGGAAATGAAGTTGATTACTGGAAAAAGATAAATAGGTGGGAAAAAGATAGCATTGGTTACGAGCCTTGGTTTTAAATACAGGATTCCTTTGCAATTTACCATTTGAATTACCGAATTTATATTTGTAGAGAAAAAAATATCGACCATGGTCCGATTTTTAAAATTATTCTAAATCAAGAAAATAAAAGATTTTACCTTATTCCATTTAGTCCATCAATTAATCCTGCATCATCGTTTAATTCACCATCTAAAACTTTAAACTATTTCTTATTCTGCCCCACAAAGCAAACTCATATGTTTATTGGATTCAATCAGTTTATAAATGAAAATCCCCAGCTTAAAAATGAGATTGAAAACCGGACTGTTTACTTGGATTCTTTATTAATAAGAACTTTCATTTCCGATAGAAGTGAACGTTATGATAAATCTATGATAATAGGAAGAATCAAATCCAAAGACCACTTAATAAGAGTAGTAAAAAATAAGAAATTTTTGTATTCAGATTTGATAGAAAATAAAATAAAAACAATTGATTTTCTATCCAATTTTTTACTGGAAAATGAAAACATGGTTTACTTTGTATCAATAAATAATTCATTGTTTTTTTATTTAGTTAGAATTGACAAGAATACTAACATAGAATTTCAAGAAAAATTAGCAAATCCTTTTTATGGAAATTATTTTATAACTGTCCATAAGTTATTTTATTAAATGGAATACCATTGGGAATCGTGTCCTGCAAAACAACAAACAGATTATGATGGCAAGTATTCTTATTCTGAAATTAAGAAGTTAAGTTATAAAGAAGTGTTAGAAAGTCCTTTTCAGGTATTTTATCAAGAAAGAAAGCTATACCTACAATCCTTTGAAAATTGGCAAGAAAACACTCAACTTTCACTGGTAAATATGATGGGAGAAACAGTTTGGGAAACTACCATTTTTGCTGGTGAGGCACCTATTCAACCAATTCCTTATAAGGGCACACTAGGTGTTTATCTATTTAGAATAGACAGCCCAAAAGTTAGTTACTCTTTTAAGGTAGTGTTAGAGTAAAAAATCTTAACAGGTTCAAGTTTCTCAAAGTAATCTAATAAAATTTTTCTTTACCTACCAAATTTGAGAGAATGAAAAAACCATTTGCTATTTTTAGAAGAATCCTTGAGATTTGAATAAATTTAATACTTATGAAAAAAACATTTTTACTATCCCTAGTTTGTATCTTTAGCCTAACTATTTATGCTCAGGATCTTATTCCTAATTTCAGTTTTGAGGATTGGACCGTTTCGCCTGCTTTACCTCAAAACTGGGAAGTGTATAATGATTCCGCACTTGTGGTATCTTCTAATGCAATCCAACGCAGAACCGGAGGTTCGCATGGAAATTATTCTTTGCGTCTGAATTCATATCAGGGTTCACCCTTCGTAAGAGGCGCCGCCATCGAGACTTATGGGACACTTACAACTACACCCAAATCTATTTCCTTTGATTATTTTAACCAGACTGCCGCGTTTAGTTTATCAGGATTGTATATCAACCTGTATTTTTATGACTCAGCGGATGAATACCTAATAGATTATTCCTGGAGTCCAAGTGAAAATAATGGATCCGCTGTGTTAACACCATCTAGGAATTATTTAGGATTTCCTTCTGGAACAGTACCTAAGTATTATACTTTAGAAATTAAGATGTCGAATTTTAATGGACCCCTTTCAGAATATTGTGTGATAGACAATATTAAATTTTCAAATATTGCTTCAGGAATTGAAGAATCAAAAGAATCGAATCTAAAAGTGATTTATCCTAATCCTACAAAAGGGATATTGGGCTTAAGGAATATGCCTTCCAATACTTCTATTGCGCATATAATTGGCCTAGATGGGCAAGAAATTCTAACAAAAGAAATTGCTGAAAATTATGAGGTAATAGACATTGCTGGTGTGGCGGATGGTCTTTATTTTTTAAGGCTTGAAGACAAGAATGGAAACGTAATTGGCACTCAGAAATTCATAAAGAACACAGGGTTATAAATTTTGATTTATAAATCCAAAAACGCATAAAAGGGCTGTGAAGATTCACAGCCCTTTTTGTTTACAAAGAAGCTGCCACTTTAATTTTCTTTTACTAAATCTTGAATCTTTTAGTGAGGTTTTCTTGTGTTTCTAAATACTAGGTTCCAAAATTGACTAACCTAATTCCCCCATCTGCTTCATACTTTTTTAGAGAATGAATTATTCAACATTTTCAATCGGTCTAAGTAATGCTTTGTATATAATTCTTTTATTGGCTGGGATAAAAATGAGCAATGAATTAAATTTAAGGTGTGTGCGTTTTTAGTTCGGTATTTGTCTAATAGATTTTTAACACGACTTTCTAACATACCTATTCTTATTCCAAATTCGTAAAAATCATCATAAGCGTAATACCCTAACGATTTAAAACTTTCTGTTTCGAAATCATTTGAAAATAAACCGTCTTCTAAAGCAAAAAAACTGTCTGAAGGAAGGTGAATGGAAGTGTCAATTAAATCATAAGCAGGGCTTAACAAATAATCTCCACGTTGGGCTTGACGTAAAGAAAAGTTCTTTAAATGTGCATCTCCATTACTAAATAAATAATTGAAAACAATTCGTTCAAAATATTTTTCAATTTCTACGGCATAAGCTGCCACATATTTTTTCATTTGTTGGGCTAAATCTTCATAACTGCCGCTGCTTCTATAATTTCCTCCATCTTTTTCTTTCGACTTTCCACTAATAGCAGCGAAATCTTCTTGGGCGATTTTAAGTCCATTTTTTGCATAGTCAAATCGTTTTGTGATATAGGCTGGTTCCCCATTTTTAAAAAAAACTAAGGCACATTCCGCAGTAACAATTCCATAAGCTTGTTTAGCAATTTGCATGGTAAGATGTTCATTGGCTGGCAGCTCTTCTTCTTTCCCAAAGGGTGGTCTAAAAGGTATGGGTTTTAGTATGTACTCGCCTGATTCCCCAAATTTTGTTAGTCTGAGTTTATTGCTTTCAAGAACCAAAGATTGTTTAAACTGTGCACCACTTATTGAAATGTTCTTGCTGTTTTGTCTTAGTTTTTCGGCAACTTCTTCATCTATTTTTGGCGCATTAAATTCTAATATATGACTTACTTTTTTGCGATTAAAAAGTAAACGCAGACCCGCAGGGCTATAGGTGTCAAAACCCTCTAACAATGTGCAAGGACAATATTTTATTTCATTTAGATTCATTTGCTATCAATTAGTTTTAGGGTTACAGCTCCAATGGTATCACTTCCAGCAGTAGCACCTAATAATCGAATGATATCTCTTTCATCAATTTTTAAATAGCGTCCTTGTATCGCTAAATTAGTCCCCTCGGCAACCATATTGCTAAAGAAAGGGAAAATGTAATCACAAACATATTCCTGTTTAGTTTTAGGAAGTGTCAAACTGATAGCAGGCAAATCAGCATCATAGAAATAACTATCATTATACCGAAAGACATAATGATTTAAGTTTTCTTCTATAAGCTCGCCCGCCAAAATGCTATTAAAATATACTTCCGCCTTCCTCATTTAACTATTGTTACTTCTTTACTTCCAAGCGTAGTTGCATTCCTAAAACTTCCGCCAGTTTAATTAATACATCTAAAGAAGGATTGCCTTGCCCACTTTCCAACTTGTAAAGCGTATTGGTGCTTATTTGTGCTAATTCTGCCAAATGAGGTTGTGTAATATTCAACTCCTTCCTTCGAGCTTTTATGATTTGCCCAAGATGTTCAACTAACATTATAATGTGATTTATAATGTAAAGATATTGTTTTTCTTTATGCAAACAATAAATATCACAATAAAATGTGGATTATGCTGTAAGAAATCGAATTTAGGATTCCACAGAGGTAGATTTAACAATGGGTATGCAAATAAATAATTACTCAAGCATAACACCCTACCATAAGAATGCTTTAAGGTTTAATTGGCAACCTACCTCCTACCGCCCCAGTGTCTTTTAGGCTTGTGTTCTGGCTTAGAAGACGCAGGTCTATTGTGCGGAGGCAATTGCTTTTTAGGCTTTGCCTTATGGTTACTAGAACCGGTGTCTATATACGCTGGGTCTAGCACAAATGGATGTGTGTCTACAATTGGGATATTCTTCCCGATGAGCTTATGAATGTCTTTTAATTCGCCAAACTCCTCTTCATCACAAAAGGAGAATGAAATTCCGCTTGCGCCTGCCCTACCCGTTCTACCAATACGGTGCACGTATGTTTCTGGAATATTGGGAAGCTCGTAATTTATGACATGGGATAAGTCGTCAATGTCTATCCCGCGTGAGGCGATATCGGTAGCCAAAAGCACTTTTATCTTACCAGATTTAAAATCATTTAAGGCATTCTGACGGGCATTTTGAGATTTATTGCCATGAATGGCCGCGGCTTTAATACCAGCTTTGTCTAAATCCTTCACTACTCTATCGGCACCGTGTTTGGTGCGCGTAAATACCAACACACTGTGCATTTTTTCAGTTTCTAGCAAGTGAATAAGCAAACGTTTTTTATCCGTTTTGCTAACGTAAAATAGAAATTGCTGAATGGTATCTGCCGTTGATGAAACAGGCGTAACTTCTACCTTTGAAGGGTGAATTAAAATCGTATCTGCCAAACTTTGAATGACTGGTGGCATGGTAGCCGAGAAGAATAGCGATTGACGCTTTTTAGGAATTTTGGCAATGACTTTTTTCACATCATTTACAAAGCCCATGTCCAACATCCTATCTGCTTCATCCAATACAAAAAATTGTATGTGTTGCAGGTGTACAAAACCTTGTTGAATTAAATCCAGCAAACGACCCGGTGTGGCAATTAAGATATCAATGCCTCGGTTCAACCTATCTACTTGGCTGTGTTGCGAAACGCCGCCAAAGATTACGGTATGTTTGAGCCCAAGGTTTTTGCCATAAGCTGCAAAGCTATCATCAATCTGTATGGCCAATTCACGCGTAGGCGTTAGTACCAAGGCTTTTATTTTTCGTTTTGAACCAACTTCTTTTCCAGCATTTTGATACAACAATTGCAAGATAGGAATGGCGAAAGAAGCAGTTTTACCTGTACCCGTTTGGGCACAACCCAATACATCTTTGCCTTGTAATAAAAGGGGGATGGTTTGTTCTTGAATGGGAGTGGGATGTGTGTAGCCTTCGTGCTTAAGAGCGGCTAAAATAGGCTCAATGATATTGAGCTCGCTAAACATTTTTTTCATAAGAAATGAGAGCAGAAAACGGCTCTCAATTTCAAAAAACTCAGGTGACCAATTCCGCGGTGATTCATAATAATTAGTTGAATCACGGTTACGAAGGTAAGGGAATA
>JAIYAT010000036.1 GCA_027488905.1 Bacteroidota bacterium
ATATGGGTTGAACCTATTTCGCCTATTGGTTTAACAACAATAGTAGCATTTGGCAAAAGCGCAATTAATTCGGTTTGAACCGACTTCGCTCTATTTTCTGCAAGTTTTAAATTAGCCTTTGCATTACCCACCTGATCGGCATAGGCAACAATTTCAAAATTGTAACGTCTGGTAGAATCAAATTTACCTAGAGCAGCTTGCAACTTACTTTTCTCAATAACTTGAATTGTACTTAAACCATTTTCAAAGTATAGGCTACAAATTAACTTTGACTGCGCCCTCGCAATTTGTATTGAACCAAGAAAGCAAAATAACCACAGAATTTTAATCTTCATATTGCATTACCTATACCCAAATATAGGAATTAAGGGGCAATATTTGGATCCTTTACTTTATCAGCTGCTGTTATGCCTTCTAAAATCTCAATGTTAATTCCATCACTTAAACCTAACTTAATAGTTCGTCTTTCAAAAACCTGTGGTGCAGTTTCTACTTCAACAAAGGCTTGTTCTTTATCAAACTGCAATACCGATTCGGGAATGCTTAACACACTGTCTTTATGCGCCAAAACAATATCGGCATTGGCACTATAACCTGCGCGCAAAAATAAACTAGATTTTAGTTTAACACTTGCCTTAATTAAAAACTGAATGGCGCCATTTTCTTTTACCCCTTTTGGGGCAATATATTCTAAAACAGCATCAAATTTATCTGCATCAATTGCCCCAACTGTTAAAATCAAATTCATCCCAGGTTTAATTTTTCCCACTTCGCTTTCATCTACTTTGCCTTCAAAAATCATCTCACCCATATCTGCAATGGTAGCAATAGTAGTCCCTTCATTAAAAGTATTACTTTCAATAACACTACTTCCTTCCTTTAATGGAACATCTAAAACCATTCCATCAATAGTGCTTCTAACAATGGTATTAGTGGCCTTTCCAGAACTCTTGCTCACCCCTTCCTTTATTAATTGAATATTATTTTCAGCAGCATCTAACTCCTCTCTTGCATTATTAAATGCCAGTTGAATTTGTTGGAAATCTGCATAGGCAATCATTTTACTTTCATACAATTTTTGATTGCGGTCTAAATCTATTTTCGAATTGTCAAATGCAAGTTTTGCACGGTTAAGTCTGCTCTCTGCATTGGCAAGGTTTAACATATTTGGGATAATCCTAATGCGTGCAATCATGTCTCCCTTTCTAACCTTTTCACCTGCCACAACATAAAGTTTTTCTATGATTCCAGATACTTGCGGCTTAATGTTCACCTCACGTCGCGGCAACACAGCACCTGTTGCAACAGTTTTCTTTACAATATTTGTTTTAAAAGGAGCAACTGTTTTATACACAACAGGCTTCTCTTCCGATTTCTGATAAAGAAACCAAATGGTATAAATAAACAAAATTGCTAATGCAACCAAAAGACTTATCCTAATGATATTTTTCATATACTAATTTACTTTTCAATACTTATAATTATTCATATCGCAATGCTTCAACAGGTTTAATGGCAACAGCTTTGCGCGCTGGAATTATACCAGCCAAAGCTCCACAAACCACAACGATTACAATTGCTTTGATGGCAACATGTAATTCAACGCCTGGCTGATAAAACATGCCAGTTTCTTGGCCTTCGATTGCCTTGCTAATGCCTTCCATTAAAAACACACCCGCAACTAAGCCAAGGTAGCCAGCCAAAGAAGTTAGCAAAATGCTTTCAGCCACAATTTGAGAAATAATAGACATAGGTGTTGCACCAATTGCTCTTCTCACCCCTATTTCTTTAGTTCTTTCTTTAACTATAATTAACATGATATTGCTAACTCCAATTACACCCGCAAGTAAAGTTCCAATACCTACCACCCAAACCAACATGCTAATTCCGGCAAAAAGGCCCTGAATTTTACTAAACTCTTTCTCCATGTTCCAACTGCCAATAGCATAAGGGTCGTCTGGAGAAATTTTATGCCTTTGCGCTAAAATTGATTTTACTTTTTCCTCCACCACGCTTGCTTCAAACTGAGGCTTTGCGGTCAAACTAAACCAACCTATTCTACCTCCCCAATTGAAAGCTTGTTGAAACGTGGTAAAAGGCACATAAATGGTCTGTAATTTCTCCTCAGCATTTTCACCATCTTTGTTAATTGCAATCGTACCCACCACTTTAAAATAGGTGCCATTTATTTGAATGTACTGATTGAGTGGATCTTCAGATTTTTCAAATAAAATTTCTTGAACCCGACCTGCAATTATGCAGACCTTCCGTTTTTCTTTTATATCTAATTCATTGATATATCTGCCCCTCAAAACAGTTAGGTTTTGAATCACCTTATTTTCAGGGTAATCGCCACGAACTACAAACGGACCAGTTTTGACCCCACGACTGACATTGTTCTCGCCTCTGTAACCACCTAATTGGGCAGATGGTGCAAGCACTTCAATTTCGGGAACATTATCCTTAATGGCTTGAATATCGTCTTGGTGAAAATTAAAACTTCTACCTCGTGGTAATCCTTTATATGGAACTGAAGTAGATTGTGTCCATAGGTAAACGGCATTAACGGCATTTCCACTAAAGGAACGTGTAACTCCATTTTGCAATCCTTGGCCTGAACCTAACATTATTACGAGCATAAAAATACCCCAAAACACACCAAAAGCAGTGAGTAAAGTCCTTAACTTGTTCTTGCTAAGGGTTTGCCAAATTTCGTTTAATCTATCTCCGTCTATGTTCATTTAATCTGCCCTCAATGCTTCTATCGGTTCAACTTTTGAGGCCTTTCTTGCAGGAAAATACCCTGCCAATAATCCAGCAATCACAAGCAATGCCATGGCTTGTAAGGCTACGCTTAATTCAACTTCTGGCTTACTAAAAAAATCTGAATCTGGCACAAATTGCTGAAAAGCTTCTACCAAAAACACACCTGCTATTAAACCTGTATAGCCAAATAGAGAGGTAATGAAAATTGACTCCTGCAAAATAAGCGCTACTATACTTTTAGGTGTTGCGCCAAGAGCTTTGCGAATTCCAATTTCATTGGTCCTTTCCTTTACAACAATCATCATGATATTGCTCACACCTACAATTCCAGCGATAAGGGTTCCAATGCCAATAATCCAAATAAAAATGGTTATACCATCCATTAAACCCATTATTTTTCTGTATTCTTTTAAGTTATTCCAGAGAAAAACAGCCTTTTGGTCGTTTGGGTCAAAATGGTGTTTAGCTGCTAAAATTTTTCTAAGGTCTTCCGTAATTTCATCTGTGCGTTCCATGTCTTCGGGAGCAACTGTCATTACAATTTGGTCTATTTTATTGTTACCTGTAAAGGCCTTTTGCGTTGTAGAAACAGGTACGTAGGCTCGTCTATTGTCTTGATCACCTCCATCATCATGGAAAACACCTACCACTTTAAACAGTATGCCGTTGATGTTAATTTCTTTTCCCAAAGGCTCTTCTTTGATAAATAATTCTTCTACAATTTTCTTGCTAATACAAGCAACTTTTCTAGACTCCTTAATATCTAAATCATTTACAAATCTTCCTTTTACCACTGCTATTTTCTCTGGAAACACCATTCCTGGATGCACTCCCTTCATATTAAAATTACCATACTTGCTTTTATAGCTGATAAGATTAATGTCCCACATATGCATTCTAGAACTTATGTGTTCGTAGTTTTTATAGCTGGTTTGAACCAACTCAAAATCCTCATTCGTGAAACGTATTTCTTTACCCGGCTGATAGCCTTCGAAGGCCAAAGATGTTTTGCCAGCATTTAACCAAACACTGTTAGTGGCATCTCTACTGAATTGTTTTTCGACACCATTCTTTAGTCCATTGCCTGCGCCTAATAAAACCATCAACATAAAGATTCCCCAACTTACACTAAACCCAGTAAGAAAAGTTCTTAACCTATTCTTCCTAATGTTTGCAAATATCTCCTGCCATTTGTCTATGTCAAACATGCTAATCTATAATTAAGCCATCCTTTAAGCGAATGGTTCTTTGGGTCATCTCAGCGATATCGTGTTCATGTGTAACAATTACTACTGTTATCCCTTGTTGGTTTATGTCTTTGAGCAAACCCATAACCTCATAACTTGTTTGAGAATCCAAAGCACCTGTTGGTTCATCTGCCAAAATAATTCGAGGTTTGGTAATAAGCGCTCTTGCGATGGCCACTCGCTGTTTTTGCCCACCACTCAATTGGTTTGGCATGTGGGTTGCCCAATCTTTTAAGCCAACTTTTTCTAGGTACTCCATGGCAATTAAATTGCGATTCTTTCTACTTACATTTTGGTAATACATAGGAAGCGCTACATTTTCCATAGCATTTTTAAATGAGATTAGATTAAAGCTTTGAAACACAAAACCAATCAACTGATTTCTCAATTTAGCTGCATGGGTTTCATTTAAACTTTTTATTGTTTCGCCTGCAAGTTTATATTCTCCTTGGTCATAACTATCTAAGATTCCTAAGATATTAAGTAAGGTAGATTTCCCGCTGCCACTTGAGCCCATAATGGAAACCATTTCACCAGCTTCAATTTCTGCATTAATGCCTTTAAGCACATGCATTTTTGATTCACCCGTGATATAGCTTTTATGAATATCTTTTAATAAAATCATTCTGTTGGTTTTTCAATTGGTGCAATTCGGCCTCCCAAATGTTTGGCTAAGAACTTCTCCATAGCACCATAAAAATCAAATTGATTTTCTTCATTTCCAAAACCATGGCCTTCATTTTCTTTTACCATATATTCTACTTTAACACCACGCTTTTTTAGTGCTTCAACAATTTGATCGCTCTCTGCCTTGTTCACACGAGGATCATTGGCTCCTTGGGCAATAAACAAGGGTGTTCTAATTTTATCTACATAAAAAACTGGTGAAGCTTCATGTAATAAAATCGAATCCTTAACTGGGTCACCAACCATTTCGTACATCATTTGCATGAAAGGTTGCCAATATGGAGGAACAGTTTTCATAAAGGTAAATAAATTACTCACTCCTACATAATCTACAGCACAAGCATATAAATTTGGTGTATAAGTAATACCTGCTAAAGTTGCATAACCGCCATAACTTGCACCATAAATACCAACCCGCTTTGGATCAGCAATTCCTTCTTTAACTAAAAAATTAACTCCATCTGTTACGTCTTGTTGCATTTTCTTTCCCCATTCTTTAAAGCCTGCTTCCCAAAACTTTCTTCCATAACCTGTTGAACCTCTAAAATTAATTTGTAAAACAGCATAGCCCCTGTTTGCTAAAAATTGCACTTCAGGATTCCAACCCCATTCATCTCTTGCCCAAGGGCCGCCGTGTGGATTGATGATAACAGGTAACTTTTTTGCTTCTACTCCTTTTGGTATAGTTAGGTAGCCATTAATTTGTAATCCATCTGAACTGGTGTATGAAATTGGTTTCATATCACACATGTCTTCCCTTTGCAACCAAGGCGCACGATCAGCAATTTTCTTTAATGATTTATCATTTAAATTATAGAGATAGGTTGTTCCAAGTGTTTTGTCACTAATGGTTCTCACCAAAAATAAGTCTTCCTTTTGATTGTGTCCAGTTAGAATGATTTCATCTTGCTCTCCTAATTTTTCTTTCAAATCACTATAAATATTTGCATGAATAGGGTCAAAAAAATGCTTTTCAGATTTTGCCTTGGTATATTCTACACTTGTTAAAACTTTTCGTAACCTAGAATATTCAATGTTATCAATATCTACCTCAGGATTCTCAAATAAAACTTCCAGCTCCTTTCCATTTGCAATATCAAATTTAACAAGTGCCATTTTATCTCTGTTTAGGTTAGATAATGCATATAAGTTTTGATTATCAAAGGTAAATATCAAAGGTTGCACTCCTTCTTTAAAAGTTGTTCTTAGAACTTGCTTAAATGGGCTATTTTTATCTTTTCGATACAATAATACACTGTTAACCCCATCACTTTGAACAGCCACTCTTAAGTTTCCATTATGATCTGTTATCCATTGAGAAACCCCACCTGGATTACGAGCTTCTAAAGTAATTTCACCACTTATCAAATCCAATAAATACACATCAAATAACTGTGGATTTTCTTTGTTCATCCCTATAAGAAGTTTATTCTCATATGCCTCCAAATCATCAACGATTTGAACATTCACTTTTTCAAAAGGAGTTAAGTCTTTTTGGTTCAAACCGTTTGAACCTATTACATATAAATGAAAGTTTTCATCACCTCCATTGTCTTTTATGTAAACAATTTTATCCCCTTTCCAAAAATATCCTTGAACATCTCTATCGGTAAAATTGGTCAATTGTAGGGTATCGCCTGAACCAATAACCGTACAAAAAATATTCATTCTTTGGTTAACGGGTTTAGTAAAGGCAATTTTCTTCCCATCTGGCGATAGCGTGAAATAGGCATTCTCTGGATTTCGGAAAAAATCCTGCATAGGAATTAAAGGCGCTACAGTATTGGCTGTATTCTTTTGATTGTTGCAAGAAGCAAGCAAAACGCAAACAAATAAAATTGAAAGAAATTTCTTTAACATCTCAAATAAAATTGAACGGAAAAGTAATTCCAAAACATAGTAATCCCAAGTCTGATTTGATGAGGGGATAATGGCGTGGATTGAAGGTTGGTTCAAACCGAAAAAGCCCGATACATGTTATATGCACCGGGCTTGTACTTTTAAAATTAATACTTACTTAATAACTATTGGAAAGCTTACATCTGCATCTGAAGAGCCATTTTGCATTCCACCTGTTTTTGGCGAGGAGGAGGTGTAGTGTCTCAAAACTATTTGATAAATACCTGTTTCAGAGCCTGTAGAATTAGTGATCGCACTAAACTTCAGTCCAAGTTCTATAGGTGGAACATTGCTATCCACATCTGTAATAGCAGTTTGAATGCGAGTTGTGGTGCTTGTATAAACCACACGGTGTTCATTAGCTGCACTTTTTATTTCTTCGGTGATGTTTTCAATCGGATTTTTACTTTCATCCCAAAATTCAACTAAACCAGTGTAGGCCTTGCCTGGCACAAGCCTAATTGTATCAATTGAAATAGCAGTTCCAGGCCCAGCAGGTTGACGCCAGGCAAACGAAAAGGTGTCATTGGTAACTGAGTCAATAAAATGAAGTTTTACACTTGTAATCAATTCGTTTTCGTGGTCATGATTGTCATCATGGTCGTCATGCTTTTTACAGGCGCCTAAAGATACTAAAGTAATTAATCCAAAAATAATTGCTAACTTTTTCATGTTTGATTTTTTAAAATTTAAATGTGATTCGAATGATAAAATTCAATCCTGGGTCATCCGTAAAATACCTATATCTACTAAGGTAATCTCTATATGTTTTATTGAATAGATTATTTAGCCCCAAATTGAGGTATAGTTTTTTATTGCTTTTCCAAAGATTAAGTTTGGTTCCTCCTGTTAAATTGAACAGTTGATATGCAGCAGGAGGAACTGCAAAATCAACATTTAGGGGTACTCGTTTTTGTTGTGCCACCACTTGCGCTTCTAGTGTAATATAGGGTTCTTCGAAAGCACTCCTTCCTTTACCAGCATAGCCAACAGACCAAGTAGCGCGATTAGCAGGCATAAAAATAAAGGGTTGATTTTTACTCAAGTTTTGGGCATATAGATAACTTGCTTGAAACCCGCTTTGCAACCCTTTTATGGGTTGATAGGCGATATTAAATTCAGCTCCTGCAAACAAGCCATCACTTTGTTTAAATTCAAATGCAGGAAATGCGCCACGTATGGTTAAAATAGGACTAACAAGTGGGTTTTTATAAATGAATCCATCATAGTATTGCGCAAATAGATTTAACTCAGTAAGCCAGTTTCCTTTTTGCTTTTTAAGACTCACATCTCCAAGCCAAGCTCGTTCAGGCACTAAAGCTTCATTGCCTATTTCAAAACTGGCTATTCCATAATGTAAACCATAGCTATATAATTCATTTACTGCTGGAGGTCTAAAGCCAGAACTTATGTTTACCCGCATTAAAAACTCTTTTGGCAATTGATGCTGCCAACTGCTAATAAAGGTTGTCCCCTTAAAATCTCTATTGTGCGATAAGGTAGTAGAAAACCTCCTATAACTTGGAACTTCAAGCCAGCGTGCGTCATATCTCAATCCTATTGAAATTGAACCATGTGGAAGCTCTTGTTTTATAAGTGCAAAGCCTCCTTGACTAAAAGATTTAAACGCTGGAATGATAAACTGCAAACCAGCAACAGTATTATTTTGCAATTGAGAACTAAGTCCGACTTTAATAAATAAATGATGATTAAACTTAGACTCAAAAACTTGCTCAACTTGAAAGGTTTGAATTTCCAAATCCATTGCAGGCCTATCTCTCAAAGCGGGGTTGTAAACAAAATCTGCGTCATACTCCATTCTTCGATTGGCTTGCTGTGTGTAGTTGATAGTATACTTACTTTGTTTATTAAGCACATACACCGCTTTTGTATTAAATAAAGTATGATTTACCCATTGATATGGCCGTTTAATTTGATAGGTAAAATCTTGAATAATCTTTGGCCTATCCGATTTTAAAGCAGCATTTAGATCGCTTAAATTACCTAGATGTGAACCTGCGAAAATGCCTTGTCGCGTTTGATAGTTGCTTAAGGTAAATTCTACAAATAACTTCTTATAAGCAAAGGCAGCATCAATTTTTGCTGCATATTCCTCAAACCCTGTATTGCTAATCACATAGTCTGGAGCTCTGCTATCACCAGCTTTTCTAATGCTAGCATTACCTCTCAAGGCAAACCAAGCTTCTTTAAGGTTTTTTCTTCCTTGTAAAGATACATTACTTGCTCCTTGTTTATTATTAGAATGTGCTTGTAAAGAAAGTTCTCCGCTTATGCTATTGCTATCAGGCCATTCTTTTGGCAAAAGCCGAATTACTCCGCCAATGGCTTCAGGACCAAATTCTACAACTGCTGCACCCTTAATTACCTCGGCTTGTGAAACGGCAAAAGGATCAACTTCTGGACCATGGTCTTCGCCCCATTGCTGCCCTTCTAAGCGAGCATTTCCTTGTAAGGTGCTTAGTCTTATGCCATGCATACCTCTAATAACGGGCTTTGCAACATTGCCTGCAGAATTTAACATAGTAAGCCCACTAATGCCCTTTAACATGGAGGCAATATTCTGATCTTGTCGTTTGTTTATTTCATTTGCGTTCAAAAGGATACTATTTCGTTTGGCAAAATTTACGTTAACATCTATAGCAGAAATTGTGGTTTCGTGCAAGTGGTGGTACTCTGGACACAAGTAAAGTTTCAATTGGCCTTTATGCGGCATCAAAACCTTTTCATCATGATGATGATAGCCTATAAAGGTAACATGCACCCAATAGTCGCCCTGAGGCAAGGAGTCTATAACTGCCTTACCCTGCACATCAGTAATGTGCAAGTGCCTGTGTTTTGCAATGGAAATACTAGCCCCATGCAAAGGTTCATGTGTTAGACTGTCTAATACTTGTAGGTTTAATGAGAGTTTGTCTTGACCCAAAACTTGAGTAAGATTTAAAACGCAGAAAACAAAAAGAATAGACAATCTGAAAATTACCTTTTCCAGTTGTTGAATAAATTAAGAAATGTGAGATGCTTAAAATTAGGTTTAACTACAAAGAAGGCGGTCCTCTTGTGTTATAGGAAATAGCTATCTCATTGCTTTGAGCGGTTAAGGCAAAACAATAAACAGTTGGTTTAACAAAAGCAAAAAAAGTTTCGGGTTGAACCGAACCAATAAAATGTTTTACAAAATGAAACTCACACGTAAAACAATTGGGATGTTCGCTCTTTATATGTGAACCGTGTTCACATGCTTGATCAAATCCCGTTTCGCAAAACAATTCATCTATTTCGCAGTGGTGATGATTTTCTGAATGATTATTTTTAACAAGAAAGTGCTCGTCTGTTTCATGGGTATGAAACGCATTGAATGGCAATTGGATAAGACCCAACAGCAAGGCAAATACCAGAGCAATATGTTTTCTAAATAAATTCAGGATGGCAAAGATAAAGCATAATGGTTAAGCTTGTAACCGTTCATGGAAAACTATATCTAAATGATGGTAAAAATTAAATTTTATGTGAAATGAATTCTGGGTAAAATTCCAGATTTTATCAAATATTTAATTCCAATTACCCCTATTTTCGTGCACATTTTCAATTATGAGCAGAGTAATAAAAGCAGAAACTGGCAACACCTTAAGTTGCAAAGGTTGGGTTCAAGAAGCAGCACTTCGCATGTTACATAACAACTTAGACCCTGATGTGGCAGAACGCCCCGAGGATTTAATCGTATATGGTGGAATAGGGAAAGCGGCTAGAAACTGGGAAAGTTTTGAGCTGATAGAAAAAGCATTAAAAGATTTAGAAGAGGATGAAACGCTTTTGGTTCAAAGCGGAAAACCTGTAGCTATTTTGCCTACACACAAAGATGCACCAAGGGTAATTATCTCCAATTCTATGTTGGTACCTAAATGGGCCACTTGGGAACATTTTCATGAATTAGACAAAAAAGGCCTAATGATGTATGGCCAAATGACAGCTGGTAGCTGGATTTATATTGGCTCTCAAGGTATTGTTCAAGGTACCTACGAAACTTTTGCAGAAGCAGCTCGCCAGCATTTTGGAGGCACTTTAAAAGGAACACTTACTGTTACTGCTGGCTTAGGCGGTATGGGTGGTGCGCAACCATTGGCTGTGACCATGTGTGATGGCGTATGTTTAGCTGCTGAAATGGTTGAGTGGCGCATCAAAAAGCGTTTAGAAACGCGCTATTTAGACGTAATGAGCAGAGATATCGACCAAGCCATTGACATGGCACTTTCTGCTAAGGCAGAAGGCCGCCGACTTTCAATTGGTGTGGTTTGTAATGTAATTGACTTATTAGAGCGCTTGATTGAAAGAAATATCACTCCAGATTTATTAACCGACCAAACCAGCGCGCATGACCCACTAAATGGCTATTACCCAGAAGATATTGCGGAAGAAGTGAGTGACAGAATGCGCAAAACCGACCCAGATAAATATGTTAGGTTAAGCTTAGATACCATGGCTCATCATGTTAAATTAATGCTTGAGTTACAAAGTAGAGGTGCCATTACTTTTGATTATGGCAACAACCTTAGGGGTCAAGCCAAAGACCAACGCCATGTTGAAAATGCCTTTAACTTTCCAGGTTTTGTGCCTGCATATATTAGACCATTATTTTGCGAAGGTAAAGGTCCGTTTAGATGGGTAGCCTTAAGTGGCGACCCAGAAGATATTTATGTGACAGACCAAGTAATGAGAGATTTGTTCCCAGAAAATACTTCTTTGCATAGATGGTTAGACATGGCGAGAGAACGCATTGCATTTCAAGGCCTACCAGCAAGGATTTGTTGGATTGGACAAGGAGATAGAGAAAAAGCAGCTTTAGCATTTAATGAACTTGTAAGAACTGGAAAAGTAAAAGGCCCAATTGTAATAGGCAGAGACCATTTAGACACAGGTTCTGTTGCCTCTCCAAACAGAGAAACAGAAGCTATGAAAGATGGCAGTGATGCAGTAGCCGATTGGCCAATTTTAAATGCCTTAATAAATACCGCAGGTGGCGCCAGTTGGGTAAGTTTGCACCATGGTGGTGGTGTGGGAATGGGTTATAGCATTCATGCAGGGATGGTAATTGTTGCAGATGGAACCGAAGATGCAGCAAGAAGATTAAAGCGTGTATTACACAACGACCCTGCGATGGGGGTAATTAGACATGCCGATGCGGGATATGATATTGCAATTGATACCGCAAGAAAACATAGGCTTGACATCAAAGAACGATTGAAGTAGTTCTGGCTATTGGCAAAAAAACAATCCCGAAGCGATTGAATATGAATAAATAAAAGAGGCTGCCTCAAACGAGACAGCCTCTTTTAACTCACAAAAACCCAGTATTACTTTGTTGCTACTAAGCGAACTTTTACATTGAATAAATCGCTGATGGCTTTGTCTCCAATTCCTTCAAAGAAACTTTTTGAACCGTAACGGATGTCATACTTTGTACGATCGATATCAAAGTTTGCATTTACAATTACTTGCTTATCGTTTACTACAACGATTGCTGGAAAAGTAACTTCTTTGGTAATTCCTTTGATGGTTAAATCTGCAGTGATGGTATAATTGTTACCAGCTTTGTCTGCTTTTATTGCTTTAGCAGTTTTTACTTTAATAGTGGCAGTGTTAAACTTTGCAACTGAGAAGAAATCATCACTCTTTAAATGTCCAACTAATTTATCATGGTATTCGCCAGTTAAATCAGTTGCGTCGATGGTTGTCATGTCTACATTGATTTCGCCTCCAACCAATGCTTTACCATTAGTTTGAACTGTTCCTGTACTAAAAGTTGCAACGCCATAATGCTCACCAGTAACTTTGGTTGCATGCCATTTGAAAGTAGAAGTTTTTGCGTCTACTGTGTAAGAAGTTTCACCTGCAGTTTTTACTGGAGGTGCTGCGTTAATTGCTAATCCTAGACCAGCAATCATTAATGTTAAAATGTACTTTTTCATGTTTAAAAATTTTAAGTTTATGTATTTAATTTATCTAAAAGTTGATTTAAGGTATTTGCTTCATCTTCGTTCAATACGGCGAGTTTTTTTTCAAAACTCTCAAACTTATCATCTATGTCTAACAATAGGTTCAAACCTTGCTTAGTAATACAAACATCCATTTGACGTCTATCGTTTTCGCAAGCATTTCTGGTAAGTAAATTCTTTTGTTTTAGTTTTTCTACCAAGCGAGAAGCATTGCTCATTTGGTCTAACATGCGCTCTTGCAATAAACCAACAGAGGCCGGATTAGGATGCTGACCTCTTAAAATGCGAAGCACATTATATTGTTGCGGCGACAAATCATAATGTTTAAAAAACCTTGCCTGCTCTGCCTGAATTACCCCAGCAGAGTAAATAATATTTAACAGCATCTTGTGATGGACACTTTTAAATTTTGTTTGCCTGATGGATGTTTCTAATTGCATTGCGAGTACAAATATATGTATATACATATATTGTTATAACATATTTATACATAAAAGTTATTATACTTTGATTATCAGCCTTTTAAAAATCAATTTATCAATTTCCCTTGGATGAAAGTTTTGTCAGATTGGCTATTTCTAATTTGGTTTAAGCTATCTAGAAGGAGGTTTTTATCTAGCCAAATAAAATCGGCACGTTTACCAATTTCAAGAGAACCATGAGAATTTTCTAAGAAAGCTGCTTTTGCTGGCCAAATGGTTATTCCTCGTAAGGCTTCCTCTCTGCTAAGTGCTTGTTCTTTGAAAAAGCCACCTTCAGGAAATCCATTGGCGTCTTTTCTTGAAATAGCTGCATAAAAGGTAAAAAATGGGGAAACATATTCAACCGGAAAATCAGTGCCTAGCGGCATCCAGCCTAGTTGATTAAGTAGCGTCTTATAAGCATAGGCACCTTTTATTCGGTTTGAACCTAGCCTTTGCTCGGCCCAATACATATCACTTGTTGCATGGGTGGGTTGAACCGAAGGAATCACTTGGTATTTCTTAAACAATTCAAAATCCAAAGGATTAATCACCTGAGCATGTTCTATGCGCCAGCGTCTATTATTATTTTCATCAAGATATTTACCATATAAGTTGAGGATAATTCTGTTACTTGAATCACCAATAGCATGTGTATTTAATTGATATCTATGTTTGCTTTCTGCTAAGATTTTAACCCAATTTTCCATTTCAACAAGTGAAGTTAACAATAACCCTTTATGATTTGGTCTATCATGGTAAGCCTCTACCAAACACGCTCCACGAGAACCTAATGCGCCATCAGCATACATTTTAAAGCCTAGTACTTGCAAACTCGGTTTTAGAATTGGGCCACCTTTTTGGTTCAACCAATCAAAATTAGCTTTGCTCAAAGACAGCATAATATTCATGTGAATTTTAAGTAATCCTGCAGTTTGCAAAGAATCAATTAGCTCAACCAAATCATAATCTAATCCAGCGTCTGTAACAGAAGTAATACCATACTTTAAACATTCCTTTTGCGCATCTAACAAGGCATTAATTTGAGTTATTCTAGCAGGTTTGGGCAACTTTTGCTCAACCAAATCCACCGCATTATCAATAAGAACGCCACTTAGCTTTTTATCAGATAAAAGCAATTCTCCTCCCGCCACATTTGAATTTATGTTAAATCCAGCCAAAGACAAAGCTGCATTATTGGCAATGGCTGCATGTCCATCTACCCGTTTTAATAAAACAGGAACATTTGGAAATGATTCATTCAATAATTGATTATTGGGGAATGCTGTATTCTTCCATTTGGTTTGATCCCAGCCTCTACCTAACAAAACAAGACCAGGTTTTTTAGCGTGAAATGCCTTACACCTTTCAACCACTTCTTCAAAGCTCTTGCAACCAGTAAGATCAACCATTTGCATAAACATACCTAAACCATAAAAATGACAATGCGCATCAATAATACCTGGATAAATAAACCCTCCATCAAAACTTTCAGTGGCGTTTGGTTCAAACCGAGCTAATAAATCTTGTTTTGAACCAATGGCTAAAATATTTCCATCCTTAATAACCATGGCTTCAGCATTTGTTAATGCAGAATTCATGGTTTGAATGTTGGCGCCAGTTATTAATAAATCTGCGGGAGCTTTACTATTACAAGCTGCTAAAAGGAAGCCTGCTAAAAGGATACTTAAAAAATTCAATTTCATAAAGTTCGTTTATGTTTCCAGCGTTTATGACTCCAAAGCCAGTTTTCTGGTTGTTCTAAAATGCTTTGTTCAAGTCTACGAGAATGCTCTTCGGTAATCCAAAAATCTGGAGTGGCTCTAGGATTATCTGTAATCAGGTAAAACCTTACTGTATAGTGCCCTCTTTTTATTCTCAGAATGTCACCATAAATCACAGGATAATTAAATTTCTTGGCAAGCTTTTCAGTTCCTAAAAATACAGGAGTATCCTGATTAAGAAAGGTAAGCCAATGGCAGCCTTCAGGGCTCGGACTTTGGTCGGCAATGAAAGTGGTAGCAGTAGGAATATGCTTTCTACTTAGCATTTCGCGCAAGGCATTTTGCATGGCAATTGGCTTAATGCCATGTCTGCTTCTGATATGATAAAAAAACCAATCAAACCATTTGCTAGACAAAGGGTGGTACAACACATCTAACTGAATATTGGAAGCATGAAGTGCTTGTCCGGCCCATTCCCAATTAGCCAAGTGCCCACACACTAACACACAAGGTTTTCCAGCTTTAGTAAATGGATCAAATACTTCTCTATTCAATAATTCCAAACGGCGCTTATAGAAACGCTTTGGAAGCACTGCCATTTGAATTGTTTCTAAAGAAACATCAATCAAATTACGATAAAAATCAAAGGCAGTTTTTTCAATCCATGCCTCGGTCTTGTTAGGAAATGAATTCTTTAGATTGTTATAAACTACTTCCTTACGGTATCTGAAAACTGAAAAAACTAAAAAGCGAAGAAGGTCAGAAAGTATATATAATAAAAAACTAGGCAAAACCGCAATTAAATAAAGCGGAAAAGCATAAAGGAGATAATACCATTTGAATTTTGGAACCATAGTTATTGACGTGCGTGCAAGCCTATTCTATTTCCTTCAGAATCTTCAAAAATGCCGGTATAACCAAATTCTTCGCTAATTAAGGAAGATGGCCTAAGCACACGACCACCAAGCTTTTCAGCCTTAGCCAATAAATCTTCAATGGGTATTGTAGCGTTCAAATAAACTAGCATACCCGCATGCGAAGGTGCATAGGCAGCATGCTGAACCAGACTTCCCATTTGTCCTTTGATAATTGCAAGTTTAAAATCACCTAGATCTTGAAGATGAATTTTGGTATCAAATAAGTTTTCATAAAAATATATAGCTCTTGCCATATCAGAAACAGGAATCTCAAACCATGATATCATAAAAGAAAAATTATTGTTTTGTTAATTTATACGTTAAGGAAACCCTTTTATTTTTTAGACCATCTTCATATACAAAATTTTCTACAAAGCTAAAGTCAACATTATCTCCAAGGTATACGATTCTTTCAGTTATACGCTTATCTATACTATTTCCTGCAACTAAATAATAAACAATTTCAATTCTAACCGAACCTGACTTAACAGAACTTCGTTTAGAGTTAATTGTTCTTAGGTAAAAAAAAGCATTAATAGATAGTTCATCATTTGAAAAGAACTTCACTGAATTTTTTCCTTCTCCTTCCAAGAAACCAACGAAGCGAACATCTGAGGTGTCATAACTAAAGTCATCACCACTAACATTAATGTCTGTACACACCAATTTAGGGGAAATTTGGGAAAAACATAACAATGGAGAAATTAGCAACAATAACAAAAAACATTTCATTTCTTTATAGCTTTGTTCAAAATTAATTTAAATCATCAAATGAAAAACAATTTTATTTACTGGGTATCCGGAATGATTTTTACCTTAGGAATGTTTGCAATCTATGCATTTAAACCAGCAAGCAATAATATTCCAGTTTATGAATATAAGCAGTTTTCAACTATAGAGTCTGTAGTACCTGGAGGTTTAGGCAGAAGCAGATTATTAAGCACCAACGTTAATGGTACATTGATAGAAAAAGACTTGTTAAATTTTTACAGCTTGGTGGGAATTAATTTCGGAAACATTTCAAATAATGATGTAATAATTGTTGACAAAATAAATGAATACAGCGATAAAGGCTGGGAATTATATCAAGTTACAACAGGTAGCAATACAAATACCGTTGTTGGTAGCACTACATCAGGAATATTTATTACAAGGTATTTGTTCAGGAAATCGAAGTAATTCAAGGCATTACTTCTAATCTGAGCAAATTCGAATATTGCTTCAAATTAATTTTTAATGAAAATTCCCAAGTTAGAAATAGAATTCATTCAAAGTATTATAGCGGAAAATAATGATATTGGCTATGAACACTTCTTAAGATGGCAAAAAGGAACAGATTTTAAGGGCGACCTTACATACTCTGTAAATCTTTACCTACCTTTTATATATAACCGCTATAAAACCGAACTAAAAACAAATCCACAAAAACAATTACTAGAAGGCATTTACAAAAAGAACTTATTGATAAATTCACTTAGTTTAAATGTAGCGACGCAACTTTCAGAATTTTTAATTCAAAATCAAATCAAACATGCCTTTACAGGAAGTATAGGCATTACAGAGGCTCTCCAATGGAATCATAATACAAGGAAAATAAGCAACATTGAATGTTTAATTGAGCCATTCAATGTGGATACGAGCATAGGCTTTTTAAAAGAAATGAAATATGAATTAAGCCCAAAAAAGTATAGCAAGCAAATGTATCAATTGACCTTTAATAAATTAAATAGCCCAAGCATTCAATTCTATTTTTGGCCAGTTAAATTTCATAATAATAATATTAAAAACGATTTATTTCTAAATGAAACAGAACTAAGTACAATTCATTACTTAAGTGCGAAAGGAATATTTATTCAAAACCTTCTTAATTTCCCATTTCTTGACCAATGGCATTTATTAGTTGATTGTTTGCTTCTTCAGAAAAAATATGATTTAAATTTAGCAATGGTTGAACCTTATTCTAAAATGACCGGAACCTTGGCTAGATATTCAGAATTACTTAATGAAACAGATGTAGAAGCATTTAAACCGCTTAGGCCAATTCAAGAAATTATCAAAGACAAAAAGACTTTTGGAAACTATCTTTTAAAAAATAAAGTGGATTATTATGCTAAAAGCTTTGAAGGGAAGTTAGCTTTTCATGCTAATAAAGCCGGTTTGTTAAACAAAAGCATTTACAATCCACTAAATTGGTTAAAAATACTAAGTGTATATTTTAACTTACTTTAACCCTCGACGTCTGTCTAATGAAGCTTTCATAATTTTAACATAATCAGATATATGTTCCTTATTTACTAAAGACATATTCTCATTATGTACCCTACGATATAGAACAACATCTGAAATTAATTTCATAGAAAGATTCATATCTATTGCGCGTCTATACCAATCCAAAAAATCTCCCATAACAATTGTTTCATCAAACAAGCCCACCTTGAAAAATGATTCTACCTTCACCAACAATGAAGCTTTAAAAAAAGCTGGTAATGTCCTGAGCATATCAGTCATTTCATCAACAGTAAGCTCCTCAGTAGATTTATTATAAAATCGTTTATGATGACCAAAAACAATTTCTAACTTAGGATTAATCTCAAACTCCTTTATTTGTCTTTCTAGTTTATCTAAACTCCAATAATCATCCGCATCTAAAAAAGCTATATAATCACCATTAACTTTTTGCAATCCAAAATTCAAGGTTGAGGATAATCCACTATTTGGTTTGTAATGATAACTAACTTCTCGAAATTTATGAATTAGTTGAGCCGACTGATCCGTTGAACCATCATCTACAACAATGATTTCATAAGCCTTATAGGTTTGACCAATAACACTTTGAATAGCTTCTGAAATATACTTTTCGGCATTAAAAACAGGTATTATAACACTAATATTTGGATGTGATATCATAATTAATTTCCTCTTCTTCTTTCCAATGATTCTTTCAAAATTTTAAACCTTAGTATATCATTATCCTTGCGAGCGACAACAGAAATATTAGAGTTGTGCAGCCTCCGTTTTTGTAAAACATCTGGCAATATTTCTACCTTAAAATTCAAATCCTTTGCTCTAGTTATCCATTCAAAATCACTAGAATGCTTGTAACGCTCATTAAACAAACCAACCTTTGCA
Organism: Bacteroidota bacterium; assembly: GCA_027488905.1. GTDB lineage: Bacteria > Bacteroidota > Bacteroidia > UKL13-3 > UKL13-3 > B1. The sequence continues at coordinate 18,842 of JAIYAT010000036.1, forward strand.
AACAAGTTTCTCCTAACCATCATATTCATGTAGCTAATTTTTTCATTATTCAAAAAATGCTCATGTTCCTTTATTAAATGTTGGAAATTAGGGTCTACAAAATTTTCTAAATTACATATACAAATATCTACTTCAGCATTATTTTCTAGGCATAATAACTGCAATTCAACTTTATTCTCAACAATAATATCATCGGCATCAACAAAAGTAACATACTCTCCATTTGCAATTGAAATCGCTTTATTACGAGCACTAGCAACTCCTTTGTTTTCTTGATATATATAACTAATAGTTGAAAAAGAATCTACAATATCTTTTGTATTATCTGTAGAACCATCATCAATAACAATTACTTCTAATTTTTGATAAGTTTGGTTCAAAACACTTTCTAAAGCTTGCTTTAAAAAGCGCCCTCCATTATAAACTGGGATAATTACACTTACTAATACCATACTGTTAAAATTAAAACAATTAACTGATTAACTCCTCATAAAAATGTTTGATAAAAATTCATAATTTCTTTTATCCTATGTCGGTAACTATGATTATCTTTGATAAAGGAACTTACCCTTTGTGAGTGTGGATCTGTTTGATGCCAATTACTCAAAATCAATTCAATTGACATTCTGGTATCTCCCTCCTTCTTTGAATAGAAAATCATATCTCCAAATTCATCTTCTAATTCAGCAAAATATTCAGAAATAAAAAATGCACCACAAGCCAAAGCTTCGTAAACACGATTATTAATCATGCCAAATCGCCTTTGTCTATCCTCTGTTACACCTAAAACAACCTTTGAGTTATTATATAAACCGGCCATTTTATCCATAGGCAAAATTCCTTTGGCAAATGCGCTTAATATTGGGTGAGTTTCCCAACCATAACCATAAATCTCCAGATTAAAATTACTTGCCTCTTGAAGAATTAAGCGCTCAAAAGTAATTTCTTTTTTTGGATGGAACATTCCAAGGTAAACAACATCAATTTGCTTAGGAAATTCTGAATCACTAAATTTAAACTTATCTGTATCTGCTGCTAGCATCAAAAAAATAGTCGGTTTGAACCTATTTAATAAGCTTACATTTTTTCTAGAATTTGAAAGAAATCCATCCACATCCAACTTAATCACCCCATTAAAACCATAAAAAGACAGGTTCCAAAATAAAATTTTAGCTTTGGGATGGTAGTTTCGAATCAAATCTATAAACTCAGGTAAATTAAGATGCCAGCCTTCAATAATTACAAGGTCTAATGGATTAGCAGCAATCAAATTATATTTTCCAGGTGCAAATCGATAGACTCCGTAATTTTCTTTTAAAAAAGCTGATGCTAATCCGTCTGTAGTTACTTCAGAGCCTGAGATAATGCCAGTACTTTCTTGCAAAGTTTGTGAATGTAAACCGATATTGAGGAGTGGCATCATAACATTAGTTAAAAATTATAGTTCATGTAGAAAATCTTGAATCGCTTTAGAATTCAACGAGGTTTCACTACTTAACTCAAATAAAAAACTAGGCACTTCTTTCAATAGTCTAACAATATTCTCATGCGTTCGGTCTTTGTTTCCATGCATTTGAAAAATGGTAGAGGGTGCAAGTGCCAAATATGCTTTTGAGGACGAAATTGGTGTAATTTTGGGTGATAAAACATCGGCAACCTTAGGGATAAATATAGCTTTAATTGGCAGATCACTAATCATTCTATTCTCAAATGTGGGATGTAAAAAAAATAATGCTTTTTCAGTTTTAATAACTAGTTCATTCGCTTTCAATTGCAGCTCTTCTAAAAAGGGATATCGAGCAACATCTTCGCAGTGTAACTTAGCAGTTGCAAATAAACTAAACACAGTTGGATCAGGCTTAAAGGACAATAAACAATAATCATCTGCTAAATAATATAGTTCAGAATTTAAGCAAGAAACTGCAGTATTGGATTTTCCTGAACCTCCTTTACCAACTAAAAGAATTCCTTTATTCTTAATACCAACCGCAGCTGCATGTAATAGTTGTGATCCGCAGGAACTCATCCACATATGCAAAATTGATCGCAAGGGAGAACTGCTATCATAATAAGGAATTTGACTGCCGGATTTAACCCAATAAATTGCTTTGTCATTTACTAAATTTAGCATCATTAAGGTTCCATTAAGAGGATAATGTTGTATTTTTAAATCAGCATCATCACTTAACCAAATATCATTATGGTAAGTAACCTCATTTTCAATCCAAGGGGGCGATAGCAATGATAATGGCAAGCACTCTTCATCTACAATAAAAACATCTAATTGCCTATTAACTTGCCGAATTTCCTTCAAGTGATTAAATGCAATAGACAATTTTGAATGCAATACTTTGTTGCCAAAAAACAAATTGACCTTTTTATCATCTATAAAAAAGGTAAATGATAAATCTTCAGCAATTTCACCTATTCTATTTTGAATAATAACTAGACTATTTTGAAAATAATCTGAAAGATTAATTGCTTGCTTCAAAAAATATTATAAATTTGGTTTAACCTCTTCTTCCGAATTAGCATTTGGCCAACCCTTTGAATTTACATCGTGTACTGGATCTAATAAAATCAAATCCTGCATATCAGAATACTTTTCTATCAAGGGTTTTTCATATTCATTACAATTCTCTAATGCGCTAAACTCATTTGAACCTAAATCTGTTATTTGAACTAAACCTTCGTTAACCAAAGTTGTAAGAAAATCTTGAATATCA
>JAIYAT010000026.1 GCA_027488905.1 Bacteroidota bacterium
GCCCAAACCTCAGGAAAGGTTACCAAGGTGGCAGACGGTGATACTTTTACCTTAATTGACAGTTACGGAAAAATTTCCAAGATAAGGTTGTACGGAATAGACTGTCCTGAACTCAACCAACCTTTTGGAAAGGATGCCAAACGATTTACCACAGGTCTAATTCTAAACCAAACCGTTTTCATTGAAAAGATTTCTAAAGATAGAAATGGTCGAGTAGTTGCTAAAGTTTATTACAACAACAGGCAAAGCCTCAACGAAGAACTGCTTAGAAAAGGAATGGCTTGGCATTTTACCAAATACGACAAAAGTGCTTCTTATGCAGCCTTAGAAAGACAGGCAAAGGTGAGTAAAGTGGGCTTATGGGCTTTTTCCAACCCCATAGCGCCTTGGGATTGGAGAAGAAGGAAATAGTCTGACTTCTTTGTGAATATTTCATTGGGCATTCGGCTCAACTTAAAGCCTTATTAAACTCAAAAAGGAGTGCAATTTGAGCTCAAAATGATATATTCGTGAGCCAAATTGAGAAGAATGCTTCAAAAAAGACAAACCGATATCATTGATTTCATTATAAATGGTGGACCAAAATCTTCCAAAGAAATTTTTGAACAAATCTCTAATGAACAAAGTTATGCAACGTTAAAAAGGGTTTTGTCAGATTTGGTTGAAAGAAATTATTTAAAGGTTCAAGGGTTGGGAAAAGCAACCCGATATGCGATTTCGCCAACCTTTCAAATATTGCAACCAATAGATTTGAATGTTTACTTTGAAAAAGAAATTGATGAAAGGGTTATTATCGAATCTTTCAATTTTGAATTGTTAACAGACACCCTTTCTCATAACTATATATTTACAGAGAATGAGATTCAAGTTTTGACTGAATTACAAAGCAAGTTTAGTCATAATGTTTCTCAATTATCGGAGAGTGGGTATTTAAAGGAGTTTGAGCGATTGGCAATAGATTTAAGCTGGAAATCATCCCAAATTGAAGGAAATACGTATTCTTTACTTGAAACCGAGCGCCTATTAAAAGACAAAGAAACAGCTTCAGGAAAATCTAAAGAAGAAGCCATCATGCTCTTAAACCATAAAGAAGCATTAGATTTTATCTTAGAAAACCCCAATTATTTATATCCATTAAGCATCGCTAAAATTGAGGATATTCATAGTATTCTTATAAAGGATTTAGCGGTAGAAAGAAACCTTAGGAAAAGACGTGTTGGTATTTCTGGCACAAATTATAAACCCTTAGATAACGAGTTCCAAATTCGCGAGGCCCTGCAATTAACCTGCGATCTTATCAATAGCAAAGAAGTTGTTTTTGAAAAGGCATTGTTGGCATTGGTTCTTATTTCTTATTTACAACCATTTAATGATGGGAATAAAAGAACTGCTAGGATTGTAAGCAATGCAATTCTTATAAATGAGAACCATTGTCCCTTATCTTATAGAACCATCGATTCTTTAGCATATAAAAAAGCAATGTTATTGTTCTACGAGCAAAACAACTTGTCAAGTTTCAAAGAGATTTTTATGAATCAATTTGAGTTTGCGGTGAAAACCTATTTCTAATCATGACAAAATAAAAATTTCTCTTTACCTTGTTGCCAATATTATAACAATATGCTCGCTCGACGTACACTCATAAAAACTGGCGCATCTGCAATTCTAGCTTGGTTTGGAAAGCCTTTGGCTTCTTTGGCAAGCAATGTTAAATCTTCCAAGAAAAATGCGCCTTTGGTTTTATCTACTTGGGATTTTGGCCTTAAAGCCAATGAAGCTGCTTGGCAAATTTTAGGAAATAAGGGAACTGCCTTAGACGCCGTTGAGTATGGTGTTAAGCTTGTAGAAGCAGACCCTGAAGAACGAAGCGTTGGATATGGCGGCCGACCAGATAGAGACGGAAATGTAACCCTTGATGCCTGCATTATGGACCATGAAGCAAACATTGGCGCTGTGGCCTATTTGCAACATATTAAACATCCCATTTCTGTGGCAAGAGCCATCATGGAGAAAACACCGCATGTGATGCTTGTAGGCGATGGTGCGCTAAAATTTGCTTTGGAGACAGGCTTTAAAAAAGAAAACCTATTGGTAGAAGCCTCCGAAAGAGAATGGAAAGAATGGCTTAAAACTTCGCAATACAAACCCATTGTCAATATAGAAAACCATGATACCATTGGCATGATTGCCTTAGATGCAAATGGAAACTTATCTGGGGCATGCACCACCAGTGGCATGGCGTTTAAAATGGCGGGGCGACTTGGTGATTCTTCTATCATTGGTGCTGGTTTGTATGTTGACAATGAAGTAGGTGCTGTTACCGCTACTGGCCACGGCGAAGAAGTAATTCGTGTAGTGGGTTCTCATTTGGTAGTTGAACTGATGCGCCAAGGAAAATCTCCCGAACAAGCTTGTAAGGCTGCTGTAGAATTAATCAAACGCAAATTCGACTTGCGGAAAAAGCAAACCCAAAATACGCAAATTGGATTTATTGCGATCAATAACCAAGGCGATTATGGCGCTTTTGCCTTAAGAAAAGGATTTAGTTATGCCGTTAAAGATGCCAAAGGAAGTAGATTACTCGATGCACCTTATTTGCTAAACTAATGACGCGTTTAGAAGTAGCTTGTTTTAGTTATCAATCTGCTTGTAGCGCAATTGCATTGGGTGCGCATCGTATCGAATTTGCAAGTAGTTATGCTGGGGGTGGCATTACACCTAATTTTTCTGAGTTGAAAAATCTATGCAAACAAACAGAGGTTCCTGTACATGTGCTCATTCGTTGTAGACTTGGAAATTTTGTTTATACCGAGGCCGAACTTTTTCAAATGCAACATGAAATTGAAATGGCCCTTGAAGCAGGTGCTGCTGGTTTAGTATTTGGATGTTTAGATACGAATAATGAAATTGATATACAAGCCAATCAGTTTTTACTTGCCGCAGCAAAAGAAATACCTTGTACTTTTCACAGGGCCTTTGATGTATTACCTAATTATAGTGTCGGTTTGAACCAACTCATGGAAATGGGTTATAAGGCCGTGCTAACCTCAGGATCTCCACTAAACGCTTGGGATGGCAGAGATACATTGGCGCAACTCTTGGTTCAAGCCGAAAAAAAAGTAGCCGTGATTTGTGGAGGAGGCATAAGAAGTAAACAACTGCAAGCCTTACTAGAAATCACTAAAACAAAATGGATTCATGCTGCCTGTATTAATAGCCAAGATGAATCCTTAGATGAAAATGAATTATCCCAAATGTTGAGCATACTTAAGCAACAGGTATAAAGCAATGAACCCTAAAACCATATTTAATTGCATTGCTTATCTAGGTCTAAGTTTGCTTTCTTTTTGCTGCTATGCGCAAAATAAATCGCTAAACTTATCAAGTCTAAAATGGACCTTTACCATTGGAAGCTCGCACATTAGTTTCCCTGCTAAGGTGCCTGGCTGCCAGTATACAGATTTACTGCACAATAAGCTGATAGCGAATCCATATGAAGATAGCAGTTTTGCATTTATGCAAGCCATTGCTAAGATTCCCTTTACCTACAGTACCCATTTTGAGGTAAGCGAAAATCAACTTTCAAGTGCTACCCCAATGTTAGTTTTTAAAGGTTTAGATACTTACGCAAAAGTATACCTTAATGGGCAGCTAATTCTCTCTGCAAACAACATGCACAGAAGCTGGTCTTGCGAGGTTAAGCCTTGGCTTAAAGTTGGGTTAAATTTTTTAAGTATTCGGTTTGAACCTATCACTGCTGTGACAGAGCAATTGGCTAAAAAACAAAAGTATACTTTGCCAGGTGGCGAATATGTATTTGTGAGGAAGGCTGCCTACCAATTTGGTTGGGATTGGGCGCCTAGGTTTTTAACAGCAGGCATTTGGAAAGACATTGAGTTGGTTTGGCAAGCCGAAAATGAAATTAAGCATACCCAGTATGTATTGCATAGTCTAACAGATTCCTTGGCAAAGGCTAGCTATAAAATAGTGTTAAATAAACCCGCTCAAGCCAATACTACAGTTGAGTTAAACATCAAATATAAAGAAATAAAAAAAGTAGCAGTTGTAGCTAGTGGACAAAAAGAAGTAACTATTGATTTTGAAATTGTAGACCCCCATTTTTGGTGGTGCAATGGCATGGGTTCGGCCTATCTATACGAAGCTTCGTTAACGCTAAATTCCAATCATCAGGAGTTGGATCAAACCAGAACCACTTTTGGACTAAGAACGCTTGAGTGGGTGCAAACGCCCGATGATAGTGGTAGCAGTTTTTATCTAAAGTTAAATGGCTATCCGGTTTTTATGAAAGGCGCAAATTGGGTGCCTGCCAACAGTTTTTTAAGTGAGGTTAACAAAGAATCCTATACACATTTACTGCAATTAGCAGTAGACGCAAACCTAAATATGCTTCGGGTTTGGGGAGGTGGCGTGTATGAACAAGATGAGTTTTATGAGCAGTGCGATAAACGAGGCATTTTGGTATGGCAAGACTTTATGTTTGCTTGTGCCATGTATCCAGGAGACACAGTTTACATGTCAAATGTGGCTGCAGAAGCCGAAGAGCAAATTATACGCTTACGCAACCATCCTTCCTTGGCATTGTGGTGCGGTAACAATGAATCTGATGAAGGTTGGCACAATTGGGGTTGGCAAAAACAATATGGTTACAGCTATGTAGATTCTTCTGAAATTTGGGAAAACTACCAAAAGCTCTTTCATCAATTGCTGCCTAGTAAAGTCGGAAAGCTAGATGCAGCCCGATATTATCATCCCTCGTCGCCTGCAAATGGTTGGGGAAGGGCTAAGGCTTACAAAATAGGGGATGTACATTATTGGGGCGTATGGTGGGGAGATGAGCCATTTAAAAAATATGAAGAAAAAGTTGGCAGATTTGTGTCTGAATATGGCTTTCAAGGATTTCCTTCAAGTGAATTATTACTTACCTATTTAGACTCAAATGACTTGCAATTTAATTCTCTAAATCTTTTGGCATTTCAAAAACACCCAAGAGGTTTTGAATTAATTAGAGCTCAAATGGTAAGAGAAGGAATTAAACCAAGTGACAGTTTATTGGTTTTTGCCCATCAATCTGCTTTGTTGCAAGCCAAAGGAATTGAAATGGCCATTGATGCGCACCGACGTAACATGCCTTATTGCATGGGCTCTTTGTTTTGGCAGTGGAACGATTGCTGGCCATCTATTAGTTGGAGTGCCATTGATTTTATTGGAAAGCCAAAGCCAGTTTATTATGCAGTAAAAAGAGCCTTTAAACCTATTAGGCAACAATGTATAATTACTAAAGACAGTGTTCAATTTTTATTGATTTCCGACCAAGTGGATAGCCTTCTTGTAACTGCGAAATTTCAAATTTATGATGTCACAGGACAATCGCTTTTAGTTCAAACCGAACCCTTAAGCATTGGCTGGGGTGTAAATAGTATGCTGTTACCAAATGTGGCAGCATTTGTAAACACAAAGGATACAACTCCTTTACTGATGCGCATAGAGGTGAAAGAAGGTAAAAAAGTTATTGATACACGTGATTATCAATTAGGAAATTGGAAGGAGGAAAGTGGCCAAGACATTCAAGTAGATTATGATGAAAGATCCTATAAAAATAAAATTGTAAATACAGGAAAACTTTACCAATCAAAAATTTGGTTAGAATTAAATGAGTGGTATTTAGATGAAAACTTGTTTGATTTACTACCTGGCGAAAGCAAATACTTTTCCCTTAAAAAAATAATTTTAAACCATGAAAACTGATTTTATTGAGATTGCCCAACAACAATTTAAAACCTATAAAGGCCTAGGAGAAAAAGCCATGGCGCAAACAGAAGAAGCGAATTTGTTTGTGCAAGCCCACGCAGATAGCAATAGCATTGCCATTGTTGTGCAGCATTTATGGGGAAATATGCTTTCGCGTTGGACAGATTTTTTAACCACGGATGGCGAAAAGGAATGGCGCAAAAGAGAAGAGGAGTTTGAACCAATCTTGCAAACCCGTGCTGCAGTTTTAGCCCAATGGGAGGATGGTTGGCAATGTTTGTTTAATGCTTTGGAAGGTTTAAATGAAACAGATTTAACCCGAGTAATTTATATCAGAGGCGAAGCCCATTCAGTTAAAGAGGCAATTGCCAGGCAATTAACCCATTACGCCTATCATGTTGGGCAAATAGTATTTATCTCAAGAATGCTAAATACAACAAATTTCCAATCTTTATCTATTCCAAAAGGAGGCTCGGCAGCTTATAATCAAGGCAAATTTAACAAGCAATAACATGTTACTAGCAGATACCCCAGAACCTCCTTATTACGCTGTTATTTTCACTTCGGTTCGAACCGATAATAACGAAGATTACCTAGAAACAGCAAAACGCATGCTTGCCTTGGCTCAGACCATTCATGGATATTTGGGAGAAGAAAGTGCAAGAAATGAATTAGGAATTACAGTTTCTTATTGGGCGTCTTTAGCTGCCATCAAAATGTGGAAACAACAAACCGAACACCTAGCAGCACAAACTAAAGGTAGAGAAAAATGGTATAAGTATTACAAAACCCGAATTGCCTTGGTAGAAAAAGACTACTCCTTTTTTACTTAGCTGTACTTTTCTCCGAGTTTTATTTTCACGTCGGTAGCAATTTCTTTTACTTCTTGTTCTCTGCTTTTGTCGCAAATAAGCAATGCATCTGGTGTATCAACAACGATTAGGTCTTTAACACCATTGAATACAAAGATTTTATGTCCAGGCTTAGCATGGGTGTGAATCATGCAATTTTGAGAATTATACATCAAAATGTTTTTGCCTTTTCTTACATTCTCATTTTCATCCTTTTCAGATATTTCGTAAAGAGAGGTCCATGTGCCCAAATCGCTCCAGCCAAATTCACTTGGAATGACAAATACATTTTCTGCCTTTTCCATGATACCATAATCGATAGAGATACTGCGGGTTTGCTCATATATCTTACGAATGGTTTCTGCTTCATTATCTGTGAA
>JAIYAT010000016.1 GCA_027488905.1 Bacteroidota bacterium
TATATACTGATAGGTGAACAGGATATTGATCCTAACTCAGATGGTTTGAGGCACAATGAAATTGTAGATAAACAAGGGTTGAACCGATTAACAAGAGCCCAATACTTCTATACCCAATCCAGGGCAACAGCCAATCAGAGTGGGGCTGCCTTTAATTGGAAATATTACCCACTCAAAGGAGTTGCACATGATTTTTCAGCGACATCAAATGCAGCGGCTATTTACTTTTATCAATAAATTAAATTAAACAAATACAACATGAAAAGAATTCTTTTACCATTTTTCTTACTTGTGCTTTCAATGAATTTGAATGCACAAATGACTATTGAAAATTTTGCGTATGGCGCAACTTCTGGCACAAGTGCAGACACGCTCACCAATCCTGCTATAGGCGGAGGTGTTTGGAGAAGACATAGCGGAACTACTGGACCAGTTGCTTACAAAGGAACTTCATTGAGTTATACTGGATATTCATCGTCTGGCGTTGGAGGTTCAGCTGGATTTACATTTGCTACTGGATTTGCAGAAGATGTTAATAGAGTTACAACCACATTTAATTCGGGTAGTGTTTATATTTCCTATTTACTAAGTATTTCAAACGCAGGTGGCACAGGAAGTTCTGATGCTTATTTCTTTCACTTGTTAGATACAAGTTTTATGACTGCATTTAGAGGCAGACAATTTATTAGGAATGGATCTGTTGCTAATACGTTTAACATTGGCTTAGGCAAATCGGCTACATCTACACCAGCCTATTCAAGCGTAGATTACCCTCTAAATACACCAATTCTTGTTGTGATGAAATACACCTTTGACCCCTCAGCGCTAGATTCTGTTAGATGCTATATTTTCACTAGTGGTGTTCCTGCATCTGAACCTGCCACGGCACAAGTAATTGCAACAGATGTTTCTGCAACTGATTTAGCTAGAATAAACGCAGTTGCCATTAGGCAACACCCAACGGGTAGCACAATGATTGGAACTATTGACGGAATCCGTGTTTCTAATTCATGGGCCAACTCAGCGTTGCCTGTAAATTTAACCTCTTTTGAAGGTCAAATAACAGAACATCAAACCACTTTATTAACTTGGACTACCGCTTCTGAAATCAATAACAAAGGATTTGAAATTGAAAGTAGCCAAGACGGAATTAATTTTGAAACCATTGGATTTGCAGAGGGGGTTGGTAATTCAAAAACTATTCAAAAATATCAATTCGAATATAACAGTAATACCAATGCTTATTACAGGTTAAACCAAATAGACTATGATGGAGAATCTACCTACTCTCAAGTGATTACAGTTAAAAATCAAGAAAATGAAACTAAGTTAAGTCCAAACCCTTTCAATGATTTTATTGAAATAACAACCAATAGTCCAATCCAACGTGCCGAAATTATTGACATTACAGGTAAAATAGTGATGAGCGAAAACTTAGAAAGTAATACAGTTAAATTAAACGCCAAAGAACTTTTAAATGGCATTTATTTCGTCAAGTTATATCAAGGTGATGCAGTTATCACTAAGCGTATTATAAAAACGAATTAATACTTGGTTCAAACCAAAATAAAAACGACTAATCTTTGCAGATTAGTCGTTTTTTTATGCTTAAGAAATTATTAGATTTAGCCAACTACCTCTTTAAAAGTTTGCTCATCAAATTCATTTTCGTTTTTAGCAATCACTAGCGTAGCCACCGCATTTCCTATTAAGTTAGTAATCGATCTTCCTTCGCTCATAAACTTATCTACCCCCCATAAAAAGCCCAATCCTTCTAAAGGAATAGTTCCCATTGAAGCGAGTGTAGAAGCAAGTACCACAAAACCACTGCCCGTAACCCCTGCCGCACCTTTAGAGGTAATCATTAAAATGCCTAACATCATTAAAATTTCTCCTAAACTCAGTGGCACATTATAGATTTGAGCCAAAAAAATGGTTGCCATTGAAAGGTAAATAGAAGTGCCATCAAGGTTAAAGGAATATCCTACTGGAATAACCAATCCAACAATTGTTTTTTTACAACCTGCTTGTTCCAATTTATGCATGATACTAGGCAAAGCAGATTCAGAAGAAGAAGTTCCTAATACCACCAATATTTCTTCTTTAATGTATTTAAGAAACTTCCAATTACTTAGGCCGTAATACTTCATGATAGCACCCAATACCAAAAAGATAAAAATGGCCATGGTGAGATAAACACTCAACATGAGTTTACCCAATGGAATTAAGGTATGCAAACCAAATTTTGCAACAGTAAAAGCCATGGCTCCAAAGGCTGCAACAGGCGCAAAATACATGACAAACTTTAGCAATAAAAAAACCTTCTTGGAGGTATAGGTAAATGCTTTGATGATAGGATCTTTGCGAGAGAATAGGTTCAAAACGATACCAACAACAATAGCAACTAATAATATTTGAATTGTGATGTTAGATTGTAAAAAATTTAACCAACTAAAAGGCACTTTACCTTGCGCTGTAAACTTTGAAACATCCCCAATTGGAATCTGGGTTCTATCAATGTTTCCGGGCTTCATGATTAATGCCACTGCAATTCCAATGGCCAAAGAAAAGGTAGAAATTATCTCAAAATAAATTAGGGCTTTTAATCCAATCTTACCAACCTTCTTTAAATCGCCCATGTAACAAATTCCCAATACGATAGTAAAGAAAATAATGGGTGGAATAAATAGCTTAATGACTTTGATGAAGTAGCTCCCAATAAACTCTAATTGCAGTCCTTGTTGCGGGTAGTAATGCCCAAGCAAAACGCCCGAAACTATCGCAATTACTACATAAAAAGTGAGATGACTAAATAAGCCTTTTATTTTGTTTAGCATGTCAAAAACTTAAAACACCAATTGCACAAACAGGGCTCCAAGTAAGGTACGGTTTGAACCAACTGTTAAATGAGTTAAAGAAGCATTGATTTTAAGATGGTTTGCTTGCACATATTTGGTAATGCCATAAGTTAGTTCTTGCTGGTCTTTTATAACAGAATTTTCATTTGCACCAAACTCTCTTTTGGTTGTAGCATAGCGAACATCAATGCCATATTTTTTACGAAACACATAACTTGCATGTGTATTAAAACCTCTTCCCAAGGCCAAATACTCACTGATTTGTGTCTGCTCTAATCGATTTAATCCAGTAGCATCTGAGTAAGCAATTTCTGGCATTTTTGCTGTGCCAATCACATACTCTGCCAATAAGGATATCCCCTTAAATTTAAACAAAACATCGTAATATAATTTTCTATAATCTGGCAATTGGTTTTTACCAAGGTTATTATACAACAAGAAATTTCCATGGCCTTCACCAGTTACATGTGAAGCGCCTGTGTTATGGCTATATGCCGCACCCATCAACAACTTTGGTTTTGTTTCAAAGGATAAATCTGCAAGCATTTTATCATTACCCTCTGCAAAACTTCCAAAAGGTAAAACATCTATTCTTGCTGCATATTTAACACCACCCAAATCATAATCTGCACCGTTACTGCCAAAAGAATTCCTGCCATCACCAGAAGTAACTGAAGCTTTGGGCAAAATAAGTATATTTCCTAAACTTATTTCTGAGGCTAATACCAATCCAAACTCTCTGCCAGTTGCACTATATTGTGTGCTTAACAAACTCCTTTCTAAAAATTGCAAATTGGTTTCCATAAAGGTCATTTCGCGATTATTAGCAATGGCAAGATGTTGTCCAAAGGTTAGACTTAAATATTTACTGGGTGCATAAGCAACCCAGGCATCCAATAAAGGAGTTGCAAGGCTAAAGTCGGTTTGAACCAAAAATGAAATTTTCTCTTTTTTGGCCTTTCCAGAAAGATTAAAAAAGGTTCTTTTAGAGTTTAGAAAATAGTTTGCATCTGCAGTGCTGTCTTTTCTAAAACTAACCTGTGGCTGCACCATCCCACCTATTCTAAATTGATAATCTCCATTGTTGAAATTAAACTGAAGTCCTTTACCCAACACCAAAGTATTGTCATCAGTTTGTGGATTGTCTTGCGCCATTAGGTTCAAACCAAACAGTAAAAACAAACCTAATATTAGGCTCTTTGTTTTAGTATAATTTTTCATCTTTCAGGTATCTATAAATTGGTAAAACAGCATTTTTTTGAGTAGATAAAATGCCAAAACTCACAAAACTATTGGATGCTTCAGGCTCTAAAACTTCTATTACTAAATTGGCATTTTCTTGGTTCATATCAATAACAAAGGTGCCTTTGGGTAAGTTAATTGTTTGATTGGCAACCATTGCTTTTGCCTTTTGTTGAAACACTCCCTCATCCTTTATAGCCTCGCGTTCAAAAGAGCTTATGGTATACGTTTCAACTTCCAAGGTTTTATCATTAGCCAAGATTTCTGCTCGCACACCAAGAGTATGCAACTTTTCAATTAGGTAAGTTAAGCTACTGTCTAAAAGATAAGCAGATGGACGTGTTCTAGTAAGCACCGGTGTTGAACGAGAAGCATTGTGAATTTCAACTTCTATGTTAATTTCTTTGTTGGTTTCCAAATCTATTACCGTTAATGGCTCTTTGGTTATTTCTTTTTTACAAGTTACAACAGCTAAGGGGTTTGGTGTTTCTTGATGCTTTAAAATTTCAACTACTTCTTCAGTATTGTCATATGCTGAAGTTAGATAAGAAACTCCAATTAAAAAGGTTGTGTAAATTCTACGCTTAAATGAAGTTCTTCCAATTCCAACTCCTCGCACCTCAATTAAACTTGCCACAGTATTTGCCAATGCATAAGAAGTAGCACTAGACCTGGCATTGTTAGAACCTTGGTTAAAATGAATATCGCCCTGTTCTTTTTCTGAGGTTAGGTATTCTCTATGCACTAAACCTGCCTTGTCTAAAGCTAGTTTAGCATTTTTAACAAAACGTTCGTTGGTATAATTTCGCAACTTTTCAGGTACATTTAAATTGCCAGAACTCATAAACATCACATCTGGCCTAGCCGTAATACCATAAGTGCTCAATTGCATAAACTCTTTTCGATAAGGCCTAAATTCATGAAAATCTACTGCCACTGCAGGGTTAAAATCGCTGAAGGCTTGTTTTAAAAAAACACTTTCCTTGATGATTAACTTGGTTTGATCTCTGTTTAAATCCAAACCATTGGCGGCATATCTGTCTTCTTTTTCATAGCCATCAATATTAGCCATGGGCACAATGGCTATTTCTAATTTATTGAGTAAGTAACGATAAGTGCTATCATTTAATAACCTATCTAAAAGATAAAACATCCCTTCTGTACTTGCCATTTCATCGCCATGCAAGCCACCCTGAAACCAAACCCGTAACTTCTTAACCTTACTATTATTATTGAGCATTACCAAGGGTATGGCTTTTCCTTTCTGACTTTCACCAATAAACTTGATGTCCATTACATCAGGATGCTGTTGTTTAAGCGTATTTAAAAAGGCTATCATTTCTTCATAGTTGGTGAAGCCTTTGCTCTTTTTAAAGGCAGGCGTTTGCATGTCTATCTCCAACTCTGGAAAAAACTTTTGGGTGATTTCTTTGGATTGCGGACTAAAATCTTGTACAAAGCCAAACCACAAAAACAGCAGAAATATGACAGCGATTTTTCTCATGGTTAGAAAGTAAAAGTAGTCATGATGTTAGTGATAAACTCATTATTAGAAATTGGATTGTCAGCAATGTCAACACTACCAGCGCCAAGTTTAACATAAGTAAAAGAACCTTGTATTTTAAAACCATAATTTCTACTCAGGTATTTAGACAATCCAATGGTATAATATTTTGGTCTATTATAAAACTTAGGATTATTTAAGTATGAATTTACATCTGCATCTAACTGGGTATAGCGTGCATCTATCGAAAATTTACTCCTAAAAATATAACCCGCTTGAATGTTATAACCCTTGCCCAACATCATTCGGCCTTTTACATAATTGCTTACATCTTGCACACCATTTACTAGAAAAGTATTGGCAGTGCTTCCATCGTTTCTAACCCTAGTAGTAATAGTATTTGGCACTGTTGCCGTGCCATATAAAAACTCTCCTATAGCACTTAAACCTCTGTATTTAAATAGAAAATCTACACCATATTTTGTATAAGTTGGTAAGGCATTATTACCATTCTTATCTAAATAAAGTATGGCGCCACTTGCCTCACCTCGTCTGCTGCTAACACCCACGTTTTTGCTATAGGTAAAACCAATCAAAAGCTTTGGGGTTAATTCCCTTACAATATCACCTTGGCGAAATTGCCCCAAATTGCTAAACTTACCAAACGTTAATACATCTAACCTTCCACCGTATTTAAAACCACCAAGGTCCTTGTTAAAGGTATTCGGCCCATCACCATTTGTGAGAGTTAAAGCAGGTTTTAAGATAAGGTTTTGGTTGAACCTAACCTCGCCCGAAACAAAAAGTCCAAACTCTCTAAACACTGCAAATGCCGAGGTAAGCCTGCTCCTTTCGGGCAATTGCAGACTATTTGAAATCATAAGTATCTCCATATTTTCTGTGGGAGAAGAGCTTTGTCCGAATTTTATTTGCAAGAAATCAGTTGGGTCATAGGCCACCCAAGCATCAAAAAGCATGAAGCTGGTTTCATCACCAATTTCGGGAGTGCCACTAAAATCTGCTTGCAAGCGATATTGTAGCTTATACTTAGGTAAATCACCAGAAAGTCTCAATCTTAACCTGCGCATTCTAAACCTTAAATAGGTATCTTGAATAGTATCATCATTATACTTTTTAATCTCTAAAGAAGGCTGAATAAAACCTGCAAGGGTATAAGTTGAGTTATGCTTGTCTGTAAATCTTAAACCTTCGCCTAAAGTGTATTTATTTAAGCTAGGGTTTTGGGTTGAACCAAGGAATGCTAAAAAGCAAAAAAACATAAAAAGAATAAATTGTTTTTTCATAGTGTATTTATTCAAAGTGCCCCTTCGCAATTAATGTTGTATTATCCATCATTTGTTTGCCCATTGCAAAAACATCAGTAAGGTTAAAATCGGCATCTAAGCAACAGAAATCTGCATCATAATCAAGTTTAATGTATCCCTTATTTTTAAGTCCTAAATTAATAGCAGGATTACAAGTAATTAACTTAATAGCCTCTTCAATTTTAACTGTAGAATTTTGAATGAGTGCTTTTACTTGCAAGTAATTTTGGTCGATAGGTGCGCGGCGAAAGCCAATTAAGTTTCCTTTATCATCTAGCTTATCCAAGCCCGCATTGCCATCGGTGCTAAAAGTCATTTTATCCATCGAAGCTCCTTGTTCAAGTGCATACAAAACTGCCTTGTAAGGTTCGGTGTACTTAGATGCGCCAGTAGTAATATCAATCATCCCTCCTAGTTTTGCAAAAGCAATAGCATGGTCGAAAAGATCTTTTGTTCTTGCTACATGGGTAGGGGAAATATGTGAAATTGGAAATTCATGTTCTTCTACCAACCTAAACAAAATATCCATTTTAGTTTTAAGTGCTCCTAAATGCAAGTGTAGAATTCCTTTTTTATTAGCAAGCATTCCACCTACTTTCACTTGACGAAGAATTCTGAGCAAATCTAAGTCGGTTGGATAAGATGAACGTATATCTGTAATAGCAATTTTGCAGCCCAAAACTGGTTCAATAAAAATCATGTCTTCCTGAACCGACTCTGTAATATGAACTGGGTCTAAGCCATAATAACCTGTAAACATGTAAGCAGTAATGCCTTCACTTTTTAATGCTTTTGTTTTTGCATACAAACTTTTGATGCTTCGTGAAGCACCATCTGTTCCCAATAAACCAACTACTGTTGTACTTCCACAGGCAATAAGTTCGGAAAGCTTTATTTCAGGTGTCATAGAACCAAAGCCATGCTTGCCGCCTGCGCCAATAATGTGAATATGCTGGTCTATGAAACCTGGGCAAACAATTTTACCATTGGCATCCCAAACTTGGTATAAGTTATCAGGGTTTTGGATGTGGTCGGCTATTGCAAGAATTTTTCCTGCAGCAACAAGTATATCTTTTTTGCCTAAAGGTTGAGGAGCATAAACCTGAGCATTTTTAATTAGAAGCATAGGCCAAAATGGTATATTAACAAGGTTAGTAAAACAGCGCCAATCGGAATTAAATTTCGTTTGACAATATCCATTACAGGAACACCTGCAACGTTTGCGGTTGCAATTAAAACACCAGCAATCGGACTAATGGCTCTACCCATTGAGGCAGATAAATTCATGGGTAAAAGTATGGAAGTGCTAGAAACACCAAACTGCTTGGCTACATTTGGAATAAGCGGACCAAAAGCAAAGAAAGCTGCATTGCCACTTCCCATCAATATGGCAGCAAAAAATATCATCAAAGTCATGATAATACCAATTCCTTTTGCGTTCAAACCAACCCCTTGAGACAAAGCAATAAGGCCATCCATAAAACCCAAAGCTATTAAGCCACTGGCAAATATCTCTGCCACGATGATAAGCGAGACCACCGATTTAAACATCTCTCCCATGCCATCTAAGAACACTTTAAAAGAGGCAAACAAAGCTTTACTGTTTTTGGTTCGAACCAACTCAAAAAACATCCCAACAAACAAACTAATTAGCATTGCAGTGGTAGTTTCTATTTTAAGCTTAATTGGAAACACTTCAAATACGCCAGAAAAAGTAAGCAATAAGATTAAAGGTAACACTGGTAGCAAAGCATAAATGGAAGGAGCAGCTTCACTTGTCTTTGGTTTTTCTTGTATTTCTATGGGTGCTAATTCATCTTTTTTGTCGAAGTACTTATTGACAAAAAAGTAGGAAACCATTAAAACTACATTTAGAATAATAGCAATTGGAATTTGTTGATTGATAAAATAGGGAACTGTTTCTATTTGGGCAATTTCAACAGCAGAAGCAGTAATTACGGAGGCCGGACCGATGCAAAAAGAGGTGCATCCTGTGATAATGGAAACTGCAGCTAACCTGCTTACACCTAAATTGACTAAAATTGGAAATACAGAAGCCATCAATAACAAACCAAAACCTGCGGCAGAAGGCACACAAATAAAGATAAGTTGCCCAATTGGAATAACAGCCACAGCAGTAATGTTTGGATAATTTTTTAGAAAAGCCAATGGTCTAAGGGCTGCTTTTACCAAAGCTTCAGATGCGCCAATTTTGTCCATATAGGCCACAAAGCCACCAATGGTCATAATCATTAAACCAACATTGGCATTTGTTTTAGAAAAAGCAGATTGAATAAACTCAAAAATATCCAAAAGTACAAAGCCAGAGCTAGGTTCTACATCCGGAACGCTTTGTTTCATAAAGTTTGCAGCAAGCAACATAGCAATGCCAGCGATCAACAAAACTGCTTGAGGGAAGAAATCCTTCAGCAGCAATCTTGCCACAATTACAATGAATACAATAGAAATGGCTAACCCTGCAAACAACATAATGTGTTTAGATTAAAAAGGTGAGCCGTTGATTTTAGTGCCTGGCGAAAACTTCAACGCTGTTGAGGCTGAATGTTGTTCGAAGACACCAATTAAATCTGGATTACGAGTATATGATTCGTTGGGATTATCAGACAAAGGGGTAATGTCGAAGCTTAAGATAACATTGTTATCTGCATCTGTAATGGTTAAAATATCACCTGCATTGTTAAGGTTCATATCACCAGAAGTAGATTTTTGAACCAACGCACCTCCAAAAGTGCCAGTTGGTGAGCCACCTCCAAAAATTAGTAATGCCTTAAGCGGTTGAATTATGGTTCCACTTGGTATTATATGTCGTGGTGTACTAGAAGACAATGCTGTTGCATCAAAAATTTTGAAGCCACTTACATCAATAGGTTTTGAAGAATTATTGATGAGCTCTAGAAACTCATCCTCATTTTGCGCATAAACACCATCACCATTGGCATCTCCGTCTAAACCAGCATTTGAAGGGTCATATAAAATTTCATTTAACAACAAATTGAAGGAAGCAGGTGCATCATCATCTTCAATGTTTAAGCCTATGATTTGGGTGCCGTCTTCGCCACCACCAAAAACCGTATCAACAGAAATAATAACATCTTCTACTCCTTCTTTCAAGGTATCTTGAATAGCTAAAAGAGTTGTAGTATTTGAAAGCGTACCCGCAGCAATTACAATAGAAAGGTTTGAACTGAAATCTTTTTCCAAAGTGGCTTTACCTGAATAGGCCAATTTAACCTCAACATCTACACTTGACACTTTAGACAAGGTTGCAGTTAACTCGGCAGTACCGCCTGCTTCAGCAATATTATTGGCATTTAAAGATAAACTCACCAAACTTCCTAAATCGGGTTTTATGATGGGCAAAACGTCTTCTGTTTTGCATGCACTTATGGCAAACAGAAAAGCTATTGCAATAAGATTTCTAAACTTCATATTCATGACTGCCATAATTTGTTGTACTTAATTTTTAACCACTTTATACCTTACCCATTGTGAGTTCACGCTTAAATCTATCAAATAAATGCCTGGCTGCAAATTGCTCATGTCTACTTGCTGAGCAATGACTTGGCCTTCCATAAGCAGTTTTCCTTGAATTGAATATATGGTGTAAGTCGCTATAGGCATATTAGAGTTAATACTTAAATAGTTTTCAACTGGATTTGGATATACTTTTAAGTTAACTTTTTGAACTCCTTCTAATCCATTACTTTGCCCCGAGATAACAACATTTTTACTACCTTCTATTCCGCTTCCATCTTTGGCTGTTGCTTTTACTCGAACCGTTCCATTTGCCAATGCAGTTAATAATCCTGTTGCCGAAATGCTAGCTAAATTTGTATTGTTAACTGACCATGTTACTTCTTTATTTTCTGCATTTATTGGCAAAACACTAGCAAGCATTTGCAAGGTACCATTGTTTTGAGTGATAGTAGAATCATTGTTTTGACCCGAAACCACAATGGAGCTTACTTTTGCACCCTCACAAATTGGAAAAATGCAATCTGAATCAAAAATGGTTGTGCTACTATCAGTGCAATTAACGTCACCTACAATCCATTTACCAGCGGCATTTTTATAAGCCCATGCGCCTGTATATTCCCAATCTTCGCCAGAGCCGTCTACATTTACATCCCCAAAGGTTTCGATGGACTCACCTACTCTAAACAATTCAATAGCATCATTTCCATTTTGGTTTACAACGCCAAAAGTATCAACCAAGACAACAGTAAATTTCGACCAACAACTACTCATGTAAGTAGCCAAAGCAGCACTGTCTCTTGCCAAAACAATCTGACTTCCCAGCGGCACAGAAATAGCTGGAAAACGATATTCTTGGCCGTCTGTGCCACCTCCATTATTTGCAATCCCCAAACCATAAATACTCAAATTTGGAATAGCTGCATCTGCAACCAAGTAAATGGCTTTGCCAGATGAACCTGCAGCGGGTGTAATAAAATCTGTTACTCCTTTTAATGACAATTGATTGGTGCAACGTGAACAAGATTCAAAGCAAGCATTACTTAAAGAAGAATCTGCTTTAACAATCGCAAACCTATAGATGGTTGCGCCTTCAAATTTCGTACAAATGCTAACACTGGTAAATTGCTCTTGCAAATAATTAGCAGCAGATTTATAGGCAAACTTATAAGTGAGCGTATCATTAGTTAAAGGCAAGGTTAATTCCCACAAACCATCTTTGTTAGCATCTGTCAAAGGATTACAAGTATTGCAATATTGGTTGAAATTTCCTGTTATAAATACGCTATCAACCGCAGTAGGCAAAGCATTAACATCTACTTTAAAAGTTATCTGTTTACTTGGCGTTGTAATAAAACTGCCACCATTAACCTTCCTACCAGGTGTGAATTTAGAAATATTTACAGTGGTGTGCTGCACAAATGCTCCCGTTAAATCTGGATTTCTGGTGTAGGACTCATTAGGATTATTTGACAATGCATCGGAGTTAAAAATAAGAATCGTTTTGCCTGTGCTGTCTTTAATTACAATTACTTCACCACTGTTATTTAGGCTCAAACCAGAAACCCCTGTATCTGCTAAAACAAGCGCACCACCAAAAAGTCCAACCGGTTTGCCACCACCAAAAACTACCAAAGCACCTTGAGGAGGAAGGATAGTTCCATTTGGGATGGTATAAACCATGGTACCAGTTAAAGTATCATCCCAAATTTGATAGCCGCTGAGGTTAAGACTTGCAGTACCTATGTTTACAAACTCAATAAATTCATCCTGTGTTTGGTCGTAAAAACCGTCTCCATTGGCATCTCCTTCCAACAGTGTATTAGATGGATCATACAATACTTCATTGATGATCAGTTGAGCTTGTGAATTTGCGCTCAATAAAAGTGAAAAAAGAAATAGAAATAAAATTCTTTTCATAAAAAGTAATTTTTGATTAAACAAATAGTTCAATGATACATTCAAAGTAATGTGGCTAATGAGTATATTTGGCATACCAATTATTAAAATATTTAAATACCAATTATGCCTATTCTTTTAAAGAAAATTTTGGATGAGTATCGGCAAGGCTTCCCCAAAGCAAAGCAGGGAGACAAATTGTACATTCAATTATATAAGTTACTTTCTAAACAAATTATTAAGTTAGAAATACCAGAAAACTCAATCCTGCCTCCCACAAGGATATTAGCAAAAGAACTGGGTATTTCAAGAAGTACAGTGTTGCGGGCTTATGAAATATTGATTTTTGATGGCTTAATAATTTCTATGAAAAGCTCTGGCTACTTGGTGAAGCCAAAACTTGAAAAATTAGTGGACTCAAACATTGTTAAGGAAGTAGATACCACACAGCTTTCAGAAATTGGAAAATCATTCTTAGGGTTGAGTGATTTCAATGTTTCAAATAGTAGTGAAAATCTTGCTTTCAGTCCGGGATTACCACCCTTAGATATTTTTCCTGTAACACAATGGAAAAACCTAACCAATATGTATTGGAAGGAGGTAAAATTTTCTAATCTATCCTATTCACCTTCTTCAGGTATTGAAAAATTAAAATTAAACATTGCCAATTATTTAACCTTAACTAGAAATATCAAGTGCGACCCAAGTCAGGTAATCATTGTATCTGGCTCATTACAATCTTTGTATTTAGTGGGCACAATGCTGGTAAACCCAGGTGAAACTGTATGTTTAGAAGACCCTACCTTTCCCAATGTCCATGCAGTATTCAAAGGTTTGATGGCGAAAATTATGGGTATTTCTTTAGACAAAAAAGGGATAAGCTTAGCAGTCCTCAAAAAACTAAAAAATAAACCAAAGTTAATCCACGTAACACCTTCTTGTCATTATCCTACTGGGGTAAAAATGCCTATAGAAAGGCGACTCGAGTTGTTAAGTTATGCTGATGAACATAAAGCTTACATCATAGAAAACGATTACGAACATGAACTAAATAACTGGGAAAACGCTTTACCATCCTTGTTTAGCTTGGATAAGAAACAAAGAACAATTTACATAGGTACATTTAATCGCATTTTGCATCCCTCATTGAGAATTGGATACATGATTGTTCCACCTCAATTAAAGCTACCCTTAGAAATCATGCTTAAACATTCTCATCGCTTTGTGGCACCATCGGTTCAGTTTGTGTTGAACCAATTTATTGAGAAAAAAGTAATGCATAATCACCTTAACAACTTAATTGCTATAACCAAAGAAAGAAAGCTGTATTTCATACAAACTTTTAAAGAAATTTTCGAAGGAACAGGTTTAGTCATACATCCAAATGAAGGCTTGAGTTTGCAATCTTTGATAAAGTTTGAAAATGAATTTCTAGATAAAGACTTGGTAAATCTACTGAGCCAACATAACCTAAGTGCACATACATACAGCAAATGTTTTATTTCTGAGCCAAAAGAACAAGGCTTAATCATGGGGCATTGTTCCATTTCAAAGAATATCATTAAAAACAAATTACTGCGCATGGAGGCAGTGCTTCAAATTAAATAAACTATGCAACTTAGCTATTGGGAAAAAACTTCTTTCATTTCTTATGATTACCTCATCTTAGGTGCTGGTATCACAGGGCTCTCTCTTGGCATTGAGCTAGCCGATACTTTCCCTAAAGCCAAAATTGCCATTCTCGAACGTGGCATTTTACCAAGTGGAGCCTCCACTAAAAATGCGGGGTTTGCCTGCATTGGTTCTTTAAGCGAAAAGGTGCACGACCTACAACTCATGGGGCAAGAAGCCTTTTTAACCCTCATTCAAGATCGTGCAGATGGCTTGCAAATTCTTAGAAATAGACTTGGCGACCAAAACATAGACTTTCAAAAACATGGTGGTTTTGAGCTGCTTTTTCATCACCAAAACATAGATTTCCTCCAAGAAATGGAGGCAATAAATCAATTGCTACAACCTTTGTTGGGTAACGAAATTTTCTCCGAAGATTCCACTGCAACTAAGGCCTTTGGGTTCAACCCGAAACAGATAAAAACCATTGTTAAAAACAACTGTGAAGGACAATTAGACACAGGCAAAATGATGCAAGCCTTGCAGGCACTTTGTACTTCTAAAGGCGTTCAAGTATTTACAAATACAAATGTTAATAGCATAGATGAAGAAAACCTAAAGGTGCTTGTCAATTGCGACCAAATTACTTTTAACGCTCAACAAGTTTTTCTTTGCACCAATGCTTTTACCAAACGCTTTTTGCCTGAAGAAGACCTTCAGCCCGGAAGAGGTCAAGTATTGGTAACCAAACCCATTTCAAACCTAAAAGTAAAAGGCATCTTTAGCTTCGATGAAGGCTATTATTACTTTAGAAACATCCATGAACGCATCATTTTTGGAGGAGGGAGAAACCTTGATTTTGAGGGTGAAACCACCACTGAATTTGGTTCAAACCAAACCATTTTAAACAAGTTAAACCAACACCTGCAAGAAACCATTCTCCACCAAACCCCATTTGAAATTGACTACCATTGGAGTGGCATCATGGCTTTTGGAGGTAACAAACAACCTTTGGTAAAAAAAGTAAGCGAGCGCATTTTTGTGGGCGCTCGCTTAAATGGAATGGGTGTAGCTATTGGCAGTAAAGTTGCCAAAAACCTACTTACTCTTCTTCTGCAGCATTCTTAAGTTTCATCAACAAAGCATAAGAGCCTTTATCGGCAATCTTTGCTTTTAACCAGGCAGTTTGTGGTGATAAGATTTGCACAAAACCATTGTCTGTAACACCCACTTCCACTTCTTGCATTTTAAAGCCATCGCCTTCTTGTATAAAAATCACTGGCTTAGCTTCCCAATATTGAATAGCTGTTTCGGGCAAAGTAAGCACAGCTTTGTAAATCCTATTGATTTCGGCATTCATAAATGTGCCTGGAACCAATCTGTTGTCATAAGAATCAAAGTGACAATGCACATTAATGCTGTTGTCTTCTAGCACTTCCTTACCAATTAAAATGATTTCGCAACTGTACTTTTTGTTTGAAGCAGCATTGGTATAAGCAGTAACCTTTTGACCAATCTCCAACTCATTGATGTCTTTCTCAAAAACATTTAAACTTAAGTGAATATCTTCTGGATTTACCAATTCAAAAAGAATATCTGTTGGGGCAATGTACTTGCCTGTGTTAGCATTAACCCTTCCTACAAAACCGTTGATTGGTGCGCGCAAAGGAATGGTTCCAGATAAATTATCTGTTGTTAAGGTGGCGGGGTTCAGACCTATTAATTTTAACTGTTCTTCCAACCCACGTAGGCTTGCCACTTGCAATTGATAATCTGATTTGGCTTGCTGAAACACCTTTTCACTTGCAGCTTTTGAATCATACAAGGCACTTTGTCTTTCGAAATCTGCCAGTAGCAATTGTAGTTTACTTTTAGTCATTAAGTATTGCTGCTGAATCTCAATAAACTTGGGGTCTTCAATTAAGGCAATTACATCACCTTTGTTAAAATGCATGCCCGGTAATAACTTGGTATATTTTAAATACCCACCTAAGGGTAAACTTAAGGAGTACATATTTTGCGGTGGCACATCTATTTTTCCTTTTACCTTGATATGTGCGCGAATGTCCTTTACCTCAAAACTGGTTAAACTTAAACCTATGTTCTTGGCTTGAACCGAATCTACTGTAACTTCATCCGATACAGCAGCCTCACTTGCTTCTGCAGCTGGCTTTGGGTCGGCACAAGCCCAAACAAAAGTACTTAGCAATAAAGCAGCAATACTATTTTTATAACGATTTAAAAACTTCATGTTAATTGATTTTTTGTAATTGAATAATGATTTCATTATAGGTTTGAACCAAAGCCAAATAACGGGTTTGCGTTTGCATGTACTGATTCCAGAGCATGATATAGCTAAGGTAATTTATTTGTCCAGAGGCATATTGTTTATCTGCTGCCTCTCTTAAGTTTATAGATTGAACCAAGGTGTTTGTTTTAAAATATTGCAACAAAGTATCTTGACGTTGCAGTTGTTCTTGCAATTGCATTTGTTGATGATTGAGTTGCTTTAATCCATACCTTAGGTTTTTTTCACTAATTGCTAAGCCAATTTTTGCAGCTGCAATTCGGTTTTGGTTCGAACCAAAAAATAAAGGAACACCAACACCCACTTGAAAGGTTTGAAAGCGTTTATCGGCTCCATAATAAATATCATCGTTGCCAATACCAGTGATAGATAAATTGCCATAACCTAACAAAACATCTGGTAATAATTTTGCCTTTTCTAAGCGATAATTTGCTTGCGCTAATTTACTTTGTTCTGTAAGCAGTTTTGCAGTTATACCAAGCGAAGAAGCACTACTATCAAATGGTTTTGGTAATTGTAAATCGCCCACTGGTATAAAAATAGTTTCAGTATCAAACAGCAATTGCAAACGCAATTGGTAGGCAAATTTGGCAGACAATAATTGATTGAGTTGCAAAAAAGTCTCGGCACGTTGTTGACTTAGATAAGCTGATTCAGTTACATCAGTTTCACCAGCTTTGTTGCGCAACTTTGCCAAATCTATTAGTTGTATCATTTGCGTGTCTGCCTCTCGATAAAGGTTTTCTAACAATTGGATTTTAAGCAACTCGGTAAAAGCAATGCTAAGTTCTGCAAGGAGTTCTTTTTCTGTGAGCACTTGTTGCGCTTGCGTAATGGCCCATTCTTGCTTCAACAATTGTTTTTGCCTGCTGTAAATTGTAGGGAAATCAAAACTTTGAGATACATCAAAGCGGTTATCGATAAAGGCACTGTTAAATTGTCCGCGTTCAAAACTAACTGTTGTTTGAGGAATGGTATATGCTTGTTTGCTGAGTTTTTGCGCATACAAAGTTTGCAATTTTGAAGCTTCAAGTTTAGGATTGCGTTGTTGCAACATTAGTTTGGCCTCCTCTAATGTTAAGGGTTGTTGGGCTGTTAAGTTTTGGTTTGAACCAAAGCCTAGCAGTCCAATTACTAACAACTTAGTTAGTAGCGTTGTGTGTTTTTTGCGTTCGAACCAAACATATAAAATAGGAAGGATAAACAAAGTAAGCAAGGTAGCGATGAGCAAACCTCCAATTACCACTGTGGCCAAAGGTCTTTGCACCTCTGCCCCAGCCCCATTGCTTAGTGCCATAGGTAAGAATCCTAAAGAAGCCACTGCTGCCGTCATTAATACGGGCCTTAGTCTTAGTTTTGAACCATTAATTACAGCATCTTTTAAAGTACTTTCTGGCAATTGTAATTGCCTGTTAAATTCGGTTACTAAAACTATTCCATTTAAAACAGCCACACCAAACAAGGCAATAAAACCAATGCCGGCAGAAATGCTAAATGGTAGGCCGCGCAAGGCAAGCGCAAAGATACCACCCATGGCAGAAAGTGGTATCGCCGAGTAAATTAGCAGGCCTTGGCGTATCGACTTAAAAGCAAAGTATAAAAGAACTAATATTAATAATAAAGAAATTGGAACAGCCACGGCCAATCTACTTTTGGCAGCTTCTAAGTTTTCAAAAGAGCCCCCATAAGTAATATAATATCCAGGAGGCAATTTAAGCTTTTGCTTCACCTGCGCTTGCAAGTCTTGCACAATGCTTTGCACATCTCTGCCCCTAACATTAAAACCCACTATCATTCGGCGTTTGGCATCTTCGCGCTGAATTTGGTTTGGACCATTGATAATTTCTACTTCGGCTAATTGGCGCAACGGAATGAATTGATGGCCTTGTGCAGGAATAAGCAAATCTTGAATATCAGCTTCAGTTTTGCGATTGGCTTTTGAAAGACGCACAACCAAATCAAATCTCCTTTCTGCCTCAAAGAATAATCCAGCTTTTTTACCAGCAAAAGCCGCATTCACAATCGTATTAACTTCGTCTATTTGCAAACCATATTGTGCCAATACATCCCTTTTGTATTTCACTACAATTTGAGGCATGCCTAAAATACTTTCTACATAAACATCTTTTGCGCCTTCAATATTATGTGATAACTCGCCAAGGTGCTTACCTAAATGGGCCAATGTATCTAGGTTCTCCCCAAAAATTTTGCACACAACATCCTGTCGCGCACCCGTCATCAACTCGTTAAAGCGCATTTGAACGGGATACTGAAAACCAAAAGTAACACCAGGAACAGCTTTGAGTGCTTCACTCATTTTTTCTGCTAGTTCGCTAAAGTTTGAGGCGGAAGTCCACTCTTTTTTATCCTTTAAGATAATCATCATGTCCATGGCTTCAATGGGCATGGGGTCGGTAGGAATTTCGCCACTCCCAATTTTGGTTACTACCTTCTCAACCTCTGGAAATTCTTCCAAAATTACTTTAGCAGCAGCAGTTGCAGAAGCAATGCTTACCTTAAGGTTACTACCAGTTAAGACGCGGGTTTCAACAGCAAAATCCCCTTCTTCTAAAGATGGAATAAACTCGCCTCCTAAAGTGGTTAACAAATAAATTGATAACCCAAAAAATAGGAGTAACACAATTACCAATTGCTTAGAAATTTTCATTGCCTTCTGTAATTGTTTTTCATACCAAGTCTCAAGCTTGTGCATCCATCTATCTGCAAAATTAGGCTCATGAGAAATGTTTCTCAACAGCAAGGCACTCATCATTGGCACGTAGGTTAGCGATAAAAGAAACGCTCCAGCTAAAGCAAAAGCCACTGTTTGCGCCATCGGTTTAAACATCTTACCTTCAATACCTTGCAAACTAAAAATAGGAAGGTATACAATGAGAATGATAAGTTGTCCAAACACTGCGGCATTCATCATTCTGCCAGCAGCATTGCCTACTTCATGATCCAATCTATCCTTAGAAAAGCGCGAGTGGCCTTGCAGCTTTTTGCTTTGGGTTAAGAGGTGCATTACTGCTTCCACAATAATAACAGCGCCATCTACAATCAATCCAAAATCTAATGCACCTAAGCTCATCAAATTACCACTTACCCCAAAGAGGTTCATCATGATAACAGCAAACAACATTGATAAAGGAATAACAGAAGCAACTAGAAATCCTGCACGCAAATTACCTAGAAACAAAACCAAGATAAATACTACTATCAAGGCCCCTTCAGCCAAATTGGTTTCTACTGTACTTATGGCATTGTTCACCATTTTGGTTCGATCCAAAAAAGCTTCTAATTCTACGCCTTCAGGTAAGGTTTGACGGATGAGTTCAATTTTTTCTTTAACATTTTTAATGACCAAATTGCTGTTGGCACCTTTGAGCATCATGATAACTGCACCAGCAACTTCGGCTTCGTCATTGTATACCAAAGCACCGTATCGTGTAGCGTGGCCAATTCTAACTTCTGCAATATCTTTTAACAACAAGGGTGTTCCAGAGCTAGATTGTTTAATGGCTATCTGTTTTAATTGGTCTAATTCGGTTATCAAACCTTCTGTGCGGATATATAAAACATTAGAACCCTTTTCAATATAAGCGCCACCTTCATTTTGGTTGTTGCGTTGAATGGCCACATAAACTTCGTCTAGGCTTATGCCATGGGCCGCGAGTTGGGCTGGGTCTACTGCAATTTCGATTTGTTTTAGGAAACCCCCAAAACTACTTACATCAGCAACCCCTTCTATGCCTAGGAGTTGACGACGGACAATCCAATCTTGCAAGGTTCTTAATTCTTGGGCATCGTATTTTTCTTCATAGCCCTTTTTGGGCCTAAGTACGTATTGATAAATCTCGCCAAGGCCAGTAGTAGCTGGACCTAATTCTGGCACACCAATGTTTTCTGGAATAAGACTTTGGACTGAAGTTAAGCGCTCGGATACTTGGTTACGCGCCCAATACACATCTGTTTCGTCGTTAAAAACAATGGTAACCAAAGACAAGCCAAAGCGTGAAAAACTTCTAATCTCTATTTTCCCTGGAATATTACTGAGCGCTTGCTCAATAGGGAAAGTAATAAGGCGCTCTATGTCTGGCGCACCCAAAGAGGGAGATTGGGTGATAACCAATACCTGATTGTTTGTAATATCAGGCACGGCATCTATAGGTAGCTTTGTAAATTGGTAGCTACCATATCCTATCAGAAACACAACAAATAAACCAATGATTAATTTGTTTCTGATAGAGAACTGAATGATTGCATTAAGCATAATTCTCTATATAAATTTAATTGAAATTGAGCTTCGGTTCAAACCGAAACCTTAATAAAAAACACAAAAAGTGAAGAAAAGAAAAGGAATTAAGCCTGCTTGGGCGGCTGAAACAAACTCCCGATGGGGGCGTAAGCATAATGGTTTTCTGGTAAAAGCTTTGTGTTTACCGCTGCATTAACTGGTGGCGTAATGTTAACATTAAAAGGATCATGTGTAATGGCGTGAAAAGTGTTTGCCGCACCCTGAAACAAAGGCAAATCATCATGCGATTCGTCTTGGGTGTGTTTGCTTTCTCCATTGTAATGAATGGCAAGAAACTCCATAAAATCTACTGTTTCGTGCTCTTCTAAATGGTGTTGGTAATGATTAACCAAGGAAGGCAATTTCTGAAACTCAGCGCCAAAACCGGGCAATAACGAATTTAGCAGGAAGAAACCCAGCAGAAGAAAAAACGTTATATTGCGATGAAGCTGTTTTAACACAGTACAAATGTAACTAGAAGAATGTAATTTTCAATATTTTAAATACCCCTTTAAAAGTTACTTTAGCGCTGTTTAAATTGCTTTCCCAAATTCATAAACTAGATGAATAAACTTGTTTCAATTATTCTTTTGTTTTTAATAATTTCGCTAAATGGCAATGCCCAAAGGCATCACGAAAGTAAAGATGTCATTCAGAATTTTGTTCGGGTTGAACCAAAATTATATGCGTGTAAATTTGAAACCACCAATGCAGATTACCAAGCATTTTTACAGGATATTATTCAAAGAAGACCAGAATTAAAATATACCTTAATTTTGGATACAGCAAAATGGCGCAATGAAAAAAGTGTAAATAAAAAACTGCAAAAGAAATATTTCAATTCGTCAAAATATGCTGCCTTTCCGGTGGTCAATATTAGCTATGAGCAGGCTAATTTTTATTGTAACTGGTTAACCCAAATGTATCACTTAAACCCAGAAAGACCCTTTAAGAAAGTGGTTTTTAGGTTACCCAGCAAGCAAGAATGGAATAGGGTGGTTTATGGAGCCACCGCCACAGATAGTTTTCCTTGGATAGGTAGTTTCAAAGAAAAGCCTAAGCACCTAAAAATAAACAATGGGCGAGTTAATAGCCCATATTTGAAAAAGGTAAATAAAAAACAATACGAGCAAGGAAACATATTGCTTTATCATGCTTTAGGAAATGCAAGCGAAATGGTAAGCAGCAAAGGGGATTGTGTAGGTGGAAATTTTGCTTCGCACCCCTATTTCTTTAGCAAAGACAGCCAAAATGAATTTTTCCCTGCGTATGTGCCTTGCCCATTGGTGGGTTTCAGGGTTTTTATGCAAATTATGATAGAGTAATTTTTATTCTGTACCTTGCACCGTGATGAATTACTACTTACTCGCATTAAAAGGTTACGCCATCTTTCGTGGTCGCTCTAGGAGAGCAGAATATTGGTATTTTGTTTTAGTACATATTATCATTATGCTCATAACAAATGTCTTAGATTTCGCCTTCGATTTAACCATTAAGGGAGAGGATGGAGAACCAATTGGAATAATCACTTTGATTTATGGCATACTTACCATACTTCCACAATTAGCAGTTTCTATCAGACGACTTCATGATACAGGCCGCAGCGGTTGGTGGATATTAATAGCCTTTACCATTATCGGAATTATTCCACTTATTTTTTGGTACGCAACAGATTCAGAAGCAGGTAACAATAAATTTGGAGCCAATCCAAAACAAATAATAGTTTAAATGTCAATTAAGGAAAAGCTTAAAACACATTTCCCTCAATTTGAAAATGATCTTGTTGATTGCATAGTAAAGCATTGTACCCTCCGCACATTTAAAGCTGGCGAGGCCATTATTAGATCAGGCCAGTACATGAAATCTACCATGCTTTTGACCAGTGGCAAGGTAAAAATTTATACTGAAGGCGAAGAAGGAGAAGAATTCTTTATGTATTTTTTAGAGCCTGGGCAGGCTTGTGCCATGTCATTTATTTGCGCAGCCAGAAATAAAAAGAGCGATTTAGAAGCATTTGCAACGGAAGATACCGAAGCCATTATGGTGCCCATAGAAGTGATGGACACTTTTATGGTCAACTATAAATCATGGTATTATTTTGTAGTTGAAAGCTACCGAAACCGTTATCAAGAATTATTAGACTCCCTAAGAAGTGTTGCCTTCCATGCCATGGATGAACGATTGGAATACTATTTAATGAAATTGAAGAATAGTCAGCAATCCAATTTACTTGCGCTTACCCATGAACAAATTGCAAGGGACCTAAACTCGAGCAGGGTTGTGATATCTAGGTTGCTTAAACAAATGGAAATAGCTGGAAAAGTTAAACTGCATCGAAATACCATAGAGTTGTTACCAATGAAATAATATTCAATGTAACATTTGTAACCAAACAAACCACTTTAACTTGCCACCTTTGTAATCCAAACAAACAACAAATGGAAATATTAGGTTACATATTAGCAGCCTTGGTAGGCGTTTCGCTAGGCTTAATTGGCAGTGGTGGCTCAATCTTAACCGTTCCAATTTTAGTTTATATTATGGGTGTAAACCCAGTGGCCGCGACTGCCTACTCCCTTTTTATTGTGGGAACAACAGCATTGGTTGGCGGTGTCCAAAATGCCTTAGCTGGAAGGGTTGATTTTAAAACAGTGCTTATTTTTGGTGTCCCTTCCATTGCAGCGGTTTACATAACCAGAATGTGGATAGTGCCTTTGATTCCTCAAGAAATTGTTACCATTGCAGGGCTTGCCATCACAAAACCTATTGCACTCATGTTGTTATTTGCAGTAGTAATGCTGATGGCCTCCTACTCAATGATTAAACCTGGCAAAAAAGTAGATGAAGCCGAAGAAGGAGCCGCAATGACCTATAATTATCCAATGATTTTAGCAGAAGGAAGCATTGTAGGCATATTAACAGGTTTGGTTGGTGCCGGCGGGGGATTCTTGATTATACCAGCATTGGTTTTATTGGCTAAAATGCCCATGAAACTTGCCGTTGGAACCTCCTTGTTTATTATTGCCGCTAAATCTCTCATTGGTTTTATTGGAGACATTCAAGGAGGAAACTATATTGATTGGTCACTTTTATCCATTTTTACCTTTTCGGCTGTATTAGGAATTTTTGGAGGGATTTACCTTTCTAAGAAAATCGCCGGAGCAAAACTTAAAACAGGTTTTGGCTGGTTTGTGCTAATCATGGGCATTTACATCATTGTTAAGGAGCTTTTCTTAAAATAGCTAAAAGTAACATTTGTTGCAGTTAAAGTTTCTTGTAACATTTGTAACAATCAATCTCAAACGGGTTCCCTAAATTCGTATTTACAATTCTAAAATAACAAATAAAATACCTATATGAAAATAGAACAAATTTATACTGGATGTTTGGCGCAAGGTGCCTATTACATTACTAGTAACGGTGAAGCTGCTATAATAGATCCATTGCGTGAAGTGCAGCCTTATTTAGACCGCGCAGAAAATGACAAGGTTAACATCAAATACATTTTCGAAACACATTTTCACGCAGATTTTGTAAGTGGTCATTTAGACCTTAGCAAAAAAACAGGTGCAGCAATCATATACGGACCTAATGCCGCTCCAGAGTTTGAGTGCATTGTTGCTCTGGACAGTCAAATTTTTGAAATTGGAAAAATCAAAATTAAAGTGCTTCACACCCCAGGACATACCATGGAAAGCACTACCTATTTGTTGATAGATGAAAATGGAAAAGACCATGCAATTTTTAGTGGAGACACTTTGTTCATTGGAGATGTTGGTAGACCAGATTTGGCTCAAAAATCAGCAGCCATGACACAAGAGCAGTTAGCTGCCACCTTGTTTCATTCTTTAAGAAACAAAATCATGACTTTGGCTGATGATGTAATTGTATATCCTGCGCACGGAGCTGGTTCGGCTTGTGGTAAAAACATGAGCAAAGAAACTGTTTCTACTATTGGCGAGCAAAAAGCTAGCAATTATGCTTTGCGTTCAGACATGACCGAAGAAGAGTTTGTAAAAGAAGTAACTGATGGCTTATTGCCACCTCCAGGCTACTTTGGAATGAATGTGGCGATGAACAAAAAGGGATATGATAGCTTTGAGTCTGTATTAAACAATGGCATGCGCGCATTAGAACCAGCTGCCTTTGAAGCTGCAGCAGAAGAAACAGGTGCGTTGATTTTAGACACCAGAGGCGCAGCTGAATTTTACAAAGGTTTTGTTCTTCAAAGTATCAATATTGGTTTAAATGGAGATTTTGCACCTTGGGTTGGAGCAATGATAGTAGACGTAAAACAAGCTATTTTATTAATTGCAGAAGAAGGTAAAGAAGAAGAAGCAGTAACCCGCTTGAGCAGAGTAGGTTTTGACAATGTAATTGGCCACTTAAAAGGAGGATTTAACAACTGGAAAGCTGCCGGAATGGAAGTGGATACCATCAATAGAATTACTGTTGATGCATTTGCTCAACAAGTTAAAATTGGAGAAAGTAAAATCATTGATATACGCAAAGAAACAGAATATGCTGCCGAGCATGTAGATGAGGCTTATAGCAAACCCTTGGCTTTTATCAATGATTGGATTAAAGATATAAACCCAGAAGAGCATTTCTTTATGCATTGTGCTGGTGGATATAGAAGCATGATTGCCGCAAGTATTCTTCAAGCAAGAGGTTACAGAAATTTTAGTGAAGTTGAAGGTGGCTTTAGCGCCATTGCAAAAACAGAAATTCCTAAAACAAATTTCGTTTGCCAAAGTAAGATTTTGAAATAAGCTACTGGCAGTTGCCTTTTGGTAGTTGGAATTAGCCAATTGCTAAAAGCCAACAGCTAAAACCTAAATAATAAAAAACATGAAAAACAAATTAATAGTTGGATATTTAATGTTGGCTTTATCAATGATAGCCATCTCTTGCAATGGACAAAGCACTAAGCCTAAAACCACACAAAAAACAGATTCAACAAAAACAATAACAAATAAAAAAGATAAAAATATGAAGACAATTATTGTAGATGTGCGCACCGTAGGAGAATGGAATGATGATGGACATGCAGATTGTTCAGTAAATATTCCCTTAGATAGATTGCAAGGAAGCATAGAAGAACTAAAAGGCTACGAAAAAGTAATTCTAGTTTGCCGCAGCGGAGCACGCGCAGGTTCGGCTAAAAGCATGTTAGAAGGCGCCGGTATTTCCAATATCGAAAACCTTGGTGCTTGGCAAAACATAAACTGCCAATAAAGCAAATTAACAAACAAAAAAACAACAAACTTCTCCATGAACTTTATAGAATTTATTTCTCAACCTTGGCCATGGTATGTGGCCGGGCCACTTATCGGTTTAACCGTTCCAACTTTGCTTATAATTGGCAATAAAACATTTGGCATAAGTTCTTCTATGCGACATATATGCGCTGCTTGTATACCCGGTAATTTGCCTTTTTTTAAATACGACTGGAAAAAAGAAATCTGGAATCTCTTTTTTGTTGCTGGTATATTCATTGGGGGTGTTTTGGCGGTTAGTTTATTAGGTAACCCTGAACCAATTGTGGTTAATCCAAACTTGACTGAAGAACTAAATGGCTATGGCATTACAGATTACACGAGCCTGATGCCAAACGAAATATTTAACTGGGCTAATTTATTTACCCTCAAAGGATTTATTATGATGGTTGTTGGCGGTTTCTTAATAGGCTTTGGGACTCGTTATGGCGGTGGCTGCACAAGCGGTCATGCCATCATGGGACTTAGCACCTTGCAATGGCCTTCCTTAGTTGCAACCTGCTGTTTTATGCTGGGTGGTATTTTAGTAGCCAATTTTGTACTTCCTTTCATTTTAAACCTTTAATCTAACTTCACATGGAAAACATCAATACAACTCCTATAACAGGAACAATTGACCAAGATTTATTACTTCGTGAACAAGACGCCATGTGCGTGAATGAAAGTAAGCTTGAACATAAATGGTATCATAACCTAAAATATCTTGCTGTAGGAATAGGATTTGGAATCCTATTTGTAAAGGCTGAAATTATTAGTTGGTTTCGTATTCAAGAAATGTTTCGCTTTCAATCCTTTCATATGTTTGGTGTAATTGGAAGTGCTGTAGCAGTTGGCATGCTTTCAGTATTTATTATCAAAAAGTTTAACATCAAAACCATTTATGGTGAAACTATTGTGTTTCATGTTAAAGAGTTTAACAAAGGAAATATCTATGGCTCGCTAATGTTTGGCTTTGGTTGGGCCATAACTGGGGCTTGCCCAGGACCGCTATTTGCACAAATTGGTAGCGGCGCAACTGTAATTGCGGTAACCCTTTTAAGCGCCATTGCTGGTACTTGGGTGTACGGCTATTTTAGAGATAAACTTCCACACTAATATTAAGATTTAACCTTAACAATGGATTCGCAAGAGTTACATCAAAAATTATCAAAAAGTGTAAAACAACTGATGTGGGTGCTTGCAACACTAGCACTTACATTGGTTATTGCTGTAATACTTTATTTTAATAGAGAAGGTTTGAACCAAAAGTTAAATGGAGAAAATACTGAAGCAACAGACTCGGTTCAAACCGAAAAAAAAGAAACTGCCTTTTGGCAGGCGGTGGACCTTAATTTAATTAAAGACCCAGCACAAAAAGAACTTGTATGGTATGGCAAGGAATTAATAAGCCATACTTCTAAATATTTAGGACCTAAAGGTAGTGTTACCCAAATTAGCAATGGCATGAATTGCCAAAACTGCCACCTCGATGCTGGCACAAAGGTGTTTGGCAACAACTACGGCTCAGTGGCTGCAAACTACCCAAAATTTAGGGCCAGAAGTGGCACAGAAGAAGACATTTACAAACGTGTGAATGATTGCTTTGAAAGAAGTTTAAATGGTAAAGCTTTAGACACCTTAAGCAAAGAAATGCAAGCCATCAAAGCTTATATTACTTATATTGGATCAAACACAGAAAAAGGAAAAAAAGCAGAAGGATCTGGTTTCAAAGAATTGGCATTTTTAGACAGGGCAGCCGACCCCAAAAAAGGTAAAGAAATTTATGCAGCCAAATGTCAAAGTTGCCATCAGGCAAATGGGCAAGGCTTGCTAAATGCAGAAGGAACTGAATATAGTTTCCCTCCATTGTGGGGAAAACACGCGTATAATGATAAAGCTGGTTTGTTTAGAATTACTTTTTTTGCCCGTTACGCAAAATACAATATGCCCTTAGGCGCATCACATGAAAACCCCCAATTAACTGATGAAGAAGCTTGGGACATTGCTGCATTTGTTAATTCGCAACCTAGGCCTACCAAGGCAACGCCAAACGATTGGCCAGATATTTCACAAAAACCAATCGATCATCCATTCGGACCATATACCGATGGGTTTTCTGAAACACAACACAAATTTGGACCTTTCAAACCCATTAAGGCGGCTAAGGAAGCTTCCACCAAAAAACAATCTTAACTAGCATAATATATGAAAAAGTTTCATGCAATGCTGCTGTTAATGGCACTTGTTTTTTTCGGTTTGACCCAAACCCTGATGGCGCAAAATTTACCCTATCAGCATTATACTGAAAGAGACCAAAATCCTACAGACACCAATAACCTGCAACACTTCTTTAGAAATGGGAGTTTTTATGGACATGCCCGCTATTACACCTCTTTTACTGATAATGCCGATGATTTAAGTGATTACTTTGCCAATGCTTTTGGAATGGGAATAGGATACGAAACAGGAAAGTTTAAGAACTTTCAAATTGGCATCAGTGGATTTTTCATTTATAACTTATACTCATCAAATCTTGCTAAACCCGATCCATTAACTGGATTGCTTTCTAGGTATGAATTAGGTCTATTTGACATGGAAAACCCAAACAATCATAAAAACCTAGATAGATTAGAAGACTTATACATTAAATATAATTACAAAAAATCGAATGTTAAATTTGGCAAGCAACACATTAGAACCCCTTTTATAAATCCGCAAGATGGCAGAATGAGACCTACTCTAGTGGAGGGGATTGTTCTTAACTATAATGAGGTAAAGAACACACGATTGGATATCGGCTTTTTGTACAAAATTTCTCCAAGAAGCACCATTAAATGGTTTGAGATTGGCGAGTCTATTGGTATTTTTGCCAGTGGCTTAAACCCTGATGGCAGTAAATCAAACTATGCAGGCAATCTAAAAAGTAATGGGGCTTTCTATGCAGGTATTACGCACCAATTGAAAAAGCATCACGATTTTCAAGTTTGGAACCTTTATGTAGAGAATATCTTTAATACGAGCCTTGTTCAATACAATGGAAGTTTTAACTTCAAGAATAAAACAAAACTAAATTTAGGTCTTCAAGGGATAATGCAGCAAGCCATCAATGATGGTGGTAACCAAGACCAAAGTAAAACCTATATGCTTAAAGATAATAAGTCATATACCTATGGTGCAAGACTTGAAATTGCTAAAGAAAAAACAGGTTCATTCCAACTTAACTATAATAGAATTACTGAACATGGAAGGTATCTGATGCCAAGAGAATGGAGCCGCGACCCCTTCTTTACCTTTATGCCAAGAGAACGCAACGAAGGCTATGCAAATGTACATGCTGTAAATGCAGTAATAGGGAAAAGCTACGGCAAATCTGGTTTTAGAAGCGATTTTAGCTATGGAAGATTTTATATGCCAGATGTAAAAAACCCCGAAATGAATAAATACGCTTTCCCTTCCTATTGGCAGTTTAATGCTGATATACGCTACAAAGCACATAGGTTTTTTAAGGGATTTGACTTACAACTTTTGTATGTTTACAAAGGACAAATGGGAGACAATTACAAAAACAACAGATACGTTTTTAATAAGGTTGACATGAGCTTATATAACTTTGTTATCAACTACCACTTTTAAAACAACAAACATGACAACTTCTTCTAAAAATGAAAATTCACCTAGGCGCAGCTTTATTAAATCTTTAGGAAAAATTGGACTTGGTGCTGGCCTTATTCCAACGCTACCAGCCATGGCTGCTGCAGAGGAGTTAGAAAACTCAGAAGTTGGAGGAGAAAAACCTTCGGATAAAGAAGTAGTTGTTCAAATACTACAAACCACCGATGTGCATTGTCAAGTTTATCCGCATGATGAGTTGTTTTGGGAAAACGATAAAGCAGTTTTTAGAAAAGCGGGTGGCTATGCGCATTTATCTACCTATCTAAAAAAAGAGAAAAAGAAAAACCCAAATACCTTTATAATAGATACTGGTGATATGTTTCAAGGCAGCGCTTTGTCTGGAAAAACCACGGGCAAGGCAATGGTTCCTATTTTAAATGCACTAGATTATAACCTTTATCTGCCCGGAAATTGGGAAGTAATTTTTGGCAAAAGAAATATGCAAACCTTAATGGGAGCCCTACAAGCCCCAAAAGTTTGTGCCAACATGTACCACGATTTAGGTGAAGGCAAAAAAGGCGAACTAATTTTTCATCCCTATCATATTTGGAATGTAGCAGGAATTAAAATTGGTTTCCTAGGATATACAGATCCATTGGTACCTATAAGACAATCACCAAACTATAGCAAAGGAATTCTTTATACCAAGCCAGAAGAAAATTTAAAACACTATGTTGAAGTATTAAGAAATGACGAACAATGTGCTTTCATCATAATACTTTCTCATCTAGGCTTATCCCAACAAATAGCCTTGGCCAATAACCCAGACTGCGAAGGTGTAAATTATATTTTAGGTGGTGATACACATGAAAGGGTAAGGAAACCCATTCAATGCAAATACTCAAAAGTGGTTGAACCTGGAGCCTTTGGTTCATTCATAGGCAAACTGCAACTAACCATAAAAAATGGCAAAGTAATTTCAGATAATTATTTGCTAGATGAATTAAGTCCTGAAAATTATAAAGCAGACCCCATATTGAGTAACATCATCAAGGAAAATGAACTCCCATTTAAAGAAGAAATTTCACAAATAATAGGTTACAGCACTTTGCCCTTGTATCGCTACTTTGTAATAGAAAACACCATCGACACCATGGTGTTAAACGCACTTGCCTGGCAAATGCCTGAAGTGGATATTGTACTTTCCAATGGCTTTAGGTTTTGCCCTCCAAAGAGCACCCCAGACCATACTGGCAACATCCCCATCAACAATGGCTTTATTTATGATATGCTGCCTGTAGATAGCAACTTAAAAACAGGCGAAATTACTGGAAAGCAATTGTTAGAGTGGCTAGAAAAAGAACTAAACAATGTGTTTGCCAAAGATGCCTCGAAACGTTTTGGTGGTTGGGTGATTAAATTTCAAGGGATGCAAATTGAGTTTAAAGCTTTTGAAGCCATGGGAAAAAGGGTTCAAAAAGTATTGGTTAAAGGAAAACCTATTGATGAAAATGCCATTTATAAAATATGTGCTTGCGAGCGTGATGGCGACCCTGTGGATATGCTTTGTAGAATTAAAGGCGTTGCAAATCCAATAACACATTCTTTTACCTTGCACAAAACCATGAAAGACTACCTCATTAAAAACTCACCTGTTACGCCTACTTTGCCTTTAAATGCTAAAATTTTAGATGGACCACAAACTTTATTAACCCAAGTTTATGGTGTAGACTATAACTTTAGGTAGAACAAGAATTAGTATCTTGCGCCAATGCCATCTGTGTTTTACCAGAAAATATTACCGCAAGAAAAAGTTAGTGCAGAACAATATCGTGAATTCCTAGAAAGAGGTTGGTATAGGGTGCAACAAATCTTGATGACTACCGACTTTATTATGATGGACGGAATGCCCCGCAGGAAAGAATCAATCGAAGATTTTCAAGGTTATTTCCAGTATCAAGGTAAGGAGGTTGGACCAGTATTTTGGCTCAGGATAAATTTAAACCAACTTGCAAAACCTAAAAAACATCCTTTCCAAAAATACATTGAAACAAATTTCAGGATAGAGGTTAAACCATTTGAATATCAACCAGCTTACGAGGAACTCTATGCTAAATACCTAAACGGAATTGAGTTTGATGCCTCTCCTACCCTCTTTGATTACATCTTTGATGTTGAGGGTGGCGACTACTTTAACTCAACTTCCATCAATCTATACCATAATGACCAACTCATTGCATTTGGTATTTTTGATGAGGCGGATACTTGCAGTGCAGGGATTATCAATTGTTTCGACCCAAGTTATAAAAAGTACAGCCTTGGGAAGTGGCTTATTCATAAAAAAATAAACCTCTCTATTCAAAAAAAACATACTTTTTATTACCCAGGATATTTTAGCACGCGCATTCCAAAGTTTGATTATAAGCTTCAAATTGAACCCAATGCCACAGAAGTTTGGATAAGAGAAGCCCAACAATGGATACCTTTTGAGCCAAGTCTGATGACCAAGCTAGAAAATTATCTAATTGGTATTTATTAAATTAAAAACATAACGAACAAACAACTTTTAACTTCATAATAAAAAATTAGGTTCAGGTTTGAACCAAACTTTAGTTGAAGTGTATAACAAGCAACAAACATATTTTGCTATGAAATTACAATCAACATTTCTTATTCTTTTATTGAGCTTTTCGGCTTTGGGTCAAACCGAAAAACCAGAACCCATTCTTGGATTTGCCATTGAACTAAAACCTACAGAATGGTATTTAAAACAACAACAACTTTGGAAACAAGTCTTAGATAAAGACAAATCCAATGCCGCCGCTTGGTACAATTATTACCGGGTAAGCAGAAACCTAAGTAGAACCAATCCAGACGAAAAAAGAAGCAAAGGTGCTATTGACACAGCACTCACAGAAATAGTAAATGAAATGGAAAAACATGTATCCAAATCTTATGAATTCAACCTTTGCAAATGGTTAATTGGCGGCAATAGCTTAGAAAACAAAAAATATTTACTCAAAGCCATTGAATTGGGCGAAGGCAAAGCAGAACACCTCCCTGATGCTGTTATACTTTACGAACAAGAAAGAAACCTTGCTAAAAAAGCTGCATTCTTACAAAAATGGTTAGACTTGGGCGCCTATTCTCCTGGCCTTATGTATTATAATTACAATGTTTTAATTAGCCTTGAACCAAATGCCATTCTAATTTCAAATGGCGATAACGATACGTATCCTATTTGGCTATTACAACAACGCGGCATTAGAAAAGATGTAACCTTGCTTAATTCCAGCTTGCTATATTTGGACGACTACAGAAACAAGATGTTTGCAGAACTTGGTCTAAAACCATTTGAGCCTTTTAAAAAGCCTTTTCCTATTACGATGGAAGAATACGAAGCTGGCGAAAAAAGAATGAGAACTGAGATGTTAGATATTCTATCTCAAAACAAATACAAATCTCCTGTTTATATTGCAGTAACCTGCGGCGACTTATATGCAAAAGAGAATCAAGATAACTTTTACCTAACTGGATTAACCTATCAATATAGCAAAACCAATATTGACAATATTGCTTTGTTAAGAAAGAACTTTGAATTGAATTACGCTTTAGATTACCTAGATAAGGAGTTCTATTTTGACCTAAGCAGTTACTATGCCAAGGAAAGTAACATGAACTATATAATTCCTATGGTTAAACTTTGGGAACACTACAAATTGTGTGGAGAGAAAAGTAAAGCCGATAAAATAAAACTTCAGATATTGAGTATTGTAAAAGGCAGAGCGGAAGAAAAGGAAACAGCCGATTATCTTAACCAATAAAAAGTGTCTCAAACTGACGAGCAGTTATATCAAGCGTTATTGCAAGGCAACCAGCAATCGTTTTCAAATTTGTATCACAGATACTTTGATAAACTATGCTGGTTTGCCCAGCAATTTATGTACAACAAACAAGAAGCAGAAGACATTGTGCAGGAAGTGTTTACCAAAATTATTGAGCAGCCACATCATTTTGATGCCAATCAAAAATTTAGCACATGGGTGTTTACCTTAACCGCTAATCGCTGCAAAAACCGTTTAAAACAACAGGCTACACAAAGCAATTTAATAAGTCAACATACTTCTTCAGACCAAAGCGTAAATGCAAGTATAGAATTGGATGCTAAATTGCTTAAAGCCCAAATTAGGGAAATTTTTGCATCACTAAATGAGAAAGAGAAAAAACTATTTGTGTTAAAATTTGAACAACACTTGAGCACAAAAGAAACCTCAGAAATACTAAACATTCCAGAAGGCTCTGTTAAATCTGGTTTGTTTTATCTACTTAAAAAAATTAAAGAAAAGCTAAACTATCATGGATAATTTTAATAGCGAAAAACTGTATGACCTATTGGTTCAAAACAAATTTGAAAGATTAACCGCAGAGGAACAAGCTATTGTTTTGCAAGCCATGTCTTTAGAGGAGTTTACAGCATTACAAAACTTAAATAAGGCAGTTTCTGGTTTGAACCAAAGCCGAAAAGACAGCATAGAAGAATTGCTATTGGATAAGCTTCCAACGCCAAAGCCAACAAAACTATTCTGGCAAAGTACTATTCCAATATGGCAAGCGGCAAGCATTTTAGTGGTGACCATTTTAGGGCAATTGGTTTTAAGCAATAGCTACAAAAAAGAAGGAGGAATGCAAACCGCAATGATAGACACCGTTTGGATAGAAAAGCCTATTGAAAAACGCGTTACAGATACCGTATTTGTTTGGTCTACTAAAAACAAACAACTTAAACCAAAACAAAAAGAAGACCTTCAAATAAGGCAAATCAGAAATAGAAAATCAGAAACAGCGCAAAGTATAATAAAGGCTCCAGGCAATTTAGGAGAACATCGGAATAGACTAAACAGTTTAAACCTAGCAGAAGATAGTGTTTTGTTAACTATTGGTTTTGTGAGGTTGTGAGTTGCAAATAATTAGGATAATCTGTGTTTAGATTTCAGTTATAATACTATTTTTGTTTCAACAGAAACAACACCATTAATTGGTTTAATAAAAATG
Source organism: Bacteroidota bacterium (assembly GCA_027488905.1). GTDB lineage: Bacteria > Bacteroidota > Bacteroidia > UKL13-3 > UKL13-3 > B1. The sequence continues at coordinate 34,462 of JAIYAT010000016.1, forward strand.
AAAAACAAGCCACCAGCAGCACCAATTATTGTTCCAACTAACCTTAATCATGAGGTAACTGAGTTTTTAGATGAGCAAAACCATCCCTTTTACAGAGAAATTGATCAATTAAGAACCTATATTTTGTTAGTTGATGAAGCGATAGTTGAAAACATAAAATGGAATGGCCCTAATTATAGCTATAAAAACCAAGACAGAATTACGATGCGCATTCAGCCCACCACGCATAAGCAAGTCCAATTGATATTTCACAGAGGCGCAAAAAAACAAGAAGAACCCCTAGAAAGGTTAATACCCCATAAAAGCAAAATCTTAAATTGGATTGAAAATGATAGGGCTATTATAACTTATAAATCCATCAAAGAAATAGAGCAAACCAAGGCTGAATTGGCAGAGATAATTAAAGCTTGGATTGAGGCAAGGTTGTAAAATATATAGCGCCATGAAACCTGCATTCATATTCCTATTGTTAATTTCTTTTGGATTCAAAAGTGCTTCACAAATTAATATGCTTGATTCAACTGCTCAAGTAGTTGGATACTGGAATAAGGGCGAAAAAAAAAGTTACCGTATTGTTTTAGAGAAATCGAAGCAACAAGGAAAACAAATATTATCGAAAGATAGTACGGTTTATGAAATAGACATTACCTTACTTGAAGCAACAGATAGATACTATTCAATGGAATGGCATTATAAGTATATACAAACAAAAAGTAAAGATCCTTTAGCCCTAAAATTATACCAAATATTTAAAGATTTAAAAGTCATCTGCCGAACCGATGAACTGGGTGGATTTATAGAAGTTTCGAATTGGTTAGAAATAAAAATAAAGATGGAAAAGGCCTTTTCCATCCTAAAAAAGGAGTTTAAGTCGCCTGAAATTGCGGCAGCACTTAAAACATTTGAAAATGTTTTTCTTACTAAAGAAGGGATAGAACAGATGGGATTAAAAGAAATTCAGCAGTTTTATTATTTCCATGGTGCAAAATTTAAACTTAATGAAAAAGAGGAAACAGAGATTCAAGTGCCTAACCTTTTGAGTCAGGAGCCGCTATTTGCAAAATTGACAACTGAACTTGAAAAGATTAATTTAACTGATTCCACGATAGAACTTTCTGCCTTGCAAAAGGTGGACCCAGACGAACTTACAGAGTTATTGTATAATTATCTTTTACGATTATCAAAAACCATGAAAACCCCAGCACCGAAAAAGGAAGAATTAAAAAACCTAAAAAACGAAATTCATACAAAAGCCACTATCAATAGCCAAGGCTGGTTAATAAAAAATGTTCAAACTGTAAGGGTTTCATCTGGTCAATATTTAAATATTGAAAAGAGGAGAATAGAATTGGTGAATTGATGGGAGTCTAAAGAAACTTATTTATTGATCACAAAATGAATTAGGTTGGCCTAAAAACAAAAAAGCCGTCAATATTGACAGCTTTTCTATTTAGTTGCGGAGGCCGGACTCGAACCGACGACCTTTGGGTTATGAGCCCAACGAGCTACCACTGCTCCACTCCGCGATGTATCTTTTGTTACTTAAACTTATATATCGCTTTTGATTCCTTAATTGATTTTATAGTTAATTACTCTACCAATTTGGGACTGCAAAGATAATAAGCTTTCTTTGTTGTGCAAATAAATTATTAATATATGTCGTTTCAGTCTGGTTTTGTGAGTATTATTGGTAAACCCAATGTAGGAAAGTCAACTCTTTTGAATGCTTTATTAGGCGAAAAGCTTAGCATTGCCACCCCAAAAGCCCAAACAACAAGACACAGAATCAAAGGAATTCTTAACAAACCCAACTTTCAAATGGTGTTTAGTGATACTCCTGGTATCATCGAACCTAAATATAAACTTCAAGGAAGCATGATGCAGTTTGTTAATGAAAGCTTGCAAGATGCTGACTTAGTTCTGTTCTTAACAGACTTTAGCGAATGGAATGAAGAAGCAGAAATGCTAGAACGACTGAAAGTTGTTAAGGCACCAATGATTTGCTTGCTCAATAAAATTGATGAACATGCTCAAAATGTAGTAGAAGATAAACTCAACTTTTGGCGCAAACAAGGTTTCTTTAAACAAGTAATTCCAGTTTCTGCACTTAATAAATTTAATACGGAATTACTAATTAGTAGTGTGCTAGAATACCTACCACAAGGAGCACCATTTTATGATGTAGAACAACTTACGGATAGAAGTGAGCGTTTTGTTGCATCAGAAATCATTAGAGAGAAAATAATGGTGCGATATAAAGAAGAAATTCCTTACAGCGTGCAAGTTGAAATTGAATTGTTTAAAGAAGAAAAGGACATTATTCATATCCATGCGCTTATCTACGTATTGCGGGATTCTCAAAAACAAATTATGATCGGCCGAGGCGGAAACGCCTTAAAACAAGTAGGTATTTCAGCACGTCGCGACCTTGAATTGTTTTTTAAGAAAAAGGTCTTCCTTAAAACCTTTGTGAAAGTTAAAGAAGATTGGAGAGATAGTAGCAAGGCACTTAAAGATTTTGGCTACGAAGGGTAA
>JAIYAT010000032.1 GCA_027488905.1 Bacteroidota bacterium
AACGTCACCGATCCACTGTAGCTGTATTTCTTACCGCTAAAGCTGGTGGCATTGATTTGATAGATGTAAGCATCTTGCTGACAATCTTTGCCATTGTTGAAGTCTCTTCCATTCCATCCTTCATTCTCATCAAAGGTCTCGTCAACTGCATTGTATTTATAAACCATTTGGCCCCATCTGTTAAATACAAATATCTCAATTGAGCTAAATCCTGTGGCTGATACTTTAAAGGTGGTATTGCAACCATATGGACAATCATCGTTGCCGCCGCCATTGCCACTCGCATCTTTTGGTCTAAATACATTCGGGATAAACACAGTGATATCTGGTTCAACACATACCAATCTGGTAGTTGAATCATAGCAACCATTTACACTAATTGCGGTTAACTTCACTACCTGACAGCCTGTATCTGCTCCAAATACTACTCTTCTTGGGCTTTCTGTATAATCTTTCCTCTCCTGTCCGCCAATATTCTCAGACGGGAAGGTCCAGATATAACTTAATTGACTTCCATCTAATATGCTACTTTGGTTGTTAAAGTCAAAGTATGGCTTGGCTATCGTGGTGCTTTGTGGGTTTGGTACAAATGATGCCACTGGCGCTGGCCAAGCTGTTACGGTTTGAACCAATGTATCGGTACATCCATCTGACTCTACGAACAAATGTACTTGGTAAATTCCTGCTGTGGTGAAGGTTTGATTCCAAGTAGTTTGGTCAAATGGTGCTGGGTTTAATGGTGTGGTAGTATAATCACTAGTGTTTAAGAACCACTTGTACGTAGAGTTTGGTGCTGTGCTGGTTTGTGCACTGTAAACCGAATTCAATACAATACCATAACGCTCATCTACACATCCTCTATCTGGGGCAATGTTAAAGTCGGCCAATGGTTTTGGTTTGATGATATATGTTGCAGAATCACTTACTGCTGCACAAACATCTGGGTCTGTAGTAATATCAACAGTTGTTGCCCTAAAGCTGATTGAGCCACGTGCTATATCCGCTGGTGTTGCCACATAACTAATGCCACTTGCACCATTGTCTTGTATGCTTCCATTACCGTCTGGGCTTGTCCAGTTTACTGTATAAGGTGATAATGGTGTTGTTTTGAACCCAACATTAAATACTGCGCCATATTCACAAACATTGCCATCATCTGTAATGTCTATTTGTGGTGCTTCTTGCAATCTAATGTCTATCGAATCTCTGTTATCACAGCCTGTTGCTGGGTCTTTGTAGTAATACTTGATATTATACCTTCCTGCAGCTGGAGTGCTCACATTAAACGTTCCATTGGTTACATCAAACAAGCTCGCAGCTAGGCTTGGGCTCGAGCTCAAGCTACCATCTGTTGAAGCAATGCCTGATGGCGTTAACAAGAACGACACATTTCCTCTGGTTTTACATACTGCCGAGTCTATCAAGGCCAAATGGTTAATTAACACATCTGGATTTTGGTTTACTTGTAACTCGGTGGTATCTGCTACCCTACAGGTGGTTGAAGTATCTGCATATACCAATCTATAGATTTGAGTAGTCGCTGGAATCACTGGGTGACCAGGGTCGAAGGTTCTTCCACCACTGATTGCTGGTCTATAAGCAACATCTGGTGCTCCAAAATACCAGTAGCTGGTTAATGGGTTGGCAGCAGTTGTTGAACGACCTATCATATGTGTATCAATGTTTATTGGCAATCCAGATTTACATAATGGTGGTGCAATACCTGCTTCAAGTACTGGTGCTTTTATTACCCTAAACACAACTGTATCGATGGAAACACAGCCGCCAGTTGGACTTGGTGCTGTAAAACCAGGTACCGATGGCGTAAATAATACTGAGTTAACCACTGGGAAAGTTGCTGTAAACCTATAGGAAATTACATTGGTATCTGGACTCAGCTTAACATCTGCTGCTCTTTGGTCAAAAGCATAGAAGTTCACACTTGGATTTGGTTTATAAATTCCGCGGCCAAACCATTCTTCATTATTGGCAAAGGCACCGCCATTTGGAACATACAACTGGCTTCCCGGGTTGATATTAAATACCGCGTTAAAATCGCAGAAGGTTCTGGCTGGACCTGCATTGATAATAGGTACTGGGAATATCGCTATCACTAATGAATCTCTGATGCTACAACCATCATTGTCTGTCACAGTCAAGCGGATAATATTTCCTCTTGCTTGGGTTGGAGGAGCTGGCGGTAGGTTCAACAAGCTATCTATCCTTACTTGGTTGCCACTCATGGCCGATGGCCTCTGAGGGTAAGACCATACCGAAGTAATTTGTCCTGGCTTGTTGGTAGATGCCACATTTGGCATTAACACCACACTGGTATTTCTACACAATGAGAAGTTGGCTGCACGTGTAATCACTGGTAAATTATTTACCTTAATCTCCATCGTATCTGCATAAGAACAGGTAATTCCACCATAGGTGATAAAGCCTGTTACTTGATAGCGTGTAGTGGTGGTTGGTGATATGGTTAATGTTGCTGATCTACTTAATACAATGGTTGGGTCTGCAATCGGTACTTGTCTCCATTGGAAACTATCTATGGCTGCATTTAAACCAGTTGCTGTTACATTAATCGCTGGGTCGTTAAAACAAATGGTTCTATCCGGACCTGCATTCACTGGAACTTGTTGGTTTACATAAACCATAATTGTATCTCGGTTCAAACAACCAAAATTATCTGTTTTTCTTACCACATATAAACCACTATCGGGTGGTATAATCTTTTGCAGGGTAGAATCTCCTAATACTGGTGTAGCTGGGCTCTTGGTCCAACGCCAAATACTCACCGAAGAACCACTCGTACCTGCATCTATGGTATCGCTGGTGCCAAAGCAAAAACGTACTGATGGTGGTAACTCTCTGCTTGGTAACACTCGGGTAAAGATGTTAAACGTAGTTGAATCTTTACAGCCATTTAAGTCTTGAATCACTACTTTATAAGTTGAAGAAGCTCCAGCAGTTGGAGGGCTAATGGCCGCGCTAGAATCTGGTCCGAAAAGTCTTACCACATTGGTACCA
>JAIYAT010000029.1 GCA_027488905.1 Bacteroidota bacterium
TACAAAGTTTGCTTAAAAGTAACCAAGAAAGATTCTACTTGTGTTCAAACCATTTGCGATAGCATCCAGGTTGGTTCAAACACAACTTGCAATGCCAATTGGACCAAGCAAAATGACCCTACAAACAGCAAGAAAATCTATTTTACAGCTACCTTAAATGATACCAACTTCAGGTACTTATGGACCTTTGGCGATGGAACTTCTTCTGATAACAGACAAACCTTCAGAACCTATTTAAACAATGGTAAATACAAAGTTTGCTTAAAAGTAACTAAGAAAGATTCTACTTGTGTTCAAACCATATGCGACAGTATCCAGGTTGGTTCAAACACAACTTGCAATGCCAATTGGACCAAGCAAAACGACCCTACAAACAGCAAGAAAGTTTATTTTACAGCCACTTTAAATGATACCAATTATAGGTACTTATGGACTTTTGGCGATGGAACTTCTTCTGATAACAGACTAACCTTCAGAACCTATTTAAACAATGGTAAATACAAGGTTTGCTTAAAAGTAACTAAGAAAGATTCTACTTGTGTTCAAACCATTTGCGATAGCATCTTGGTAGGTTCAAACACAGCCTGCAACGCAAATTTCAATATCATTAAAAGTGATAGCGTTGGCGCAAATCCACATTATGTGAGGTTTACCAATTCTTCTACTGGCACCCACACCCGTTGTGTTTACAATTTTGGTGATGGAACCTCTTCAGACAATTGCAATCCACTGAAAAATTTTGCTACACTTGGTTCAAAAACTGTTTGCTTAACCATTTATAATATTAGCCCCGGTAATGATACGCTATGCAAAAGCACAACTTGCAAAACTTTCAACACCGGAAATAGCAATCCAATTGCTTGCGTGGCCTCTTTTGATTATGAAAGAATTGGCAATACCAGCAGTTATCGTTTTATAAATCGCTCTGCTGGAAGCCCATTGCAATACCGCTGGGTATTTAATGGTGGTGCACCCATTACCACTACCAATGTTGAACATAATTTTATGAGTCCGGGTTGGCACACAGCCTGTTTGTATGTTGTAAATATGCTTGATACCAATTGTAAAAGCTCTTATTGCGTTAGCGTGTTATTCCCTGGAAACGCCACCCAACAGCAATGTGCAGCAGATTTTTCTTTTACACCAGATAATTCTACACCCGGTAAATTTGAATTTAGCAGTATTTCTGGAACAAGCGTAGTTTCTAACTGGAATTTTGGCGATGGAACCTTTAGCCAAGATGCTAGTGGTCAACATGCTTTCACACAAAATGGTACTTATAGTGTTTGTTTAAATGTATTAAACAGCAGCGATTCTTGCTCTGACATGCATTGTGAAGATGTTGTAGTAAGCAATATCACCACAGGTTTAGGTTTGAACCAAATGACGATAAATTCAATATATCCGAATCCGGTTGAAAAAGTATTGCAAGTAGAACTTAATGTTAAACGTGCCCAAGATGCTACTGTTCGTTTAATCGACCTATCGGGTAGAGTTGTCCTAGAAAATAGCTCAAGCTTGCACATGGGCCTTAACACCCTTCAACTAGACATGAGTCAATATAATTCTGGCTTATACCTTTTACATATTCAAAGTGGCGATGAGCTGATTGTTAGAAAGATTATGAAGTAAACTTCTCTAAAGAATTACTTTTCAATCAACCGAATTGTGGTGGATAATTTTTAGTAACAAGTTTGTTTAAACTTTCTTTTTAACAAAATACATATCCACTTCACCTTTGTTTTTTTTTTTTTTTTTTCCTCGGTATTCGCAAGTAAATTCTGCACTTCGACTCCCCTCAGTGCCCGTTAAGAGTTCGTAAGTGGCTTGACTGATGTTTATTTTTCCTGGTTCGCTATTGGCTTCCATGCGATTTGCCATGTTTACAGTATCGCCCCAAATATCATAGGCAAACTTTTTTACACCTACTATTCCTGCTACTACCTGACCAGAATGTATGCCTATTCTTACTTGAAATTTACCACCATTTGTGAGCATGAAGGCCTGAATTTCTAAAGCTGCTTTTGTTATACGTTGTGCATGATCAGGTATTTCATTGGGCAAACCACAAACCGCTAAATAGGCATCGCCAATGGTCTTTATCTTTTCAACTCCATGTTTTTCCATGATGGCGTCGAAAGCAGTAAAATTCTTGTGTATTTCTTGAACCAATTCTGTAGGACTCATTTGTTCGCTAATGCCTGTAAAGTTTACAAAATCGGTGAACAAAACGCTTACATTGCCATACAATTTGGCTTCCGACTTTCCTGTCTGTTTTAGCTCTGTGGCCACATCTGATGGCAAAATATTTAGCAAAAGAGATTCTGATTTAAGTCGTTCACTGTCTAACGCTTCAAATAAATTAGAATTGTCAATAGCCACTGCAATATAAGAGGCTATAGAGCGCACAAAATCTAATTGATATGGATCAAACGCACCTTCCTTTTTGCTCAAGATGGCAATGCTACCAGTTTGTTTTGTATTAAACCCAAAAGGAATACTTAACACAGAACCAGCTTCTCTATTATCGAACAAGGTTATTGGATTAAAAACATATTGCTCATAATTAGCCTTTGCGTCGCTTAAGAAAAGCTCCTTGTGGTTTACAAAAGTCCAATTCAATACATTGTCAGGGTTATTTATCCATTCTGCATGAGTAACCAATTGAACGTTCTTATCTCTAATAACATAATAATATCGATTTTCATTTTTTTCAACCAACAAGTGAACTTCATCAATTGTCATGCTTGAATAGATATACTTAAATACTTTGCTCAAAATTTGGTTCAAACCTAAGCTAGAGGTAATATCTTTTCCAATGTCTGTAATCAATGATATTTGCGAAAATGAGGTTTCAATATTTTGCATTTTACCGCTAAGCTCGCTGTGTTCTTTGTGCATATTGGCATACTCACCCAATTGACTAAGTTGGCCAGTATAACGCGATCCTAATGAATTAAAGTTATCGGCAATTTTACCAAGATCGTTTTCTATCGTATACTCAATCTTGATTAATGTATCAGATTGTAAAGCGAAATCTGTTTTGGCGCGTAGCTCAGATACTTGCTTATTTAAAATAAAAAATTTCCAAAATATAAACATCGCTGCTATAATGGAAATGCCCATTAATAATGATGTTAAGATCATAAAGATATAGCTTGTTTAAATGTGGTTAATGAGTGATTCATTTTCTAAAATTTAGCAATCGTTTTTTGATAAGGGATATCTTCTCCTATATATTGATTCCATTCCGATACCGTTAAATTACGTTTACAAGTTTGCATTATTTCTTCTACCAAATCCTCCTCCTTGTTAACATATAAAATCACTTTTTTATCTTTGCCTCCAGAGCAAAAACGATCTTCCTTTTTATTAAATGCAACACTCCAAACCCAAGAACTATGGTCCTTGAAAGGTATAGCTATTGCCTCCTTTTGGCTAAACTGCCATTTATAAACTATACCATCTAAACTACCAGAAATCAAGTTTTTTCCGTTTTCTGAAAATGCCAAACTAGTGACGGTAGATATATGTCTGTTTAGGTTGCCACCAATTACTGATTGATTTGTTTTTAAATCAATTAATTCTATTTTTCCGCTATAAGTGCCCAATGCTAATTTTTCTAGAGCGCAATCAATGGCAGTGATTTTTTCTTTTAGTTGGACAATTGTTGAAATTGAATTGCTTTCTAGATTTACCTTACTTACCAATCCATTTTCATGACCAACAAATGCAAAACGCTTATCAGAGGAAATTACCAAACAGGTTGGTTTAGCTGTTAAAGGTATACTTGCCTGAAATTTTTGGGTGATAGAATGGGTAATTTTAAGTGTATTGTCATTTGAAATGGTAATGATGTGCTCGCCACCCCAAGCTATTCCAGTCAATTTATCGGTATGAATAATTGGCATTTTAACACCTTCATTTTGGTTATTGGAATTAAAAATAATTACGCTAACTCCATCCGCCAAGCAAGCAATTTTATCGCCAAGAGCATTGTAAGCTATATTATCCAAAATGGCATTTTGCCTGGGATATTGTTTTAGAATTTTATTGATTTTGACCCCATCATGAATAAGCAATAATCCGTCTGATCCAACGCTTGCTAATTCGTTTTTTTGGGGATTAAAGGCCACTGATCTAACCATATCTATGTGACTTAAATTTTGAAAATCATCTTCAGAACGACTTTCTTTATAAGCGGAATATAGGGCTGTATAGATATCTACATCAGTAGTTTTACCTTGGTATTCTCTGTTAAATTTATAGGCTTGCAAAGCCAATAGCTTTTTAACTTCATCCTCATTCGACCCAACTTTAAGTGCTGTAGATTTTATGGCCAAAGCTTGAGCAATAGAGAGAATGCTTAGGCGATAGGCATTTTTCTCTGACAAAATAGCTACTTTTCTTAAGCTATCTGCTTTGGTGCGTTCTTCAATTGCAGTTTGTTTCTCCAACTCAGCTAGTTTTCTGGCCTTGTTGGCTAGTAAAGATGATTGCTCAGCATTTTGCTTTTGCAACTTGGCTTCCGATTCGTTTTTTATGGCCAATTGCTTTTGAACCTCAGCATTTTTTTTCTCTTTTTCTGCCTTGCTTGCATTCGCTTCAGCTACTAACTTTTGCTCTTGCGCTAGTATTTCTTGTTGTTGTGCTTTCTTCTTTTCGTTAACAGCAAGCTCTTCATTTTTACCAGACTTATTTCGCTCAGTAAATGCCCAAATACTCAAGGCACTTAAAGCAATGAGCACTGCAATGGTAAGCATGTTGGTTAGTTTTCTCTTGCGCCTCTGATCCGCTAGTAAAAACATCTTTTGCTGATGACTGGCATCAATAAATCGTTTCGACAACTCAAAAAAACCATTGTATTGTTCAGTCCATTTTTTGTTTACATTATACTTTGTATTCCAATCTATTGCAATTTGCAAATCGGGGTCGCGCCAAAGGCCAGATAAACCTTTTTCATACAACAAAGCACTAGCGGTAATGCGTTGGTATATTTGAGCCGAATCATATTCTTCCTCTACCCAATTTGATAATCGTTCCCATACACGCATTAAACTTTCATGCGATATATCAATCATGGTTTTTTCATTGATACTTGTTGGAAAAGATGGTGTTAGAAATCCCTTATCTTCTTTTCTAAATACGTTTATAATAGGAATCAAATTTTCAACAGATGTATTCGCTATTTCGGCAATTTTTTGAACAGAAGTTGGCCTTCTAACACCTCTGTTATCAGCTTCTTTGAGGGTTAAGGTTTTAAATAAAATGGCAGTAATTTGTTTTTTATCCTGTGTATCTATTTCATCCATTGCCTCCTCCGCATGATTAGACAAGGCTTTTTCAATACCCCCTGTAGCTTCGTAATGAACCAAATCAATTTGACTATCAATATCATTTGCATTTTTCCATACTTCCCATGTGCGCATTAATGCATGCTGAAGTACTGGTAATTGATCAGGATTTGTACCCACTGCGTTTAATAGTTGCTGAACCAATCTTGGCGAAATTCGATTTCCAACGTATTCAATAGGACCAGTAATACTTCTTTCCAATTCATCCTTTTTCATTCTTGGAATCAAAAATTGTCCATTATTTATGGCTTCAGGTAAGCCAATAAATTGCTCGCAATCACCTATAAAATCACTCCTAAGTGTAATAATAATATGAATGGGTATATCCCTTTGACCGATGGCCTTTAAAAGCAAATTAACAAACTGTATGGCAATGTCCTCTTGGGTTTTTTGAAAGCGAAATAGTTCTTCAAATTGATCTACTACTAATAAAAGCCGCTTCCCAGCTGGAAGACTATTTCTTACTATTTGAACCAAACCTAGCTCATTATTTTGCAAAATAGATAACTGCTGTTCTGCATTTGTATTAAACTGTAGCGCTGAATTGCTATTCAAAATTTGATAAAGTTCTTCTACAGGATGTTTTCCCGGGCGCATGGTTAACACAATCCAATCATTACTTTTGATAAGTTTAGGTATCACTCCAGCCCTTAATAAGGATGATTTTCCACTTCCCGAATTTCCTACTATTGAAACAAAATGATGTAAATTTAATTTTTCAATAATGGTATCAATGTAGCGCTCTCTTCCAAAAAAAAGGTGAGCTTCATGCGCTTGGAATGGGCGTAAACCAGGAAATGGATTCTTTGTATTCATGGAGCTATTTATTACGATACTGTTCTCAATTTTTTATAATATTTCCTTCATTATCTAAAACAAAAGAATAGATTTCATTTTCATATAATCTACTAATATTCCATAGTTATTGCGCTAATTTTGCTTTATAAAACTGAGGTATTGGAAATTGGTAACCAAATGAAATATACAAAGGATTAAAGGCAATATCACTGTCGATATATTGATTGGTAAAGCTAAATTCGGGGTTATCGTTACGCTTTTCTGCATTTACCACATTGCTAAATCCATAAGCATACCTTATATCCATAAACACATTACCTCCTCCTAACTTTTTGTATACTGCTATCCCTCCCAAACCGTATAAAAGCGTATTTGTTCTCTGGCTTTTTTGCTCGGCAGTTTTTTGTATGATTTCATTGGTTTTTTGGTTTTTAAACTCTATGGTAGAATTTGTTTGAGATATTAGCTGTGCTTGAAAACCGAATTCGGCCGACATCCTAAATCCTTTTTGGTTCAAAAAGTAATATTTACCAGTTACAGGTATAGAGAAATACCTTAAGTTTTCAGTAAATTCTTGTGTCCATTCAAAAGGTTCTACTGTTGTTTTAGAATAATTGAGTCCTTCATAACATAAGTCGAGCCCAACAGAGATATTCTTTTTAAAAAAATACTCTCCTAAAATACCCACTTGAAATCCAAGTTCTGGATTATACACCCCCCCTAATCCAGTTATAGAATAATTTTCTATTACCCGAATTGAATTGATGTTAACACCTGTTTTTAAGCCTAGTTCTAGTTGCGACCAAACAGTGTACTTTGCAGCAAGTTTTGTAAACTCAAGTGGATCAAAATAAGGATAATCTCTGTAATCAGGTTTATGTTCCAATAACTGAACCATGCTTTCATTTGCCTTTTGATCTTCATTTGTAACCATATAGCACAAAGCCAAAAGTCGGTAAGCCTCATAGCGATCTTGTTTGGCTAATGAGCTCATGCAATTGTTTAGCTTCTCTATACAATTTGAGAACCTACCAGCCTCATAATCTTTATCAGCGGCAATAAGCACGTTGCTACAATCTGTTTGAGTGGATTGTGCGTTTGCGCAAAAGCAAACTAAAAGAAGGAGCGAAAAAAATATACTTGTTTTCATACGATGGTTTATTACGGTATAACTGAACGTTATTTACTTTTTAAAACTTGGTAATTGAGATTATAAAACAAGCTGAGGGAGATGGTTAAATTGCTTAATTGAATATCATCATCAATAAAATAATAATTATATAACAAAGATTGATTGTTGTACCTATCATCTTCATTGGTAATATTGGCATACGACTTATAATATTTTACATCTATTGCTATATCTACCTGCTTAATTTTATACATCACACCGCCACCGTATAATAAACCATATTCATTTTTATTTCTGCGAGACATTGAATTTAGGTTGTTTTCTTGCTGTACTTCGCCTGAAGTGGCATTCAATGTTGCAGAAAAATCGCTTCTTGAGCTCAATAAAAGTCCACCATAACAACCTCCTTCTACAAATAACCTGAACTTTTTATAGGGCTTAGATGAAAACCTGGCGCAGAGTGGTATATCTAAATAAGCCAAATTTTCTTTAATATCATAATTATCTCCACCAACAGAATAATTAATCTCATATTTTTTGGAGATGGCAAGAAGCCCTGTATGAAAACTAAGCCATTCGTTGAGGTGATAGCCTGCATTTAAACCAAACTGCCAGCTTCCAGAAGAAGAGTACTCCTTTGTATAATCGGAGGCTTTATATGAGTTTAAAACGCCTACCTGCGTTAAATTACCGCCTGCTGTAGCAGCAATGCCTAATGAAAATTTAGGAATAACCTTTACTTCATTGAGTAACTTGGTCAACTCCATAGGGTCTTTAGCCTTACTCGGTATGTATTTGGGATTTAACTCCAACATATTTTCTGCTGCAATTCTTGCTTCCATTTGTTGTCCGTTACCTAAATAACACATGGCTAATAACCTATAAGCCTGCCATTTTTCACTTGTATTTTTAGCCGTTTTGGAGCATTCTTGGGCAGTATTGATGGCATCATCTAGCTTCCCCTTCTCATATAGCTTATTTGCCATATATAATTTTTCTGTGCAGCTCTCTTGAGCTAACATCTCTTGTGTAAAAAGAAGCAGAAGGATAATTAATATCGATTTTACTGTTTTCATTTTAATTTATTTAAAATTACCATTTTGATCCATTCTATAAAAAAAGAAACCTTTGTAATTTAAACCGCCTACATAAATATAATCATCGTTTGCTTTTACACCCACATTTACTATATCTTTTGGAATATTGTTGAAAATTGGTTTAACAAATTCTACTTCGAATGATTGATTCAATTTAATAAGTTTTAAGCTTGATCCTGATTTTTTAGAATAGTATGGTATGGGTAAATAAATAAAGCCATTATGAATGGTGGGTTTCAATATCATTTCATAAGCGTCAATGAGTTTAGGAGTATTTAATGAAAAATCCCAATCCGAAAAAATATCATCAAAAGGAATTGCTTTTTCCTTAATTGGATTTAAACTGGCATCCATACTTAAAAAACAAAGCTCAAAGTGATGACTTTCTTTACTGTATTTAACCCCAATTAACATAAAGCCATCCTGATGCGGCAATACATGGCTAAAGTAATGCGTATTTTCATATCCCTCCATAAAATTTGATTGGATGAGGTTCCCCGAAAAATCATACCTTCTAACAACATTGGATAGATCAACACCACGTATCTCATTTTGTAATATAAGGATGGTGTTATTGGAAGCCGCTATACCAGTAATAGAGTTAGGATCAGGCGAATAGGCAATTGGAGTTGTCCATTCTTGTTTACCCTCTGTATTGATACAGGTCAAAAAATGTGTATTACCAATAGACATATATTCATGAAATAGGATTTTATTATCAGGTAGAATAGCATTATTCACTATAGCATGAGAACTATCCCTCCCTGTAATCAATATTTTATTTTTACGTTGCTCATCAGTTAAATAAAGTTGTGTATTATATTGTGATTGTGCGGATTCTAATAATTGAGACAAAAGAAAACGATTTTTATCTAATTGAGTTAAACTTTGATTGTTTATTTTAAACCATTGATTGTGTTTCCATATGGGTGGTAAAGTATCTATGAAATCTTGATAGATGCTGTTGGTATTGTAATTTATCGCAATTCTGGATACTTTAGCCCAATTGGTTACTAAAGGTAGAACCCCAAATTCATTATTCACTAAATACCAAGATTTCTGATGATACGTTGGATAGAGATAACTGTCCGCAGGATGAAAATATTGAGCACTAACGTGCAATTCTTCTTCCGGCCTTTTGCAGGTAATAAATAATAAAGTCCATAAAAATATGAGCAATAAAGTCGTATAAGTGGTATGTTTTTTCATTTTCGTTATGGGGTTGAAATTTCACCAAGTGCATTAAATTTGATGCATCCAATATCGGTATCTAATTTGCTATTTGTTGATGCACAAAAAATCAACAATGATTTGTCCTCTTGGGGGTAAATACCAGAAACAAATTTTGAGGAAAACAAGGATTCAATATTACGGGTCCACTCTAATTGTCCATTTTGATTCATTTTAGAGAAACTATTGGGAGAAAGTAAAAAAACAGAACCATCAATAGATTCTAAATCAGTAGTAAAATTTTTTAGTAAGGGGGTAGTTTCAATTAAATTTTTTAT
This sequence comes from Bacteroidota bacterium, assembly GCA_027488905.1. Lineage (GTDB taxonomy): Bacteria > Bacteroidota > Bacteroidia > UKL13-3 > UKL13-3 > B1. The sequence goes on from JAIYAT010000029.1 coordinate 9,890, forward strand.
CAGTTGTCCATCTTTATTGAAAATGGAGTAGTTCACTCCTATGCCTGTATAGGTGTAATAACTAATCATGTATTGCTCAAAGGGAGCATTCACTGTTTTAAATTGTACAGGACAAAAATAAGTATCTTCCTGTTGAAAAGAATTTCCATAAAGCTTCACATCAACAACAGTTGTTTTCCATATGTAATTGTTATACCCAAAATGAATGCTTGGATTAATTTTGAAAAGTGTCGACCCACCTGCATGGAACATATTAACACCATCTATTGTAGGAAAACCTAATTGTCCATCATTAAAGTAGCAAGTTACATCTCGGACAACAAGTAAGAGAATACTTCCATCTTGGGTTAGTGTGGCACTTATTCCTTTTGCGTGAAAATAGCATAGACCATTATCTCGATCATCTAATAAAACATCATAACTAGCCGATCCTATAGTATCTCCTTGATTATTGATAGTAAGAATAAACGCGCGATAAACATTTTGGACTTTATTTATAAACAATATCTCTGATTTATAATTGAGGGTACTCCCTATTAGTGCAAAATTGCCATTGGGTAGGTAAAGTATTTTATTGGCTACGGTTGAAAGATTGGGCTTATCAGATGGGGCGGTATAGTACTTTTCCCAAATAACATCCCCGTTTCCATTTAAATATACGGTATACATGCTTTGAAATTCACCTATACGGTCAGCATCATCAAAACTAAGAGACATTCCCGTAGCCATAATATTCCCATCTTTATCATAACAAGCCGAACGAATTTCATCATTTCTATTTCCGCCAACCATTTTATACCATACTAAATTCTGATTCGCATCTAGTTTCATCAAAAAACCATTAGGGCTCTTTGTTGTATTATCGTCAGTACTTCCCCATAATAAATATCCACCATCAGGTGCTTTTGTTGAGCCCAATAATACTTGGTTACCGTCTATTGGATATGTTTGTGCAAATAGGGGATTAGGCGCTTGCTTGGGTACTTCTTTTTTACACCCACCCAACAAGAGCACAAAACCAATTAAAATTAATAAATAGTATTTCATACATTATTTAATTTGAAATAAACTTAAATTATTTTTTCTTTATTAATATCCCCAATTAGGGGGATTTTTAAATAACAAGTAAACAACAAATAACTTATTTAAAGTCTCCATTTTGATCCAATCTATAAAAAAAACATCCTTTGTAATTAGTACCTCCAAAATAAAGATAATCACTATTTGCTTTAACAGCAACATTTGATATATTTTGTTCAATATTGGTAATTATTGGCATTACCAACTCAACTTCTAGTGCTTGGTTAAACTTAATTAGCTTTAAGCTAGAACCGCTTCTATCCGTATAATAGGGTACTGGCATCCAAAGGTTATTATTAACAATAATTGGCTTAGGAATCAAATCAGAAAATCCATACCTAAAATCATTCATAAAAAATTCCCAATCTGGTAATATAGAAACAATTGGAATGATTTTTTCGTTAATCGGATTCAAATTTTCATCAAGACTTAACAAACAAAAATCCTGGCGATGGCTAACATCATTGTATTTCATTCCTGCAAGTACCAGCCCATTATTCGAAGCTAACAGGTATCCAAAATTAAAGGAGGCTGCATAAGCCGGCATTTTATTCAATTTAATCAGATTACCTGAAAAATCGAAACGAAACAATAAATTCTGCTTACTTGAGTACCAATCTCTTTGTTGTAAAATATAAATTGAGTTATTATGAATAACGATATCTTTGTTCTGGTGATATAAATCAAATGCCAAATTACTACTCAAAATTTTACTCCATTCTGATTTATAATTATGATTATAACACGTCAATTTTGGGTATAATGGTAATCTAATAGATTTTTCCAAAATAAGGATTTTTCCATCTGGGAGTATCCCTGCTTGCTCCACAATAAAAGAGCTGTCTCTGTCAGAAATAAGTATTTTCTTTTTAAGATGAGAATCTGTCAAATAAACCAAGGAATAATCATTTTCTGAAGATAAATCTCCATGTATTTTATTTACCATAAGAAAACGGCTTTCATCCAATTGAAAAAATTTTGAAGTTTTTACCTTTATAAGATTTCCATTATGCAAAAAAGGCGCAAAGGTATCGAACAAATTCTGTGAAAACTGATTAGTAGAAAAATTGAAGGCAACCCTATTCAAATGAGTTTGATATAAGGTAAATCCTGAAATTATATTGGCCTTAGGGTTTATAACAGCCAATTCATTTTGTGTTAAAAACCAATCGGACCCACTAAAACCATAATAATCCAGCGGGTAAATGTTTTGGGCAGGTGTTCGCAATTCCTCAATAGGTTTGGTGCATGAATAAAACAAACCTAGCAATATAAATAGGCAGTTTAAATTTGATTGAGTCAAATAATTTTTCATATATTAATATTATTTTGTTAGCACTTCGCCTAAATCATTAAATTTTATGCATCCAATATCTAAATCTGATTTGCTATTCAGCGAAGAGCAGAATATTAAAACCGACTTATCTTCCTGAAGATAAATTCCAGAAATTGTTCTTGTTTTAAAAGTGGATTGAATATTATTAGTCCATTCTATTTTTCCATTCATGTTTAATTTAGAAAAACTAACGGATGATAGTAGAAAAATTGATCCATCATTATATTCTACGTCACATGGATATGGTTGTAGTTCTGTGGAAGGAATCGCATTACTAATTAAATCACCATCTTTATTAAATATTGCGTAATCTAAATACCTATCATTCATAGCTGGAAAGCCAATAAAAAATTGTTCTTCTGGAGTATCCATTAATTTAAATGGCATTTGATAGAAAAAAGCATTATAATCTATGACAAAACCATTATTATCAAAAAACTCTAAATAAACTTTCATGTTTGGAATGGTTCGTTTCCAAGTATAGTTATTGTAACCAGTATGGATGGTTGGATTTATTTTGATAAGAGTAACTCCACTTTCAAAATTTCCTAAACTACGTGCCAAAGTTTTGCTTGCGGAATCTGCATAATAGTTTTGTCTAACAACGAATAATAGGATATTCCCATCTTTTGCAAGTAAGGCATTAATACCAATTGCATTAAAATAAGACCTACCAATAGCCCTATCCTCTAATAAAACATCATAGCTAGAAGTCCCAATTGTATCTCCTTTGTTGTTGATTGTTAGAATAAATGGTCGCGATACTTCATTAATCGCGTTAATATACAATAATTTGGATTTATAATTGTTTGTTGTGCCCACCAACGCAAAATTCCCATTGGGCAAATAGAGAATTTTATTGGCTACTGTTGAAAGATTAGGTGCTGTTGAAGGTGCGGTATAATATTTTTCCCAAATAACATCACCATTTCCACTCAAATAAACGGTTAGCATACTGTGAAACTCACCTTTTCGATTGGCGTTATCAAAACTAACAGACATACCTGTGGCCATTATATTACCCGCATTATCATAACAGGCCGATCGAATTTCATCCCTTCTATTTCCACCTACCATTTTATGCCATACCAAATTTTGATTGGCATCTAGTTTCATTAAAAAACCATTTGGATCTTTGGTTGCAATATCCACACTTGAACCCCAAAGTAAATAGCCTCCATCGGGAGCTTTTGTTGAGCCCATTACCCTTTGGTTACCCTCCAAAGTATATATTTTTGCGAAGCTGGCATTGGGTATTGCATTGGGTACTTCTCTTTTACAGCCTGATAGTATAGGAATACCAACGATGATAAAAAAGACCCATTTTTTCATTTTAAGTTTAATTTTATTCATTTTAATTTAGATCATAAAATTAAAAAATAATATAATTACATATCATCTCACATAATTTCTACATTTTCCACAAACCACATATCTACTTCTCCTTTATTCTTGGCATTTATTTTACCTCGGTATTCAAACTCAAATTCTGCACTTCCACTCCGCTCAGTGCCCGTTAAGAGTTCGTAAGTGGCTTGACTGATGTTTATTTTTCCTGCTTCGCTATTAGATTCCATGCGGTTTGCCATGTTTACGGTATCACCCCAAATATCGTAGGCAAACTTTTTTACACCTACTATTCCTGCTACTACCTGACCAGAATGTATGCCTATTCTTACTTGAAATTTACCACTATTTGTGAGCATGAATGCTTGAATTTCTAAAGCTGCTTTGGTTATGCGCTGTGCATGATCAGCTACTTCAATGGGTAAGCCACAAACTGCTAAATACGCATCTCCAATGGTTTTTATTTTCTCTATGCCATGCTTTTCCATGATGGCATCAAAGGCGGTAAAGTTTTTATGGATTTCTTCCACTAATTCTCCTGGTGTTAAGGTTTCGCTAATGCCCGTAAAATTCACAAAATCTGTAAACATTACAGTTACATTGGTATATAACCTTGCGCGCGATTCACCATTTTGTTTTAATTCCTCTATAACCTCCTCAGGTAAAATATTGGAAAGTAAATCCTCACTTCGTTTCTTCTCCATATCAAGCAAGGTGTTTTTGTCTGCTAAATTTTTTAAGGCTGTATTGGTTGTGTTTTCAAAGACTAAGGCAATTAAAAAAATGAGCACCCCTAAGCCATTTAAATTAGCCGTATTAAATAAAGGCAAAAAAGAAACTTGTGCTTCATCATTAAACTTAAAGCCAAAGATAGAAAGTAATCCTACCAAAGTAATTGCTAGGTAACTTAAAATGGTCCACACCCATCCACTTCGCTTATCTATTAGCATCAAAGAAGTAATGGGTAAAACGGCTAACCACGGTAATATAGAGGAGATTAATCCGCCTGTATTAAACACCGTAATTAAAACACCAATCCCTCCAATGGAAATGTAACAATTAGCTAAAAATTTTAGTGATAACCAATCCTTTCTTAAGACAAATGGAAGCAAAACAAAACCCACTGCATTAAATGCCATAGCCCATTGTACTTTTGGCATTCCTACTAAACTAGATGATACAAAATAAAAAGTTGAAAACAAGCTTGTAATGAAACATATGTTTACAAACAACTTTGCTTTCCTAAAATTTTGATCTTCATGTGAATAGTGTTCAGGAATAAATTGAAGAAGGAACTTTTTCATATAATAATATTATCCAAAAACTTTAAACGCAATAATGCAAGCGCCCCACATTACTAAACCTTGAAGAAACCCTAATAAAGTTATTAGCTTGAGTGATGCCGTTTCGCACCTATCAAATAACTGGGGTATAGACAGCATTAATAAGCCTTCTGCCACAAAAATATAAACTGGAACTACTCCAATCATAGGGGTTCCTGTATAGCTCCACCAGCCAGCAGTGATGGCTAAATATTCATAAAAAGGAATGATGCAACAACCTAAAATTCCCACTGCAATAGAGGTAACTAAGGTTGAGTATTTTTTATGAATCAAAAAACCAATATACCCAATTTGTGTGAGCACAACAATCCAGCTAAAAGGCATATAACTTGGCGAGGAAAGTAGCTTGGGTTCAAAAGGATATATTAATGTTTTGGTACTAAGCACCAACCAATTGTCGGCCAACAGCTCAGTAAAACCAGCTACTGCTGTAAAAACTAAAAAACGCAGCATCACTTTATCGTTAAAGATAATGGCATACAATAGATACAGAGCAGAGAAACCAAAACCCCAAAATGCTGCGCTGTGCCAACCATGAAACTTAAGTGCAGCCAGCACTAAAGCGCCAATTGCCAAAACCATACTACCAAGGATAAAATAAGTTCTTCTCCTTTCTGCATTAAGGTCAGCGTTCTCTGGAAATATTTTTGAGATAATCGTTTTAAACAGGCCTTCAATCACACAAAAAACACCCCAAAACATCATTGTAATCTTTAACCACCAAGGTATTTGTTTTGTCCAAGGCAATCCCTTCTTCCAGCGCGTTTTGTCGTACCACTTTAAAGGATTAAAAATCATGGGTTCCTCAAGTTCCCATATTTCACAAGAGTCAGCATTGCTTTCAGATTTATCTAAAATACAATTAACAGCCCGTCTTGCAGCTTCGTTTGCGCCCTCCATCGTGGCCAAGTCGGTATTGGTTCGTACATAATCGCTTGCAAAAAATAAGTTAGGAATATAGCAATCTGCCGTTGGCCTTAAGTCCCAAGTGTTAATTGAATTTACCAATAAGGGTTCAATATCTTCTAACTCTTCTTGGTTAAGCTCAGAAGTAGGTTTTTCTCGTATATCCCTGTCTAAGTAAAAGTCAATAATCATGTCATCCCTAAATATTTCTTTTTCAAAGTTTAAGCTAGCTTTAAGCTGAGCCCTTACTTCTTTTTCTACTTCCTCTCGGGTACATTCATTGGCTGGTTTTTTTGTGGTATATGTGCCAGGGGTAAACCAATCACTGATATCTACACTCAAAACGCCTTTTACCTTATTATTTCCTTTGGTGGTGATGTCGTAGCCTTCCCAAAACTGAACCTGACTAATACAAGTTAATGCCCATTCTGAATCACTGCAAATTACATGGCCCTTATTGATTACCACATCCTCTGTAAGGTAATATTGCAACCCATTCATCCAACTTACACTGATGGAAAGTTTTGGAATATATTGTAAAGTGGGGTCAGCCTTAATCATTTCCTCAGATATTAATTCTGCTGCTCTTTCCACTGGCATGGCCATGATATAATAATCTCCCGAAACTTCTTTTGTTTCGCCATTGGCATGGGTAATGTTTACCGATTTAACCGTATTGTCTTTGTTTAGGTTAACAAGGGAAGCAGCTGCACCTTGATGAATGACTACATTTTTCGAAATCAAATATTCTTTCCAAGCATTTAGGAATTTTTCATTTGTTGGTCCGTTTAAAACACGGTCTGTATTTACACTCGGGTCGGTTGAACAATAAAAGAGTTGTAAGAAAATATCTCCACCTGTTTTTGTACTAGCTATTTCTGCCTTGGCAGCCACCAAGGTTCTTGTTAGGCCTTCTACCAACAAATGCTGGTAGTTTACAGAAAACCTGTCTGCCTGCAAAAATTCCCACCAACCCAGTCTTTCATAATCATTTTCTCTTCTTATTTTAGAGCTTGTCATGAGTTGCCAAACCCTTTCAGCAAAAAAATGCAACTCTTCACTCGTTAAGCCGCTATCCACACCATGAAAATCTTTTAAAATAAGTTCAATATCCGACAAATTTTTTGGAAAGGAGGCAGGTGTAACAATAGGAGCCTTGCCTTGCCTAGCCAACATGATTCTAGAGGTAGCAGTAAGGTTATTAAACACAGTTTGGGTTTTACCATTGATACTAAACGGAATCCGTTTCATGGTATCAGTGATGTGCTTATAAAACCCTGGGAAAAACCTAAATCCATGTTCGCCCGGCAATGGGTTTAGGTATTCATGGTTATGGTTATAATCAATGCTTCTGGCCTTTCCACCCATGTAAATTGGGTTTCTCTCATATATTTCAACCGCAAAGCCTCTTTCAATAAGCTCATGCGCAGCACTCATGCCCGCAATTCCGCCACCTAGAATAATTACTTTTTCCATGTAGTTTAAATTTACATGAAATATATAATAATTTAATTTAGATGCAATTATTTCTATTTTGGCATTCCGCCTTGGCGATGTTGTATATACAATTGAGTTTTAGGGATTCTACAAAATAAGCTATCTCCTGTTCTTTTAGCTTTTGGGCGCTTGGTGTGGTGGCTGGGTGGTGGTTTGTTTTATTTTTAAAAGGACTTTAACGACCGGTGCGGCTTGTAACGGCATTTTTGATAAGTTGCATAGCTGGGCCATGTAATATTGAAATTATATCCTAGAAATGCGATTAGCTGAAGCGCTAAATATGTTTGAACCAAAACTGTTTCATCCAACAGATTTAAAGGCAGTTAGGGTTGAACCGAGGTGAGGTGCTAAGCTACTCCATAAAGGGTGCGAAGCTACTTCATAAGAGGTGCTAAGCTACTCCATAAGAGGTGCTAAGCTACTCCATAAGAGGTGCTAAGCTACTCTATAAGAGGTGCGAAGCTACTCTATAAGAGGTGCGAAGCTACTCCATAAGAGGTGCGAAGCTACTCTATAAGAGGTGCGAAGCTACTCTATATGAGGTGTGAAGCTACTCCATAAAAGTATAGAGGAAGAGTGAAGAGAAAGAGTGAATGTGAGCGTGTTAGCAAAAAAAAAGTCATCTCCGAAACCGGAGATGACTTTTTAATAGAAGAAAAATATGCTACTTTATAAAGCTGGCTCTATTGATAAATTTAAATGGCGTAACCTGAAGATTTTGTGAACTGGTTCTTCCAAAAGCGCCTCGGATATTTGCTTTCACCTGACTGCCTAATACCATGATTCCGTTTTCCTCATTAAAAAATAGCAAATCGCGTTTGTGGCGCTCATGGGTTAAGGTATTTTCAAAAGCCACTACCTCATCATTTATCTGCTCCATATCTATCTGATAGGTTTTTAGGCTTGCAATTTCAAGTTCGCTGTTATTGGGTTTGTAATCTGGTATCATCTCAAGAAGCTCAATAAACTGCAAGAAATCTTCTGTTCTTTTTTCTAAGGTAAGATAGGCTCCTTGGTGTTTGTTTGGGGTAGACTCCCCAGTTTCTGCAGGTGCCGACTGCTTTTTGTTATAGCCCTTGATTTGTTTCACCACCTGGTATAGGTCTTGGTAAAGGTTTTTGTCTACCCCCTGCGATTTAAGCAAGGCTAGTATGCGACTGAGCGTCTGGTTTTGATCCTTAAATAGGTTCACCCTGCGGGTAGCAGCATTTAAATAATCTGCTTCTGCATCAATTACCTTTTTAATGGCCAAGCGACCCTCTGTTAGGACGTTTTCCAGATTGGCTAAGGCTAGGTTGGGGTTAGATGGGTTGTAAGTTGCTCCGAATTTCTTGACTACATCAATCAAACCAGAGAAATTGTTGATTTTAGCTGAAAAGCTAGATAATTTGTTCTTGTTCATATTTTTATGTTTTAATAATGACACTGCAAGTATTGACATAAAAGGCTGAACAGTAAAGGCTAAATAGTTGGATATAACGCATATGCAAGCCATGTTCTTGTGCATAATGCAACTGCAAGGTATAAATGCTAGTCACACACCCTTTCATTTGCATATTTCACAAATAACACCACCCCTTCATTTGCATTAAACCCAAATGGAAAGCAATGATTTGCACCAAATGCGATTTTTATTTTGGGGAAAATGGGGGTTTAAAGGGTATGTTCGGGGAATTTGAACCTAAAATATGCCAATTCAAAAGGTTTAGGGTTGAACCAAGATGAAATGAAAGCATAAGTCTCTAACCGTTCCTAACTAATTTATCTAGGTTAATTTTAAAAGATACCCATTTATGGGTATTTTTGGTAGGAGGGAATTGGGTGGTTTGTTGGGGAAGAATAAAAGCATCTCAAATAAATTATTTTGAATCATCCCGAATAAAATATGAGTTTAACATCAATAATAAAAGACATAAATAATCAGGAGTTAAGGGATAAATTCAAAATTGATTTTCCGATACCTGAAATCAATTTGAATTTTGACTTACTTGCACCTCCTCTTACCAATAATTATGGAATTATTGGGACTGCATTTGACTATTTAATGCGATTTTATTTGCAGTTCCATAATAATAGTATTATTAATCAAAAATCTGAATGGGTAGCTGATTCTGCTTATGGTTCCTTAATCAGTTTACTTGGACAGTCGACAAAAAAAGAAATAAAAACAGGATTCCGAAAGGACAAGATATTTAATACAAAAAACCTTCTTAATCTATTAATTGAACAATACAGTCAAGCGAAAATCAATTACGATAATTACATTTTGAATGGAATGATAACTGAAGAATTAGTTTCTAGTACATTATTTCTGGCTAAATTGGATTTATATTATAGAAATGGAGTTATTGATAACTCATTTGATTACAATGACCCTGAAGACATTAAAGATATTACCTCATTAATTTGCTTAGTAGATCATAAAAAATTTACGGCAAAAGAGAAATGTTATCTTAATCCAACTTTTGGAAAAGGGTCAATATTAGTGGGTGGTGCAGATGCCGACCTAATTATTGATAACACTCTTATTGATATTAAAGCTACCAAACATTTAAAAGTTGAAAGAGTGTATTTTAACCAAGTTTTAGGCTATTACATTTTATCACTGATAGGAGGTGTTAATAATGATAAACTAAACAAGCCAATTGAAAATTTAGGGTTTTACTTCGCCAGACACGGTTTATTATGGACAATTCCTATTTCTGAGTTGGGTGATAATCACAAATTCGAGAATTTTAAAGATTGGTTTGTTTCTTATGTTTCTGAGAAAAAACTTACTTGATATGAGTAAAAAAGAAATTAACATAGAGAAAGTCATGCAGCTACTAGAGTTTAAGCCTTTCACAAATCATCTACATTGATTTAAGATTGGTATTAATGCATCGCCTGCATTTGACGGAATGCTTCATCAAGATTAGTTGGAAAATTTTCGCTATTGGGTTTGAAAAAGTTTGGGATTTAAGGTCTCAACATTCTTTTAATAGTATCCTGCATCGCAATTTTAAATCCTTCATCTTGGGAAACTAACCTATAAAGGTCAAGTTCAATCTTTCGTTGTTTTCCCATTACGTCATCAAAGATTTTACTGAAAGCAATTTCTCTATTTTGTATATCGGAATTGTCTGCATACTTTTCTTTGAAGTCGCTATGCTCTTTCATTTTCTGAGCTAGATTCACAAATTTTGCTCGTTGTTCATCGGGTGTGGCTTCCCATCCTTGAAACCAACGTTCATTAAAGCTTTTGATAATTAAATCTAGCTCATCTTTTTCGGATTCTCCACCATGTGCACCTCTTGGATTTGGATTCTGAGGATCAACTTCTGTTTCGTTGGCATCGAGGGCAATACTTGTATTCAGTTTCACTCTTTCTAGTCCATAGGTTGAAAGGTCAACCGAATTTAATAAGCCATCTAAAGCATCTTTTTCATTATCTATGATGATTAATTTTGGAATTAAGAATTTCAAAAACCAAAACAACTTCTCCCAAGCAGCCACTTCATAAGGCATGATGGAAGCCATTTGCCCATATATTTTTACAAAGTGTTTTGCTTTAATTTTATAGTCTGCCTTTGCTTTGTCTTCTAATGCTAAAGTTAAATTAAATCGTTCAGCAGCAATATCAATAATTGGACTTAATTCTTGGGCATTTACACCTTTGAAATATTTATCCACGAAATCTTCCACTTCGCTCCATTCATAAACACCAGCATCATTCAAATTGGATTTTAAGTCATGAAGCACATTAATGTCGGTAGCTTTGCTTAATGAGGTTGCAGTATAAAATGGGTCGAATGATTTTTTTATGTCTTCAGTAGTGTTGTAAAAATCAAGAATGAATAAATCTTCGGTTTTCTTTCCGAGTTTGTCAGATGAACGATTTAATCTTGATAGGGCCTGAACCGCAATTACACCTTGTAGTTTTTTATCTACATACATAGCAGTTAATTTTGGTTGGTCATAACCTGTCAGATATTTATTTGCTACTACTAAAATACGGTATTCGTCCATATCAACGTAACGGGCAATTTTGTCGCTTATATAGCCTGAATCTAATGGTTTTGCTGTATCTAAATTTGAAGGAAAATCATTAAGGCTGTCTTCTGTATATTCAATACCTTTTATTTTTTTTGAACCCGAAAATGCAATGGCTATTCTAAATGGATTGCCTCTTTCTTGTAATAATGTTTTTAATGCGAAATAGTAATTGATGGCAGATTCTATGCTTTGTGATGCCACTATTGCTTTTGCTTTTCCTTTTAACTTTTTAGTATTTACCAATTTTGTTACAAAGTGTTCAAGCATGATGTCAGCCTTGGTGGCAATGGTTTGTTTGTTTTGCTCAACGTAGGTCCTTAATTTCTTTTGTGCTTTTACGGTATCAAACAAAGGATTTTCTTGAATTGACTTTTCAATTTCGTAATAACTTTTATAAGTTGTGTAATTCGCAAGTACATCTAATATGAAACCTTCCTCAATGGCTTGTTTCATAGAATATAAATGGAAAGGTTTAAACGTCCCGTCTGCTTGTTGTACGCCAAATCGTTCCAGTGTATTGTTCTTAGGTGTAGCTGTAAACGCCAAATACGATGCGTTGCCCCGCATTTTGCGTGAGCGCATGGCTTCCAATATTTTGTCTTGTGGGTCTTCCTCTTCTTCTGATTCTTCCAAAGAATTTCCCATGGCCTGATTCATTTTACCAGCGGCAGTTCCACTTTGACTACTATGAGCTTCGTCTATAATTACAGCGAATCTTTTATCGCTTAAATCTGCAATGCCATCCACAATAAATGGAAATTTTTGGATGGTGGTAATGATTATTTTTTTACCTGTCTCCAAAGCTAGCTTTAAGTCAGAAGATGAAAGGGCAGGGGCAACAATATTTTTAACCTCTGAAAATTCCTTGATATTTTCACGAAGTTGTTTGTCTAACAATCTTCTATCAGTTACAACAATCACAGAATCAAACAATGGGTTAGAAATGCCCTTACTACCCGGAATGGTATCATTTTCAGGATAGGTTTCTATTAGCTGATAGGCTGCCCATGTAATAGAATTAGACTTTCCAGAACCGGCTGAATGTTGGATTAGATAAGTTTGACCAACACCTTTTTTACTCGCATCTGCGATGATTTTTCTTACTACATCTAGTTGGTGGTAGCGTGGAAAATACAATGTTTTTTTATTTAATGGGTCTGTGTCTTTGCCATCAAAGCGAACGAAATGTTGGATAATATTTGCAATGCTTTTTCTTTTAAAGATATCTTCCCATAAATAAGCTGTTTTATGTCCAAAGGGGTTGGGGGGATTTCCTTTGCCAAATAAGGGTTCGCGCTGACCTAAATTAAAAGGTAAAAAGTAAGTATCCTTCCCATCCAATTTGGTTGTCATGTACACTTCATCAGTATCAACGGCGAAATGAACAATACAACGCCCAAAGTTTAATAATGGCTGAGTAATATCTCTTTTGAATTTGTATTGATTTTGACCATGCACTTTTGCGTTCTGACCTGTCCAATGATTTTTTAATTCCATAGTGGCAAATGGCAAACCATTCACAAAAAGTACCATGTCTATTTCTTCGCCAATATTGGTTAAGGAATAACGTAGTTGGCGGGTAGAGCTAAATTGATTGCTTTCAAAATTTGCCTTCACTGTTTCGCTGCTGCTTGCCAATGGCAATGGATACAACAAAGTGAAATGGGCATCATCTACATCTAAACCTTTACGAAACAAACGCAGGATGCCATATTTTTTAATCATTCGATCCAAACGTTCCAGAATCTTTAACTTCCAATCACTTTGTTTCTGCAGCTTCGCTAATTCATCCTTCTGAGTGCTTTGTAAAAAATCCCAAAAGTAAAATTCATCTATAGCATATTTGGCATTGAAGTTTTGAGGAATACCCATATAATATCCTTTACCCGCTCGATAAGGCTCTACTCTATCGGCGGCTAATAATTCTTCACTTTTTGTTTCTAATTCTTCTCTACTAAAACCAGTTAGGCTTTTCTCTATGGCTGCTTCGAGAGCGGCTTCGTTAGTTTGTGATTGCATTTCAATTAGTTTTAAAACTAGTTATGCTCCTTTTTGAATTCTAAATCTAATATATCAATTATTTGGATGAGTTGTCTTTCAATTTCAAGAGCTATATTTTGATCCGACTCAAAATACTCAAAAATAAGTTTCTCAATCCCGTTTTGAAGCAATACGTTACCATACTGCTGATGTAATGCACTATCAAACCAATATTGGGTTTGTAGTTTATAATCTTTTATTCCTATTTGGTAAAAAAAGGAAATGTCTCCTAAGATAATATTGTATTTTATAAGTTGAGACCCTTCATAGGTAAATCTTCCAGTTTCTGTATTAGGTTTATATCCCAATATTGAAGATGAAAGAATTTGTTTTGCCAATGCTTCCCTTATTTTTTGTCGATTAAAAAGCTTATCAATATTATTTAGCTTTATTACAAACTCTGAGCTGAACTTGTTATGATATTCAAGCACCTTATTTACCTTTTCTACATTATTTTGTAAAAAGGTTATTAATTCTAGGTTTTCATCCATATTAGATGCGTTTATATTATTTTCAATATTTTTTAAAAAATCTAAGAAAAAAATTAGATACTTACTATCTGCATAGTCAGTGTAGGATCCGATATTTTCTTTTATTTTCTTAATTAGATCTGTGTACACTAAATTTATAAAACCATTTGAAGTTTCATTTTTGTGTTTTGAAAGTACAATTTTATAGGTTGGTAGTTTTTGGATTTTGGCAATAGCTTCAATTGTTGCCGCATAATCCTCTAAATCATTATAAAGAGCAGCGCCAACTTTGTTTTCAATTCCCAAAATGAAATTTTCTGCCTTTATAACAATATCTATCCTATTTCCTTTATGAGTATAATATTCTGTTTGTACCTTTATTCCTGTTAAACTTGTAAGTGCAATAGGGGTGTTTGTAGTTTCAAAAATTGATTTCAACAATAAATCAGACAAGTGATGCTCTCTGTTTGGGTCAATGAAAAATGCAAGAATATTGCTCCAAACATTCTCCAAATGTGGAGCACGAGCTATTTCGAGGAAGGTGGCTCCGTTGCGTTCCTTAATCCGTAATTCGTTAAAATTACTAACAAGTTGTTCTATTGCTTTTAAGTCTTCTGTCATAAACCGTTTAAAAGTAAGCTTTATTTTCAATTACATTTTTCTTTGCTTCATCTTTGCACTCTTGACGCAATTGAGTTAATAACTCAGCACAAACATTGAATCCCTTAGTTCTTTTATCTAGGTCCAAGGTTGGTTTTAGATGTATGATTAACTGTTCCTCAATTTCTCGTAGAGGCTTATTTTCTTTTGAAGTATCATATTCCCAATACCCAATTAGTAAGTTATCTTTCATCCAAATAGAAAGTTGTTTCTCAGCCTTGGAATCAAATTTATAATTGTCAATATTGGGGCTATTTAGTGTTCCATTTCTGCTAAATGCGACTGCTTTAAGTTCATTTTTTAATACAGCACCAATTGAGCGCCTCAAAGTTGATTGCCCAGTTCTTCCATCCTTAAAGTGTGTATTTAGGTCACGTTGCCTTAAACTATCTTCTGCTTTACCCACATAAATAATTTGATTGACGCTTCCAAAACTTTTAAGATTAGAATTTGGGGCCAATACAAAAGCATAAAGTCCTGGCTTATTTGAATAGGTCTCATGCTTATTTACAGTTTTTGTTGTTGCATTTATTGCTTTGATTATTGTTTCTATTGATGTCATACAATTAAAATTATTACTCATTATTCAAAATCATCTTTTATCAAAATGCGCTCATTATCATTAATCCGGGAAGAAATTTCCTCCAATTTTTTTATTGGGAATAACAAAAGCTGCTCTCCAATTCCCTTTCTGTGTTGATAATTTTGGTAAATGTATTTTCCTGGGCCATTATAAATTACTTTAAAACTTCCATCTTCAAAAAGTTTAATTCCAATATAATAATCAGGCTCATGGTTATAAGTCAAGCTTTCTTTAAAAGTGGCTTTAATTTGAATCTTTAGGTTTGGTTCATAGGTTGTTTCTGCATCATAATACTTTACTACTTTTTCGTATAGTTTAATTTGAAATAGTTCTTGAGCTACTATTTCTCCAATATCTCCAACCAATCTACCATCAAGTGTAAAACCACTTTTCTTTATAGGGAAATGCTCCTTAAGCTTTAAAACAGAATTTTGTAAACTTTTAATTTCTGTTTTTAGTTTATCTAACATGTTTTCTTTCATACCTAACAAACTTTTATTTTACCCGTTACCGCACTGTTAATCAATGTAGCTTTGTATTCTTTTAGCTTTTCTATTTCTTGCTCTTTCAGGGAAATTGCGGTATCTACTTTCAAATTTAAATTCTCTACATAACTTCTTACTTCATCCATTTCATTAATTGGAGGTATTGGAACTTCAATTGAATTCAAATTTCCGATAGTAAGTTGATTAATTGTTGAAGTCAAAAACATACCCGACAGGGCTTTGAATATTGATGAATTTAAAATACAAAAAATGTAAGGATTGATATCAGATCTAAAAACTGTTGTAAATGCCCCAAATGAATGACCTGTATCAACCTTAGTAGCTAAAGCACATTTGCCTATTAAGTCACGGCTCCCGTTTCTAGAGCATATTAAAATATCATTTTCTCTGATTAATAATTTTTGAGGAATTCTTGATTTTACATAAGCATTTTCTTTTTCTCCGTACTTAAACTTTCCATCGAATAAATTAGAAGATCTTAATACTAAAGTACCTTCCTCCATTCCACACAAATCATTTGGATTATAGGTAAGCCCAATGATTGAATTCCCTAAATGCTTCAACCGTTTAACTTCCCAACCCTCTGGTATCTCACCAATCCATTCCACACCGCTATCCTTCATTTTAACATTGGGGTTTAGCCCACGGGTAACGGCTTTGTGTATGAGTATTTGCCTGCGTTCTTTGAGCAGTTCTATTTGTTTTTGTTTAATGTCAATGGCTTGGTCTATCAAGGTTGTTTTGCGATTTAAAAAAATAACAATTAATGTTTGTTCTTTATAATCTGGGAAAGGAATTAGTATATCGCCAAACTTGTCAAAATACAATCTTAAACGCATGTCCATTATTCCACGAGAATGCCTTCTTAATTCCGAAATACAAGCTTCGTTTCGAAATAAATAATGAAAAAAATTACTTTCAATTTTTACTTTGGCTCTGAGAATATCATATGCAGGACTTGTCACTCCATCATAATTGGAAACACCAATAGCTCCCATCCAAGCTAAAAGTTTATTAACAACAATATCTCCTTTTTTGACAAACCAATAGCCGTCAGTAGTTGAAGCTTTATTCCCTCTTTCTTCTAATTCTCGTCTCGGTTTAACTCCAATATCAGTATAAACTGAAAGTAATTCAAAATCGTTGTTTTTAGGTGCTGGTTCAATAACTAACCGGAAAACATTTTTTACTTTTTTCAATTCCCATTGTTTAGGAATCATTCCCAACCAATTTTCGCCCGAATCTTTACATTCCGAATATTTCTCCAATTTCATTTTATTCTTTACTTTTTCCATTAAGCCAAATTTAAAATTTCACGAATTAAACCATCGCTCAATTCTTCTAGTTTCAAAATATCGTTGCTTACTTCTTCAATGGCACGTAAAGGTTTATGGCGGTAGAAATATTTATTGAAACTTATCTCGTAACCAATTTTGGTGGCATCTAAGTTTATCCAGGCTTCGGCTACATGGGGTTTTACTTCTCGCAAAAAGTAGGTGTAAACATTTTCTTTGAGTGGCACATTTTCGGTATCACGCAAATCGCTTTCGGTTTCGTATTCAAGATATTCGCCTTTTTTGTTAGTAGCAAAATAACCGTAGTCAGCCAGTTCGGTTTCTTTACAATCCAAATGCTCCAGTAAATGCTCCAATTTATCGCCTGTTATTTTGGTAGTACCCTTTACTACTTTTTCGGCAGTAGCATCATACCAACTTACTGCATTTAAAATGGCATTTTTTTCAGAAGCAGAAATTTTTGATTTTTTTGCTTTTAATACTACATCCACTTTTTCTTTGAATACATTAAAGTCGTTGTATTCATCTGTGCCAATAGCTTCCATCAATTCGGAAGCAGTGTTGAGCAACTCCAATTGTTTAGTCCAAAGGGCTTCGCTTACCAATGTTTTGCTTTGCTTCGCATTGAGGTTCAACTCATTTTTTTCGCACCATTCCGTAATTTCTTTTTCGTGTTTAGCAATGTCCGTGTAAACCTTTTCTCCAAAAGTTTCATACGCCCAAGCCATTGGTTCACGTAAAGATTTATCAAAACGTAATTCAGCTATACGTTCAGATGTAAATTGAGCTTTCAATCGTTTTGGTCGTTCAATGGTAACTTTGTAATAACCAAAATCAGTATTGTCAAAAAGTTTTGAAGCGATTCCTTGTTCCTCTGTAGTTTCGGTATTAATAACTCGGTTAACAGCTTGCGTATTTTCATACACCGAAACTATTTCACGAATATGTTCAGGTGCAAATTCACAGTTTTTGTTGCCTAAGTTCTTACGCAGTTTACGGAACAATAAACCTGCATCTATTAATTGCACTTTGCCTTTGCGGTTTGCTGCTTTGTTGTTGCTCAATATCCAGATATAGGTAGTAATGCCCGTATTGTAAAACAAATTGTTGGGCATTTGCACAATGGCTTCTAGCCAATCGTTTTCAATAATATACCTGCGAATATTGCTTTCGCCACCTCCAGCATCACCAGTAAACAAACTACTACCATTGTGCACCGAAGCAATGCGAGAACCCAAAGGACTTTGGGTTAATGGTTTCATTTTATTCACCATTTCCATCAGGAACAGCAATTGGCCATCAGATGAACGAGGCGTTGCATCCGCATCTTCCTCAATACCCCAATAGTTTTTCAGTTTAATTTGAAAACGAGGGTCAATAATATCTTTGCCATCTTTAATAAACTTTTGCTCACTTGCCCACGATTTACCATAAGGCGGATTGGAAAGCATAAAGTCAAAAGTTGTTCCTGCAAACTCATCGGTAGAAAGTGTTGAGCCAACCTTGATATTTTCTGGGTTATTACCCTTAATCATCATATCTGATTTGCAAATAGCATAGGTTTCATCATTGATTTCTTTACCATACAAATACACATCGCCTTTTGCTTTTATTTCGCCTTCTTCATCCTTCACAAAATTTTGAGATTCGGTGAGCATACCACCACTGCCACATGCAGGGTCGTAAATGGTCATTACAGGAGGAAGTTTACTTTTAACTGGCTCAAAAATAATGTGGGTCATTAACTCAATAACTTCACGTGGTGTAAAGTGCTCTCCAGCTTCTTCATTATTATCCTCGTTAAATTTTCTAATCAATTCCTCAAACACATAGCCCATTCCCAAATTTGTCAAAGGTGGTAGCTTACGCCCATCAGGGTCGTTTTTTTCAAATGGTGTAAGATTGATATAGGGCGAAGTGAATTTCTCTAGTACATTCAACAAAACATCTTTCGATGCCATGTGTCTAACCTGACTTTTGAGTTTAAACTTTTCAATAATCTCTTTTACGTTTCCGCTGAAGCCGTTCAAGTAATCTTCAAAATTTGCCTGAAGTATTTGTTGGTTATTGGTAGCAGTGTCGTGTAAGCGTTGTAAGGTCCACTCGCTAGTATTGTAAAACACATAACCACTGGCTTGTCTTAAACCGTTTTCGTCCAACAAGGTAAACTTGGCCTCCTCGCGTTGAAAAACCAATTCTTCCAATACGGCTGCCTTTGTAGGTTCAAGCAAAGCATCCAACCTGCGAAGCACCACCATAGGTAAAATTACATCACGGTATTTTCCTCTCACATAAACATCACGCAAACAATCGTCTGCTATTGACCAAATGAAGGATATTGATTTATTGTGTACTGCTTGATTCATAATATTATCTAATTAAATTTTCTCTGTTTGCACTGCACTTTTGGGATATTGATGCATTGTTTTTTCGTTGGTATTATTAGCAACTTTTAAAATTCTTATAGTGTCACCTATTTTAAATCCGTTTTTATTAAATTGTGTGTAATTAATTATTATTTCGCCACAGTGATAATTTTTACTTCTATCTTGTTCGATAGTTCCTGTAATTGCAATTGAAGAACTACTTGTGTCTACAAGCATATATTTAGTCTTATTGAATACTATATCGGTATTGGCATCTATAAAGTCTTTAAACCAAAGCAATACATCCAATAATTGGTAGGTTACACTCATTAAAAGGTAAGGAGTATTTACTTGAGATATAAAGCTATCTAATTCGGAGCGGTGTGAAGCAGGTTGACAAACTGCCAATATACAGCGAACATGATCGGAAACAACTTTTGGAAAAACAGGAGTATCTAATTTATATCCTTTCTCAACAATACCTGAAAGAAACTTGCTTGATTCATTTAATGCAACTGATGGTTTTACAAACACATCGGGCATTAATCCGTATTTATTACTTGCCATAAACAAATCATCCATTATTTTTCTTAATGGATTGAAATAAAGATTAGGATCTGTAAAGGCTTTTTCGGAATTTTCTTTTTTTAATATTGAGAGTAAATCGTGGTAGGCATGTTCACCAATATACTTTTCTGTGCAGACTTCAAAAACTCGATGGTACTTATGGCGAATTTGCGTATCTGGCTGTTGGTCGGCTTCCTTTTTAATATCCATCCATAACTGTTCAATATCTGCATCAAAGTTCTTATTATAAACTTTGTTTCCTTTGTATTCAGCCGCAATAGGGTTTGATGAGTTTAGGAAATCTGGCTGACCAGAAAAAATAAACCAGGGGATTTTCTTGATACCTTCTCTTTTGTCCAGAAATCTTGCCACGTTAAATAATGCAGCATCATTCACAGCATCACCGGTTGCGCTGGCATTTTTATAGAACTTACCATCCACTATTACGGCATCATAAGAAATTAGGTTTGATTCCAGTTCTGCAATACCCTCTTCTGCATTGGTATAACCTATTAGTTTTATTCCTTTCTGATTCGCATCGTCCTTGAGAGATTCAAAAGATTCATGCTCATCGTCAAACCAAAGTACCTTATATTCATTCATACTTTTCATAGTTTAATACTGGCAAATTGATTTCAAAACTAGTTGACCAAATTCCTCCGATTCCTTGTGGACCTTGTTCATCATCAATCTCAAGGGTGCCATTATGTTTATGAATAATCTGATTAATTAACCAACCACCGTAGCCATTACCAGCTTTAGGTCCAGCCTTACTACCTTTTCGAACGAACATTTCTTGTGTAAAATCTTCAGGAAGTCTTTTACCATTATTAGAAATGCTGAAGATAAACCTTGGTTCATCCATATTGTTTCCAAAGCAATCTATACTAATTAAGTTGTTTTCTCTAAAGTCAGATTCAAAGGCATGTTCAATGGCATTCTCGATAATATTATTAAACATATCCTTTAATAGATTTTTGTTACCATTAATATATACTCTAACCTCATTACCTTCTGCATCTACAAAGTCATTCTTGGCAGGCGTAAAGGTAATTTCAAAATTACGATTTGGGTTGCTAATGATTTCATTTACCAATTCTGAAATGAATGGAATAATCTCAATGGATTCCATGATAGCGCTTTGTATATATGAATCACCTAAGGTGTTTCTTTGCGTGTCTAAAGAGACTTTTTCAATATCTCGTTCCATTGAGTGCAATAAATTTGCGAGTGTCAATTGAGATCTATTGTTCTCTTTCATATCAAGTATTTCAGGATGAGTTAGTTTTATCTGACTTTCAAAAATGTGTTTCAATTTTTTAAAAGAACCTCTTAGATTGGCCAGGTTACCTGCAATGGAATGACGTAAGAAGTTATTTTGTTCAGTAACGTCATTAAAAACTATCTGGTTCTCTTCCTTTACCTTGCTTTCACTTAATCTTATATCAGTGTATACTTCATTAATTCCGGCAATTTTTGCCCTTTGTTCATTCATGGAAGGTAATTTTATAAGAACCTTCATCAAATCATGCTTTCGTATAAAAGGAATTACAGATCCACTTATACGAATAGAATTAAGTTGTTCAATTACATAATCAGCATGCAGTTCATTGATTAAATAAGCGATTTCAACTCGAGATTCATCTACCTTGAAAGATACAACATCTTGATTTCTATAGATTTTTTCACCTTTGAAATTGAAAAACGTAGGTTTTAAGGTTTGCCAGCGAAGAGTTAGCAACAAACAAGATTCGGTTACCTGAAATGCGACTGGTCTTTTAAGTTCTGATTCCTCAAGTCTGGAGGATTCAAGTATGTAATCAACTTTATCGTTCTTTAAATCTCGTATCTGAACAAATTTACCTCTTGTATCTATGTTATCCTTTTTTACTTCAATTAACTTGATAATATCACCAAGCTTTACCAGCTTTTCATTTTCCAAAAAATCAATTGGTTTCTGGAAATACTTAGGAACATGGATATCATAATTTGATTCCTTTAATTCCTTTAATTCTACAGTTCGTTCAATATCCTCTTTCTTTAGTTTTTTATAAGAAGAATGATATTCAGCAGCTGGCTCAGATACAATGTTAGGGTCTGAATCAACAAAAATCTCCTTTTCATGTTGATGGACCAGGGCAGATAACTTTAGGTCATTTAAAACTTTTCTTTTCGAACCATCAGATTCAACAAAGGAATCGGCTTTAATAAAGCGTACCAAGCCGGGCCTTTCTTTTTTTTTATTGAGGAAAAGCACAATGATTGGAATTCCTGTATGAGGAAGAATACCTCCGGGTAATGAAATAATAGTATCAATTAAATCCTGATCTACTAAAGATTTTCGCAAATTATGCTCTTGATACATTTGGCTATTCAAGAAGCTTGTTGGCAGCAGCGTTACTAGTTTTCCGGATTGATTTAGTGATTGCAGGCCTTTTGATATAATAAACTGCTCAACGGTTTTAAACTGGGAGTTAGGTATTCCTGATAGATTTCCTATCCTCATTCTAAAAGGAGGATTAGATACAATGAAGTCGAACTTTTCAGCCTCTTTTGGCCAATTCACCAATGAATCATCACAAACATAATTTACACTGTCCTTTTTTCCATAAGCCAATAATCTTAAGGCGCCAATAACCCAAGTTTTTGGATGAATCTCCTGCCCAAAATATACCTGCTGTGAATCCAAAGAAATGCCAAAAGAAGCCAATCCGGCAAAGGGATTAAATATGGTTGCATCCTTTTTCAGATTTGGCAAAGCAAGCATCAATCTGGTTAATTCAATGGGTTGAATAAATTCTCCAAATGGCCTTTTATACGCTTTTAAGTATTGATATAATATTTTATCAAAGACAATGGCAAAATTTTGCGTTAAGATTTCTTTATCAATTACATTTAACCCAAACAGTTTAAATGAAATCTGCTGCAGGAGGCTATTTTCAAGTTTAAAAATTTTATCCTCTAAAACGGAGAAAATTTTTGGGTAAGTAAGTGGAATACTATCCAGCTTACTATTATCCATTATTTTTTTGCAAAAAGCATCAAAAGTTTCTCTGTCTTTAAGATCATTTTGTTTTAGTAATCCATCTTTTTGCAGTGATAGTAATAACATACCTACAGATAAAAGATCTTCAGTAGAACTAATCTCTTCAGAACTTCTAAAAACATCTAAATAACTGTAAATGTTAAATACTAAAAAATCTATCTGATTGTGATAATTAACCTCTCTCATAGCATATCATTTAATGTTCAACAAAGGTTATATCTTATTGTGCAGTGTAAGTGCATAGTTAAAAATACTTTTTATATATGGAATTAGAAATATGTTTAATCGATTGTCTAAGCGAGTCGGGCTCCACTAATTCAAGTTGATCCATATAGGAAAACAACAATGCTAGCAGTTCATGATTAACCTGCATATTGAGTTCAATAATAACTTCTGTTTCTGTTTTATTTTTTACTTTTTGGGAACCATGTAATGGTTTACTCTCGATATATGGCCAAATTTCTTTATTTACTTTTATTAAAAGCGTTTCTATTTGAGCATCTTTCTTAACAGTTACACCTACTACATCCTCAAAATATTCATCGAAGTTTATCGCCTCATTTTTATAAAACTTCACTTTTGAATCCTCAAACTCAATTATTCTGTCAAGTGCAAAGTTTGTGATAGTTTTAAATTCATTATTAAGTCCGAATAGAAACCACCTATTATTATATTGTTTTAAGTACCAAGGATGTAAAACAACTTGTGAAGGCTTACTTTGCTTAAATCCCTGATAACGAATTTGAAGAGCTACTTCATTTTGAATCGCGTTAAACAACCCAGTGAAGTGGCTTAATCCTTTTAGGTAAGGGTTCTGTTCAAACCCAACTGTCGATTGGACATTCCCTTTTAACTTAAATGTATCTTCAAGCCTTACTTGCATTTCTTCTATCCATTCAAATTGAGGCATTCCTTTGAATCGAGTTAAAATATTCAAGGTCTCTTTTAGTTGTTCCGCCTCAGCTTGATTTATTCCTTGGCTTTTGATTGAAAATGATTTATCAGAATATCTATAATAAACTCTCTTTCCATCCTTTATACGTTCAAGTGGAATAGACCAACCTTGTTCACTTTCCATAAAGGTTATATCGTCAAAAATTTGTCTACGTTTAACACCGTCCTTTATTCCACCAAATTCATAGATGGCTTCGTTGCAAGCCTCAATTAAGTCTTCGATATAACATTTCCTCTGATAGTTACTAAAGCATCTGTCAAGAGCATGGTATCGTATGGTAGCGTGTTTGTTGGTAGCCACTTTAGTTCTTTTTTTCAATTAAACATGAAAATAGGATAAGTCATAAGGTTGAATTTTAAAACCATGGTATCATTCTCCTATTTCTTTCTGCAATACTTCCAGTTGATTTAAAAGTTCTATTTCCTTATCTCGCAGACTGGAGGCAAGTTCATACGATTGTGCGGTAACGGCTTTCTGCTTCTTTTCTTGAATGAGTTTGAGCTGCTCGCTTAATGTTTCTTTATTCATGGCCTTAAATATTAGTGGTCTTTGTAATTACTTCACTTTAGAATTCGTTTGGTTCAAACCAAAACCATTTTGAGGGTAGTAACAAAAGCTTGAAAGAGTAGGGTGGAAGAGCTGGGAAATGAAAAAGTTCATAGTTCCTGCAAGTAAGAAAAAAATGGGAAATGTTTATTCAATTTTTTCTCACAAATGGTATGAATTATTAATGAAGCGGTTTGGTTGTCGATTTGCAGCTGCTAGAAGCTATTTTCTTTCTCGAAAGCTTAACAATTTTCGTTACGTTTTGAAACCTTGCGATTGTTGCCGATTGGGTAGCAGAAACTGTTAATTAAGATAGTTTATTTTGCGTACATAAAAGCTTCATTTTAACTCGTCACCGGCAATTGTGCAGGACGTGTGTTTGCAGATCTGAAACCAATAAATTATGTCATTATTCACATTTGTGTGTTACGCGGTCGACAGCTTGCTTAGAAAAAGGCACCAAGTGTAATTCCTGCTCTTAACCGTATTCCGTTATAGGGATTTTGTCCAACTTCAGTGATGGTTTTTGATATTACTGTCCTTGGGTCACTTTGAGGATCAAAGCCATCTGCAAATGGTTTGCTGTAGTATGGGCCCCCAAAGATTTCAAACGATAGGTTTTTTTTTGAAATCCATTGCTTTCCATATACGATTCCAATAGTATATATCCTAACATTACCTTTTTCGTTGACTTCCCATAAATTGTTGTAGCGTGCAAAAGGTTCAATAAATCCGCTCCTTCTAATATTGGCGTTATGGTAGTGGCGAAATGCGACGCTCACCCCATTAATTCTAGTGAAAGAACGAGAGAATGGATAGATAGGTGCAAAACCTGTCCAATACTGTGCGTTGAATTGGAGAGAATTCTTCTGTGTTATAAATATTTCTGTCGACACGGATGCTGCACCCAGCAAGGCACTGATTGGATTTATTTTAAGGCCAAAGTGCAATTTTTTTTTTACTTGCAGATCTTGTCCATAAATATTGTTGGACAGATAAAACATACACATAAATAGAAATACCAATATTTTTACTTTCATGATGTTTATTGTTTACGAATTGCCTTGTACATAGCTGCAAATTATTCAATACCCGAAACCTTTTATCTATTGTTAAATCAAACATAACCAATCCCCCTCATTTAAAAAATACCCATAAGTGGGTATATTTTGCAAAAGAGAATTGGGTGGTTAAATTATTAAGGTTTGGTTTTCGGCCTCCGCGAAAGGGGCTGTTAGGCACCGCATATTTATTCACATTCTTTTTTTTCGATATAAGGATATACCCTGTGCAACTTGGATTTTAGTTTCCTTTTCACCTCGCCATTTTTTTTGTATATGGTTTCCTCAAGGAGTTGTCCATTATCAAATAACTTATCTTTATATAACTTTCCGTCATATTTATCCCATTCAAAATGTACTATGAAAGTTGATTCACCCAATAAACCATACCATGCGTGATACCCATGTTCTAAGCCATTTAGATATTCTTGGTGAAAATGGATGGTTTTAATATTTCTATTACTATAATCATACTTTTCAACTACCCTCAAGTCATTATTTTCAAATACATATTTCTCTTTAACTTCACCTGCTTCAATATAAAAGGAGGTATCGGCTAACATGCCATCCACAAAATTAAGTAACCAATATTTAGTAGTGTCAGCTTTTATAATGAAGTTTCTAAATATGATCAATTTACCCGTTCCATTCTCAAGCAAACATTTTGAAAAATCCATATTGGTATTCTTATTAATGAATCTCGCACTGTTTAATTTTTTCTTTTTTTGAATAAATATGATCATTTCATTTTTGTAATCAAAAATTAATGTATCTTTTCGTAACATCTGAGGTCGGTAGTTGAGACCTAAAAAGTTTAGGTAGGTATGGCAAGGCTTTCTTTCAATTTCTCCAATATTAAGTGTTGATCCTAAATTAGGTTGTCCATTTAATATTATTGATAACATCAACCCAAATACAATAAGTATATACCTTTCAATAAATTTAATTTTCATGTGTTTGTATGGTTCTAAAGTTGCGCAAAACCACTTTTCCTTTATTGGCTTTCAAGTTAAACTGATACTCGTCTTTGGCTCTTTGAGTAATTACAAATTTTCTTATGAGTATTGTTTTTATAAAGGTCATGAAAAAAATAGACTAAAAAAAGTGCTTTGGTTCAAACCGAACATAAGGCCTATATCAATTTAATTTAATAATGGATAAGGGGTGTTTTATCTTTCATAATTATATAGGTTTTATGGTTAGTTCGGAAAAAATAAAAAAATATTTAGATTTCCAATGTTTAAAATGCTAATTCATTAGCTTACCTCTTTTGCTCTTGTTACTTTTTTGCTTGGCCAAAAAAGTAACCAAAAAAGGCCCCCAACGGAACCAACTTAAAAGATTCCTTGTCGCACAGCCCAACGCCGCTCATGCCAGA
>JAIYAT010000009.1 GCA_027488905.1 Bacteroidota bacterium
TACAAAACTACCATTATGCAGTTTTTAGTTATAATGGCCCAGCAGGTTATGAAAATTATAATACTGCCAACATCGTTAGAGGAAATGTAAACACTACTGGTAAAACACCTGGTAATTATTATAGCGGAATTAATCCAGCAAGTACAAATTTTGTTAGTGCCTTAAGCGCAAAAGTAAATCCACACGATACCATATATTACAGTAATTATATTCCACGCATGGTTAACCCATGGTTAGCCAGAGATACTACCGATGGTAAAAAGGTAGTGACTTGCGTTTATACAGGGCACCAATTCGTGTATTCAGACCCCTTTCAATGGGCTAACGGGACCAATGGTGCCGTTTTAACACGCGAGCATACATGGCCACAAAGCTGGATGCCTACTAATCAAGGTAACCCAGACTGGCCAAATGCTCCTGGCACCAGCAGAGAATTACCTGAGTTTAATGATTTACATAATCTTTTTCCTGCACACCAAATTAATGCAAATGCAAGAAGAAGCAATAATCCTTTTCATGAAGTAGTAACACCTACTTATACTTCTCCAACTGGGTTTGGCATGTTGGGTCAAGACAGTTTTGGAATTACTTCCTACGAACCTCGTCCAGAACAAAAAGGTGATTTAGCCCGCGCATTGTTTTACATGGCTGTTGCCTATAATGGCATTTCATCTAAATCTTGGGCCATTCCAAATCAACAGTCTTTAACCATCCTAAAACAATGGCATCAAATGGACCCGCCAGATGCATTCGAAATTGCCAGAAATGAATTTATTGCTGTTACACAGAAAAACAGAAACCCATTTATTGATTTTCCAGAGTGGGCAGATAGAATTAATTTCAGAAGCATGACTTATATCCCTGGTGATAGCATTCCACCTATGCCAAAGGGAATTACTATTACTTCTCCAACCGCTAGCAGTAACTGGAAAAAAGGGGTGCAAGCCACAATTTCTTTTACTTATCAAAACGTAGATTCTGTATTGTTTTTGTTTAGCACAGATTCTATGAAGACTTGGATTAATCTGCTTACAGGGGATATTGCCAGCCCTGTTTCAAATAATCCTTTTTCATTTACACCTGCAAACTATTTTACTAAGCCTTATGGTGTATTAATTATAAAGGATAAATTTTCTTCTGTTGCAGATACTTCTGATTACTTTGGTTTAGAAATGGCTAATGGTTTTTCAGAAGGTTTCGGTTTGAACCAAGTATTAATTTACCCTAACCCTGCAAGTGATTTTATTGAAGTAGAAGCGAATGGGATCGATATAAAAAATGTTTCTATATTAGACTTACAAGGAAGAGAAATACTTTCCACCGAAAATCGAAGGATAAATCTTAAGGAAATTAACGCTGGAGTTTATTTGATAAAAGTTTCTTCAGTTGCTGGATTTGTTGTAAAAAGGTTCCAGAAGTTTTAAGATAATCTACTTTTTCAATAAAAAGATACCTTTTTTGAAGGAAAAATTGCTGTATAACAATTATTTTTTCATATTGTTTGTATTTATTTCGATAATATTTCATAAATTTGACTTAATGAAATATTACTTCATACTCGAATCTCATGAAGATTGCTCCAACACATACGATTATTGGAGAACAACTGTTTGGAATGAATAGGTTTTTTTTATAGCCTATTTTCAACACCCAATTATTTTACAAAATTTATTTTTTATGAAAAAACATATACTTTCGACTCGAAGTCTTTTATTGCTATTTTTTGCCTGCATTGGCTTAAATAGCAGCCTATTGGCTCAGGTGAGTGTTACTGCTACGGCAGGTACCACGGGGCCAACTTCCTACACCACAGTTAATGCTGCGTTTGGGGCAATAAATGGAGGTACCCATCAGGGTGTAATTTTAATTACTGTTTCTGCTAGCACAACAGAACCTGCAACCCCAGTGCAATTATTAAGCACGGGCGTTGGTTCAGCCATTTATCAGAGTGTAAAAATTATGCCTTCTGGTAATGTAACCATTAATTCTACTGCTACACCAACTGCCTCAAGGGGTATTTTAGAATTTGTTGGTGCAGACAGTGTTACCATCGATGGTGATGACCCTGCTACTTTAGGTGCAAGAAATCTAACCATTCAAATGGCAACAACAACTACAGCTGGTACAGCTTGTATTCGTTTTAGTTCTTCTTCTTCTACTGCCAATGGTTGCCGTCAGGCAACTGTTAAGAATTGTAATATTGTGGGTGGTAGAACCTCTGCCACATTAACAACCGCAAGTTATGGAATTTTTAGTGGTTTAAGCTCTGCTGCTGCTACCATAACTACCGCATCAGGCGCGGCCGATAACGATTCAATGTTAATTGAAAACAATTCTATTCAACGTTGTTATTATGGTATTTATGCTTATGGGATAGCTTCTCCTTATTTAATGGACAACTTAATTATTAGAAACAATGTAATTGGTTCTAATGTGCAAGCAAACAATGTGGGCTTCCGCGGCATTTATGTTGCAAATACGCAAATAACAGCTTCTCCAAATTCAGTATTAATTGAAGGAAATGATGTTCAAGGTGGAGACACTTTAACAGGTTTCAGTACAAATATTGCTGGTATTGATTTGAATATTTCAAACGCCGGTGCAATCATCAGAAATAACAATGTTCATAATGTGGAAAACCCAACTACGGGTGGGTATGGCGCATATGGAGTATTCATTTCATCTGCAACAAACAATTCAAATATTCATATATATAATAATTTCATTAGGGACATAAGAGCTTTTCACTACACCTCAAACTATACAACTTTTACTAACTATGGAATTTTTTCTTCAGCAGCGGTATCCAATGCTAGGATAAACAACAATACAATTGTTCTTCAAAAACCAAATAATGGTTCTGGAAATTTTAACTTCTCTGCTTGTGTGGCCTTCTCGTCTGGTACTTCAACCTTTGCTGAATTTAGAAACAATATTTTAGTTAATAAGCAATCAGATAATACTGGACAATCTTGTAACGGTATTTACCTCGGTAATGCAGCTACTATTACTCCAGCAGCAATGAATAACAATGCCTATTTTGTTACAGGTGCTTCTGGTTATACTGGAAATATTGCTGGAACTAATTATGGTACTTTGACAGCATGGAGAACCATTACAAATAGAGATTCAAACTCATTTTTTGTTGACCCATCATTCGCTTCTGCAACTAATCTTCATTTATCTCCTGTTAAATCTCTTTTAGAATCTAATGGTTTATCCATTGCAGGTATTTCAACTGATATAGACGGTAATGTAAGACCTGGTCCTGCTGGTTCTGTTAACGGCGGTGGCTTAAATTTTGATATTGGTGCCGACGAAGCCGATATGTTCCCAGATAATTTTGGGTATGATTCCTCTTCAGTTACTCAAATTACTGGTGTAGTTCCAGCTGGTACAAATGACAATGCTTTGCTTCGTGTAGCTGTTTTCGTTTCAGGTTCTGTAGGCCCACCGGTAAGTTTAACTAATTTGTATTTCAATACCATAGGAACTACAACAGCAGCAAATATTTCAGCAGCTAAAGTATATTTCACTGGAAATAGTGCAACATTTAATGTTAGCAATCAATTTGGCTCAACAGTAACTAGTCCAAGCGGAGCCTTTTCTGTAACTGGCACACAAGCATTAGTTGCAGGTATTAATTATTTTTGGCTAAGTTATGATGTTGCTGCCACAGCTGCTAACACAAACCTTTTGGACGCAAGAGTAGATTCAATGATTATTGCTGGTGTTGGAAGAATTCCTGCGAATAACAATCCAACTGGTGCTTTGCAAGTTGCTTTGCCAATGACTTATGTGAGCTCAACTTCAGAGCATGTCGACTTAACAAAAGTAGAAACAGGTTCAACTAATAATAGGTTATTAAGAGTTTTTGTAAGAACCAGTGCCACAGGTGCACCAGTTAGTATTACTCAATTTAATTTGAATACAAACGGCGGGGGTAATGACACTACAAACATTAATAACATTAAAATTTATTATACTGGAAGCAATCCAAACTTTTCAGCTATCAATCAATTTGGTTCAACCTTTATTCAAACAACTCCTACAGGAAGTTCATGGGGTGCGTTTACTGTTAATGCTATCCGTGCATTGCAAAATGACTCTAATTTCTTTTGGGTTACCTATGATATAAAAGGCGTCGCTATTCTTGGAGATTCAGTAGATGCTGAATGTACAGGTTTAACTTTTGGTGCTACCAATTACACCCCAACAGTTACAGCCCCGGCTGGTAGCAGATTGATTCGTGCACCATATTGCCCTAGTGCAGCAACCAGTACTTTCGATGAGGAAATTTGGAACGTGACTTTTGGGACCATAAATAATACTTCTACTTGTGCAACTACCGCACCAGGACCAGGTTCTGTTAACAGTATGTATTCTAATTATACTACCTCCGTGGCTGCTCCTAATATTGCTGCTGGAATCCCATTGCCGTTTAGCGTTAATGCAGCAAGTTGCAATGGAGCTTATCCTTCAACTTTACGCATTTTTATAGATTACAACCAAAATGGAATATTTGACTTGCCTGGTGAACAAGCATATATAAATAATGCATTTACTTCAAGTACTACTGGTGCAACTATTGTTTCAGGAAACATCACCATTCCTTGTTCTGCTTTGGCTGGAATTACCCGCATGAGGGTTGTACTAGATGAAACTTCTGGTGCGCAAGCTTGTGGCACCTATGCTTGGGGCGAAACTGAAGATTATAATATAAATATTGTTGCAGGTGCTGCAACCTATACAGCTTCTAATGCAATTCAATTTACCGGTAATACTTCATCTGGTTCAAATGATGTTAGAATTTTAAGAGTACCTGTTAAGGTTGCTTCATCTCCATGTAATCCTGGTATTATTACAGAATTGAGATTTAATACGGCTGGTTCTACTTCTGCTGCCGA
>JAIYAT010000004.1 GCA_027488905.1 Bacteroidota bacterium
GTAAAACCAACTCCAGGTGTATAAAGGTTAACTTTTGAAATTAGGTCTGACCCACTTACAACACTTAAGTCGTTTTTGTTAATAACCCATTTACTTACAAAAGCACCTTTAGCACCATGCGCACGAGCAATACCTGCAGTACTGCCTAACTCATGATTAATTAGGAAGGTGAATGTTCCATTTCCATTGTCATAAGCGCCAGTTCCATCAGGAATACCAACCATTTTGTAACCATTGTTGGCTGTGTCTCCTACGGTTAATATTGAAGAAACTCTAACACCAGGAGCTGAAGCGTTAAGATAAGGAGTTTGTGAAGAGCTTATTCCAGTTTGACCTTGAGTAAGGTTAGTTGCAGTGAACTTGTAATTATTTAATTTGTTAGCACCCGATAATCTGTAAGTAATTACATGGCTAGTATTGGTTGTTGCAACAGGAATTCCATTTGCTAGTGGACAAGTTTGTCCAAAGTCATTGTCATTACCAATTGCGATGGTGCTATCATTAATTATGGCTATTCCCTCAGCTTTGTCTAAAGCCGCAGGCCAACCATTCGCCAATAAATCCATCACTAAGGTTTTTTGAACGGCTTTAATGCCATAAGTGGCTAACCCAGTTGAATCAGCTAAACCTTCTACGGTTGTTGTTCCCCCATATAAACCAGAATTAACTGTAGTAGCTTGATTTATATTAATGGTGTAAAGACGTTTTAAATCTGTAGTTCCTCTAGCAGCTGCATCTAAAACTAAAAATGTACTATCATTAATAGCCGCCATATCGCCTATTTTCCAATCTTGAGGGCGAATTTGATTTGCGCCAGATGCACCAATAGTTCCGTCATTTACATAAACAAGCATTCTTTGGGTATTGGTAGTAGGGTCTATTTCAATTATTCTATGAATACGCGAGGTAGGTCCAACTGCTGATGAAGGATAGAACATTGGGCTTTGAATGGCAGCATAAATTTTGCCGTTTGGCGTCATTGCAATACCTTCAAATCCACGGTTGTTTCTGCGGTATTTAAATGCAGTGTCAATAGCCACATCTACTGGTTGCAATCCAGGTAAATTTGCATAAGGAGTATATCTAGCCAATAAAACACCACTTGGATTTAATTTCCAAATGGTTGCTCCACCTTCATCACATAACCAGAAGTTGCCATTTTTGTCTACAACAATACCTTCAGGGTCAATTCCAAAAGTATCTTTAGGAGTAGTTTTCAATAAGAAGTTAGCACAATTTTGAACCGTATCTGTTGAAGCTAGTTCTGCTGCTGTACTGCCTAAACCTGTTGGATTAATTAGACCAGTAGCTCCTAAACCATTAGGTCTTTTAATGGTAATGGTTTGTAGGATTTGAACCGATGAACCTACCAAACGAATGCGATGAATTTTAGGTGCATAAGTTGGGAAAGCATACATTTTGTCGTAGGTAGGTCGGCAAGTAGATAAATTAGCGTTAGCACAATCTACGTTCACCCCTCTGTCCGATGTAGTCCAAAACTCAGTACCATTGGTTCCTGGAATTGGATAAAGACCAGAAAAACCAGCTTCTCTAAAAGAAACACCTAAGAAAGTACCAATAGGTGCCGAAACTGTGTTTTGATAATCTTGCAGTAAAGAAATTTGAGCTTTTGAATCTGGTTTAAAAACCATTAATCCCAAAAGCAATAAAAAGGATTTGAGTAAGTATTTCATAATGTAAAAATTACATTTTAAAGGTATTTTTACTTTGTTTCCAAATTGTTAGGATAGGGTCAATAAAACGTTAACGCAGTTTGTCTAGATTCAATTTGTAGGATGATTAGTTAATCATTCATTAAAAAATATAATATTAAATCCATGTTGTTCATTATATATCAGGCATTGTTTCTCAAGGGGGGTAATATTATGTTTATATTAAACTAAGAATTTGTTAATACAAGTTGGTGTTTTTCGCAAGACATATATATTGCTATGCGAAAACTAAATTACCTAATTTGTTTGATTCTTTTAAGTCTGGCCTTGCCCAGCTCTTCCCAAACCTTAATGCATTATTGGCATTTCAATAACTTCGTGGGTGTGGGTGCAGCCACAAATCCTGATAATTTAATTCCTTACCGCGCAGATTACTCTGTAATGGATACAAGTAAGGTTAAAGTTATTTACAAGAAATTAGCGGGTACTTCTAATGCTTATGCATCCTTTTGGGATGGTTCAACCACTGGAGATACTACGAATTTACGCTTGGGTCAAACCGCCGGACAATACTTACGCTTGCGCAACCCAAGTGACAGCATGCAATTGCAGTTTTATATTCCTTCAACTGGATTTCAAAACATCACTTTAAAGTACACTATCCAACGCTCAAGCGCTGGAAATGGTGCTACTTTAAACAGATTTCAATATAGTATAGACAGTGGTTTAACATGGATAGCCACTGGTTTATCCATAGATACTTTTGCTACCTCAGCAGCTTGGACAACCACTCCAGTTACCGTTACCATTAACAATCCTGCGGCAAATAATAACCCTCGATTGGTGTTTAGAATTTTGTTTCAAGGCATTCAGAATACTGGAACAGGTGGAAATAATCGCCTAGACAATTTCTCAGTAGAAGGTAATCCATTTGTAGAAGTACAAAAGGTATTATTACACTACTGGCATTTTAACAATTTTACAAGTGGTTTAACCTCAGCTGTTAATCCAAATACCATTGCTCCTTATAGAGCAGATTCAACTAGAATAGATACCAACAGCGTGCGTGTAGCATTCAGAACTTTACCTGGTACTTCAAACGCTTATGCCACTTATTGGGATAATGTTACCCCAGGAGATTCTCTTAACAGAAGAGCTGGATTTCCAAGCGGTTTAGGTTTACGTCCACGTAACCCAACAGACAGTATGCAATTGTTATGGTACATTCCTTCAACAGGGTTTTATACGCCAGAAATTAAATTTTCTACCCAGCGCTCTAGTGCTACCAATGGTGCAACTGTATTAAGATTTGCCTATAGTTTAGATAGTGGAGCTACCTTTATCACAACTGGCTTATCGGTAGATACTTTTTCAAATTCAACCGTATGGAGCGTTACACCAGCCATTACGATTACCAATCCATTGGCAGACAATAACAGAAGATTGGTGTTTAGAGTAATATTTGGTGGACCAGGAACTGCTGGAACTAGCGGAAATATACGTTTTGACAACTTCTCTGTAGATGCATTTACGGGTCCAACTAGTGGTGGCCCTACAGGAGATGTAACACCGCCTTCGGTTTCATTTTCGCCTTCTAATGGCGCAACATTGGTTGCACGCAATACCAATCCAAGCATCAGCTTTAACGAGGAAATTAGGTTAAGTAATAATGCCCAATTAGACTCCATAAACGCCGATACTTTGGTAGTATTGAGACTTAATAATGCCTCTGGAGCTTTGATACCATTTAATGCACAAGTTTCAGCCAATAAACGTGTGATTACCTTAGTGCCAGATACCTTATTGGGTTTTGGACTTACCTATTATGTAGGATTAAAGGCTAATGTAATCAAAGACACTAGCAATAACATGGTAACAAATGCGCTTGGGTCAAGCTTTACCATTGAAACGGTTCAAACTGTTTTTACACCAGGCGATTTACTTCCGGTGGCCTACAGAACCAATGCCAATGCTACCCCAGATGAAATTGCACTCATCACATTTGTAGATATCATTGGTGGAACACGCATCAATTTAACGGACGCTAAATTTACCACAAACGTTCCAGCACAATGCCCAGGTGGAATTGTTTGGACCGCACCTGCGGGTGGTGTTCCTGCTGGCGCAACCCTTATCATCAGCACAGACAATGGAACAGCCAATGTAGGAACAGTAACTGGCGCTACCTTTGGGTTAAGCTCTAGTGGCGACCAAGTAATAGTTTACACAGGAAGCAATACCAATCCAAGTTATGTAACAGCATTGAGTTCTATTAATTGGCTTGGTTCAAACATTAGCTGCTCTGGCAGTTTATCGATGCGCCCTACTAGTTTAAATACTACTAATTCATTCGTTTTGAACCAAGTGAATGCCTATTACAATGGCACTCAAACAGGAACCATCGCACAATTAAAAGCAGCCATTTTAGATTCTATGAATTGGATAGGCGCACCAGGAAGCACCGCGCCACAAGTTTGGCCAACCTATACTTTTTTTGGACCACCAACTGTAAGAGGTGCACGCGTGGTAAATGCTACTACTTTAGAAATTGCTTATAGCTCGAACATGGACAGTGCTTCTGTAAATACTTTGGCTAATTATACTGGTATAGCAGGATTAACCAACATTGCATTCTCTTCAAATGGCTCTGCGGCCGATACAGTTTGGTTAACCTATGCAAGTTCATTTACCAGTGGTTCAAGCAATGTGCTTACCATTAATAATGTAAAGGATGCTTTGAACCGAACCATTTTTGTTCCTTATGTTTATTCGTTTGTTTATAATACTTCCATTGCATTTGACAGAGCATTTGTTTCTGTAAAAGAAGATACTGGAAGTGTGGCCATCAGAATTAACTTAACCAATCCAAGTAATGCCAGCATTCGCTTACAATTGAAACCTTCTCCTTGGAGCAATGCAGATTCTACAGATGATTTTACCTTTGCTAGCCAAACCATCAATTTCACAGGAAGCAGCAATAGCATTCAAACCGTTAATATTCCAGTTACAAACGATACACGCATAGAATCTGATGAATATTTTGTATTAGAAATGCAAGCTTTAAGCGGAGCAACCATTACTGGTAGCAACCAAATTACAGTATATATAAGAGACAATGATATTACCCCGCCTGCTGAGACTAAAGAAATAGAAATTGTACATAAGTATAGTTTTGACCCGAACCCAAGTGGAAGTACTACTGAAGTAATAACCTTTGACTCTGCAAGCAAGCGTTTGTTTACCAGCAGTGCCATTCAAAATCGTGTAGACATTATCGATTTCTCAAACCCTGATAGCGCTGTACGCATTAGTTCAATAGACATGACACCTTATGGAAAGTTAACAAGTTTAGCAGCCTTTAATGGGGTGTTGGCTGTTGCTTCTCCAAATGCAAATGAACAATTGGATGGAAGTATTGTATTTTTTAATACCAATGGAACTTTCTTAAAGCAAGTTACTGTGGGTGCATTGCCAGACATGGTTACGTTTACACCAGATGGTAAAAAGGTGTTAACAGGAAATGAAGGTCAGCCCAACACTGCCTATACCATAGATCCAGAAGGTTCAATTAGCATAATAGATGTTTCTGGAGGTATTGCTAACCTAACACAAGCCAATGTGAAGACCTTATTGTTTACACGTTTCAATGCAGAAGATTCAGCCTTACGTGCACAAGGCATTCGTAAGACTAAAGCCTCTAGCACACTTTCACAAGATTTAGAACCTGAGTATATCACCGTTTCTGAAGACAATACCAAGGCATGGGTTACTTTGCAAGAGAACAATGCCATGGCAGAAATTAGCTTAACCACAGATAGTATAATTTCTATTTGGACATTAGGAACAAAAAACTGTAATGTGTTAGGCAATGGCTTCGATGCTTCTGATAACAGTGGAATAGTTCATTTATCTAATTGGCCAATTAAGGCATTCACAATGCCAGATGCAGTGGCTAACTTTAAAGTAGGAAATGAAACCTATTTAATAACTGCAAATGAAGGAGATGAAAAAGAGTATGCTGGTTTAAATGAACGTACTACAGTTGGAAATATAAATACGAGATTAGATTCAATTGCATTTCCGCATGCTGCTTGGCTTAAGTTGGCGCATAATATGGGACGTTTGCGTATTACCAACCTAAATGGTGACAAAGATGGCGATGGCGATTTTGATGAATTGTTTATGGTGGGTCCACGTTCATTTAGCATTTATAATGCCGCTACTAAGCAAGCCGTTTACGAGAGTGGAAATGCCCTTGAATTGATTACCTCAAAGCATCCTAAGAGTGCTTCAATTTTTAATGCAGACCATGAAAGTAATGCATTGAAAGGACGCAGCCATTCAAAAGGGCCGGAGGCAGAAGCCGTAACAGTAGGTAAGATTTGGAATAAGCAATATGCCTTCATCGGCTTAGAGCGAGTAGGAGGGGTTATGGTTTATGATGTTACCAACCCTGTTGCACCTGTATTTGTAAATTATAACAATACCAGAAGTTTAACTTCTATTGGTGGAGATCTAGGGCCAGAAATTACCTTGTTTATTTCTCCAGAACGCAGTCCAAACGGTAAGCCTTATTTGCTGGTTTCAAACGAAATCAGTGGAACCATAACTGTGTTTGAAGTAAAGAATAACAGAGCACCAGCTGAAGTTGCCTTTACCACAACAACTCAAACAGTTAGCGAAAGTGCAGGTACAGTTACGGTTAGGGTAAAGGTTGAACCAAAAGCTATAGTTGATGGAAAAGTGATTGTAAAACGTGTAAATGGATCAAATGTAAGCGCTACAGATTATACCAGCACCCCTGCATTTGTAAATGATAGCCTCGTTTTGAATGTAAATGCAAACGACAGCATCTTGAGTTGGATCATGCAAATCAACGATGACAATATAGATGAAAGCAATGAAGCCATAAACTTCCAAATTGCTTCTGTGACTAATGGATTTGGTATTGGGTTCAATGCAAACCTAAACTTTACCATTGTTGATAATGATACCACAATTCCAGCAAGTGATTTTAACTTTGCACAAGCTACTATAAAGATAAATGAAAATGCAGATTCAGCGCTAGTTGTCATCAATAGAACTGCCAGTATCAACGCCAATGTAGTTACGCTAAAAGTAAGCAATGGTGCCAATATAACTGCAAATGATTACAGCATTGCAGGCATGCAAGGAGATACTGTTTTGGTAGTGTTTGAACCAAACCAAGCCTCTAAAACCCTTAAAGTTTCTATTGTAAATGATACCTTAGATGAGAATGATGAGACCGTTCAGTTCGAAATCATTAGGGTTAGTGGCAATGGCAGCATTGGTTCAAACAAATTGTTTACACTAACCATTGCAGATGATGATACCTTGTTTAACAGTGTTCCAAACAATTTGGCAGGACGCAAAGCAATCAACATGTATCCTAATCCAAATCAAATTGGAATGGTTTACTTTAGCGAAGCAGTGAACGTAGAGATATTGGATTTACAAGGCAAACTCATTAAGTCTGATGTTAAAACCAATGCAATGGATA
Source organism: Bacteroidota bacterium (assembly GCA_027488905.1). Lineage (GTDB taxonomy): Bacteria > Bacteroidota > Bacteroidia > UKL13-3 > UKL13-3 > B1. Next base: position 7,195 of record JAIYAT010000004.1, read on the forward strand.
TACGTGATTTGGCAAAAGGAATGTACCTAGTGCGTTTTGACGGTCTTAATACCCGTAAACTTATCGTAGAATAATATTCTTATTTGAACCCAAACAAAACCATTGTGAGGCAACTTACAATGGTTTTGTTTTTTAATAGGGTTGGTATTTGAAGAAGTTATTCAGCGATAATAATTTTTTGCGTATATGCTTTCCCTTTTTGGTTACTTAGGTTCAAAACGTATAAACCTAAAGGTAAATGACTGATAGAAATAGTTGTTTCTGAAGTGCCTAATTTTCCACTTAAAACGGTCTGACCATTTAGGTTAATCAATTGGTAAGCACAATCTGGTGCATGCAAGTTTAGTTTGTCTTTTACAGGATTAGTAAGGGTGTTTTGAAGCAATGGTTTACTTTGTGCCAAGCCAAGCAATTCAGATTCGAACACACGTAGGCGATTGTTGTTGCCATTTTCAATCATGAAACTGGTTAGGTGACTTTCGTCTAAACCAATAAGATTTAAATGTCTGTTAGCATCTAAGTATTCCCATGTTGTACCAAGGCTATTAGAATAGATTAATCCTTCTACGCCATATAGCAAATAAATTGTTTTATTATTAGTTCTTTTTATGGTGATAACGCCAATGGGATTATATAATAAATCTGTTGAGTTATAAGGGGTAAAGGTTTGTCCATTGTTGCTTACGCTAAAATACGACTTGGAGCTAATATTACCTGAGTCACTTAAGATGGCTAATCCTTCATTTGCATTAAGAAAAGCCATGTCTACCAGTAACTTTCCTGCGGGCAGTTCAAGGCTGTCTAGGTTCAACCCATAATTACTAACGCGAATAAGTTTGTTGGCATTTGTTTGGTTACTGCTTTTAAAAATGGCCGTTCCATTAAAATTATACAAAGCCTTAAATCCAAGAAACATGATGTTTCCATAGTTTGGTAAAGCAATTTGTTCACAACCAAGACGGGTCCAAAGGTTGCCTCCATCCTTGGTATTCCACACTTCATAGCAGCCATTGTTTATCGGGCCCATTGCTATGGCATTTTGTTCGTCGAAGTAATGCGCCAATAGCATTCGGTTACTTTTAAAGGCAGTGTCTGTGGTGTTTTTTACATATATCTGGAACCAGGAATTGCCATTGGTATTACTGGCAGAAATGCTGTAGCTACTTCCTGCACATCTGATTTTGCCATTGCCTAAAGATTGGATGTTAAACGGGTCGCCCAAAGGACGCCCCTGCCAAACAGTATAAGTTTTTCCGCCGTCGCTGCTTAAGAAGTTTTGACCCAAATCATAAACTGCAACACTGTCTTTACTGAAATAAACACCTCCTTTTAAACCAAATAAACTCGAACTTTGAGGTACATAGACCTCTCTCCATTGTGCTTTTGAAGCGGTAATTTGGATTAAGGCAAACATTAAGATAAGTAGTTTTTTCATGTAATTAGGTTTTATGGTTGGTTGAACCTAAGTACACTTTATCTTAAGAAAAGGTTGCTTTTGAAAGTTATAATATAGCTAATCTGATAGTAGAGAATCGCTTAAAGGTCATAAATCTAGACTTTTAACCAAGTTTGGTGCGAGTATTATTACGCTGTTTCCTCCTATGTAAGTGGCTTCTGTGAGAAAAATGGGGGCTCAATACAGATTTTCACTTGAATCCATAAAATATTCAATTCAATGCTTCGTTCGGTAGATTATCATGAAACATAGCATAAAAATACTCCTATTTGCTTCACTCCTGTATTGTTCTTGCAGGAAAGAAAATGAAGAAATTCTATGCAGAGGATCTATAATCCATAAAACATTTTCTTGTAAAATAATGGATAAGAAAACTGGAAAGGTTATTGGTTTAGATTTGGCAGACTCAATAATCTTTAAAGAAGATGTTTATCCTTATAAAAACTACTATTATGAATTCAATGTAGTTGATTCAAGCTTTTACTTTTACATGTATGACCATGGAAATGATACCATCTTTTTAAAGTTTAAACAGGCAGAAAGGTATGATACCTTATTTCCGATATATGACATACTAAGAGACAAATGCAATAATGCCATTCCAAAGCTTTATTACTTATTCCATAATGGGGTGCTTTTAAAGGAGAACATTATAAGACTTTAGCAAGGTGTTTAAGGTTTTAAAAAAAAGAGTTTAAACAATTTAATTTATGGTAGTCAAGGGGGTATTCATGTTACACGGAGGGGGTACCCATGTTGTGCGGAGGTGGTACCCATGATACACGGAGGGGGTACATAGACAGTATGGAGCAAGAGGGAGGAGAAAGAGTGCTTTGGTAGCATCTCATTAAGTGTGTAAACTCTTGCTCAAGACTCGCACTCCAAACTGATTGCGGGGTACATAGACAGTATGGAGCAAGAGGGAAGAGAAAGGAAGAAGGGAAGGAGCAAGAGGGAAGAGAAAGAGTGTAAAGGTATAGTAAATTAGATTGTGTATACTCTTGCTCAAGACTCACACTCCAAACTGATTTTTGGTAGCGTCTCATTAAGTGTGTAAAATCTTGCTAAAGACTCTCACTCCAAGCAGATTGCTGGGCACCTAGACAGTATGGAGAAAGAGGGAGGAGCAAGAGTGCTACTGGCAGCTGGCATCTAGCCTCTAGCAGTCATAGAGCAAAGTAACCGAGCGCCAGCACAGCCAAAAGCAGTAATTGGTATCCAGCACGATGCCAGAAGCTAGGAGCCAGATGCTAGAAGCCTGCCTCTCCGGAAGATAACTGGGTGGGGGTATCATAAGGAAACTGGGTGGAGGGTGCCTTATACCAAGGTAAGCTATGTAAGCTTACAAAACCTGTTACAGAATTACCAAATTTGGATTGAGAAAGAAAAGCATATAATAGAAACCCAAACGATTAGTCTTCCAATAAAATTGACGTGTACAGAAGAGGAAAAATTAGCAATACTAAAACTTATTGAGAAGTTAACAATAAAGTGTTATAGTCCAAATACCATAAGAACTTACAAATCCTGTTTGGAGTATTTTTTTATGCAAAGAGATAAATCTGCAGGTGAGCTTAACGCCGAGGAAATAAGAATATTCCTTTTGAAACAAATTAAGGAAAAGAAGTGGAGTGAGGCTACACAAAACAGCCATTTGAATTCACTAAAATTTTATGTTGAGCATTTTACCAAAATAGAGGTTAATTGGAAGGATTTAAGACCAAAAGAACCTAAAAAATTACCGGGTGTATTATCTGAGGATGAGGTAAAGAGATTATTTAACGCGGTTGAAAATTGTAAGCATAGAACCTTGTTGATGTTAATTTATTCGGCTGGATTAAGGCTTAATGAATTAATTAAACTAAGGGTAGATGACATAAAAATAGATAGAAAGGAAATTTTTATCTATTCTGGAAAGGGAAAAAAGGATAGAATTACTATTTTAGCTGATAAAATGATCATTCAATTGAAAACCTACCTAAAAGAATTCAAACCGAGTTATTGGTTAATAGAAGGGGCAGATGGAGGATGCTATTCAGCAAGGAGTGTACAGGCTATTTTGAGAAAAGGAGTTGCCGACTCAGGAGTTAATCCTATGGCCACTGTGCATACCTTAAGGCACAGTTTTGCTACACATTTATTGGAAAGGGGAACAGATATAAGGTATATCCAGGATTTACTTGGACATAGTTCTATAAAAACCACAGAAATTTACACTCACATTACCCAAAAAGGAGGAAGAACGATTCAGAGCCCATTAGCCCAATTAGACTTCGCACCAAAGGAAATTATACGCAACTAGTTGCGTAAAGAGAATAGTTACCTGCAAGTGTAGGACGACACGAACAACGACAAATAATATGAAATTGACAATAACATTTGGACTTTTAATCCTGGTAGCAATCGGAATTTTAATGGCTTGTAATAACAAACCTAAAGACAAGTCCGACAAAGAAAGTTTTGAAGAAATACTTAACGACCCACGTGTAAACTCAAAAGAAGTCGGAGAACGTGAAGGCATTAAATATTTTCAAGTTGAAAAAAACGGAAAGACTGGTTTTCGTGACTTGGACGGAAAAATTGTAATTGAACCAATTTACGATATGGCTGAAATGTTTTCTGAAGGCTTCTCTGCTGTTCAAGTTGGCGACAAGTGGGGGCTTATTGACGAAAGTGGAAAGTATATCATTCAACCAAAATTTGAATATTTAGGCAGCGTTCATAATGGACTTGCAAGTTATCGAGCCAACGACAAATACGGTTTTGTCGACATCAGGGGACAAGAAAAAATAAAACCTCAATTTGAGTGGGTTGACGAATTTTCGGAAGGACTTTGCGTTGTTCGAAATGACAAGGGAAAACACGGATACATTGACACGACAGGGGAAATTGTAATTGACTTTCAATTTCAATACGCTAACAAATTTGAGAACGGACAAGCAAAATTTCAATTGAATAATCTTTGGGGAGCAGTAGATAAGACTGGAAAAATAATTGTAGAACCGAAACACAAATACCCAAGTGATTATTAACTCGACAGAAACACCAGCAGGTAACAGGCGTTTGGCAAAAAAGCGGGTTCAGAGCTTAAATGATGCTTTGTGCTTCGTATCAAGTTCCGTACCAGAAGAAAGTATTGCACTTCGAAACCCGCTTCTTCGCCAAGCGCCAAAACGTTACAGGCAACTTTAGAATGACACGAATACTTACAATAATAATTTCGACAATATTAATTTCTAGTTGCTGTTCGACAGACAACAAAGAATTTGAATTTGACCACAATGAGCCACGACATTTGAGTTGCTACAACAAAGGTGACACAATTTACTTTGAGAACTCAAAAAACGACATTGACACAATTACTATTCTAAGCGTTGACAGTGCAAAAGGTGAAAAATGTTTCGGACTAATCGCTCCAAGACCGATGGGTAAAAGCTGTTGGGTGACTATAAAGTTTTTACCAGTAGACAGATGGCATGGTGTGACAATAAACGGCAACACTAACGACACGACTTCGATTGACTACAAGAATTTAATTCAAATAACAAAAGACCCTATTGAAAACAAAACCCTTTTTGACTTTGATTTTAAAGACTTTTACACCGCTTCAGAGACTGTTTTAGGGAAACTTAACACTGATACCTTAATTTTGAATGAAATGAAGATTACTAATTACTACGAAATCAATCACGGATTTCCTGAGCGAGTAAAGGATTCAACCAATATTGAAACACTTATTTGGACGGACAAAAACGGTTTGACAGCATATAAAAATAAAGCTGGTGACTGGTGGACAAAGAAATAAAGCAGCCTGTAACAGGCGTTTGGCAAAAAAGCGGGTTCGGTGCTTAAAGGAAGTTTTGTGCTTCGTATCAAGTTCAGTGCTGGCAGACAATTTAGTGCTTCGAAATCCGCTTCTTCGCCAAGCGCCAAAACGTTATGCCTCACCCTAAAAGACGACACGACAACGAATGAAAATTTATCTAAGAGACCAAAAAAATAAGTTCAAACAGCACCTTGACTTTTTAAAGACCAAGAATGTAATGACCTATGATAAGACTCGGCTGACAGAGAAAATAACGACCATTGAAATCAACACGACAAAGACAATTGACCAATTAAATTTTGACTTTCTATTCAACTACCAAATATTTACAGATAGCGTTATGACCTTTAAAAATCAATGGACAGACGAGAATAGAAAAATGGAAATTGGTGATACAATCGCTCAACAAGTTTTCATTCCACCGACAAAGACATTTTCACAGAAAATAATTTTTGGTGTAAGAGTTAACGAAATCATTGACCAAGCAGACAAAAAAGGATTTAGCTACGAAACACTTGAAGGACACGTTGAAAAAGGGATTTCGACATTTACAGTTGAGCAGCTTGACAACAAACTTATTTTCAAAGTTCAGACCTACTCGACACCAGGAAATATTTTGACTAAATTACTTGGACCAATTTTTTCTATTCCATATCAGACATTTTGCACAAAGACAGCTTTGAAAAATGTAAAACGACAATTAGAAAATCAATGAAACGGTCGACAGAAAAAGAAGGGCGAAGGCATAACACACGTTTGGCGCAATGGGGGCTTACATCGTTCATTGAAACTTTGTGCTTCTATTGTAAATTCGTGCTGGTAGACAATTTAGTTTTCCAAAATCCCCCACTGCGCCAAGCGTGGGAACGTTAGCTGTAATTTTAAACGACACCTAAGACAACATAAATGAAAGTAAGAATATCACATTGCTCGACATCGCTTGAAAACTTCTATCTCTGCTTGACAGAAAAGGTTTCAGGTTTTATTAATCGTGGACCTCAGACTGGAGACTTGATTTACTTGGTTGTTAAAGTCGGGAAAAAGAGTTTGTGCGGAGCAAGATTTATTCTTGACGAACCTACAGACCATAAACCTTGGGCAGACGCAGAAGCCTACGTAAATGCTTTGACAATAAAAAGCATTGAATACTGCACACCATTCGACATTTCAATTCTTTCCCAGGAAGGTGGAAAATATTGGGCTATTAAATATGTTCAAGGTGCGAAACCTATAAATGACGATGCTGCGGTTCGACTTCTTGAACAAGAATTTACTAAAAACAAGGTTGACAATTTGTTTCAATTTGACGTTGAACCAACAATCGTTGAGACAGAGGAAGATGAAGAAGAAACTACTATCGAAGACGAAAAGGAATTAAAAAAATTAGAAAAGGAAATTCCTGATGTGAAAGTGAATATTATGGGAACTTTTCAGACTGTTCAGTTTTCAAATGAGACAGATAAAATCAAAGGACTTGAAACGTTGGTAAATGAAAATTTCTATTTTTTATTTCCACAATTCCCTGAAACGAAAACTCTTCTAATCCCTGAGAACAGACTTTTTAAAACTAAAGGATTTAAAGTGGACGGAAACAATGTCCAAGGCATAAGAACAATTCCAGACGGAATACTAATTGAGTTTGATAAAAAACTTAAGAATCCATTCAGAATTAATCTTATTGAATACGAATGCTATGGTGAACGAAAGCAGAAAGAAATTGACAAATCCAGTTATCTAAACAGCATCATCATTCCACAACTGATGAGGTTTGCATCTGCATTCAGCATTATTACAGACGAACAAACAAGAGTAAAGACAGTAGAAAGTTGGGTTGATAAAATCATTGCTTACATTAACAGTGATGAATCCCAATCAACAAAATTCATTGAATGGATAAAAGAAATTTATCCTGACATAAAAGAACGTTCAATAGAAAGAGAGATAGAGAAACTTCTTATTGAATCATTCAAAGCAAATTTAAGAGTGCTTCTCATCATTGACGAATTAAGCACGGAACAAAAATCAACCATAAAGAATGTTGTAAGTTCATTTAAACTTGCGAGTGGTGACACAAATGTTCAATTCGCAGGTTATGTAATTCGACTAGTTCAAAAAATCAACATAATTAACAACGAGTCCGAATACGCTTTAACAATACAATGACAGAAAAAACTACAGCTAACACGGGTTTGGCAAAAGTGGCGGTTCAGTGCTCCGCAGACACATTTGTGGTTAATCAAAGTTTGGTTCTCCGCATCAACATTTGTGGTGAAAATCGCCACCTTCGCCAAGCCCGAAACCGTTA
>JAIYAT010000014.1 GCA_027488905.1 Bacteroidota bacterium
CCAACCTGGATGCTATCGCAAATGGTTTGAACACAAGTAGAATCTTTCTTGGTTACTTTTAAGCAAACTTTGTATTTACCATTGTTTAAATAGGTTCTAAAGGTTAGTCTACTATCGGAGGAAGTACCATCACCAAAGGTCCATAAGTACCTGTAGTTGGTATCATTTAAGGTAGCAGTAAAATAGATTTTCTTACTATTTGTAGGGTCGTTTTGCTTGGTCCAATTGGCATTGCAAGTATTAGGCGTTTCTACATTTATGGTATCGCAAATAGTTTGTGTGCATGAGGAGTCCTTTTTGGTCACTTTCAAGCAAACACGGTATTTTCCAGTAGTAGGATAAATATGGAAAGTTACTCTACTATCTGAAGAAGTGCTATCTCCAAAGGTCCATAAGTACCTGTAATTGGTATCATTTAAAGTAGCTGTAAAATAATACTTTTTAAAATTATTTGGATCTTTTTGCTTTGTCCAATTGGCATTGCAAAGGTTCTGAGCGTTGATTTCGCTTAGAGAAATGAAGGCAAAAAGAAAAAATAACGCGTTGAGTAGTGAGTGTTTTTTCATTGAGTTTAAACTTAAAGGTTATACATAATCCCCTAAAAATCAAGTCGAAGTTAATAGAATTATTTAATAAAACAAATTTTCAAACCTCCCTTATTATTTTTAAGAAACCATTAAGTTCTCTAAACCTTGTCATATCGGGTTGGGTTCAAAATGAACCTAAAAACAATTCTGTAACTTAATCTTTAAAGGGACTTCTCTCTTGCCAAACAACTTTTGGTTCGAGGTAATTGAACGCGCACTCAAAAATACAATCAATCATAAAATTACCATGTTTAGCAAAGCCATACATTTCTTGTGGTTTGGCTCCTATAGAACTCTTTATTTCTAGGGCAGTTCTTCCAAATTCGATTCTTTTAAACCCAGCGTTTATGGCATGCATTAGCATATCATAAAGCATATTTAAATAGAGCATTTTTTCACGCTGTACAGCATCATCATAGCCTAAAAAGTAGGTATCTATTGCTTTTCCATTGTGGAATAGGGTATAAAACCCGATTAACTTTCCCTCTAAAAAATAGCCATAAACATGAAACTGGTCTTTCATTAACCCTTTAATCACACTAAAGTGGTTTTTAGCAAGATAGAAGGTGTTGAAATGCGCGTGTTTAGCCACATGAAGGTACAAATCATAAATTTCACTTTCATATTTAAGGATATCAGCCAGGTTTAAGGTTCTTTTCTCAATACCCTCCGATTTCTTCCTAGCCCGCTTGTATTGGTCGCGGTATTTTTTGGCTAAGGCATGCATATAATCCTGCTCGGTATTCCACTGGAGGGGAATATCAAATACCATATTGGGCTGCGTAGTAAATTGAAAGTATTTATGAAACCCAGCTTTCAGGAAGATTTCCGCATCTGAATTCACGAAATCTTTGAAGGTAGTAACATGTACATTTATTCCTTTGTGCTTAAAAATCTCTTTCAGTTTTTCAGCGGCTAACTTCAGTGCCTTTACCGCTTCAATTTTATCTATTGTCTCTGCAAAAACAAAGGCATTTTGACCCGTAAACATATTGTTACCAAGGATAAGAATATGGGCATTGAAGTTTTTAAATACAATATTTCTAACGGCAGTTACTAAGTGGTTATCTCTACTTCCAAAATTATCTAATTGGTTTAGGTTCAGAAACTGTGAAAGTGCAATTCCAACCAAGGTTTCATTTTGGTAAATCCCAATAAAATGGCAAATCATATTTGGGGGAGCTGATTGCTCTAATACTTGAAGGTAGGCGTTAGATAAAAATACATTTTCGGCACCTAATACATTCCATTCTAATGGGAGTTCCGAAACCTTATTAAAAATTTTGAAAGAGTAGGTTGTTTTCAATTGTTACGCTTATGGATGTTCGGGTTAGCGCCGTTATCATCATTGCGCAAACTTAAACAAAAGCTGAGTGTAGCCAAGGCGCTATTTAATTAATTCCCAAAAACATGATTTTTCAGATGACCTTGAAAGCCTTTTTAAAACAAAAATTGCATTCCACCTCTTCCAAGCTGTGTTAGGAAGTTTCTTTTAAGTGGATGTAATGTTCGATGGGCTGCCATCACGGATGTTCGATGGCTGCCATCACGGATGTTCGATGGCTGCCATCACGGATGTTCGATGGCTGCCATCACGGATGTTCGATGGCTGCCATCACGGATGTTCGATGGGCTAAACCCATCGTTGCGGTATTACGCCCCTTCAGGGCTGTACAAATCCCATAATCTGAAAGTGCGCAACGCTTAATCCCAAACATACTTTTCATCATATTCAACATTATACTTTTTAAGGAAGGTTCGGTATTCACTCTTAAATGAATTCTTATTATGATGTTCATGTTGGTTTGCTATGTAAGAAATTACTCTTTCAACTTGGGCTGGATTTACCGAAAACGCTCCATAGCCATCTTGCCAATAAAAGTTTTCATAACCTTTACCCTTGGTTTTTATCCACTTTGAGGAATGAGATTTTAATTCTTCCATCAGCTTCATTAAAGCGATCTTTTTAGAAAGCATGCATAGGATATGAATATGGTCAGTATAACCACCTACTATTATTACTGAGCATTCAAGTTTATTACAGATACCACCAAGGTAAGCATGTAATTCAGCCTCTACCGGTGGAAAAATTAAAGGTTCACGGTACTTGGTACTAAATACCAAGTGAACATAGTTTTTTACTAATGACTGTCCCATAGATTATATGATTAATTTCTTAATATTCTAAATACCAGCCCTGAAGGGGCTACATATCCTAACATAGGGTATCGCCCTATGTTAAGCACGTACCTAAGGCATAGCCCTATGATATACACGAATATAATGCTATGAAACAAGTAGTGTATAAGGTGCTTGACGCCACACATTATAATAAGCACCTTAAGGGCTGTACAAATCTCAAAAAATGCTTCTGTATTAACCACCTATTCAATTCTTCTGAATATACTCTCCCATATCTTCAACATCGCCAAGGTATCTAAGTGGCAATAGGCTAGCAATTCTTGGCGCAATTGTTCTTGGGCGCTTGGTTCAAGCCGACTCATTTGCCCATACATAAAACTGGCAGTTCCTCCTTCTTGAATGGTTAAGTTTTGATAACTTAGTTCGGGCACCAACACGGGCAATATATTTTTAATGGAATAACTTCCTTCAAAGGCTTCGCTATAAACTATTGCTTTTCCTGGCCTAAATGGCGTCATAAGGTCTACGATACGCGCATGAATGGCCATTAGTTCTTCATGATAATCAGGAAAATCAATGGCCAATTTAGCTATGATGGTTTTCTCAAAACTCATGTTCCAAGTAACAATGCTGCCGCTTGAACCCAAATCTCTAATCATTTGTTCTATTAGTTCAGGTCGCGAGTCTAATACGCCATCTCCTAAAAAGGCTTTGTGTAAGGGCGTTTGGTTCAACCCAAATAAAACGTGCAAGGAATATTGAAATGGGATTTGTTGGTAGGGTCGAGAAAAATTAAATTCGGGTACCCCATACATAATGGTCTCAAAGTCGAAGAAAAATAAAGGGTATTTGAATTCTGCCGTATAGCTTTCCCATGCGTTCCTATTTAGGTGTATGGTTTGATCCAAAGCAGCACTTTCAACTGGGATTTCTTCAGGATTAGTGTTTTGAGCACTACAATAATCTGAAAAGTTACAAGCATAGGGCTTATTGCAATGTGGCCCCATTTCAATGTTTGGAATGGATTTGAGGTTTACCAGCTTTTTGAGGTCGGCAATATGCTTACCAATAAAATCTTGTTGCAGCAAAACTTCCTCCATCACCGACGAAGGTTTAAAAAGCTTACCCACTTCAAGTTCCCCAATGCGCACATATTCTTTATCGAAATGAATCACTGAAAAATCGGCTAGGTTCAAACCGCTATTTGCCAAAACATAATATTGCAAAGCTACATCAGCAAGGTGTTGTTCTTTTACACTGTTGGTGGCTTTTACTTCATAAGCATAAAATTTATTTCCTTTTTGAACCAAAATATCCACCGCGCACAAGACATTATTGAACATAAAAGCCGCTTCGTAGATAACGCGGTATTTGAATAATAACTCAGCAGTTCGTTTAACCGTTTTTAGGCTATGAAAGGGTTCTTCCCCTTGTGCATTTACGCCACCAGGAAACAATTGTTGTGCCAGCAAACCTACATCGGTGCCCGATTGAAACAAGGCCTGCGTGGCTTCATCTTCTGGGTTTGCTAGGGTTTTATGAAAGCGATTAAGATAAAAACGCTTGTGACATTGCAAACCATATAGGTAGGTAGTTTTTGATATAGGAGGAAACATAGCTATGACAAATGGAGGTGTATTAGCAAATCAATAACAAACGATATTCCCCTTCGTTTTCTTTGGGTGCTCTATGAATGCAAGGAAGTACCTTTTGTTTTGGATGATCGACGGCCAAGCGCCATAGATGTCCTAATCCTAGATTTGTAGCGTTAGCTTGAGGATTAGCCTGATAATGTAAATCAAAATAATTGTCTATCAAAAAGCTTTCAAAATCCTCCGAAGAGCCCTTATGTAAATCTTCAAGTTTATTACGAATTTCAGGAATTAGAATTTTTTGCGTGGCTTGGTTATTGGGAATGATATCACTTGGTGCACCGTAATACGTGCATAAAAAAGTATCTGTTGCAATGGGCGAACGATCTACATGAAACGAATACACATCAGTAGATATAAAATCAAAATCCTCATCTCTCTCATAACACTTAAGCAAATTGAGTGTAGGAGAAGCCCCAATGTCGAATAATAACTTAAAATCATTAAGGATAATATTTCTAGCAACCTCTCCCCTTTCTGACAAATTGAGTGCTAATAAATCTTTAAGACTAACTTCTGTTACATTTTCTTTGAGTTGAAGCTTCTTAACAATGGCTTCAAAATCCCCTTCCAAATTCCTAAACCAGCACAGCGCATTCATTTCTCCTATAAAATTTTTAGTTACTAATTCAGGAAAACTAGATACCATTCCAATTTGAGGATTGTCAAAAAATGTAGGGCTCATTTATAGTTTAGAAAGTTCAATCAAAAATAAAGAATGAAACCTAAAAGCAGGCATTGTGATGAATTTTTAGTAGCTTTGACCTTCAAAAAAACCAAAACATGAAAAAACTATTACTAGCCATTTGCTTATTGAGCGGCTTAGGAGCAATTGCACAAACCACTGACATGAAAATCACCTTGGTGAAACCAGCAGCAGATGCCAAAATTAACTCTGGTGTTCCATTTGACATTGAGTATGTGATTACAAACAACAGCACCACACCAACTACACGAACTGATTCAATGATTGTACTTTTAATTTTGAACAATAATCAAGTTTTAAATATTCCAGGTGTGTCACCATTGGTTAACACCAATAGAATTCTTAATAACAATGATACAATTTTAAGAAGATTTAGAATTACCTTAAACATTACAGGCACTACTGGACCAGTTTCAGTTCCTTTCTGTGCAAGGTTGTATGCTCAAAATGGCAATGTAACCATCGACCCAGACCAAACTAATAATCTGTCTTGCTCTAATATTGCCTTACCAGTAAATGAAGTTGCAGCAGCCATTTCAGAAATGCGTGTTTACCCAAATCCAGCTTTGGATAAATTAAATATTTCTTTTGATTACAAGCATGCAAAAGAAGTAAGGGTAATGGATTTGAGTGGAAAGTTAATGAGCACAACTGCCATTGCTTCTAGCGAAACTCAAATTGAATTGAACAATTACTCAACTGGTATTTATTTGTATCAAATTATTGATACAGATGGTGCAATTATTCATACAAGCAAATTTAGCGTAAGCAAATAGTAGCTACTATTTCACAGCAATGCCCTTAAGTTTTGGTCGGTTTGAACCAAAATTTAAGGGCATTTTTTATATGTTATGATTTGGTTCAAACCAAAACATTGATGGTTTTAGAAAGTGATAAAATATGATTATTGATTGGGTAAATTTTATGTTTATTTTATAATTTAATAATATTGCGTTATTTTTAATATTATGCGCATCTTAAATGATTATAAATGAATGACAAACTGATTAAATTCTGTTATGTTTTGGCTAGTCTGTTAATGGTTGGATGTTACCAATACCCTATAAATCCTAAAGGTCTTAAAAACTACGAGGCAACTAGAATGGAAGGCTTGCCGCTAAAAACCGGTTTAAAATATGGTTTGCCATACATAAGAAAATATTGGCAGAAAAGTTATGAAAGACATGGACTTGGAGATATACCCTATTTCCCAAAAGAATCCAAAACAATCAATTTAAGTGATACAAATACCTTGCAATTAGCCTTTGTTGGAGATATTATGTGGATGAGAGGCAAGCAAAAGGACTTAGTATCAAAAGAAGTAAAGTACTTTTTAGGGAGTAATCATTTGGTTTTTGGAAACTTAGAAACCCCTATTTCAATAAAACATCCGGTAAGAAAATTATTTCCAGATTATGCTTGTTATAATGACGATACAAGTTTAATTCATGTTTTTTCAAAAGATTCACAACAATGCTTATTTAATGGAGTAAGCCTAGCCAATAATCATGCAATGGATTTAGGATTAGAAGGATTGGCAACAACAGTTGAATACCTAAAAGCAAAAGGAGTTGTTACGATGGGAGCTTCTGCCAGTGAACCATTGCCACTATATGAAAAGTTTAAAGCAAAGGGTTTGTCTATCGGAATACATGCTGCTGCATGGGGATTAAATAATCCTGAGTTATTGCAAAATGAAGGGTTAGGTTTTCATTACATTAAAGCTTTATCTTTTCCTTTTAGCAGTGATACCCTAACTCCATTACCAATAAAGGCATTGGCGAATATGGCTCAAGATTCTATTGACCTAAAAATTGTCTTTATGCATTGGGGATTTGAGTTTGAATTCTATCCAGACACCCTGATACAAAATTTTGCTAAAGCACTTTCAGATGCGGGTGCAGATATTATAATTGGAGCCCATCCGCATGTCATTCAACCCGTGGTTTATTTAAGTAGAGCGCATCAAAATAAACCTCCAACCTTGGTGTATTATTCGCTAGGAAATTTTTGTAGCCAGATGTACACAACCGCTTGTAAAACCGGCATGATTGCACATGTTGCTATAACCAGAAACAGCTTGAACCAACTGAATGCAAGTGCCCTACAACCTGTTTTTGTGTATACGCATAAAAGAGGTTGGGCCGCTAAAAAATCAAAATTACACTTGGTAACAATTCCTGCAATAGAAAAGCCTTTGGGTTTGCCTAAACGAAATTGGAAGAAAATCAAAAAAGCATTAAGGGTATTTGATAACAATCAATAGTAAAAGCAGAAGGCAATAATCTTTAGTAGCTTTTTAGCAACTAAAAAGGAGCCCCGAAGGGCTCCCTTTCGACACAAAAAACCAACTCGAAATCTATTGTAGAAATTCAACCTTGAATTCTACACGCCTATTTCTGGCTCTACCTTTTTCGCTATCGTTTGTATCCACTGGTTTTGTTTCTCCAAAACCATCAGAACTTACTCTCATTGGGCTAACGCCTTTTGTTATTAAATAATTAGAAACTGCCGCTGCACGGTCTTTGGATAAGGTATAGTTCATGTCATCGTCACCAACATTATCTGTATGCCCGCCAATTATCAATTTATAATCTGGATGCTCTGACATTACTTTAGCAATGGCATCAATAATTGGAAACGACTCAGGTTTAATTATGGCTTTACCCGTTTCGAAACGAATACCTTGAAGGGCCTTTTGAAACAATTGTTTCACCTTTTCTTCAATTTCTGGACAGCCATAGTTTGCGGCAGTACCAGGAATATTCCTACATAAATCTATGTCATCATAAACACCATCATTATCAGAATCTGGGCAACCACTGTGTTGTGGGTCTCCTGCTACGGTTGAACATTTATCTATATTATCTGCAACACCATCATTGTCTGCATCCGGACAACCTAAAGTTGCTGCAGTCCCCTTTTCGGTTGGACATTTATCCAACCTATCTTCAATTCCATCTTCATCAGAATCTGGGCAACCTTTTAAAGCTGCATTTCCTCTAATATCTGGACATTCATCCACTGCATCCAAAACGCCATCCCCATCCTTATCAGGACATCCATTGCTTATAAATAAACCAGCTAAGTCTGGGCATTTATCCAAATAATCTAATACGCCATCATTATCGGTATCTAAAGGACAACCATTGGCATCAACTATTGCCTCGGCAGGTGAATTTGGACATTTATCTTTACTATTTACAATTCCATCCTTATCAGTATCATTATCTGTAGTACCACCTAAATCTAAGCCTATACCTAGCATATGGAACATAAATTTGTCATTACCAGTAGCCGAACTAAAATTCTGTGGATTATAATGTGCGGAGGTAAAATAGCCATAAGTAGCTTGATAATTTAATGTAATTTTATTGCTTACTCTAAGGCGAATTCCTAGTCCCCCAACAATTGGATAATCCATTCCTTCGTTAATACGCGGCCCTGTAAAACTTGCAACGCCAGCACCAGCAAATAAATAAGGCGCTAAACGACTATTTTCAGAAAGCATATAGCCATTGTTAAGTTTATAACGCAGGTTTAAATTTCCTTGAAACATATCACCCTTAAAAATGGTATTGCCATTTGAGTAATAACCATAAGAACCAAAAGTTGTATTTACCGCAACATCAAACGAAGGAGTAATGTATCTTGAGACATTTAATCCTGCTGTTGGATTTTGGCGTATAGATTCATATCTAAAATCGCGGAAACTGTTTCCATAATCGCCAGAATAAATACTAAAACCAGCCATTAATCCTAAAT
Source organism: Bacteroidota bacterium (assembly GCA_027488905.1). GTDB lineage: Bacteria > Bacteroidota > Bacteroidia > UKL13-3 > UKL13-3 > B1. Next base: position 8,853 of record JAIYAT010000014.1, read on the forward strand.
TCCATTTTTTATCAGCAGTTTGCGCAAAGGCAGCTGAAAATGAAAAGCTAATTATTGAAAGCAGTATGAAACCTTTCAATTGCGTTTTTCGCTTAAGGTATGAGTGCACAGGTGAATTTATCATAATTTTTTTAATTTAATAGGTTAGAAATAACCTTAACAAACCTAGCTTAACACTATAGTTAAAGCTTTACATAAAAACAGATTTACCTTACACTTTTCACATGTTTTTCAATGGTGAGTCGAGCCATTAGATAACACACCAAAGATTCTGCACCTTGATTGATATTCACATGATCTTCTTCAAGGCCATCATAACAACCACCAGTACTTGGATTATATACAATTTGGTTGAGTTGGTTATTTCCTAGAAACCAATTAAAACTATGTTTAATTAAGTCTTTATATTGCTCGAGGGGATAAAGCTTAATAAAAGTATCTAAGGCTAAAACCGTGTAACAAACATCTAGCGGTTGTTCTCCATACTTAGCAGAAACCACTCCCCTATGCAACCAAGTTTTGTTAGAAACTACACGAATTTGATCTTGATGAAATATTTTGGAGATTAGAAAATCGAGGGTATACTTAGCTGTCTCTTTAAATTCTATTTTATTTGTGGTTATACCAGCCATTAACAAGGCTTCAGGTAAAACACTATTGGCATAAGTTAGATAGCTCTCAAACCACTGCCAACTAAAATCAGACTCATGCTTAAACATTTGAAATAAACGTTGACCTAACACTCCTATTAAATAGGTTCTTACGCCAAGCTTCTCCTTTTGATTGGCATAAAATAGTCCTTTAATTGCAAATGCCATGGCTCGTGGAGAATGCATGTTTTCTATTTCTTGGTAACATTTATCAAGCGATGCTTCGGCAGTTTTGATATAAGCCTCTGGAAGGATAGCATGGTTAGAAATCATATAACCCAAAGCCCAAATAGCTCTGCCATTTGCATCAGAAAGGTTTACTAAATTATTCTGAGAGGTAAAATGTTTATCGATATTTACATAGTTAAGAAAAGCGCCTGAGGCTTGTTGGCAATAGCAAATAAAATTTAAATACTTAACTATAGAAAACAAATCTGTTTCATTTTGATTGCGTTCAAAATTCATACAAACCACAATCAAAGCCCTTGCGTTGTCATCAATGGTATAACCACTTGATTTGTCGGGATGACTAATCTCTGAAAATTGCAACATGCCAAATTCAGTAGTCATTTTGTTTAAATGCAAAAAATTTAAAGGCGGTAATCGGTAATTCAATGCGCTGCTTTTGAGCAGATTTTTCTCTGTTTTAGCGGCATCTACTTTATTTTTTTGATCCAATATTTGTTTGAAAAGTAATCCATGTGCAATAGCAGAATTCTCCCAGGCGGTTGAAGCAAACTTTTGTATAGAACTCGCCCTATACGACTTTCTCAATTCATCGCTCCCCAATAAAATGTTTACCGCATTACTTAGTTGATGGGGGGCGTTGAAATCTATGATTACACCAGAATTTCTGCTAAGCACTTCAATGGCATGAGGAATTGGTGTGGAAACTACAGGGCAACCGCAACTTAAGGCATAAGAAAAAGTACCACTAACCGCTTGATTTGGGTCTTTAGAGGTAAATAGATAAACATCAGTTAATTGCAATAATTCTAACAAACTCTCCAAAGCAAAGTAAGAGTTAAAGAACTTTACATGTTTTTCAAGTTTTAATTCAATGACTAAATTCCTTAGTTTATCTCTGTAAATTTCACCTTCACTTTTTACAACAGAAGGGTGAGTTTTGCCAATAATCAAGAAAATCACATCTGGATTGTTTTCGATGATATTAGGAAGCGCTTCAAGGGTTAAATCAATTCCTTTTCCGGAGTTCAATAAGCCAAAAGTTGACAATACTTTTCTGCCAAGAAGATTATATTTCTGTTTTAATTCCTCTTTGTTTTCGCCTTGAACCAAATGCGTTCCATGATGAATTACCTCTATATTTTCTTTTAAAAACCCATAATCATCTATTAATATCTTTGCCGCATTATTGGTCATCACAATTATTTTGGAGGAGGCTTTGCCAATCGCTTTTACATTAGACAATAAATCAGTATCAGGTTTTGGAAGGACGGTATGAAATGCAACAATTGAGGGGACTTTTAATTGGGTCAAAAAGTCTAAAAAATCCTTTTGATGTTCTTTTTGAAAGAACCCAAATTCGTGTTGAACCAAGACACATTCAATATGACTATTTTTATTAACAGAGTGAGCCAAATCAATATACCCTTTTCCATAATTGGTATCTAATACATACATTACTTCTTTAGGATAGTGAAAAGAAGATTCTCCATTTTCTAAGGCACAAACCTTTAATTGAAAACCAGGTAAATATTTATTTTGAATAGCATGAACCAAATCTTGGGAATAGGTTGCTATTCCGCATTCCCGAGGAGGATAAGAGGTTACAAATAAAATTTGAGGAAAGATGTTTTCATATCTCTTGATATGCATGCTTTTCAAGGTTCTTTGAACCTTATTGAGTGGCTTTATGGGGGCATATGAACCCTCTCTTAAAACATTGTTATTTATCAGAAGTTCCATTTTTTAATAATTCATTTAATAAATCAGACAGACATATAGTTACACTTGCAATTCTTTCATCGGCAGCACCGTAATAAATATAAAGTAAATCATCTTCCACAATGGCCCCTGTAGGAAAGCAAACATTAGAAACAGTGCCCTTCATTTCCCATTCTTCTTCTGGCTTAAACAATGGGTAAGGAAGTCTGGCAATTTCTTCATAAGGATTATCAAGCGCCAATAGAGAAGCACAGGCACAATAAACATAACCAGGAATAGAATCGTAAACGCCATGGTATATCAATAGCCAACCGAATTCTGTCTCTATTGGCGGGCAGCCAGCTCCAATATAACTAACCTCATGTGCGTACTTAGGACTAAGCAATACATGATCTGGAAAATGCAGGAGGTAAACCTCCCAAAACTCTTCTGTTAGCTCAGATAATTCAAAAACAGATACAATTTGTATTTCTGGTTTGATCCGATGCAAGAAAAATATTTTACCATTGATTCTCCTTGGAAAAAAGACTAAATTCTTATCCCATAATAAAACCTTGTTGTGTCGGAGTTCCTTTAATCCTTCCCTTAAATTAAACCTTACATACTTTTCGTGTAAAGCCACTTTAGAGCCAGCTAATTGGGAAAACTCCTTATAAGGTAGCTGAGGAACGATGATTCCTTTTTTCTCGAAATGTTTTAAATCTTTAGAGCAAGCAAAGGCGCTCAAGGCATTTACACCATCAAATGCTGTATAAGACAGCATATAGTCTTCATCCAACTTTACAATTCTAGGATCCTCCACCCCATGCGATTCATAATCAAAATGAGGAGAAAGGACAGGGTGAGTTTTTCGAGCGACTAGGGTTAAAGGATTAGAAAAAATGGCCTGTCCAATACTAGAAACATTGTCCTTCCCAATGGCTCGGTAAAACAGGTGAATCTCATTGTTTGCTGCAATTACAGCAGGATTGAGTACAGCACAACTTTCGAACTCATTGGCAGTTTTTTCCAATAAAATTCCATTCTTAATTACTTCCATGATGTTGATTTTTTAAGAAAAGCAGTAGCTATTTGGTTCAATAAAAACCAATTAGATTAAAATGCGAGAAACATATTTTCGCTAATTAGATGCTTAGCAAAAAGCCGAAAGGAATAATCGATTTACGGAATTAAACGTCACCATTTTCGTTTCCTAACAATCGTCCCCAGGCTTCATAGCCTTGAAAATGATCTAGAGAAACCTTTAAAATAGCTGAAAATGGAATTGAAAGAAACATGCCAGATACACCCCACATCATTCCCCCTAAAACCACAACAAATACTGAAACCAAACCATTTACTTGTACCTTAAATGCTACAATTTTAGGCATGATTAAATTATTATCTAACATTTGAATTACAATGTATAATAGTAAAACGTATAACGCATAAATAAATGGTTTAGTAGCAAGTACAACCAGCATGGGTAATGCAACTGCCACCATTCCACCTACATATGGAATTACGTTTAAGGCACCACCTAAAACTCCGAGTAGAATAGCATAGTCAACACCAATAATTAACAAACCAATTGCGTTCAAACCACCTACAATAGCCGACTCTAACACCAAACCTTGTAGATAACTTCTAATAATACCATTGGTGGAGGAATAGATTTCTTGCACTTTTAACAATCCTTTATTTGCCTGTTGAGAAAACAAAACAGAGATCAATAAAGGACGATAATACAGCATCATAAATGTATACACAGGAATAAACAACAACCAAATTAGCAACTCACCAAAGGACAATAAAAATGGTTTTAAAAAAGATTGTCCCGAGTTAAAAAAGGTAGAAGAGGCTTGTTTCATCCAAGTGCTCGTTTGAAGGTCACTTAGTTCAAATCTATTAGAAATCCAAAGTGTAAATTCTTTAACTAAAACATCCCATTTCTCTATAAAAAGAGGAACTGTATTTAGCAATAAAGTAAACTGTGAACTAATCCATAAAATTAAGAAAATGATAACACCTAAAATTCCAATCAAAGGAATTGTTATTGCTAACACTCGGTTCAAACCTCTTTTATTTAAATTTGAAACCATTGGCTGCATAATGATGCTAAAAAATATAGCAAGACAAAAAGGTATTAGCGCTTCTTTAAGAATTACTAAGGTTTGAACCAAAGCATATAAACCTAAAAATGCAATGGCAATATTTACTAAAGGGGTTGCTTGTTTAAGGGGTGAATTCATTTGGCTTTTTTGAAGTAAGTTGGGCGATAATATTGAGAGCGATTTTAGTGTAGAGATGAATAGTTTCTGTTTTGCTTTTCTCTTCCGCGGTTATTTCGGCTTGAACCAAGCCAGCTAAAATAATTTTGAATTTCTTATGTGTCTCTTCTTTCAAGTATCTATCTGCAAGATAACCCATACCTAAACCAAACAATCCAGTAAGCAGTTTTTCAGAAATGAACTTTTCAATTTTGATTTCCTTCAAACTATTTTTTACAATATTTATGGGCTGAAATTGATCTGAAACCTCAGAAAAACTCGCTTGAAGATGTTCCCATTGTTCTTGTTGCTTTTGCTCAAGATTTTGGATTAAGATATCTAATTCTTTTTGTACAGAAAGGGTATCCATGGGTTAAGACAATAGAGATTTAATAATATGTTGGTGAAAAAAGCTGTGAATTCGGTTTTTAAAAATTAGAATTAAAAACAGCATGATTAAGAATACACCTGCTACTATTAAAAACCCAATAGTGTAGCTGCCTAAAAGGTGTCCCAGATAAAAGGAACAAGCTGCTGCAAGAAATAATAAGACCAAAGCTAACAAGGATAGCAATACAAAAAAATAAATTAAGTTAGTTCCAATTAATGAAAATTGCTTAATCATTTTGTATTTCCCAAGGCTTAAACTCGTTTTTAATAGCTCAGTTAATTCTAACAGCAAGGGTTCAAATAATTTAGTTTTTAAATCCATTTTAAAATAAGTTAAGGTTGGAGTTTTGCAACTCCAACCTAATTATTAAAGGTGTTGTGTTAAATACTTCCATGGGAAGAATTGTCTAGACCTACCAAATCTTTGGCTTTAGTCTTAACCATTTCAATGTCTGTTTTAAGTTCATCTAACAGTTCATTGTATTTATCACGCATACCATCGCTGAGGTCTGTGCCCTTAGCAGAAATTTTTCTTCTGGTTTCGCTGCCTTTGTCTGGAGCAAATAGAATTCCAAGCGTTCCGCCAATAACGGCTCCTAGTAATAATGCTCCAAGCACTTTACCAGTATCATTTGTTGTTTCCATAATTAATATGATTTTCCTCTTATTACCCTAAAAATTACAGCAATAAAAGCGATGAGTAAAAGCAGATGTACAAAAGGACCTGCCTGAAAGCCAAAGTATGCCATTGCCCATATGATTACTAATAATATGGCCAAGTTGTAAAGTAAATTAGTCATTTATTTAATTGAATTTTAGGCTCTGTCTAGGGTTGAAGTGTAACTAGAAAAATCTAAGAAAAAAGCTCGTCCTTTATTAAATTAGTCTTTGTTGTTCTCTCCAATGCCTTTTATAGCCTTACCCAATTCATCCATGTCATAACTAAATTCTTCTTTAAAGGAGTTCCAGTCTTCCTTTCCTTCTCTTTTAACTTCACGAATTTTTTTACGCATGTTTGAATTTTTAGTTTCTAATTCATCTATTAACTTCTCATTAGAAGTTTGAAACTTGTCCTTACTTTTTTTAACCTTTTTCCTCAACTCTGCCATAGCAACCTCATTGGCATCTATCTGAGCTTCGTAAGCTAATTTGTAACTTTCATAATCCTCAATAGAGTCTTTCTGCTCTTGCGCATACGCTTCTTTTTCTTGTGCTAAATTATCCTTAGCCTCTTGAACTTTTTTAGCAGATGGACCGCAAGCCGCGACCAAAAAGAACATGCTTGCAACCAAGCTAAAAACTATTATTTTTATTTTCATGATTTAAATTTTATAATTCTGAAATTAACTTTTGAAACTCAGCTTTAGATTTACCTAGCTTGGCTTCTAAACGTCCCATTAATTCATCTTTTTTTCCTTCAACATACATTAAATCATCATCGGTTAGTTCGGCATACTTTTGTTTTAATTTACCTTTTACTTCATTCCAATTTCCCATTAGTTCATCTGCACTTTTCATAATATAATTAATTTATTGCAAGTGATTTCTTGCGTTACAAAATTCTATCATTGGCTTCGAAAAGTAATTACACAAACAGCTATAAGATTTACATTAATCACAGATTTTAGTTTATTAAACCGACTCCTCATCATATCCACTTTTTATTATAGTAGATAGCATTTTAAACCTTACACTAGCATGTATCGAATTTGGGGTATTAGCTGGTATAATAATAGATTGACCCGTCTCTAAAATGTTTAGCTTATCATCAATTACAACATTTGCCTTTCCATCTATCACTTGTATAAATGTATCAAAAGGTGTTATTTTACTTGACAAACCTTCACCAGAGTCAAAAGACACTGCAGTTACATTGCCGGTGGTTTTTCTAATAATTGTTTTCATCACTACGGAGTTTGGGATGTACTCAATGATTTCCACAACTATAAAAGCCTCACCTTTTTCAAGTTCGACATTTTCATTATTCATGGTATAAATTTTATAAATAAAAGGACAGGCAAGAACACCTGTCCTAAAATAAATTAATGACTCTTAGCCTTAGCAGGCTCAGCATTTTTAAGTATGTTTAATACTTCATTGGTTTTCATTTTTAGCTTCTCAGCTAATCTAGCAACCAACTCATCCTCCTTGCCTGGTGCACATTTTAAATCTGCTTCTGTTAATTGAGCATACTTAGTCTTAAGTGCTTTTGATTGCTCACCCCAATGCGATGTTACCTTAAATGAGGCATCATGCTTTGCAATTGTTTTGTCCATGATAATGGTATTTAGTGGTTTAATTTTAAAACCAAGACAAAGGTGAACCATTAAATATAGTAAAGGATTACACTACACGTGTTTTAACTTACACAAATCACATGTTCTCTAAATTCTGAACACGTTTTTGTTTCAAATTTTTGAAATAAGTTGGAGATAATCCTGTGATTTTTTTAAATTGATTTGATAAATGTCCAACACTTGAATAATGCAATTTATAGGCAATTTCTGTTAAGCTCAATTCATCATATAAAAGCAGTTCTTTTACTTTTTCTATCTTATGAAGAATAATAAACTGCTGTATCGTTACTCCTTTTACCTCTGAGAAAAAATTGCTTAAATACGTATAATCATACCCTAATTTCTCGCTGATATAATCCGAATAATTTACTTTGGGAATTTCATCCATGTAATGAATCATTTCTATGATAACATTTTTAATTCGCTCAATTAAAACACCTTTTTTATCGTCTAATAATTCTAATCCAGACTTGGCCAAACGAGACTTTAACAAGGCATGTTGCTCAGCAGTCAAATCAGTGATAATATCTACCATGCCAAGCTCAACAATTAAGTGTTTAATCCCTAATTTATGCAACTCTTCCCTTACCAGCATTTTGCATCGTAAAGAAACCATGTATTTTATAAATAGCCGCATCATAGCGTGTCAAGGAGCAATTATCTTGACAAGGTAGGTTAATAAAATGGATATCTGTCTAAAAAGCTTATTTATAATATTAAGGTTTGAACCTAAAATAGGTTTAATAACAGTATTTAATCTAATAGGCTAGCGCACCAAACAGAGTTTATAAGCAGATTGCTCATGCAACAAATAATAAATACCATCAAAACATTTACTATCTAATCTAATGCTGAATGTTTCTTCATTGTAATTGCAATCAAATAACACCTCTCTTCCCAGTCCATCGATAACTTTCAAAAGGCTTGGGTCAACCCTTAAACCAGAAATCTTAAAAGCTCCAGTAGCACTAGGATTTGGAAAAACTTCTAATGATTCTTTATTTTTATTTTCACAAGTTAAACTTTGTTCAAGCAGTTTATAATAATTGCCATCTAAGTCTAATTCAAAAAGATTAATTCTTGCTTGGTTCAAACCAACACCTGAGGGAATTGAAAATGATGCGGCATACTTTACCATTTGATTTGAATTCCCTTTTGCAGGAATAACTTTCTCGTATTCTTTTCCATCTATTGTAACTTTAAGAACAAATGCCTTGCTATTGCTTTCGCTGGCAGTGCTCCAGGTTACCAGAATGTTTTCAAGTTCATTGGGCTTGCATAAAGCCTCAAAGTTTAATAAAGTAATGGGTAAGGTATTACACTTAGACTTCCAGAAATCAACAAGCGGTGTATTAGCCGGGGTATTGCTGGAATTGTAATTAAGGCCACCTAAGACATAAGCATTACAGCCTACAGTAAAACCTAAGGTAAACTTGCGCGTAAGGCCAGGAAAATTAGATTTTGGAGTCCAAACCAAAGTACTATCCAATTGCCAAACAGTATTAAAAGTAGTTTGCCCTAACCCTGCTTGGCCAAAACATAAAAACCCTCTATTGTTCAGACTCATGCCTGTTCCTCCAACAATGCTTCCAAAAGGAGTACTAACACTAGCCCAAGTATTGGTATTAGGGTTATATTGGCGCGTGTCTGTTAATAAGCTTCCATTTCCAATCCCATTAGTAACATAACCATATATACCAAATGCAAAAGCTGTAGCAAAACCTCTTCCATTGGTTGCAAAAGGTGGATTGTTAACATCTGGAATGGCAGCTTTATTGGTCCATGTATCAGTTGTAGGATTATATTCTCTCATGGAGGATAGATATGGCGTCAAAGTTGGCGCTGCAGTGCTAGTTCCACCCCCCACATAGGCTTTTCCGTTTACAACAAAAGAAACGCAATGTTCTCTTGGAAAAGTTGCAATATTAGATTTCTGCGTCCAGGTATCGGTTGATGGATTGTACTGCCAAAGGTCTAACATTTGTCCAGGCGTTGTTCCGTAACTGCGTCCGCATGTAACATACCCATAAGGATCAATGGCAAATCCAGTAGCATTTGAGCGTGTTCCTGGAGGGAAAACCGCTTTTCTAGACCAAGTAGCAGTTACCGTATTATAGCTCCATAAACGTGAAGTATCTGGGGGTAAATAATAAATGTTTGAACCAATGACAAAGCCACAGCCATAGCGGACAGAAATAAAAGTGTCCAACACCGTTTGAAAGGGCAAATTAGGAAGCTGAGTCCACGTTTGAGACTTCCCTTTAAAAATTGAAAAGGATAAAAGCAGTATCAAAAATAAAAACTTCCTCATAATTCATTGATTAATAGTCAAAACTAATTGATATAATCAAGGTATTTTATGTTTAAAGTCAGGAAATTAATTTTTATAGCTGCTTCCACATAATCTTATTTTCATAGGTATTTTGTTCCATATGATACAACGCGTTTCCAATCCATTTATAGTTTTGTCTTTCATAAAATGCAATTGCCCTTTGGTTTGAAATGAGCACCCAAAGCCACAGGTCTAGGTAACCATTTGATTTCACAATATTTTCAACCTCTGCAAGTAATTTGAACCCAATCCCTTGCCCGCAAAATCTTTCAAGAATATATAATTTGCTAAGTTCTGGAGCAATTTGATTATTGCATGGGCATGTTTTATCAAATTCAATTTCTGCTACACCTATCAAATTTTCATTATAAGCAGCAACAATAATTTGATCAGGATTTTGAGTAATGGTGCGTTGAAGTCGCTCTGGTGAAAAGTGTTTAACTAAAAAATTGGCAAATTCATCAGAAACCCCCTCCTCTGAATAGGTATGAATGTATACCTGCTTAAATAGGATAGATAGTTTTAATACATCAGTTTGGTTTGCCCTTCTGTAAATGATGTTGTTGTTCATAGGTTCAAATAACTATCTATTTTAGTAAAGTGCTTATTTAGAATATTGTGCGATCAATAATAATCTCGAAATACTATTTTAAAGTTGGCTTCAAATTCAAAATGACTTGGTTTAAATGGTCTGAGGCTTTTTTAAGCAATGCCATTCGCTTTCTAGAGCGTCGGAAAAAGCGAGAGATTATAAATAGCAAAATAGCAATAGTAAATACTGAAATATAGGCTAATGTTTCTGCATTGCTGATGATGGTTTGTAACTCAAAAAAATCTTTGCTGGCGCTAGGAAAGTTATTTGAAATGCTATCCATCTTACCTACAAAATAAGTTACATAATAAAGACCTGCAACTAAAGTTACTAAACTGAATAGTAATAAAAGATACTCTAAAGCATAAATTAAGCCAATTCTCAAATACCTAACAAAGAAATTGCTTGCTAAAGTCGACTTAATTTCCTCTAACAGGATAATGTTATTAGAAAGGTCAGTATTCGTTTTATTAGGATATTCAAAACTAGCATTATGGTTTTGATTTTGATCAGTTGTCATCTTGTTTGGTTTCTTGCAAGGTAAAGGAATTAACTCGCATTAAACCAACAATATCCTAAAACCTGATGTCTGTTTCTGGTAGGGTTAAAAAAAACATAACACTTGTTTTGATTTAAAAAAAGGACATTTTATTAAGGAAGTTCCTATGATAATTTACTAACAGCTTCTAAAATTGATTCTACGGATTCCTTTTCCAGTTTTGAAAATGCAAACCATTTCTTTCCCAAATCTTTTAAGGAGGCCCCTAAATGGTAAATGTCTGTATTATCCAAAATTAAAAATCGATCATGACTTTTAGAAAATTTCCTTATTACAAAACCTTCGTATTGCTGGTTTACTTTATCAATATCTAATTGCAGACTTTTATGGATATTGTCACAAAGTAGTTTCACTTTAACCGTTTTTTCCTTTTTAGATAAATGCAATAATGTGCTTTCATCTATATAATTGTCAATTAGGATAATTTCCCTTTTTGCACTCCTTATTAATCTGGAGGCCAATTCGTATGCATCAAAAACCTGCCCATCAAAAAAAACTCCTTGAGTTGGAATAAAGGGTGAATTTATTTGTATTTCTAACTGATTAACCTTTTGGCTAATTTGATTTACTTTATTTTCTAAATTAATATAATTGTGGTGAATTGAAAACCCTTTATAGAGATACTCATGTAATACCTTTGTAGCCCATATCCGAAATGCAATGCCATGTTTCGATTTAACCCGATACCCAACAGAAATAATAACATTAAGGCTATAAAAAACAACAAGTTTATCTGAAAAAGGAATATGCACTTTTTGCATATTCCCTTTTACATTTAACTCTTCATCAGAAAAAACATTTTTAATGTGTCTAGATACAACTGATTGATTCCTTTGAAAAAGTTTTGCAATTTGTTCTTGGTTTAACCAAACTGTCTCCTCCTCAATTCTTACTTCTATTTGCTCAACCTCATTATTTGGTTGATATAAAATAATTTCACCTAACATAATCACTAATTCGATTAAAAAACAAAAGCTTGTTAATTTGATTTTATCATTTTAACAAGCTTTTGCAAATTAGCAATTGAATCTAATCAATGATTATTTAAACAATTTTATGCAAAATATAAATCTTACAAATTGGAAAAATGCTATAAAATTGAGGAATTAAACCAACAATACCCTAAAACCTGATGTCTGTTTCTGGTAGGGCTTTTTTAAGACGATTACGGGAATCTTCATCAAAGTTGCTTCCTTTCAAAACCAGTAATTGTAGTTTTTTCATTGAATACAAAGCCTCTGGTATTTCAGAAAACTGATTATCGGTTAACACCAAAGTTTCTAGCAATATTAGTTTTTCAAAACCTGATGGGAGGCCATTCAATTGGTTATTGGTTAAAACCAGAACCTTCAATCTTCTCAACTCTCCAAAGCTTCCGGGCAATTCTGTCAATTGATTATTTTCTAGTAATAATGTTTCCAAGTTTATCAATTTACTAATTTGATCGGGCAAAACCTGAATTTGATTATCTCCTAAATCTAAGGTTTTCAATCTTGTTAAATTGGCAATTGATTCTGGCAATCTGCTCAAAGTATTATGGCTTAGACTTAAGTTTTTAAGGAAAATCATTTCTGATACTACCTCGGGGAAATTTGAAAACTTATTGTAGGCTAATTCAAGTGTTTCTAATGACTTCAATCCAGCAAAACTAGTTGGTAGGGCATTCAATTGATTTTTTTTAAGCTGCAACTCTTTAAGACTTTTCAAATTTCCAACTGCGGGGTCGATGCTATTCAAAAGGTTTTGGTCGGCAATGAGAATATTTAACTTTTGCAGGTATTGCAAAGAGGCAGGTAAGCTTGTTAATTGATTTTTCATGAGGTTAAGCATAACCAAATTCTTGAACGCAACTATACTGTCTGTAAGTTGGGTAAGCTTTTGTTGCCTAAGGTTTAGAACATTCACCTGATTGGGCGCTTGGTAGGCTTCAGCTAAACTTAAGTAAGCTTTTAAAGGTGTACCTCTTTGAGGATTTGTTTTTGCTTGTTTAGTTTTTTGAGCAGCAAGCGCAAAGGATGCTAAAACTAAAAAGGTAGTAAAGAGGATATTTTTCATATAAACAAAATTAATGCGGCGGCCTTCGGCCGCCGCATTTCAAAATAAACAAATAGCAGTTTATTTAACAATAACTTCTGAGATTTTCTCTTCACCATAACTCACTTCTATCACATAAGAACCTGCTGGAACTTGGCTTACCTCCAACTTAAATAAGTTATCTCCATCTACTCCAATAAAGTTTTGTTGAACCAATACTTTTCCATTTAAATCCAATAATCTAACCAAGGTTGGGGAAGCAAACTCTTGGTTCAAACCAATATGAATAACATTTTGGAATGGAACAGGGAAGATTTGAACCGAGGCTGCAACGCCTGCTCCTAATCTTATGATACGAACGCTTGAATAACTATACTTTCCATCAAAATCTACTTGTTTCAATCTATAATAGTAAGTGCCAATTGCTAATCCAGCATCTAAATATGAATAAGACTTAACAGTTGTACTATTTCCTGCACCAGCAACTGCGGCAATGGTTTGATAATTGATTCCATCCATAGAACGCTCTACTAAAAAGTGTTTGTTATTAATTTCAGAGGCAGTTGACCAATTTAGCATTACTGCATCCTCACCTTTTGCCTTTAAATAGAAATCATAAAACTCTACTGGCACAGCTGCCATAGCTCCTAAGAATTTCTTGTTGGCTATAATTACAGTATTACTCACATTAAAAATCACCGAATTTCCTGCTGCATCCAAGGCACTGGTTGTATTAGTACTTGATGCACCCATGATTGATAAAAATCCAAACCTGTTGTCTGGTGTAAACGTTAAACCACTTGATTCGCTGCCAGATGGTGTAGTAGCATAAATATCAACTTTAGGAGCAAATGGTGTGTGATCTGGCCTAATTACCCAAATATGACCATTACCGCCATCTTGCTGTGCCCAAAGATTTCCTAAATTATCAAAACTTAAATTGTCAATTCCAGAACCCCAATTTGCAGATTGTGTGCCACCACCTTCTACATTCATAGTATAGTTAACTGAGGCATTTCCTACATAATCCTCAAAATTTGAAACTGTACTTCCATTGTCGGTAAATCTGTAAATACGTGCATTGTTCTTACTTGTAAAATATATCATTCCATTGATAGGACTTATCTCAACATCTTCTACCCCATTAAAGTTTGTTCCACCTAAACCAGAAGCAATGGAAGGTATTGTATTTCTTTGTGTTTGTGTTTGATTTGAAACTAATACCCACGTTCCAATTGAGCCATTGCGTTGCAAAACATATAATGTGCCGCTGTCCATTCTTGTTTTTTGGAAAGCTACGAATTTATAAACACATGAAGTTCCACCATCTTCTCCATAATATGCAGTTAAACTATCATTTTTTAGCACCACATTCTCATGGTTCATTCTACCCATTGCCCAAAGTTTGTCCCTAATTCCATCACTGTTATAATCCATAACTCTTCTGGTAACCGGACTGTACTCCACTAACCAGCCAACATCTTGGTAACCATCTGCATTTACATCACCTGCATTAAACGATTCTTCTGCAGTAATAATGGTTCCCCATGGCGTAACACCACCAGAACAATTTCTAGTAAATTGAACTACCCCTGGGTCTGTGGTTACAACCTTTCCAGAAGAATCTCTAACCCATGTGCCAAGCGTATCCTTAAAGGTTAAATAAAATACACTCACACCACCTGGTGTATTTTCTTCATTCACTCCCAAAATACCATTTTTACTGCTTCCGTTTGAAGAAACAAAGCCTGTAAAATCTAGGTTTGAACCAACCGTTCCACCTAAATTATGTGTTTGACCTTGTCTTCCAATTTGTTGAAAGGTATGGTTGCTTGGCTGTTTCAATATTTGGTTTCTAGCTTGAGGCACAGATGCAAAGCAACCAATATGCAATGAATCTACACATGGATTAAATGAGGCTGGCACTGGGTAAATCCAGAAAGTTACTGAATCTTTATATAGACCTGTACTATCAGTAATACGCAACCATGAAACACTTGAATTTATGTTTGGTAATCCGTAAGCAAAGGGTTTGTCACTAGCCAATCTGTTATTTGCTATGGTTGTCCAAGTAGCACGATTATCCGTAGACAACTCAATTTTCACCCTATTTATAGAAGGTACATTATACCAATTGATAGCTAGGTTTTGTCCAGCAGCCGCAGATTGAGAAGCCGTTGGATTTGTAAAATTCAAAGTACGTGGATCTTGTTTTACTTCCATGTCAAAAGTAATGTCAGAGCTTGTTCCATCTCTTTGGTGCAATTCAACCGCTAAGGTATTTTGCCCATTAATCAATAAAGTTTTCGGTATATAAAAATCATAATAGGTTCTTTCGAAAGCACCATCCACAATACTAGCAGCCCAAGTTAAATAGTTAATAGTTCCTGTGTCTGGCATATTTGTTTTAAAAATTTCAACACCATTTAAGTAAACAACTGCCCCGTCATCTCTCATGATGCTAAACACCAATGAATCTGCAATAGCAGCAATATTAGAAACATTAAAATGCTTTCTAAAATAGCTGGTAATGTATTTATTAGATGAATTTGGCCCAAACCCTAAAGTTGTTGCACTTGGATCACCATAGCCTAAAATGCCAGGACCATAATTCCAATTACCATCATAAAAACTTGGTGAACGCCAAGCTGTTCCTTGGTCAGAACCATTGTCTAAATAATACCATTCACTGTTTTTGGCCACTGGAAAATTAACAACAGTCATTGCAACACGCTTAGCCGAAACTTCTAAGTCGAAACCCTTATCATTACTTTGTTTGCTAACTTGATGTATTTCCACAGCCAAGGTATTAATACCATTAACTAATGTGTTTGGAATTCTAATTTCTTCAAATGTTGTTTCGGCTGCACCGTTTACATCAGTTAAAGCCAAGGTTGAGTCTGTAATAATTCCAGCAGGCATGTTTCTTCTAAATACTTCCAGTCCATTTAAGTAAACCACCGCACCATCATCTCTTAACAACTTAAAAATTAAAGTGTCAAATCCGGCAGTGTTTGTCATGTTAAACTGTGTTCTAAACCAAGTGGTAACATGTTTATTGTTAGAGTCGTTTCCAAAAGAAACAGTTGTAGTTGCTGGGTCGCCATATCCAAATTTAGCTGACTTAAATGCCCAAGTACTGTCGTTGTAACTGCTGCTTGTCCAAGTAGCACCAGGATAAACACCATTGTCTCTAAATTTCCAAACAGAACCTGCAGTTAAAGGAAAAGCAAGTGGGCTAAAGGTGTTTTGTGTATAGTAAACAATTAACTGAGGTGCAAATGTGGCACTTCCGTTAAAGGAACGTGCGTTTCTCACACCACTGCCATTTAATATAAACGTAACTGCATTTCCGGTATTCCAAGAAGCTTGGTTTATTGCGGTTTGAACCAAAGCAGCAATATTTGGAGTTTTTTGTGCTGGACCTCTATTGTTTGCACAACAAGTGCCCCAAGTTGCATCTGTACTACCAGCCCAGGTAACAAAAGAAGAAGATAAAGTGCGTGAACTAATATCATTGATTGTGGCAGCAAAAGTGGCAGAATTAGCAGCCAATTCTGCACGTATGGTTGCCGCACCACTCACTGGGGCTTTGTCGCCATTGGTGGCAAATTGTATAAAAGCACTGTCGATAATCACTCCTTTAGGAATGGAAACTCCACTAAAACGGATTCCAATTAATTGATTATTACTTCCATCAGTGGTAATTTCTAAATCTGAGCTAGTTAAATCCATCGCTCCAGTAGAAATTCTTTGCTCAGCATCATCACTACCTGTTGAAACATAACGTGTAAAAGTACCACTCACTTGGCTTTGGGCCTTCAACGAAAGAAAAATAATAAATAAAAAAAAGATTTTGTTTAAGTGTTTCATTTTGAACCATATTTGGTTCAAAAATGACCCTATAACATTATAGAATTGACAATATAGCTTTAAGGAATTGTAAGGCTTGTGTTATAAAAAAAATTAAGCCGTTCTCACCATTCTTGCCATATAAAAACCATCGAAACCACTCTCACTTGGAAGCACAATTTTCTCTTCTTCTAGTGTAAAACTTGTATTTTTAGCTAAAAAAGTTTTCACCTGCTCTTGATTTTCGGAAGGCAAAATACTACAAGTTGCATAAACAAATTTACCTCCAACTTTAACAATATTGCAGTATTCTGTTAAAATTTCTTGCTGCTTTTCTTTAATATGTTCAATAAAAATCTGACTCAATTTCCATTTAGCATCTGGATTTCTTTTAAGCACACCTAAACCAGAACAAGGTACATCCAACAATAATCTATCAGCGGTACCAAAGAGTTTTTTAATTGTTTTTGGACCTTCAATCAAACGGGTTTCCAAGTTGCTTACTCCTGCCCTTCTCGCGCGTTTTTTGGTTTCATCCAATTTCCATTGCTCAGTATCTAAACTCAATAATCTTCCTTTGTTTTGAAGAATAGCAGCAATATGCAAACTTTTTCCTCCGGCACCTGCACAGGCATCAATCACGCGCATCCCAGGTTCTGGCTGTAAAAATTCTGCAACCAATTGTGAGGAAGCATCCTGAACCTCAAACATGCCTTCTTGAAACTCAGGCAATGAAAACAAATTCTGACGTTCCTTTAAAAACAAACCATCCTTACAACCTTTTACTGGTTCTGTTTCAATTTTCTTTTCTTTAAGTGCCGTTGCTAAATCCTGCTTTGTAATTTTTAAAGTATTGGTTCTAATAATTACTTGTGCTTGTAGGTTCAAGGCCTCTGCTTCTATGTTCCACTGCTTGCCAAGTTCTTTATACAACAAATCATCCATCCAATCTGGGTAAGAATAAATAATCTTTCTTTGAGTTTTTAGAACCTTATAATTTCTTTCAATTTTCTTGGTATCAACATTTTTAAATTCCTCCCAATTTGGAATCTCTAGGCCTTTTAACAATTGCCAGGTGCCAAACAAGGTATATAAATTGGTTTCATTCAAGTCGTGCTTTTCTAATTCAGAAACAGCTTTAATTAAGCGCCAATAGCGAACCATATCATAGGTGTTTTCAGCTATAAATGCCCGATCGCGCGCTCCCCATAGTTTGTTTGACCGTAAAACACGTTCTAGCACTTTATCGGCATAACGGTTCTCGGCAAAAATTTGATAAATAGATTCGTTAACAGCCTTAATTAGGTTTAAGTGAAATTTCATTCAATAGTAGCTTTAAATAATTCGAAGCTACGAAGGTAGGTAAATATTCATTTGAGCGGGCATCACATTCTCAAATCCTATTACCAAACTAAAAAGTTTAGTAAATTTTATATGGTTTTTGCTTCTTATAAGTTCAAAACGCTTAAAATTCTATCTAAAAATTGGCTCAAAAAAAACACCCTGCAACTTTTAGATAAAGATGCAGGGTATTATATTTTTCAAATTGAAGCCAAATCATTGGCCAAAATCTATTATAGAACTGGACTTAAAAACTTTTCAAATTCTGCTTTCAACTCGCCATAAATTTTTTCAAAAGTTTCAAATTGGTCTTTTAGACCTTCTGGCTGTTCAAACAATCTACGGTCGCTTGCAACAGGGTTTTCCGCTGCATTTTGAGCCAATGCTGCATCTGCTAGTTTAAGGTCATGATTTAAAATATCAATCACCTCTCTTTGACGGATAAACTGATTTTGGAAGTGTTCTACCTGTTTTAATATTTCAGAATTGTTGTTTCTTGAAGCAACTTCGTCTAAACGATTTTGCCAAGTTGCTAATTCATCTTTACAAAAAGCCAAACTTTTCATCCAAGAAGTGAAGTTTTGGTGAATTTCACCCATGTGTGCTCTATTTTCCATATATATTAATTGAAATTTTCTTATCTAAGGTCAAAATTAGGTGATGAGGAAGGTCTGAAAAATGACATCCGTCATACCTGCTGTAAAAATTAATTGATTTTAAATCAATGCTATTTATCTCCCTGAAAAACAAAATCTTAAAAAAAATCTTAGGAAACTAAAGCAACTTTTTAAACCAATTGGGTCAAATGTACGGAAAATGAAACATGATACTGCTGAACATACCTTAATTCGCGATTGCATTAAAGGCAAGTCGGCTGCGCAAGAGGCATTGTTTAAAAGGTATTATGGAGCTATGATGCAAATTTGTAGAAGGTATGCTTCAAACCCAGATGAGGCTAAAGACCTAATACAAGAGGGTTTTATTAAAATTTTCCAAAACTTAGAAAAGTTTAATGGCAATAGCAGCTTGCAAACTTGGATGAGTAGGATTATGATAAACTTGGCTATTGATGCCTATCACAAAGGAAAAAAGCATCAAAACGAAAGTTTAGAAGAATCTTTTTCCTTAGCAGAAGAGCACGGTTATATGGATAATCCATTGATGCATTTAGAACCTGAAAAGGTTTTGGCTTTGCTGCAAAAGCTACCTTCAGGGTATAGGACAGTTCTTAACTTATTTGCAATTGAAGGTTACTCTCATAAAGAAATTGCAAGTAGCTTAGGGATTAGTGAAGGTACTTCTAAATCACAATTGGCCAAAGCCAGAGCTATGTTACTTCAAATGGTTGAACCGATGTTAAACAAAATTGTACATGAACTTGAATAGTGATGATTTTTATAAAACTTTAAAGGAACGCCTTGAACAGCTTCCTGAACAAGAACCCACAGAGGCTGACTGGGAAAGTTTTGCAGCAATTAATCTGCAAGGAGAAAAAAAGAAAAAGTCGATTCTTTGGTATATAATCCCAGTAAGCTTGTTTTTTAGTGTTACACTTTTGGGTTATTTTTTCTTGGTTCAAACCAACATAAAAACAAGTAAGGTAGCAGAAACCTCAGTAGTTGCAAGGAAAGGTTCTATAGCCAGAACCTTTTCCAGTGCAACTAAAACTAATTCAAGCCAAACTGTTCCAACCAAAAAAAATAATAACCCAGTTAAAAGTGCCAAAACAAAAAGTAAAAAGAATATATCTATAAAAAACATTTCCGAGCCAACTGAATCTTCTTTCAATACAAATAGCAGCCTTGTAAACACCAGTTCAACATCTATTAATTCTCCTATTTTAGTATTGTCTGAACCCAATACTATTGCAACAACAAACCCAGAAATTTTAAATATTTGGTTAGCCTCCAAAGGAGTTCAGGCGCTGCCATCAAACCCATTTTATGCAGTTCCAAAACCCCTAACATTGGTTTCAAACCGAAAAATAAAAAGACCGCTTCAATCAGACTGGATAAGTGTTTGGGCCATTCCTGTGGTAACCAATGATAAGAATAATTCGATTAAGTATGGCGCAGGATTTCAATTAGGAAAAGATTTTGGAAAAGGATGGTTTATTTCTGCAGGTTTAGAATACGCTCAAGTAAATTCCCAACAATCCCAAAATTGGAAGCATTCCTTTGAAAGTCACGATTTGATAAGAATTGACACTAACCTAAGAATGGATGCAAGTTTAAACAGAATAGTTATGGTAATGGATTCTGTTTATGATTATAGAAACCATGAAGAAACTGTTTCTCGCAAAACTTACAACAATACCAGAAACATTGATATTCCGATTGAACTAGGATATGGAATTGGAGTGGGAAAAATGATGATTACTAGCTCAATTGGGATTTATAACCGAATTAATTATATACAAACCAATCAATTAGAGGCTTATCCCTTAAGTAAGAACGAAAATTCTGCTTATTCAGAAAAATACTCATACCAACTTTTAAGCAGCTTAGGCTTGTCTGCTGCTTACCCAATAAACAAACGTTTATGGGTTCAAGCCGCTCCTAATCTTTTGTTCAATCCATTTGAAAGAAAGATAACCCACAATGAAACCCGATTTAGATTTGGAATCAAATACTATTTAAATTAAAAAATCATGAAAAAAACCATTAACCTTTTGTTATTATTTTGCCTAATGCTCCCAAACATGGTTTGGTCGCAAACGTGCCAGCCCATCTTCGATTATTACAAACGAGGAAAGGATGTGGTATTCTACATCGACTCAAAATTTCCACTAAATCCATACTATATCTGGAATTTTGGTGATGGAAGTTTTGAATATTCAATTGATGATTATATAGCAAAATCTTACAGGGACACAGGAACTTTTAGTGTTTGTTTAACAGACAGCTTTTGTGCAACAAATAATACCTTTTGTGACAGCATTAAAATTTCGAATAACATTCCAGTTTATGCAGATTTTTCATATACCCTAGAAAGTACAGGAAAAATAACACTTTACAATGAAGCAAGTTCTAGCTCGCCAATAGTTCATTATTATTGGGATTTAGGCGATGGTACCGCCTTAGAAGGCGAAAATGATTCTTTGGTGCATAATTACAAAGCAAGTGGCACCTATCTAGTTTGCATGTATGCATTTGACCAACAAAAAAATTACAATTACCAATGTTCTTCCATTGTGGTAATTGCACCTGACCCTTGTTATGCAGGTTTTACTTCAACCATTGCAAATGGCGAATATTATTTCTTAAATCAAAGTGTTTTTTCTGGTGATAGCGCAACTTGGTTTTGGGATTTTGGCGACAGCACTTCAAGCACTGAAAGAAATCCAAAACATACTTATGCAGCTGCAGGAAATTACAGGGTAACTTTACAAATGAATTATCCTTGTAATAGCACCTATAGTTGGCCTATCTACTACCCAGGACCTGGTCTTTGCAATTTAAATGTATCAGCATCTTTAATCAATCAAAAGGCTTTAATCTCTATAAGCGACACTTTAAACTTTCCAACTATCTATCACATAGAATTTGGAGATGGCCAAAGTTTAACCACAGCAGACAAAAATATCGAACATTTATATAACGATACTGGAAATTATGTCATTGTTGTTCAAAGTAACTTTCCAATGTGTGGTGATGTTTTTGGCTTTACCTACGCCAGAGTTAATAGTCTTGAACCAATCTGTCGGTCGTCATTCTATGCTTTTCCAGGAGATACTGATGGAAACAAAGTTTTTGTGGTAAGTAATTCTCAAATTGCTGCCAATGGAAACAACAAATCCTACATCAAAATTTTATGGGGAGATGGAAGTTCTGAAATAGATAGTCTTAATCAAATATATTACCAACATGCCTATGATTCTGCTGGCATTTATACCATTAAAATGATTGTATCCAATCAGGTAAATTGTGCAGATACCAGTTATAAAGCTGTAGGGGTTGGTCCGGTTTATCTTGTGAGTGGAACGGTGAAACAAGGCAATGCAGGCGCCTCCTATAATTATGTAAATGCCTTTATGTTTGAGCCACAATCAGGCATGCTTTCATATGGTATTTCAACCTTCACCAACGATACAGGCTATTACGAATTGTATTTGAGAAAAGGATATTATATTATTCAAACTGACTTTTCTTTTGACCCAAGTTTACAAGAATTCTATTTGCCTACTTACTACGGCGATAAACTTAACTGGACAGGAAGTGATGTGCTTACCATTTTAGGAAACAGAAGTGGTTTAGATATCAACCAAATCCCATTCAATCCAATCAACCAAAATGGAGGAAAAATTGCTGGAACCGCAAAATTTGGAAGAAATGTAAAACTTGATGGAGAAACCATTCCTGAAGGAAAACCAGCGGAAAAAATGCTCATATTTTTATTAGATGGCGAAGGAAAACCTGTTGCTTTTACCCATACAGACCCAATGGGCAAATTTGAATTCAGTAACATTGGCGCTGGTAACTTTACTGTTTGGGCAGAAATGCCAGGCAAAATGACTATTCCACCTTATGTTTCGCTTGCCAACAATACCTCTACAGCAGAAAATATTAAAATTATCATTGGACAAAATAGTGTTACCTCATTGTTTGATAATAGACCTATTACTGAAAACTTCAATTTTGAGATGTATCCAAATCCTACCACAGGCAACGTAAGCGTACAATTAATGAACACCGCAAGCGATATTGCATCAATAGAAGTTTATGACTTGTTAGGAAAACAATCAGAAGCGACTGTTTCAATCGATAAAAATGCTGCAAGCATAAATGTATCAAGCTTGCAGAATGGTTTGTATTTTGTAAAAGTAATTGATGCCAACGGCGCTAGCATCAGCAAAAAGCTGTTGAAATATTAATTTCATTAATGGTAATTGTGGCGGCATTGTAATACAGTGTCCCATAAAATATGGTTTCCATAAAAACAGGGTTACCATAAAAACAGCAGGGACAGGCAATTGCCTGTCCCTACTGTTTTTTTTATTGCCTATCCTTGTTGTTTTATGGAATGGTTTTGGTTCCATACCTCTTAAAAAACCGTTAAATCTGTTAATACTTGCAAGCAATCTATGTTTTTATGTAATTTCACGGCGTTAAAGTGAACATTATGCTTAAAAAAATTATATTTAGTTCCTTGCTAGTAGTAAGTTTTGGGTTGAACCTAAGCGCTCAAAAAAAGGATCAAAAGGATACAAAGCCTGCAAAAAAAGAAGTGGTTGCCTCAAAACCTAAAGAGGCTTTTAACATCAGCGTTACCTTAAAAGGCTTTCCAAATCAAAAATTCTATTTGGGCTATTACTTTGGAGACAAACAATACCTTCGCGATAGCGGAAGCACCGATGCGAGCGGAAAAATATCATTTAAAGGAGATGAACCTTTAGAAGGAGGTATCTATTTAATTGCCACTGCTCAAAAATCATTGATGTTCGACTTTGTTGTCACTGAACAATTCTTCTCTTTGGAAACCGACTCTTCAGACCTCATCAAAAATATGAAGGTCAAAGGTTCAACAGAAAACGAAGTCTTTTTTACGTATACACGTTATACCTCTGTAAAGGGAAAACGTGCTTATGAATTGGATGAACAAATAAAAGCAGCTAAGGCAGCTAAAGATACCGCCACACAAAACAAACTCGAGGCAGAATACAGAAAAATCACTTCCGATTTAATGGAATACCGCAAGGAATTGATGAAAGCTCACCCAAATGTGTTATTAAGCAAAATCTTCAGAATCATGACGGATATCGATATTCCTGAAGCTCCTAGAAACGCAAAAGGTGATATCATTGATTCAAATTTTCAATACCAATATTACTATAAACATTACTTCGACAACTTTGATTGGGCAGATGAGCGCATCGTTAGAACACCTGTTTTCCACGGAAAATTAGAAGGTTTTATGAAACGTTTAACCCCACAAATTCCAGATAGCATTATCAAATCTGCAGACATTGTTCTTGGCAAAGCAGCTGCCGGTAAAGAAAATTTCAAGTATTGCCTATTTTGGATTACGAACCATTACGAAACCTCTCAGTTTATGGGAATGGATAAGGTTTTTGTACATATGGTAGATAATTATTATGCAAAAGGAAAAGCATTTTGGGCAGACGAAACTGTCATAGCAAAAATGCAAGACCGAGCCAACAACTTAAGAAACAATCTGCTTGGAAATAAAGGTCCAAACTTAACTATGCTCGACTCATCATTTGTGTATCATAGCCTTTATAACCTAAGAGCTAAATACACTTTATTAGTATTTTGGGATGCAGGTTGCGGAAAATGCAAGGAGGAACTCCCTAAACTCAAAAAGATTTTTAATGAATACAATCCTGCAGGCAAAGAAAAACCTACTAAACCAGGTACATTACCTGAACCAAAATTTTTCGATATTTACGGGGTGAGCCTCACGCCAAATGTTGAAGATTGGAAATCTTACCTTAGAGAAAATAAATTACCTTGGTTAAATGTATATGACCCAAGCAATGAAACTGGCTTCAGAAGACTTTATGATATTTATAGCACACCTGTTCTATACATCTTAGACGAAAACAAAAAAATTATTGCAAAACGCATTAGTGCAGACCAAATTCAGGAAATTATCAAAGATCACGAGCAACGTAAAACCAATTAATAATGACGAAACTCGCTATTTTGGCTTTTGCAGCTCACCCAGATGATGCAGAACTTTCTTGCAGTGGAACTTTGGTTACACACCTAAAAAAAGGCTACAAAGTTGGCATTATAGACCTAACACGGGGAGAGCTTGGCACCAGAGGTTCTGCAGAATTAAGAAGTCAGGAGGCTGCAAAGGCTTCAGAAATCATGGGTTTAACCATTAGAGAAAACTTAGGGTTTAGAGATGGCTTTTTTACACACGATGAAACGCACCTAAGGGAAGTCATTCGAATCATTAGAAAATACCAGCCAGAAATTGTGTTTGCCAATGCAGAAACAGACAGGCATATCGACCATGGCAGAGCAGCTGATTTAGTGCACGATGCATGTTTTTTATCTGGATTGCGAAAGATAGAAACTACTGATAACGGCAAAGCTCAGGAGGCTTGGCGACCAAAGCAAGTGTATCATTATATCCAAGATAGAATTACGAAACCTAATATAATTGTTGACATCACTGATTCATTTGAGGAAAAAATGGCCTCCATTGCCGCTTATGGAAGTCAATTTTATGACCCTAACTCTAATGAACCTAAAACCCCAATTTCTACCAAAGAATTCATCGAAGCCATTAAAGGCCGTTGCATGGAATTTGGAAAAGAAATAGGTGTATCGTATGCGGAAGGCTTTACAGTAAGGAGAAATATTGGAAGCAAAAATTTGATGGAGCAGCTTTAGAATAAGCTTAATCTTCATTTATAAGAAACGCTGTTTTCTTAGTAGCCTTATTTTAATATTATCATAGACTAAGCCAAAAAGCAAGATTACCCCAACAATTGCCAATACTTTTAGCTCAATGATGGTATAAAAATACCCTCCAAACAATCCCCCCAAAAAAAAAAAACTTATAATAGTTATTCTAAGTTTAATCGACGAAAAAAGCTTTTCTCTTTGCTCTTTTAATTTGTAGAAAAGCAACTGAGAAAGCTCTATACCTAAATCAGTAAACAATCCTGTTAAATGGGTTGTTCTAACTGTTGCATTAGAAATGGAGGTAACCAATGAATTTTGCAAGCCCATTGCAAAAAGTAGCAAGAAAGCCAAAACATTTGGTGCTGTCTTAATTATAAAATCACCCAAAAAAGCAGCGAAAATCAAGATTGTGCTCTCTATCAAAAAAGGAATTCTATAAATCAATCTGTCATTTATTTTAGAAACAAATTCTATTAAAAAATTGGAAAAGAATGAGCCTAAAAAAAAGAATAATATATATAAGAAATAAATAAACCCTTGTAGAAAATTTAATTTAAAAACCTCATCTACAAAAAAGGCAAAATGTCCGGTTACATTGGTTGTAAGCTTTTGAACCGCCAAAAATCCAACAATATTAACCACTCCTGCAACAAAAGACAAAAGCGAAGCTATTTTTAGGTTATGCTCAAGCGTTCTAGTTTTACCTTTATGCCTAAACATTTGAAATCACTTTTCAATTCGTTTCCTTCGAGGTTGTTTCTTCATCCTTGGTTACCCCATTAATCCAAATTTGAATGTTGATTTTCTCATTTTCAACTTTCAAATCTAAGGCTGTGGGCCCATCAATTAAAACAATAGTACCTTTTGGTAAACCTGCTGGTAAAGGTCCAATTACCCTAGCAATAGTTTTCTCGTAATTATCCCTGTTTTGCAAAGTAATAAATTTACCTTTTTCTACATCATTCACATAAACACCCTTAAAGGTTTTAGTTTTATCATAATAGGCAAAACCTTTTATGGTTCTTTCAAAAAAACTTGTAGTTGGGTTAACCGTAGCTTGAGTAACAACCGTGCGTTGGTAAGGTGAAATACTTGCTCGCTCACTGTTAATGACAAGCTCCTGTCCCTCTCTTACTCTATAATTTAATAAACCATTCCAATTGATAATATCTGTTGCACTCACCTTATATTTCAATGCAATTGATTGTAGTGACTCCTCTCTTTTTACCACATGAATGGTTTTCTTATTTCCATGTCCTTTGCTTTGGTTTACTCCCTCCACCTCAATAGCATTTTCCTCTGCAATACGCATAATTCTAGTATCAAACTGATAATCCATCTGACGATAATCAAACAATTTATAGACAACACCATCTGGATGGATATAAGTTGTGTCCAAATAATCTATGTTAGCCAATGCAGCTTTCTTTTTGAGTTGTGCAGCTGTTAAAGGCTTTGATTCCTCAACAGGCGCCTTTTCAACTTGCTTTGGTGTTTCTTCTTTTTTTACAATTTTTGTTGCTAATACTTCTGGTAAGGGCTTAACTTTCCTTTCAACTATTTCTGTTGTATCACCTTTTGGTTCATCAAGGTCCTTCTTTGCTAATACAGGTTTAGTTGGAGCAGGTTTTGGTGCATCTAGGTCTTTTTTAACGGCTACAGCTTTGGTTGGCGCAGGTTTTGGAGCATCTAAATCTGGTTTTGTCTGAATAGGTTTAGCGGCCACCACCGGTAATTCATTTGTAGTTGCTTTCTGTTCTTTTTTGGTTACGGTTTGAACCGATTTTTCAGTTGATTTAGCAATTGGTGCATCTGAATAAATAGGGATTTTTATCTTCTGACCAACCTTAAGTTTATAGATTTGCAAGTCATTTTCTCTAATTATATCATTAGCGTCCACCGAAAATGAATTGGCTACTTGCTGCACGGTTTGAGGCGAGGAAACTACATAGGTATTAAAAGCTACTATTGGCCTTCCCGAGCTTTTCACTTCTGCTTTTGCTTCTTGTGTGGTGCTTAGTACAACTTTATCCTCCACCTTTTTGGTATCATTGGAAGTAGGCAATGTTGTTGCTATTGGTAAAGATGATTGCGCTAATGGCTTAACCTCAGGAGCTTTTAGGTCTCCATATTTTTCTGAATTTAGTGGAATCTTAAGCAATTGACCTGGATATGGTTTTTCTGCAAGCAATGGATTGCTGCTTAAGATAACAGATTCTGATACTCCATAACGCTTAGCCAATTGTGGCAATCCTTCATTTTTAATTACACGGTGAATGATAAATGTATTAGCATCCCTTTTTTCAATCCTCAAAGAATCCTTTGGACCTCCAAAAGCTAATAAAACTAAACTAAACTGCGCAAATAAAATGAAAAGGCTTTTCCTCATGAACATTACATTTTTTCAAATGTAAACTATTTTATTTAACATAAAACCATAGTTATCTGAAATTTATATGTTGGAAACCATATTTCTTATACAACTACTTCACTTGTTGTTCAACCAATAAGCTCCATGCAATAGGCTTATCATTGAATTTATTCTTGGTATGTTCCCAAGTATTTTTGAATAGTTCACTAAAGCGATATTTATTCAAATGCACTTCAGATTCCCATAAAGAATAGGTAAACAAGACATTGGGTTGATGTGCATCTCTCAATAGGGTCAAACCTTTACAACCTTCAAAACCAGCAATTTGATCCTTTACAGTTTCGAATAATTCTAAAAAAGCTGGTACTAAGCTAGGTTCAAAACTCATTCTGACAATTCTGTTAATCATATGAGCAAATATAAAACATTTAGTCTCCAATATAAATCTGAAATACTTACATTAATTTGCACTTCATTTTAATTCTTATGATACATAAACCTCATTCAGGCGACATTGCCGAATTCTATCAAAAATATATAGATCTTGTGCCTCAAACCAATGATTTGCTAGATGAACTTTATCAGCAGCATTTAGATACCGTTGATTTGGTAACCTCTTTAGATGATGAAACCTTGCAATTTGCCTATGCTCCTGGAAAATGGACTATTCAAGATATTCTAATGCATTTAATGGATTGTGAGAGGATTTTCTGTTTCAGAGCTTTAGCCATAGCTAGAAACGACCAAACCCCTTTGCCTGGATTTGATGAAAACAGCTATGCCAAAAACACCAATGCCAATTCTCGTCGGATTTTAGATATTGTAAGAGAATTTTCTGTGTTAAGGAGCAGCACCATAGAACTATTTAGAAGCTTCGACGCTGCACAACTTGCTAGAATAGGAAATGCTAATGGCAAAGCAGTGAAGGCTTCTGCTTTGGCATGGGTAATATGTGGCCATGAAATCCATCATCGGAATATTATTGAAGAAAGGTATATCGGTAAATAACCTAAAGCTTAACAATTAGTTATTGTATTTTTCTTGCTACTCTTAGGAAAGTTGCCTAAGCTCGCCCGATATTTTTAAACTCAAAAAAATGACTGAAATTATTCTTTCAATTGTTGCAGGCCTTGTCCTATTTTTATTTGCAGTCAATAATTTATCTGACACCTTAAAGTTAGCCCTTGGCGATAACGCGCACTATTGGATTACTAAATTTACTTCAAATACTTTTAGTAGCTTATTGGTTGGTTTGGTAGCAACAACCTTGTTAGATTCATCCTCTGCAGTTATTATCATTACAATTGTTTTGGTTAATACCAATTTTTTGACCTTCAGGCAAGCAATGGGTATTGTATTAGGCGCAAATATTGGAACAACCGTAAGTAGCCAGATTATTGCCATGAATGTTGGAAAATACTCACCTATTCTCCTGCTTTTTGGATTTATACTGATAATAATTTCAAAATCGAGTAGGATTAATAACGTTGGTAAAGTAATCCTTTATTTTGGAGTGCTTTTCTTTGGATTATTTACCATGGAGAATGCTGTGGAGCCGCTTAAAAACCATGAATTATTTTCTGAATGGATGAAGAAAACTGAACAACCAATAATTGGGGCCTTAATTGGCGCTGTTGTAACATTGATTATTCAGTCATCCTCTGCCACTGTTGGTATGGCTATCATTTTAGCCAAAAAGGGCGCATTAAGCCTTGCTGGTGGTGTTGCTGTTATGCTTGGCGCTGAACTTGGAACTTGTAGCGATACATTAATAGCTACCATCAAAGGAAGCAAAGCTGCAATTAAAACAGGGCTGTTTCACCTTACCTTTAACCTAATATCAATTATTTTAGGCCTAATTCTATTTAAACCTTTTATAAATATTGTCGAACTGATTAGCGCTGGCGCTTCTATTGAAAGGTCATTGGCCAATGCACATATGCTGTTTAACTTTTTTGGGGTATTGGTTTTTGTATGGACCCTACCCCTGTTTGAAGCAGTTCTTAACAAACTACTTCCAGAAAAACCAAGTGTTTTATCTTAGGATATAAGCACTTTGATGAACAAGTGTGCCTTCCATATATATTTCAATGGTGTAGGTACCCGACTCTAAAATGCGTTCATCGTTTTCATAAGCCAAACATAAATTTTGCTTTTCACCGCTATAATTAACTTTTTGACTTGCAGTTGCAAAAATTGTTTCTCCTTTTGCATCCTTAAATTCAGCTTTAGTAAATCCTAATAATGGCTTTCCATTAGGTGCAACAATTACCAAATAAGCCATTTTATCCCCAGATTTAGTAATCTTGTTATCCATTATTGTAAAGCACGACTCAATTTTATTTGTGCGCTTTGCCAAAACACTCTCCGTAAACTTGCCATTTCCTCTTTTCTTAAATGAAGCCATTTTAACATATTCTACCTTAAGCTGAGAAGCGGTAAGTACCTTTTCCTCTAACAAATTCTTTTGCTCATTTAAATCTGTTACAGATTCATTTAAATCTGCATTTTCATTTTTTAAAGCTTGGTTTTCTGCTAATAACACATCAATTTTCTCTAAATACTCATCTCTCAATTTATACAATTCGGCCATCTGAACTTTCAATTCGGCACTCAACTTTTGCGAGTTTTTCTCTGAACTAAGTAATTTTCTAATCTTAGCTTCTTGCATGGCTATCTTGCCATTTGCATCATTTAATAAGGTATCTAGGTTTCCAGCAATGCCTCTATATTTCTCTAATTCCATAGAAACACTTGATAGCTCTCGCTCAACATTTGCTTGGTCATTTTTCAAACTATCTACCACATTGATATGAGAAACTACCGCAGAAGAATGACTTTTATATTGATAAATATTTACCCCAATTGAGGCGATTAATAATAAAAGTAATATCGTTAAAGTACTTTTATTTTTGTTAGGTTCTGTTGTCATATGGGTTTTATTTAAATTTTGAATTATTTGTTATTCTCTTTAAAAAATGATTCTCAAAGTTATAAAAACCATTGGCTTTTCCCAGTATATTTCTTAACACAATTTAATCACCCTTTTCAAAAGTGTTATTAATTGATAAAACCTTGGTTCAAACCGAAAAACGCTTAAACCACTGTACCTGCAGGAATAATTGCACCTTTCTTAATGATCACAATCCCCTCCTTAATGCAATATTGCTCTGTTTCTGTATCTTCCAAATGCAATCCACCTACAATGGAAACATTATCCCCAATTCTAACATCTTTATCTATAATGCAATTTTCGAATCTACTGTTACTGCCATATCCCATAACAATACCATGTTTTGGAGCCATTAATTCTTCCATGGTTTCATAGGTATCATTTCCAAAGGTTACACAGTTTTTCATTACCGTGCCCGCTCCTATTCTTGCCCTATTGCCTATGATGCAGTTTTCTATTTCTTTACCTTGCACAATACACCCCTCTGAGATTACAGCATTTTTTATTTTGGTGTCTTCACCAAACTTGCTTGGAGGCAACATCCTTGCTCGGGTATAAATAAATCGCGTATTATCATACAAATTAAAACTTGGTAAGCCTTTGGCCAAATCTAAATTTGCCTCAAAATAACTGCTAATGGTTCCGATGTCTGTCCAATATCCATTATAAGAATAACCCTTTACTTTAAGGTTGTTTAATATGGCGGTTGGAATAATTTCTTTTCCAAAATCTGTATGATGCGGATGCTCTGCAAACAAACGATGCAAGGTGGCTTTGTTAAAAACATAAATACCCATAGAAGCCAAATATTCATTGCCTTTTTCTTTTTGTTCTTGGCTTACAGGGCTTATCCAACTTGACAATTCTTCACTCTTTGGCTTCTCTATAAACTTATCTATAAAGCCATTTTCATTTACCTTCATGATGCCAAATCCCGGTGCATCTTCCTTATTCACTGGAATGGTTGCAATGCTTATTTCTGCGCCAGAGGTCACATGTTGATTCACAAACTCGCGCAAGTCCATTTGGTACAGCTGATCCCCACTTAAAATAAGAATATAATCATGGTCATGGTCTTCCATGTGCGTAAAAGATTGCTTCACAGCATCTGCTGTTCCTTGAAACCATTTTTCGCTGCCAGGCCTCTGTTCTGCTGCTAAAATATCTACAAAGCTGTGGCTAAACATGTCAAAGTGATAGGTATTCTTTATATGCGCATTTAAGGAGCGTGAATTGTATTGGGTCAATACAAAAATTCTTCTAATGCCCGAATGCAAACAATTAGAGATAGGAATGTCAATTAACCTATACTTTCCTGCTATTGGCACTGCGGGTTTACTTCTAATTGAAGTGAGTGGATATAACCTTGAACCCGCTCCTCCACCTAGAATTAGGCACACTACTTTAATTATTTTTTCCATAGTCTATTGATAGTATAATGAAATGTATTTTTTAACAGCCGTTTCCCACGAGAAATCTAACTTAATTCCCAATGCGCGAACATGGTTGAAAGTATCATTGGAATAATATAAATCTTTGGCCCTGTAAAGACTATAAAGAATATCCTCCACAGTGCCTTGGTTAAACTTGATGCCATATCCCTCAAAGTCACCAAAATCTTTCACAGAATCCTTTAATCCGCCCACGCTTCTAACAATTGGAATGGTTCCATACCGTAATGCATACATTTGGTTTAATCCACAAGGCTCTACAAAAGACGGCATTATTAAAAAATCTGCAGCTGCATACATTTCATGCGCCAAGGTCTCATTATAGCCAATATAGTTGGCAACATTCTCTGGAAATACACCAGAAATATGCCTCAGCGCCTCTTCTAAATTTGGTGAACCAGACCCTAATAAGAAAAAGTTCATTCCCCTTGTTTGATGCACAAATTCCCCAACCGATGGCGCAATTAAGTCTCCTCCCTTTTCGCCCGTTAGCCTGCCAATAAATACACATAAGGGTAAGCTAGGATCAAACCGAAACCTATTGCAAATTTCTTCTTTGTTTTTCTGTTTGAACCCAAGCCAATTTTGCTCACTCAATTTATGGGTTAAATAGGCATCGGTATTGGGATCCCATACTTGCGTGTCAATCCCATTTAGAATGCCAAAACTTTTATATGCGTATTCTTGGTATAGCCACGAATAGGAACTTTGTTGTTGCTGAAGTTCCTGCAAGTATCCTTCGCTTACTGTAGTTACCTTATGGCTGCATTTAATAGCCGTAGCCAAAGGGTCAATTCGGTTATCCCATTCTAACAATCCACCAACTTCTCTTGGAAAATGTGGAAAGAAACGGGCATAATCATGCGAAACTGGGGCAGTATAAAGGCCATTATGAATGGTAAAAATAGTTTTTATATTTCTTAAGGGATGAAAATCATAACAATGGGCAGCCATAAAAGCTGCATACCCACAATGGTGATCATGCGCATGCAAAATGGCTGGCTTTTTCTCCCAACTGTATATCCAATGCAATACAGCCTGCTGAAAGAAGATAAATCTAAAGGCATCATCATCGTAGCCATACACTTGGTCTCTAAATAAAATACCAGGAATATCCACCATGTATAAATCAAAGCCCAAGGTATCTTGTACTGCCTTTACAATATGAAAAGGGATATTGAAATGTTCAGTGCTGCAAACTCCTTCAAAAACTGAATGAGAAACGTGCGCAGCATTCCATTTTAAGTTATACCTAGGCATTACCAAACAAGAAGGCACGCCTGCTTGATTAAGGTATTTAGGTAAGGCACCCGCCACATCTCCTAAGCCACCAACTTTGGCAACCGGAAAACATTCTGCACTTAAATGGATTACTTGGTACATAATTTTGAATTACAACTTAAACATTTCCTGAATATTTTCAAATATTTCTGCTTTATGTAGAAAGTTATTTCCAGATTTAACATATTCATAATCATTCGCCCAAATTTTATGATGGGCTGCTAAATCAGCCAAAGCATTCAAAATATAATCTAATTCGGCATCCGTGGTGGTTGGGTGCAAAGACATGCGAATCCAACCGGGCTTTTCTGTAAAATCACCTTGATGTATTTTATTGGTAATGCGGTGACTAAATTCTTTCTCTACCCCTAATAAATAATGGCCATAGGTTCCAGCACAAGAGCAACCCCCGCGCATTTGAATGCCAAACCTATCATTGAGCATCTTAACCCCTAGGTTATAGTGCATTTCATCAATATAAAAAGATATTACTGGCAATCTATCTTGTATGTTTTCAGCTAAAATATGAAGGTTTTTGATTGGCTTTAGCTGTTCAAAAATTCTACCAACCAATTGATGTTCCCTTTCTCGAATTGCCTCCACGCCCATTTGCTCTTTTAACTTGATACACAAAGCCGTTTTGATGGTTTGCAAAAAGGCTGGTGTTCCGCCATCTTCTCTTTGCTCTATATCTTCCAAATATTCATGCTCACCCCAAGGGTTGGTCCATAATACGGTTCCCCCACCTGGTTGATCTGGAATTTGCTTTGCGCCATACATTTTTTTATTAAAGATTAAAACGCCACTGCTTGCCGGGCCGCCTAAAAATTTATGTGGCGAAAAAAAAATGGCATCCAAAGATTCTGCTTCATTTGCAGGATGCATGTCTATTGCCACATAAGGTGCAGAGCAAGCAAAATCTGCAAAACATACTCCACCGGCAGCATGCATTAAAGCTGCAATTTTGTGGTAAGGTGTTTGAATACCTGTAACATTAGAACAACCCGTTACCGAGGCTATCTTATACTTTCTATCCTTATACTTTTCTAGCAATTGGGATAGGCTATTTAAATCCACCAAGCCCTCTGAGGTAGGCGCAATAATCTCAACCTCTGCCAAGGTTTCAAACCAAGAAGTTTGATTGGAATGATGCTCCATATGGGTAACAAAGACCACTGGTTTTTCACTTTCAGGAAAGTTTAGATAAGGCAAAACTTGGGAAGGAACTTTTAATCCTAAAATACGTTGCAATTTGGCCAAAGCGCCTGTCATTCCAGAACCCACATTAATTAAAACATCCTCTTGGCTTGCATTCACATGTTTTTTAATGATTTGCATGGCTTCATGGTAAGCATGCGTCATAAATGTGCCCGTATAATTGGTTTCGGTATGGGTATTGGCAACCAATGGTCCAAACGTTTTGATAAGCTTATCTTCTATGGGTTTATACAATCTTCCGCTAGCGGTCCAATCGGCATACACCAAAGGCACTTGCCCATATGGCGTTTTAAAGCTATGGTTTGAACCAATGGTATGATTTCTAAAAGGAAGAAAATAGTTTTCGTTGTAGAGGGGGTGCTTAGTCATAAAAGCGAATTAAGTAAAGCGAATTTAGGGTAATTTTCTATAAAGAATAAGCCATTAGGTTTCGGTTTGAACCAAACAATAGTCAATTCAATTTAGAAGGGATGTAAGCCCAGTAATTTCAGACCACAAAGAATTTGGCAAAGGTGTTTTTGAAATAGGAATGTTTTTAAGTTTATTCAAACCCAGCTGATGCTTGAAGGTTCAAACTACCTTTGTTTTTTTGCATTTTTTGAGCACTTAACAAAAACTAATAATGGGTATTTTTTGGATGTATGAGAAGGGGTATATTTGTTTGAAGGCTAATAAGTACTTCGGGTGTTTATGAGTTATGGGCAACTTTATGAAACGACAACACTACATATTAAAAATTGAAAGTCCTTGCAAAAAGGATTGGACTTCAATGACGGGAGATGACATTGACAGAAATTGTTCACATTGTTCAAAATTAGTTTCAGATTTGACTCAACTGAATGATGACCAAATATTGGAAAGGATTAGGAAAACAAACGGAAAACTATGTGGTCGACTAACAGAGAAACAACTACAACGAGACTATGTAGTAAACAACCAAGGAGACACCAACTCTTTAATTCCAAAATTTTTAAGCGGACTTCTTTTACTTGGTTTGGCTGACAACATATATGCTAATGAAGTGAAGATAAAAACAGAAATTGTTGAAAACCTACACTTAGACGAAAATAGAAATAGAGATAAGGAAGAACAAAAAATAGCAAGCAAAGACAGTTTAAAAAATATCATTGAAGGACAAGTAATTGACGCTGAAACCAAAGAACCATTGATGTTTGCAAACATCATACTTAAAGACAAGAAAATTGGGACAATTGCAGATGAAAATGGGAATTTTAAATTGGTAATTCCTGAAAGTTTAATCAGTGAACAAATAACAATAGTAATTAAATACGTTGGTTACAAAGAGACAGAATTTGTAATCAAAGCGACAGATTTGCCGCAATTAAAAAAAATACTGATAATTAAAGCTGAACACGCTTTAATGGGAGAAATAGTGATTATAAAGAAGAAAAGATGGTGGCAATTTTGAAGAAGAAAATAAGAAAAACGACATAAAACACGTGTTTGGCGGCAATAAGGGCTTGAGGATTTAAAGGGAAAAGAAAAGGTGAAAAAGTTTATTTTTGGATTAAAGCGCTGAGGCGAATAAGTGCTAAAAAATCCCTAACTGCGCCAAGCGCCCAAACGCTATGCGGGCATTAATGGGCGACCAATTCAAACAGATAAACAAACAGAAATATGTACAACTTTTCATACTTTAAAGAAAAAGACAAGCAAACAATTTTGGACTTCATAGAAGAAAATCCATTTGCATTTATGACGGGTAGTTTTTTATCAGGTAAACAGGTAGCCACACAAATACCAGTTTTACTTGAAGAAAGAAATGGCGAATTATTTTTGCAAGGACACATTATGCGAAACACAGACCACCATAAGGCTTTTATTGAAAATCCAAACGGACTTCTGATATTTACTGGACCAAGTTGTTATGTAAGCGCCTCCTGGTATAGCAGTCCTCATATTGGTTCTACTTGGAATTATATGAGTGTTCACGTAACTGGTCAAATCAATTTTATGACAGATGAAGAACTAATAAGCTTTATGCGAAAACTCACTTTGAAGTTTGAAAAAGGTAATACACAATCATTAACATTTTATGACAATCTTCCTGACCAATTTTTGAGCAAAATGATGCCAGCAATTGTTGGCTTTGAGATTAAGGCAGACAACATTGAGAATGTTTTTAAACTTAGCCAAAACAGGGATGAAAAAAGTTATGTGAATATTATGTCCAAATTGGAAGAACAAGGTGGGCAAAGTGCATTGATTGCTTCTGAAATGAGAAAAAGACAATCTACACTATTCCCAGAAGGAATTGAATGGGACGGTTCAAAATTTGACTCATAGATAAGATTCATCAATTTATAACAAATAATGGAAATTAAGAAGCTCAATCTTAATGAAGTCTCAG
Source organism: Bacteroidota bacterium (assembly GCA_027488905.1). Lineage (GTDB taxonomy): Bacteria > Bacteroidota > Bacteroidia > UKL13-3 > UKL13-3 > B1. The sequence continues at coordinate 46,084 of JAIYAT010000014.1, forward strand.
ATTTCAGAGACTTGGTAGAGATTTTCAAAGAAGTTTTTGAAAATGAAGAACCAATATCCGACAATGAGCATTTGGATAAATTACTCTCCAATCCAGACTTTATGGTATTTGTTGTAAGAAAAAACAACAAAGTGGTTGGTGGCTTAACAATCTATATTTTACACAGATACTATGGTAAAAATCCAATTGCTTATATTTATGATGTTGGGGTTACACCTGATTTTCAAAGACAAGGTTTGGGCAAAGCTTTAATTGAGGAAGTTTGCAGATATTGCAAGGACAATGGATTTGAAGATGCTTATGTAGAGGCAGAAAGTGACGACATTTATGCAGTGAATTTTTATAGAAAAACAAAATTTAATAGTGAAATGAATGCAATACACTTCACTTATACCTTTGACAATAAGAAATAGAAGAGAATAACTACGACCGATAACAACATCTACCCAAACGGCTTAACTAAGACCTCCCGAAAACGACAAGAATACCCACAAATGCGAAAAGAAGAAATCATAGGTAAGACGATAACAAATATCTATTCAATCGTAAAAATAGAAGTGGGTGGCTTAGACCATGGTGAATGTTTTATAGAACTTAACAACAAAATTATCATAGACATACCTTTTGGTTTTTGTGAGGATATTTGGGTTAAGGACTTGGACAAAGACGCGCTAAGCCTTTTTGATGACTTATCCGACTATACAGTTTATCACATAAATGAGAACAACAAAACAGTTGGTGAAATCGCAAACAACTACCAAAGGCAAAGGCGGTCAATTTTCAATAAACTTCTAAGCGTTTTATTCGGACACGAAATTGCGATAAAGGAATATCAACCATACAAAGTTGAATATAAAGAAAACAAATTAAAGCATATCAAAGATAGAAAAATAACGGACTTCCTTTGGTATGATGACGAAAGCGAGAAAGGCTTAATCCTTCTTGAAAACGGCTACCTAATAACCGAAACAAATTTTGCACCAAACGGGACTGGGCTAGCTGGACTAAATTTTTATGAGAACTTAAACGACTTGACACTTGCAAAAGGCAGTGACTATTTTAAACTTACAGACCAAAAAGTCATCCGCTAACACAAGTTTGACGCAATGGGGCTAAAAAAGTTTGTGCTAAAGAGTGGGAACTTTATGCGTCACTTTAACAAACCGAAACTAAGACATCGCCAAAACGGTTGCATTTATAACAGAAAAAAAATAGCATGGAAATTATGAAAATAAAACAGAGCTTAAAAAAAATACCTGTTCTTGGTAAATTATTGATACTTCTCAATAGGAGGTTCTTCATTAAAAATGGCGCTCTTTATGACGCACCTTCAATTTGGCTTAATAAACTTCTTAATGAGGATAATGTTCAAATTGTTCAAATTGGCTCAAACGATGGTGTAAATGGCGACCCTATCTATAATTTAATAAAAAAAAACGCAAAGTGGAGAGCTCTTTTTGTAGAACCAATTCCTTACTTATTTGAAAGACTAAAAAATAATTATGGTACTGATAGTCGATTTTCATTTGAAAATGTCGCTATTAATGAAGGGACTAAACAAATTTTCTTTTCGGTAAAAGAAGAAGCCAATATCGACTTGCCTAATTTACCAAAGTGGTATGACCAATTAGGGTCTTTTAACAAAGAAAACATTCTTAAACATTTAAATGGAATTTTAGAGCCTTATATAATAGAAACTGAACTTTTAGGAATGAGTTTAAATGAACTTTTCAAGAAAAATAACATATCCAACATAACATTATTGCATATTGATGCAGAAGGTTATGACTGGAAGATTCTGTCACAATTAAATTTAGATTATATCAAGCCACAAGTAATCTTAATTGAACATAAGAATTTAACTAGAATTGAAAACCAGAGTTTGATTAATTTCTTAAGATCAGAGTATCTAATTTTCAGATTAGGAGGTGATTTGATAGGAATACTAAACAATTACGAAAATAAAAATAACGTTAAAAATCTCAACGGAGAATTGATAGCGTAACCTAAAAACATCAGCATGAAATTGGCCGTTCAGTGGTTATATGAAGCTTTGTTCTTCGTATCAAGTTCAGTGGCGGCAGAAAGTTCCTTGCTTCTAAATCGCCAAGTTCTTTTAGCTGCCAACCGTTACCCCAATTTAATCAACTAATTAATAGTATAGAACTTAACCTGATACTTATACTATGTTTTCATTCGAAAAATCAACAATAATCTTGTACTATTTACCCTCAACATGCTTTCAAGAAAAGATTTAAACTCTTGAAAGTTTGCGTTTTATTTTTTTTAGTCCTGAAGTATAGATTTCTTTTAAGCCAACCATAAAAATTCGTTTAGATTTGGCCTTATATTTAATCATTGGTATTTTAGTAGGTAACAACATCCACATATTACCTGCAACAAAAGTACGTGGAGCAGTTGCATGATTTATTTTTTTTAGAAGGAGCTCCATATTTTCTTCAGTACTTTTTTTAGTATTAAAACGACCGTGTAAAACCCTTACATTTCCATTTAATTTGCCATAGGTTGCAAACCTACAATTATCTTCTTCCGCCAAAGGAGCAATCGAAATTCCAGAATAAAAAGAAGCAATTCTAAATGCAGTTTGATCGCATGAATAAACTCCGATATTCGGATGTTTTGCTGATAATTCATCGTAAACTTTAAGAGATGCTGTCAATGTTTCAATCGTCTTTTCGGATTTTTTAAAAAAAACAACACCCAAATTTACCTCCTTAAAACTTTGAGGGACTTCTATTCCAGATGGAAGAAAATCCTTGTACCGTCTATCTCCACTAATAGCCATGTCGAAATATTTTAATATTTCCCAACAATCATCTAATGAAGCACCAATGTATACATCTGTATCCAAAAAAAGAGTTTCATCATAGGGTGATTGAAGCATAGAAACAAGTTTGTCTCTTTGTGGACGACGTCCTGATTGTTGAATACGAACAATTTCATCAAACACATTTTCTTCGGCAGCAAACTCAGGTAGATTTGTATAAAGTGTGATAGGCCAATTCATATGCTTACGAAATGACTTGGCAGAAAAAATAGCCTCCTCTACAAATTCTTTCCCTATGGCCATATAGATTACACCTCTGCTTTGCTTCAACATGTGGCTATCAAATTAAATGTTTTAAACATACGATTAAAACAGGGCACACAAACTAAATAATATGCCTTGTTAAGTTTCTTACTATCCCTAAACCATTTGGAGTTTAAGCCATTTACTAGTTTATCAAATTGAAGGCAATTTTTGTCTCCGAAATCGCCATCTTCGGGTAGGTTCAAAACGTTAAGGTTTTTTATTGTTCAATTATTATTCTCAGATGAAAAGGTAAAGGAGTGATTTTAAAAAATAAAGTCAATAAATGATAATTGGTTTTAGTTCTAATTCTTGCCTAAAACTTAGAACTTAATAAGTTACAAATCCAACCTTTCAACTTTTTTTCCAAATAATACTCTCTTTAGTCTTGGAAACAATGCTTTCCAAAGCCCACCATCTATGTGTATGCGCCTATCACTCGTCCAAACAAGGGCTTTATTATTGGTTACTTGATGTAAAACACCATAGCCTTTTTCTCTAAGTTTTACAGCTAACCAACCATCTTCATTTTTGCCTTTAGGATGGTCATAGCCATTTACATCTATTCCTTGCACTCTTCTATAACCTGAATTAAAGCCATAAACATTTACCGCTTCATCTTTTTTATGCATTCTAATAAACCGCGAAAAATCAGCTATGTATTCATAAAAAAAATAGATCATTCTAAAAGTATTTCCTGTAGGGATAAATGCAAATCGACCATAAACAAGTGTTACCTTTTCATCCAAATCTAAAGGCTTGGTCATTTCCGCTACCCATTCCTTTGGATAAATTGAATCGGCATCTGCATTTAAAATATAATCACCTTCTGCAACTGCAAGACCTGCATTTCGAGCAGCAGTAATACCTTGTTTTGTTTCAAGAATACATTTTACACCCATCGATTTTACAAGTGCTTCTGTATTGTCTTTAGAGTTGTTGTTAACTACAACTATTTCAACAACTTTATCGGTTTCATTATGGCATAAAGAATAGAGGGTTTGAACAATATTTTCTTCTTCATTATAGGCTGGAATTACAATACTCACATTGGGCGCACCTGTTTTACGTAAACGCAAATAGGCTTCTTTTACTTTTTCTACAGCATTTTGCTGCTGATGAGCCGTCCAACATTCTTTTACATAAGAAGAAACAAAAATAGGGCGCATATTGTTAAAAAATTAATTGTTGTACTTTCAAGCTAATAGCTGCACCATGCCCTTCGGTATCTGCAATTTTTTGCATTAGTGAAGCGCTCATTCTAGCACTATTGGGATGGCTCTGTCCAATTGCATCTTCTTGATGTGTTCTGAGGATTAATTTAATTGAAGCCATTTATATCTGACATTAAGAATGTTGTACTATGTTTAAAATCTGAAGCAAACGAACGAAATCATTACTAAGATTGACTTTAACAATGAGGTCAATTATATACAATAAAACAACATTTAGTACAACAAAACAAGATTTACTATGCTATTTTAAGCATTATTTTTAACATCAAAAATCATAAACTCAATAAATATAGACACTACAAAGCATTTTGTAATAATGAATAAAAAAGGGAACATTGGTGGTAAAAATCACCAACTTCACCCTACCCGCAATTCACTTTTGCTTTAATTTAAGTAAATTTATATTTGTTATTTTTTACTTACTAAACTAAAGGTCAAGCGCCAAACCGTTTAGTATAAGATAAAAGTCATCTCCGTTTCTGAGATTTTTTTTATGCCAAGAATCAGTTTGGAGTGTGAGTCTTGAGCAAGAGTTTACAAAAAAGAATTAATTAACATTTATCCTTTATATACAATATTTTCATTACCCCATTTTTCCATTTCGTTTAAAACAGGTGATAGACTTTTACCTAGTTCGGTTAATTCATATTCTACTCGTGGAGGAATTTCATTATACTGCTTTCTTGTCACCAAACCATCTTCTTCCAATTCTTTCAGTTGTGCTGTTAATACCTTTCTAGATAGATTAGGAATGCGAGCAGAGATTTCTCCAAAGCGTCTTTTTTCAGACCTTAAACAATACAAAATGACTGGCTTCCATTTCCCACCAATTAATTGAAGCATACCCGTTACCGGACATTTAATTTCTCCCTTTTTTGCTGCGTTTGTTACCATTTCGTTACTGCTATTTTATAGGTTACCCAAATGTAACTTGTTACTATTAAAAACTAATATTAGTTACTTTGTGTAACAATTATAATTATTAAATCTTAAAAAACAAAAAATGATCTTAGTAACAGGAGCAACAGGAAATTTTGGAAAGTCAGCAATTGATTTTCTTCTAAAAAAAGGCATTTCTTCAACCAATATCGTTGCATTGGTAAGAGACGAAGAAAAAGCAACCGACCTAAAAAGCAAAGGAGTTGCTTTACGTATTGGCGATTACGACAATTACAACTCCCTTCTAAACGCTTTCATTGGCATCGAGAAATTACTCTTTGTATCAGGAAGTGATGTTTTCAATCGCGAAGCACAACATCAGAATGTGGTAAAAGCAGCCAAAGCTTCTGGCGTAAAACATATTGTTTACACCAGTTTTCAAGGAAAAAACGAAACAGAATCTTCGCCGCTTTGGTTAGTTGCTCAATCACATCTTCTGACAGAAACTTGGTTAAAAGAAAGTGGTATGGATTATACCATTCTTAAGAATACGCTCTATATGGATTTTGTTCCTGCTTTTCTTGGCGATAAGGTGTTAGAAACAGGGATAATTTATTTACCTGCAGGTAATGGCAAAGTGGGAGCGGTTTTGCGCTCTGAGATGGCTGAAGCCACTGCAAATATCTTAACAAGTTCTCATCACGCTGGAAAAACTTATCGGTTTACCAACCAAGAAGCGTTTTCTTATCAAGAGATTGCTCAGCAACTGTCTGAAATTACGGGTAAAACAATCAACTACATTTCTCCAACAGCGGAGGAATATGCACAAACCTTAACAGGATATGGCGTGCCTGCCGACTTCATTGGCTTGTTTTCAAGCTTCGCGGTGGCTCAGGCAAATGGAGAATTGGAAATGGTTGGTTCAGACTTATCGCAAATTCTTGGTCGCAAATTAACCTCTGTAAAAACATTCTTAAATCAAGTTTATTCACCTTCAAACAATTAAAAACATGAAATCAATAAAATCACTTCTTTTCATTATTATCTTCAGTTGGTTCACAGCCATCAATGCTCAAACTATACCAACTGGAAGTTTTTGGACGGTTACACAAAACAAAGACGTAAAAGTTCACACGTATATGAGTCCACCTGCCATGTTTGCAAATACAAGCCATATCATAGAGCTAAAGAACGAGCTCATTATTGTTGACGGACAATTCTTTGCACCTTATGCACTTGAATTGAAAAAATTTACGGATTCACTAGGCAAGCCTGTAACAAGGTTTTACATAAGTCATGACCACCCCGACCACTACATAGGATTTGGTGATGCATTTCCAAATGTAAAAGTGTATGCCTTGGCTGAAACAAAAACGTCTATTGAGCAGACTGGACAAGGCGTTCTTGAGCAAAGACAGGCACAATTTGGACCTATGATTGCAACTAAATTGAATAAGCCTTCTTTTATTCAGCAACCAGGTGAGGAAACAATTGGAAATGTGAAATTTATCTTTGAAAAGTCTTTGAATAACGAAGCGGCTGTTTCGCTTGTAATCAAACTTCCAGAACTTGGAGTATACATTGCCCAAGATATTGTTTACAACAAAATCCATTTATTCATAGAAGGCAATACAAAAGGTTGGGAAACCTCCTTAAACAAAATTATAAATGAAAAGAGGTATAAAACAATTTTAGCTGGACATGGAAAAGAAGGTGGGATAGCTCTTTTAAATGAGAATTTAAAGTATTTAGCTTTTGTTAATGAAACAATCATGAAGTCAAAAAACAAGGAAGAATTTAAGTCCGCCATCCTCAAAAAATATCCTGAATATGGTGGAGAACAATTGCTTGACATTTACCTAAACTACTATTTAAAGCCCAGCAATTGGATAAAGTAAACTGCTCATTGTTTAGCTATTTTAGGAAGTATGTCGAAAAGCCATACTTCCTAAATTTGAATAAACACAAAGAGAACTCAATTAATGAGCGAAAGTATTTAGGGCTAATGGTTAATTGAAACTTTGTAAGCGTTAATAAATACGCTTAAGATACCTGGTGGAGGATACCGGATTCGAACCGGTCGCCTCTTGCATGCCATGCAAGCGCTCTAGCCAAATGAGCTAATCCCCCTAGTCTGCCTTTAAAACAAATAAACTTCATTAGTATAAAAGCTTAGCAATAAGCAAATCACTAATGAAGTTTGATTATAATGTTATCTATGCTTCTGCAACCACAGCTTGCGCTGCAATTGGCTCAACAGAAACAAATGAACGGTCATTTGCTTTCTTCTTGAAAACAACTTTACCATTTACAAGTGCAAATAAGGTATGGTCTTTACCAATTCCTACGTTTTCACCTGGGTGATGTTTAGTGCCTCTTTGACGAACGATAATGTTACCAGCAGTAGCATATTGTCCACCAAATATTTTTACACCTAATCTCTTACTATGGGATTCACGACCATTCTTCGAACTACCTACCCCTTTTTTGTGTGCCATGTTTTTTCTCTCCTTTTAATTAAGCGTTGATTGTGTCAATTTTAATTTTGGTAAAAGATTGACGGTGACCGTTTTTCTTTTCATAACCTTTTCTGCGCTTTTTCTTGAAGATAATCACTTTATCTCCTTTTAGGTGAGATAAAACGGTTGCCTTAATATTAGCACCAGATACTGTAGGTAAACCTACTTTAACATTTCCGTTGTTGTTAATCAACAACACTTTTTCGAGTTCAATGCTGGCGCCTTCGGCATGTGGCAATCTATGCACATATACCGTTTGGTCTTTTTCAACTTTAAATTGTTGGCCAGCAATTTCAACTATTGCAAACATTTATTTATTATTTAAGGACCGCAAATATAAGGAAGCGCTTTTAAAATACAAATAGTTGGAAGAAATATAAATTAAGCTAGCGTCCGCTTCCCTGCAAAACAGTTAAAACTGTGTATATCAATATTCTAAAATCAACTGCAAGGGAGCGATTCTCAATATACAAAATGTCAAACTTTAATCTATCTACCATTTGCTCCACATTTTCGGCATATCCATATTTAACTTGCCCCCAACTGGTAATGCCAGGTTTTACGCGCAACAAATGCTTGTAATGGGGTGCAATCCTAACAATTTTGTCAATGAAAAATTTTCTTTCTGGCCTAGGTCCAACTAAACTCATTTCACCAATTAGCACATTATAAAACTGAGGCAATTCATCAATTCTATATTTTCTTAACCACTTTCCTACCCTAGTGATTCTATTATCATTCTCTTTTGATAATTGTGGTCCAGCAGCTTCTGAATCTACAATCATGGTTCTAAACTTGAAAATATTGAAGGGTTTACCTTTTAGTCCAATTCTCTCTTGTTTATAAAATATAGGGCCGTTTGAACCTAACCGTACGATGATTGCCACAAACAAAAACAAGGGGAAAAAGGAAACCAAAACAAAAACGGAAACAAGCACATCAATCATTCTTTTTAGAATCTTTTGCCATTCGGGCATAAAGTCGTGGTTAATTTCTATAAGCGCCGTACCAATTACATTGTTGATTCTAACCTGTCCACTCATTAAATCATACAAGTCAGGAATGATTTTTATAACTACCTTCTGGTTTTCCAGAATATTGCTTACCTCATTGATTTCATTGTGCCTAGAGCTTTCAATTCCTAGTATAACTTCTTCTATATCATACTTCCTTATTAATTCTGGCAAGTCGGTATAACTTCCAAGATCTGGCAAAATGTATTGTAAAATATGAGCTCCATTGTCATTTATTTCCCTAACATAACCCACAAAGAGATTGCCTTGCATTGACAAAGGGTTCATTAACTCCTCCACAACGGTTAAACTTTTTTGATTGTTTCCCACCACTACTGTTTTGAACCCCAATTTTCCACTTTTAATATAAGACTTGATAATGGTTGCTTCGAGCAGCCTAAAGAATAGGGTCAAACCGAAATTTAAAACAAATAGTACCAAAATACTGCTGTAGTAAGACTGATAAGAACTTACTTCATCATCTAGCAGCAGAATAAAAAACAATAAAACTACGCCAATAACAGTAATTCCAAATGTTTTAGAAATCTCATTAATCCTAGATTTCCGCCAAACATCTTTATAATGTCCAGCTAAATAATATAAGCTAATCCAATAAATTGGGATCAATACTAAAGCATAAAAAAAATTAGTATCTAACTCTACTGGAATCTTGTATCCAAATTTATAGGATTCAATGATTTGTTTTCTGTAGGCAAAAAAAATGGACCAAGCCAGTCCTGCGGAAAAAGCATCCATAAACACAAACAACTGGGTATGTGCTTTTCTTTTTTTAATCAAGGTAAACAATCTTTAAATTGTCAATCCAGGCTTCAGGATTGGCAACTGAACCTTTAGAAAACCTTAAAAACAATCGATATTGCATTCCCGATCCCCTTTTGTTGATTTCGGGCTCAAAATTTAAATAGAGTTTATTCCAATTACTGATAGGGTTAGTAATAAACATTGGAAATTGCTTGGTTTCTCCAGAGGAGCTTGTAGCGTACAAACCCACCGTAATTGGAATATTTCCTTTATAATCCATTTCAAAATAAAAGGGTGTAAACCTTGGCCAACTTGTATAAACTTGTGAGTAAACTTCAAGAATTCCCTTTGGGTCGGCACTTTTCAATTCAATTCTACCAGCGAAATTCCCAGGTGTAAATGCACCTTCTCCCTTATCTTTAATAATAGTATCCCCAGCTTGTTTCAAAGCAGGGTTGTATTCAAACCTCGAGCCATTGCCATCAAAATCCTCAATAAAAGGGAAAACTGTATTGCTCAAATATGAAAAGGTAGCCTCAACGGTATCGGTTTCGAGTTGAACCAAATCAACCTCTTTAGAGAAAGAGGTAAACATTGGGTAAATAACTCTTTGTTCTAAATTTCCATCCGACTTTACCGCAGCCGTAAATCTAATTTTAGTTTTACCTACCTTCTGAATTGGAACGTTTGCATCAATAAAGTGCAGGCCTCTAACTATCTCATTCTCAAAAACCCAGACATCATTGATGGCAGCGGAAGGAAACCCTTGAGAATTGTCGGATGGTGTTTTAAAAATAGGCTTTGCAACATGCACATAGGAAGGTAAAAACACCTCTCTGTCAGAAACTTTGCAGCCATACAACAATAATAATCCAATAAAAATGATATTTCGAATTCGCATCCCTTGCCAAACTGTTATTTAACAAAAGTATTATCTTTTATTGATATTTAGCTTATCAATAATTTCGTGGGCTACCTCCAAACTTTGGAAATTGTTATAGTGTGTTCTTAAATTTAAGGAATGATTAGAGATAGAACTAGCAAAATAGGATAATTCCCTTTTTATCATTTCAGACAGGTTTTTAGTTTTTGCAATGTTTAATTCTTGTTCTGCTTGCTCGGGTACGGAAGCATTTAACATACTCACCTTAAAATTATCCAAATTAAGATTATAAGTGCGGTTCTTTTGAAAAAAGCGAACTACATTCTTTTGCTCCGATTTAAAATTACCACATACCATGTTTAGCACACATCCATTATCAAATTCAATTCTGGCATTAATAAAGTCGATATGACTATGGTGCAAGGAAGCACCTGTGGCCCTGATACGTTTCACATTAGCCTTTACTAAACTCAAAATTAACTCCAGTTCATTTAGCAATAAATCAAAAACCAAATTTTCGGCACTGTAATTAATAATGCTTTCGTCAAACCTAGCGCATTCTATGTAAAACGGATTATCAAGCAATCGCTTCAGCATTTGATAATTAGGATGAAACTTATCATGATGAGAAACATGTAATTGAATATTTGCCTCATCCGCCAGTTCATTTAATTCTTTTGCTTCCTCCAAGTTTTCACTCAAAATCTGATTCACAAATACATGCTTACACTTTCTAATAGCCTGACTTGCAAACTGGTAATGAGAACCTACGGGGGTTAAAATATCTACTGCTTCAACTTTGTTGATGAGATCCTCATAAGTGTCAAACCTCACCAATTTATATTTCTCCTCAATCAATTTAGCACTGGCACTATCATGGTCATAAAAGCCAACTAGGTCGAACTCTTTCAGTTCAACCAGCTTCTCTATATGACGTTTACTAAAATCGTTGGCGCCTGCTATGCCAATTTGAATCATTTACTTTATTGATTGGGTCAACAAATGTATTTTTTGAAACCTATATAAATGCGACATCTTATTTTTAGATTTAAACAAGTTTACCTAAGCTTATCACAAAAATTATACACCCAACATTAAATATTTACATGAATTTATTAAAAGTTGCCTTTTTGAGAATGTTTGCTGAATTCTGTTAATAAAATAGTTCTTTTAGGGTTGCGAATTCAATCGCTAATCAGTCAATTTGCAAGTTATGCTTCAACCAGATACTTACAAGGATAAAGGTGCCAGAAAACTTTTGGTTCAAGAATTAAAAGAAAAAGGAATAACCGATGAGAAGGTGCTGCATGCAATTGCCAATGTACCACGCCATCAATTTATTCATAAAGATTTTAGGCATCATGCCTATTTGGATAAAGCTTTTCCTATTGGTGAAGGCCAAACCATTTCACAGCCTTATACTGTTGCCTATCAAACCCAATTACTTCAGGTTGAACCAAATAATAAAGTTTTAGAAATAGGCACAGGATCTGGCTACCAAGCGGCAATTTTAATTGAAATGGGTGCCAATCTTTTTAGTATAGAAAGGCAAGAAAAACTATATCTTAAAACCAAAAAACTATTCATTGAACTTGGCTATAATGCCAACCTCTTATTGGGCGATGGTTCCATAGGATGTGAAAGCGAAGCTCCCTTTGATAGAATCATTGTTACGGCAGGTGCCCCAAAAATGCCCAATTCCCTAATTCAACAACTTGCCATTGGTGGCATTATGATTATTCCTGTGGGTGATAATAACAAGCAAACCATGCATATTCTTATCAAGAAAACTGATGGTACTTTAGAAAATATAGCCTTGGATGAGTTTAGATTTGTGCCACTCATTGGCACCCAAGCTTGGTAATTAGCCTACTCTACGCGCTGCATTGCCCTTTTTACGTCTCTTTCTTTTATGGTTTCTCGTTTGTCAAACGACTTTTTACCTTGCCCAATGGCAATTTCTAGTTTTAGAAAACCTCTTTCCGACTCATAAATTTTTATAGGTACTAAGGCAAATCCCTTTTCAGAACCTTTTACTTTTAATTTATGTAGTTCGCGTTTTTTCAAGAGTAATTTCCTGAGCCTAAAAGGCTCATGATTATTGTAACTTGCATGTTTCAAGGTGCCAATATTCATCCCTTTGATAAACAATTCATCATCCTTAAAAAAACAATAAGACTCACTGATGCTGCAATTTCCCATCCTAATGCTTTTCACTTCTGTGCCATGCAATTGCATTCCAGCCACAAATTTTTGAATTAGGTTAAATTCAAATGATGCACGTTTATTTAATATATTTACCTCTTTTGGTAGCGCCATTGGATTGCAAAAGTAGGTATTATGAACTTAACTCCGCAAAAAGCCTTTCAAGTTTTGCCTTCTTCAATATCTTTTGGCCTTGCTCTCCGTGTGCTACCAATCTTTCACCACACTTAACTTCATAACCGCAAACAATTTCGTTTCTTTCTAAGCTTTTTATCACCGAAGTAATCTTTATTTCTGAACCAACCAATGCTGGAGAAACATGGTTGATGGTTAAAAAAGTACCAATACCCTCTTCATCTTCTTCCTTCATCGCTAAAACAAATAGCCGGCAACACCATTCTGCATCTCTTCCTAATGCAAAAGTGGCATAAACAGGGTGAACGGTACCTGTTTCAAAAGTTGCAGTATCACTGCTTTGAACAATAAGTTCAAAAGTCATTTCATCCCCTACTTTAAATAAATTTATCATACTATTTAACCACTAATACTGGAATATCTAATTTATGCCGAACAGCCTCAACTGTGCTTCCAAATAACAAGTCCTTTATACCTTTATGCCCATGTGCCCCCAAAACAAGGAGCTGAGAATTGCTTTCAATAACAATCTTTGATATCCCTTTAGCTCTAGCGCCATAACCAAGTACATAATCCACCTTATACCCACTAGCCTCTAATTGATTGGCATATTCTTTCATAACACCAGCATCATATAAAGACTCTTCATCCATAACCTCTTCCCCATATTTAACAGCAGTAGCAGATTCAATGATATGTATCAAAACATATGCTGTTTGCTTTCCTCCTAAACTTACGGCATGCTGTATACTTAGTTTATCTTGCTTGCTAAAATCAACAGCAATAGCAATTTTGTCAAATTTTGAAACCTTTTCAAAGACCAGTTTATCAACTGGCAAATGTGGCGTCAATCGCATACTTCTGGCCTTTTTAAACCAAGGATGAAAGCTTATGTATCCTAATAAAATACCAACATAAGTTAATACTATAAAAATTAGGTAACTAAAAATTTGGTTCGAACCTACCTCTGAATCTCTAAAACGTGTTACTTCGTCTATTACCAAACGAATATTTAATCCTACAATAATTATGGCAGATGCCCATGCCAATATCTTTACCCAAGGTTTGTTCTTAAATTCACCCATTAATTCTGGGTTATTTGTAAAGTGAATTAAAGGAATTACTGCAAATCCAAGTTGCAAACTCAAAATTACTTGGCTCAAAATGAGTAATTCTCCAAGCTCTCTATCTCCAAAAAATACGAGCGTAATAACAGCAGGTAAAACAGCAATTAGGCGTGTTAGCAATCGTCTAATCCACGGGCTGATTCTTAAATTTAAATAACCTTCCATTACTATTTGCCCAGCCAATGTTCCAGTAATGGTAGAACTTTGTCCTGCAGCAATTAAAGCAATAGCAAATAAGGTAGGTGCCATGTTTCCAAAAATTCCGTTTAACAAGGTATGTGCATCGGTAATGTCTGCAACACTATAATGACCATTTTTGTAAAAAGCGGCTGCTGCCAAAATAAGAATGGCTGCATTAACAAAGAATGCTGCATTTAAAGCTATTGCCGAATCTAAAAAATTGTACTTTAATGCACCTTTTATTCCCTCTTTGTTCTTTTTTATTTTTCTGGTTTGAACCAAAGAAGAATGAAGATATAAGTTATGAGGCATCACGGTTGCGCCTATTATGCCAATTGCAATGTAAAGCGACTCACCATCTAGTGCGCTAGGAATAAAACCACTCGCTATTTGGCTAAATTCAGGTTTAACAATTATCATTTCGGCAAAAAATGAAAGTCCGATAATGCTCACCAGACTTACAATAAATAACTCAATTTTTCTGATTCCTTTATTTATCAAAAACAACAATAAAAAAGTATCTAAAACAGTAATAAGAACACCATATAACAAGGGCAAATCAAATAGCAAATTTAACCCAATTGCCATTCCAATAATCTCGGCTAAATCTGTTGCGGCAATTGCAATTTCTGCAAGTCCATACAACGAATAGTTAACCCAAGATGGGTACTGCTGCCTGCTGGCTTGGGCCAAATCCCATCCTTTGACAATACCTAATTTCGCTGATAAGGTTTGCAATAAAAGTGCAATCCAATTACTTAATAATAAGACCCAAATTAAACTATAGCCAAACCTGCTACCTCCGGCAATGTCTGTGGCCCAATTACCTGGGTCCATATAGCCTACACTTACTAAATAGGCCGGACCAATAAAGGCAAGAAATCGTCGCCAACTGCCCGAACTTTTAGTAGTATCTACACTTTCATGCACCTCACTTAATGACTTTTCCGACATTTCTTTTTTCATCTAGATTTTTTCAATAAAACGTTTCGAGCAACTTCATTGCTAATCATTATTGGAATTCCTCCCTCTATTTTTATTCTTAGTGATTGGTCAAAATCACTTTTAGAAATAATTTCAATTCCTTTTCCTAGAACCAGTTGGTTCTTTTCTAAATGTTGCAAAAACAAACTGCTATGATTTACCACTCCACTGATTACACCAAATTCACCAATTCCCAATTCACTTATTTTATAAAGTTCAATTCTTTGAATCAACCCATTCTTTCCTGGAATGGGATCTCCATGCGGGTCGTTTTCTGGAAAACCAAGAAATTCATCTAAACAATCAATTAATTTGGTTGACTTTATGTGCTCTAGTTGTTCAGCTATGTCATGAACTTCATCCCAGGAAAAATTCAACTTGTCGTATAAAAAAGTCTCCCATAACCTGTGCTTTCTAATCATTTCCAAAGCCATCTTCCTGCCCAACTCTGTCAACTCTACTCCTTTGTATTTGGCATAACTGAGTAATTTCTTTTCTGAAAGCTTTTTAACCATATCCGTAACAGATGCAGCTTTTGTTTGCATAATTTCTGCAATTGCATTTGTGTTAACCGAAATTCCTGACTTTTCTTGAAGTTTATAAATTGCTTTTATATAATTCTCTTCTGTAAATGAATACATATTGCAATATTAATATTTTTAGACTAGTCTAAAAATATTTTTTCATTTAATCTTAAAATCAATTTTTTATTTAAGCTGTTCATTCTTTAATATTGAATCATATGTGGAAAAAGTTTAGTTCTTATATCGCTTTCTGGAGAAAACCAGATCCTGACAGTCCGTCATCCTTTAATTTAAAAGTCATGCACGGAATCAACAGGATAAGTATATTTATGTTCATTTTTGCGCTAGTTGTCATAGTAATTCGGCTGGTACGGTCTTTGTAAATTTTCTTTTAAATTTTAATAGCATGATTATATATATTATTATTCCATTGGCATTAAGTTTTTATGTTAGTTGGAGGTTTAAGTCAAAGGTCAAAGAGTATTCACAAGTAGGTCTTGCCAATCACATGACAGGTGCTGAGATAGCTGCCATGATGTTAAAAGATAATGGCATTTATGATGTCGAAATTTTGAGTTCTGAAGGAGAACTAACCGACCATTATAACCCAGAGAAAAAAACTGTTAATTTAAGTCATGATGTATATTATGGCAGAAGCGTTATTGCTGCGGCAGTTTCTGCACATGAGGTTGGTCATGCAGTGCAACATGCAAAAGGATATGCTTGGTTAAAGTTTAGATCTTCTGTTGTTCCTGTGGTTAGCATTGCCTCAAAATATGTGCAATGGATTCTTTTAATTGGTGTTTTTACAATTAATGCATTTCCAGCATTGTTGCTATTAGGAATTGTATTGTTTGCATTAACTACAATATTTTCAGTTATAACCTTGCCAGTAGAATTTGATGCAAGTAAAAGAGCATTAGCTTGGTTAGATACAAAAGGAATTGTGAGAAAAGAGGAATATCCAATGACCAAAGATGCCTTAAAATGGGCAGCTAGTACTTACATAGTTGCAGCAATTGCCTCAATTGCAACTTTACTTTACTACCTTCAAATATATATGGGAAGAAGAGATTAATCTTCCTTACTTATTATCTGCTTTGAATTCGACTGAATACTTTACCTTATTGGTTAAAGACTTATGCCAACTTTATGATGAAAATGAGGCGAAAGCCCTCTCCTATTGGATATTTGAAGACATTCTCCTCATTAAAAGAGCACACCTCAAAATCATTGAAAAGGAGTTTAATTTAGGCGAAGAATTAAAGCTGAACCAAGTTAAAGTAAGATTACTCAAAGGCGAACCCTTGCAATACATTCTAGGCTATGCATGGTTTAAAGACTTAGTATATAAGGTAAATCCAAGTGTGCTCATTCCTCGCCCAGAAACTGAAGAACTTGTAGATTGGGTGCTAAGCGAACAGCATAATTCAAATTCGTTTCTAGACATTGGCACAGGCAGCGGATGTATTGCAATAAGCCTGAAACATGCCTTGCCTTTAAAAGAAGTTACAGCAGTGGATATTTCTGAGGAGGCGCTAGCAGTTGCGGCAAGCAATGCCAAACAAAACAATTGCAAAGTGAATTTTATTATAGCCTCTGCTTTAAGTTCAAGTGGACATCAAACCCTACAAAACTTAAATGCAGAGGTTTGGGTAAGCAATCCGCCCTATATTTTGGCCTCAGAAATAACACAAATGCACCCTAATGTGCTAGAATTTGAACCTCATTTAGCGCTGTTTGTAAATGATATAGACCCCTTACTTTTCTATAAAGAAATCACTGACGCCTTTATTGGTTCAAACCGAACCCATAGCCTTTACTTTGAAACAAGCGAGTTTTATGAGGAAGCCTTGAACCAATGGCTACCGTCGACGGGCTTAAAAAGCCATTTACGTAAAGACATGCAAGGGAAAACACGGATGCTTAAGTTGATGAAATAATTTTATTATTTTGCCAGCTTAATATTCAAATTTTAATGAAGAGAATTTTACTGCTGGCTTTGCTTTGCATTCAATTGCAAGCAAATGCCCAAACAAAAACTTTTGTTAACGAAACCAAGCAATCTCCCGATGGCAAATACACCTACACCATCGTTAGCAACGACCCTTTGAAAGCGCGCACCTATGTGCTAAAAAATGGACTTACGGTGATATTGGCCGAAAACCACAAAGAGCCACGCATTCAAACTTATATTGCCACAAAGGCGGGCAGTAAAAACGACCCAGCAGACAATACAGGATTGGCGCATTACCTTGAGCATATGTTGTTTAAGGGTACAGACAAGTATGGTACTAAAGATTGGGCAAATGAAAAAGTTCAATTGGATATTATTGATGGCTTATACGAGCAATACAATAAAACCACCGACGAGGCTAAGCGCAAGCAAATTTATAAGGCAATTGACTCTGTGAGTGGCGTGGCCAGCAAATTTGCCATTGCCAATGAATACGATAAGTTAATGCAAGGCATAGGCGCACAAGGAACCAATGCTTTTACCTCTTTGGAGCAAACTGTTTATGTGAATGATATTCCACAAAACAATATCGAAAAATGGTTGCAAATAGAAGGTGAGCGCTTTAGAAATCCAATTCTTCGCTTGTTTCATACTGAGTTAGAAGCAGTATATGAAGAGAAAAATATTTCCTTAGATAATGACGGCAGAAAGGTGTTTGAAGCCTTGTTAACAGCTCTTTTTAAAAACCATTCCTACGGAACACAAACCACTATAGGAACAGTAGAACATTTAAAAAACCCTTCGCTTATTAAAATAAGAAATTACTATAATACCTATTATGTGCCCAATAACATGGCCATCGTATTAGCTGGAGATTTCGACTCAGATAAAACCATCGCCTTAATAGATAAGTATTTTGCTTATATGCAGCCAAAAGAGGTACCAGCCTTTAGTTTTAAACCAGAGGTAGGAAGAAATGCTCCAGAAGAAATTTCAATATTTGGTCCGGATGCTGAAAACATTATGATTGGTTATAGATTGCCAGGCGCTGGTACAAAAGAAGCCCGCATGTTGATGTTAGTTGACATGCTATTATCCAATTCAAAATCGGGTTTAATAGATTTGAACCTAGTTAAAAAACAAGCAGTATTGAGCGCAAGTTCTTCTTACTGGACCAATAAAGATTATAGTATAGCCTTTTTGCAAGGGAAACCTAAAAAAGACCAAAGCTTAGAAGAATTGAAAAACCTATTGTTGGCACAAGTTGAGAAAGTGAAAAAAGGAGAATTTAATGATGCAGAAGTAAAAGCAATTATTGATAATTTAAAAGTCTATAAAATCAAAGAAAGAGAAAGCAACGATGGTAGAGCCAGTGCGCTGTTGGATGCTTTTGTAACAGGCAGAAACTGGGCTGATGCCTCAGCTGATTTGTCGGAACTCGATAAAATTACCAAGGCAGAATTGGTTGCTTTTGCCAACACCTATTATACCAATGATTTTGTAGTAATATATAAACGAAGTGGTGAAGATAAAAGCACGGTTAAGATAGAAAAGCCACAAATTACCCCAGTTGATGTGAACAGAGATGAGGTATCACCATTTGTTAAAAATATGACTGAATCTCCATCGCCTAAAATTTCACCAATTTTTGTTGACTTTAAGAAAGACATCAACTTTGGAAATTTGGGCTGGGCGCAAGTGTTGCAAGTTCAAAATACCGATAACGAATTATTTCAATTGTATTATGTTTTAGATATGGGCAAGTTTCATGATTTGAAACTACCAATGGCCATTAATTTGTTGCCTTATTTAGGAACTGATAAATATACTGCTGAAGAAATTAGTAAAGCCTTTTTCAACCTGGCTTGCGACTTTAATGTAAATGCTGGTAACGAGCAAGTGTATGTGTCGTTGAGTGGCTTATCTAAGAATTTTGAAGCCGCAGTAACTTTGTTTGAGCATTTGCTAAAGAATGCAAAACCAGATCAAGCAGCTTTGCAATCTTTGGTAGAACGCACTTTAAAAGGTAGAGAAGATGCTAAGAAAAGTAAAGGAACTATTTTTAATGCTGCTTTGCAAAACTATGCCATGTTTGGAGCAAACAATCCCTACAAACACATGCTAAAAACAGATGAGTTAAAGGCATTAAAAGCTGAAGAGCTAGTTAAATACTTGCATGATTTAACAGCTTACCAGCACAAGATCATGTATTATGGTCCACTCACTTTAGATGGACTAAATAAAAGTTTAAGTAAGCTTCATAAATTAACAAAAACACCAAAAACCTATCCAACACCTGTAAGTTTTACAAGAAACAGTACCAATGAAAATCAGGTTTACTTTGTAGATTACAAAATGGTTCAGGCAGAAATCATGTGGATGAGAAGATCTGTTGATGGATATGATGCTAAAAGAGATTCAGAAATTAAATTGTTCAATGAATATTTTGGCGGAGGTATGTCTTCAATTGTATTTCAAACCATTCGTGAGTCTAAGGCATTAGCCTATTCAACTTATTCAAGGTATACCATTCCTACCAAACCGCAAGACCCTTATTATATCATTGCTTATATTGGCACACAAGCAGATAAGTTTAATGAGGCGGTTCCAGCAATGAACGAGTTATTAACTAACTTGCCTAAATCAGAAAATGGTTTTGAATCAGCAAAAGCCTCAATGATGAACAGCATAGAAACACAGCGGATAAATGACATGGATAAAATCTGGTACTATGAGACTTCAAGAAAAGTAGGTGTAACAGAAGATTTGCGTAAAAATTTGTATGAGCAACTACCGAGTATGAGTTTTAATGCCGTACAAAATTTTCACCAAACCTATTACAAAAACCAAGCTTTTACTTTCTGTATCATGGGTTCAAAAGAGAAATTAGACATGAAAGATTTAGAAAAATACGGAAAAGTTAAAGTGTTAAGTTTAGAGGATATTTTTGGGTATTAAAATTTAGTTTTTTTAACGATTTATTGTTTGAGGTGGGCTTCGTTTATTTCAAGGCTCACCTCTATTTTTTGCAGACATTCTACAACTACTTCTTCGCTAGTTTCAACAGAAACCACATGAAAATTTTTGATATTTCCTTTACTTATTGGAATGGTAAACTTAACCATACCATTTAAAATTTGCGACTCAGCTATCTGCGTATATTCTTCATCAAACAACTTTGCCTTTAGGCCATTGCCACTAAAAGACTTATTGCTAGCTATTACTTTAACAGGAATGCTAAAGGTTATATCACCTTCTTTTGCGACTGCACTGCTTACTTTTTGCTGTGCGCTTTTAATTGGTACATCAATATGGGTTATTGATGCTAAGGTGTCTATTGATAAATCTCCTTTTACAAATAGTAAAAAGGGGACCAATACAAGAGACCAAAGATATTTTATCATGATTTTCATACTCGGGTACCTTATTACCAACAATGTACCAAAAGCGTAAATATCTGATTAAAAGCAACTTGAAAATACACAAGCCTTGGGAATCAATCCCATTTCGGGACAACATTCCCTAATCCACGTATAACATCAACCCTTTGAGGTATTCCCCTTCTGGGTGGTAGATGTTAATAGGATGATCGTCGGGCTGGCTCAATTGCCTGAGGATTCTCACATTTCTGCGAGTTTCTGCAGCAGCAGAAAATACAATTTTCCTGAATAGGTCTTTGTCTATATGCTGACTGCAACTATAGGTAAAGACCAAACCACCCTTTTTCACTCTATCCAATCCTAGAATGTTTAAGTTCTTATATCCCCTTGCGGCATTGTCTACCGAGCGGGCGTTTTTTGCAAAGGCGGGTGGATCTAAAATAATAATATCGTAGAAATCTGTTGGGGCCTTTTTAAGAAATTCAAAACAATCCTCAATAAAAGACTCGTGCTTGCCTTTCCACTTGCCAAGGGCAACATTGTCTTCGCAAAGACCTATAGCATCTTTGGAAGAATCTACAGAATGAACCAAAGCAGCACCTGCCTCAAGCGCATACAAGCTAAAGCCTCCAGAGTAGCTAAAAGTGTTCAATACATTTTTACCATCAGACCATGCACCTACCAATTTTCTATTTTCACGTTGATCCAAGAAGAAGCCTGTTTTCTGACCAGTTTCTACATTCACCGAAAACAGTACACCATATTCTTTCACTACTATTGGCATTGGGCAAGTTTCGCCAATCCAGCGGCTCCCTTCCTCTACTTGTTCGAGTAATTGAGTACTTTGTTTGGTTTTAACATAAATATATTTAAAACCTAATTCCTTAAGGCCTTCAAAAATAATTGGAGAGATGCGTTCGGTGCCTTTTATGAGCAATTGAATAACGGCTACTTCACCATAAATATCGGTTATAATTCCAGGGAAAAAATCTCCTTCGGCATGCAGCAAACGATAGCAATCTGTTTGAGCAGTAATTAAAAGCTTGCGAAGGGCAAATGCATTTTTAAGTTTAGATTTCCAATAGTTATCATCTAGTTCAATTTGGTCTGAACCAAACTCAAACAGTCGGCAAGTGATTTGGCTATTTGGAGAAAAGAATCCAAAACCCAGTAATTCGCCATGGTTGGTATGAACCGAAACGATATCGCCATTTTCTGCTTTGGGCAAGATTTTAACAGCCCCGCTAAAAATCCAAGGATGTCTATTTAATATAGAGCGTTCTCTGCCGCTCTTTAATATGAGTTGTTTCAATGCGTATAGGTTTGAGCCAATTTGGCGCAATATAGCTAATTTATTCGTATTGAACCTCTGCGAGGTTCTTGCAATTGGTCTAAAACCATGTATAAATATAGATGAAGAATTAGCACAACAGTATTACTTTAATCTGACTTATAATCCCGAAGGGATTGGAAATGAGTAGAAAAATGGGGCGACCCCGAAGGGGTCGAATGTTGTTCGTCTATAGGCACAGATGTTTGAGCCAAATCACATTTGAATTTATACAATCTTTATTTTAGTTTTTATCAAAGGAATTTAGGTTAAAATTGTGTTATGATAAATATTGGGCTAAAATCAATTTTGTTAATTTCAATTTGTTGTCTGGCTGCTTGTAAAAAACCAGCGCCAAGGCCTTCGGTTCAAACCGAAACCATACAAATAATTGGAACCGACTTCTCTTTTTACCCAGAAGTTCTTAGCAGTGGATTAAGCTTTAGCAATGCACAAGGTGCAGAAGAAGATATGTTGCTTACCTTAAAAAAAGCAGGTTTCAATACAATTAGATTACGTATTTGGAATCAACCAGAAACTACAAATTCCTCATTAGAAACGGTGGAAAAATTAGCGGCCAAATGCAAAGAAATGGGCTTTAAAATTTGGCTTACCATACACTTTTCTGATACTTGGGCAGACCCTGGCAAGCAGCAAAAACCTAAGGCTTGGGACAATTTGGTTCAAACCGAATTAGAAGACAGTGTTTATGCCTTTACCTTTAAAGTTGTTAAAGCCATGGCGCCAGCTTTTGTACAAGTTGGCAATGAGATAAACAATGGTATGCTTTGGCCTAATGGCAGCTTAGAAAACATGGGACAGCTTAAACAGCTTATTAGTAAAGGAATTGCAGCAACTAGGGCTGCTAATAGCCAAACCAAAATTATGCTTCATTGCGCGGGATATAAAGATGCACCTTGGTTTTTTAATCAGATTGGGAATTTGGATTATGATATTGCCGCCTTAAGTTATTACCCTATTTGGCATGGCAAATCCTTAGATTCTTTAAAACAAGCATTAATCGGTTTGAACCAACAGTTGCAAAAACCAACCTTAATAGCTGAAACGGCTTACCCTTTTACTTTATCTTGGAACGATTGGACCAATAATATTGTTGGAACAAATAGCCAATTAATAGCTGGTTTTGACCCTACACCTGAAGGACAAAAGGATTATTGGCAGGCAATTTTACAAACTGCTAAAGAAAGTAAGCAATGCTTGGGTGTTTGTTATTGGGGAGCCGAATGGGTAAGCTATAAAGGAAACACAGCCACCAATTGTTCTACCTGGGAAAACCAAGCCTTTTGGGATTTTGACAGAAAGGCATTACCCATTCTTGATGGAAAATGAAAGAGATTTAAAATTATCTTGTATTTTAGCGCACTAAATTAAAAATCATACCTAATGCAATACGATGTTATAGTGATTGGCAGCGGACCTGGAGGTTATGTTGCCGCTATCAGAGCCAGCCAACTTGGATTAAAAACAGCAGTAGTAGAAAAAGCCGAATTGGGAGGCGTATGCCTTAATTGGGGTTGTATACCTACAAAAGCTTTATTAAAATCGGCTCAGGTATTTGAATATATTAAGCATGCAAAAGATTATGGCATTACTGTTAGCGATGCCTCGCATGATTTTGGTGCAGTGGTTAAACGCAGCAGAGATGTTGCAAATGGTATGAGCAAAGGCATTGCCTTTTTAATGAAGAAAAATAAAATTGATGTGATTGCTGGTTATGGCAAATTGCTTAGTGCTTCTAAAGTTGAAGTTACAGATGCTAATGGAGCAAAAGCTACACATGATGCCAAGCATATCATTTTGGCAACAGGCGCAAGAAGCAGAGAATTGCCTAATATTAAAATTGATGGCAAAAAAATTCTTGGTTACCGCGAAGCTATGGTGATGCCACAACAACCTAAAAGCATGGTGGTAATGGGAAGTGGCGCTATTGGTTGCGAGTTTGCTTATTTTTATAGCAGCATGGGAACTAAAGTTACCATTGTAGAATTTATGCCAAACATTTTGCCTATAGAAGATGAAGAGGTAAGTAAAGAGGTAGCTAAATCTTTCAAGAAAGGTGGCATAGATATCATGACAAATGCCTCGGTAGAAAGTGTTGATACTGCTGGTGCTGGTTGTAAGATTAAAGTTAAAACGGCTGAAGGTATAAAAGAATTAGAAGCAGATGTTGTATTGTCTGCGGTTGGTATCCAAACCAATTTAGAAAACCTAGGCTTAGAAGCATTAGGTATTAAAACAGACAAAGGCAAAGTATTGGTAGATGATTATTATGCTACCAATCTTAAGGGAGTTTATGCTATTGGAGATATAGTTAAAGGACCTGCTTTGGCACACGTTTCTAGTGCAGAAGGAATTATTTGTGTAGAGAAAATTGCAGGCCATCATCCTGAGCCTTTAAATTACAATAATATCCCAGGTTGTACTTATTGTTCACCTGAAGTTGCATCTGTTGGCTTTACAGAAAAGGCAGCTAAGGAAGCGGGTTATGAAATTAAGGTTGGTAAATTTCCTTTCTCTGCTAGCGGAAAAGCAAGTGCTGGCGGCGTAAAAGAAGGATTTGTAAAAGTAATTTTTGATGCCAAGTACGGTGAGTTTTTAGGTGCACACATGGTAGGCGCAAATGTTACTGAAATGATAGCTGAAATTGTAGTAGCAAGAAAATTAGAAACCACTGGCATGGAAATAATCAAATCTGTTCATCCACATCCAACCATGAGCGAAGCCATTATGGAAGCAGCTGCCCAAGCTTACGGGGAGTGTATTCACTTATAAAAGGCTATAATAAGTAAAGAATGGACATATTAATTATTCTGTTCTTAATTCTGTTAAACGGGGTATTTGCAATGTCAGAAATCGCAATGGTTTCTTCACGCAAAGCACGGTTAGAATCTGCTGCTAAAAAGGGAGATAAAGCTGCGAAAAAAGCAATAGAGCTTGCTCAAAATCCTGGAAGATTTCTATCTACAGTACAAATTGGTATAACACTAATTGGAATTTTAACAGGTATCTATAGTGGAAACAAAATTGAGGGTGATTTAGTGCTCTTTTTAAATCAATTTGAATTGTTGAAGCCCTATAGTGAATCGCTTGCAGTATCAATTATTGTGATTAGTTTAACCTATTTTTCTTTAGTACTTGGGGAGTTAGTGCCAAAACGAATTGGGTTAACAATGCCCGAGAATATCTCTAAATCTTTGGCTTATCCCATGTATTGGATTTCGTTGATTACCTCGCCTTTTATTTGGCTTCTTACAATTTCCTCAGATGCTTTAATTAAACTATTCAATTTTAAACCTAGTTCAGATAATAAAGTTACCGAAGAAGAAATTAAGGCAATTATTCAAGAAGGCACTGAAGTTGGTGCAATTCAAGAGATTGAACAAGATATAATGGAGCGTGTTTTTAGTTTGGGCGATAGAAAGGTATCCTCTCTAATGACACATAGAAATGACACTATTGTTTTAAAATCAAGTTTAGATACAGAACAAATAAGAGTTATTGTAAATAGTGAGATACATTCAGTTTATCCTGTAGTAAATGAAAGAACAGATGTCATTGGCATGATTGAATTAAAGGACCTATTCAAACACATAAACGAACCAAATTTTACAATCAATAATCACCTTTCTCCCCCACAATTTTTCACTGAAAATCTATCAGCTTTTGAAGCCTTAAAACAATTTAAGGCTAACAAAAAACATCAGGCAATAGTTATTGATGAGTTTGGGCAAATGGAAGGTATAATAACAATGAATGATGTATTAGAGGCCTTGGTTGGCGATGCATCTGAGTTTTATGAACAAGACTTTTCTTTTTTCCAAAGAGAAGATGGAAGTTGGTTAATTGATGGTCAATATCCATTAAGTGACTTCCTAAGAAAATTTGATTTGGCTGAATTTGAATCTGAATTTAACTTTAATACAATTGGTGGACTTATCCTGCATGAACTCAGACGAATTCCAAATGCAGGCGATAAACTAAATTGGTTAAATTTTGAAATTGAAATACTTGATATGGATGGTGCCAGAATAGACAAGGTTCTAGTTAAAGTTAACTAGAATAACCTTGTACCACTAGCCCATTGCAGTTGGTATTTAGCTTTTGCATATTTTGCCGTTAACTCAACCAATTTAGCTTTAGCCTCAATGAGGCTTCTTTCCCTTTGGTTCACCAAAAACAGAGAACTTTCGCCACTTTCAAAACGTGTTTCTTCTGCAATTAGTAATAAATCCGCATTACGCACAAGTTCCTGTTGAATGCGCATCATTTGGTCGAAAGTATTCAAGTCGTTATAAGCTACTAAAATATTATTGAGCACTTCTCTTTTACCTTGTTGCAAATAGAATTTCCCTTGTTGAATTTTGTAATTGGTGAGTTGTAATTTACCCCTTTCTTTTCTTAGGAAAACACTGCTATAAAAGGTGGCACCAAACTTATAATTCTTCATAAACAAACCATCCACTTCATCTCTGCTGCCTGCAGTATACGTTTGAAAAGGATAATACTCAAGATTTAGTTGTGGCTTTAAATTTTCAAGTGCTAATTTCCTTTCAAGCTCAGTTTGATTTAGTTTAAGTGCAAGTTTTTGAACCTCGGGATGCCATGCTTCTGCGCGTTTGCTTAAAGCCTGAATTGAATCTAAATCCACTCTTTGAAATTCAGAGCCTTTAGAAGAAGGAATAACCAAGGATGCTAATTGCATTGCATTACCTTGTTCATCCCATAGATAATTACTCAACAATAGGGCAGCATTGTTGAACTCAACCTTGGCCTCAGCTAGCAAAGATTCGCGTCTTTTGTATTCAACCCAAGCTTCAACACTATCAATTGGTTTTTCTTCCCCTCCAAATATTCTACTCTTAATAAAATTAAGACGTGTGTCTGCTAACACAAAATTTTGCTGCATAAGCACATACTTTTGGTAGCTTTGTTGCCAATCCCAATAGTCTTTAGCCGAAGCTAGAAAAAGTTTATTGATAAGACTAACTTGTTCGGCTTCATTTAAGGTTTGCAACAGTTGCGCTTGGCGCAATGCGTTTCTCCTAGGGTCAGTCATTAATCCTCGCAAAACTGGCACACTAATACCAGCATAAAACAATTGGTATTGCACTTGTTTGCTGCTTTGAGTAACTGGATCGTATTTAGACTTTTCTTCACTTACTTGTAAACCATCGCTTTGGTCCATACCAGCTTTGATATCAACGCCTATTAGGGTAGGAATTTTAATTTGAGGTTCAACATAAGTGTAGGAATTATCACCCTTGGTTTGTTTACCATATACTTGAGTACTAATTACAGGATCAAAGGCTCCGCGGGCAGTACGAATTTCCATCTTAGCCATTTCTGGAAGGAGGTTTGCGGATTTTGCCAAAGGGTGAAAACGCAATACTTGTTCATAAAATGTATCAAAAGTAAGGACAATTGAATCTTGTGCAACAAGGTGCTGTGAAAAAAAACTTAAGTACATTAAAGAAAAAAACAATCTTACTACTCTTTTCATTTTTCTTTGTTTTTTTCCTTGTTCTTATCTTCATTAGTGGCTTCTAATCCAGTTACATAATCAGGAGGAAAACCATTAAATTGACGCCATAACTCATACCAAACACGTACTGTTTTAAGCATTGCCCAACCATAAACACCACCGCCTGCTCTTACTAATTCAGGCCAAGCCTCATCTTCAGGATCTGGGATTACCAAAACTCGGAACATGCCATTGGTACTATTAACTTTATCAACTGCTTGAACAATGCCTCCAAAAGTCCCAACATTGGCATTAGGCCAACCGCTGAAAACCAAAGCTGGCCAGCCGTCAAATTGAATTCTCACCCTTCCACCTAATTGCATAAGGGGTAAATCCATAGCCCTAACATAAAGTTCAACAGCCATTCTAGCATTGGCAGGAACTATTGAAATCAAATCCTCCCCTTCTTTGATATTTTCGCCAAGACCAGATTTGAAGGCTTTAACTATATAACCATCCTGCGGGGCACGTATTACATAAAATCCAGATCTTAATTCAAGGTTAGACAATTCAATTTGCATTTTAGAAACTTCGGCTTGGCTTTCGAAAAGCTCTCCAGTGGTTTCATTGATAACTGATTCTGCCTTTGAAATTTTATCGATGTAATCAGCCTCAACAGAATTCAATTCAATTTCAGCATTTATGAGTTCGTTTTGAACCGAGTTATATTTGTTCTCCGCCTCTACAAGTTTAGCCGTTGCTTCTTGTGTTTTATTGTTTCTATTTTGTAGTTCAGTTAAACTTGCAAGTCCTTTGTTATACAAGGCTTCTAAGCGAGAGTATTGGTCTTGAACCAATTTTAAATTCACTTGGGCTGCCTCAAAACCAGCCTTTTCAGCAGAAACTTTGAAACGCATTTGCTTTACCTTGTTGCGAGTCTGTTCCAGTTTAAATTTCAGTCCATCTTGAAGCGCATCCACTTGCCTTCTAGTTGCCTCAATTTTTTGTCTTTTTGCAATAATTGCATCTTGTTTATTGGCAATTTGATCAGAGGTTCTAGACAACAATTTAGGATCAAAAAACTTTTCTTTAACCTCGGAAATGACACAAATGGTGTCTCCTTTTTTTACCAATTGTCCTTCTTGAACCAACCATCGTTCTATCCTACCTGCTATGACAGAAGGAATAGTTTGTGGCCTATCTGCTGGGCTGTAGGGCGAAACTTTTCCTTTACCTTGCACATTTTGTTGCCATGGTAAAAACAATATTGCAATTAGAATGGTAAAGGCTCCAAGGAGATAATTTCTAACAATTTTAAACTTTTTAGGTGTATTTACAAGACTTAGTGCATGTAAACCAACTTCTTCATATTGTGGATTATTCTGAGCCATTCTTATTCAGTAATTAAGGATTCCATTGGAAGTGAACGTCTATCTTTTAGCTCATTAAAAGTCCCAGTATCTGTAATTAAACCATCTTTCATTACATAGATTAAATCACTTCGGCGCATAACTTCAGGAATTGAGCTAACAATTAACATTGCATAATTCCCATTAAATAAACCATCTATTAATGCAATTTTTTCAGAGGATTGAACATTATGAAAAAACTCATCAATAAGCATAAGTTTTGGCGGTTTTACTAAGGACCTAGCCAATAAAATTTTCTTAACCACATTTGAAGGAAAATTACCCCCAGAAGGTAATACTTCTGATTGCAAACCATCTTCTAATGAGGCTATAAATTGGTTCAAACCGACAGATTCACAAGCTTTTAAAATATCTTTAAGTAGAATACCATTTCTTCCTAAGGTGATATTTTCTTCAATGGTTCCTTCAAAAACATCAGATAAACTTAAATTATCACCAATGATATCGCGGTAACTATTTGGGTTAAGTTCTTTGATAGACATGCCATTTAGGCTAACTACACCTTCATAATTTTGAAATAAACCTGCTACTGTCTTTACCAAAGTAGTTTTACCAGAATCATTAAATCCAGCTATACAAATTTTCTGGGTACCACTAATGTTTAGATTGATGTGTTGAATGCTGTAGTTTTTGGCCCCAGGGAATTTGTAGGACACATTATCAAGCTTTAATTCGAACCTATTTTGAATATCCAAATCTGTAACATCTCTACCTGCATTGGCTTCAATTTCTAAATCTGTAACATGTCCGATTTTATCAAGTGCAGTAAGCATGTCATAAACTACCGAAATACTGCCTACCAATTTTTCAACAGAAGATATTACAAGTACTATAATAATTTCAGAAGCCACAAATTGCCCAAGGTTTATTTGTCTGTCGAATACCAAGGCTCCACCTAATATGAGTAAACCTGCCGTTATCAATGTTTTGAAAGCAATAATGGCAGTAAACTGCTTAACTAAAATTGAAAAATGCTTTTTCCTATACCCAATATATTTATTTAGTAATCGGTCTGTTTTATGCATCGGCAAATTTGCAAAACCAGCCAATTTAAATGATTGCACTGCTCTGCCTAACTCTTCTAACCAGTATACTACTTTATATTTATATTTAGATTCATAAATGCTGGTTTCTAATCCCTTTTTACTAGTAAAATAAAATACTAGAAAGATGATTAAAATGACTAGTACTCCAAACACAATAAAATAGGGGTGGTATAATGAAAGTAAGAGTAATCCAAAAATGATTTGAATGATTGCAGAAGTAAAATCAATTAAAATTTTTGGAAGAGATTTTTGAACATTTAACACATCAAAAAATCTATTTACGAGTTCTGGCGTATAGGTATGTTTAAGTTTTTCAAGTTTGAGCCTAGGAATTCTAAAAGCAAAGTCGAATGCTGTTTTCGCAAAAACTCTTTGTTGCAAAACCTCAACTAGACTTAACTGTTGCACTTGCAACCACCCAGCAATTACAGTAGCAAACACTACCAATATCATCAGAATAAAAACACTTTCCAGCATTAATCCTCCACTCATTAAACCTATGATTGCTTGAATTCCTAATGGTAAGGTTAGGTTTACCAAAGCTATCATAATGGCAAAAAAGTAAATATTAATTATATCTTTCTTTTCTGTACTTAATAATTGAAAAAATCTTTTTAATGGCGTTAAATGACCCTTTCCTGATTTAGCGTTTATGCCGGAATCAACCCTATATCCACTAATAAATAAAATATCGTTTTCGGCGCAACTTTTTAACTGAATGTACTGGTCTGCTGAAAAACTATGATTTAACTTTAATTGATTAACAGTTTGTATGACTTCAATAAGTTTATCCTCATTTTCAAAAGAACCTTCAATACAGCCACTTTTGGTATCTTCAATAAAGTTAATTTTTCTTCCTTCCTTGTGTTTTACAATAATCGGAATTAGGCCCAGCTCACTATTTTTGAATACAATTATGGGGAAACTCTGTATTTTTAAAAATTCCTTAAAATCTGATACACTTTTATGGTGCATATCAAAATTAAAATGAACATATTCACCAACATCTAAAAGTTGTGTATAAAAGTTTTCAAAAGTATCATCATATTCATCTGCATACCTAAACTTTTGGTCGTGAAGATCGAAGTGGTCTAATTGATGTCCAGACAGGTGTGCATATTTTTCTATTAGGTCGATGATTTGTTTTCGTAGCATACGTTTTCCTTAACAATATTAAGTATTTAAAAGTTTTAAAAAATTAGAATTTAACAATCCAATTCTAGCAATGATTTTCATCATTTTAATATAGAGTTTGTTATTCCATTTTTGCTAGCAAATTTAAACTATTTTGTTAACCGAAAGGAAAGTTTAACTTTGCCAACGTTAAATCCGATAATCACCTGATTATGACAAATAAAGAAATCTCAGAAAAAGTAATGCAAAGTGCTTCAGCAGCACATCTGAATCTTACACCTGCCGAATTGGTGCAACATGCGCTAAAAAACGGAGAAGGTGTATTAAATGACACCGGCGCTTTAATGGCGGATACAGGTGAATTTACTGGCAGATCTCCAAAAGACAAATTTTCTGTAGCAGATGCTAAAACAGAAAATACCGTTTGGTGGGGTGATGTGAACCAAAAATTTGATCCTGCAAAATTTGAAACTTTGATGAACAAAGTTATCAATCATTATGCTGGAAAACCTGTTTATGTGCGTGATGCATACGCTTGTGCAGATCCTAATTTTAAACTTCGTTTAAGAGTAGTTAACGAAACAGCCTACCACAACTTGTTTTGTTACAACTTGTTCTTAAGACCAGAGCAAGCTGAATTAAGCAATTATGAGCCAGAGTGGTTAATATTAAACGCTCCAAGCTTTAAGGCTATTGCTGCAGAGGATGGAACTCGTCAACATAACTTCTCTATCATCGATTTCACTCGCAAAGTAATTTTGGTTGGAGGATCTGGCTATACAGGCGAAATGAAGAAAGGAATTTTCACTGTATTAAACTATATTTTACCTGAAGAGCGTAATACCTTATCAATGCATTGCTCTGCCAATATTGGCAAAAATGGTGATACAGCAATTTTCTTTGGATTATCAGGAACTGGAAAAACAACCTTAAGTGCAGACCCAGAGCGCAATCTAATTGGGGATGATGAACATGGTTGGGCTGATGATTCTGTATTTAACTTTGAAGGTGGTTGTTACGCAAAATGTGTAGACCTTACACAAGAAAAAGAACCCGAAATTTTCAATGCTATTAAAGAAGGTGCATTATTAGAAAACACACGTTTTATCCCTGGGACAAATTCTGTTGATTATACTAATATTAGTGTTACAGAAAACACTCGTTGTGCTTACCCTATCAATCATATTCCTAATGTGGCAGTGCCTTCAATTGGAAAGGCTCCTGAAAATATTTTCTTCCTAACAGCAGATGCATTTGGGGTATTGCCTCCAATTTCTAAGTTGAGTGTTGGTCAAGCTATGTATAGTTTTATCAGCGGATATACTGCAAAAGTTGCTGGTACAGAGGCTGGGGTTACTGAACCTCAAGCTACTTTTTCGGCATGTTTCGGAAAAGCTTTCCTTCCATTGCACCCAGGAAAATATGCCAAATTATTAGGGGAGAAATTAAAAGCCAATCCAAATATCAATGTTTGGTTAATCAATACAGGATGGACTGGCGGACCTTACGGTGTTGGTTCAAGAATGAAATTACCTTTAACCCGTGCTATGATTACTGCAGCTTTGCATGGTGAATTAAATAATGTAGCTTATGAACAACACCCAGTATTTGGGTATATGATGCCAACATCTTGTACAAATGTTCCTAGCGAATTATTAAATCCACGTAATACATGGGAAGACAAATCTGCTTATGATGCTCAAGCAAACAAATTAGCAAATATGTTCGTAAAGAATTTTGAGCAATATGCTTCTGGAGTTGATGCTGAAATTTTAGCAGCTGCCCCTAAAGCAACACAACAAGCTTAATTAGTAATTTCTAATCATAATCGAACCGCCTTGATGCATTTCAAGGCGGTTTTTTTGGCTCAAACCGAACCATATTAAAACATTTTTCCCAAAAAGAAACATAATACCATTTCCAAACAAAATTTAAATTGCTGATTTTCTGAATTTTAAAAGTGTGGCAACGCTATTGTAACAAACTAGCAAAACACACATCATGAAAAGGTATTTAGTTATTTTATTAATTTCTCTGACTTTAGTCTCTTGCAAGAAAGAGATTCTTTATTCTTCAGAGATCGTAGAAGTTCCAAATGGAGACATTAAAGATATCAACCAAATGATAACTCCTGCTGGCTTTAATTATGAAACATCAAAGATTGTAGAATTTTCTGTGACCTTGTTAAACAATAACGACCAACCTTTGAGGGGAGTTAGAGTAGACATCATGGATAATGCACCAGAAGAAGGTGGCAATATTTATTTCACAGGAAGCACCAATGCTGAAGGTAAGTTAATCATTGAAAGAGAAATGCCTTTGGCAGTGGAGCAAGTTGTGGTAAATACCGACTACATAGGTTTGCCAAACAACATATACATGAACATTGAAAACTTGAAGGCTTCGGTGGTAATTGGTGGTAAAAACCCTCAATTCTTGTTAAATCGTGGAGATAAATTACCTGTTGCAAACGCCCCGCTTGGAAAAAATAGCAATAAATATTCATTTAGATTAGGAACCTTTTCACTTGGTTTAAATGCTGGTGTACCAAATTACTTATTACCTACCAATGATATATTAACTCCAACTTTTCTAGCAGATGTTAACACTAGTTTACCTGAAAGAAAATCAGTACCTGTAAACAAACCACAATATTTAGCCAGTAATGCAGAGAAAAATTTGGTATTGAGCGAGCAATGTGATGTTTGGATTACCTTTGTGCATGAAGGAGCAGGACAACGCAATACCCTTTTCTACTTTGTTTACAATAAAAACAATAAACCAACCACAATCGCTCAAGTAGATTCATTTATAACTATTTTACCAAATGCTTCATTTATGAATAGTGGCGGTGGTTTAGTTGCTGGTAACAAAGTCTTTATAGGTAGATTTGGCGCAGATACTGCAATTGGTTTTGCCATTGCTGCAAATGGTTGGAATGGAACTAATAATATCTTAAGTGCTCCATTCTTTACAACTATAAGTTCTATGAATCCTGAAACAAATGCAGCAAATCGTGAACATACCGTATTATTATATGACAACCCTACTCAAAGATTTTTAATAGGATTTGAAGACGTAAACAGAAATCCTAGTGGATCTTCTGATAACGACTTTAACGATTTGATTTTCTATGCAACTGCCAATCCTACCAAAGCTATTCAAACTACTACTATTCCTCCAGTAACTCCTGCAACTGATTCTGATAATGATGGCGTTAATGACAACTATGATGAATATCCTAATGATGCTTTAAGGGCATTCAATATTTACTACCCTTCTGCTACTGGCATGGCTTCCGTTGCCTTTGAAGATCTTTGGCCAAGCAAAGGAGATTATGACATCAATGATGTTGTAGTAGATTATCGTTACCATGCTGTGACTAATGCTAACAATCAAATCAAAGATCTTAATGCTAAATATTTGCTTAGAGCAGCTGGCGGAGTTTTCAAAAATGGCTTTTCTGTAATTCTTCCATTTAACAAAAGTAATATTACTTTAAATGGAGGCTCAACAGTGGTTGGATTTGAATCTGCTGCAAGCGAAGCCATCCTAAAAGTATTTAATAATTCCAAAGAGTTAATTCCAACTTTTAATACCATGTTTGGAGAAACTTATATTGGAACTGATACCTTGTTTGCTAAAATGACTTTAACAACTCCTATATCTGGAAGCTTAGGAACCTTTAATCCATTTATTTATGTAGATGAGATGGGCAAAGGAAGAGGTCATGAAGTACATTTACCAGGTAAGGCACCTAGTTCTTTAGTAAATGTAAGCGTATTAGGAACAGATGCAGATGCAAGCAATGGAAACGTGTTCTATAAAACTGAAAACGGATTGCCTTTTGCTATTTCAATTCCAGAAAAATTTGAATATCCTCTTGAAAAAGAACAAATTATTCATGCACACTTAAAATTTGTACAATGGGTTCAAAGCGGTGGAGTGTTATTTGAAGACTGGTATAAAAATCAATCGGGTTATAGAGATAATTCAAAATTATACAGTAAGCCATAAGCATTTAATAAAATTCTTGATTCGTGTTTTATAGCATTAGCTGCCTTTGGGTGGCTTTTGCTATTTTTAAGCATTTTTAGAATTGATAAGAAATGGTTTATTTGAAGGATTAATTAAAATAAAATGATTTCAGAAAAGAACTATTTGGAGGTAAATAGAAATTCTTGGAACAACCGAGTTGACGCGCATTTAAAATCGGAATTCTATGACATGGAAGGATTTATGAATGGCAACTCATCCTTAAATGAAATTGAATTAAACCTACTTGGCGACATAAAAGGCAAAACAATTCTGCATTTACAATGTCATTTTGGCCAAGATAGTATTTCATTGAGCCGAATGGGTGCAAGTGTAACAGGCATAGACATATCGGATAAGGCTATATCTAAAGCAGAAGAAATTGCAAAAACGCTTGAATCTTCAGCAAAATTTATTTGTTGTGACCTTTACAATCTATCAGAAAATCTAGCCGAAAAGTTTGATATTGTATTTACCAGCTATGGCACCATTGGTTGGCTTCCAGATATGGAGAAATGGGCTAAAATAGTTTCACACTTTTTAAAACCTGAAGGTCAATTTGTATTTGTAGAATTTCATCCAATGGTTTGGATGTACGACGACAATTTTGAAAAAATAACCTATTCGTACTTCAATGTAGCCCCAATTATTGAAACAGAAGCTGGAACCTATGCCAATAAGGAAGCCGATATCACTCAATCTAATATTACCTGGAACCATAGTATGAGTGAAGTAATAAACAGCCTTATTAAAAACGGCCTTGAGATTCTTAGTTTAGATGAGTTTGATTATTCTCCTTACAATTGTTTTAATAAGGCAGAAGCTGTTGGCCCAAGAAAATTCCGCATCCCACAATTCAACAATACTTTGCCAATGGTTTATGCTATAAAGGCTAGGTCAAAAAGCAGCAAATAAAAGAGCTGCTTCAAAATTACTTTTGAAGCAGCTCTTTTATGCAGAATTATTTTAATTATGGAGCAGGTTATTTCGCTGGTTGTTGTGCAGGTTGCTCACCAGTAGCGCCTGCGCCAGGAGTTGGTTGCATTGGAGCAGCTGGTACATTTTGTTGTTCGATATTTTCTTTAATTCTCGACTCAGAACCTATTTCTACTCCATCTTTGCTTGGACGCACAAAATTGCTGGCTAAGGATAATACTATCAAGGCTACAGCTAAATACCAAGTAGCTTTTTCTACAACATCTGTGCTGCGTTTTACACCCATGATTTGGCTAGGTGCAACAAAATTTGCAGCTATTCCACCTTTAGGATTTTGGATCAAAACCAATAAGGTTAATAATAAACAAGCTACAATAATTAGAATCAAAAGAATGGTTAACATATTAGTTTAAATTATTTTCGTTTTTAATTTTTTCTATAAGGCCTGCGAAATACGCTAATTTATCGGGATAAAGCAACCCTAATTTTTCATACATATTTATTGCCTTCTTGTGTAAGCCTTGACGCAAATAAATTGCGGCCAAAGTCTCACTTACCAACTCCTCATCACTTTCTACACTCTGCTTTGCCATGTTCACTGGGTTATAAAACTCGCTCTTTGGCCTTGCTATAGTTGGATTCTCGCGAATAAACTTTTCCAAAATAGATTCCACACTTTTCACCTCTCGCTTAGGTTTAAATTCAGGTTTCTCTTCAACAATTGGCGAAATTTCTTTAACCTCAGCTACTTTAGCTAATGATTCAACTTCAAAAGGAACAAATTTCGGAATATGAATTTCAGTTTCTTGAGCTTTTTTCTGTTTTTGAGGTACCTGTACTTCAACTTTTGGCGAAGTTACGATAGGCTCTATCTTGGGCAAAGCTACCTCAATTGGCGCATAAACCGGCTTTTCTATTTCTGGAAAATAAGTAGAGAATTGCTGATCAAAAAGGTGACCATCAAACTTGACGCTTTTGTAGACCTGAGCCAGAAAAATATCAATTTCGTATGATGCTAAACTTGCTAATAAATCTGTTTCAGCGATTTCTTCTTTCACATTTTCTGAAACTACTTCTATTTCCTGTTTCGCAACTTCTTGCTTTCCAAAATCAAAAATAAACTCAAATTCAGGTAACGCTTTCTTCTCTACAACAGGTGAAATTGTTTCAGACTCTGTAATTTCCTTAACCTTTGGCAAATGGGAGTTGATTTCATTTACTAGCGCATTATTGGATTGTTCTGAAAATGCTTGTGTGAAATTCTCAACAAAATTTACATCCTCCTCAATTTTCACTGCTTCCTTTTTAAGCAGCCAATTTAAAAAGTCATTGTCTGAAGCTTCAGTTTTTCCATCAAAATCCTTTATAACTGAGGAAGGAACAATCACATCTGGCTCAATGCTAGGCGCAGAAAAATGAACAATTTCTGGGATTTCAATTGTTGCAATTGGATTTGTAACTATTTCAGGTTCTGCAATAGTTGTTGTTTCAACTTGAGTTGTTTCATTTTCTAAAATAGGGGCTGGTGTTACTGTTTCTGCCTTGGCTTCAACAGGTTTTATTTCTTCTACAGTCGGCTCAGGAGTTTCTACATATAATGGTTTAGAAGGCTGCCAATTGCCTATAGTATTTAAACTGCTGATATCGAACTCATTTAAAACTTCTTCTTCCTTTTTAGTCTGAATCAAAGAACTTGATGGAGGAAGTTTATTTTCTTTAGCAGGTTTTTTAGGAATGAACTTAACAAATTTTCCTGTAGGCTTTACCAGTTGTTCTTCTTCAGTAATTTCAGTGCTCCTTGGTTTAGCAAAAATAGGAGGAATTTCCTCTTCATCTGGCATCTCAAAGCGCTCAACCTTAGAAACTATTGGTTCAACTGCTTTAACAACTGGATTAGTTTCAGTTTCTATTTTGAACACATCCGCTTCATTAGGTGTTTGGTTCAAAGCAACTGATGGAATATTCTCTATGCGTTCAACTGTAGGTGTAGGTGCAATTCTTTCTTCAATATTGGTTTCGGTTTGAACCAATTTCTCCTCTGTAATATCGTTATTCCGAGAAATTTCTAACTCTTCAACTACTTGTTCTCCGAATACCAAAGAATCAGTATTTAAAGGTAAATCATGCACCAAATTATACAATACCGTGCGATTACCTGTTTGAAGTGCCGCTTGTTTTAAAGCACTATCATATTCATAATGACTGCTCTTATATAAAGATTTAACCAACAAGTTTCTAGCCACAGAAAAGTAAGGGTAGGTTTGAACCAAGTCCCTTAGCTTCTCAATTTCTATCTCGCCAATATTATTGGGATTTTTTACTAATGCTGTAAAATCGTATTTATTCAAAGCTTTTGAATTGTTAGGCAATATAAAAAAAATGCCTCATAGGCGCAATTTTACCAATTAATAAAAGCTTTATTGAAAATATCTTGAACCAAACCTTCTGAGATTCTAGTAATAAAACCGCTTTCTGCACTGGCAAAATCTTGTTGTGCATCAAAATCAACGAAGTTGGAAAACGATTGGGTAAAACTCTTATCTGGCTCTATTAAATTTTCGCAGGTGATTTCTACTACAACGGTTAACCTATTAATTGCATTGGTTTGAGAACCAGTTATAGCAGCAGGTGCAGTGGTATAGCTAGTTATTTTACCTGTAAAATGCATATCGCCCGTTGCTGTTGTTAGCTTTAAAGGGGTTTCATTGATAAACTTAGTTTTTATGCGCTCTGTAAGCACCTGACTTAAAGTTGGAGCAACAATGCTAGCATTATTTACAATATATCCTACACTAAAAGTTTTGGCATCTGGATGAATGGATGCACCATTTTGTGTGTATACACCACATCCACTTACTAAAAAGAAGCTCCCTAAAAAGAATAAAAACACCTGTAGCTTTTGCACTACAATAAATTTATGCATTTCCTTTTCTAGCCGCAACTGTTTTTTGCAACCACTCAAAAGTTACTGATTTTGGTCTTTCAATTGGTAAGCCCAAGGCTCTATCCCATAATAATGAAGCCATTACACCTAATGCTCTTGATACACCAAACAAAACAGTATAGAAATCATATTCATTGAAACCATAATGTAGTAAAAGTGCACCTGAGTGGGCATCTACATTTGGCCAAGGATTTTTGATTTTACCAGTTGATTCCAAAATTGGAGGCGCAACTTCATAAATGTTCCAAACGATATTTACAAGTTCGTCATCAGGCATGTAAGTCTTTGCAAATTCTTGTTGTGCCACAAATCTAGGATCTGTTTTACGAAGCACGGCATGACCGTAACCTGGAACAACTTTGCCGTCCTTCAAGGTTTTATTAATATAATCTGCAATATCTTCCTTGCTTGGATTTTTGCCAATGTTTTCTTGCAATTCAAAAATCCATCTAACTACCTCCTGATTTGCCAAACCATGCAATGGACCTGCTAAGCCATTCATAGCAGCAGAAAAAGCAAGATATGGATCACTTAAGGCTGAACCAACTAAATGTGTAGTGTGGGCTGATACGTTTCCACCTTCATGATCTGCATGAATGGTTAAATATAAGCGCATTAACTTATAAAATTCATTCTGATCATATCCTAACATGTGGGCAAAATTTGCAGCCCAATCCAATTTTGGATCTGAAGCAATATGCTCATTGTTCTTATAAGTTCTTCTATAAATATAAGCAGCTACGATTGGAAGTCTAGCCAATAAATTACAAACATCTTCGTAGGTTGGATCCCAATAATCCTTCTTGTTAATACCATCTCTATAAGCCTTAGCAAAATGAGAATCTGTTTGCATTGCCATGATACCAATGCTAAACTGTGTCATTGGATGGGTTGTAATTGGTAATGCATCAATAGTTGCAAAAACGTGAGCTGGAACTTCTTCACGAGATTTCCAATCGGCCTGAATGGCTAGCACATCCTCATAGGTTGGTAGTTCACCTAAAACCATTAGGTAGAATAAACCTTCTGGAAGTGGTTCTGTACCTCCTGGAACTTTTGGCAATTTAGCACGTAACTCAGGAATTGTATAACCTCTAAAACGAATTCCTTCGTTTGCATCAAGTAAAGAAGTTTCTGTTAGTAATCCAATTATGCCTTTCATACCAGCATAAACATCTTCTACAGTAAAGACTCCTAATGCAAAATCTGCATGCTCCTTTACAAATGACTTAATTTCTCCTGAAAGCGGTTGCGCTTTATCGTTAAACTTTTGCTTAAATTGACTCATTACAAATCTCTAAATTATGATGTATTACTAAATAACCGCGCTAAAATACTATTTGTT
Organism: Bacteroidota bacterium; assembly: GCA_027488905.1. Classification (GTDB taxonomy): domain Bacteria; phylum Bacteroidota; class Bacteroidia; order UKL13-3; family UKL13-3; genus B1. The sequence goes on from JAIYAT010000014.1 coordinate 86,640, forward strand.
TTTAGACATATACAAATTGTTAGGTTTTTTTCTCATGGGTATTTATAAAATAATCAGGATGTGCTTATCAGTTTTCAGATTTTTTACACCAATTGTCTGCCCTAACTCAAATTTTATTTACTTGCGAGTTGTTAGAATTCGAAACTGCTATGTTAAAACTAAAACTACCATTTCTGATTTTTGTATTGATGATTAGCCAATTAACATTGGCCCAACAACTTAAAATCAAAGGCCTCATTCAAGATGAAAGCACCTTGAAGCCTCTTTCAGACGTAAGTGTACGCCTCAATGGGAAGGAAGTTGCAAAATCGGACAGCCTAGGCTTTTTTAGCATTAACAGTAAACCTGGTAAACAATTAGTAATTTTTAGCAGAGTTGGCTATAAAAACGAAGAAATATCTTTTGAGGAACAACTTGAAGGCACCCGAGAATTCACCATATTTTTAGTTCCATTTGTGAACCAACTCAATCAAGTTGTAATCGCAGCTTCAAAAAATGCTAAAGAAATTGCAAGAGAAGTGAGTAGTGTAAATGTTATTCAACCCTATTTGATAAGCAATACCAATGCTACAGATTTATCAGAAGTGCTAAATAAAATTCCAGGGATTAATGTAGTAGACGGTCAACCCACCATCAGAGGTGGGGTTGGATTTTCATATAACACGGGTAGCAGAGTTGCAATTCTTTTGGATGATATGCCTTTGCTAGGGGCCGACTTGGGCGATGTTCGTTGGAATTTCTTGCCTATTGAATCTGCCGCCCAAGTAGAGGTTATCAAAGGTTCGGCCTCCGTTCTATATGGTTCTTCGGCCCTTAATGGAACTGTTAATGTTAGAACAGGCTGGGCAGGAGCTAAACCTGAAACCAAAATTACCTTTTATTCTGGCATCAATTCTAACCCTCAAAGAAAAGAAACCATTTGGTGGGGACCTTCTGAACGCCCTTTTAGCAATGGCATGTTTTTTAGCCACAAACAAAAATTTGGAAAGTTTGATTTGGTTTGGTCTGGGCAAGCCCAATCCGTTCGAAGCCATTTACAAGGCGCAGACAATCAAAGGGCAAGAACCTATATTAAAACCAGATATAATGTAAGCAAAAATTTCTCTTATGGTGTAAATTTCAATGGCATGTACGAGCGCAGTGGAAGATTCTTTTTATGGAAAGATGCCGACTCTGGCGCGCTAAGGCCCCTCAATGATTATGTGGTAGACGACTTATACCGAATCATTTCGATAGACCCACATGCAGAATGGAAACACGGAAAAAGTACTCACCAATTCAAAGCAAGACTTTATCAAATTCATCGCTTTGTAGATACCAGCTTGCCTAATAAAGGCAATGAAAATGATGCAATCGCAAATCTATATGCCTTTGATTACAACTTTCAAAGGAAGTTAGGTAAGTACTTTTATGCAACTGCTGGAACTTACATCACTGCACTTTGGGCGGTTGGTAATGTATATAAAGGAACTTTCGCAGGATTTAGCCGAGCAGCATTCTCTCAAATCGAATACCGCCATAAGCGCTGGAGCGCAGTGGTAGGCGGAAGATATGAAATCAATGGTTTGTCTGATTTTGAAGAACCAACGGGGTTGTTAAAGCGGTTTGGTCTGAATTATCAAGCTGGAGAAAAAACTTTCTTTAGGGCCAATTATTCAGAAGGTTACAGATTCCCTACCATAGGCGAAAAGTTTGTAGAGGATAGAGCTGCTGGCGTTAGAATTTTTCCAAACCAAAACCTGGTTTCAGAAAAAGGTTGGACAGCAGAAGTGGGCATGCAACAAGGCTTTAAAATTGGAAACTTTAATGGGGCCTTAGATTTTGCCTTCTTTAACCAAGAATATGATAGCATGATTGAATTTCAATTTGGACAATGGATTCCTTCTTCTACTGGGTTGCCTATAGAAGAACGAATTGGGTTCAAGGCCAATAATATTGGACAAACACGTATTGCTGGCTTTGAGGTAAGTCTTACGGGTGAAGGCAGAATTGGTAATGTTTTAATTAGAACTATTGGCGGATATACTTATTCTATGCCAGTTAATCTAAGCACAAACCCTGAAATGAAAGATTGGAACACCTACCTCGATGCCCTTGTAAATTCAGTAGAAAGACTAGACAGTGCTAAATATTATGCGCCACTCCTAGCCTACCGAAACAGAAGTACTGCCAAATGGGATATTGAAGCCAGTTATCGCATGTTAAGCTTTGGTTATACTTTAAATTATTATAGCATATATGAAAAGGTAGATGAATTCATTTTAGTATTTTTGCCTGGTGCTTCTGAATTCTTTGACCGCGCAGGAAAAGGCGATTTAGTTCAGAATTTTAGAATTGCATGTAATGTTAACCCCAACACCAGAGTTTCTTTTATTGTCAATAATTTTACAAACACAGAATACGCTACCAGACCCACTAAAGTTGATCCTCCAAGAAGTTTCAATCTTCAACTTAGGGTAATGTTCTAACCTATAAAAAATGAAAAACAAACCACTCTTCGTTCTTTTTATAACTATTTTTATTGATTTATTAGGCTTTGGAATTGTCATTCCAATTTTGCCTGTTTTCTCAAAAGAACTGCATGCAACAGCCTTAGAAATTGGTCTAATTGCCGGACTTTATTCTTTAATGAATTTCTTCTTTGCTCCTGTTTGGGGAACTTTAAGCGATAAAATTGGCAGACGACCTGTCATGCTCATCAGCATTACCATTACTACCCTCGCCTATTTGTTTTTTGCCTTTACCAGCAACCTAGCCATGTTGGTTATCGCTCGCATTTTTGCGGGAGTTGGCTCGGCAAACATTAGTGCCGCACAAGCCTATATTTCTGATATTACTGAACCTAAAGACAGAGCTAAAAATATGGGCTTGTTAGGTGCTGCCTTTGGCTTAGGATTCATCTTTGGACCGCCAGCCGGTGGTTACTTAAAAGCGTTAAGTGGCAATGGCAGCGTAGCATTAGTTGGTTATTTTTCTGCTGCGCTTTGTGCTATTAATCTAATCATGGCCTACTTCATGTTGCCAGAATCCTTAAAAGTAAAACAACCCGAAAAATCATTTAGGTTCAAACCGATAACTGATGTTTTTACTGCACTAAAACAACCTGTGCTTAGCGAGTTATTTACGTTAAATTTTATTTATATTTCTGCCTTTGCCATGATGCAAATTACTGCAGCCTTACTTTGGATTGACCGCTATGCCCTAAATGAAAAAGAAGTTGGTTTTGTGTTTATGTTCATCGGACTCGTATCAGCAATTTTGCAAGGTGGTTTTGTAGGAAAACTTAATAAAGCCTTCGGCGAGTCCCAATTGCTACTCATGGGTTGTATATTTATGATTGTTGGCTTACTCATCATTCCATATGTGCCGCAAGACCAATTTTGGCTAATGTTGGTGAGCATGGCTTTTATTTCTTTTGCCAATGCATGTATCACTCCTGCAATTATTTCTCTCATTACATTCTCAGCTCCAAAAGAAGAACAAGGTCAGGCCTTAGGAATGAACCAAAGCTTTGGCTCCCTATCTAGAGTGGCTGGTCCGGCTTTTGGTGGACTTTTATACCAGATGCATTATTCGCTTCCTTATATTTGCGGCGCATCTTTAATGTTGGTTTGTGTTTGGCTTTCAAGAAAAGTTTCAAAACAAAAACCTACCCTTTGATATTAAAATAATATAAAAACTTATTCATGAAAGTACTTAGAACCCTTCTTATTGTATTAGGTATATTGGCAGTAATACTCCTCCCCAAGTTTTTTTGTGGTGAACCAAAAGCTGGAGATGCACAAAAAATGGGGCCAAAAGGTCCTATAAACGTGGGTGTATTTGAAGTAGGTGGAGAGGCGCTCTTTCAAGATTATCAATTGAGCGGATCTTTATTGGCCAACGAACAAATTGATTTAAAGGCCGAAACACAAGGGTTGATCCAAAAAATTTATTTTACCGAAGGCGGTAAGGTTTCCAATGGTCAACTTTTACTTAAACTCAACGATACCGACTTTAAAACCCAATTGGCAAAAGCGCTTGCAAACAAAAGATTGCTTGAAGACAATGCAAAACGAAACGAAATTCTACTAAAAAAAGAAGCGATTGCCCAAGCCGATTATGATTTAGCGTTAACAGAACTAAGCTCCATTGAGGCTGATGTGGCTTATTTGCAAGAACAGATTAGAAAAACAGAATTAAAAGCCCCATTCAGCGGAACCATCGGGTTAAGACAAGTAAGTCAAGGTGCTTATATTACGCCTACCACTGCCATAGCAACCTTGCAAGATGCAGCAAAAATTAAAGTAGAATTCTCTGTTCCCGAGAAATATTCTAGTAAAATAAAGGTGGGTGACCAAATTCAATTTACGGTAAACAATAGCACTAAAACCTACAGCGCTAAAGTATATGCAAGGGATGCAGCTTTATCGGCTCAAACCAGAGCCATTGGCATGCGGGCCATTTGTGAGAATACAAATGGAGAGTTAATTCCAGGTTTGTTTGCAAACATTAAGCTAAACTTTCCTTCTCAAAAAAATGCTCATTTAATTCCTACCCAAGCTGTGATTCCTATTTTAAAGGGTCAAAAAGTATTTGTGGTTAGAGGAGATTCTGCCGTTGAGGTAAAGGTAAATACTGGATTTAGGTCGGAAGACAAAATTGAAATTACAGAAGGTTTGCAAACTGGAGACCAAGTAATTGTGGATGGTATCATGTACGTTAAAAATGGTGCTAAGATTAAAATTAACAAAAGGAAATAAGGCATGAGCATTGCAAGTACAAGTATTAACAGGCCAGTTTTGGCCATAGTATTGTCTATTCTCATTCTATTATTTGGAGCCATTTCATTTAATTTTCTTGGGGTTAGGGAATTTCCAAGCATAGACCCTCCTATTATTACGGTTCGAACCAATTATACCGGTGCAAACCCTGATATTATTGAATCCCAAATCACGGAACCCTTAGAAAAAGCGATTAACGGGATAGCAGGTATTCGTTCCATTTCTTCGAGTAGTAACCAAGGCAGTAGTATTATTACGGTAGAGTTTACTTTAGGTTCGAACCTAGAAGAAGCTGCAAATGATGTGAGGGATAAAGTTTCGCAAAGCATCAGGCAATTGCCACAAGACATTGATGCACCACCTGTTGTTTCTAAGGCTGATGCGAACTCAGATGCAATTGTTTCTCTTACTTTACAAAGCGATACCCGATCTAAACTAGAGTTAAATGACTATGCCGAAAACGTAGTTATGGAGCGTTTGCAAACCATTCCGGGTGTAAGTAGTATTCAAATCTGGGGGCAAAAAAGATATGCCATGCGTCTTTGGCTCGACCCAATCAAATTGAGTGCTTATGGATTAACACCTTTAGATGTTAGAACCATATTAGAGCGCGAGAACGTAGAATTACCAGGGGGTAAATTATCTGGAGACAATACAGAATTGAGCATTAAAACTTTAGGACGATTTTCGACCGAAGAGGAGTTTAACCAAATTATTCTAAAATCAGAAGGCGACCAAACCGTGCGCCTTGGCGATGTTGGAAAGGCAATTTTAGGCGCAGAAAACGAAGAAACCATTCTTAAATCTTCTGGCGTAACCATGATTGGGCTAGGCTTGGTGCCACAACCTGGTGCCAACTACATAGAAATTGCTGATGAATTTTATAAACGATACGATCAATTTAAAAATGAAGTTCCGGCAGATATTAAACTCGATATTGCCCTAGACAATACAAGGTTTGTAAGAACTTCAATTACTGAAGTAACAGAAACGCTTTTGATTGCTTTTATTCTGGTGGTGTTAATCATTTTCATCTTTTTTAGGGATTGGCTTATTGCTTTTAGACCCTTGGTCGACATTCCAGTTTCTTTAATTGGTGCATTTTTCATCATGTACCTAGCAGGATTTTCTATTAATATTTTAACACTTTTAGCCATTGTATTGGCAACAGGTTTGGTGGTGGATGATGGTATAGTGGTTACCGAAAATATCTTTAAAAAGATAGAACAAGGCATGAAACCTAGGCAAGCTGCCATTGAAGGAACCAATGAAATTTTCTTTGCTGTTATTGCTACCTCTATCACCTTAGCAGTAGTTTTCTTACCTATTATTTTTATAGAAGGATTTGTGGGCAGGTTGTTTCGAGAGTTTGGGGTGGTTGTGGCTGGGGCCGTATTAATTTCGGCCTTTGTTTCACTAACGCTTACACCCGTTTTAAATGTTTATTTGCAAAGAAAAGACAGTAAGCATACCAAATTATATACACGCACAGAACCTTATTTTCAAAAGTTAAATGATTCCTATGCAGCAAGTCTGAATAGTTTTTTTGACAACAAATGGTTGGCTTGGTTAATGATTGGATTAAGTGTAGTAATTATCTTTTTGGTGGGAGGTGCTTTGCCTTCCGAGTTATCTCCATTAGACGACCGCGGTTGGATGCGCTTGAGTGTGACCGCTCCAGAAGGTGCTTCGTTTGAATATACAGATAGATACATGGGTCAGATTTCTAAAGTGCTTGATGATTCTGTTCCAGAAAAAAGATTAACCCTTGAAGTTACGGCTCCAGGTTTTATTGGCAGTGGTGCTGCAAATACTGGTTTTGTTAGAATTATCCTAAAAGACCAAGAAGACAGAAAGCGCTCCCAGCAGCAAATTGCCAACCAACTTGGCAAACAATTAAGTGGCATTAATGCCGTAAAAACATTTGTCATTCAAGACCAAACCATTAGTGGCAGCGGTGGCTCCCGCTCTGGTTTACCTGTTCAGTTTATCTTGCAAAACCAAGACTTCTCTAAAATTCAAAGCTACCTGCCCAAGTTTTTGGAGGAAGCCAATAAAAGTAGCATCTTCATGGGAGTTGATGTGAACCTAAAGTTTAATCGCCCAGAATTAGAAATTCGCATTGATAGAGAAAAGGCTAGGAATCTTGGGGTTTCGGTTCAAACCATTGCCCAAACTTTACAATTAACTTATGGTGGTGTAAGGTATGGCTACTTTAACATGAACGGAAAACAATACCAAGTGATTGGCCAAGTAGACCGTGCCAACCGCGATGCGCCAGTTGATTTAAAATCTTTATATGTGCGCAACGACAAAGGTCAGTTAATTCAATTGGACAATATTGTTACTGCAGTTGAGCAAAGCAGTCCGCCACAGCTCTATCATTATAATCGTTATAAAGCCGCCACCGTTTCTGCTGGCTTAGCACCTGGCCGTACCTTAGGAGAAGGCATAGATGAAATGAAACGCATTGGCAAAGTAGTTTTAGATGATAGCTTTACCACAGATTTAAGTGGACCTTCAAGAGATTTTTCTGAAAGTTCTTCTAATACTTTGTTTGCTTTTCTCTTGGCATTAGTACTTATCTACTTGGTATTGGCCGCGCAATTTGAAAGTTTTGTGGATCCAATTATTATTATGTTTACTGTGCCCTTGGCCTTAGCTGGTGCTTTGTTAACCTTATGGTATTTCGACCAAAGCATGAATATTTTTAGTCAGATTGGAATTATCGTCTTGCTAGGCTTGGTTACCAAAAATGGTATTTTGATTGTAGAATTTGCCAACCAAAAACGAGAACAAGGATTGCCGAAATTACAAGCCGTTAAAGAGGCAGCAGTCTCAAGGTTAAGACCTATTATGATGACCAGTTTAGCCACCATGTTGGGCGCATTACCCATTGCTTTGGCATTAGGTGCTGGCGCAAAAAGCAGGGTGAGCATGGGAATGGTGATAATTGGTGGCCTCTTATTCTCTGGATTTTTAACGCTGTATGTTATACCTGTGGTGTATCAATTTTTCTCTGGAAAAAGGAAACATGCCCATGATGAAATGGAGGAAAACAACGCATGAAAAAAAGTTTGATATGTTTTAGCTTATGTTTACTCAGCGGCTTGGGTCAAACCCAAACCCTATTGAGTTTAAAAGATGCTTTAACCTTAGCCATTGAAAATAACTTTTCGATTGCTTTGGTAAAAAACGAACGCGATGCTGCCCACATTAGTAATAGTATTGGAGCAGCAGGTATGCTACCTTCTTTAAATGGAACAGTTAACCAAGACAACCAAGTTACCAATACCAAACAAACCTTTTTAAATGGCAATGAGAACAACAGAGATGGGGCAAAATCTCGCTCATTGAATGCGGCGGTTGAAATGAATTGGACCATTTTTAATGGCATGAAAATGTTTGCCACCAAAACTAAATTGGAAGAGTTTGAAGCCATGGGCAACTTGAAAGTGCGCATGCAAATGGAACAAGTTTTGGCTAGGGTTTCGAAGGCTTATTATGATGCTGTGTTAAGTAAATCACAAGTTAAATCTGCAGAGAAATTTTTGGCCATTAGTAAGAAGAGAATTGATGTAGCCAAGGCTAAAGTTGAAACTGGCAAAAGTGCAAAATCCGAATGGTTGAAAGCCCAGGTATATTATAATGCAGATTATGCCAACTATAGACGTTTGTTAACCCAATATGAAAACAGTAAGCTCGGTTTGAACCAACTGATGACGCAAGATTTGAATTATAAATTTGAAGTAACTGATAGTATTGAACCAAAGGAATCGATGGCATTTGAGGCTTTAAAGAAAACTGGTTTAGAAAACAATTCCGGACTTCAAATGGCAAAGCGTAACTTAGAAATTAACCATTTATTGCTGAAAGAAATAAATGCAGAGCGCTTGCCAAGCTTGCAATTTAGAAGCGGCTATAATTATAATACTTCTAATTCGGAAGCAGGATTCTTGCAAAGTGCGCGCAACAATGGTTACCATTATGGTGCTGGATTAAGTTGGAATTTGTTTAATGGTAATGATGTAAACAGAAGAACTAGCCTTGCCAAAATTGTCGAGAAATCAGGAGAATACATTTATAAAGATTCTTTGTTAAGGTTTGAGTTGAACCTACAACAGGCTTATAATATTTATCAAACCAATTTAGAGTTATGGCATTTTGAAGAAAGCAATTTAGAGATTGCCAAACAAAATTACGAGATTGCTCAAGAGCAATATGGCCAAGGCATCATCAGCATGAATGATTTGAGGGAAGCAGAGGTAATATACCTTCAAAACGTAGATAGGTTGTTGGTAGCAAAGTACAATGCCAAGCTAAGCGAGTTGGAATTGTTAAGGTTGAGTGGCAGTTTAGGGAAGTAGCATCATTAGATCATGCTACCTCCCATGAGATTCTATTAGTTCAAATCATTAAGTTTTGAAACTTCAATTTAGCACTAAATAAAATTACAAAGCATATTGAACTCCCAACAGCAACTGGGCAGCGTTTTGTTTGATAACTCCATCATTCTGAACAGGCACACTACTAATATTAGTTAGCCCTAATTGGTTACGTAGTTCTGCCGAAAGCCTCAAGTTAGATTTTATAGGATAACTTACCCCTAAACCTGCTAATAATCCTGCATCTATATTATTATAATATTCCTTAATACTATTTGGGTTGGATGGAAAATTTTGGGTTGCCGCCAATAAATAAGAAGCATACGGTCCTGCACTTACAAAGCCTTGAAGGGAGGAACCCAAATCTATGTCTACCTTTAATTGCAAGGGAATTGTAAGGTACTGATAATTATAAAAAATGGTACTGTTTCCTAATTGCTGCCCAAGTGCATCATAAAAAATGACACCATACTTAGCACCTTTTAATTCATGCGCCAAACCCGTTTTAAGAGAGAATCTTTGATTTAATTGGTATTGTAAGGAAAGACCGGCGAAAGAGCCCAAACGCGATTTCTGAATAGATTTTGAGACGTTGTTTCCACGCAAACTGCTGATGGCAGGACCTGCCTCAATTCCAATACTCCATTTAGAAGATTGTGCTATTAGGCAAACAGAAAATAACAGCATCATGGCTGTTGATACAATGATTTTGGTTTTAAACATGGTTGTATATTTTTTAGTTCGGTGAGAAAACGCCAAAAAAAATTGCTTAGTATTTAAGACTGCAAAATTAAAATTAGCTGACTATTGTTTTACCAAAATGAAAGCAGTCAAAATACTTTATATTTTTATGAAGTTTATTAAATGAATTGGTACTATCCCTTAAAAATGCGCTTATCAAAAGGGAACTTCACAATTTCAACAATTGATAGTCTTTTAAAATCTTGATGATTTGGATTAATTAAAACATTATAATCACCTTGGGTTACAACAGAAGGAATTTTAAGAACACAATATTCATTTTCTATTACAAACCGGTCTCCAATTTTTTGAGTAGAAATTGGATGTGGAAATAGATTCCAATCTTCTGGCAAATCACTTTTAGATAGGGTTTTAATTGGAACATCATCTGGCACATTAATCGTCATCATTACATAATCGTCTGGAAGGGTTGCCAATGAAAAATGGACTGCAACCTCTGCCATCGCCAAAGACCTATTTAAAGCTGTGTATATAAGTTCCACACCAATTGAGTTCCATCTAGCTCCTCGAATTGCCGCTCCCTTTCCTGAAAGCGGTTCAGCAAATTTTCCTCTTACTAGCCTAAAGACTTCCATCCTAAACTAATATACCATGGTTTATTCGGGTGAATTCTGCAATCACCATTTCTTTTCCATAAGAATCTTTAAGAAGTTCTTTGGGCATTAAATTACCAAACGCATAATTTGGTGTGTTTAGCCAAAGCAACAATTTCTCTGAATTACCAAATACTTCAAGACCAAGTTTGGTAACTTCGGCCATTTCAATAATTTTTTCTGAATGAATTGGTTTAAAGTGGTGATTGTTGTTTAATTTATATCGCTGTAAAGATTTGGTAGAAACATTAAGGAAGTCCGCCCAATCGCCTTCTGTAAAGGGAGCATAAAGTTGTATTAAATCAAAAATTTTGTATGGAAATCCAGCTCTAATGGCACCAATAATCAACATCTTATTGTCTAAAAAATCGTTAAAAGTCGTTTCTTTCTTTGCACCTTTTTGATACACAACCAAATCAGAATGCTTAAGAAACATAGAAATTTCTTTGTTTAACTGCGTCTCTAAATTTATTTTTAAAGTTGTCATAACTTCATTCTATACATTTGTCTTCGAAAATAAGACAAATTTCTTCAAGTTTCTGCAATTATTTTAAACCCTTTAAATCTAACGATACCTAAGCCTCGTTTCTGCCTTTTGCCGCATTCTGTTTATAATTAGTTTTGCCAATTCTGGTGCAATGTCTTTGGCTGTACCAAACGCAAATACAGCTTTCACTTTTTGCTCGTTTACATCAATTTTATAGAGCAGTTGTAAAAGCGTTTCCATTTCGTTTAACAGTAAATAAACCAATCGTGCTTCGAGTTCCGCTTGCATTTGCGCAGCATCTAACGCTAGGTTCAAACCGAATTCTTTTGAAAGTAACTCCCCTGTAATTTTTTCTACTTCACTCACACTCAGCTATATTTTTTTAACAAATATACTCAAATTGCTACAGCCTTTTGACAAAGATTTCCTTATTTTGCGACGTGTTTAAAATCCTTGGTTCAAACCAACTTTTAAATCTCTCTTTTGTTTATTTATTAAACCAAAATAAGAATATGGTATTTGATTTAGAAATGATTAAGGCAGTGTACGAACGCATGCCTTCGCGCATTGCAGCCGCGCGCAAAGCTGTTAACAAGCCTTTAACCCTTTCAGAAAAGATTTTGTACAGCCACCTTACCCAAGGCGATGCTGCTGAAGCTTATGGCAGAGGAAAAAGCTACGTAGATTTTAATCCAGACCGCGTGGCTATGCAAGATGCCACTGCTCAAATGGCTTTGCTTCAGTTTATGCAAGCTGGGCGCCCTAAAGTGGCCGTGCCATCTACTGTGCATTGCGATCACTTAATTACAGCCAAAGTAGGTGCAGCGCAAGACTTAGCAACCGCCAATAGCGAAAGCAAAGAAGTATATGATTTCCTAGCTTCTGTTTCTAACAAATATGGTATTGGATTTTGGAAACCAGGCGCAGGTATTATTCACCAAGTGGTATTAGAAAACTATGCTTTCCCAGGTGGCATGATGATTGGAACGGACTCGCATACCGTGAATGCAGGTGGTTTAGGAATGGTTGCCATTGGTGTAGGTGGTGCAGATGCTTGTGATGTAATGGCTGGCCTACCTTGGGAACTTAAATTCCCTAAACTGATTGGAGTTAAATTAACTGGTAAATTAAATGGTTGGACTGCTCCTAAAGATGTGATTTTAAAAGTAGCTGGTATCCTTACCGTAAAAGGTGGAACTGGCGCTATTGTAGAATATTTTGGTGATGGTGCCACCAGCATGAGCTGTACCGGTAAAGGTACCATTTGTAACATGGGTGCAGAAATTGGTGCTACCACTTCTACCTTTGGTTACGATGATAGCATGGAGCGCTACTTGCGCGCTACTGGAAGAAATGAAGTAGCAGATTTAGCCAATGGCATTAGAGAACATTTAACTGGCGACCCAGAAGTATATGCAAACCCAAATGCTTATTTTGACCAAGTAATTGAAATTAACTTAAACGAATTAACCCCACACTTAAACGGACCGTTTACGCCAGACTTAGCAACACCTGTGGCTGAAATGAAAGAAGCTGCTGCTAAAAACGGCTGGCCTTTAAAAGTTGAATGGGGATTGATTGGCTCATGTACCAACTCATCTTACGAAGATTTATCAAGAGCGGCTTCTATTGCACGCCAGGCCATTGAAAAAGGCTTGAGCACTAAGGCTGAATTTGGAATCAACCCAGGTTCTGAGCAAGTGAGGTTTACTGCTGATAGAGATGGTTTGTTAAAAACCTTTACCGACCTTAACGCGAGCATCTTTACCAATGCTTGTGGACCATGTATTGGCATGTGGGACCGCGTAGGTGCCGAGAAAGCTGAGAAAAATACTATTGTACATTCTTTTAATAGAAACTTTGCCAAGCGTGCAGATGGCAACCCAAATACCTATGCGTTTGTGGCCTCGCCAGAAATGGTAGCAGCCATTGCTATTGCAGGTGATTTATCGTTTAACCCAATTACAGATACTTTAACCAATAACAAAGGTGAGCAAGTGAAATTAGATGCACCATTTGGTGATGAATTGCCAACCAAAGGATTTGATGTGGAAGATGCAGGTTACCTTGCTCCTGCTGCTGATGGCAGTGGTGTACAAGTGGCAGTCTCTCCTACCTCTGACCGTTTGCAATTGCTAGACCCTTTTGCAGCTTGGGAAGGTACCGACTTAAAAGGTTTGAAGCTTTTGATAAAGGCAAAAGGAAAGTGCACAACCGACCATATCTCTATGGCTGGACCTTGGTTAAAATACCGTGGCCATTTAGACAATATTTCTAACAACATGTTGATTGGAGCCGTTAACTATTTCAACGAGAAAACAGACAGCGTAAAAAACCAATTGAGTGGCGAATACCAATCGGTACCTAAAGTACAACGCAGTTACAAAGCACAAGGCATTGGCTCTATTGTAGTAGGTGATGAGAACTATGGTGAAGGATCGAGCCGCGAGCATGCAGCTATGGAGCCACGTCATTTAGGCGTACGTGCCGTATTGGTAAAATCATTTGCCCGTATTCACGAAACCAACTTGAAAAAGCAAGGTATGTTGGCTTTAACTTTTGCAGATAAAGCTGATTACGATAAGTTCCAAGAAGATGATATCATTGACATTATTGGTTTAACCAGTTTTGCCCCGAATAAGAGCTTGCATTTAAGCCTTACCCATGCAGATGGTTCAACCGATACAATTGAAGTAAACCATACCTACAATGAGCAGCAAATTGAGTGGTTTAAAGCCGGTGGTGCTTTAAATATCATTCGCGCACAAGTGGGAGCATAAGACTATTTTTATAAAACAAAAAAGCCCCGCGTTGCGGGGCTTTTTTGTTTTATAACCAGCTATTCATTTTCCATTTCAAATTTTCTTGTATAGGAATTTGATGTTGGGTGCACCAATTGTTAAAATAGACTTTAAAAGCATTTTCTTGATCCAACAATTGCGATTTATCTATTAAAATAGCTCCGGCTGTTTTTAAATTTAAAATGTAAAGGGTATCTAATTCAATTACTTCTTTTATCCCATTTGCATGTAAGGAAAAGCTTGAGTATTGATTGCTTTGAACCAATTCTTGTTCTTTAATAACATACTGTTCTTCTATTCTATTCATACCTTCGTAAATTAATCTCAGTTGCTTGTATAGCCTAGATTTGGTTAATTGAATTAAAAGGGGTGTGTAAATAAAGAAAAAGGTAAAGGCCAAGGCTCCAGTTAAAAAAAAGTCGCCTTGATTGGAATAATGATAAAGTGTAATGGCTAAAAAAATACTTCCATAAATGAGCCCCTTTTTTAGTGTCTTCTTCTTGAACTGGTCTACCTCAAAATGAAAATAGAGATTATATTTAAGGTAATTGGCTAAAGTTGCCTTTTGGTTAAACTCCATGTTGCTTTGCTATTTTAATTAATAACAATATTATGTTTTCGGTTTGAACCAAAAAAGGGAATCAAGACAATTTTAGAGGTTGGCGGTCGGCAACAGGCAACTAGCTTCTGGCGCCAAATTGAATATTGCATTTTAAGTTTTATTCTAGTTTAATCAGGTTTAGGTTCTAATCTATAAATATACCCTCTTATGGGTATTTTTTTAATCAACGGGATTGGGTATGTTTGATTTATAAACGATTTAAAGATTCGAGTAATAAAACACCCAATTTTAGCTCGACACGTCAAAGAAACAAACAATGGGACTTTTAGATTTATTTAAAAAGGGTAAGCAACCTCACAATTTGATAACGGACAACGGCGTGTTAGGGCCAACATTTCTTGAGGGTTTAACCGAACACATTCAATATCCAAAGGACTTGCAGGCGCACGAATGGCGAAGGCACCTGAAAACTGCATCTGGACAAACCAAATTTAAAATCAAGTTTTATGGACGACTGCATGAAGACTATAATAATTTAATTGTTGGGACAGCCTTTGCGCCTTCATTGGTTTTTGCAGTGGACACTTCAACTGGACAAGAAATTTTATTGTTTGACGGTTGCAAACACGGCTACAACGCTTTGTTCTGCGACACATTTACAGACGAACAAATTACAAACAGATCAGCGAATAACATCTATATAGACCAAGACGGCAAGGACACGTTTGAAATTGTTATTTCGACTTATAACGGAGTTGACTATGAAGAAGAGTTTGCAGACGAAGTTGACGAAAATGGTTTGATAGAACTTAGGGACGGAACAAAAATGGAATTTGAAAAAGTAAAGCGAAACGGTTACGACACCTTACAAATTTGGGCGAATAATGGTAACGGAAAAAACATTGACCTTGTATCAGAAGAACTTGCTTAACGAAAGAAATACTGGCTGTAAACAGTAACATTATGACAACACCGAAAAAAGATAAATTAAATTGGTTCTATATAGCCTTGGGATTGTTTTTCGGTTTAGGGTTTCTTTGGGCAGACAAAAAGGAAATAGAAGCAAGTGAGCTTGAGACTAAAACAATTGTTGTAAGCCAGGACATTCAAAAAATAGGTGGAAGAAGTAACTATGAATACCGACTTTGGACAAAAGAATATGCATGTTCCTTTGTCATTAAAACAGCAGGTGGTATTGCGGCTCAGTGGGACAACTTAGACAACATAACTAAAAATGACACTTTAATTATTAAAATTCATCACAGCAGACTGGCAGACTTGAATAATAAGTCTAAAGACATCCCTATTTATTCACTCATGAAAAACAGCAAATGGGTGTATGATATTGACAGTTATAATAAATCTCAAAAAAACTATGACAAAAGATGGAATGTAATTTTAATCCTTATGATTATCCTATTTGTCTTGCGGGGGTTGACCATTATATCCAGCAAGACAGCTTATATTTTAGCGGGAATAAGTGCTGTAATTATTATTACACTTCGACTATTGAACCTATGGTGGTAATTATAAGGGTATACAAATGGTGTGAAGCTACTACCTAAGCAGTGTAGAGTAAGAGTGAAGAGAAAGAGTGTAAAGGTTAGCGGTCATGCTAAACCGACATAAGAAATATCTAAAATATTGACGTCATAAAAGCAAATAATGGAAATAGCATACAAACTTGATACGATTCCTGACACAGATTTAATTATTGAACTTTACAACAGTTCAGGTATAAACCGACCAACTACCGACAAAGAACGAATTACCAAAATGTATTCTGATTCGAACCTAATTGTAACAGCTTGGGACAAAAATAAACTTGTTGGTTTTCAAAAAGTAGACAATGGGTTCATCATTAAACGGATTAGTTAAAATTTAAAACTATAAAAATGAGCGAAATACCATTTCAAACTATTGACTGGACTACTGTTGAAAAAGTAGAGTATAAAGGTGAAACAGGAACTGCATTCTGGCAGACAATTCAATTAAATGGTCTTAGAATTCGTTTGATAGAATATTCTAACGGATATCTAGCTGACCATTGGTGTCAAAAAGGACATATAGTTCATTGTTTAGAAGGATCCTTTGTAAGTGAACTCAAAACTGGGGAGAATTTTATTCTTACTAAAGGAATGACCTATGTTGTATCTGATGACCTTAGTTCTCATCGTTCGGTTGCTGAAAATAAAGTTAAACTACTTATTATTGACGGGGATTTTTTAAGAAATCAACGTATCTAAAAATGAAACGAGACATCTTCGTGGACAGAGAAGCACGAACCGCTAACAGCACATTTGCAATAGGCGGGGTTTCGTGCTTCGCAGGCAGTTTTGTGGTTAATCAAAGTTTAGTTCTCTGCATCAACATTATTGGTGAAAATCGCCACCTTCGCCAAGCCCGAAACTGTTATGTGGTATATTAAATGACCGACAAACTAAAAATATCAATAGAAAAACTTTATGAAACGTTCGCAAAGTATCAAGGACTTTCCAAATTGGAAGGAAGTCCACTTTACGGGGACTTAAACAATTGGAATAAGCAACTAAGAAGTAAAAAACTGAGAGAATTAACAGACGAAGATTTATCAAGATTTGCAGGTAAGGTTATATTAACTTGGGGAGACGAAAATGACTACAGGTTTTACTTACCTAGAATTTTAGAATTGACAGCGGAACTCAAAACACCCTATCAAATTTGGACAATTTACAGCAGACTTGAAGATGCAAATTGGAAAACATGGGACATTGAAGAACAGGTCAAAATAAACGACTTTACACTTGAACTTTGGAATAATCTGCTTAATGACAATAGTGATAAAGCTGAGTGGAATTTCAGAGACTACTTTCATGCAATTTCATACTACTATCCTGACTTTTCTGAAATACTAAAAGTTTGGGAGACCAATAACAGTTTTGCATCAATAAAACACTTGACAAATTACGTATTTGAAGAACGACAATATTTATTTGATTACAACTACATTGCCAGTATTAGGAAAAATACAAAACATATTGAACAATTTAAGAATTGGTTGACTTCTGACAAGACGATTAAGAAAATTGAAAAAGCCTTCTACGAAAACGACAAAAATGAAATTGCAGAAAGACTTTCTTGGGTTGAAAAAATCTTGACGAATGAAAAGAAATACAGCACCTAACAGCACATTTGCAATAGGCGTGCAATTCGTCTCCGTTTGACGGGATTTTAGTGGTTGGTAAATTCGTTTCCCTAAGCTACATTTGACTTAAAAAGCACGCCCATCGCAAAGGTGCAAAACGTTACCGCAAATACTAAAAAAAAGACAGCGATCAGACAGACAGACAGACAGTTCAGAAAATATAAATTACAAAATAGACAGACAATATGCTTTTTAACTCATTAAACTTTGCAATATTCTTACCGATTGTTTTTATACTTTATTGGTTTGCGACAAAAGGAAATCTAAGACTCCAAAATATTTTACTGCTTGTTTCAAGTTACTTTTTTTATGCTTGTTGGGACTGGCGGTTTATGTTTTTACTAATCTTCTCAACCTTATTAGACTATTATACAGGTATTAAAATACAAGAAGCTACAAACCAAAAAAAGAAATTATTTTGGTTGTGGCTCAGTGTTGGAATTAACCTAGGTTTTCTTGGAGTTTTTAAATACTACAACTTTTTTGCTGAATCATTTGCTGAAGGGCTATCTCTATTTGGATTTAAAGCAAATTTAGGTTCTTTACAAATAATACTTCCTGTAGGTATATCATTTTATACTTTTCATGGTTTATCCTATGTTATTGACATATATAAAAACAGAATAAAACCCGAAAGAAATTTTATTGACTATTCTGTTTTTGTTAGCTTTTTCCCTTTACTAGTGGCTGGTCCGATTGAAAGAGCAACGCATCTATTACCTCAAATTCTCAAAAAAAGGGAGTTTGATTATTCAAAAGCAATTGATGGTTTGCGACAAATATTGTGGGGTTTATTCAAGAAAATCGTCATCGCTGACAATTGTGCTGAATTTGCAAATACAATTTTCAACAATTCAGATGACTATTCAGGAAGCACTCTTGTTTTAGGTGCATTATTTTTTACTTTCCAAATCTATTGTGACTTTTCAGGTTACTCTGATATTGCATTAGGTACAGCCCGACTCTTTGGACTAGACCTTTTAAGAAACTTTGCTTTTCCTTATTTCTCACGAGACGTTGCGGAATTTTGGAGACGTTGGCACATTTCGCTATCCTCTTGGTTCAAGGATTATCTCTATATTCCATTAGGTGGCAGTAAAGGCGGAATGTGGATGAAAATTCGTAATACTTTTATAATTTTTCTTGTAAGTGGTTTTTGGCACGGTGCAAATTGGACTTTTATTGTTTGGGGCTTTCTAAATGCTCTATATATAATGCCTTCAATTGTATTCAACACACACAGAAATAACCTTGATATTGTTGCAAGAGGTAAATATCTACCAACAATAAAAGAGTTTTTTGCTATTGGCATAACTTTTAGTTTAACTGTTTTTGCTTGGATTTTCTTTCGTGCGGCAAATGTTACACATGCTTTTAGTTATATTTCTGAAATATTTTCCAGTTCATTATTTACAATACCGCACTTTCCGGGAATTGGAAAAGCTGTGTTTGTTGCATTTTTAACAGGAATTTTTGTAATTATTGAATGGATTGGGCGGGAACAGGAATATGCTTTTAAAATAATTTCCGCTATCAGACTATTACATTTCCGTGTAATTCTATACTATGCGATCATTCTCTCAATTTTGTTTTTTGGTAATTTTAGTGAAAACCAATTTATTTATTTTCAATTCTAATCATGAAAAAATTTATACTAAAACTAATTATATTATTAGCACCAATATTGTTGTTCGTTGTTTCCGTTAACTATATTGGAGATGCTGCAAATTTGTTTTCAATTGGTTATGAAAAGAAAATTGCAGACGAAATAATAAAAGGCAATAATGTTACTAATGTTTATAATTATGATGAAAGACTTTTAGAAAAACATTTAATAAATAATTCTATTTTGTGCCCTGACGTATTAGTCATTGGGTCAAGTCGAGTAATGCTGCTAAATTCTTCTCATTTTCAAAAACAAAGAATTTTTAATGCAGGAGTTAGCGGTGCTTCTATTGAAGATTTGCTTGCAATTTATCAGATGTATTTACAAAAGAAATGTTTACCAAAGAAAATTATTTTAGGCTTAGACCCTTGGACTTTAAATATTAATAACGGTCAAACAAGATGGAAGACTTTAAATCAGGAATATTTAATTTCATACAATCAATTAACTAATAATAGTATAGTTGCAAAAGACGAACAAATAGATTCAAAATATCTTCAATTGGTATCACCATCTTATTTTAAAGGTAGTTTTAAAAAAATGCTTATAGTTTCATCTAAGCCAATACCCACAACTACAAAAATTAATAACACATTTACAAAACTCGTGGACGGGTCAATAACATATGATTTAGAAGTTAGGTCTGCAACACCCGATGAAATAGAAAAGAGAGCCATAGATTTTATAAGTGGCGACATCTACAGCATTGAAAAATTTGATAAACTCTCTCCAGAAATTAGGTTTTTACTTGAAAAATTTATTGAGCGTTTAAGAAGCAATCATATTGAAATTTCTTTTTTCTTAGCACCATATCATCCTAAAGTATATTCTTTTATTGCTAAATCAGATAAATACAGCAAAGTAATTGAAAGTGAAAATTATTTTAGAGATTTAGGTCTAAAATATGGAATAAAAGTAATAGGTTCTTTTAATCCAAATAAATTGAATATGGACAATTCTTATTTCTACGATGGTATGCACTGCAATGAAAAAGGAATAGAAAAAATACTAATAAGCGAATATAAATAAAGCAAATGGCGGTAACAAAGGCTATATGCAATAAGGGTTTCAGTGGTAATTTAAGTATTCTGCCCCGCATATAAATTCGTGTCGGTAGACAGGAAAATAGCCCGCAATCCCTTACTACATATAGCCTCGAACGTTAGGTAAATAAGTACTTAGGATATTATGAGTTATAGGACATTTTAATGATAACAAACACAAACCTCAAAGTATGACAAAACTATTTTTACATAGACCATTTATTCTTCTGATTTTAATTGGCCAACTTTTATTATCGTGCGGGCAAAATCAACAAAGCAATAAAACAACTTCGAATGAAAGTATTTCATCGAAAGACAACCAAATTATAATTGATGACTTTTCGACATTTCCTCCTGAAATAGATGGTTGTGCCTGTTACTTCTCTATTGACCAAACAGGATTTAAAAACGATAAATACATTTATGCTGACGACTACGGAAAAAATGCTTTTGTATCTATTAATGGCGAAATGACAAAATTTGTATTAAGTAAATCTGACACCTTACCTGGCGAACGTTCTGTTGAAACCTTCGTTAATGACAAGTATGAAATTACCATTGATGTTAAGCAAGTCGGACAAATAGATGAAACTTGGCAAAAAACAGGGACAATTAAAATTAAATCTAAGGAGGGCAAAGAAATTATAAAAAATATTTACGGTGAATGTGGATGCTGATGTGGATGCTGACAAGAAAAACTGGCTATAACAGCACATTGGCAATAGGCGGGGTTTCGTCTCCGCTTGACAGTTTTGTGGTTAATCATCCGCCAACTGTTAAAATAAACTTCAAAAATCCCTTCTCTCCCCGCCCCTAGTTTGCTGCGCCATTCGGTTCAACCCGGAACTGCCTTTGATACTTATGTGTGTAAGACTTTACCTTATAAGCTTTAGCAAATGGTTTAGGTTTAAATAAGAGAAACTTTATGTTTTGTTTGATTGCTTGCGATAGGATATGTTTGTGGCGGATGCATTAGAAACCAACAAACAATGGACGAAATTTTAAGACTGGTATTGCCCCTTTATTTTATCATTTACTTCGGACTTGCATTCGTTTTGAAGAGCCTCATGGTTGCCAGAAAAATTGGGAAAAACCCGCTTGTTTTGCCTAAAGACGATAGTGCCTTTGGCCTAATTGGTTGGTATTTTAAGTTGACACTTATTGCTATGTTTATGTATGTGCTTGCCTTTGCCTTTTTCCCTGACTGGCACGCCGTTTTTTTGCCTATCCCTGCGCTTGAGATCTTGGCTGTAAAGTATGCTGGTCTTGCGCTATTAGCCATTGCACTCCTTTGGACCATACTTGCCCAATGGCACATGAAAAACTCTTGGAGAATTGGCATTGACACAGAAACAAAAACAGAACTGGTAAGCACTGGACTTTTTGGACTTTCAAGAAACCCAATTTTCTTTGGCATGATCTTAAGTTTACTTGGCCTTTTTCTATCTACACCCAACGCATTCACAGCACTTTTTTTGATTTTAGGTTATGTGTTAATCCAAATTCAAATACGCCTTGAAGAGGAATTTCTACTAAAAGAACATGGTCAAAAGTACCTAGCCTATCAACAAAAAGTAAGAAGATTAATTTGATCACATGATTCTAAGTCAAGCCACGAATTGAAAAACATGGAATGGCTTTATGATGCAACATGAAATAATATCAATTAATCTAAATAGTTTAAACCCAATCAAAAAAAAACTCAACTCAATGAAATATAATCAATACTTAAAAGATACTATAAAGATCTCCGAAATTGGCCTTGGCGCATGGCAATTAGGACAAAATTCTGGTTGGAAAAGTATGACCGAGAACGAAGCCATTCAACTTGTTCAGAAGTCCTTAGACCTTGGAATCAACTTTTTTGATACAGCGCCCAATTATGGACATGGCACTGGAGAAGAAAGATTGGGCAAAGCACTTAAAGGTGTTGACCGTGAAAAAATTGTCATCAATACAAAATTTGGTCGAACCCATACAGGCACAATCAACTGGAATTCTAATTACATTAGAGAATCTTTTGAAGGAAGCTTAAAAAGACTTCAAGTTGAGTATATCGATTCGCTGATTATTCATAGCCCACCTTCGGAGTATATTGATGGCAATAAAAATGACCATTACCAAATACTCGATAAATTAGTTGAAGAAGGAAAATTAAAGGCTTACGGTGCTTCTTTAGATACCTATGACGACATGATGCTGTTATTAGATACCACAGGCTCAAAAGTAATTGAAGTTTTTTTTAATATCTTTCATCAAGCTACTGCACGTGGATTTGAACGAGCGCAAAAGGAAGATGTTGGCATTATTGTGAAAATTCCACTAGATTCTGGTTGGTTAACTGGGAAGTATAATGCCGAAAGTAGTTTTGATGATGTAAGAAGTAGGTGGTCTAAAGAAGAGATACAAACGAGAGCAAAGCTAGTAGAAAAAGTAAAGGCTATTTTTGGAACTGCTGAAAACCTTTCTCAAAAAGCCATTGCTTTTTGTTTAGCCTATGAAGCGGTTTCTACAGTTATTCCTGGTAATGTATCTATTGAACAGCTATTAAGCAATGTCCAAAGTACTGAAATTTCTATTTCACCAGGTATTAAAGAAGAACTTGAAATGTTCTATCAATCTGAAATTAAAAAGCTACACTTACCTTGGTAACTAAAGATTGCTAATTCACATCACATTTTAGTTCAACCCGAAACTGGCTTTGATGCTTTTGTTTTGTTACTATTTTTTACAAGGTTTATTAAATGGTTTTGGGGTGAATAAGAGTAAGTTGGGGTATTGCTTAAATAGATGGGAAACAAGGAACCACAAACGAATCTATGAATACATATATTGACAAAATAAACAACTACCTCAAGGCTCTTGACAATGATACCTTGAAGGCCTTGGAAAGTATTTCATCTACCAAGAACTATAAAAAAGGAGATTTACTTTTAAAACAAAACGAAGTCTGTGGAAGAAGTTACTGGGTACTTAGCGGAATTGCTAGAAAATATTATTTAAATGATGGAAAAGAAATAACAACCGAACTTTATTTTGAAGATGATTTAGCTGTTTCCTTCGAAAGCTATACCCTACAACAACCAAGCAGAGAGTTTATTGAAGCCCTATCAGATGTTACAGTCTCGATCACGAACTACCAAGCCTTTCAGAATGCTAAAGCAAGCTATCCTAAATTGTTAATATTGGATTTAATGCTTGCAGAATATCATGGAATTTGGCTAGAAAATAGATTGTTTCAATTTCATACCATGTCGGCAACAGAGCGCTATTTAGATATTCTGAAAAGAAGTCCGCATATCATTCAAACCATTCCGCTAACAATTATTGCTTCCTACCTTGGTATCTCCTTGGAGACATTAAGCCGAATAAGAGCCAAAATTTAACCCATTCCATTATTTGACCTTGGTCAAATGTTCTTTGTTTTTCTATGTTGAATTTTGAAGCCTAATTTAAATGATATAGAAAAATGAAAACAAGAATTATAGGATTTGATTTGGCAAGAGCCTATGCGATTTTCGGAATGTTTATCGTGAATTTCAATACAGTTTTTGGAAGTCATACGAATCATGATGGATTAAGTGGATTTCTAAACTTATTCAATGGCAATTCGAGTACCTTATTTGTAATGCTTGCTGGCATGGGTGTTTCACTTATGACAAACAGAAACGATTACTCATTAGAAGAAAAGAAAAACATCAAAAGAATGATTGTAAAACGTTCATGGTTTCTATTTGTCTTGGGTTTAGCCTTTTATCTTTGGTGGCCTGCAGACATTTTACACTTTTACGGAGGCTATATGCATATTGCTGTGTTATTCATTTTCTTTCCAAAGAAATACTTCCTATATGCAGCTACAGCCTCAATAATTATCTTTCACCTTCTATTGGTTATTATTCCTTATGACACAGGCTGGAATTTTGAAACTTTGATGTATAATGACTTTTGGACAGCTGAAGGCTTTATCAGGAACACTTTTTACAATGGCTGGAATTCAATTTTCCCATGGATAGCATACTTCTTTTTAGGTATGTATTTAGGGCGTTTGGATTGGAAAGATAACAAGACACCTAAAAAGGTATTGTTAATTGGCCTTACGGTTTATTTTACTATCAATTTAATGCAATTATTTGCTTCTTGCTTGACCCAAAACAAAGATTTACTGTTTTATTTAACGGCAGATTATCTTCCTCCATTTTTGCCATTTATGCTGGGGACTGCCTCATTCGGACTAATTCTTTTAAGCATTTTCATTTTTATTGGCAACAAAATCGAGGAATCAAAAATTGCAAAAATATTGGTATCAACAGGGCAAATGACTTTGACACATTACATTGCCCATTTAGTTTTTGGACTGCTTCTTTTATCCTTAATTACAGGGAAAACGCTTAGTTATGACTTATTGAAAGAAACCCCAACAAACCCAATTATTATTTTGACTTTTACCATTGTCTATTTTTTGCTCAGCTGTACATTTAGCTACCTATGGACAAAAATTTACAAGAATGGACCTTTAGAAATTTTATTGAGGAAAATATAAAAACCAACTCCTTCTCCCCTAACTTTTCTCATAGTTTGGTTCGAACCGACACTGGCTTTAATGCATTAGTAAATGAGCCCATGTTGTGAGGTTAAGTGTTTAGTTTTGGGTTGAACCGATTTAAGCTAGTGTAGTGAAAGATTTCATCTGAGGAGGTATGTTTGAAAAACTATATGAATTATTACCTTATAGGTTTAAAAGTTAGTCAAGATTTTATTCAACAAAAAAACGAACAAAAACAGAAATGGATATAGTAATTTATTTATACAACGGACTAACTGCACTAGATGCAATTGGACCTTATGAAATTTTAAGCCGACTTCCAAACGCCAATGTAAAATTTGTTGGGAAAGAAAAAAGCTTAATTGTTTCGGATACGCATTTTCTTAAACTTTTTGCGGAATACGACATAACTGAAATAGACCAAGCTGATATTTTGCTTATTCCCGGTTCAGTAGTTGGTTTTTTAAGAGAGTCAAAAGACCCGAATTTATTAGCTTGGATTAACAAAATTGACAAAACAACTACTTGGACGACTTCGGTTTGTTCTGGTTCAATAATTTTAGCAGCAGCAGGTTTATTAAAAGATAAAAAAGCAACTTCGCATTGGGGTGTAATCCATTTATTGAAGAATTATGGTTCAATTCCTTTGAAAGAAAGATATATTCAGGAAGGTAAAATTATTACCGCCCAAGGAGTGTCGGCAGGGATAGACATGAGTTTATATTTAGCAAGTAAAATTGTGGGTGAAGAAAATGCCAAGGCCTATCAATTATTTATAGAGTATGACCCGAAACCACCCTTTCATTCAGGAAACATAGATGAAGCTGACCCGGAAACGATTGAGCTTGCTAAAAAAATCCTTCGTACAGAAGCAAGAAAAGATTTGACCATTTTTGACATCCTAAAAAATGCTCAAGCACTTCTAAAACTCGAACGTGGAAAATAAAAACCAAGCAACCCAAATTCTTAGAAAAAACCATTATTGGGTTAAAGAACTTAACCTATACTCAAAAAATAAACAGACAATATGCAAACATCAAACCATACCATTTTAATTACAGGCGACGCAACAGGTATCGGACTTGCTTTGTAACTTGCGTTTTAGACATTTGAAATCCTTAACGGAAAAGTAAAGCGATAAAAGAAAAAGTATTAAGTGATAATGGAGATTCGAAAGTTTTGTGAGGGAAGGAAGCACTTCGTAAAAATGTTAGAAATCAGCCATTTTTAGATTGCTCAAGGTTCAACTTATGTTATTTAATGATAACCTTTTAGGATTTGAGTTCATTAATCCTTATCATCTCATATAAATTTGCAACACTATTTAACTAAAAAAAAATATGAATTTATCAGGTAAAACAGCAATCGTAACAGGTTCAAACACGGGCATTGGATATGAAACCGCCTTGGACTTGTATAAAAAAGGAGCAAAAGTTTATGTTGCTTGTCGTGATCAAGAAAAAGCACTCAACGCTATCGAAAGAATGAAGGCTGATGGTGGAACAGGCGAATTGGTTTATGAACACTTGGATTTGGCAAGTTTGAGTTCTGTGAAAGCTTTTGCTGATAAGGTGATAATGGCTGAACCAAAACTCGATTTGTTGATTAACAACGCAGGGATTATGATTCCACCACCCTCAAAAACTGAGGATGGTTTTGAAATTCAATTCGGCGTAAACTTTGTTGGTCATTTTGCACTAACAGGTCACTTATTTAATTTATTGGAAGCCACAAAAGGTTCAAGAGTAGTAAGCTTAAGCAGTATTGCTCATAGAGGGGCAACAATTGATTTTGACAATTTCCATTTAGAAAAAGAATATAAAAATTGGAGAGAATATGGACAAAGCAAATTGGCTGACATAATTTTTGCACTTGAATTTGAAAAAAGACTTAGAAAAAATGGTAACCAAGTTATTTCTTTAGCTGCTCATCCAGGTTTTAGCGAAACGGATTTACAAAAATACATGGACAAGGATATGCTTGCCTCACTCGAACTAATGACGGCTAAAGAAGGGGCTCAACCAACCCTTGCCGCTTGTTTGCGTGAAGATGCAACAGGTGGACAATATTGGGGGCCAGATGGGCATAATGAACAAAAAGGAAAACCAGCTTTAGCAAAAATTGATGCAGCGGCTTTAGACGAAACCTTAAATGCTAAATTATGGGATTGGGCTAAAGAAACAACGAAAGTGAATTTTCCTTTCTGACAGCTTATTGACGCGAACCTTTAGATTAGTTTCCAATTAACCAAAAATGAAAATAAATCTAATTCTAGGTATTTTTATTGGCCTTATCAAGGCAGCTTTTGCTCAGGAAGGAAACCTTATCCTTACGCCTAGCTTAGCTAAGTATTCACCCTCATATAAGCAATTAAAAGAATACCAAGGCCTTTATGAATACCTTAACCAAGGTACCTTAAAGGTTGCTGTTTCGCCAAGAGACACAAGCATTATGGTTATCATCAATGAAAGTAGGTATAAACTAACTCCTATAGCAAAGGACATGTTTCTTGACATGACCAAAGATTCAATTGAGATAGTTAGAAACAAACAAAATAAAATAGTTGGCTATCGCACCAAGCAAGGCAATTTCAAATTATTGAACGCAAAATTGAAATTCCCAAACGAGATGTGGTACCCTAAACTGAATATTCCTAAAGACTATAAATACACTTACCAGCAGCCAATTAAGGATAAGGATGGTTTAGCAGTAGGAAGTTTGGATAATACGGGATTAGATACCGCTTTGTTAAGTGAAATGGTTACTAAAATTGTAGATGGCACCTATCCCGATGTCCATAGCATTTTGATTCTCAAAGATGGGAAATTGGTTTTTGAAGAATACTTTTACGAACACCATAAAAACAAATTGCATGAGCTACGTTCAGCCACCAAAAGTTTTGTTTCAGCGCTTACAGGCATTGCGATTGAGAAAGGATATATTAAAAGTAAGGATGAAAAAGTGCTTCCCTATTTTTCTGAATACACCTTTAAAAATAATTTAGAAGAGAAAAAGAAAATCACGATAGAAAATCTCTTAACCAACCAAAGTGGACTTGATTGTGATGTTTACAATTCCAAAGCTATAGGAAACGAATCTACAATGGCTTATGAACAAGATTGGATACAATATTCTCTCGACTTACCAATGAAAGATAGTGCAGGTGGTATAGGACAATATTGTTCGAGTAATCCAATTATTTTAGGTAGAATAATTGAAATTGCTACAAAAATGACCTTGCCAGAATTTGCCCAACAAACCCTATTTAAAGACCTTGGAATAAGAAACTTTGAATGGCATTTTAAACCTGATCCTTCGAGTGGAGAAACGTTTTGTCAATTGAATTTAAGGTCGAGAGACATGGCCAAATTTGGGCTATTGTATTTAGATAAAGGTATCTGGAACGGCAAACAGGTGATAACAAAAGATTGGGTTGAACAATCATTAGAAAAACATGCTGTGGTAGCCGGACTTGATTATGGCTACTTATGGTGGACAAAGTATTTAGATGCCAACGGAATGAGATATTATGGAAAATTAGCACAAGGAAACGGTGGCCAAAAAATTTATATTTTCCAAGAATTAAATTTAGTAACCATAATCACGGCAGGACATTACAATATGCAATCCTCGAGTAATGAACTCAATGCAAAGTATATCTTACCTGCGTTTAATAAAAAATAACATACCATACGAAAGATAACAAACCAATAAAATCAGTTTGTAAATTTCGCTACTGAGAAGTTTTTTAAATGTTCAATTATTTAATGTTTTTTAAATCCAATTCTAAACCATGAATGAACTTGAAAAATATATTCAGACTTACTTTGGCGTTGACAAAGACGACTTAACCAAAATAAGTTCCTTCTTTTACCCCATAACTTTGAAAAAGGGAGATTATTTTCTAAAAAAAGGAATGTACGCAGACAGACTTGGTTTCGTTCAGTCGGGCATTTTACGTGAGTTTGTTTTTGTTGAAGATAGAGAAGTAACCAAATGGATTTCTACCAAAGGGTATTTTGTGGTTGACTTATCAAGTTTTGTATTTCAACAAACGGCTCGGTGGAATATTCAAGCCCTTACAGACTGCGAACTTTATGTGATTGACCGCAAAGACTACCAGAAAATTGGGCAAGTAATACCGCGTTGGACAGAACTTGAGAAACTATTCATTGCAAAGTGCTTTACAGTCTTAGAGGATAGAGTTTTGCAACATCTTTCAATGACTGCAGAAGAAAGATATCTCCAACTTTTCAATTTCAATAGAGAATTGTTTAACCTAGTGCCTTTGCAATATTTAGCATCCATGCTTGGCATGACTCCAGAAACCTTAAGCAGGTTAAGAAAAAAAATGGTTAACTAAACTTCTTGATTTTTGTCAAGAGCAAGCCTTGGTTTTGTATAGACCTTTGTATCGTAAATTAAAACAAACGACAATGTTTACAAAATCAATTTTTTTAACCACAATAAGCTTAACTATTTCTTTAGGTTCAATTGCACAACACAATTCAACAATGAAAAACATTAACCAAAACGCACCTGTAAAGTGCAGTAAGACCATTACCATCAATGCTAGTTCTGAAAAAGTTTGGGCAATTATGACCAACATTGACAATTGGGCAACTTGGCAAAAAGACATCAGTAATCCAAAACTAAATGGCGCACTAAAACCTGAAACTACTTTTGATTGGAAAACTGGCGGGGCAAAAATCCACTCTACCTTGCATACCGTTGAACCTAATGCATACTTTGGTTGGACAGGCAAGACTTTTGGAATGTATGCCATTCATAACTGGACTCTAACAGAAACCAATGGACAAACTACGATTACAGTGGATGAAAGCATGGAAGGATTTTTAACAAAACTCTTTAAGAAGTCATTCAACAAAAACTTAGAAAAGGGTATGCAAAATTGGCTTGATTTATTGAAACAAGCTTGTGAGCAGTAACTTAATTAAATCAAAGGGAAAGCTATTTAAGGGAATAGAAAAATATTTGCTGTTAAGGTGATAACACTGTGTATTTAAAAAGGATAATTATCTTCTTGTACAATCCTTCCCTTTCCATTAAAACTAAATTTTGTTGATCCTAAAAACATTTACAAGCTCACCGTGGCTTGTAGTTGTTTTGTCTAGTATCATTCCGTTATTAAGGGCAACTTTTATAGATGCAATATTTTGAGGAACAATAACCGATATAAGTGAATTGGAATAATTATTTTCAAACGCAATTTCCTTGCATTTTTTTGCTGCTTCAAGTGCAAACCCTTTTCCTCTATGCGCAGGCATAAGTGAATAACCAATTTCTAATTCTTGCTTATCATCAATGGTTTGAACCAACAAACCACATTGACCAACCATTGTACCTGTTTGCTTATCAATTAAAGCATTCATACCCCCTAGTCCATTTTCATAGCGATCAAATACTCTTTTAAACCACATTTTACATCTTTCTACTGGATCCTCAACCTTGAGTTGTTCCTGAGAAAAAATGTATTTCAAAGAATCAGGATATTCACAGAATGCTACCCAAGTGTCAAAATCATGTTCAGTAATTCTTCTAAAAAATAATCGTTCCGATTCCTTACCTTCTAAGGAGTATTGATAGGATGTTTTCAATTTTGGTTAGTAATTATGGTTGGTTCAATTCTAATAATTGTACTTTGCTATTTCAATGGTTAACTTACTAAAAATTATTAGCATTTATTAAAATAATAGTATCTTTAAATAATTAATTAGACTTAGTAAACTGCTCAACGCATTGATAAAAATGTATGATCAAATACTCAAAAGGCTTTCTCAATTTGTAACGCTTGACCCAACCGAGCAGGAATATTTTGTAACTAAATTACAACTTAAGGAATGCCATAAGAGGGAATTAATCTTGCAAGAAGGACAGATTTGTAATTTTGCCTATTTTATCAACAGTGGTTGTCTACGTTATTATTACAATGTAGATGGACAAGAAAATACGGCCCAATTTTTTTTTGAAAATGGTTGGTACACCGACTATGAAAGTTTCTTGACTGGAAAACCTACGCAACAAAACATTGAAACAATGGAATAAACACAGCTTCTATTGTTATCCTCAAAAGACTTACAACAATTATACATTGACATTCCCAAGTTTGAGCGTTTTGGACGTTTAATGGCTGAAAATGCTTTTTTAGGTATTCGCCGACGTAATGAAATGCTTGAAAATCAAACAGCCGAAGAACGTTATCTAAACCTAATGAAGGATAGACCCAAAGTGTTTGAAAGAATTCCCCAACATTATATAGCATCCTATTTGGGCATTAAGCCACCCTCATTAAGTAGGATCAGAAAAAGAATATTTAACAAAAAGTGATTTCTTAACTTGGGTGAACGTTCAAGGAAAATATCCCATGCACCTTTGTAAGGTAAAAATTAACAACCTTTTAAACCTTACAAAAAATGAAAAAAGTAATCCTAATGCTTGCAGTGATTACCTGCCTAGCCTCGCAATTTGTGGTCGCTCAAAATACTACGCCTCAAATTAGAACCAACAACATTTATGGTGAAATTGGATTTGGAACTGGCAAGACAATAATTGCTAACGAAACAAAATCGCATTTGAAAGCAGCATTAGGTGGATCATTTGACCCTGTTTTTGCTGGTAATCTTTCTACTGCTTTTTATTATGCACCATTAAATTGGAAAGGTTTGGGAATAGGCACTCGCTTAATGTGGTCTGGCGGCCCTGGAGCTGTTGACGAAAATGGAGATGATTATTTCTTTAATTATTACAATTTCTCTGCTTCAGCTAAATATTACGCGCTAAGTCAGACTTTCAACAAAGGTCTATATCTGAGATTTTCCTTAGGAACTGGGCAGCTTACTACAAAGAGGGCCAATGATACATCCAACTCTTACACACATCAATTTGCAATTGGAAACACAATTACAGGAAATATTGGTTACTCATTTCCAATTGGAAAAAGTGCAGTGAGCTTAGAAGGACATTTTGAAACATCTTCACGCAGTGGAACTATCAATGGACTTGGTGACAAGAACCTAAGAAGTGGGCAAATTGGCGCTAACCTTGTTATATCATTCTAAAAATTCACCTCACAATGAAAAGCCAAATTCATACTGTTCTTGGTGCTTCTGGTGCAACAGGACAGGCCGTAATAAAGGAATTACAAAATAGGAACTTACCTTGTAATGCAGTAGAGCGAAGTAAAAAAGTGGAAGGTGTTGAAACCTTAAAAGCCGATTTGCTTAACAAAAATGAGGCAATTAAGGCAATCCAAAACTCTGCTTATGTTTATTTGTGTGTAGGGCTACCCTATCAATCAAAAGTTTGGAAAAGAGACTGGCCTATTTTAATGGAAAATGTTATTACAGCTTGTGAAAAAGCAAATGCAAAACTCATTTTTTTTGACAATGTGTATATGTATGGCCCTGAACCTTTGGAATTGCCGTTTAATGAAGAGCATCAGCAAAACCCTAACACAAAAAAAGGTTTGGCAAGAAAACAAACAGCCGATTTGTTAATTAAAGCAATAGCCGAAAAAAGAGTTAACGCGGTGATAGGAAGGTCTGCAGATTTCTATGGAGAATTTGCAGTAAACAGTCCTTTTTACATTTCATTTCTTGAAAACATGCTTAAAGGTAAAGCCCCACAAGTTTTAGGAAGAAAAGGTGTTACCCATTCATTTGCATACAGTGGCGACAATGGCAGAGCTTTGGTGGAGTTGGCTTTGGAGGATAGCACCTATGGCCAAGTTTGGCATTTGCCAGTAGGAAGGCCTATAACCTTTGACATGGTAAATATTATGCTCAATGCTGAATTGGGTACAACTTATAAGTTAACATATATTCCAAAAATGATGCGTAAAATACTTTCCATTTTCATTCCACCCATTAGAGAGGTAGAAGAAATGTTGTATCAATTTGAAAACCCTTACGAAATGAATTTTGACAAGTTCAAAAAACAATTTCCAAACTTTAAAGTGACTCCATATCAAGAGGGGTTAAATAAGATGGTTAAATCCTTTAAACAAAACTAGTCGTTAAATTGGTTGGCTTAAGAAGAATAATAAATAATTGTCAGATTGGTTAGGTTCGAACCAAAGTAAACACCGATGCCATTTTGTTTAATATTATCTAATTAAAATCTTACCAATTCTCTTACTCTTACTCTTTCTCTTTCTGCCGGCCCTTTGAGCTTGTCGAAGGGGGGGGTGCAAAAAAAAAGCCTACACAAAAGTGCAGGCTTTTAAAGAATCTGGCGACGACATACTTTCCCAGGTATTACCCAAGTATCATCTGCGCTGATGGGCTTAACTACTCTGTTCGGAAAGG